>NZ_JBIAYD010000001.1:141070-1270848 GCF_042897315.1 Streptomyces sp. NPDC001068 | reverse complement strand
GGGGGGGGGGGGGGGGGGGGGGGGGGGGGGGGGGGGGGGGGGGGGGGGGGGGCGCGGGGGGGGGGGGGGGGGGGGGGCCGGCGGCCCCCCCCCCCCCCCCCGGGGGCCCCCCCCCCGGGGGGGGCCCCCCGCCACACTCATGTCTTCTGCTCGCCGAATCGCCGGCGGACGGGCGGACGGGCGGACGGGCCGCGGGTGCCGGGGCCGTCCTGCGGCTATTCGCTCAGGCCGCGCCCGAGTTCCCAGAGCTGGAGCACGGACGAGGAGTTGATGGCGTACGAGGTACCCGTGATGTCGTCCCGGGCGGCCACGTACTGCTTCCCCTGCCACAGCGGCAGTACGGGCACGTCGTCGGCGACGGTGTCCTGGATCTGGGTGAGCACTCTCGCGGCGCTCAGGCGGTCGGCCTCCCGCCTCGTCTCGGGGATCAGGGACCGCTGGATGGTCTTGTTCGAGTAGGGCGAGGCCAGGAAGTTGTCCTTGTCGAGGAAGGGCGCGATGAAGTTGTCGGCGTCGGGGAAGTCGGGGAACCAGCCCATGCCGTAGACGCCGTAGTCGCCCTTGCGTTCATTGGTGCTGAAGTTCGCCCACGGGGTGCCCTGGATGGTGATGTCGAAGAGGCCGCTCGCGTCGAGCTGCCTGCGCAGCACCTCGAACTCCTGCTTCGTGGCCGACCCGTAGTGGTCGGTGGTGTAGTGCATCGTGAGTTTCACCGGAGTGGTGACGCCCGCTCTCGCGAGGATGTCCTTCGCCTTGGCGGTGCTCGGGTCGCCGTACTTGTTGAAGAACGAGTTGGAGTGCCCGGTCAGGGTGGCCGGGACCAGCGAGTAGAGGGGCTCGGCCTGGGAGCCGTAGACCTTGGAGACCAGGTCGGCGCGGTCGACGAGCTGGGCCATCGCCTGCCGGACGGCCTTGGTCCCGGCGGTGGGCGCGTCGGTGTCGAAGCCGAGGTAGCGGATTTCCAGTCCCGACATCTCGACGAGGCTGACGTGCTCGTCGGTGCCTTCGTCGAGCTTGTCGATCTGCGCCGGCGACATGGTGCGGATCATGACGTCGATGTCGCCCTTGCCGATGGCGGTGCCCATGGCGTCCGCGTCGTCGAAGACCCGCAGCACGACCTTGTCGTTGTTCGTCTTCAGACTGCCCCGGTATCGGGGGTTCTTGGTGAAGGTGACCGCCGTGACGGTGTCGTCCTTCACGTCGGCCTGGAAGGTGTACGGGCCGGAGCCGTCGACCGCGAAGCCGTCGCGGAGCTTGTTCCCGGCGTAGTCCTTGGGGTTGACGATGCCCGCGACCGGGGTCGTCAGCTTGTACGGGAAGGTGGCGTCGGCCGCCTTGAGGTGGAAGACGATGTCGCGGTCGCCCTGGGTCTCGATGGTGTCGATGGTGTTCAGCAGGGCCGCGACACCGGTGTCCGCGTTGATGCGCAACGACCGCTCGATGGAACTCTTCACGATCGCGGCGGTGATCCTGTCACCGTCCGCGAACTGCAGCCCCTCGCGCAGGGTGCAGACGTAGCGTTCGTCCCCGCGGTCGGTGAAGCCGCAGTGCTCGGCCGCCTCGGGCACCGGCGATCCCTCGCCCTTGGGCTCGATCATCAGCGTCTGAACCGTCTGGCGCAGCAGGTTCCAGGAGTTGGTGTCGTAGGTGTAGGCCGGGTCGAGGGGAGCCGGGGCCTCCTTGGTGGCCGTGAATCTGTCGGTGGTCCCGACGACGATCGCGCCGCCGCCCCCGCCCTCGGTTCCGCCGCACGCGGTGACGACCGGCGCGAGCAGGCCGGCCACTGCTGCCAGCACCAAAGTCTTGCGGTTCATGCACTGTTCTCCAAGGCGCGTTCCGTTCCGGCCGCCCGTATGCCGGGCGGCGCGGCGAAGTGCCGAGCGGCAGCTCTTGTTCTGCGGAAGATTTGCGTGATGTCGCGAGAAGGCTTCAGGACGGTTGGAACGAGCCTTCAATGAGCGGCGCAAGCCAGCGCGAAAGCAGCGGTCGGCAATGAGTGGTTTATCGTTCAACATTCTGGTTGGACTTGATCGCCTGTCCATGCACCCGAAGCGATGACCGATAGGCCGATCGGATGCTACGGAGCCGGTCGGCCGAACCGCCATGGCCGAACACCGCACGCTGCTCGATCGGGTGGTCCGAAGGCCCCAAGAGGCAGATCCACGCGGCTGCCGGCCCGGAATCGCACCGGCTCGGACCCCGAATCGAACCGGCACGGATCACCGGCGGGATCGCGCCCACGGGACAGCCCTCGGGGACCGTCATCGCTCCGAGGTCGCGAAGAAGTCCAGGTAACGGCGGCCGAGTTCCGCGGGGGCCTCCAGCGGGATGTTGTGCCCCGCCCGCTCGATCACCACCGGCGTCACGTCCAGCGCCACCTGGGCCATCTGCTCCGCCGGCTCCGAGGCGAGGTAGGCGCGGCCGCCGACGGCCAGCACCGGGCATTCCAGCGGGACGGCGAACTGCGGCCGGTTCTGGGCCGCGTCGGTCCCGGTGGCCCGGTACAGCTCGAACACCGCGTGGCTGCCGCCCGGTTCCTCCAGGCCCCGGGTGTACTCGTCCTCGTCGGCGTCCGTGTACGCGCTCGGATCCCACATGATCCGCCGCATGAAGTAGGTCCAGAAGGCGCGCTCACGGCCGGCCAACAGCAACTCGGGGTAGTGCGGCAGGCCGAAGAACGAGCGGTGCCAGCCGGTACGGGGATCCTCGGCGTCGAGCGGCCCGAGGTCCGGGACCGGGAGACCGGGCAGTCTCGTCTCCTGGAACACGAGCTGGACGACCCGCTGCCGGTGGAAGGCCGCCACGGCGTAGGCCACCGCCGCGCCCCAGTCCTCGCCCACCACCCGGTACCGGTCGTGCCCCAGCGCCGCCATGAGCGCGACGACGTCGGCGGCCAGGGTCTGCGTGTCGTACCCGGTCACCGGCCGTCCGGAGCCGCCGAACCCCCGCAGGTCCAGCGCGACGACCGTGTGGTGGGGCGTGAGCAGCGGGATGACGTGGCGCCAGAAGAACATGGTCTTCGGCACGCCGTGGATCAGGACGACCGGGTCGCCACTGCCGCCCGTCGCGCAGTGCAGGTCCACCCCGTTGACCCGTGGCCGGGCGTGGGTGAGCGGGACCCCGGCGTGATCCGTCATCCGCAGAGCCCCGGATCCCGCCACCGCCGCCTCCTCGTATCCGCCGATCGTCGGCGTCATGGGCGCCGGCCGGAGACATTCCACACCCGAGCCCGCCCGCTCGCACTGGGGAGCGACCCCGGTCCGAGGACGCGCCCGGCACGGCTCAGGCCGCGGCCGCCCTCGCCGCGACCCGGTTGCGGAGCTGGCGCAGGGCGTAGTGGCGGCGCGATTTGACGGTGCCCGCGGGGACGCCGAGGATCCGGGCGGTCTCCTGCACGGTTCTGTCGTGCAGATAGGTGTGGACGAGGACTTCCCGGTGTTCCGGAGAGAGGTTGCGCAGCAGGGCCGCGGTGTCGACGGAGTCCGCGACCGTGTCGCCGTGGTCGTGCTGGACGACGCCCTGGTGCGCCGTGCCCGGGGACTCGTGGCGGGCGTGGGCGCTGCGGACGCGGTCGATGGCCAGGTTGCGGGCCACGGTGAGCAGCCAGCCGCGTACCGAACCTTCGTTGGCGCACAGCCGGTCGGCGTGGTGCCAGGCGCGTATCAGGGTCTCCTGGACGATGTCCTCCGCCAGGTGGCGGTCGCCCAGGATGCGTTCGGTGTAGGCGAGGAGCGGCTTGGCGTGGTCGGCCGCCAGCACCCGCAGATGGTGCCCGCGGTGCGCGGACACGGGCTCGGCCGAAGCCACTGCGCAGGTCATGTCGATCCCGGTGAGAAGGTTCTGCCCGTCGACGCCGCTCGCACCGGCGGCTCCGGCCGGGTGGCGGCCGGGCAGGGGCGGGATCGCAGAAGGACGGGGCGAGGCGGTGCGCCGGCCGGACCGTGTTCGAGGTCCGGTGCCGACGGGCACGACGCGTTTCGTGCCTGCTTCGGCGAAGTTCCTGTCGGAAGCAGCGTGTCCGGCGATCGTGGCAGAGGCGCGGACCGGAATCCTGACGGGATTCTGACGGCGGGCCCGCCGGGGCGACGGCGGCCCGTCAGCGGCCGGGCCGCGCCCAGCGCGGTGCTTCCGCAGCCGTCGGCGTGGCGCGGTGCTTCCGCAGCAGTCGGCCTCGCGCGGTGTTTCCGCGGCCGTCCGCCACGCGGTCCGGAACCAGGTTCGCGAGCACTCGGCACACGCCCGGGCGATACACGGTCCCCGCCCGCCGCCCGGTTCAGCCCAGTTCCCGCAGCCTGTCGCGGACACCGTCGGCGTCCGGGTGGCCGATGGCCTCCAGGATGCCCAGCGCCTGCCCCAGCGTGCGGGCCGCGCCACCGGTGCGGCCCGCGGCCAGGTGCGTGTCGGCGATGTGGACGAGGGTGTCCGCCTCCAGGTAGGAGTCCCGGACCTTCCGGTACAGCGCCAGCGCGTTCCGGAAGGCGTCGAGCGCCCGGTCGAGGTGACCCAGCCGCTGCGAGGCGACGCCGAGGCTGTCCCACGCCGCGGCCTCGCCGTTGGGGTCGCCGGTCTCCCGGTGGATCGCGAGGGACCGGCCGCACTCCTCGACGGCCCTGTCGTACTCGCCCAGCAGCAGACGGGTCCAGCCCACCTCGTTGTGGACGGCGGCCTCACCGTTCAGGTGTCCGGCCGAGCGGTACAGCTCCAGCGCCGACCGGTAGTGCTCCAGCGCGTCGGCGTGCTGTCCGTGCCGGTTGGCGACGAACGCCCGGTAGCGCAGGACGCGGGCCCGGCCCCGGGTGTCGCCGAGTTCCTCGAACAGCCCCAGCGCGCGCCGCAGGTGTTCGTCCGCGCCCTCCCACTGGCCGAGCCGGCTCAGGGCGAACCCCAGGGCCCGGTGGCCGTGCGCCTGGCCCAGCAGGTCGCCGCCGCGCCGCGCCGCCGCGACGGCGGCGGTCTGGATCGTCCGCTGCTGCTGCCAGCGTCCGTTGCGGTCCAGGTACAGCTCCAGTACGGCGGCCAGCTGCCAGCCTGAGGCGCCGTCCCCGTGGCGCCCGCCCTGCTCCACGGCGGCCAGCAGCACCGAGCGTTCCCGGTCGAACCAGTCGGCCGCGGTCCGCTGGTCGGGGAACCGTTCCGGCAGGGTGTGCGGCGCCGCTCGGCGCAGGTCGATAGTCTCCCGGTGCGGGGCCAGGACGGCCGAGGCGTTGTGGGCACTGTGCAGGTAGTGGCCGAGGACGCGGGTGACCGCCGCGTCGGCGTCCCGGGGGTCGTCGAACTCCTCGACCAGTTCCGTGGCGTAGGCGCGCAGCAGGCTGTGGGAGGAGAACCGCCCGGGTTCGTTCTCGAAGAGCAGATGGGCCCTGACCAGTTCGGTGAGGTGGGGCCGTACCTGGCGTACCCGGACGCCGCTCAGAGCGGCCGCGGCGGCGGCCGAGCAGTCGGGGCCCGGGTGCAGGGCCAGCAGCCGGAACAGCCTGGCCGCCTCGGACGACAGGGCCTGGTAGGACCAGGAGAAGACGCAGCGGGCGTCGGCCAGCGGCGGCTCCCCCGTGAACGCGTCGAGGCTGCCGTGGCTCGCCCGCAGTTCCCCGGCGATGGCGGCCAGCCGGTAGCCGGGGTTGAGCGCCGCGCGGGCACTCACGATGGCCAGTGCCAGTGGCAGCCGCTCGCAGAGGCCGATGATCTCGGCGGCCGCCTCCTCCTCACGGCCGACCCGGTCCGCGCCCAGCCTGCGGACGAGGAGCGCGCGGGCCTCGGTCTCGTCCAGGGGGCCGAGGGTGACCGGATGAGCGCCTTCCACGGCCATGAGCCCCTGGAGCTGGTGCCGGCTGGTGACGACGGCCAGGCAGCCGTCCGGGGCGGGCAGCAGCGGACGTACCTGCTCGGAGTCGAGGGCGTTGTCCAGGACCACGAGGACGCGCCGGCCGGCCAGGAGCGTCCGGTAGGCCGCGGCCTGCGCCGGCAGCTCCGAGGGGATACGGCCCACGGGTACGCCGAAGGCGTCGAGCAGGGCACGCAGGGCCTCGGCCCCGCTCATCGCCGCCCCGCTCAGATGGAAGCCGCGCAGGTCGACGTAGAGCTGTCCGTCCGGGAAGCGGGCGGCGAGCCGGTTGGCCCAGTGCACGGCGAGCGTGGTCTTGCCGACGCCGGCCATGCCGCTGAGGACGACGGTGCGGGCAGCCTCGCCCGGACCGGGCACCAGGGCCTCCAACTGCTCCAGCTCGGCGCCGCGACCGGTGAAGGCGCAGAGCGCGCGGGGGAGTTGGGCGGGGCGCACCGGGTCCGGGACGCCGACGGGGGCCGGGGCGGATTCGGCCGTGCCGGTGGCCGAACCGGCCGTTGTGCCGGTGGCTGTGCTGGTTGGTGTGCCGGTCGTTGCGTCGGTGGCCGTGCTGGTTGGTGTGCCGGTCGTCGTGTCGGTGAGCGTGGTGCTTGGGGTGCCGGTCGTTGTGCCGGTGGCCGAACCGGTCGTTGTGCCGGTCGTCGTGTCGGTGGCCGTGTGGGTCGGGGGCGTCCGCGGCTGCCGCGTGTGGCCGAGTGCGCCGCGCTGTGCCGCGCGCAGTTCGGGGCCGGGTTCGATGCCGAGCTCCTCGGCCATGCGCGCCCGGACGACCCGGTACGTCTCCAGCGCCTCGGCCTGCCGGCCCGCCGCGGACAGGACCTCGACGAGGCGAGCCTGCAGTGCCTCGTCGAAGGGGTGGTGGGAGGCGGCCCGCCGCAGGGTGCACAGCACCCGCTCGGTCAGCGCGCCGCCCGCCGCGGGCACGTACGCGGCCGCCTCCTTCACCGCGGCGACATGCTCGTCGTCGACGGCGGTGAAGACCGGCAGGGCCCGCACCTCGACCGGGATGCCGGAGGCGGCGGGGCCATGCCACAGGTCCAGCGCCTGGACCAGCAACTCGACGGCCTTCACCCGGTCGTCCCGCCGGGCCGAGCGGTGCGCGTCCTCGCGGAGCGACCGGAACCGCAGCAGGTCCAGTTCGCCGTCGGCGACGGGCAGGCCGTAGCCGCCGGAGGTGCGGACCAGGCGGCTCGAAGCGGTTCCGGTGTGCAGGTCGGGTTCGAGCAGCCGGCGCAGCGCGGCGACGTGGCGGTGGATCACGTTCACCGCCGTCGCCGGCGGATCCTCGTGCCACAGGGCGTCCACGATCGCGGGCAGGGGGACCGGCTGGCCGGCGTGCGCCAGCAGGAGGGCCAGCAGGGCGCGTTGTTTGGGAGCACCCAGCTTCACGTCGGCGGTGTCCCGCCACACCCGCACGGGTCCGAGGATCTGAAAACGCATGACCAGCCGATTCTGTTTGCCGTCGGCCGCGCGGCACCGGGGTCCACCGGCGCCACGAGGGTGTCGTGCTCACGCCGCTTTCAGGACCTCCCGGCGGGCGGATTCCGAGAACGTCGAGACGGAATGATGCGTCAGCCGGCGATCCCTCCGGACCGCGAACCGGGCTCCTCTGCCCGGAAGGCCAGAACGACGTCCCCATCGACCGTCGAGCCGTCTCCGAGCCGCCGCCTGCCCCGTCGTGCCACGCCGGTGCGCCATCGGGCGGCCTCCGCCGTCGTACGTTGACGGTGACCGAGCGCCCGGCCGATGATCACGACGAGGTGCCGCGGGGCCTCGCCGTGCCCTCGTCCGGCGCGTGGCCCGCCCGGTACGGGGACGACCTCCGCTCCGGCGGGCGGCGGCCGCAGGCACCCCGACCCGACAGCACCGTGAGGGAGGCCACCGATGCCCACGCCCGGATTCCCGCCGCACACACTCGACGCCGAAGGGCTGCCGGTCTGGATCCGCGATCTGGCCTCCTCGATCGGGAACCACAGCCTGCACGTGGTACGCGGCCTGGAACCCGGCCGGGCCCTGGAGACGCTCGGTGTCCTGGCGGGGTCGGTCCGCCCCGGCGAACTGCCCGCCGGCAGACCGGACGAACTCACGTCACTGCCCGCCGCGGCCCTCGGCGCCGACGCGGGCGAAGGCGCCACCCTGCTGGCGGGACGCGTCGGAGAATGGACCTTCGTCTACGACGACTCCGGATACACCTTCGACGGTACGGCGGAGGCGCTGTCCGGCGGCGGGCGGACGGCCGTGACCACCGTGCACACCATCAACGGGCACGCCGATCTCACGTACGCCGTGGACGGCGAGGAGGTCGAGACGATCGTCCCCGAGGACTTCGATCCGGCGGAGGACCTCCCGCACCTGCCCGCCGACTTGCGCACGGCGTTCGAGGCCGCCGGGGTGGCCGAGTGGGACGATCTCGAGCCCGGCCGTCCGGACACGCTGGTCGGAATGCGCGCCGCCTGCGCGCTGGCCGGCCTGGCCCTGACCCTGGACGACGTCCGCCGCCTCCCGCTGCTACTGGCACGGCGCGCCGAGGGGGACTGACACCCCCCGCCGGACGCGGGCGTCGCCACCCGGCCACCCGGCACCCGTACCGATGCCCGGGCCCTGGGCGGGCCACCACGCGCGCGTACGCACCGCCCCGGACGGTCGCCCCGACCCCGCTCCCGCGCCCCGCGCTCTCAGTCGTTCTGCAGGCCGGGCACTCGCATCGCGAGGATCGCCATGTCGTCCGACGGGGCGTCGGACGCGAAGCGTTCCACCGCGCGCATGATGCGGGCGGCGACCGCGCCCGCCGTCAGGCCCGTGCAGGTCGTGAGGACGTCCGCGAGTCCGTCGTCGCCGAGCATGCGCGTGCCCTCCCGGCGTTCGGTCACGCCGTCGGTGACGCACAGGAGGACGTCACCCGGATCGAGGGTGATCGTCTGCTCGTACAGCTCCAGGTCCTCGATGACGCCGAGGAGCGGCTGCGGTTCCGCGGCCGCCTCCACCGTGCCGTCCTGGCGCAGCCGCAACGGCAGCGGATGGCCGGCGCACACCACCTTCATCTCCGCGCTGCCGTCGGCCAGCGGGCGCATCTCGCCGTACAGGAGGGTCAGGAAGCGGCTGCGGGAACCCTCGTCCAGGATGGCCGAGTTGAGCCGCTCCAGCACCGCGGGCCCGCTGAGGCCCTCGCGGGCCAGCAGGCGCAGCGCGTGCCGTGCCAGACCCGTCACCGCGGCCGCGTTGGGGCCGGTGCCGCACACGTCCCCGATGGCGAAGCCGTACGTGCCGTCGGAGATGGGGAAGACGTCGTAGAAGTCACCGCCGACCTCGTTGCCCTCGCCGGCCGCGCGGTAGATGACCTCGACCTCGACGCCCTCGATGTGCGGGGTGTCCGGGGGCAGCAGGCTGCGCTGGAGGGCCTGGCTGATGGCCGTGCGCTCCGAGTACAGGCGGGCGTTGTCCAGGGCCAGCGCGGCCCGGCGGGACAGGTCCTCGGCCAGCTCCAGGATCTCCTGGCGGAAGTGCTCGTCGGTCGGCTTGCCCAGGGTGAGCATGCCGATGACCCGGTTGCGGGCCACCAGGGGGAGCACGACGGTCTCGCCGCCCACGGCCGAGGCGGTGGCGAGCGTCGGACCGATGGCGGAGGAGACCTGGCGGGCGGGACCGCCGGTCAGACCCAGACTGCGCATGGAGCTGCGCAGGGCGGCCTGGTGGGCGTGCTCGCCGGGGGCCGGCCAGACGCGGGCGCCCGGAGTGGGCACCGGGTCCGGCGGCGGCACCTTGGAGAGCAACGACTTGATGCCGTCGATGAGTTCCTCGTCCTCGTGCAGGACGTACGACAGGAACGGTTCGGAGGCCTGGTCGGCGATCGTGTAGACGGCGCACCAGGTGGCGAGGGTCGGGACCGTCATCTGCGCCATCAGGGCGAGGGTCTGGTCGCGGTCCAGGGTGCCGGCGAGCAGGTCCGAGGCCTCCACCAGGAAGCTGAGCGAGCCGCGGCGCAGCCGCTCCAGCTCGCCGAGGCGGGCCGATTCGACGGCCAGGGCGATGCGGTCGGCGGCGAACTGGAGGCGCAGCGCCTCCTCGTTGGAGTATCTGCCCGGTGCCTCGGCGGCGACGCCCAGGGAGCCCGTCAGGCGGCCCTCCACCTTCAGCGGGACCGTGACCACCGAGCGCATGCCGGTGCCGCCCAGGAGGGGGACCGCGCCCGGAACGGCCGTCAGGTCGTCGTGGACGGCCGGCATCCGGGCCGAGCCGTAACGGCCGGGGCCGGCTTCGACGGGCACGCGCGCGAAGCGCTGCCTCGCGGACGGCAGTCCGGTGGAGGCGCGGACCTCCAACTCGGTCTCGTCGTCGGTCGCCAGGAGCAGGAAGGCGGAGTCTCCGTCGAGCATGTCGCGGGCGCGTTCGACCGTGCGCTGCAGGAGGCCGTCGAGGTCGTCGGGGGCCGGCGAGCCGATGAACACCTCGAAGGGGTCGGTGCTCTGGCCGTCGGAGGCGCCGCCGGCGTCGGAGGCGGGCAGGCGCAGCGGGGTCTGCAGCACGGCGCGTTCGTGGTCGCGCACCAGCAGGCAGACGGTGGAGGGCTCGCCGCCGGTGTCGCGGACGCGGAGGTGCGAGGCGTAGACGGAGGTGACGCGGCCGTCGGCGCCGCGGATGCCGTAGCTGCCCTCCCACCGGGAGAGCTGCAGGGCCTCGGCGACGCCGGTGCCGGTGCCGGGGGTGTGCGGCCAGGCGGCGAGGTCGGTCAGCGGCTTGCCGGTGACCTCGGCGGAGCTGTGGCCGAAGATCTCCTCGGCGTCCTCGTTCCAGGCCGTGATCGAACCCTTGCGGTCGATCTGGACGACCGCGACCCGGACCCGGCCGTCGGCCAGGGGCAGCAGGTCGGCGGGGAGCGAGGGACCGGCCGCGCGGGTGCCCACCGGGCGCTCGGGGAGGTCGAGCTGGAACCAGACATTCTTGAACGTGGGCGTGTACTCGACACCCCAGCGGGCGGCGAGGGCCGCGCAGAGCTGGAGGCCGCGGCCGCCCTCGCGGTCGGGGCTGCCCATGTTGACGGCGGAACCCTGGAGCGGGACCTCGCGTTCCGGATAGCGGTCGGCGACCTCGATGCGCACCCCGTCGTCCGTGCGCAGGCACAGGACGTCGGCGTGGGTGCCCGCGTGCACCACCGCGTTGGTCACCAGTTCGCTGGTGAGGACCACGGCGTCGTCGACGACGTCCGCGAACCCCCACCCCTGGAGCGTGTCGCGGACGAAGGCGCGGGCGGTGGCGACCGACCGCCCGACGGGCTCGAAGCTGGCGGCCGCGCGCGCGGTGATCACAGAACTCCTCGGCCGGTTGTCGGCATGCGGGCTTCCCTGGCCGGACGGCTCGTGCCGCTGCTGAGGCATCAGCTCGCCCGTGGGCCGTGGCTCCGGGTTGTGTCCCCCGGGGATCACTCCGGTGGTCATGGTCTGCGGCCGCCCCTCCGAATGCCCGCTCGTTCTCGTGCCACCGCCCAGGCCGAACGAAACCGGCGCGGCTGGACAGCCGCATGCAAGGTTACTTACCTTCGCCGTCCGAGCGGATGCCGGTCGCCAGTGTTCACGCCCCAGGGTGTGCGGACGATGTGCGAAGCTGCCGAACTGTTATGGCCTGGTTCGGCCGGGGTGAAACACTGGGCAAGCTTCCGATGAAGGTCCGGGCAGGCCGAGTGGGTTGCGCTCCGGGTGGGAAGCAGCCCTTGGTGTGGCCGGATCCGGTCCGGCCCGCCTGCACGGTGGTAACGGGTACGCCGAAGGAAGCGGTAGGCCGGACAAGGCGGCATCCGAGCACAGTGGTACGGGCACAGTGGTGACGGTCGACCCCTGCGGGAGGGACACAGTGGAGTCTGGCGCAGCGACGCGGGGCACTAAGGCGCGCGCGAAAGGCGGACAGTCCCTGAGCGGGCGGCGGGGCGGCGGGACCACGGAGGTGGACTCGGCCGCCCTGGACCGGCTGCTGGTGGCTCTGGTGGCGATGCGGGACGGGAACTTCCGCAAGCGGCTCACGGTGTCCGGCGACGGCGTGATGTCGGAGATCGCGGCGGTCTTCAACGAGGTCGCGGACCGCAATCTCCACCTCACGGGTGAGCTGTCGCGGGTGCGCCGGGTGGTCGGACGTGAGGGAAAACTCACGGAACGGCTGGAGACGGGCGCCTGCGAAGGCTCCTGGGCGACGGCGGTGGACAACTCCAACGCGCTGGTCGAGGACCTCGTGCGGCCGGTCTCCGAGGTGGGCCGGGTCCTGACGGCGGTGGCCGAGGGCGACCTGTCGCCGCGGATGGACCTGCGGTCCCCGTCGGTGGACGGGGCCGGGCACCCGCTGCGCGGCGAGTTCCTGAAGGTCGGCCGCACCGTCAACAACCTGGTCGACCAGTTGTCGACGTTCACCGACGAGGTCACCCGCGTGGCCAGCGAGGTGGGCACCGAGGGCAAGCTGGGCGGACAGGCCCGGGTGCGCGGTATGTCCGGTTCGTGGCGAGATCTCACGGACTCGGTCAACACGATGGCGAACCGGCTGACCGCCCAGGTGCGGGACATCGCGCTGGTGACGACCGCGGTCGCCAAGGGCGACCTGTCGCGCAAGGTCACCGTCCAGGTCGCAGGCGAGATGCTGGAGCTGAAGGAGACCGTCAACACGATGGTCGACCAGCTGTCCGCCTTCTCCTCCGAGGTGACCCGGGTCGCCCGTGAGGTGGGCACGGACGGCATCCTGGGCGGCCAGGCGCACGTGCCGGGGGTCGCCGGCACCTGGAAGGAGCTCACGGACTCCGTCAACACCATGGCCGGCAACCTGACGGCCCAGGTGCGCGGGATCTCCGAGGTGACCACCGCGGTCGCCAGCGGTGACCTGTCACGGAAGGTGACCGTCCCGGCCCGCGGCGAGGTCGCGCAGCTCGCCGAGACGATCAACCAGATGACCGAGACGCTGCGGATCTTCGCGGACGAGGTCACGCGCGTGGCCAACGAGGTCGGTGCCGAGGGCCAGCTCGGCGGGCAGGCGAACGTGCCGGGCGCGGCGGGCACCTGGAAGGACCTGACCGACTCGGTCAACACGGTCTTCCGGAACCTGACCACCCAGGTGCGGGACATCGCGGCGGTGACGACGGCGGTGGCCAACGGCGACCTCTCGCAGAAGGTCACCGTGGACGTGGCCGGCGAGATGCTGGAGCTGAAGAACACCGTCAACACGATGGTCGACCAGTTGTCCTCGTTCGGCGCCGAGGTCACCCGGGTGGCCCGGGAGATCGGTGTCGAGGGTGAACTGGGCGGCCAGGCGCAGGTGGCCGGGGCCGCGGGCACCTGGAAGGACCTGACCGACTCCGTCAACACCGCGTTCCGCAACCTCACCGGTCAGGTGCGCAACATCGCCCAGGTGACGACGGCGGTGGCCAACGGCGACCTCTCGCAGAAGGTCACGGTCGACGTCTCCGGCGAGATGCTCCAGCTGAAGAACACCGTGAACACGATGGTGGACCAGCTCTCCAGCTTCGCCGACCAGGTGACGCGGATGGCCAGGGACGTGGGCACGGAGGGCCGCCTCGGCGGTCAGGCCCGCGTGGACGGCGTCTCGGGCACCTGGAAGGAGCTGACGGACTCCGTCAACTTCATGGCGGGCAACCTCACCTCGCAGGTGCGTCAGATCGCCCAGGTGACGACCGCGGTGGCGCGGGGCGACCTGTCCCAGAAGATCGACGTGGACGCGCGTGGCGAGATCCTCGAACTGAAGAGCACCATCAACACGATGGTCGACCAGCTCTCCGCCTTCGCCGACCAGGTCACCAAGGTGGCCCGCGAGGTGGGTACCGAGGGCCGGCTCGGCGGCCAGGCGCAGGTGCCCGGTGTGGCCGGCGTGTGGCGGGACCTGACGGACTCGGTGAACGGCATGGCCGGCAACCTCACCGCCCAGGTCCGCAACATCGCCCAGGTGGCGACGGCGGTGGCGCGCGGTGACCTCTCCCAGAAGATCACCGTGGACGCGCGCGGTGAGATCCAGGAGCTCAAGAACACCCTGAACACGATGGTCGACCAGCTGTCGTCGTTCGCCCAGGAGGTCACGCGCGTGGCGCGCGAGGTGGGCACCGAGGGCATCCTGGGCGGCCAGGCCGAGGTCCAGGGGGTGGCGGGCACCTGGAAGGACCTCACCCAGTCCGTGAACTTCATGGCCAACAACCTGACCATCCAGGTGCGCAACATCGCCGAGGTCACCACGGCGGTCGCCAAGGGCGACCTGTCGAAGAAGATCACCGTCGACGCGAAGGGCGAGATCCTCGAACTCGTCACGACCGTCAACACGATGGTCGACCAGCTGTCCAGCTTCGCCGAGCAGGTGACCCGGGTGGCCCGTGAGGTGGGCACCGAGGGCATCCTGGGCGGCCAGGCGCACGTTCCGGGTGTCACGGGCATCTGGAAGGACCTCAGCAACAACGTGAACCTGATGGCCAACAACCTGACCATGCAGGTGCGGAACATCTCCCAGGTGTCCGCGGCGGTCGCCAACGGCGACCTCACCCGGCAGGTCACCATCGAGGCGAGCGGCGAGGTGGCCCAGCTCGCCGACACCATCAACACGATGGTCAAGACGCTGAGTTCGTTCGCCGACCAGGTCACCAAGGTGGCCCGGGAGGTGGGCACGGACGGCATCCTCGGCGGCCAGGCGCACGTACCGGGTGTGGCGGGTACGTGGAAGGACCTCACCGAGTCGGTGAACGGCATGGCGTCCAACCTGACCGGCCAGGTCCGCAACATCGCGATGGTCACCACGGCCATCGCCAAGGGCGACCTGACCAAGAAGATCGACATCGACGCGCGCGGCGAGATCCTCGAACTCAAGACGACGATCAACACGATGGTCGACCAGCTGTCCAGCTTCGCCGAGGAGGTCACCCGCGTCGCCCGCGAGGTGGGCACCGAAGGGGCGCTGGGCGGTCAGGCACGCGTGCGTGACGTCGACGGCACCTGGCGCGACCTCACCGAGTCGGTGAACGAGATGGCCGGGAACCTGACCCGGCAGGTGCGTGCCATCGCGCGCGTGGCGACCGCGGTGACCCGCGGCGACCTGAACCTGAAGATCGACGTGGACGCGTCCGGCGAGATCCAGGAACTCCAGGACTACATCAACAAGATGATCGCCAACCTGCGCGACACCACGGTCGCCAACCAGGAGCAGGACTGGCTCAAGGGCAACCTGGCGCGGATCTCGGCGCTGATGCAGGGCCGCCGCGACCTGGCGGACGTGGCCTCGCTGATCATGAGCGAGCTGACGCCGGTGGTCACCGCGCAGCACGGCGCGTTCTTCATGGCGATGCCCCTGGTCGACGGCAAGGACCTGGGCGCCGAGACCGAGGACGCCTACGAGCTGCGCATGCAGGGGTCGTACGGCTACTCGATGGGCTCCATGCCGACGTCGTTCCGGCCCGGCGAGGCGCTGATCGGCACGGCCGCCCAGGAGAAGCGCACGATCCTGGTGGAGAAGGCGCCCACCGGCTACCTGAAGATCTCCTCCGGGCTGGGCGAGGCCCCGCCGGCGCAGGTGATCGTGCTGCCGGTGCTCTTCGAGGGCAACGTCCTCGGCGTGATCGAGCTGGCGTCCTTCACGCCGTTCACCCAGATCCAGAAGGACTTCCTCAACCAGATCGCCGAGATGATCGCGACCAGCGTCAACACCATCTCCGTGAACACCAAGACCGAGGTGCTGCTGAAGCAGTCGCAGGAGCTGACCGAGCAGCTGCGGGAGCGGTCCGCGGAGCTGGAGAACCGGCAGAAGGCCCTCCAGGCGTCCAACGCCGAACTGGAGGAGAAGGCCGAGCTGCTGGCCCAGCAGAACCGTGACATCGAGGTGAAGAACACCGAGATCGAGGAGGCCAGGCAGGTCCTGGAGGAGCGCGCCGAACAACTGGCCGTCTCCATGCGGTACAAGAGCGAGTTCCTCGCCAACATGTCGCACGAGCTGCGCACCCCGCTCAACTCGCTGCTGATCCTGGCCAAGCTGCTCGCCGACAACGCCGAGGGCAACCTCTCCCCGAAGCAGGTGGAGTTCGCCGAGACCATCCACGGCGCCGGCTCCGACCTGCTCCAGCTCATCAACGACATCCTCGACCTGTCGAAGGTCGAGGCGGGCAAGATGGACGTCTCCCCGACGCGTATCGCGCTCGTACAGCTGGTGGACTACGTGGAGGCCACCTTCCGGCCGCTGACCGCCGAGAAGGGCCTGGACCTGTCGGTACGGGTCTCGCCGGAGCTCCCCGCCACCCTGCACACCGACGAACAGCGCCTCCTGCAGGTGCTGCGCAACCTGCTCTCCAACGCGGTGAAGTTCACCGACTCCGGTTCGGTGGAGCTGGTGATCCGGCCGGCGAGCGGGGACGTCCCGGCGGGCATCAGGGAGCAGCTCCTGGAGGCCGGTTCGCTCAGCGATCCGGACGCGCCGCTGATCGCGTTCTCCGTGACCGACACCGGGATCGGCATCGCGGCCAGCAAGATGCGGGTGATCTTCGAGGCGTTCAAGCAGGCCGACGGCACGACCAGCCGCAAGTACGGCGGCACGGGCCTCGGGCTGTCGATCTCGCGGGAGATCGCGCAGCTGCTCGGCGGCGAGATCCACGCGCAGAGCGAACCGGGCCGCGGCTCGACGTTCACCCTGTACCTGCCGCTCCACCCGAGCGAACTCCCGCCGCAGGGCTACCAGCAGTCCGTGCCCGCGCTGGAGGCCGGGGACCTGGTCGCCTCCCGGGACCAGGGCTCGGAGCTGTCCGGCGCGGAGATCGAGACGCCGGCCGAGGTGAAGTCGTACCAGGAGACCCAGAACGGTGCCGCGGCGCTCTTCCGGCGCCGCCGCCGGGCCACGCCGCAGATCACCGAGTCCTGGCCCGTCCTGGCCGAGCAGGAGGCCACGGCTGCGGCGCCCCGCCGGGGCGTGCGGTTCGGCGGGGAGAAGGTGCTGATCGTCGACGACGACATCCGCAACGTCTTCGCGCTCACCAGCGTCCTGGAGCAGCACGGCCTGTCGGTGCTGTACGCCGAGAACGGCCGCGAGGGCATCGAGGTCCTGGAGCAGCACGACGACGTCGCGGTCGTCCTGATGGACATCATGATGCCGGAGATGGACGGCTACGCGACGACCACGGCGATCCGTCGGATGCCGCAGTTCGCCGGGCTGCCGATCATCGCGCTGACCGCCAAGGCGATGAAGGGCGACCGCGAGAAGGCGCTCGAGTCCGGTGCCTCCGACTACGTCACCAAGCCGGTCGACCCGGACCACCTGCTGGCGGTGATGGACAAGTGGATGCGCGAGGAGTGACCGCGACGAGCGCACGCGATGTGAACGTTTCGGGAACCTTCCGTGTGCACCGGGAGTTGCCGACCAGGGCTTGTCGAACCCGTGTAGAAGTGCTGGATCGGGGGAACCTTCTGGACTCCGGCCGCGTTTCCGCTACGTGCACAGTGACATCGCGGTGACAGGGTGTGGCGACAGGCGGGGTGCGGCTACCATGACCGGCACAAGGACGGGCGGCGAAAGAGAGTCGTCCCCTGGGGCGGCGCCCGGTGCACATCCGGGGCGAGGAGGGCGGGCCATGGTGCAGAAGGCCAAGATCCTCCTGGTCGATGACCGGCCGGAGAATCTGCTGGCGCTGGAGGCCATCCTCTCTGCGCTCGATCAGACACTGGTGCGGGCATCGTCCGGGGAGGAAGCGCTCAAGGCACTGCTCACGGACGACTTCGCAGTCATTCTGCTGGACGTCCAGATGCCGGGCATGGACGGTTTCGAGACCGCGGCGCACATCAAGCGGCGGGAGCGGACCCGGGACATCCCGATCATCTTCCTCACCGCCATCAACCACGGCCCGCACCACACCTTCCGGGGGTACGCGGCCGGCGCGGTGGACTACATCTCCAAGCCCTTCGACCCGTGGGTGCTGCGCGCCAAGGTCTCGGTCTTCGTCGAGCTGTACATGAAGAACTGCCAGCTCCGTGAGCAGGCGGCGCTGCTCCGGCTTCAGTTGGAGGGCGGCGGCAAGGGCGCGGTCGCCGGCAAGGAGTCCGCGGGACTGCTCGCCGAGCTGTCGGCGCGACTCGCGGCCGTCGAGGAGCAGGCCGAGGCGCTGTCCAAGCAGCTCGACGACGAGTCCGCGGACGCGGCGGCGGTGGCCACGGCGGCCCACCTGGAGCGCAAACTCACCGGCCTGCGCCGGGCGCTGGACGCCCTCGAACCGGGCACCGGCGGCGGTAATCCACCGCTCCCCTCGCCGAACTGACCGCGGCCGCGGACAGCGTTGTCCATGAGAGTGCGTCAGTTCCGCGTCCCCGCGGGGGCGACACGAACGGGTGAAGCAGTGGGCACACGTGTCCGCTGTCGCATCCCCCGGTAACCTCACACCCATGGCCTCACGTCCCTCGGCAGCCAAGAAGCAGCCCCCGAAGAAGGCCGCTCCCTCGAGGGCTCCGGCGAAGAACGCCGCCGCGAAGAAGGCCCCGGCCAAGAAGGCGCCCGCCAAGAGGGTCGCGGCGAAGAAGACGGCACCCCCGCCCAGGCCGGCGCCCAGCCCCACCGGCGGCCTCTACCGCCTGGTGCGGGCCCTCTGGCTCGGTGTCGCGCACGCCGTCGGCGCGGTCTTCCGCGGCATAGGACAGGGAGCCAGGAACCTGGACCCGGCGCACCGCAAGGACGGCGTCGCCCTGCTGCTGCTGGGCGTCGCGCTGATCGTCGCCGCGGGGACCTGGGCCGACCTGCGCGGCCCCGTCGGCGACCTGGTGGAGATCCTGGTCACCGGCGCCTTCGGCCGCCTCGACCTGCTGGTGCCGATACTGCTCGCGGTGATCGCCCTGCGGTTCATGCGCCACCCCGAGCAGGAGGACGCCAACGGCCGGATCGTGATCGGCCTGTCCGCGCTGGTCGTCGGGGTGCTCGGTCAGGTCCACATCGCCTGTGGCTCGCCGGCCCGCAGCGAGGGCATGCAGGGCATAAGGGACGCGGGCGGCCTCATCGGCTGGGCGGCGGCGACCCCGCTGACGTACACCATGACCGAGGTCCTCGCCGTGCCCCTGCTGGCGCTGCTCACGATCTTCGGGCTGCTCGTCGTCACCGCCACCCCGGTGAACGCGATCCCGCAACGGCTGCGGTCCCTCGGTATCCGCCTCGGGCTGCTGAACGACCCCGAACCCGACGGGTTCGGTGAGTTCGGCGAGGGCACCGACGACGACGAACGCTACGACGAGCAGTGGCGCGAGGCCCTGCCCGCGGGCTCCCGCAGGCGCTCCGGCGCCCCCCGGGAGTACGCCCCGGACGTCGCCGAGCAGGAGGCCCTGGCCAAGCGCCGGGGACGCCCGCGGCGCTCCGCGGTTCCGCAGCCGGAGATGGGCCGCCGGATGGACGCCGTGGACGTCGCGGCGGCGGCCGCCGCCGCCCTCGACGGCGCGGTCATGCACGGTATGCCGCCGTCGCCGCTGGTGGCCGACCTCACCCAGGGCGTCGGCGTCGGCGACCGCGAGGACACCATGCCCACGCCGGTGCCGACCCCGAGCCCCGGCGCGCACCCCGTCCCGGCCCCCGTCCCGGCCGCGACCCCGAGTCCGGTCCCGGCCGCGCGCCCGAAGCAGGAGAAGCTCAAGGCCGACCAGGTCGTCGCCGACCTGACCAAGCCGGCCCCCGAGGAGCCCCGCGACCTGCCGCCGCGCGCCGAGCAGCTGCAGCTCTCCGGTGACATCACCTACTCGCTGCCCTCGCTGGACCTGCTCACCCGGGGCGGCCCGGGCAAGTCGCGCAGCGAGGCCAACGACAAGGTCGTCGCCTCGCTCTCCAACGTCTTCTCCGAGTTCAAGGTCGACGCGCGCGTCACCGGGTTCACCCGCGGCCCGACGGTCACCCGGTACGAGGTCGAGCTCGGCCCCGCCGTGAAGGTCGAGCGGATCACCGCCCTCACCAAGAACATCGCGTACGCCGTGGCCAGCCCGGACGTGCGGATCATCAGCCCGATCCCCGGCAAGTCCGCGGTCGGCATCGAGATCCCCAACACCGACCGGGAGATGGTCAACCTCGGTGACGTGCTGCGGCTCGCCGAGTCCGCGGAGGACGACGACCCGATGCTGGTCGCCTTCGGCAAGGACGTCGAGGGCGGCTACGTCATGCACTCGCTGGCGAAGATGCCGCACATGCTGGTGGCCGGCGCCACCGGCTCCGGCAAGTCGTCCTGCATCAACTGCCTGATCACCTCCGTCATGATGCGGGCGACGCCGGAGGACGTCCGGATGGTCCTGGTCGACCCCAAGCGGGTCGAGCTGACCGCCTACGAGGGCATCCCGCACCTGATCACCCCGATCATCACCAACCCGAAGCGGGCCGCCGAGGCACTCCAGTGGGTCGTACGCGAGATGGACCTGCGCTACGACGACCTGGCCGCCTTCGGCTACCGCCACATCGACGACTTCAACGAGGCGGTGCGCAGCGGCAAGCTCAAGACGCCCGAGGGCAGCGAGCGCCAGCTCCAGGCGTACCCGTACCTGCTGGTGATCGTCGACGAGCTCGCCGACCTGATGATGGTCGCCCCGCGTGACGTCGAGGACTCGATCGTCCGGATCACCCAGCTCGCGCGGGCGGCCGGCATCCACCTGGTGCTCGCCACCCAGCGGCCGTCCGTCGACGTCGTCACCGGTCTGATCAAGGCGAACGTGCCCTCGCGGCTCGCCTTCGCCACCTCCTCGCTGGCCGACAGCCGCGTCATCCTCGACCAGCCCGGCGCCGAGAAGCTGATCGGCAAGGGCGACGGCCTCTTCCTGCCGATGGGGGCGAACAAGCCGACCCGCATGCAGGGCGCGTTCGTGACCGAGGCCGAGGTCGCGGCGATCGTCCAGCACTGCAAGGACCAGATGGCGCCGGTCTTCAGGGACGACGTCACCGTGGGCTCCAAGCAGAAGAAGGAGATCGACGAGGACATCGGCGACGACCTCGACCTGCTGTGCCAGGCCGCCGAGCTGGTCGTCTCCACGCAGTTCGGCTCCACCTCCATGCTCCAGCGCAAGCTGCGGGTGGGCTTCGCCAAGGCGGGACGGCTCATGGACCTCATGGAGTCGCGCGGGGTGGTCGGGCCGAGCGAGGGGTCCAAGGCGCGTGACGTTCTGGTGAAACCCGATGAGCTGGACGGAGTGCTTGCTGTGATCCGCGGGGAGTCTGAGGGGTAGGTCTGTCTCAGGGCTTCGGCGCCCGCGGGACGGGTGGAGGTACGTCGTGATCCACTCGTTAGAGACCGTCGGGCAACCGTTTCCCTTTGACGAACGTCAAGTTGAGCGAGAGGAAAGGTGGGTACCCCACCCTGGGGCGCACATCTGACCCGTCATCGGGATGCCCGGCCATTCCGATGGCGTACAAAGTCCCACCGCCCGGTTGCCCCACCCTTTCGTACCCCCCATAGACTGAACTTCCAGCACAGGTGGCTACACGCTCGAAAGGCGCCCCCGTGTCCATCGGCAGCAACTCCCCTGAAGACGAGCGTCCGTTTCCAGACGTGTCCGAGGAAAACCGCCCCTCCGTAGGCCGAGCCCTCAAGCAGGCCCGCATCGCCGCCGGGCTGACCGTCGACGAGATCAGCGGGAGCACCCGGGTCCGTATCGTCATCGTGCACGCGATCGAGGCCGACGACTTCGCCCCCTGTGGCGGCGACGTCTACGCCCGCGGGCACATCAGGACCCTGGCCAAGGCCGTCGGTCTCGACCCCGAACCGCTGCTGGCGCAGTTCGCGGCCGAACACGGTGGTGGGCGGCCCGCGCCGACGCCCGCCGCCCCGCTGTTCGAGGCGGAACGTATCCGCCCCGAGCGCCGTGGACCCAACTGGACCGCGGCGATGGTCGCCGCGATCGTCGTCGTGATCGGTTTCGTCGGCTTCACCGCCTTCAAGGGCGGCGACGGCGACGACGCCAAGCAGTCGGTGGCCGAGGGGGCCACCCCCACGACCGGCAAGTCCGCCGAGCCGACCCCGAAGCAGAGCAAGCCCGGCAAGGCTCCCGAGCCCTCCGACAGCGCGATCGCGGCCGCCCCCCAGGACAAGGTCACCGTCCAGGTCAGCGCGGCGAACGGACGCAGCTGGATCTCGGCGAAGGACCACAACGGCCGGATGCTGTTCGACGGGCTGCTGAAGAAGGGCGAGTCCAAGACCTTCCAGGACAGCACCAAGATCAACCTGATCCTCGGCGACGCGGGAGCCATCCAGCTCTACGTCAACGGAAAGAAGATCGAGGACCAGTTCCAGCCCGGAGCCGTGGAGCGCCTGACCTACACCAAGGGCGACCCGGAAGTCGGATAGGCGTTCGGTTTCAGCACGTGACCAAGGGGTTGGCCATGATCGGCCAGCCCCTTCGACGTGGGCTGTCGGTGAGACGAAGTAGTCTTGAGCCCATGCCTGAACGCCGTACCGTCGCACTAGTCACTCTCGGCTGCGCCCGTAACGAGGTGGACTCGGAGGAGCTCGCAGGCCGTTTGGAGGCGGACGGCTGGCAGCTCGTCGAGGACGCCGAGGAAGCGGACGTCGCCGTCGTCAACACCTGTGGATTCGTCGAGGCCGCCAAGAAGGACTCCGTCGACGCCCTGCTGGAGGCGAACGACCTCAAGGGCCACGGCAGAACCCAGGCCGTCGTGGCGGTGGGCTGCATGGCCGAGCGGTACGGCAAGGAACTCGCCGAGGCGCTGCCCGAGGCGGACGGCGTGCTCGGCTTCGACGACTACGCCGACATCTCCGACCGGCTGCAGACCATCCTCAACGGCGGCATCCACGCCTCGCACACTCCCCGCGACCGGCGCAAGCTGCTGCCCATCAGCCCGGCCGAGCGGCAGGACTCGGCGGCCGCCGTGGCACTGCCCGGGCACGGCCCCTCCGACCTGCCCGAGGGCCTCGCGCCCGCCTCCGGCCCGCGCGCGCCCCTGCGCCGCCGGCTGGACGGCTCCCCGGTCGCCTCGGTCAAGCTCGCCTCCGGCTGCGACCGGCGCTGCTCCTTCTGCGCCATCCCCTCCTTCCGGGGCTCCTTCATCTCGCGCCGGCCCAGCGACGTGCTGAACGAGACCCGGTGGCTGGCCGAACAGGGGGTGAAGGAGGTCATGCTGGTCTCCGAGAACAACACCTCCTACGGCAAGGACCTGGGCGACATCCGCCTGCTGGAGTCCCTGCTGCCGGAGCTGGCCGGGGTCGACGGCATCGAGCGGGTACGCGTCAGCTACCTCCAGCCGGCCGAGATGCGCCCCGGCCTGATCGACGTCCTCACCTCCACCCCGAACGTCGTGCCGTACTTCGACCTGTCCTTCCAGCACTCCGCTCCCGGCGTGCTGCGGGCCATGCGCCGCTTCGGCGACACCGACCGGTTCCTGGAGCTGCTCGACACCATCAGGTCCAAGGCACCCCAGGCCGGTGTCCGCTCCAACTTCATCGTCGGCTTCCCCGGCGAGTCCGAGTCCGACCTCGCCGAACTGGAGCGCTTCCTGAACGGCGCGCGGCTCGACGCGATCGGCGTCTTCGGGTACTCCGACGAGGAGGGCACCGAGGCCGCCGGCTACGAGAACAAGCTGGACGAGGACCTCGTCGCCGAGCGGCTGGCGCGGGTCTCCCGGCTCGCCGAGGAACTCGTCTCGCAGCGGGCCGAGGAGCGTGTCGGCGAGACCGTGCACGTCCTCGTGGAGTCCGTCGACGACGAGGACGGTGTCCGCGGCCGGGCGGCCCACCAGGCGCCGGAGACGGACGGGCAGGTGCTGCTCACGAACGGCGCGGGACTGCGTGTCGGCCGTATCGTCGAGGCGAAGGTGGTCGGTACGGAGGGTGTGGACCTGGTGGCCGAGCCGCTGCAGGGCTCGCCCGCGTGGAGTGAGGAGGCCGGCAGATGACCGGAGTGCCGGCGTCCGCCGCGGGCGGCTCCTCCGGCGCGCAGGGCGCCCGGGGCTCCGCCGCCACCTCCGGTGCCGCTCCGGATCTGTCCGGTCCGCACAAGCCCGGTGCCGCGGGCGCCGGCCCGCAGAGCGCCGACGCCGTGAGTCCCGGTGTTGAGAGCGCCGGTGCGCCGGGCTCCGGTGCCGGGGACTCCGGTTCCGCGTGGCGGGACGGCGAGCGGCCCGTGCGCGGCGGGAAGATCGCCGCCGCCGCCGTCAACCAGGCCAGCCTCTGGAACGTCGCCAACCTGCTGACCATGCTCCGGCTGGTCCTGGTCCCCGGCTTCGTCGCCCTCATGCTGGCCGGTGGCGGCTACGACCCGGCCTGGCGCTCGCTCGCGTGGGCGGCGTTCGCCATCGCCATGATCACCGACCTGTTCGACGGCCACCTGGCGCGCACCTACGACCTGGTCACCGACTTCGGGAAGATCGCCGACCCCATCGCCGACAAGGCGATCATGGGGGCGGCGCTGATCTGTCTCTCCTCGCTGGGCGATCTGCCCTGGTGGGTGACGATCGTGATCCTCGGCCGGGAACTCGGGATCACCCTGCTGCGTTTCGTGGTCATCCGCTACGGCGTGATCCCGGCCAGCCGCGGCGGCAAGCTCAAGACCCTCACCCAGGGCATCGCCGTGGGGATGTACGTACTGGCGCTGACGGGGTGGCTGGCGACGCTGCGGTTCTGGGTGATGGCCGCCGCCGTCGTCCTGACGGTTCTGACGGGCCTCGACTACGTACGACAGGCCATTGTGCTGCGGCGGCAGGGAATCGCCGAGCGCGCGGCGGCCCTGGAGGAGACAGACGCGTGAGTTCCACCGCCGCCGAACTGGTGCGACTACTGACGGTGAGAGGGCAGACCCTGGCCGTCGCCGAGTCGCTGACCGGCGGCCTGGTGGCGGCGGAGATCACCGGAGTCCCCGGGGCGTCCAAGGTGTTCCGCGGATCGGTCACCGCCTACGCCACCGAGCTCAAGCACGAGGTGCTGGGCGTGGACGCCACCCTGCTGGCCCAGCACGGTGCGGTGGATCCGCAGGTCGCGGCCCAGATGGCCGCCGGGGTGCGAAAGGCGTTGGGCGCCGACTGGGGTGTCGCGACCACCGGCGTCGCCGGTCCCGAACCCCAGGACGGCCGGCCGGTCGGCACCGTCTTCGTCGCCGTCGACGGTCCGTTCGCAGCAGAGGCCGGTTCCGCCGCCGGCGGAAAAGTGGAGGCCCTGCGGTTGAACGGCGACCGTGCGGAAATTCGTAGAGAGAGTGTACGGAGCGTGCTCGCGCTGCTTCTGACGGAGCTTGTGAGCGAACAGACCGGGAATGAGCGGACACAGGATACGGAACAGAACGGGGGGTTTTGATGTTTGCAGCCCTGAGTGAACACGACATCGCTCCCCGCACGGCCGCGGCGCAAGGCGGTACGGTGGGGCGTGAAGGATGCGGCTACGCGGTCCGAGGAGGGAGCCACCGATGATTCTGCTCCGTCGCCTGCTGGGTGACGTGCTGCGTCGGCAGCGCCAGCGCCAGGGCCGTACTCTGCGCGAAGTCTCCTCGTCCGCCCGAGTCTCACTCGGCTATCTCTCCGAGGTGGAGCGGGGGCAGAAGGAGGCTTCCTCCGAGCTGCTCTCCGCCATCTGCGACGCGCTGGACGTACGGATGTCCGAGCTCATGCGGGAAGTGAGCGACGAACTCGCCCTCGCCGAGCTGGCCCAGTCCGCTCAGGCCACCGAGTCCGTTCCCACGCCGGTTCGCCCGATGCTGGGTACCGTCTCGGTGACCGGTGTGCCACCGGAACGGGTGACCATCAAGGCGCCCGCCGAGGCAGTGGACGTGGTCGCCGCGTGACGCCTGCGCGGGCTTGACCGACGCGGCGCCGACCCGGCGCCGAAGAAGCGTACGAGGCCCCGGCCGAGGCTCTTCCGGGAAGACCCGGGGGAGGCCCGGCCGGGGCTTTCGTGTGCCGGTTCGCGCTCCGGACCGTGCGCCGAGCCGTGCGCCCGTCCCGTGCGGTCGACGGGGTGCGTCCATTTGCCGGTGTCCGGTGGTGCGGTCATGGTGGAGGGACCGACAGGGGGCGAAACGACCGGAGAGACGCATGTACGTCGTGAAGAGCCCGCTGTCCGACGCGGAGCTGAAGACCGTGGCCGAGGCGCTCCAGGGAGCCCTGGTCGATCTCGTGGACCTCGCGCTCATCGCCAAGCAGATCCACTGGAACGTGGTCGGACCCCGCTTCCGGACCGTCCATCTCCAGCTCGACGAGGTCGTCGCCACGGCCCGGACGCACTCCGACACGGTCGCGGAGCGGGCCTCGGCGCTCGGCGTCTCACCGGACGGGCGGGCCGCCACGGTGGCCGCCGACAGCGGCATCTCCCCGGCCCCGGCGGGCTGGGTCAAGGACTCCGACGCGGTGAGTGCCCTGGTGGACGCGCTGGGCGCGGTGATCACCCGGATGCGGGAGCGGGTGACGGCCACCGCGGAACCCGATCCGGTCTCCCAGGACATCTTCATCGGGATCACGGCCGATCTGGAGAAACACCACTGGATGTTCCAGGCGGAGAACGCGTAGCAGTGGCCCGGCACCGGCCCGTGGCCGTTGCATCGGTGAGCCCTCGGTGCGCCTTTCCGGTGGACCGGGCGGCGTTCTAGCGTCCGGCTGGAGGTGGTGGCGGCCATGGTGGGACGGATAGTGCGCTGGGGGGTTGCCCTGGGATTCGCGGCGGTGTGGTGGTGGGCCGTGCTGCGCATCACCTTCGCCGACGGTGCCGGGGCTCTGGAGGGGACCGTGGCCGCGGGCGGCTGGGGACTGAGCCTGCTGCCGGTGAACTGTGTGCCGAGGACACGGGCGGCGGGGGCCATGGGTCCGGCGCGATGGCGGACCGCCTGGCGGACGGCCGGAGCTACCAGGGCATCGCGACCCCTCCGTTCGGGCGCAGGATCTGACCCGTCGTGAACGACGAGGCGTCGGAGGCCAGATACAGCACCGTGTGGGCGACGTCCGCCGGCTCGCCGACCCGGCCCAGGGGCGACATGCGGGCCATCCACGCCTCCGTCTGCCGCTGCTCCTCGCCGTCGTCGCGCGCGGTCATGGGGGTGCGGACCCAGCCCGGCGCGACCGCGTTGACGCGGATGCCCTGCCGGCCGACCTCGTTCGCGAGGGTCTTCGTCAGCTGGACCACGGCCGCCTTGGCGGCGCCGTAGCAGAGCAGGCCGGGGCCTCCGGTGTCGATCGCGCCGGACGCCATGGTGATGATGCTGCCCCTGGTCCGCCGGGCGAGCATCAGGCCGGCCGCCTCCTGGCAGGAGTGCAGGACGCCCTTGAAGTTGACGTCCAGCACCCGGTCCAGATCCTCGTCCGTGGTCTCCAGCACCGTGCTGCGGTGCATGATCCCGGCGATCGCCGCCATCACGTCCAGCCGCTCGCAGGACCGGACCGCCTGTCCCAGCCGGGCCCGGTCGGTGACGTCGACGGTGTGGGTGTGGGCGGTGCCGCCGCCGTCCTTGATGAGCGCGGCCGTCTCGTGCAGGCCGTCCGCGTCACGGTCGGCGCAGTGTACCGTCGCGCCCGCCTCGGCCAGCAGTACGGCGGAGGCCCTGCCGATACCGCCGGCGGCCCCGGTGACGAACGCGGTGCGTCCGGTGAGGTCGTACGCCTTGAGGGACATGAAGGGACGGTACGAGCGAATCTGACGACCCGTCAATAATTCGGGCGGGGGCGGCTTCCCGGGGCACGGCGGCGGCCGGGGGCGGGAGCGGGGCCCGTCTGGCAGGCGGGGCACCAGTAGGTGGGGCGCTCGCGGGAGCCGTCGCCCTGGTCGGCCAGCCGGATCGCGGTGCCGCAGCGCAGACAGGGGCGGGGCGCCCGGCCGTAGACGAACAGGTCCTGGTCGCGCAGCCCCGTGGTACGACGGACCGGGCGCTCGCGGTTGGCCTCCAGGACCCGCTGGGCGAGCCCGGGGAGTTTCGCGGCACGGTCGGCGGGGAGCGCGCCGACGGGGAGCCAGGGAGTCGCGCCGATCAGGAAGCACAGCTCGCTCTTGTAGACGTTGCCGATACCGGCCAGGTTGCGCTGGTCGAGCAGGGCCTCGCCGAGTTGGCGGGCGGGGTCGGCCAGCAGGTTGGCGAGGGCACGCTCGGGGTTCCAGTCGGGGCCCAGCAGGTCGGGACCGAGATGGCCGACCGCCTGCTCCTCCTCGTCGGTGCGCAGGAACTCCAGGACCTGCAGGCGGTAGCCGACGGCCGAGCGGTCGGCTGTGCCGATGACGGCCCTGATCTGGTGGACGGGACCGCCCTTCCACCGCTCCTCGCTCCGGTAGATCTTCCAGGCACCCTCCATCCGCAGATGCGTGTGCAGGGTCAGGCCGCCCTCGAACCGGGTGAGCAGATGCTTGCCGCGCGGCACGGTGCCGAGCACGGTACGGCCGGTCAGGTCGACGGTGGCGTACCTGGGCACCCGGAAGTCGCTGCGGGTCAGCACCCGGCCCGCGAGCGCGTCGTGCAGGCGCCGCGCGGCCTGCCAGACCGTGTCACCTTCGGGCATGGGTCAAGGGTGACACGGGAGCGTGGCGCGCGGTCCGGGGGCGGTGACGGCGCGCGCGGCGCACCGGGGGCGCGGTGGTCATGGTCCCGCTGGTCCTGGTCCTGGTCCCGGTCCCGGTCCAGGCGGTCATGTCATGTTCCCGCTGGTCCTGGTCCCGGCGGTTCAGGCCCGCAGCCGCAGGCCGCGCGGGGTCGCGATGAAGCCCGCGCCTTCCAGCAGGGCGCCCAGCGGCGAGGTCAGGGCCGTGGCGCCGTTGACGCGCTCCACCGTCACCGTGCCGAGGGTGCCGGCACGGGCGGCGGCCGCGAGGGCCTCGGCGGCGCTGCGCAGCCGGGGGTCGTCGGCGGCGTCCGTGTCCGGGGCGGTGGGCCAGGCCAGCAGGGTCTTGCCGCCGCGTTCCATGTAGAGGGCCAGTTCGCCGTCGACCAGGACGACCAGGGAGCCCGCCTTGCGGCCCGGCTTGTGCCCGGCGCCGGTAGGGGGCTCGGGCCAGGGGAGGGCGGCGCCGTAGGCGTTGGCCGGATCGGCGGCGGCGAGGACCACCGCCCTGGGATCGGGGGCGGCGTGGGTGCGGGCATGGCGGTTGCCGTAGGCGTAGGGGTTCGCGGAGCCGCCGCCCCGGGGGCCGCCGTAGCCGGGAGCGGCGAAGGGGTCGGCCGGGGCGGGATCCCTGGGCGATACGTAGTCGCCGGGGGCGGTGCGGGGCTCGGGGGGCCAGGTGAAGTCGGCGTCGAGGTCGGAGAGCTCGGGGAAGTCGGCGCTGTCGAAGGGGCCCAGCGGGGTCTCGGCCCCGCCGAGGGCGCCGCGCCCGCCGTCCGGTCCGGCGGGGTACGAACCGGCGCCGGTGCCCTCGCCGTGGTCGCCGTTGCCGTGGTCGCCCGTGCCGCCGAAGCCGGTGCCGACGCTCGTGCCGGTGCCGGTGCCGGTGCCGGTGCCGGTGCCGGTGCCCGTGCTGGTGCCAAGCAGACTCTCGCCCCGCTCACGGGCGTTGGACACCGCACGCAGCCGGTCCACCGCGCCGTCCATCGCGAACTGGGCCGCGCCGAGCCCCTCGACGACGTAACCGCGGCGGGCCTGCCCGCTCTCCTCGAACGCCGACAGGATGCGGTACACCGCCGAGAAGCCGCCCTCCACACCCTCCGCCGCGACCGCTCCCCGGGTGACCACGCCGTGCCGGTCGAGCAGCGTGCGGGCCAGGGCATGGGCGCGCACGGTGGTGTCCGGCTCGGGCTGCGGGAGCAGCGACCAGCGGCCGGCGACCGTCGGCGGGCCGGTGCGGGAGGCGGTGCGGGCGGCCGCCGTCAGGGAGCCGTAGCGGCCGCGCGGGACGGTGCGCCTGGCCCGGTGCGCGGTGGCCCCTGCGGTACGGCCCGAGCCCAGCAGGGCCCGCATCGGAGCCAGCGTGTCGTTGGTGAGCCGGCCGGACCAGGCCAGGTCCCAGACCGCGTCGGCCAGTTGGGGGTCGGTGGCGTCGGGGTGGGTGGTGGCGCGGACCTGGTCGGCGATCTGACGGAAG
This sequence comes from Streptomyces sp. NPDC001068, assembly GCF_042897315.1. Classification (NCBI taxonomy): domain Bacteria; kingdom Bacillati; phylum Actinomycetota; class Actinomycetes; order Kitasatosporales; family Streptomycetaceae; genus Streptomyces; species Streptomyces sp. NPDC001068. The sequence continues at coordinate 1,241,062 of NZ_JBIAYD010000001.1, read as the reverse complement.
AACAGACCGTAGCCGCCCGAGAGGGCGTCCAGGACGGACTGGTGGAGAGCCGTCAGCTCCAGGGGATGCGGCGCCGGCAGGAGCAGCGGGGCCGCGTCCGCCAGGTACAGCGAGACCCATCCGTCCTTGCCCGGCAGGGCGCCCGCGCCGGCCCACACGATCTCCCCGGCCGCGGTCAGCTCGTCCAGCATCGCGGGCGTGTACCCGGCCACCCGGGACGGCAGGACCAGCTTCTCCAGGGCCGACGCCGGGACCGACGCGCCCTGCACCTGCTCGACGGCGCGCACCAGCCCGTCGATGCCGCGCAGCCCGTGCCCCTTGCCGATGTGCTGCCACTGCGGCAGGAACTGGGCGAGCGCGGCCGGGGCCACCGGCTCCAGCTCGTGCCTGAGCGCGGCGAGGGAACGGCGACGCAGTCTGCGCAGCACGGCCGCGTCGCACCATTCCTGTCCGATGCCCGCCGGATGGAACTCGCCCTGCACCACCCGCCCGCCCGCGGCCAGCCGCTGCAGCGCGCCCTCGGTCACCGCCACGCCGAGGCCGAACCGGGCCGCCGCCGTGGCCGACGTGAACGGGCCGTGCGTGCGGGCGAACCGGGCGAGGAGGTCGCCGAGCGGATCCTTCACCGGCTCGGTGAACGCCTCGGGCACACCGACCGGCAGGGCGGTGCCGAGGGCGTCCCGCAGCCGGCCCGCGTCCTCGATCGCCGCCCAGTGATCGGCACCGGAGATCCGGACCCTGATCGCCCGGCGGGCCGCCGCCAGCTCCTCGGCCCACCGCGGCTGCGCGCCCCGCTCGGCCAGCTCGGCGTCCGTGAGCGGCCCGAGCAGCCGCAGCACGTCGGCGACGCCCTCCGGGTCCTTGATCCGGCGTTCCTCGGTGAGCCACTGAAGTTCGCGCTCCAGCTCGGTCAGCACCTCCGCGTCGAGCAGTTCGCGCAGTTCCGCCTGGCCGAGCAGTTCGGCCAGCAGCCGGGAGTCCAGGGAGAGCGCGGCCGCGCGCCGCTCGGCGAGCGGGGAATCCCCCTCGTACAGGAACTGCGCGACGTACCCGAACAGGAGCGAGCGGGCGAACGGTGACGGCTCGGGGGTGGTGACCTCGACCAGCCGGACCTTGCGGGACTCCAGGTCACCCATCAGCTCGACGAGCCCGGGGACGTCGAAGACGTCCTGCAGACACTCGCGGACCGCCTCCAGGACGATCGGGAAGGACCCGAACTCGCTGGCGACCTGCAGCAGTTGGGCGGCACGCTGGCGCTGCTGCCACAGTGGAGTGCGCTTGCCGGGGCTGCGGCGCGGCAGCAGCAGCGCGCGGGCCGCGCACTCACGGAAACGGGAGGCGAACAGGGCCGACCCGCCCACCTGGTCGGTGACGATCTGGTCGACCTCGCCCTTGTCGAAGGCGACGTCCGCCGCGCCGACGGGCGCCTGGTCCGCGTCGTACTCCGTACCGGCCCGGGCGGGAGGCTGGTCGAGCAGGTCCAGGCCCATCAGGTCGGCGTCCGGCAGCCGCAGCACGATGCCGTCGTCGGCGTGCATGACCTGGGCGTCCATGCCGTACCGCTCGGACAGGCGGGCGCCCAGGGCCAGCGCCCACGGGGCGTGCACCTGGGCGCCGAAGGGGGAGTGGACGACGACCCGCCAGTCGCCCAGTTCGTCGCGGAAGCGCTCCACGACGATCGTCCGGTCGTCGGGCACGTGACCGCAGGCCTCGCGCTGTTCGTCCAGGTACGACAGCACGTTGTCCACCGCCCAGGCGTCCAGGCCCGCCGCGAGCAGGCGCAGCCGGGCGTCGTCCTTGGGCAGCGAGCCGACCTCGCGCAGGAACGCGCCCACCGCGCGGCCCAGTTCGAGGGGGCGGCCCAGCTGGTCGCCCTTCCAGAAGGGCAGCCGGCCCGGCACCCCGGGCGCGGGGGAGACCAGGACGCGGTCCCGGGTGATGTCCTCGATGCGCCAGGAGCTGGTGCCCAGGGTGAAGACGTCGCCCACCCGGGACTCGTACACCATCTCCTCGTCCAGCTCGCCGACCCGGCCGCCGCCCTTCTTCGGGTCGGCGCCTGCCAGGAAGACCCCGAAGAGGCCGCGGTCGGGGATCGTGCCGCCGGAGGTGACGGCGAGCCGCTGGGCACCGGGACGGCCGGTGACGGTGCCCGCGACCCGGTCCCACACCACGCGCGGGCGCAGCTCCGCGAAGGCGTCGGACGGATAGCGGCCGGCGAGCATGTCGAGGACCGCGGTGAACGCCGACTCCGGGAGTGAGGCGAACGGAGCGGCCCGGCGCACCATGGCGAGCAGGTCGTCGACCTGCCAGGTGTCCAGCGAGGTCATCGCGACCAGTTGCTGCGCCAGCACGTCGAGGGGGTTGGCCGGCACTCTCAGGGACTCGATGGAGCCGGTGCGCATCCGCTCGGTCACCACGGCCGCCTGCACCAGGTCGCCCCGGTACTTGGGGAAGACCACTCCGGTGGAGACCGCGCCCACCTGGTGTCCGGCGCGGCCCACCCGCTGCAGGCCGGAGGCGACCGAGGGCGGCGACTCGACCTGGACGACCAGGTCCACCGCGCCCATGTCGATGCCCAGCTCCAGGCTGGAGGTGGCCACCACGGCGGGCAGCCGGCCTGCCTTCAGGTCCTCCTCGACCAGGGCGCGCTGCTCCTTCGAGACCGAGCCGTGGTGCGCGCGGGCGATGACGGGCGGGGCGCCCTGGGCGGCGCCGGAGCCGCCCATCAGCTCGGCCGGGGAGTGGTGCTCGTCCAGCGGCTCGCCGGTCACGCGCTCGTAGGCGATCTCGTTGAGCCGGTTGCACAGCCGCTCCGCCAGCCGGCGCGAGTTGGCGAAGACGATGGTCGAACGGTGGGCCTGGACCAGGTCGGCGATCCGCTCCTCCACGTGTGGCCAGATCGACGGCCGGTCCCCGCCGTCCTTGGCGTCGGTGGCCGGGGAGCCGCCCAGCTCGCCCATGTCCTCCACGGGGACGACGACCGAGAGGTCGAACTCCTTGCCGGACTCCGGCTGGACGATCTCGGCCTTGCGGCGCGGCGACAGATAGCGGGCCACCTCGTCCACCGGGCGGACCGTCGCCGACAGTCCGATGCGGCGGGCCGGCTTCGGCAGCAGCTCGTCCAGCCGCTCCAGGGAGAGCGCGAGATGCGCGCCGCGCTTGGTGCCGGCGACCGCGTGCACCTCGTCCAGGATCATCGTCTCGATGCCGGTCAGCGCGTCGCGCGTGGCCGACGTCAGCATCAGGAACAGGGACTCCGGGGTGGTGATCAGGATGTCCGGCGGGCGGGTGGACAGGGCGCGGCGCTCGGCGGCCGGGGTGTCGCCGGAGCGGATGCCGACCTTGATCTCCGGCTCGGGCAGGCCGAGGCGCACGGACTCCTGGCGGATGCCCGTCAGCGGACTGCGCAGGTTCCGCTCGACGTCGACCGCGAGGGCCTTGAGCGGGGAGACGTACAGCACCCGGCAGCGCTTCCTCGGGTCGGCCGGAGGCGGGGCCGAGGCCAGCTGGTCCAGGGCGGCGAGGAAGGCGGCCAGCGTCTTGCCGGAGCCGGTCGGGGCGACCACCAGCACGTCCGAGCCCGCCCCGATGGCCTGCCACGCGCCGGCCTGGGCCGCGGTGGGCGCGGAAAACGCCCCCGTGAACCAGCCGCGGGTCGCGGGGGAGAAGCCGTCGAGGGCTCGATGTGCGGATTTCGCCATGGGTCCATCCTGCACCCGGCCACTGACAAGGAGGTCTGACCTGCGCGAACGGGCGTGGTGGCCGGTGCCGTGACGCGGAGCCCGCCGGGAAGTGACGCGGAGCCCGCCGGGCAGCGGAACGCCGCGGCGGTCGGGGCGCGGGCGGTCCGACGGGCCGCCGCGGTCGACAATGGGGTCATGACGGGATCGGACGAGCGGGCACGGCACTGGCGGTACGAGGCGCTGCCCGATGTCGACCTCCTGCGTGCCCGGTACGTCCGCAAGACGTTCGTCCGGCACACCCACGAGCACTTCGTGATCGCCGGGATCGTGGACGGCGTCGAGGTCTTCCGGCACCGGGGCTCGGACGTGACCGTCGGAGCCGGGGCGCTCGCGCTCGTGAACCCCGACACCACGCACACCGGCCGGGCCGGGGTCCCCGAGGGCTGGCGGTACGGGGCGGTCTACCCGTCCCCGGAACTGGTGACGGCCATCGCCGCGGAGACGACCACGATCAGGGGCACACCCGGATTCGTCAGCCCGATGCTGGACGACCCGCACTGCGTCGCCCTGGTGCACCGGGTGCTGCGCGCCGCCGACGAGGGCAACGCGCTCGCCGCCGACACCCTGCTGCGGATCGTGGTGACCCGGCTGCTGCGCTCGAACGGCGGTCCGCTGCCGCAGCGCGGGGTCCGCACCGCGGGCACCCTGCTCGCCGCACGCGCGCGTACCGTGCTGGAGGAACGGATGACCGAGCCGCCGACCCTGGAGCGGCTCGCCACCGACCTCGGCACCAGCCCCTTCGCCCTGCTCCGGGCCTTCCGGGACGCCTACGGCATGCCACCGCACACCTGGCTGACCGACGCCCGGGTGCGCCGCGCCCGGCTGCTGCTCGACGCGGGCACGGCACCCGCCGAGGCGGCCGTCGCCGTCGGCTTCACCGACCAGCCGCACCTCAACCGGCACTTCGCCCGGATCGTCGGTGTCCCGCCGGGCGCCTACCAGCGCGAGCGCGGATCCGGCGGGCGCCAGGGGCGGCGCAAGAACGTACAAGACGCCCGGGACGGCGGCACGTAGCGTCCTGGACGTGGCAGAGCAGACAGCACTCGCGGACATACGTGACGAAGAACAGACGAAACCGGACTCCGCCGTCGTCCGGGACGCCCTCGGGGTCGGCGTCGCCGTGGGCCTCTCCGGCTTCGCCTTCGGGGTGACCTCGGCGGGCAGCGGCCTCGGCCTGCTCCAGACCTGCGCGCTCAGCCTCCTGGTGTTCACCGGCGCCTCCCAGTTCGCGCTCGTCGGCGCGCTCGCGGCCGGCGGCAACCCGCTCACCGCGGCCGCCGGCGCCTTCTTCCTGGGGATACGCAACGCGTTCTACGGGCTGCGGCTGTCCCAGGTGCTGGCCCTTCCGCGCGCGTTGCGGCCGCTGGCCGCCCAGTGGGTGATCGACGAGACCACCGCGGTGACGCTCGCGCAGCCGACGCGGCGCGCCGCGCGGATCGGGTTCACCGTCACCGGACTCAGCCTGTACGTGCTGTGGAACCTCACCACCCTGCTCGGCGCGCTCGGCGCCAAGGCGGTCGGCGACACCGACGCCTGGGGTCTGGACGCGGCCGGACCCGCCGTCTTCCTCGCACTGCTCGCCCCCATGCTGAAGACCACGACCGACCGCGCGGTCGCCGCCCTCGCGGTGCTGCTGGGGCTCGGCCTGCTGCCCGTGCTGCCCGCCGGGGTGCCGGTCCTCGCGGCCGCGCTGGCGGCACCGGCCGCCCTGTACGTCTCCGGCCGCCGCTCCGCCCGCACCCGTGACGACGACACCTCCGAGGAGACCCGTTGAACACCTGGATCGCGATCGCCGCGACCGTCCTCGGCTGCTACGCCGTCAAGCTCGCCGGCCTGCTGGTGCCCGCGGACGTCCTGGAGCGGCCGGTTGTGCGGCGGCTCGCCGCCCTGCTGCCGGTGGCCCTGCTCGCCGCCCTCACGGCTCAGCAGACGTTCGCCGACGGACACACGCTCGTGCTGGACGCCCGGGCCGCGGGGCTCGGGGCGGCCGCCGTCGCGCTGGTGCTGCGCGCGCCCTTCCTGGCCGTCGTCGGCGCGGCCGTGCTGGTGACGGCGGCGGTGCGGGCCCTCGCGGGCTGAGCACGCGTGCGGCGGGTCACCCCACGAAACGGCCGTAGGCCCTGAGCGTGCGCAGCGCCTCGATCGTCACCCTGGGGCGGGACTCCAGGGCGGCGGCGGGCGCCCACCGCAGCCAGCGGATCGGCCAGCCGCCGTCCTCCTCCTGCCCGGCGGCGAGGTGGTCCAGCGAGCGGGCCATCTCCTCGTCGGTGAACCACGCGCGGGCGAGCGAGTCCGGGGTCCTCGCGAAGTCGTGCGGGAAGTGGTGCTCGTCCGGGGCGTAGCCGGGTGCCACCGGGTACGCGTCGAGGTGCTCCGGTTCCAGCGCGGCCAGCCGGTGCTCGCGCACCAGTCGGCCCAGCCGGTCGGCGGCCGCCTCCGCGCGGGCGCGGTCGGGCACCGCGTCCAGGAAGGCGACGGCTGCCTCGACCTCGTACGGGTGCGACTTCTCCAGGGAGTCCACGGCCTCCCAGCAGAAGTCGGTGGCCCGGAACAGCCACGCGTGCCACACCTCGTTGCGGTGCAGCAGCCCCACCACCGGGCCGGTGGCGAGCAGCTCGCTGGGCGGGTCGTCGGTGACCGGGACGAACGGGGCGGCCGGATAACCGCGCTGGGCCGGATGGATCGCAGGCAGCGCCCCGTCCGCGGTGGAGACGGAGGTCAGGTAGCGGCACACCCGCTCCGCCCGCTGCCCGCCGCAGCGTCCGAGGGCGTCGAGGACGGCCAGCGCGTGCGCGGTGTGCAGCGGCTGGCTCACCGGACCGCGCAGGTCGGGTTCCAGCGCGTACCCGTACCCGCCGTCATCGTTGCGGTAGGCGTCCAGCGCCGTCTCCACGGGATCGGGGCCGCCGTTCAGGAAGTGGTACGCGAAGAGGCGCTGCTCCAGCACGCGCGCGGTGAGCCACATGAACCGCTCGGCGCGCAGGAGCGAGGAGTGCGCCGGGGGCGTAGGGGGGAGTGGGGAAGCTCCGGTTTCGGCCATGCGTCAGACCGTAGGGCGGAAAGCGGTCTCGGCAGGCCGTCCCGGGCAGGGCCCACTCTCAGGGGCGGGATACTGGTGTCATGCGGTTGACGGTCTTCTGGCAGCGGATGGCGGAACACTTCGGTTCCGGGTACGCCGACACCTTCGCGCGCGATCACGTGATGACGGAGCTCGGCGAGCGCACGGTGCACGAGGCGCTGGACGCCGGCTGGGAGGCCAAGGAAGTGTGGCGGGTGGTCTGCGCGGTCATGAACGTTCCAGGGGAGAGGCGCTGAAGGTGCACGGAGACCGGATACCGGCCACGCGTTGTCAGTGCCGTCGGCGAGACTTGCACCGTGGCACCCACTGACGACGGGCGGATCGCCCAGCACACGCCCCCGGCCGACACGGCCGACACGACGCCCCCCGCCGTGCCCCCGGCCGGCGGCGCCGCGCCGCTGGGCGCCCGCATGCCGCGCTGGCTGCCGCGCGCCATGGTGCTGGCGCTCGCCCTCATCGCCGCCTTCCAGCTGGGCAGCTGGGCCTTCCACCAGCTCACCGGGCTGCTGATCAACATCCTCATCGCGTTCTTCCTGGCGCTCGCCATAGAGCCCGCGGTGAGCTGGATGGCCTCCCGGAACATGCGCCGCGGGCTCGCGACCTTCCTGGTCTTCCTCGGCCTGGCCATCGCCACCGCGGGCTTCGTCACGCTGCTCGGCTCGATGCTGGCCGGCCAGATCATCAAGATCGTCGAGGATTTCCCGGACTACCTGGACTCGGTCATCAACTGGGTCAACCACACCTTCCACACCGACGTGAAGCGGGTCGACGTCCAGGAAGGACTGCTGCACTCCGACTGGCTGCGCAAGTACGCGCAGAACAGCGCGGCCGGGGTGCTGGACGTCTCCGGGCAGGTACTCGGCGGCCTCTTCCAGCTGCTGACGATCACCCTGTTCGCCTTCTACTTCGCCGCCGACGGCCCCCGCCTGCGGCGCACCCTGTGCTCGGTCCTGCCGCCCGCCCGCCAGGCCGAGGTGCTGCGCGCGTGGGAGATCGCCGTCGACAAGACCGGCGGCTATCTGTACTCGCGTGGTGTGATGGCCCTGATCTCGGGCATCGCCCACTACATCCTGCTGGAGGCGCTGGGGGTGCCCTACGCGCCCGTGCTCGGTGTCTGGGTGGGCCTGGTCTCGCAGTTCATCCCCACCATCGGCACCTATCTCGCGGGCGCGCTGCCGATGCTGATCGCGTTCACCGTCAACCCCCTGTACGCGGTGTGGGTGCTGGTGTTCGTCGTGGTCTACCAGCAGTTCGAGAACTACATGCTCCAGCCCAAGCTGACCTCCAAGTCCGTCGACATCCACCCGGCGGTCGCCTTCGGCTCGGTCATCGCGGGCACCGCGCTCCTCGGCGCCGTCGGCGCCCTGATCGCGATCCCCGCGGTCGCCACCCTCCAGGCGTTCCTCGGCGCCTACGTGAAGCGGTACGACGTCACGGACGACCCGCGGGTGAACGGCCGCCCCAGACGCGGCCAGACCGGTCCCGGGCTGCTCACGCGCGCGTGGCGCACGATCGGGCAGCGGCCGGCCGAGGACCCGGGCGAGGGCCCGGCCTGACGGCCACCACGCTCACGGCTGCTCAGTACCGCCACGGTGTCACGGCCGCTCAGTAGGTGAGCACCGCCCACACCCCGGCGGCGGCGACGGCGGCCGCACAGCAGCCAACCGCCGCGGCCACGATCCGCCACCGGGTCCGCTCGCTCCAGGACGTGCGGGACAGCAGCCACGCCAGCGCGGGAAGTACCAGCACCGCGTGCAGGCTGACCGCGTGCAGCGGCTTGAGCGGGGCCGTGGAGTCGTACGCCGCCTGCTGGTGCCCGGTGCGGACGAGCACCACCCCGCGCGCGATCATCGCGGCTCCCGAGGCCAGCGCCACGAGCAGGACCGCGAACCCGGAGCGGACGGCGAGCGCCATGCCCACGGGACCGTCCGGCCGCCGCCGGAACGAGACCACGGCGAAGACGGTGAGCAGCACCACCAGCACTCCGCCGCCCACCGCGAGCATCATCGACACCGCCGTGTCGAACGGGGTCTCCATGTCGAGGTGCGAGGGCACCCGGCGCCACGCCTGCAGGGTGATCCCGCCGACCTCCACCACGCAGTCGGCGGCGAACACCGCGAGCAGCGCGGTCCGCAGCCGCTCCCCGATCCTCAGGTACGAGGTGACCTGGACGACCGCGATCAGCGTCAGCCCGAAGGAGAGCCCGAACGTGACCGGCTTGCGCCAGGAGACCGGGCCGTACCAGGGACCGCCGTCCACCGCGAACACCACCAGGTGCACCAGGCCGCAGAGGACGAGCAGCACCCCGGTCGCCTGACAGAGACGCTCGACGGGGCGGCCCCCGCGCGGCCGGCTCGCCGGTGGATTGAGCGGCGGAGCTGACGGGGAGGGCGGACTTTCCAGGGGTGAGGGCATGCGACCACCCTCCCGGAGGCCGTCCGCGCGGTCGTCGTCCGCCCGGAGACACCCGCGGTACACCGTGCGGAGTAGGCCGGTCAGGAGACGGTGGCGGCCGGCGGGGTCCACCGGCGGGCGCGGGGCACCGTGCCGGGGACCCCGTAGTCCTTCCTCAGATGTTCGGGGACGGCGTAGTGCATGACGCGGCCACGGGTGAGCGAGGACAGTTCGAGGACGGTGGTGAGATGGCCGAGGCGGTCCAGGGCCCACGCGCCCAGCGGGGAGCGGTCCTCGATGGTCTCCAGGACGCCGAGCAGGTGCGGAACGGCCTTGACGACGGTGTCCCACGGGGTCCGCGGCACCCGCAGCCAGTCGGCGCAGGTGTCGCCGACCAGGTGGCGGACCAGGGCGGAGACGATCGGGTCGAGCAGGGTGCCGGGGACGACCTCCTCGTAGAGCTCGATGAGCTGCCGGGTCAGGTGGGCGCCCTCCTCGGAGGGACCCATGTGCCGGACCATGTACAGGTCGAGGAAGACGCGGGCCTCGTCGAGGGTCTCGGGGACGGCTTCCTGGTCGACACCGAGCATGGCGCCGACCACCCGCCACGCGTAGTAGTACGCCTCCGCGCCTTCCGTGGACAGATGGACGCCCAGGCGGTGCAGGCTGTCGAGGACCAGCAGCGAGAAGAACATCTGCCCGCCGATCATGTCCTCCTGGCAGATCGGTGTCCCCAGGGCCTCGGTGTCCCAGTGGTTCTCGCGCTCGAGGTGGTACCGGATGGAGGCGTGCAGCAGGCGCACCTTCTGGGCGGCGGGAACGAAGCGGCCGCCGGCCTCGAAGGCGTCGGGCTGCATCAGGTAGACCGTGAACTGTCCGGTCTCCGCCATGCGCTTGGAGGGGTAGGCGAGACCATGGGTGGCCGTCAGCAGTCCGGCCACGTGCGGGACGACGTAGCAGGCCGGCATGGAGGCGAAGGAGAGCGCGGTCGCGATGTGCACGTTGTTGTCGATGAAGAACATCCGTGCCTTCTCCATCTCGCCCCAGTCCACCCACGAGGGCGGCACCCGGGTGGCCTCCAGATACTCCCGCGCGACGTCGGGCAGCCCGTCCGGCAGGGGCGCGCCGGCGGTGGAGACGTAGCGCATCAGGGTGTTGAACGTGCCCACCTCCCCGCGCTCGAAGAGGGCGGCGACCGTGGCGTCGGCGAGTTCGTCACCGACGTGTCGCAGGACGTCCGACGATGCCTCGGTGTGGATCACGGCGGGGCTCCTTGTCTGCGGGGGGGCGGGGATGGGGGGCTCTTCACGGGCCTGTCTGCAGGGGGCTCCACGGGCCTCGTCGTCCTCGCCGGGCCGTGGTGTGCGGGGGGTCAGGACAGGCGGACCGCCGCGGAGTGGGCCAGCGCGGTCAGGGCGCCGGTGGCGGGCGCCGGCACGTCCAGGCGGTGGAGGGCGTCGAGCGCCTCCGCGACCCGCGCGCCGATCATGTGCTCGATCCGGTCCGGCGCCCCGAGCCGGCGCATCACCTCACGGACCGCGTCCAGGCCCGCCACGCCCAGGTCGTGCCTGCCGAGCAGCGCGCCGAGCCGCTCCCGGTCCTCGGCACGGGCGAGCCGCCAGGTCTCCGCCAGCAGCGCGGTGGGCCGGCGGCCGCGCACGTCGTCGGTGTTGGCCTTGCCGGTGTGCTCCGGTTCCCCGAACAGGCCGAGCAGGTCGTCGCGGAGCTGGAAGGCCTCGCCCAGCGGCAGCCCGTACGCGGAGTACCCCGCCCGCAGCCCCTCGCCGGCACCCGCCAGCGCGCCGCCGATCAGCAGGGGCTGCTCGACGGTGTACTTGGCGGTCTTGTACCGGATCACCTTCAGCGAGGCCGTGGTGTCCGGACCGGTGCCGGTGCGCAGGATCTCCAGGCACTCGCCCGCGATCAGCTCCCGGGCGAGCAGCGACCACAGGGGACGGCCCCGGGCGAGATAGGCGGCCGGCAGGCCGCAGGTCGCGAACAGCTGCCCGGCCAGCGACATCAGCAGATCGCCCACGAGCATCGCCAGCGACCGCGCGGTGCCGTCGGCACCCGGAGCCGCGGTGCCGACGCCGGCCGTGCGAGCGGGTACGGCGGAACGCAGGGCGACATGGGCCGTGGGGCGCCCGTGCCGCAGCGGACTGTCGTCGATGAGGTCGTCGTGCACGACGGCGGCCGCATGCACCAGCTCCATGGAGGCCGCCGCCCGCACCAGCGCGTCGCTGTCCGGCTGTCCCACCGCGCGCCAGCCCCAGTAGCAGAACGCGGCCCGCAGCCGTTTGCCGTCCGCGACCGCGGCCTCCAGCTGTTCGGCCACCGGGTCCAGGAGCGGATCGATCGCCGCGAACAGATCGGCCTCCTGGGCGACGAACCGGCGCAGCACCTCGTCGACACGGGTCCTGAAGGCGGTCGGATCCCACCGCTCAGCCATCGTCGGCGGTCCGCCGGGCGACGGCGTGGCGGGCGAGGATCTCCAGATGGGCCGGGGGCACGGTCGCGTACCGGTCCAGGACCAGGCGTCCGCGCGCGGCGAGATCGTGCTCGGCCTCCGCCGCCAGTGCGCCCGCGTCCGAGCGGCGCAGCAGTCCCCGTACCGTGCCGACGGCGGTGCCGAGCGTGCTCACCGCCAGGTCGGCCAGTCCCGCCGCGAGCAGTACGGCCTGTTCGTCCAGGCCACGTCGTCCCGTCTCACGTGTCATGCGCTCTCCCACCCACGGCACACAGGGGCGCCGACCACCGGCCGCCTCCTCGAGGATCGCGGCGCTCGGGAGACGGGCACGGAGGAACTCACGATCGGGTGAGCGGCTCGCGGGGGCGCGGATCGCCGTATTCCGGTTCAGCTCCCGACTGCCGCCCCCCGGCGTGCCGCACGCTCCCCGTCCACGTCTCCCACGCCCCCGGGCACGTCTCCCACGCCCCCGGCCACGCTTCCCGCGCCGCCGACCATGTCTCCCGCGCCTCCGGTCGCGCCTCCCGCGCCCCGTCCGTGTCCCGGTGGGGATGTACGTGAGTGCCGCGTGGTGCGCTTGACACGAAAATCGAACATCCATTCTGATGGAGGCTCCGGCGGGACTCCCGACGGGAACTCCACTGGCAGTTCGATGCGGTGTGGGCTGATATGTCCCCGAGTTGTCCACAGGCCAGACCGGCGTCGGGGCGCATTGTCAGTGGCAGGCGTTAGCGTCTTTGACGTGAAGCGATCGACTCAAGCAAACCGGGTGGAACCCATGGCAGGTACCGACCGCGAGAAGGCTCTGGAAGCCGCTCTCGCACAGATTGAACGGCAGTTCGGCAAGGGCGCGGTCATGCGCATGGGTGACCGGACGAAGGAGCCCATCGAGGTCATCTCGACCGGGTCGACCGCGCTCGACGTCGCCCTCGGCGTCGGCGGTCTGCCGCGCGGCCGGGTCGTGGAGATCTACGGGCCGGAGTCCTCCGGCAAGACGACCCTGACCCTGCACGCCGTGGCCAACGCGCAGAAGGCGGGCGGTCAGGTCGCGTTCGTGGACGCGGAGCACGCCCTCGACCCCGAGTACGCGCAGAAGCTCGGCGTCGACATCGACAACCTGATCCTCTCCCAGCCCGACAACGGCGAGCAGGCCCTGGAGATCGTGGACATGCTGGTCCGCTCCGGCGCCCTCGACCTCATCGTCATCGACTCCGTCGCCGCGCTCGTCCCGCGTGCGGAGATCGAGGGCGAGATGGGCGACAGCCACGTCGGCCTGCAGGCCCGCCTGATGAGCCAGGCGCTGCGGAAGATCACCAGCGCGCTCAACCAGTCCAAGACCACCGCGATCTTCATCAACCAGCTCCGCGAGAAGATCGGCGTGATGTTCGGCTCCCCGGAGACCACGACCGGTGGCCGCGCGCTGAAGTTCTACGCCTCGGTGCGGCTCGACATCCGCCGCATCGAGACCCTGAAGGACGGCACGGACGCGGTCGGCAACCGCACTCGCGTCAAGGTCGTCAAGAACAAGGTGGCCCCGCCCTTCAAGCAGGCCGAGTTCGACATCCTCTACGGCCAGGGCATCAGCCGCGAGGGCGGCCTGATCGACATGGGCGTGGAGAACGGCTTCGTCCGCAAGGCCGGCGCCTGGTACACGTACGAGGGCGACCAGCTCGGCCAGGGCAAGGAGAACGCCCGCAACTTCCTCAAGGACAACCCCGACCTCGCCAACGAGATCGAGAAGAAGATCAAGGAGAAGCTGGGCGTCGGTGTCCGCCCGGAGCAGCCCGCCGCCGAGCCGGGCGCGGACGCGGCGGTCGCCACCGCGGCCACGGACGACGCGGCCAAGACGGTGCCCGCGCCGGCCGCCGCCAAGGTCACCAAGCCCAAGGCCGCCACCGCCAAGAGCTGACGCCGTGACACGACGAACCGACTGGGCCGATCACGAGTACACGTCCCCCGGTGCCCCACGGGGGAGGGGCACCGGGGACGGTTCCGCGACCCACCAGGCCTACGGCGCGGGCGGCGAGGGACACGGGGGCGACAGCGGGGGACACCCGGTGGCACGCCGGCGCCGGGACGGGGGCTCGACACGGGGGAACGACGGCTCGTACGGGCGTGACGGCTCGTACGAGGACGACGGCCCGCCCGGCCGTGGCGCCCGGCGGCCCGGGTCACGCCGCCGACGTGGCTCCGGTGAGCCGTCGGGTGAGGACGGGGGTTCCTCCTCCTTGTCGAGGGCCGAGCAGGGGGAGTCTCCGGCGGACCCGGCCGAGCGGGCGCGGGCGATCTGTCTGCGCCTGCTCACCGGGACCCCCCGCACGCGGAAACAGCTGGCGGACGCCCTGCGCAAGCGGGAGATCCCCGACGAGGTCGCCGAGGAGGTGCTGTCGCGGTTCGAGGAGGTCGGACTGATCAACGACAGCGCGTTCGCGGACGCCTGGGTGGAGTCCCGGCACCACGGCCGTGGGCTGGCCCGGCGCGCGCTCGCACAGGAACTGCGGATCAAGGGCGTGGACTCGACGCTCATCGACGAGGCCGTCGGCCGGCTCGACTCCGACCAGGAGGAGGAGACGGCCCGCGAACTCGTCGCCCGGAAGCTCCGCTCCACCCGGGGGCTTGACCGGGACAGACGCCTCCGCCGCCTCGCCGGCATGCTCGCCCGCAAGGGGTACCCCGAGGGCATGGCCCTCAGGGTCGTCAGGCGAGCTCTGGAGGAAGAGGGCGAGGACACGGACTTCCTGGAGAGCGGGGACCAGAGCGGGGACTTCTGACGGTCGGCGGGACCCGCGGCTAGGCCGCGGGTGTGACCGGCAGTCCCGCCGCCTTCCAGGCCTGGAAGCCGCCGACCAGGTCCGTCGCCCGATGCAGGCCCAACTGGTGCAGCGAGGCCGCGGCCAGACTGGAGGCGTACCCCTCGTTGCAGATCACGACGACCCGGAGGTCGTGGCCGGTGGCCTCGGGAGCCTTGTGACTGCCCTGGGGGTCCAGCCGCCACTCCAGTTCGTTGCGTTCCACGACCAGGGCGCCCGGGATCACTCCGTCCCGCTCGCGCAGCGCCGCGTACCGGATGTCGACCAGCAGGGCCTCTCCGGTCCGCGCCGCCTCGTACGCCTCGTGCGCCGCCACGCGCCGGTAGCCGGCCCGCACCTGCTCCAGCAACGCGTCGATGCCCACGGGGTGTTGTCCGGTGCCGCTCACTGCCAGTCCTCCGGGATCTCGACCTGCTCGAGGCGCAGCACCTGTCCGGTGCGGCTGTAGCGGCGGATCCGCGGCAGCGGCGGGTAGTAGGCGTGGACGGAGATCGCATGGCGCTCGGTGGACTCGTTGAGCACCTCGTGGACGTGGTCGCGTCCGAAGGAGCGGCCCTTTCCGGCGGGCAGCCGGCGCTCCCGGTCGACGTCCTCGGAGAGTTCCAGGGTCTTCCAGCCGTCGGTGGGCAGCCGGGTGGCGAGCGAGTTCTCCCGCAGCTCACCGGCGGCGGCGAGGAACGCGCCCACCGACTCGGCGTGGTCGTGCCAGCCGGTGCCGGAGCCGGGCGGCCAGCCGATCAGCCAGGCCTCGCTGCCGCCGGGGCCGTCGAGCCGTACCCAGGTGCGGCCCTCCGGGTCGAGCGGGAGCGAGGAGATCAGCTCGGTGTCGGCGGCCGTACGCCGGACGAAGTCGAGGAGGTCCGCCTGGGTGGGCGCGGCGCCGGGCGCGGAAGCGGGCGAGGAAGGGGTGGAGAGAGAGGCAGACACGTGCACCGTTCCTGATGAGGATTCGCCGAAGAGGGCGCCGACGGCGCCCGGAGAAGGGGGAGAGGAAGCGAATTCAGCAGGACGGAAGACACACGCAGCCCGCATAGCGGACCAGGTCGACATGGACCTTCCGCCACAGGCGCACAGTGGTGTCGTTCACGTTGCGGAGTACACCACGCCGGTCCGGGCGGGTCAACTCACCGTCAGAATGTGGACCGCGCGCTCACCGCGCGGCCGATCCGGCCCGTGCCTCCGCCTCCGTCTCCGTCTCCGACCCGGTCTTCTCGGGGTCCTTGCCGCCCAGCGTCGTCTCGGCCGCCGCGTACAGATCGGCCGGGCGGACCCCGTTGAAGGCGGTGACCAGATGGCCGTCGGGGCGCACGAGCAGCACGGAGTGCGCCGGTGCGCCCGGGTAGGCCTCGGCGACCAGCAGTTCGGCGGGGTGCGGCAGCGCGGTCACGGCCGCGGCGAGCCGGGGCATCACCCCGGCGGAGACCCAGTGCTTGCGGTCCCACACCCCCGTGCCGGGCGCGATGAGGACGACCAGCAGCGCGCCGCGGCCGAGCCGTGAGCGCAGCTGTACGAAGGTGCCGTCCTCCGCGGTGACCCGGACATCGGTGACCGGTGCCCCGGGCGGGGTGTCGACCGGGATCTCGTGCTCCAGGTGCCGGGGCGCGAGCGGCGAGTCGGCGTACGTCCCCGGCGCACCGAGCGGGCCGTGTCCCAGGTGACCGTCGGTGTGGAGCGCGTCGTGGCCCCGGGCCGTGCCGGGCACCATCTGGCGCAGCCCGCCACCGCCGCGGAGCACCGGCAGCGCCTGGTCGGCGGCGCGCAGCCGGGCGGCGACCACCGCCCGCCGTTCGGTCTGGTAGCTGTCCAGCAGTGCCTCGTGCGGGCCGTGGTGCCAGGCCGGGGCCAGTTTCCAGGCGAGGTTGTCCACGTCCCGCAGGCCCTCCTCCAGCCCGTGCGTGCCCAACGCGCCGAGCAGATGCGCCGCGTCCCCGGCGACGAACACCCGGCCCACCCGCCACCGGCGGGCGAGACGGTGGTGGACGGTGTGCACTCCGGTGTCGAGCAGGTCGTACGGCGGGGTGGTGCCGTCCGTCCAGCCCGCCAGGGTCTCGCGGATCCGGTTCACCAGCAGCTCGGGGGTGACGAGGTCCTTGCCGGGCGGGAGCAGCCAGTCCAGGCGCCACGCGCCGTCCGGAAGGGGGCGGGCGGTCACCTCCGCGGCCGCGGGCCCGGACATCCGCCACGGCGGGTTCCGATGGAGCAACGCGTGACCGGGCCAGGGAAGTTCCGTGCGCAGCGCGGCGACCGCGTGCCGCTCCACCGCCGTACGGCCCGGGAAGCGGATGTCCAGGAGCTTGCGGACGGTCGAGCGGGGGCCGTCGCAGCCGACCAGGTAACTGCCGCGCCACCAGGTGCCCTTGGGGCCGCGGGTGTGCGCGGTGACGCCGGAGCGTTCCTGTTCCACGGTGTCCAGCCTGCTGTCCGTGGCGACCCTGACCAGCGGCTGGTCGGCGATCGCGGAGCGCAGCGCGTGGGTGAGCACGTGCTGGGCGATGTGCAGGGGGGACGGTTCGCCGGCGTCGTCGAAGGCGACCTCCCGCATCACCTGCTTGCGGCGCATCGACCGCCAGCCGGTCCAGCGGGTGCCCAGCTCGTCCAGCGGGACGCCGGACAGCCGGGTCAGCAGGGCGGCGGTGTCCTCGCGCAGCACCACCGTGCGCGACGGCCTCGGCTCGTCCTTGCCCGGACCCTCGTCCAGGACGACGGACGGCACGTCCTGGCGGGCCAGTGCCAGGGCCAGCGTGAGCCCGACGGGCCCCGCTCCCACGATGATCACCGGGTCCACGGCGCGGCGCCCCCTGCCCGTACGCGAGTCCCGACGGAGACGGATGAACAGGTTGTTGGAGCAGGGTGCACGATCACAGAACGTATGCAACAGACTGGGCGCCACCCGGTCAAGCGGCGCACCCGGGGACACGTCAGCATGGCGGGCGCGCGGGCCGTGCGGGGGACCGGAAAACGGCCGAGGCAGCGATCATACGACCGCTGCCTCGGTGGGCGTGCCCCGGGTTGACCGTGTGTCAGGCGTTGGCTCCGCCCGCGCCCGTGGCGTAGGTGCCGCGGATCTCCGCGGCGTTCAGCTCGACGACGTCCTCGGCCCCCAGGACCGCGCCCGTGCCGCGCTTGCTGCGCCGCAGCCGGCGCTCCAGCCAGGAGGCGAACGTGGTGAGGGCCAGGTTCAGCAGGATGAAGATGATCGCCACGACGATGAAGCTGGGAATCACGTTCGCGTAGTTGGCGGCGAGCGTGCCGCGCGCGTTGAGCAGGTCGGTGAACTGGAGCATCACCCCGCCCAGCGCGGTGTCCTTCACGATCACCACGAGCTGGCTGACGATGGCGGGCAGCATCACGGTGACCGCCTGCGGCAACAGGATGCCGGTCATGGTCTGCCCCTTGCGCAGCCCGATCGCGTAGGCCGCCTCCGTCTGCCCCTTCGGCAGGGCCAGTACCCCGGCCCGCACGACCTCGGCGAGCACCGAGGCGTTGTAGAGCACCAGACCGGTGACGACCGCGTACAGCGGCCGGTCCTCGCTGGCGACGCCGGTGGAGCGGACGTAGAACTCCATCGCGAACAGCATGAGCAGCAGGACCGGGATCGCGCGGAAGAACTCCACGACGGCGCCGGCCGGGACGCGTATCCACGCGTGGTCGGACATCCGGGCTATGCCGAAGAACGCGCCCAGCGGCAGGGCGATGACCATGGCGAGGGCCGCGGCCTTGAGGGTGTTGCCGAGGCCCGGGAGCAGATACGTGGTCCACGCCTCGGAGGTGGTGAACGGCTGCCACAGGGCCCACTTGAGCTGGCCCTTGTCGTCCATCCGCTGCCAGACCCGCCACAGCAGGAGGGCGAGCAGCAGGACGAAGACGACGGAGAGCAGGACGTTGCGCCGTTTGGCGCGGGGCCCGGGGGCGTCGTACAGGACCGAGCTCATCGCTTCACCGCCAGGCGCTTGGCGAGCCAGCCGAGGAACAGGCCGGTCGGGAGGGTCAGGACCACGAAACCGAAGGCGAAGACCGCGCCGATGGCGACCGTCTGCGCCTCGTTCTCGATCATCGTCTTCATCAGGGCGGCGGCCTCCGCGACGCTGATCGCGGCGGCCACGGTGGTGTTCTTGGTCAGCGCGATCAGGACGTTGGCCAGCGGGCCGATCACCGCGCGGAAGGCCTGCGGCAGCACGATCAGCCGCAGCGTCTGGGAGAAGTTCAGGCCGATCGCGCGGGCCGCCTCGGCCTGTCCGACCGGCACCGTGTTGATGCCGGAGCGGATCGCCTCGCAGACGAAGGCCGCGGTGTAGGCGACGAGCCCGAGCACGGCCAGCCGGAAGCCCTGGACCTTGAAGTCGTGGGCGCCCAGGGTGACGCCGAAGATGTCGGCGAGACCGAGCGACGTGAAGATGATGATGACGGTCAGGGGGATGTTCCGGACGATGTTGACGTAGGCCGTGCCGAACCCGCGCATCAGAGGGACCGGGCTGACCCGCATCGCGGCCAGCAGGGTGCCCCAGACCAGGGAGCCCACGGCGGAGAAGACGGTCAGTTTCACCGTCGTCCAGAACGCCCCTAGGACGTCGTAGCCTTGAAGAAAGTCGAACACGATCTCCCGCGCTTCCGGGTGTGTGGCGTAGGTGGAGGGCATGGCGCGCCGCCGCCTGGGGAAGCGGTGGCGGCGGCGCGCCCGAGGAACCGTGCGACCTGCCGGATCCCCGCGTCGGCGGAGCTCCGCGGGGCGCGCGGAACCGCGCCTTACTTGACGATCGTGCCGATCTTCGGGGCGGGCTCGTTCTTGTACTCGGCCGGGCCGAAGTTGGCGTCGACAGCCTTCTGCCAGGAGCCGTCGGAGACCATCTTCTCCAGTGCCTTGTTGATCTTGTCGAGGGTGGCGGAGTCACCCTTCTTGACGCCGACGCCGTAGTTCTCGTTGCTCAGCTTGAGGCCCGCGAGCTTGAACTGGCCCTTGTACTTGTCCTGGGCGGCGAAGCCCGCGAGGATCGAGTCGTCCGTGGTCACGGCGTCGACGGAGCCGCTCTGCAGGCCGGCGATGCACTCCGAGTAGGTGCTGACCTCCTTGAGGTTGGCCTTCGGGGCGATCGTCTTCTGGATGTTCTGCGCCGAGGTCGAACCGGTCACCGAGCAGAGGTTCTTGCCGTTGAGGTCGTCGCCCTTGGCGATCGTCGAGTCCTTCTTGACCAGCAGGTCCTGGTGGGCCAGCAGGTACGGGCCGGCGAAGTCCACCTTCTGCTTGCGCTCGTCGGTGATCGAGTAGGTGGCCGCGATGAACTTCACGTCACCGCGCGCGAGGGCGTTCTCGCGGTCGGCGCTCTTGGTCTGCACGAACTCGATCTGGTCCGGCTTGTAACCGAGCTGTCCGGCGACGTAGGTGGCCACGTCCACGTCGAAGCCCGAGAAGGAGCCGTCCGGCTCCTGGAGGCCGAGACCGGGCTGGTCGTACTTGATGCCGACCTTGATCTTGCCGCCGCCGGAACCCTTGCTGTCGTCGTCCTTGTCGCTGCCGCCGCACGCCGTGGCGGACAGGGCGAGCGCGAGCACGGCGGCCGAGACGGCGGTGACCTTGCGGAGCTGCATGATGAACATCCCTCGTTCGGTGAAGACGACTGTGAAAAGGAAGCGGGCCCTGCCGGGACTCAGTGGTGCAGGATCTTCGACAGGAAGTCCTTGGCCCGGTCGCTGCGCGGGTTGCTGAAGAACTGGTCGGGCGTGGCCTCTTCGACGATCCGGCCGTCCGCCATGAAGACCACCCGGTTCGCGGCCGAGCGCGCGAAGCCCATCTCGTGGGTGACGACGATCATCGTCATGCCGTCCCGGGCCAGCTGCTGCATGACCTCCAGGACCTCGTTGATCATCTCGGGGTCGAGGGCCGAGGTCGGCTCGTCGAAGAGCATGACCTTCGGGTCCATGGCCAGCGCCCGCGCGATCGCCACGCGCTGCTGCTGGCCGCCGGAGAGCTGGGCGGGGTACTTGTCGGCCTGGGTGCCCACGCCCACCCGGTCGAGCAGGGCGCGGGCCTTCTCCTCGGCCTGCTTCTTGTCCGCCTTGCGGACCTTCACCTGACCGAGCATCACGTTCTCGAGCACCGTCTTGTGCGCGAAGAGATTGAAGGACTGGAAGACCATGCCGACGTCGGCGCGCAGCCGGGCCAGCTCCCTGCCCTCCTGGGGCAGCGGCTTGCCGTCGATCGTGATCGAGCCGGAGTCGATGGTCTCCAGACGGTTGACGGTGCGGCACAGGGTCGACTTGCCGGACCCGGAGGGCCCGATCACCACGACGACCTCGCCGCGGGCGATCGTGAGGTCGATGTCCTGGAGCACGTGCAACGCGCCGAAGTGCTTGTTGACGCTCTTCAGGACGACCAGTTCGCCGGTCGCGGCCACGTCCTCCGTGGCCACCGATACTTCGGTCATCGCTATCGGGCTCCGTCCTCCTCGGTTTCGGAGGAATGTAATGAGCCCGCATGATCATCGTCATCACATCTGAGGGAGATCTGAGCATCACGATCCGATAGCATTCGGACACGTGTCGTAGCGCCTGTGACTGTGCGCGTATCGGCCGGATAACGGAACCCGCGCGCCGCCGGAACCCACTTGACGCCGTTGTCGTCCATCAGCGTGACTGCCATCGTGCACGCGCGCGCACGCGATGTGTACAAGGCGCGGGTTTTCCGCAGGCGAACCGAGAACGAACCAGGACGAAACGACCGTTGAACCGGAGGGGGCCGGGATGAGACTGCTGCTCGTGGAGGACGACAACCACGTCGCCGCCGCGCTCTCCGCGGTCCTCGCCAGACACGGGTTCTCCGTCACCCACGCCCGCAGCGGCGAGGAGGCCCTCCAGGCGCTCGTACCGGAGGGCGCCTGTTACGACGTCGTCCTGCTCGACCTCGGCCTGCCCGACCAGGACGGCTACGAGGTCTGCGGCAAGATCCGCAAGCGCACCAGCACGCCGGTGATCATGGTCACCGCCCGCGCGGACGTCCGCTCCCGCATCCACGGCCTCAACCTGGGCGCCGACGACTACGTGGTGAAGCCGTACGACACCGGGGAACTGCTCGCCAGGATCCACGCGGTCAGCCGGCGCACCCACCACGAGGACGACGCGGCCGGCGGCGAGGACGCGCTGCGGCTCGGCTCCGTCCACATCGAACTGCCCACCCGCCAGGTCAGCGTCGACGGCAAGACCGTCCAGCTCACCCGCAAGGAGTTCGACCTGCTGGCCCTGCTCGCCCAGCGGCCCGGCGTGGTCTTCCGCCGGGAGCAGATCATCAGCGAGGTCTGGCGCACCAGCTGGGAGGGGACCGGACGCACCCTGGAGGTGCACGTCGCCTCGCTGCGCGCGAAGCTGCGCATGCCCGCGCTCATCGAGACGGTCCGCGGCGTGGGGTACCGGCTCGTCGCCCCGGCCGCCTAGCGGGCCCGGGTGCGCACCCGCCTGCTGCCGCTGCTCATCGTCCTGATGGCGGCCGTCCTGCTCGCGCTCGGCTTCCCCCTCGCCGTCAGCGTGGCCGCCGCACAGCAGCAGAAGGTCGTCGTGGACCGCATCGACGACACCGCGCGGTTCGCGGCCCTCGCCCAGTTCGTCGACGGCACGCCCACCTCCTCGCGTCCCGTCCGCACGGACGACCGGCAGGAGACCCTGCACCGCGAACTCATCAGCTACTACGACGTGTACGGCATCCGCGCCGGTGTCTTCTACCGCAACGCGTCCTCCATGGCCAACGCGCCCGACGACTGGGTGCTGCCGAAGACGGGCGAGGTACGCGCCGCCTACGACGAGGCACTGCTCAGCCGGCGCAGCCACGATCCGCAGCAGGTGTGGCCCTGGCAGCGCAGCCGGCTGGTCGTGGCCTCGCCGGTGATCCGCGACGGTGACGTCGTGGCCGTGGTGGTGACCGACTCGCCCACCGGTCCGATGCGGTCACGGACCCTGCGCGGCTGGCTGTTCATCGGCGCCGGCGAGAGCGCCGCGATGCTGCTCGCCGTCGGAGCGGCACTGCGGCTGACCGGGTGGGTGCTGCGACCGGTGCGGGTGCTCGACGCCACCACCCACGAGATCGCCAGCGGCCGGCTCAAGTCGCGGGTCGCGGCGGCCGGCGGTCCGCCGGAACTCCGAAGGCTGGCCCTGGCGTTCAACGAGATGGCGGACAACGTCGAGGACGTGCTGGAACAGCAACGGGCGTTCGTCGCCGACGCCTCCCACCAGCTGCGCAACCCGCTGGCCGCGCTGCTGCTCCGCATCGAGCTGCTCGCCCTCGAACTCCCCGAGGGAAACGAGGAGATCGCCTCGGTCCGCACCGAGGGCAAGCGGCTCGCGCACGTGCTGGACGACCTGCTCGACCTGGCGCTGGCCGAACACGCCGAGGCGGATCTGATGCTGACGGACATCGGGCGGCTCGCGGCGGAGCGGGTGGCGGCGTGGGCGCCGTCAGCGGCGGCGAAGGGGGTCCGGCTCAGCGGGCGGTGCCCGGCGACCACCGGATGGGCCGACCCGGTCACGCTGTCCAGCGCGCTGGACGCGGTGATCGACAACGCGGTGAAGTTCACGCCGGAGGGAGGCTCCGTGGAGGTGGGCGTCGGGGCCGACGGCGAGGTGTCGACGGTCGTCGTCACCGACACCGGACCCGGACTGACCGACGACGAGATCGCCCGCGTCGGGGACCGGTTCTGGCGGAGCGGCCGCCATCAGAACGTGAAGGGTTCGGGGCTGGGCCTGTCGATCACCCGGGCGCTGCTCGCGGCGGGTGGCGGTTCGCTGTCGTACGAGCACCACGAGCCGCGGGGACTGCGGGTGACCGTTTCGGTGCCGCGCAGCAGGTGAGGTCGGTGTGACCGGGGTGCGCCTGGTGCGCGCCCTCAGGGTTTCACCGAGCGGTAGTACCGTCGCGCGCCCTCCTGCAGCGGCAGCGGATCCGTGTAGATCGCGGTGCGCAGGTCCACCAGCTGGGCCGAGTGGACGTGCGCGCCGATGTCGTCCCGGCTCTTGATGACCGTGCGGGTCACCCACTCGGTGAGGCGTGGGTCCATGTCCTCACGGGTCATGAGGAGATTGGAGACCGCGATCGTGGCCACCGTCGTTCCCCGCTGCACCGACGGGTACGCCGACTCGGGCATGTTGGTCGCACGGTAGTAGTGCGCCGCCTCGCTCTCGGAGTGCAGCTTGCCGACGAGGGCGCTGTCTATCGGCACGAACCTGAACCCGAACTTCCCCGCGAGGTCCAGCAGACCCTTGGTCGGCAGTCCGCCCGACCAGAAGAACGCGTCGATCCTTCCCCGCCGCAGCCGGTCGGGGCCGGTGTCGATGCCGTCGGCGATCGGCGTGATGTCCTTGGCGGGGTCGATCCCGGCGGCCCTGAGCACCCGGCCGGCGATCAGCCGCACACCCGAGTCGGGAAGCCCTATCGCCACCCGCTTGTGCCGCAGCTGCGTGACGCTCGTGATCCCGGAGTCGCGTGCCACGACCAGCTGTACGTAGTCGTCGTAGAGCCGTGCCACCCCGCGCATCCGATCGGCGTTCCGGCCGCCGTGCAGCTTGTACGTCTCCACCGCGTCCGCCGCCGCGATGGTGAAGTCCGCCCGGCCGGTCGCCACGCGCTGGACGTTCTCGTACGACCCCGCGCTCTGGACCAGGTTCACCTTCAGCCCCGGCATGTCATGGCTCAGCTCGGTCCGCAGCCGCTCGCCGTACTCCTGGTAGACCCCGCGCAGCGTCCCCGTGCTGAAGGTGATCGTCCCGGTCGGCGGAGCCTCCCCCAGCGGCAGCAGCCACCACATCAGCAGGCCGAGCGCGACGACGGTCGCGGCCGCGCCCTGGACAACGCGGCGCCTGCCGACCCGGGGGAACACCTTTGGCATGCGCGCGATCCTGCCAGCCGTCGCCCGTTCCTGACCAGGGCCGGGGGACGGCGGCGGCGCGGGAGTGTCGGTGGCGGTCGCTAAAGTCGTCCCCATGACCAGCTCCACCGGCGCCTCGCCCGCCCGCCTCGTCCGGGAGTTCCACCACGCCTTCGGCCTGGACGCCCGCACCACGCCGACGGAGGTGTCCCCCGAGCTGGCGGCGCACCGCGGAGAGCTGCTCGCCGAGGAGGCCGCCGAGGTCGCCGAGGTGGCCGTGACCGGGCCCCTCGACCGGCTCGCGCACGAACTCGCGGACCTGGTGTACGTCGCGTACGGCACCGCGCTGGTGCACGGCATCGACCTCGACGCGGTGATCGCCGAGATCCACCGGTCCAACATGACCAAGCTGGGGCCCGGCGGACAGGTCGCCCGCCGGGAGGACGGCAAGGTGCTGAAGGGCGAGCACTACCGCGCGCCGGACGTCTCCGCCGAGCTGCGCCGCCAGGGCTGGAGAGCGGGCGGCGAGGCCTGAGCCGGGCTCAGAGCCTGCCGCCCGCCAGCTTCCACTCGCGGTGCAGGGTGCCCAGCGGGATGCTCCGCCGCACCACCGGCGTACCGAAGACCGACAGCTGGAGGCGCAGGGCGCCGGAAAGGTCGACACCGCCGTACAGGTTCCAGACGCCCTGCGCGTCCGCACCCGGGGTGGCGGAGGACGCGGTGACCGTGCCGGAGGCCTCGCCGCGCAGATAGGGGGCCAGGTCGGCGGTGACGCCCACGGCACCGTAGAGGCCGACCGAGGCCTCGGCGCCCAGCGCGGTCCTGACGCTGCCGGCGGTGGTCACGGAGGTGCGCACCGGCGTGCTCGTCATGTCGGAGCCGCTCACCGGCGTCCAGCCCTGGGCCGTGCCGAAGGTGGCGCCCGCCTTGAAGTCGCCCTCGAGGTTCTGCTCGACGTCGACGGTGATCCGGCCGTCGCCGGTGACCTGGAGGTAGCAGGTCAGGTCGAGGTTGACCACGACGGGGACCGGGCCGACCTGGAGGACGGGGTCGGCGTGCAGCTTGGCGAAGGGGATGCGCAGCGGGGTGGCCGTGGCCGCGGCGGCCCGGCCCTTGACCGCCCAGCCCGAGTTCCAGTCGCCGGACACACCCAGGTAGGCGGAGCCGGGCGCGCTGCCGGTGCCCGCGCCGCCGTAGGCGAAGTCCACCCGCGGGGCGACCTGGACGAAGCCGGACACCGACGCCGTGGCCGAGGCCGGCGTGCCCGCGGGGGCCGGGATGTCGGCGCTGACGTCCAGCCGGAGGCTGCCGAGCGGCACGGTGGCCCCCTTGGGGCCGACGCGCGCATCGCCCGACCCGGCCCAGGACACCTTGACGTCGGGGAGCAGCTTTTCCACGTCGAAGGCGTCCGGCGCGACCGGCACGGTGCCCTTGGCCGTGTCGTCGCCGAGCAGGGCGTCGAGGGTGGCGGGCTCGGTCTGCACCTCGGTGCCCTCGGCGGTCTCGCCGATCACCTTGGTGACCTTGGCGAGCAGTCCGTCCGGGGCACCGGGCGCCGGGGCGCTGGCGATCACGTCGCCGACGGTGGTCCGCCCGGTGCCGGCGGATGCCGATGGCGCCGACGGGGTGCCGGCGGAGGGGGTCGGAGTCGCCGAACTCCCCTTGTCCGTTCTGGATATGACGGCCCGGCGGGTCTTCCCGTCGTACGAGCTGACGGTGAGCGTGGTGCGGTGCGCCGGGCGCCCCGAACCCGCCGGCCCGGCGGCCGCGGTGGCGGTCGCGGCGGGCGCGGCGGCGACGGCGAGCGAGTGGCCGTCCGGCCGGGCGGCGGCGGTGGTGTCGTCGGAGAGCCGCGTGGTCGTCGGGGTGCCGTCCGCTGCCGCGCTCCGGTGCTGGGGCGCGGAGCAGCCCGCGGCGAGCAGGAGGGTGGTCAGGGCGAAGGCGGGCATCAGGGCATGCCCGAGCCTCGTGCGTCTGCGCAAGGTCAGTCCTGGGGGTGGGGGGTGACGAAGAGACACCGACAATGGCTACCGACGGGTAGAACCGACCGGTAACTCGGTGTGGCCCTGAGCATGCCACGCCCGCGGACACCTGGCCTCCACAATCACGCCACAGCCCAACGTGACCTGAACCACGACGACTTCAGGCCGCCGTGGCCGCTTCCGCGGGGTCAGTCCCGCTGCTGCGCGGCCGCCCGGCGCTGCCGCTTGCCGAGGGGGGCCTGGGAGAGGTCCTCCGCCTTGGACCGAAGGTTCTTGTAGCCGTAACCGCGCTCGGCGAGCCACGCCCTGGCCGCCTCCTCGGCGCGCTCTGCCGCCACCAGGATGTCCTCCTCCTCCTCCCCGGCGTCCAGGAAACGGAAGGTGAAGGCGGTCCGTGCGGCGATGTCGTAGCTGAGATGGCCCTCGGGCGTGAAGGCGGCGCGCAGCACGTCGTGATCGGCGGCCCGGGACAGGAGTTCGGCGCGCTGCCCGGCGCTGAGGCCGTCGAAGACACCGCGGACGGTGACGCGGAAGGTGCGGGTGGTCATGCCGCGACCCTAGGCAGGGCGGGGTCCGCCGCTCCAGCGGATTACCGCACCGCGGCCGCCCGTCCGCCGGCCTGGCCGAGCCGGAGGTTCCAGCGGCCCGGGCCGCCGGTGACCTCGGTCGCCGCCAGCGGCGGGACGTCCACGCGCCAGAACGCCGACTCGGGCGCCCCGAGCGCGTGCAGCACCACCGCGCGGACCACCTCCGGCTCCACCACCGCGATCGTGCGGCCGCCCGTACGCCCCGTCGTCTCCAGCCACTCGGTGACCCGCGCGCAGAACTCCCGCACCGACTCGCCCCCGTGCGGGGCGGACCCCGGGTCGGACAGCCACCGGACGAGCGCCTCCGGTTCGGCGGCGGTGACCTCCTCCAGCGTCCGGCCGCGCCAGCGGCCCGCGTCCAGGCCCGCCGGGCCGGACTCCGCCGAGGCGTCCAGGCCCAGCGCGGCCGCCGTCTCACGGCAGCGCACGCTGGGGGAGCTCACCGCCCGGCCCGCGGGCAGCGACAGCGTCACCGCCTCCGGGTTCTCGATGGAGTCACCGTCGTCGAAACGGGCCCGTCGCAACGAGGGCGTGATCGCGGGGGCGATGAGGATGACTCGGCAGGTCACGGGGCGTTCCTCCTGGGGAGTCGATCAAGGGCGGACGGCAGACGCGCACGACAGTACGCCGCCCGTCCCGGGGCCCCGCAGGGTCCGCGCCACCGGTCGCGCCGCCGGTCGGCCGGCCCTCGCGGACCCCTCCGCCCGGATCCCGGCGCGGACGGACGCGCCGTGGAAGGCGGCCGCGCCCTGCGGTTCGAACGGGTTGTCAGTGGCGGCTGACAGACTGGGCGTCGTGGACACTCAGCGCAGGGAACGGGCCGCACGTTTCGTCGAGTTGCACCGGGAAGGCTGCTTCCTGCTGCCCAACGCCTGGGACGCGGGAAGCGCCCGCGTCCTGGAGTCGGCCGGCTTCCCCGCCGTGGCCACCACCAGCGCGGGGGTGGCCTTCTCCCTGGGCCGCCCGGACCACGACTACGCCGACACCGCGTCGGCGGACGACGACCGGGTGGACCGTACGACCATGATCGACCGGATCGGTGAGATCGCCGCCGAGGTGCGGATCCCGGTCAGCGCCGACCTGGAGGACGGGTTCGGCGAGGCACCCGAGACCGTCGCCGAGACGATCTCGATGGCCCTCGCGGCCGGAGCCGCAGGCGGCAACGTCGAGGACTTCACCGGCGACCGCTCCCGCCCGCTCCACGACCCCGGGCTCTCGGCGGACCGCGTCCGCGCCGCCCGGGAAACCGTCGACACCGCCGGTGAGCCGTTCGTCCTGGTCGGCCGCACCGACGTGCTGCTGACCGGGGGACCGCTCGACGAGGCCGTCCGGCGGGCCAACGCGTACCTGGCGGCCGGCGCGGACTGCGCGTTCGTGCCGGGCGCGGCCGACGCGGAGACGATCGGCACCCTGGTCCGCGAGATCGACGGCCCGCTGAACGTGGTGATGGGCCTGACCGGCAACGCCCTGTCCCTGGCCGCCCTGCGCGACCTCGGGGTACGCCGGGTCACGGTGGGCGGCAGCATCGCCCGGGCGATGTACGCGCAGCTCCTCGACGCGGCGCGGGAACTGGCGGACCGGGGCACGTTCTCCTACGCCGAACACCAGATCGCACAGACGGATCTCAACGAACTGTTCCGCCGCCGCCCCGGGGAACGCTGAGCCGGGCGGACAGCTCGCGTCCGCCGCGATCCCCTCCGTGCCTCACCGGCAGGTGCTCACCTCGGGGACCGCGGGCAGGAAGCGTCGCCACTCGGCGGGGGTGAGCGGATCGCCCTGGGTGCTGCACAGGTGACGGGCGATGGCGTCCACGTCGGTGTCCCAGAGGCGGACGGTGTGGTCCTCGCCCCCGGCCGCGAGGGTTCCTCCGTCAGGGCTGAAGGCGACGGCGTAGACGTGTCCGGTGGCGGCGGTGAGGACGGCGTTCAGATCGGGCGTCCGCCGGTTCGACACGTCATAGAGCCACACGGTCGAGTCCGTGCTGCCCGCGGCGAGGGTACGGCTGTCAGGGGTGAAGGCGACCGAATAGACATAACTGGTGAATCCGGTCAGATCAGGGCCCACGCGTACAGGCCGGTGCACATCATGGACATCCCACAGACGTACGGTGCGGTCCGCACTGCCTGCGGCCAGGGTCCGACCGTCGGGACTGAAGGCCACCGACCACACGTAGCCGGTGGGGCCGCGCAGGGTGACCACCGGATCAGTGGTGTCACCGGACACCGCCCACACGCGCACCCGACGGTCGATGCTGCCCGCCGCGATGTACCCCCCGTCCGGGGTGAAGGCCACCGAAAGCACCGCGTCGGTCGCTCCGGTGAGCGTGACCAGTGCCCGTACCCGATCCGGTCGGCTGGTGTCCCACAGGCGGACCTTGGCGTCGTCGGCCCCGGTGGCCAGGACCTGACCGGTGCGGTTGAAGGCCAGCGACTCGACCGTGCCGCCGTGCGCCACCCGGAACGGCCTGCCGCGAGGGGTCAGTGCCCCGGCGGGCGAATAGGAGAACAGACGTACGAGACCGTCGCTGTAGCCGACCGCGAGGACGCGACCCCGGGGGGAGAACGTCACCGACTGCACGAAGGTGTCGGCGCCCGGATTCCACGGTCGGCCCACGGGCCGGTGCCGGGCGAGATCCCACAGTTGCAGCTCCAGCGTGCCCACGGCGAGCAACCGGCTGTCGGGGCTGTACGCGAGGGCGTTGACACCCTGCGCGGACGTCAGCACCGGTGAGGGCAGGGACCACAGCCGCAGGACACCGTCCGAACAGCCGGTCACCAACGTCCGCCGGTCGAGCCACGCCACCGATGTCACCGCTCCCGGATGGGGCAGAGTGGCCGAGACGTACCGGGCCGCGCGGTCCCAGAGCCGGACGGCGTCGTCGCTGCCCCCGATGGCGAGCACTCCGCCACCCGGGTCGAACGCCACGGAGTTCACCCAGCTGTCCGCCTTGTCGGCGGGCGAGGGGGCGGAGCGCGGGTGGGAGGGGTCCGAGATATCCCAGAGACGGGTGGTCCGGTCCTGGCTGCACACCGCGAGGGTCCGGCCGTCAGGACCGAAGGCCACCCCGAGTGCCGGTCCTTCGAACGCCCCCAGCGTGGCGAGCGGAACGGTGCGCCCGGGGCCGTGCGTGCGCCACAGCCGGGCGTGCCCATCGTGTCCGGCGGCCGCGATCAGCGAGCCGTCCGGGCTGAACGCGACCGACTGCTGGAAGTCCTCGCCGCCGCGGAAGACCACGGGCTCGCCCGCGGTTCCCGTCGCCGACCCGTTCGCCCACAGGCGCACGGTACGGTCCGCGCCCGCGGCGGCCAGGCCACGCCCGTCGGCCGCGAACGCCAGGGAGTAGACCGTGGTGTCCGGGGTGCCCGGGAGATCGGGCAGCGCGCGCGGACGGCGCGGATCCGAGACATTCCAGCGATGCAGCAGCCCCTCGCCGCCGCCTGCCACGAGAGTGCGGCCGTCGGGGCTCAACGCGACCGCGAACACCGCCAGTTCGGCGGAGACGCGCAGGCTGCTCAGGGCCAGGGGCCGCGTACGGTTCGCCGTACTCCACAAGCGGACGGTCCCGTCCGACGAGCCGGCGGCCAGCAGGGTCCTCGCGCCGTCGGAGGCCACCGACTGGACGAGCCCCGTGAAGCCGGTCAGCCGTGTCGCGGAGGGAGCCGCCGAGGAGTCCATCAAGCCGGCACGGGCTTCCTGAGTGCGTGCGGTGCGGTACGCCGCCAGCGCCAGCTGTGCGCTGACCGCCGGATCGTGTCGGCCGATCCGGGCCGCTTCCGCGACCAGTTGGCGCGATTCCGCCTCGGCCCGGGCCTGGTCGGCCCGGCCGCGCTGGTGCTGCGCGTAGAGGTACAGGCCGGAGGCGACGAGCAGCAGGGCCAGCGCCGCGGCGAGCGCCTGGTACAGCCGCCGCGTGCGGCTGCGTGCCGCCCTGCGTTCCTGGTCCTGGTGGCGTAACGAGGCGTCCAGAAAGGTACGTTCGTCGGTGTTCACCGCGTCCGAGTGGGCGGCGTCGGCCGCCCATTCGCCGGTCAGGGCGAGGGTGGTGCCGCGCAGCAGCAGACCGGGGTCGTACTCCGCCTCCTTCCAGTGGAGCGTGGCCTCGGTCAGTCGCCGGTGGACCCGCAGGCCGGCCCGGTCCGCGACGATCCACTCCCGTAATCGGGGCCATGCGACGAGCAGCGACTCGTGGGATATCTCGACCGTGTCGTTGTCGGCGGTGATCAGCCGCTGTTCGACGTAGGCGGCCAGGACAGCGGTCGGCTCGGCGGCGTGTGGCCCGTCAGGGTCCAGCAGCTCCGCGCGCTGCACACGACGCCGCGTGGCCAGGGCGTCGTCGGATACGTGCACCAGCCTGAGGAAGATGAGCCGGGCGATGTCCCGCTGTATTTCCGAGAGTTCCGCGAACACCGTCTCCGCGGTGCGGGCGACGGCGTCCTGGATGCCGCCGCTGCCGTGGTAGGCCGCGACCGTCAGACGGCCGTGTGGGGCGTTCTGCCAGGTGGCGAGCAGGGCGTGCGACAGCAGAGGCAGGGCTCCGGGGCCGTGCGCCGCCCGGCCGGGCTGGGCGTCGTCCGGCGACGAACGGGGAGTGAGATCGCGCAGCAGCAGTTCCACCAGGCCGCTCTCGACGTCAAGGCCCGCTTTGCGGGCCGGACCGACGATCGCTTCGCGCATCTCGTCCTGCGTCAGGGGCCCCACGACCAGTTGCTCGTTCTGCAGAGCCGCGGCGAGCAGCGGGAACTGGAGGGCCTGCGCGTAGAAGTCGGCACGCAACCCGATGACGACGAGACCGGGGCGCGTGCGCCCCAGCGACTCCACGAAGCGGGCACGTTCCGATTGCTGTGGGCACGCGGTGAACAGCGCCTCGAACTGGTCCACCACGATCAGCGGGGCAGGAGCGTCAACTCCCTTGAGGGCTTCGGCCAGTTCGTCGGCGGGGTGACGGCCCGGCGTCATCAGGACGACCGTGCGGACGGCCTCCGCCGTCCCGGCGGTGTCCCGCAGCGCGCCGCCCCGCACGGCCGGCACCAGTCCGGCGCGCAGCAGGGAGGACTTCCCGGATCCAGAGGGCCCCACCACGGCCAGCAGACCGCTGCCGGAACCGGTCAGCCCGCTCAGTCGCTCGATCAGTGTGGCCGTCAGCCCGTCCCGGCCGAAGAACCACTCCGCGTGCTCCTCCTCGAAGGCCCGTAGCCCACGATAAGGGGCGGGCGCCCCCGCCACCGGCCGCCCCGGAGCCATTCGCAGCCGCACCAGTGCCTCGTGCCACTGAGCCAAGAGGACGGCATCGTCGACACCGCAGGCGAGAAGGATCTCGTTGAGGAGTTTCGCCGCCCGCACAGGCGGCAGATGGCGCCCCGAGAAGTAGTCGCCGGCGGTGCTCGGCGCGATCCTGACCGCGCGGGCCACCTCACGGACGGTGAGTCCCGCCCGTAATCGCAGCTCCGTCAGCCGGCGGCCGAAGTCGGACGCCGAGTCGATCGATGTGGGATCGGACTCCTCGTCGCCCCGGCGTTCGCCGTGCCCCTTCGCCATCGGTCCCCCTTCGGGCCGCGTCCGGGCCCACGGCACGGTCCGCTCCCTGTCCGACTTTGTCCGACCACTGTCGGGGCTCGTCCGGGGTTTGGGCAACAGGCTGTCCCGCCACCGGCATCCCGGTTTTGCTCATGCCGGGGGGCGCCGCACCGCCCGGCGGACGGAGGGGAGCCTTCGCCGGCCGGTGCGGCGGCCTCCTCGGAACCGGTCACCGGTACGGAAGAAGGGAGGGAACCATGTACGACGCACATCGCACGGAGGCCGTTGATCCGGAGGAACCCGACGACATCTACTGAGCCGTCGAGCCGTCGAGCCGTCGAGCCGTCGAGCCGTCGAGCCGTCGAGCCGTCGAGCCGTCGAGCCGTCGAGCCGTGATCCGTCCCTTTACCCAGGCGACAGCGAGGACACGTCGGAATCCTCCCGGAGGGTGGGCGCCCACTCCGCCAGCAGTCCCGGCAGCAACTGTCCAGAGAGGCCCGGCCCCCGGCGACGGGCCGTCAGATCGAGCCACCTCAGCACCGTCCAGGCCAGCCTGGGCTGCAGATCGGCCACGACGTCCGGCCACCCCCAGCCGTCCACCGGCAGCGGGTCCGCCGGCTCGGGCACCCGGATCAGCAGGGTCCGGTCCGCGGGGCGCGCACTCAGCGTGCTCTCGATCCCGTCGTATGTGCGCCGTTCCCGTTCCAGCCACGCCTGCGCGGCCGGGTCGCCGGGGGAGTCCGCGCCGGTCCGGCGCACCGCCCACCAGCGCAGCATCGCCTCAGCAGGACGGACGGACACGACACAGGCCGGTAACCGGCGTAGTTCATCGAGCGCCAGTTCGGCGTCGCGGCCGGGTTCTGCGAAGACGTAGGGGCGCGTCAGCACGACCGCGGGCCATGGGGCACCGCTCGCGGCCCGCGTGCGCAGGTGTCTCATGACGGACAGCCACGCCTCCACCCGGCCAGGCACCGGGCTTCGCAGAACCGGCAGGAACAGACCGTCGGCGACGATCTCCTCGCCGGACCGCGGCAGTACGTACTCCAGTCCCAGCGCCTCCGCGAGCAGGGCGGCGGCACCTCCCGCCAGCGGACGGTGACCGATGACCACGACGGGTGGGACGCCGTCGTCCGCCCACCGGGCGGCCACCGCCGGGACCGGCTCCCGGCGCATGCCGGCGAGACGGTCCTGTACCAGCAGATGCCTGGGCCGGTAGCCGTCCGCCGCGTCCAGCCACAGACGGGCTCCGGGCTGCCCCTGCCAGCTGTACTCGCCCCGGTACTGCAGGGCCTGGTGGGCCAGCGCCGCCAGTTCGAGCCGCACCGACCAGTAGTCCGGGTGCTCGGTCATCTCCGCGCGCCGTGCCATCACCGCCAGCGTGCCGCGCAGCAGCCCGCCGTCGGCGAGGGCGACGGCCCGGTCCAGAGGCAGGGGCCGCACGCCCGAGCGCAGCCTGAACTCGGCGACGTCCATCACGGCGCACCGGTAACGGGCGCCCGACTCGACCGCCGACAGCTCCATCGTGAACCTGCGGGCACCCTCCTCACTCGTCAGCACCGCCGCCGCGGCGGCCGCCGGAGCGCGATCGAACCAGGGCTCGCTGACCTCCCGGGCGAGCCGACCCGCAGCCGTGATGCCCGTCCGCAACTGCCGCACGAGGTGCGGCACGCTGGCGTCGGCCGCCTCCTCGGGAGGCAGCCAGCCGAGATGCGCGAACACCTGGGTCACGGGTACGTCGGCCAGCCGGGCCAGGAGGTGCACGAAGTCCGGCTTCGGCTCCCTGGTGCCGTTGAGCATGGATCTGACCATGGAGTCGGACAGCGGGTAGTCCGGGTGCGCCGACCGGAAGGCGTTCACCACGGCCATGGTGCCCAGGACTCCGCGCTGATGCAGGGCCGCCAGACACAGGTCGATCCCGGCGGGCGTACCCGATCCGCTGCGCCACACCGTCATGTGCTCTCCCCGGCTTCCGGCCCTCGACGGGAGACTAACCGCGCCTCGGCGGGCCTCTCCTGGAAACCACGGATACAGCGGAGCCGGATGCGGACACAAACGCGCCTTGTCCCTCCACACCGGCAGCCGCTTCAGTCGAGAGGCCGGATTCCGGCACCTCTGGCACGAAAGAGGACACACGAAAGAGGACAAGCTGGTGAACACCCTGCGCCGACGTCTCGGTCTCGTCATGGACGACATCAGGCATGGCCGGCACATCGAGGCCTACGCGTTCTTCCTTCTGGGCCTCGCCCTCGTCGGACTGGGACTGTTCGACGTGGTCGACAGCCGGCGTCTGCTGCAGTTCACCGTGGCAGCCCTGGCATTCCTGGTCTTCCGCACGGCGGCGCCGGCCGAACCCGCGCCGGTCTCGGCCGACGACGTGCTGCACCGGCGTGAGGATCTCGGACCGCTGCGCACGCTCCTGGAACGAGCCCGGGACCTGAGGGTCTACGGGCCCACCGCGATCAACGTCCTGGCCGGCGCGGACGATCTGAGGCGGCTGATCCTCCAGCGCGGGGGCACCGTCAGGATCGCCGTCCTCGATCCCGCCCCGCGGGCCGTCGCGGACGCCGCCGTGCAACTCGACGACAACCTCGACCTCGACCTTGCCCTGCGCGGCTCTCTGCACGCTCTGCGACGCATGGAGGGCCTGACCGGGTTCGAGTGCCGCCGACTGCCGGTCAATCCCGGCTTCAGCCTCCTCATCGTCAACGGCGACAGCCCGGACGGCACGATCGTGGTGGAGTTCCACGGCTTCCGCGACAGCACGATCGACGACCGCATGCACCTGCGGCTCGACCGCCGCACATCCCCGCACTGGTACGACTACTGGCTCGGTCGCTTCGACGCCGTCTGGGCGGCCTCCCTGCCCGGCACCACGGGGACCACCGCCGGTGACGCCGACCCGGAGGCGGGGCCCCGGTGAGTGCCCGCGACGCCGGTGACGAGGCGCTGGAACTGCTCCACGGACTGCGGCCGGAGCAGGTGCTGCTGTGGTCCGGAGCGGGAATCTCCGTCGAGGGTCCCACCAGCCTGCCCAGTGGACCGGAACTGACCCGACGAGTCTTCGACACGTTCTTCGAAGCGGGCGCGCTCGCGAAGGTCCTGACGTACCACCAGGTCGTCGGCCTGCACACGAACCGGCTGTGCGGCAACGACACCAGTCTGCCCGCTCCACGACTGCCCCGGCTGGAAACAGCACTCGACGCCGCCGCGCGAGCCCGTCCGCAGGCCTCGCCGGACACCTTCGACATCCTGGACGACGTCAGGAGCGCGGAGCCGAACCGGCTGCACGCGTTCGCCGCCGACCACGTCGCACTGGGCGGCCACCACGTCACCGCCAACTTCGACACCTGCATCGAGAGCGCCCACGAAGCCCGGCACGGCAGGCCGGTACCGGTGGGCGCCGTCCACCACTTCCACGGCTCCTTCGCCGATTCGCCCGACGGAAAGGAACTCGGGGCGACCTTGAGCCGTATCCGCGGCGGTTTCCCCGAGGAGGAGGCCGGGCGGCTGTACGGGCTCCTTCGGGCCCACTCCGCGGTGATAGTCATCGGCTACAGCGGCAGTGACTACTTCGACGTCGACCGGCTCGTGGCCGCGCTTCCGCCCGACGCGCTTCGCGGCCTTCGGCTGCTGTGGATCATGCATGCCGGACACCCCACGCACGCACCGGAGGAGGACACCGTCCCGCTCCAGTCCCTGCTGCGCGCCGCGGGAGCCGAGGTCAGGGTGGTGTGCGGCCGGACCGATCTGCTGCTGACCCGGATCGCGCGGAGCTGGGGGATGCCCGCGCTGCCCGAGACACGGGCCCGGGTTCCGGCACAGCCGAACCTTCCGGTCACCGACGGGGAACGACACCGGGCCACCTTCCTGCTGTATGTCTCGCTCCGGCTCCACCGTGAGGTCCGCAGGCTGCTGAGCGACGGTGGCACCGGTACGAACGATCCCGTCGAACTGCGCGCCATCCGTTCGCAGTTGATGTGGGAGGCAGGCGCCTGGAACTCCCTGCGACGGATGTGGTGGCGCGCTCCCACCGACGGTCCCGACCGGCATCTGCGGGTCGAACGTATCGGCGCCTGTCTGTGGGCGCAGGGCCGCCTGCTGCCGGCCTGGCTGTGGCTGCGATGGCGGCGTCCGGCGGTCGCCGGCGACCCCGAGGCGGAATTGGCCCTCGAAGAGACCACGTACCGAGTGATCGAGCACATGCACCGGACTCCTGACCTGCGGCCTCTGGGGCGCTGGCTGCTGGCCCGGACTCGGGCCGCCGACGCCGGGTACGGCACCGGCTCCGGCGGCCGTGAACAGGACGGGCGTCCGGACGACGGGGGCAGGGCGAAGCGGTACGAGGCCGCCTTCCGTGCTCTGCAGGACGTCCGCGACAGCCTCGACACCCTTCGCCGTGGCGCTCCACGGGCCGACGGCGGACACGCCGAGGAGTCCTCCGTCTGGTTCCAGGAGTCGGGTGACCTCCAGGGGATGCTCAGCTACCGGCACCGCGCCCTGCGCGACGGGTACCGGCCCGACAGCCCCTACGCCGATGACATGGCACTGCGGGACAGCTACGAACGACTTCTGACCGCCAACCTGTATCTCGGCTCCGCGGCCGGCGCCTGGCGCATCGTCCTTCTGCCCGGCGCCCACCGCGTGTTCAGGGTGCACGAGTACCTGTTCTCGCTGATGACGCTGCAGTACGGCTGGTGGTACCGGTTCCGGCTGTTCGCCTGGTACCTGCCCCGGCGTCTCGGCCATCTGGTGACCAGCCGTCATTCCACCGCCCGGACCGGCCGGTCCGCACCGAACCACGCCTCGCGACGGGGGACACGATGAGTCTGACGCCACAGCAGATACGGCACTTCAGGGACAGCGGATACCTTCGCCTGCCGGGCCTCGTCCCGGAAGCGCTGTCGTCCAGGCTGCGCGACCTGGTCCGGGACGCCGACGCCCGGTCCGGACCCGTCACGCAGACACCCGGAGCGCAGCCCAAGCTGTACCGGCTCTACCAGCGCGACCCGCACCTGGTGCACCGGCTCATCACACTGCCGCAGGTCGTCGAGCCGCTGTGCGCACTGCTCGGTCCGCACGTCGTCTACGTGCTCAACCGCCACAACCAGGCCGCGGTCAACCACCCGGGCAGCGCCGAACCGCGCCTGCACCGGGACATCCTGCAGTGGTCGCGCGGGCTCGTCACCGCCGTCGTCTACCTGGAGGAGTCGACCGTCCTCAACGGATGCACGCATCTGGTGCCCGGTTCCCAGTACCTGCCGTTCGTGGGGGTGCCCCAACCCGACGGAGGAGGCACCTGGATGGACGAGCACCCGGAGTTCGCGGACCTCATGGACCAGGCGCTGCCGATCCCCATGCCCGCCGGTGGAGTGCTGTTGTTCGACTCGCTCGTGTTCCACACGGTCAGCGCCAACACCGGTACCACCAGTCGGATGAGTCTGGTGCTCGGGTTCCGCAGCACCGACGAACTTGACCACGACCCGGACCACAGCCGACAGGTACTCGTCAGCGGCGGTCACCACTACCGGGGGAACGACCGTACTTCAGGACCCCGCTCCACGGCCGTACCCACCCCGATGTCCACGGCCCGGCGGGGCGTGGTCCTCAACGGCGCCGACGATCCGGGCGCGCGACGGTGAGCCCGGCCGGTGCGGAGGAGCGGGCCGGTGAAGGTCCGCCGACCGCGGTCGTCACCGGAGCCGCCCGGGGCCTCGGACTGCACCTGGCCGGACACCTCACCGGCCGAGGCTTCGATGTGCTGTGCGTCGTGCGCAGCTCCGCCGACGCGGCACGGATCGGCGCGGTCACGATGCGCCCCGTGGTGGGTGACGTGCGGGACCCGGCCCTGGGGCGGCGTCTGGCGGCACTGGTGGGAGACGGGGCCGTCGACCTCCTGGTCCACAACGCCGGAGTCGGCCACCCTCCGCACACACTGCGGGAACTGCCGCCGGACGACGTACTGGAGTCGGTGTCCACCCACTGCCTCGGCCCGCTGCGGCTCACCCAGGCGCTGCTGCCGGCGCTGTGCCGCTCGTCACGGGCCACCGTCCTGCACGTCTCCTCCCGCTGGGGCTCGTTCGCCGCCGCGGCCGAGGACGGCCCGGGTGCCAGGCACTACGCCTACCGGATCGGAAAGGCCGCGCAGAACATGATGAGCCTCTGCCTCCGGCAGGAACTGGCCGGTCATGGCATCCGGGTCGCGGCGGTGCACCCGGGTGCGCTGCGCACCGCCATGGGTGCCGCCGACGCGACGGAGGATCCGGCGACCGCGGCCCTCGAACTGGTGCGCCTGGTGCTCGCGGAACACCGGGAGGACCTTCCCCCTTTCATGTCGAGAGCAGGTGATCCACATCCTTGGTGACAGGATCGGTGACAGGAGCCGGCCACGGACCGTGGGACCCGGGACGGGCGTGCCGGCCCTCCTGCCGATGGAGCGGCTGGCGGAATCCCCGGTCACCGCGTGGGAACTGGGCAGGCGGCTCACCGTGCCCGGCCAGGTGCGCCGGGAATCCCCGGACCTGGTCGGCTTCCACTGCGCTTTCGGCCTGCCGACAGGGACGGTCGCCGCGGTGCATCGCGAGCACGGGCTGGGACTGCTCACCGCCGGAGGACGCTGGGAGTGGCGTGAGCCCGACGCGATCTTCGCCTCGGCCGACCGGAACGGTCTGGTGCTGACGACACCGCGCGACGTGCTCCTGCTCCGGCCGGACGGTACCCGCGTGGCTCTTCCGGTGCCCGACGAGGTACGCCGCGGAGCCTGGCCGCCGGCCTGTGCGGGTGTTCTCGGCACGGGCGACCTCGTGCTGGCGCTGCCGCGCCGTGCGGAGGTGCTCGTCCTGACCCCCGGGGGCCGTGTCCGTCGTCGGCTGGACGCGGCGGACGGACTGGAGGAGCCGGTGGGGGTGTGCGTCGACCCCGACGGCGCCGGCTTCCTGGTGACGGACGCCCGCGCCCACGTCGTACTCCACGTGCCGGTCGGTACGCGCCGGTCCCGCCGTCCGACCGTCGTCCACGGCAGGACCGGTCGCGCCGGGAAGAAGTCCGGACTGCTCAACGCCCCCCGGTGGGCCTCGTTCGCCCAGTCGGGCAGCGTGCTGATCGCGGACACCAAGAACAACCGGATACTGGACGTCGTCGGCGGTGCCGTGTCCCGTGTGTGGGGCAGGACCGACGCGTACGCGACGTCCACGCTCAGACTGTGGCACCCCGGCACCGCACAGGAAGGTCCGGACGGGACCGTGCTCGTGGCCGAGGGGCGTGGTGGTCGCCTGCTGCGGCTGGGAGCGGACGACAAGCTCACCGTGCTCGCGGGACGGTGCGATGTGGAGTCCACGGAACTGATTCAGCCTCGTGGCGCCCACTTCTCCCCCCGAGGCACCGTGATCGTGGCCGACTGCCACAACGACCGCGTGATCGAGGCGGCGCCGACGGGAGCGGTGAGCCGCGTCCTGCCCGGCTCCTCCGCGCGGGTGACACTGGACTGGCCCCGGTTCGCGACGTCCGTACCCGACGGGGTGCTGGTGGCGGACGGACGGCAGCGGCGTCTGCTGTGCCTGAACCGGACGGGAAGTCCCCGGTGGCGGTTGACGGCATGGCGCCGCCACGGGGATTCCGTGCCGGTGCCGTTCGCGGACCCGCATCATGTCGTGGTGACGTCCGAGTCACCGCTGGAGCTGCTGGTCACCGACAGCGAGGCCGGAACCGTCAGCCGGATCGACGGGCGCGGGGTGGCACGCTGGTGGCACACCGGACTGTCCGACCCGCATATGGCGGTCCCTCTCCCCGACGGCGGGGTCCTGGTCTCGGACACGGGCGCGGACCGGCTGGTCCGGATCTCTCCCGGTGGCAGACGCCGTACCTGGCTCGACGCGGAGCGGGTCATGGACCGGACGGGCACCGCGCTACGGCAGCCCCGCGCGATGGCTCGACTGAGAAGCGGAGCCGTGCTGGTGGTCGACACCGGCGGCCACCGATTGCTGTTCGTGAGTGCGCGCGGCTGCGTTCGTTCCCTGTCCCCGGTCCTCGACGACCTGGTGGGGAGCCTGTTCTTTCCGCGTCACGTGGACGTCGACCGGGACGAACGGACTTTGCTGCTGACGGACTTCGACAACTCGCGTCTCGTCTTCGCCGACCTTCCCTCGCTTCTGGAGTTGCTCGATGCCTGAGCCCTGGACCGTGGACGTACCCGCCTGGGCGACCGACTCGCCGACACCCGCACACGATGGATTCGCCGACCGAGGCGTGCGGTACGCCGACAAGTTCTGGACGCGGGACGGCTGGGTGTACAAAGCCGTCGGAGATCTCCATCCCGGCAACGGGGTGCTGGCCGTACCCGATTGGGCGCCCTCGCATGATGCGCCTCGGCGTGACTACGAGCAGCGCGACGGTCTCGTGAAGGTCCGTGATCACCGCTGGCCGGACGGCGCACCCGTGCGGCGCCGCCTCCCCTTCGTTGACGTGCCGTTCTACGGAAGGCGATTCGAACTGCTCGCGCCGGGCGACATATCCGCGACCGTCGTCCCCGAGCAGGCGGCCCGGGGGCTGATCGCGGACCCCGGGCCAGGACGTCGGGCGCTCGTCGCCGAGTTGCTCGTCTCACTGGCCGACGCCTCGGGAGTGAGCCCGGACCTGATCGGGCTCAACGGGTCCTACGCCCTTGGTCTGTCGAACGATCGCTCCGACGTCGACCTCGACGTCTACGGAGCCGAGGCGGTCGCCGCGACGACGCGGGCGGTTCGCGGGCTGCCCGCGGACGGGGGAAGGCGCTGGGAGTCCCGCTGGCCCCCGGACGAACAGACCAACCTCTACTACGTATGGCGTGCCGCGTATCCGGGCGTACCTTCGCACGTGATGCATGCAGCCTTCGAAACCAGCGGCAGGAACCGGTTCAACCTGCGATATCGGGGGCTGCGCGTCTCCATCTCGTACCATTCGCGCAGTCGGACAGAACGCTTTCCGGTGGCACCCGCGCTACGGCGGCCACTGGGCGCCGCGACCGTGGTGCGCGCCGTCTTCACCGAGGACGATCCGCCCGGCCACCTCGATCTGCCTGCGATCTTCCAGGTGAAGGATGTCGAGGGCGTCGCCGGCCACCGGCTCAGGACCGCCACGGTGGTGAGCTACTCGAAGGCGTTCTGCTTCTGCCTGGACGGAGACCAGTTGGAGTTCACGGCATGTCCCGTGTTCGACGACGGTGGGCTCTTCCTGGTCGTCCCGTCCTACGGTCCGCACTGGCCGGTGCGGCCCGTGCCCCTCCCGCGATGAGCCCGGCTTCAGCTCGCCGCCTGCGGAACGACCTGATAGCGAGCCCCGCACACCGCGGTGGAGGTCCGGCCGCCGGGGCCGGTCGCGGGGGAGCCGGCGACGAAGACGCGGTACATCGCGCGCACTTCACCGAGGTGCTCGTGGTCTTCCGGAGCGATGTGCACGGTGGCGCGGTTGTCCCAGACGGCCACGTCGCCCGCCTCCCAGCGGTGCCGGACGGTGAACTCGGGCCGGGTCATGTGGGTGAAGACCAGATCGAGGATGCGCCGGCTCTCCGGCGGAGACAGCTCGTTGATGTGACTGGTGAACGCGGGGTTCACGAAGAGGGCACGCCTCTCCTCGCCGGGGAGCACCCGCACGACCGGATGATGTGTGACGAGACCGGCAGCCGTGGCCGTCCGCAGCGCGTGGTCGGTGACACCGAACGGCACGTATCCCACGAGGTAGCGGTGCTCGGCCGTCAGCCCGTCCAGGAACCGCCGCAGTGGTTCGGACAACTGCTCGTAGGCGGTGACGGTGTCGGCCCACGTCGTGTCGCCGCCTCGGGAGGGCACCTTCTCGGCCCGCAGGATGCCGTAGGACGGCGGGTCGACGGCGGCGGTGATGTCGGCGTGCCAGCCGGAGAGGTAATCGGGACTCCGCCAGCGGGCGCGGTGCTCCTCCTCGCCACTCACAGACTGTTGCCGTCCGGTCACCAGGCGGTGCACGAACGGGTGCTGAGCGACCGGCTCCTGCCATGGATGGGCCGGAGCGAGCGGGCCGAGCTGGCCGGCGAACGCGGTCTGCTCCGTGTGACTGAGGAACTGGCGCCTGAAGAAGAGCACCCGGTGTTGATCCAGTGCCGTTCGGAGAGCGTCAAGAGTCGTCGGCGCCAGCGGACTCCCCAGACGCACTCCGGAGACATGTGCGCCGAAATATCCGGCCGCGGGTGTGACAACCAGATTCCGTGCGGAACTTCCCGCGTCGGATCGATCGGAATTACCAGTCATGAATCAATCCCGTCCCACTGTGCCGATCACTCGTCAGGTCTCACTGAAGGGAAGATTTCTCATGCTTTCCGAGGATGCTCCGAGGATAGTCCTGGCGGGGCTCGGGCCATATGCCAGGACGTTCTACTACCCCGTTCTCGAAAGATACCATTCCATCGGACGTCTCACCATAGACGCGGTCATCGAGAAAGAGTCCCAGCGTCACGTTGTGGAGCATTTCCTGAAAGGGCGTTCAATCCAGCCGCAGCGGGTCGTTCTGGT
Source organism: Streptomyces sp. NPDC001068 (assembly GCF_042897315.1). Lineage (NCBI taxonomy): Bacteria > Bacillati > Actinomycetota > Actinomycetes > Kitasatosporales > Streptomycetaceae > Streptomyces > Streptomyces sp. NPDC001068. The sequence goes on along the minus strand of NZ_JBIAYD010000001.1, from coordinate 1,198,130 downwards.
ACCTGATGACCTGGATCACGACGAATTGTCCGTCTTTCTGGAGATGGAGGATCCGCTAAGCGGGGAATCTGCCTGGGGATGCATTGTCGCGACCGAGCCACGTGCTCACCGAGCCTATGCCGAGTGGGCGGTGCGGCGCGGTATGCACGTACTCCTCGAAAAGCCGGTGACGGCCCGTGACCTGAGGGAGAAAGGACCGGTCGAAGCACTGCGCCTGGTGTCGGACCATCGCTGCCTCGCCGAACTTGCGGACCGGTACGGCGTGACGGTCGTCGTCCAGGCGCAACGTCGGGTTCATCCGGCCTATCGCATGGTGAAGGAAGTCGTCGGAGAGATCGTGGCGGAATTCGGGGTTCCCGTCACCTACCTGGATATCCATCATGCCGACGGCACCTGGAACATGCCGTGGGAGTTCGTCTCGCGCGACGGTCACCCCTATAAATTCGGATACGGCAAGCTGTTGCACTCCGGCTATCATTTCGTCGACCTCTTCTGCTGGCTGAGCGAAGTGAATCAGCAGGCCGCCGTGCCGCCGGACCGGGTGGGGCTCGACGTCTTCCCCGTCGCCGCGAACCGGTTGGGTGCCCAACTGGCCGAGGCTTCCTACGAGCGACTGTTCGGCGGCAAGCGCTGGCGGCACTTCGGCGGGCTGCCCCGTCCGGCCTCGCTGCCCCGGCAGTCCTGGGGCGAGACTGATGTCGTACTGCTGGCACGGCTCATGCGCGGATCAGAAGTGGTGACGACGGCGGTGCTGTCCCTTTTGCAGTCGTCGTTGTCCGGCAGGTCGTGGCTCGAACTTCCCGCCGACACCTACAAGGGGAACGGGCGCATCAGGCACGAGCGTGTAACGGTGAACGTGGGACCGCTCCTCGCGGTCCAGGCGCACTCCTACCAGGACGGACGGGCCGACGGGACGAGTCCCTTCGAGGTCGTGATCTACCGGAACCGGAGGCTCGTCGGTGGAGAGGCCGTCACCCGGTTCACGATGCGCTCGGAGGCAGGGGAAGTGGCCGAGGCGTCGGACAGTCTCAACAACAGGGCCCGCGAGCAGATCCTGGAGGACTTCCTGGCCGCGGACGGCCGGCGCAGCGGGATCGCCCTGCACGGCACGACCGTGCGGGTCGTCGCGGCGGCGGTGGCCGGCGTCGCGCGGTCGGCGCAAGGGGAATCCGGTCGCTCCGCCGTACTGCTGGATGCCGCGGCGCGTGAGTGGTACCGCGCGGAATGACGTGATCCGCCATGTCGGCTGGATCCGGTGCTCCGGAGGCCGGATCCCCGGTTCAGCGCGGCCAGGGCGAGGGATGCAGTTGGACGGCGGAGCGGAACCGGTCGGCGGTCCCTTCGTAGGCGGCCGTCAGCTCGACGAGGAGCTGAGGTGTCAGATCCTGCCCCGTCATCCGGGCGAACAAGGAGGCGAACTCCTGCTCCGTGGTCGCCCGGCTGATCTCGAAGCGGCGGGTGCTCGGGGACCGCCGAATCGCCAGGCACTCCGCTTCCTGCATGCGGTAGATCAGTGACTGCTGCGGGAAGCGCATGGTCGAGGGGAACGTGGTGCCCTGGTCCATGTCGGTGAAGAGCGTGACCCACGCGCTGTTCTGGAATATCTCGAACCGATCCAGCGACGGGGTTGGAACGAGGAGGACCTCGATCGAACCACATCTGTTCCGCACCAGAAAGAGGCCGACCAGGCCGGCCCATATCGAGCGAAGGGTGCTCTCCCGGATCTCCTGAAGAGTGCGCTGAGCCTCGCCGGCCTGAGCGGCCCGATATTCCAGACGTGCGTCCAGTGAATACGGGACGGTCGGATCCGGCAGGATGAGATGAGCCTGAAGGTTCGAATTGCGCAGCATGGAGAACCTGGTCGCGCAGAACTTCGTGTGGATCCCGCGGTACCAGTAGGTGCTTGAGGTGTACAGATCCTCCGTCATGAGCGCATTGAATCCGATACCCGGATGGTTGCTGGGCGGGAACTCGTGCGTCGGGATGTACGAGCTGTGCATACCGTTCAGTGCGGCTCGGACCTCTTCTGTGATCGACTGACGCAGGATCTCCTTCGAGATGGGGTCGGTCACTACGGACTGCGCCACGCCGAAGACCGCGGAGACAAGAAGTCCCAGTCCGACGGCATTGGCTCCCTCGCGCCATCCATTGGATAACTGGGAACCGATCCAGATGGTGATGAGGGAAACCAGGAGCGAGCAGACGAGCAGGAGAACCTGCATGCCTCGGGAAAGTTGGCCGAGCCAGGGATTCAGCATCCGTGTTCGATCCGGCGTCCGCAGTGACATGCGGTTCAGGGTAGTCGATTGGGCGTATGTTGAGAATACGCATGGGGAGGCGGCTTCGTCCCGGTGGGCGAAGGATTTCCCGCCGCGGTTTTCGATCCGTCCGCGCGGACATCAGAATGATCTGTTCCTTTTCAGCGCCGCACCGCCCCGGCCGATCGCGGGCACACAGACAGGGCGACCGGGTGATCGGCGGCGCATGCCGGCACCACCCGGGCCGGTCGGTGCGGTACATCGATCCAGGACGGGCACTTGTCCGGGACCGCCTACCCTTGAGCCATGACCATCAGCAGTGACCGGAGCGCGGCAGTGGACGTTCGTTCATCTAAAACCTATGAAATCCGCACCTACGGGTGCCAGATGAACGTCCACGACTCCGAGCGATTGTCCGGGCTGCTGGAGGACGCCGGGTACGTGCGCGCGCCCGAGGGGGCGGACGGCGACGCCGACGTCGTCGTCTTCAACACCTGCGCCGTCCGGGAGAACGCCGACAACCGCCTCTACGGCAACCTCGGCCGCCTCGCCCCGATGAAGACGAAGCGCCCCGGGATGCAGATCGCGGTCGGCGGTTGCCTCGCGCAGAAGGACCGCGACACCATCGTGAAGCGGGCCCCCTGGGTCGACGTCGTCTTCGGCACGCACAACATCGGCAAGCTGCCGGTCCTCCTGGAGCGCGCCCGGGTGCAGGAGGAGGCGCAGGTCGAGATCGCGGAGTCGCTGGAGGCGTTCCCCTCCACGCTGCCGACCCGGCGGGAGAGCGCGTACGCGGCCTGGGTGTCGATCTCCGTCGGCTGCAACAACACCTGCACCTTCTGCATCGTCCCGGCCCTGCGCGGCAAGGAGAAGGACCGGCGCACCGGGGACATCCTCGCCGAGATCGAGGCCCTGGTCGGCGAGGGCGTCTCCGAGATCACCCTGCTCGGCCAGAACGTCAACGCGTACGGCTCCGACATCGGCGACCGCGAGGCCTTCAGCAAGCTGCTGCGCGCCTGCGGCAAGATCGACGGACTGGAGCGGGTCCGTTTCACCTCCCCGCACCCCCGCGACTTCACCGACGACGTCATCGCCGCGATGGCCGAGACGCCCAACGTGATGCCGCAGCTGCACATGCCGCTGCAGTCCGGTTCGGACACCGTGCTCAAGGCGATGCGGCGTTCCTACCGGCAGGACCGTTACCTCGGGATCATCGAGAAGGTCCGGGCCGCCATCCCGCACGCCGCGATCACGACCGACATCATCGTGGGCTTCCCCGGCGAGACCGAGGAGGACTTCGAGCAGACCATGCACGTGGTCCGCGAGGCCCGCTTCACCCAGGCCTTCACCTTCCAGTACTCCAAGCGGCCCGGCACCCCGGCCGCCACCATGGAGGACCAGATCCCCAAGGAGGTCGTCCAGGCGCGCTACGAGCGTCTCGTGGCCCTCCAGGAGGAGATCTCCTGGGACGAGAACAAGAAGCAGGTCGGCCGCACCCTGGAGCTGATGGTCGCCGAGGGCGAGGGCCGCAAGGACGGCGCCACCCACCGTCTCTCCGGCCGCGCCCCCGACAACCGGCTGGTCCACTTCACCAAGCCGGACCAGGAGGTCCGGCCCGGGGACGTGGTCACGGTCGAGATCACCTACGCCGCCCCGCACCACCTCCTCGCCGAGGGCGCGGTCCTGGACGTCCGCCGCACCCGCGCGGGCGACGCCTGGGAGAAGCGCAACGCCGCCGAGGCGGCCAAGCCGGCGGGCGTGCTGCTCGGGCTGCCGAAGATCGGCGTACCGGCGCCGCTGCCGGTGGCCTCGGGAAGCGGCTGCGGCTGCGACTGACGGGGCGCGCGGCCGAGGGGTCGGGCTTGTCGCGGGGGCATCGCGGCGGTGGGTTCGTCGCGGGGCACCGAGGGGTCGGGTTCGTCGGGGGTGTCCCCAGCGACGGGCGGACGGGGCCGGCGCGGGCCGGCTCTGATCGCGGGCCGGTCGTGGGCTGACCTCGGCGGGCTGCGCCGCTACCCTGCCGATCATGCTTGTCGCCGCAGCCGTCTGCCCCTGCCCGCCGCTCCTCGTGCCCGAGGTCGCCGCGGGTGCCGCCCCCGAGCTGGACACCGTTCGGGCCGCCTGCGCCGACGCGCTGGGTGTGCTCGCCGCCGCGCGGCCCGACCTGCTCGTGGTGATCGGGCCCGCGGAGCAGCCGGGGCGGGGCGCCTTCCCGCAGGGGAGCACCGGGTCGTTCCGGGGTTTCGGCGTCGACGTCGACGTACGACTCGGCGACGGCGACGGCGAGGCCGGTGGGCGGGAGCTGCCCGCCTCGCTCGCCGTCGGCGCCTGGCTGCTGGATCGCGCCGGCTGGGCCTCCGCACCGGTCGAGGGACTGGGCGTGGGCGAGCCCCTGGAGGCCGAGCGGTGCGTCCGGGCCGGCCGGCAGATCGCCGAGCGGGCCGCGCGGGTGGCGATGCTGGTCATGGGCGACGGCACCGCCTGCCGCACCCTCAAGGCGCCCGGCTACCTCGACGAGCGGGCGGCGCCCTTCGACGCGGAGGCCGCCCGCGCGCTCGGCAGCGCCGACCTCGCGGCGATCAAGGCCCTCGATCCCGACCTGGCCCACCGTCTCAAGGCCTCGGGCCGGGCCCCCTGGCAGGTGCTGGCCGGCGCGGCCGAGGACGCGGGCCTGGCCGGGGAACTGCTGCACGACGACGCTCCCTACGGCGTCTGCTACCTCGTGGCGACCTGGTCCTGAGCACACCTGGTCCTGAGCGCTTCGTGAAACGGCGGACGGCCGGGAGTCGGGTGACTCTCGGCCGTCCGCCGATCCGCGTGGTCCGCCGGGTTCAGGAAGCCGGCGGCCGGTCCTCCGGCCTGGTCGGGGCCCCGGGGTCGGTCGCGTCCGGGTGCACGAACCGGTCCACGGCGTCCTTGGCCTTGCCCGTTCCCGTCTGGATCCTGTCGCTGTACTTGCCCTTGGTCTTCTCGTCGACGACCCGCGCGGCCCTGTCGATGCCGTGCTGGAGCTTGTCGATCTTGTCCTCGTGCTGTTGCGCGAGATCAGAGACCCGGTCCTTGGCCGGGGCGAGCTTGGCCTTCAAATTGTCCATCAGACCCATGGCTACCTTCCCTATGGCTTCCCTCGCCGGCCGCTATGTGCGAGCACCCTGGCCGACCTCGTTGTCGGCGGCCTCCTTGGCGGACTGCTGTTGGGGGATCTCGGTGCTGTCCGGTCCGGTCGCCGCGACGGTCCCGGGATCCGTCCGTGCCGCCACGCCTCCGGCGCCGTCCGCACCGTCCGCTGCGTCCTCGCCGGACTGCTTCACCGACTCCTCCACCGACTCCTTCGCCGAGTCCTTCGTCACCGAGGCCCCGGCCGCCTCCCGCACCGGGTTCTCCGTGAGCCCTTCCGGCTCGGCGGCGGCCGGCGCCTCGGTGTCCGGCTCCTCCGTGACCTTCGGCTTCTTTCCGAGGAGTCGTGCAAAAACGCCCATATCCACTCCATACGTTACTCGTGTGAGCGAAATCCCGCGTGACCCGGTGCGCCCGTTCGCGCCACCGCGGTCACCGCCTCTCGCCGGCGGCGGGAACCTCGCAACGGGCAACGAAGGCGGACACGGACTGTCACGTAACTCGTTCGAGAGCCGCCGTGGAGGTTTGCGAGACTGGTGCGGTGAGCAGCGCACCCCTCGCCCCCCGTGTCATCGCCGTCGTCGGCCCCACCGCGGCCGGCAAGTCCGACCTCGGCGTCTTCCTGGCCCAACGGCTGGGCGGTGAGGTCGTCAACGCCGACTCCATGCAGCTGTACCGCGGGATGGACATCGGCACCGCCAAGCTGACGCCCGAGGAGCGCGCCGACGTCCCGCACCACCTGCTCGACATCTGGGACGTGACCGTGACGGCGTCCGTCGCCGAGTACCAGCGGCTCGCCCGGACCCGTATCGACGCGCTGCTCGCCGAGGGCCGCTGGCCGATCCTCGTCGGCGGCTCCGGGCTCTACATCCGGGGCGCCGTCGACAACCTGGAGTTCCCCGGTACCGACCCCGAGGTCAGGGCGCGCCTGGAGGAGGAACTCGCGCTGCGCGGCTCCGGCGCCCTGCACGCCCGGCTCAGTGCCGCCGACCCCGAGGCCGGCCGCGCCATCCTGCCCAGCAACGGGCGCCGTATCGTCAGGGCGCTGGAGGTGATCGAGATCACCGGCCGGCCCTTCACGGCCAACCTGCCGGGCCACGACTCGGTCTACGACACCGTCCAGATCGGCGTGGACGTCGCCCGCCCCGAACTCGACGAGCGCATCGCGCTGCGCGTCGACCGGATGTGGGAGGACGGGCTCGTGGACGAGGTGCGCGCCCTGGAGGCGCACGGGCTGCGTGAGGGCCGCACGTCGTCACGGGCGCTCGGGTACCAGCAGGTCCTCGCGGCGCTCGCCGGGGAGTGCACGGAAACGGAGGCGCGGACCGAGACCGTCCGTGCCACCAAACGCTTCGCGCGCCGTCAGGATTCGTGGTTCAGGCGCGACCCCCGGGTGCACTGGTTGAGTGGGGCCGCGGCGGACCGCGCGGAACTTCCGCGACTGGCCCTGGCGTTGCTCGAACGACCGGTCACAGCCTGATCACGTCATGGCATCGGGATGCGCCACCGGTCATCGGGGCCTCCGGCGCCGTGCCATCATCGAGCTTCGATCGCAAGTGGAGTCCTAGTTGGGAGGGCGCGTGGCGATGGAGGCCGGCCCTCGCGACACCGCACGAGACACCGAGCACGTCGTCGTGGAACCGGGTGATCCGGACGAGGGCGATGACCGGCTGACACCGGACGGTCCGGACGACACGGTGGGCGGCGGGGTGACCGCCGACGGCCCCGAGCCGGAGGAGATGTTCACCGGCGGCCCCGAGGTCGAGGTGGAGCTGCGCCCGCAGCGTCGGCTGCGGCTGTGGCAGCTGGCCCCGATCGTGGGTCTGGCCGCCGTGGGCTCCCTGATGTTCGCCTTCCCGCTGGCCTTCGACTTCGGCGACAGCGGAGCGGTGATCGCGATGCTGGGTCTGCTGATCTGCTCCTGCGCCGCCGGCTGGGGGATGATGGCCGCCCGCCGGGTGGGCTACACCCTGCCGGGCTTCCCCGCGCGGGGCTCGGGCCGCAGCCCCGACTGGCGCGTGGTGATCGGGTACGTGCTCCTGGTGGCGATCGTGGTCGTCCTGGCCGTATGGCGAGTGGCGCGACTGCGCTAGGCAACGCCGTGGCCGGGGAGCGTTCCGCAGGGACGAGTTCTGCCGGGACGCAGTCCGCGAGGACGCGTTCCGCAGGGACGTGGCCGGTCGCGCGACCGGCCCCACCGGCCCGCAGCCGGACCGGCGTGCGCCACTCCCGTACCCTCGAAGGATGAGCATCCCCTTCCTCAAGGGCCACGGCACCGAGAACGACTTCGTGATCGTCCCGGACCCGGACAACGCCCTGGACCTCACTCCGGCCGCCGTGGCCGCCCTGTGCGACCGCCGGTCGGGCATCGGCGCGGACGGCGTGCTGCACGTCGTCCGGTCCGCCGCGCACCCCGAGGCCAAGGGGATGGCCGCCGACGCGGAGTGGTTCATGGACTACCGCAACGGCGACGGCTCGATCGCCGAGATGTGCGGCAACGGCGTGCGCGTCTTCGCCCGCTACCTCCAGCACGCCGGTCAGGCCGCGGAGGGCGACCTCGCCGTCGCCACCCGCGGCGGGGTGAAGACGGTCCACATCGCCAAGGACGGCGATGTCACCGTCGGCATGGGCCGTGCCCGCCTCCCCGAGAGCGACGTCACGGTGCGCGTCGGCGACCGTACCTGGCCCGCCCGGAACGTGAACATGGGCAACCCGCACGCCGTCGCCTTCGTCGGGGACCTCGCCGACGCCGGCGACCTCTGCAGCCCGCCCCCCTTCAGCCCGGCCTCCGCCTACCCGGACGGGGTCAACGTCGAGTTCGTCGTCGACCGCGGCCCGCGGCACGTCGCGATGCGCGTGCACGAGCGGGGTTCCGGCGAGACCCGTTCCTGCGGCACCGGCGCCTGCGCGGTCGCCGTGGCCACCGCCCGGCGTGACGGCGCCGACCCGGCCGTCACCGGAACCCCGGCGACGTACACCGTGGACGTGCCCGGCGGACGCCTCGTCATCACCGAGCGACCCGACGGAGAGGTCGAGATGACCGGCCCCGCCGTGATCGTGGCCGAGGGTGAGATCGACGCCGATTGGCTGGAAAGCGCCGTCCGCTGAATCGGTGGGCGACAGCGAACCGTGGTCCGGGGTGTCGTGCAACCCCCGGATCCATGGCCTACGTTGGGCCCGGCGGCGAGAAACGTCGGCCACCCCCCGAACAGGTGGCGCAAAATCGTAAACCACCAAGTCGTCGCTCGAATGGGTGATCCGTTTCACGCTCGGCGAGAGGCGGTCGGTCGGGCGTGTTGGGCTCGGTAGCATCAAGCACCGGCACGGACGGGGGAACGTCACCAATCCCTGAGCCGTGTATGCCCTGGGGCCCCGTCTGCCGGTTCACGAGCCGGAGGTGCCCATGAGTGCGGAGGCCACGAACCCTGCGACGCCCGGACCTGTAGTGCCCACAGCGGCCCGCAGGAAGGCCCGCGCCAGGATCGACCTGCGTCGGCTCGGCCGGGCCGCGCTGCTCGGCAACGCGGCCCGCGGCAAACTCCCCGACGCCATCGGCCATGTCGCGGAGGCGCACCGGGCCCACCACCCCGACGCCGACCTCGAACCCCTGCGCCGCGCCTGGGTGCTGGCCGAGTCCTCGCACCGCGGCCAGATGCGCAAGAGCGGCGAGCCCTACATCACCCACCCCCTCGCGGTCACCCTGATCCTCGCCGAACTCGGGGCCGAGACCACGACCCTGACGGCCTCCCTGCTCCACGACACCGTCGAGGACACCGACGTGACCCTCGACCAGGTGCGGGAACAGTTCGGCGAGGAGGTCCGTTACCTGGTCGACGGGGTGACGAAACTCGAGAAGGTCGACTACGGGGCGGCCGCCGAACCCGAGACGTTCCGGAAGATGCTCGTCGCCACCGGCAGCGACGTGCGGGTGATGTCGATCAAGCTCGCCGACCGTCTGCACAACATGCGCACCCTCGGCGTGATGCGTCCCGAGAAGCAGGAGCGCATCGCCAAGGTCACGCGTGACGTCCTCATCCCGCTCGCCGAACGGCTCGGCGTGCAGGCCCTGAAGACCGAGCTGGAGGATCTCGTCTTCGCCATCCTGCACCCCGAGGAGTGCGCGCACACCAGAGAGCTGATCGCGCAGAACGCGGCCCGCGCGGACGACCCCCTCGCCGACATCGCAGACGAGGTGCGCGGAGTGCTGCGCGAGGCCGACATCCCGGCCGAAGTCCTCATCCGGCCACGGCACTTCGTCTCCGTCCACCGCGTCAGCCGCAAACGCGGCGAACTGCGCGGCGCGGACTTCGGCCGCCTGCTGGTGCTGGTCAACGAGGACGCCGACTGCTACGCCGTCCTCGGTGAACTGCACACCTGCATGACCCCGGTCGTCTCGGAGTTCAAGGACTTCATCGCCGTACCCAAGTTCAACCTGTACCAGTCGCTGCACACGGCGGTGGCCCGCGCCGACGGACAGGTCGCCGAGGTCCTCATCCGCACCCACCAGATGCACAAGGTCGCGGAGGCCGGCGTCGTCGCCCTCGGCAATCCCTACGCCCCGGCCGCCGACGCCCTCGCCCCCGACGCGCCCGTCACCGACGCCTCCGACGCGCCCGCCGACGGCGAGCGCGCCGACCCGACCCGCCCCGGCTGGCTCTCCCGCCTGCTCGACTGGCAGAAGGCCGCGCCCGACACGGACACCTTCTGGTCCACCCTCCGCGAGGACCTGGCCCAGGACCGGGAGATCACCGTCTTCCGTCCCGACGGCGGCACCCTCGGCCTCCCCGAGGGCGCCACCTGCGTGGACGCCGCCTACGCCCAGTACGGCGAGGACGCGCACGCCTGTATCGGCGCCCGGGTCAACGGCCGCCTCGCCACCCTCAGCACCGTGCTGAAGGACGGCGACACCGTCCAGCTGCTGATGGGCCAGGACCCGGCCTCCGAACCCTCCCGGGAATGGCTGGAGCACGCCCACACGCCCGCCGCGCGCATCGCGATCCAGCGCTGGCTGGCCACCCATCCGGACAGCGCCGAAGAGCCCCACACCCCAGTGGCGGTACCCACCCGCCCGGTCCCCGAGCCCCAGACCGCCACGCCCCGGACCGCCAACGCCATGGTCGCCGACCGGCCCGACGCGACCGTGCGACTGGCCGGCTGCTGCACCCCCGTACCGCCCGACGAGGTCACCGGCTTCGCCGTGCGCGGCGGAGTGGTCACCGTGCACCGTGTGGCGTGCGCGGCGGTGGCCCACATGAAGGGCACCGGGCGCCCCGAGACCGCCGTGAGCTGGGGTGACAGCACCGCCTGCCGGGTCACCCTGGTCGCCGAATCGTTCGGCCGCCCCCATCTGCTCGCGGACCTCACCGAGGCGATGGCCCAGGAGGGCGCCGAGATCGTCTCGGCGACCGTGGAACCCCCGAGCCAGCAGCGGGTCCGCCACACCTACACCGTCGAGCTCCCCGACGCGGCCCACCTGCCCGCCCTGATGCGCGCGATGCGCAACGTGGCCGGCGTGTACGACGTGGACCGAGCGCAACACCAGTAAGTACCCGTTCGAGTGGATTGGGCGCGCCGCTTCCCCGCGAGCCGGGAGCGCGCTGGTAGCGGTGGTCCATGTCGCTCACCCTCCGCGCCCGTCGGCCCCGGCGCCGGCACGCCGCGCTGCTCGCCTCCGCCGTCTCCGTCGCCCTGCTCGGCGCGAGTGCCCCGCCGGTTCCGCTGGGCATCGGAGACCGTCTCTTCCCCTACCTCGGCAACCCGGGGTACGACGTGGCGTCGTACGACCTCTCCCTCACCTATCCCGGCAGCAACGACAAGCCTCTCCAGGCCGTCACCGACATCGCCGCCTCGACCACCCGGGACCTGGACCGGATCAACCTGGACTTCGCGCACGGCAAGGTCGAGTCCGTCACGGTGGACGGCCGCCCCGCCGCCTTCGAGAGCGCCGGCGAGGACCTGGTCGTCACCCCGGACCGGCCGCTGCGGCAGGGCAGCTGGACCCGGATCACGGTGAAGCACACCAGCGACCCGGTGGCGGCCAAGGGCCAGGACGGCGGCTGGGTGCAGACCACCGACGGGCTCGCCATGGCCAACCAGGCCGACGCCGCCCACCTGGTCTTCCCGTGCAACGACCACCCGTCCGACAAGGCGATGTTCACCTTCCACGTCACCGCCCCGAACGGCTACACCGTCGTCGCCAACGGCCTCCCCACCGAGTCCGTCCGGGTCGGCGGCCAGACCACCTGGACCTACCGCACCCAGCACCCCATGGCCACCGAGCTGGCCCAGGTCTCCATCGGCCGCTCCGCCGTCCTGCGCCGCAAGGGCCCGCACGGCCTGCCCGTCCGGGACGTCGTCCCGAGCGCCGACGCCAAGACCCTCGAACCCTGGCTGGCCAAGACCCCGGACCAGATCGCCTGGCTGGAGGGGAAGGTCGGCATCTACCCCTTCGAGACCTACGGCGTGCTCATGGCGCAGGCGTCCACGGGCTTCGAGCTGGAGACCCAGACCCTCTCGCTCTTCGAGAAGGGCCTGTTCACCGAGCCCGCCTACCCCAAGTGGTACATCGAGTCGATCATGGTGCACGAGCTGTCCCACCAGTGGTTCGGCGACAGCGTCAGCCCGCGGACCTGGTCGGACGTCTGGCTGAACGAGGGCCATGCCACCTGGTACGAGGCCCTCTACGCGGAGGAGAAGGGCAAGCAGCCCATGATCAACCGCATGAAGGCCGCCTACGGCGCCTCCGACCGCTGGCGCGCCGCCGGCGGACCGCCCGCCCGCCCCAAGGTGCCCGACCCGGGGCAGAAGATCGGCATTTTCCGCCCCAGCATCTACGACGGTGCCGCCCTCGCCCTCTACGCCCTGCGCCAGGAGATCGGCAGGCCCGCCTTCGAACGCCTGGAGCGGATCTGGGTGCGGCAGCACAGGGACGACACCGCCACCACCGCCGACTTCGTCCGGCTGGCGTCGTCGATCGCGAACCGCGACCTCACCGGCTTCTTCGACGCCTGGCTGTACGGCGAGAAGACCCCGCCGATGCCCGGCCATCCGGACTGGAAGCAGGTCGCCGCCCCGGCCAAGCAGTCCAGGAAGTGACGGCGGCGCGGCCCCCGGAATAACACGGTGCCGGGACGGTGCGTACCGTGCGACCATCATCAGGTCGGCGCGGTACGGGTCGCGGGGAATCTCCCGGGGTACCCGTACGTTGAGAAAGCGAACGCCGATATCGGCATCCCCATCGACGTAAGGACCCAATGACCTCCTCTTCTTCCCCTTCCCAGGACACCAGGCGCCTCGCGCAGGACTACCCCGAAGGTCTTCGGGCCGATGCCCTGATGGAAGAGGACGTCGCCTGGAGCCACGAGATCGACGGAGAGCGGGACGGCGACCAGTTCGACCGCTCCGAGCGTGCGGCCCTGCGCCGTGTCGCCGGCCTCTCCACCGAGCTCGAGGACGTCACCGAGGTCGAGTACCGCCAGCTCCGCCTGGAGCGGGTGGTACTGGTCGGGGTGTGGACCACGGGCACCGTGCAGGACGCGGACAACTCCCTCGCGGAGCTGGCCGCCCTCGCCGAGACGGCGGGCGCGCTGGTGCTCGACGGCGTCATCCAGCGCCGTGACAAGCCCGACGCGGCCACCTACATCGGCTCCGGCAAGGCCCTGGAACTGCGCGACATCGTCGTCGAGAGCGGCGCGGACACCGTCATCTGCGACGGTGAGCTGAGCCCCGGCCAGCTGATCCAGCTGGAGGACGTCGTCAAGGTCAAGGTCATCGACCGGACCGCCCTGATCCTGGACATCTTCGCCCAGCACGCCAAGTCCCGAGAGGGCAAGGCGCAGGTCGCGCTCGCGCAGATGCAGTACATGCTGCCGCGCCTGCGCGGCTGGGGTCAGTCGCTGTCCCGGCAGATGGGCGGCGGCTCGGGCGGCGGCCTCGCCACCCGTGGCCCCGGTGAGACCAAGATCGAGACGGACCGGCGGCGGATCCGCGAGAAGATGGCGAAGATGCGCCGGGAGATCGCGGAGATGAAGACCGGCCGCGACATCAAGCGCCAGGAGCGCAAGCGCCACAAGGTGCCGTCCGTCGCCATCGCCGGCTACACCAACGCCGGAAAGTCCTCCCTGCTCAACCGCCTTACCGGCGCCGGTGTCCTGGTCGAGAACGCCCTGTTCGCGACCCTGGACCCGACCGTCCGCCGCGCGGAGACCCCGAGCGGCCGCCTCTACACGCTGGCCGACACCGTCGGATTCGTGCGCCATCTGCCCCACCACCTGGTCGAGGCGTTCCGCTCCACCATGGAGGAGGTCGGCGACGCCGACCTGATCCTGCACGTGGTCGACGGCTCGCACCCGGTACCGGAGGAGCAGCTGGCCGCCGTGCGCGAGGTGATCAGGGACGTCGGCGCCACCGACGTACCCGAGGTCGTCGTGATCAACAAGGCGGACGCGGCCGACCCGCTCGTCCTGCAGCGCCTGCTGCGCAACGAGAAGCGCTCCATCGCGGTCTCCGCCCGCACCGGCCAGGGCATCCAGGAGCTGCTCGCCCTGATCGACGACGAGCTGCCCCGCCCGTCGGTCGAGATCGAGGCGCTCGTCCCCTACACCCACGGCAAGCTCGTCGCCCGCGCGCACAACGAGGGCGAGGTCCTCTCCGAGGAGCACACCGCCGAGGGCACCCTGCTCAAGGTCCGGGTGCACGAGGAACTGGCGGCGGAACTGACGCCGTACGTGGCGGCTCCGGCCGTGTGACAGCCCGTAGCCGAATGGGCCGCCCCCTTCGCGGGGGCGGCCCATTCGGCTACCTGGGGGTGCGGGGACCGCGCCGCCGACCACGACGGCGAGCGTCCCGCCGACGCACCGCGTCCACCACGGCGCGACGACGGGACCCGTCCCTCACCGACCAGCGAACTCCTTGCTGACCCCCTCGTACACACCCTTCGCCACATCACCGAACCGCGGCCCCGCGAGCCACCCCGAACTCACCGGCCCGATGGACGTGTTGGACACCAGCGCGGCCTTGCCGTCGGAGCCCGTCTCCACCCAGCCGCCACCCGAGGCACCACCGGTCATCGTGCAACCGATCCGGTACATCGTCGGCGCCGACGCGTCGACCGACAGCCGCCCCGGCTTGTCCGCGCACTGGTACAGCAGCGACCCGTCGTAGGGCTTCGCCGCCGGATACCCGGTGGCCGTGATGCCCGACACCTTCGGCACGGCCGGCGCGTCGAACTTCACCGGGAGCGCCGAACCGACCGTCTCCTCCAGGGACTTGCCGTCACCGCCCTGCTCCGGCGTCACATGGATCACGGCGTAGTCGTACGACGCGCCGTCGCCGCCGGTCTCCCCGCCCTGGTCGATCCACTGCTGCGAGGTCTGGGCCCCGTCACCCCACCAGACGCCGTACGGCGCGATCTGGGACCGCGTCGCCTGCGCCAGCGCGGTGCCGGTCAGCCCCTGGTCGTTGTACGACGGTACGAACGCGATGTTGCGGTACCAGCCGCCGTTCTTGCCGGCGTGCACGCAATGGCCCGCCGTCCACACGAGGTTGGACTTGCCCGGGTGCGCCGGATCCTCGACGACCGTCGCCGAGCAGACCATCGTGCCTTCGGGGGAGTCGAAGAACACCTTCCCGGCGGTGGCCACGTTGGCGTGGTACGCCGGGCGTACGGCCTTCGCCTCGACCGGCTCCGGCGTCGGGTCCGTCACCCCCTGGTCACCCGAGAGGTCGTTGTCGTCGACGCCCTTGTTCTTGTCCGGGTCGTCGGCGTCCCGCATCCGGTTCGGGTTCCACAGCCCCCTGATGATCGGGTTGACGAAGTCGTTGGCCTCGCGCAGCCAGTCGTCCCTGTCCCAGTTCTTCCAGGCGCCGTGCTTCCACTTGTCGATGTCGATCCCGTGCTCTTTGAGCCTGTTCTTGATGTCGTCCGGGATCTTGATCTTGCCGTCGCCGGTGTCGGCCGTGGCGGACGCGGACGCCGGGCCGCCCGCGTTGTCGTCGCCGGAGCTGTCGCAGGCGGTGGCGGTCAGCGCCAGCGCCGAAGCGAGGGCGACGGCCGCCAGCGCCCGGGGCGCGCCCCTTCGAAGGGTGAACGACGGCCGGATGGATCGCATGCTGGTGACTCCCCCTGTTGGTAAGGAACTTGACCGTCACACTATGTGCTCGCTGTGCGGACCCGCCCATGGAAGAGCAACGGTTTCGCTACGGGCGGTCCGGGACGGACCCCACCGGCGTCGGTCATCCCGATCACTCCGATCATCCCGATCACACCGACCTCGTCGCCCTCGTCGCCCTTGTCGAACCGTGCTGTCCCGGACGGCTGAGTACGGGTCGTCTCCCGACGGTCCGAGCGGGGTGGCCTGAGGGAAACCAGTTGCCGGGTGAGCCGGTCGGCTGATGGGCCGGTGCCGGTGCGCGTGCCCGCTGTTCACCCGTGTCCATGGCGCCGCCAAGGTAATGATCTCGCGGTAACCCGTAACCGGATGGCCGATCCTGGGTTGGTAGCGGTGGGGGTCCCGCTGCCTGTGCCCGGTGCCCGTCGATCAACTCGCCTGTGGACACCGGGGAGGACAGCGAGCCGTGGCCGTTACGGAGTCGGTGACCGGGGAGACGTTCGAGGGAGCGCGTGAGGCGCACGAGGGGATCCTGAGACGTCAGTCCGCGCGCGAGTCGCGGGCGCGGACCTACGCGCGCGCCCTTCCCATCGTGCCTCTGCGGGCTCGCGGCCTGACCATCGAGGGCGCTGACGGCCGCCGCTACCTGGACTGCCTCTCCGGTGCGGGCACCCTCGCGCTCGGCCACAACCATCCGGTCGTGCTCGAAGCCATCCGCGGAGTCCTGGACTCCGGCGCCCCGCTCTCCGTCCTCGACCTGGCCACCCCCGTCAAGGACGCCTTCATCACCGAGCTGTTCCGCACCCTGCCTCCCGGACTCGCGGACCGTGCCCGCGTCCAGTTCTGCGGGCCCGCCGGGACGGACGCCGTCGAGGCCGCCTTCAAGCTGGTCCGGGCGGCGACCGGCCGCTCCGGCATCGTGTCCTTCACCGGCGCCTACCACGGCATGACCAGCGGCGCGCTGGCCGCCTCCGGTGGGGCCCGTGACGTACAGGTCGCACGGCTGCCCTACCCCCAGGACTACCGGTGCCCCTTCGGCGTCGGCGGCCCGGGAGGCGCCGAACTCGCGGCCCGCTGGACCGAGTCCGTCCTCGACGACCCGAAGTCCGGCGTTCCGCTGCCCGCCGGGATGATCCTCGAACCCGTCCAGGGCGAGGGCGGGGTGATCCCGGCACCCGACGACTGGCTCCGGCGGATGCGCCGGATCACCGCCGACCGGTCCGTCCCCCTCATCGCCGACGAGATCCAGACCGGGGTCGGCAGGACCGGCGCCTTCTGGGCCGTCGAGCACAGTGGCGTCACCCCCGACGTGATGGTCCTGTCCAAGGCCATCGGCGGCAGCCTCCCCCTTGCCGTCGTCGTCTACCGCGACGATCTCGACGTCTGGGATCCCGGCGCCCACGCCGGCACCTTCCGTGGCAACCAGCTCGCCATGGCCGCAGGCGCGGCCACCCTCGCCCACGTCCGGGAGAACGGCCTCGCCGAACGTGCGGGCCTGCTCGGCTCCCGCATGCTCTCCCAGCTGCGCGGCCTCCAGGAGGAGTTCGCGTGCGTGGGCGATGTCCGAGGACGAGGCCTGATGATCGGGCTGGAACTGGTGGACCCGGAGGGCGAGCGCGACACCGGGTCCGCGCAGGGCGGATACGCGGCGGCCGTCGGAGAGAACTCGGGGCGCGCCGCGGCCGGCCAGGACGGTGCGGGGACGCGCCGGAACGCCGTTCGGGGCGGTGTACGGCCGACCGGTGACACGGCCGGGGACGGACCGGAGGGGATCCGGGGTGCCGCGTGGGACGGAGCTGACGGAGCGGGCGCGGGCGACGGTACGGCGGACGGGCGCCTTCGGGGCGGCGGCACGGAGCGTGGCCGGGACGGGAGTGCGGTGAGCGGGTACGGCGGACCGGCTCGGCCCCGGCCGCTCCCGGCCGCTCCCGAACTGGCCTCCGCCGTGCAGCGCGCGTGTCTGGACCGCGGACTGATCGTCGAGCTCGGCGGCCGCCACGGCGGCGTCGTACGACTCCTTCCGCCGCTGACCATCACCGACGAACAGGCCACCGCCGTCCTGGACCGCCTCGCCGACGCCGTCACGGCGGTTGCCCGTGACCCGGCAGCTCACGGCGTCCGTCGGCCCGGCCGATCCGAGGGCCGCCACGAGCCGGCCGGCTAGCGCGCGCGTCCACACCGGGCCGACCGGCCACCGCGCCCACGGCGACCGAGCCGGACGGACGACCCGGCCGGTACCGGACCGGCGAACCGTCCGGAAGGCGCCCGCGCTTCGGGCCGGAACCGGCGCCGGCACCGGTCCTGGGACCGGTCCCGGGACCGGCGGGCGGGCCGTCCTCCGCCGCCGGACCGCCGGGATCACCCCGGGCGTCTCGCGTCGCCGAGGCGAATCGGTCGCTCCGGACGCCCGGACCGGATGACTCACCGCGACCGGGCCGTGCCCGAATCCCCACACCGTCCCCACCTCCCTCGAAAGGAAAACCGGCACTCGACTCACCTCCCCGACAGCCGAGTTCTCCGCATATGACGGCCGATGGTCGTCGGCCGTCGTATGCGAAGAGCCGACGGCCGGCCCCGCACCGCTCAAGCCACCCGAGGAACCCCCTTGAACGCCACCCCCGCCCCCGACGACCACGGAGACCAAGGCCCACAGGGACGCCCCGTTCCCCTTGCCGAGTCGGTTCCCCAGCAACGCGGACGCACCCTCCCGCCCGAGCGGCCCCGTGACGACACCGCGGACCTTCTGGAACACCCCGACCCGGACGTGGCCGCCCAGGCCGCCGCGGTGGACAACCTGCTGCGCTGCTGGGTCCGCGAGACGAACCTCCCCGTGCCCGACTCCGGCATCCTCCGTATTCCGTTCACCGCCACCGGTGCGACCCTCCTTGTGCCGGTCCGGTACTGGTCCGCGACCGGCTGGCACCGCTTCGGCCACCCCCGTCTGGCCGGCGTTCCCGACACCGCCCCGCCCGTCGACGCGGTCACCCTCGCGGTCCTGTTGGGCCGGGAGACGACCGGAACGGCCTGGGACACGCAGAGTCACCCCGAGGCGGCCCCGGGCGGCGCCGAGACGGTCCCACGTCAGGCCGACACCGTCCCTCACCAGGTCGAGCCGTTCCCCCATCTGGCCGACGCCGGTGCCCATCAGCACGAGCCGTTCCCTCACCAGGCCGATGCGGGTGCCCATCAGTCCGAGCCGTTCCCTCATCAGGCCGACGCGGGACTCCACCAGTCCGAGTCGTTCCCTCATCAGTCCGAGCCGTTCCCCCATCAGTCCGAGCTGTTTCCCCACCAGGCGGAGACCATCCCGCATCAGGCCGAGACCGTTCCGCGTCAGGCCGAGGCCCTCCCGCGTCAGGCCGAGACCGTCCCCCGCCAGGCCGACGGCAATCCCGGTCCGGTCGAAGGGATCGGTGCCCAGCCCGCCAACGGCCGCTTTCTGCGCTCCGACGCCGACACCTTCCGTCTCGACGGCGACCACCGTCTGCCCGATGGCACACCTCGCCCCGCCGAAGGCGCCGCCCGTACGCAGGCCACGCCGGACGTCGGTGACCTCGTGGCCCGGGTCGCCGACTCCGTCCGTCGCACGGCCGCCTTCATCACGGACCGCCGCACTCACCCCACCGACGGCCCCGACCGCTTTCTCGCCGCCGAGCAGGCCCTCCTGCTGGGCCATCCGCTGCACCCGACCCCGAAGAGCCGCGAGGGCCTGACCGACTCCGAAGCCCGGCTCTACTCACCGGAGTTGCGCGGCTCCTTCCCCCTGCACTGGATCGCGGTCGCCCCCTCGCTGCTCGCCACCGACTCGGCCTGGACCGAGCGCGGCCGAGCGGTCCCCGCGCCGGACCTCATGGAGAGCCTGGCCGGTACGGCCCTCCCCCTGCCGGACGGCTACGCGGCCGCCCTGCCCCTGCACCCCTGGCAGGCCCGTGAGATCCGGCACCGTGAGTTGACCGCCGCCCTCCTCGATGCCGGGCTCCTGCGCGACCTGGGCCCCCTCGGCGCCCCCTGGCATCCCACCTCCTCCGTACGAACCGTGTACCGCACCGGCGCCCCCGCCATGCTGAAGCTGTCCCTGGGGCTGCGCATCACCAACTCCCGCCGGGAGAACCTCCGCAAGGAGCTCCACCGCGGTGTGGAGGCGCACCGGCTGCTGCGCGCCGGACTGGCCAAGCGGTGGCAGGCCGTCCACCCCGGCTTCGACATCGTGCGCGACCCCGCCTGGCTGGGCGTGGACGGCCGGGACGGCCGACCCGTACCGGGCCTGGACGTGGTGATCCGGCACAACCCGTTCACCCCCTCCACCGACGTGTCCTGTCTCGCCGGACTGACCGCACCCCTGCCCCTGGACGTCCAGGCGGCGAGCGGCGGTGCGCGGCCCTGCCGGTCCCGGCTCGCCCGGTTGGTCGCCCGGCTCGCCGAGCGCACCGGCCGCCCCGTCGGCGCGGTCGGCGCCGAGTGGTTCCTGCGCTACCTGGAGCAGGTCGTCCGCCCGCTGCTCTGGCTCGACGGTGAGGCAGGCATCGCCCTGGAGGCACACCAGCAGAACACCCTGCTCCTGCTGGACGCCGAGGGCTGGCCCGCCGGCGGGCGCTACCGGGACAACCAGGGCTACTACTTCCGTGAGTCCCGGCGGACCGAGCTGGAGGCGCGGCTGCCAGGCATCGGCGAGTACAGCGACACCTTCGTCTCCGACGAGGTCGTCGACGAACGCTTCGCCTACTACCTCGGCATCAACAACGTGCTCGGTCTGATCGGCGCGTTCGGCTCCCAGCGGCTCGCCGACGAACGCCTGCTGCTCGCGGCGTTCCGCCGGTTCCTCGCCGACGTGGCCACCGGACCCGCCGCACTGCGCACCCCCCTCCCCGGCCGCCTGCTCGACTCACCCGTCCTGCGGTGCAAGGCCAACCTGCTGACCCGGCTGCACGGCCTGGACGAACTCGTCGGCCCGGTCGACACCCAGTCCGTCTACGTGACCATCACCAACCCCCTCCACAGCTGACCGCCGTTCTCCGACCACGGACCTCCGCCGAGTGGCACTGGTCCCTCCTCACCCCTCATCCACTCATCCACCGACCTCCATCCACATCACCGACCGAGGAACATGACCCACCTCGTCTCCTGAGAGGAGCGCACCATGCCTCCCACCGACGCGAGCGCCGACGCAGGCCCCGTACCGGTCCACCCCGTCCACCCCGGCCGCTCAGGCCCCGCCGAGGATGGCGGGGACTGTGAGGACACCCTGGACCTCCGCCTGCCCGCCGACTTCCTCGCCCTCTTCGCCGGTCAGGCGCCCGGCGAAGATCGCGATGCGCCCGCCCGCACCGGCGCGACCGGGACGCCCGGTCCCGACGACGGCGGAGTCGCCCCCCTCGGCGACGCGCCATCCGTACCGCCCGGCCAGGATCTCCGGCCCGCTCCCCAGGACCCACTCGGCCCACTCGACACGCTCGACCTGCTCGACCGGCCGGGAACCTGGGGTCCCACCGAGACCCCCGTCGGCACCTTCCAGCTCGTGCCGGTCCGGGTCGAACGCGATCTGCCGGTCATCACCCGCTGGATGAACGACCCCGCCGTCACCGCGTTCTGGCAGCTGGGCGGGCCACAGACGCGGACGGAGGACCACCTGCGTGCTCAGCTCGCGACGGACGGACGGAGTGTGTCCTGCCTGGGCAGCCTCGACGGCACCCCGATGAGCTACTGGGAGATCTACCGGGCCGACCTGGACCCCCTGGCCCGTCACTACCCGGCGCGCCCGCACGACACCGGGGTTCACGTCCTCATCGGAGACGCCGCCGACCGAGGACGGGGACTTGGGTCCGCGCTGCTCAGAGCCGTTGCCGATCTCGTACTCGATCACCGCCCGGCCTGCGCGCGCGTCGTCGCGGAGCCCGATCTTCGCAACACCCCCTCCGTGGCCGCCTTCCTCGGCGCCGGCTTCCGCTACGCCGCCGAGCTCGACCTGCCTGCCAAACGGGCCGCTCTCATGATGCGAGACCGGTCCCTACGTCATCTGATGTAGCGCTGAGTGATGGCGCGTACACATGTAGTACGAAGCGGCCGCCGGTCGAGTTCCCGCTGCCGGGAAGAATTACGGGGAAGCCTCTTCCCGGCCGTTGGGGAGGAAACGGAGGAAACGGCACGGGCGAACGCCCCGGCCTGCCCTCCCTCCTTTGGCCGGCTTCCGGTCCTTCTCCGTACAGCCCGTCCGGGAGCACCCCGTCCGGGAGCACCCCGCCCGATCCCGCCCCGCGTCCCCGTCGTGATCGCCCGGTTGTCAGTGCCGGGCCGTAGGGTGGTCGCGCTATGACGAAGCCCTCACTCCCTGAACTCCTGCACGCCGCTGTCACAGCCGTCGGCGGTACGGAGCGCCCTGGCCAGGTGACCATGGCCGAATCGGTCGCCGCGGCGATCGACGACGGATCCCATCTGCTGGTCCAGGCCGGCACCGGCACCGGAAAGTCACTCGGCTATCTCGTGCCCGCGCTGGCCCACGGGGAGCGGGTCGTCGTGGCGACGGCGACCCTCGCCCTGCAGAGACAGCTCGTGGAGCGCGACCTGCCGCGCACCGTCGACGCCCTGCACCCGCTGCTGCGCCGCCGGCCGGAGTTCGCGATGCTCAAGGGCAGGTCGAACTACCTGTGCCTGCACCGGCTGCACGAGGGCGTGCCCCAGGACGAGGAGGAGGGCCTCTTCGACCAGTTCGAGGCGGCGGCGCCGACCAGCAAGCTGGGCCAGGACCTGCTGCGGCTGCGGGACTGGGCGGACGAGACCGAGACCGGTGACCGTGACGGCCTCACGCCCGGCGTCTCCGACAAGGCCTGGGCCCAGGTCTCCGTCTCCTCCCGCGAGTGCCTGGGCGCGTCCAAGTGCGCCTACGGCGCCGAGTGCTTCGCGGAGATGGCCCGTGAGCGGGCCAAACTCGCGGACGTCGTCGTCACGAACCACGCGCTGCTGGCGATCGACGCCATCGAGGGCGCCCCGGTGCTCCCGCAGCACGAGGTGCTGATCGTGGACGAGGCGCACGAACTGGTCTCGCGGGTCACCGGCGTCGCCACCGGCGAGCTCACCCCGGGGCAGGTCAACCGCGCGGTGCGGCGCGCCGCCAAGCTGGTCGACGAGAAGGCGGCCGACCAGCTCCAGACCGCCGCGGAGGGCTTCGAACGGCTGATGGAGCTGGCGCTGCCGGGCCGCCTGGAGGAGATCCCGGAGGATCTCGGTTATGCCCTGGCGGCCCTCAGGGACGCCGCCCGCACGGTGATCTCCGCGATCGGCGCCACCCGCGACAAGTCGGTCCAGGACGAGGACGCGGTCCGCAAGCAGGCACTGGCCTCGGTGGAGGGCGTGCACGACGTGGCGGAGCGCATCGTGAACGGCTCCGAGTGGGACGTCGTCTGGTACGAACGCCACGACCGCTTCGGCGCCTCCGTGCGGGTCGCCCCGATGTCCGTGTCTGGCCTGCTCAGGGAGAAGCTGTTCGCGGACCGCTCGGTCACCCTGACCTCGGCCACCCTCAAACTCGGAGGTGACTTCAACGGCGTGGGCGCCTCGCTGGGCCTTGCCCCGGAGGACACCGAGGGCGAGGACCTCCCGCAGTGGAAGGGTGTCGACGTCGGATCCCCCTTCGACTATCCGAAGCAGGGCATCCTCTATGTCGCCAAGCACCTCTCGCGCCCGGCCCGGGACGGCGACCGCGCCGACATGCTCGACGAACTGACCGAGCTGATCCAGGCGGCCGGCGGCCGAACCCTCGGGCTCTTCTCCTCGATGCGGGCAGCCCAGCAGGCCGCCGAGGAACTGCGGGTCAGGATCCCCGAGTTCCCCGTACTGCTGCAGGGTGAGGAGACCCTCGGGGAACTGATCAAGAACTTCGCGGCGGACCCACGGACCTGTCTCTTCGGCACCCTGTCGCTGTGGCAGGGCGTCGACGTCCCCGGCCCCAGCTGCCAGCTGGTCGTCATGGACAAGATCCCGTTCCCGCGTCCGGACGACCCGCTGATGAGCGCCCGGCAGAAGGCCGTGGAGGACGCGGGCGGCAACGGCTTCATGGCGGTCGCGGCCACCCACGCCGCGCTCCTGATGGCGCAGGGCGCCGGCCGGCTGGTCCGGGCGTCCGGGGACCGAGGGGTCGTAGCCGTACTCGATCAACGGCTGGCCACCGCCAGGTACGGCGGCTATCTGAAGTCGTCGCTGCCGGACTTCTGGTTCACCACGGACCGCAACCAGGTCCGGAAGTCGCTGGCCGCCATCGACGCGGCGGCCCGGCAGGGGGAGACGGAGTGACAGCGGGTCGGCCCGACCCGAACGCCGGTCGGGCCGATCCGCTGTCGCAGGGCGCGGTCGCCGGGGCTCAGGACAGAGCAAGACCCCGGAACCGGCGCAGGGGTTCCGGGGCCCGATCAGAGGGCGGGCGGACGGTCGCCCGCCGCGGGCGTCAGACGCGCCGCAGGACCGCGACGACCTTGCCCAGGATGGTCGCGTCGTCACCGGGGATCGGCTCGTAGGCCGAGTTGTGGGGGAGGAGCCAGACGTGGCCGTCCTCGCGCTTGAAGCGCTTCACGGTGGCCTCGCCGTCGAGCATGGCGGCGACGATGTCGCCGTTCTCGGCGACCGGCTGGCGGCGGACGGTGACCCAGTCGCCGTCGCAGATCGCGGCTTCGATCATGGAGTCACCGACGACCTTGAGCACGAACAGCTCACCGTCGCCGACCAGCTGCCGGGGGAGAGGGAAGACGTCCTCGACCGACTCCTCGGCCAGGATCGGGCCGCCGGCGGCGATCCGGCCGACCAGCGGGACGTACGACGCGGCCGGCTTGCCGGCGGTGTCCGTGGGCTGCACGGTCACGGCCTGGTCGGAGCCGCGCACCTCGTACGCGCGTGGGCGGTGCGGGTCGCGGCGCAGGAAGCCCTTGCGCTCCAGTGCCATCAGCTGGTGCGCCACCGAGGACGTGCTGGAGAGGCCGACGGCCTGGCCGATCTCGCGCATCGACGGCGGGTAGCCCCGTCGCTGCACCGAGTCCCTGATCACCTCGATCACCCGGCGCTGCCGGTCGGTGAGCCCCGAGCTGTCGGCCCGGATGCCTGGAGGTCGGCCCGGTAGGGAGCGCTTGTGCCCCTCGGGATTCACGGCTTCGTTCATGGCGTGCACCGGGTCGATTCGGCCCTGGGAGCGGTCCTGGGCGGTGATGGTGGCACTGTCTGCGGTCGTGGTCACGTCGGCCCCTCTCGATGGTCTCCCTGCTGGACAACGGTAGTAGCTTTCGAAAGGTTGCGCCAAACACACGTTCGAGTGAAAAAACGCGGTTCACCGTACGCGATCACATGTCTGGGTGTATGGCCCACGCGATGGCCGACAGATGCGAGGTCCCGCCGTTGTACTCTTCGCCGCCGGGGCGAAGGCCTCGAGGGTGTGCCCAGTCTGCCATCCGGACCGCCGCCGGCCGGGGTGACCTCCCCGATCTGCGCCGGAGTCGCACGTGACCTCCGTGCGGCGCCCACGGTATCTCCGTATCCCCCGTCGCGGTACGTGTGCGACACGCGCGACCTGGCGATGTATCAGCCAATCACCACATCTAGTGGTTGGATTGCTACGGCAGCCCACAAGTTGTGGTCCCCCGGGTCTCCGGCGCCTCTGAGATCGCCTATGCTTGGGGCTGCTTCGCGGGGCCCGAGTGGTCTGGCGAGGCCATCGAGTCTGCTGTGAGGAGGGTTGGAGATCATGTACTGCCCCTTCTGCAGGCATCCCGACAGCCGTGTGGTCGACAGTCGTACGACCGACGACGGCACGTCGATCCGCAGGCGCCGCCAGTGTCCCGACTGCTCCCGTCGTTTCACGACCGTGGAGACGTGCTCACTCATGGTGGTGAAGCGGTCCGGAGTGACCGAGCCGTTCAGCCGTACCAAGGTCATCAACGGCGTGCGCAAGGCCTGCCAGGGGCGGCCCGTCACCGAGGACGCGCTCGCCCAGCTCGGCCAGCGGGTCGAGGAGGCGGTGCGGGCCACCGGAAGCGCCGAGCTGACCACCCACGACGTGGGGATGGCCATACTCGGCCCCTTGCAGGAACTCGACCTCGTCGCCTACCTGCGATTCGCCTCCGTCTACCGGGCCTTCGACTCGCTGGACGACTTCGAGGCCGCGATCGCGGAGCTCAGGCAGGCGGCGCGGGGCCCCGTCGCGGACGAAGAAGACGCGGGAGCGGGGAGCCGGGAAGACGATGGCGGGCCGGGCGGTGCCACCAGGGCGCCCGAGCCCGTCCACTCCGTCGGCTGACGGGCGGACCGGAACCGGGTTGGAGGACCCGGATCCGGTTGTCGGGCGACGATCCAGGACTTGTCGCGGGTGGCAGCTGAGGGTGCCCGCGGCGTGACTACAGAACAGCGTGTCACGGGAACAACGTGGCATTTCAGGGCGTTTTCGCCCGTAGAGGGAGGCGGCATGACAGAGACGGCGAGCGGTCCGGCACGGAGTTCCCGCGCGAAGGGGACGAAGGCCACCAAGGGACTGCGTATCGAGCGCATCCACACCACCCCCGGCGTACACCCGTACGACGAGGTGAGCTGGGAGCGCCGTGACGTCGTCATGACCAACTGGCGCGACGGCTCGGTCAATTTCGAGCAGCGTGGCGTCGAGTTCCCCGACTTCTGGTCGGTGAACGCGGTCAACATCGTCACCAGCAAGTACTTCCGGGGCGCCGTCGGCACCCCGCAGCGCGAGACCGGCCTCAAGCAGCTGATCGACCGCATCGTCAAGACGTACCGGAAGGCCGGTGAGGACTACAAGTACTTCGCCTCGCCCGCCGACGCCGAGATCTTCGAGCACGAGCTGGCCTACGCCCTCCTGCACCAGATCTTCAGCTTCAACAGCCCCGTCTGGTTCAACGTGGGCACGCCGCAGCCCCAGCAGGTCTCCGCCTGCTTCATCCTGTCCGTCGACGACTCCATGGAGTCGATCCTCGACTGGTACAAGGAAGAGGGCATGATCTTCAAGGGCGGCTCCGGCGCCGGCCTGAACCTCTCCCGGATCCGCTCCTCCAAGGAGCTGCTCTCCTCCGGCGGCAACGCCTCCGGCCCGGTCTCCTTCATGCGCGGCGCGGACGCCTCCGCCGGCACCATCAAGTCGGGCGGCGCCACCCGCCGCGCCGCCAAGATGGTGATCCTGGACGTCGACCACCCCGACATCGAGGACTTCATCAAGACCAAGGTGACGGAGGAGGAGAAGATCCGCGCCCTGCGCGACGCGGGCTTCGACATGGACCTGGGTGGCGACGACATCACGTCCGTCCAGTACCAGAACGCCAACAACTCCGTCCGCGTGAACGACGAGTTCATGAAGGCGGTCGAGCAGGGCGGACAGTTCGGGCTGCGCGCCCGGATGACCGGCGAGGTCATCGAGGAGGTCCAGGCCAAGAGCCTGTTCCGCAAGATGGCCGAGGCCGCCTGGGCCTGCGCCGACCCCGGCATCCAGTACGACGACACGATCAACCACTGGCACACCTGCCCGGAGTCCGGCCGGATCAACGGCTCGAACCCCTGCAGCGAGTACATGCACCTGGACAACACGTCCTGCAACCTCGCCTCGTTGAACCTCATGAAGTTCCTGAAGGACGACGGCAAGGGCACCCAGTCCTTCGACGTCGAGCGCTTCGCGAAGGTCGTCGAGCTGGTCATCACCGCGATGGACATCTCCATCTGCTTCGCGGACTTCCCGACCCAGAAGATCGGGGAGAACACCCGCGCCTTCCGCCAGCTCGGCATCGGTTACGCCAACCTCGGCGCGCTGCTGATGGCGACCGGCCACGCCTACGACTCCGACGGCGGCCGCGCGCTGGCCGGTGCCATCACCTCCCTGATGACCGGCACGGCGTACAAGCGTTCCTCCGAGCTCGCCGCGGTCGTCGGCCCGTACGACGGCTACGCGCGCAACGCGGACGCCCACAACCGCGTCATGCAGCAGCACGCCGACGCCAACGCGGTGGCCGTGCGCATGGACGACCTGGACACCCCGGTGTGGGCCGCCGCCACGGAGGCCTGGCAGGACGTGGTCCGCCTCGGTGAGAAGAACGGTTTCCGTAACTCCCAGGCGTCCGTGCTCGCCCCCACCGGCACCATCGGTCTCGCGATGTCCTGCGACACCACCGGCGTCGAGCCCGACCTGGCCCTGGTCAAGTTCAAGAAGCTGGTCGGCGGCGGCTCGATGCAGATCGTCAACGGCACCGTCCCGCAGGCCCTGCGCCGCCTGGGCTACCAGGAGGAGCAGATCGAGGCGATCGTCGCCCACATCGCCGAGAACGGCAACGTGATCGACGCCCCGGGCCTCAAGCCGGAGCACTACGAGGTCTTCGACTGCGCCATGGGCGAGCGCGCCATCTCCCCGATGGGCCACGTCCGCATGATGGCCGCGATCCAGCCCTGGATCTCCGGTGCCATCTCCAAGACGGTCAACATGCCGGAGACGGCCACCGTCGAGGAGGTCGAGGAGATCTACTTCGAGGCCTGGAAGCTCGGCGTCAAGGCGCTCGCGATCTACCGCGACAACTGCAAGGTCGGCCAGCCCCTCTCCGCCAAGACCAAGGAGAAGGAGAAGACCGAGGTCACCGAGAAGGCCGAGGCGACCATCCGCGAGACGGTCGAGAAGGTCATCGAGTACCGCCCGGTCCGCAAGCGTCTGCCGAAGGGGCGTCCCGGCATCACCACGTCCTTCACCGTCGGCGGCGCCGAG
This sequence comes from Streptomyces sp. NPDC001068, assembly GCF_042897315.1. NCBI lineage: Bacteria > Bacillati > Actinomycetota > Actinomycetes > Kitasatosporales > Streptomycetaceae > Streptomyces > Streptomyces sp. NPDC001068. Next base: position 1,169,928 of record NZ_JBIAYD010000001.1, on the reverse strand, counting down.
GGCTACATGACGGCCAACTCCTACCCGGACGACGGCCTGGGCGAGGTCTTCCTGAAGATGTCCAAGCAGGGTTCGACCCTCGCGGGCATGATGGACGCCTTCTCCATCGCGGTCTCCGTCGGTCTCCAGTACGGCGTTCCGCTGGAGACGTACGTCTCCAAGTTCACGAACATGCGTTTCGAGCCGGCCGGCATGACGGACGACCCGGACGTGCGGATGGCGCAGTCGATCGTCGACTACATCTTCCGCCGCCTGGCGCTGGACTTCCTGCCCTTCGAGACGCGGTCCGCGCTCGGCATCCACTCCGCCGAGGAGCGTCAGCGTCACCTGGAGACCGGCTCGTACGAGCAGTCCCTGGAGGACGCGGACGTCGACGTCGAGGGCCTGGCCCAGTCGGCGCCGCGCGCCCAGGAGCTGAAGGCCGTCGTCACCCCGAAGGTCGAGGTCGCGGTGGCCGAGCCCGCCCCGAGGCAGGCTCACACCAGCGCCGAGCTGGTGGAGATGCAGCTGGGCATCCAGGCCGACGCCCCGCTCTGCTTCTCCTGCGGTACGAAGATGCAGCGGGCCGGTTCCTGCTACATCTGCGAGGGCTGCGGCTCGACCAGCGGCTGCAGCTGACGGGTCGACATGAAGTGAGGTAAGGGGCGTCGGCGTTGGCCGACGCCCCTTACCGTTGCTCCTGTTCGCTCGCCGTCACGGCCGGCCGAGGCCGCCCATCGCAGGGGCGAAGACGACGGGGTCGTCCTCGAAGCCGTGCAGACCGGGCCGGAAGCTCCAGTCTCCGGAGCCGTCGCGCACGAACTCCGCGACGGCGGCGGCCGTGGCACCGAGGACCGATCCGAAGTCGTCCTCGGCCAGCACGTTGTAGCCCTCCCGGACCCGCACCTGCGGGTTCAGGACGTTCACGAACGTACGGTGCGCCGACCGCTGCTGGATGACGACCCCGACCACCACACGGGTGTACCGGCTGTTGAGCCGGTCGAGTTCGAGCGTCATCACCTCGTCCCAGCCGAAGCCCTTGCCGTCCTGGCTGTCCCGGTTGAGGAAGATGGTTCCGTCGGGCGAGCGGCTGTCGAAGTGCACGAGGTAGGCCGCGTTCCCGTACGGGTCGTCCGCCGTGTACGTACCGGCAACGATGTCGAGATCGGTGGGTGCCTGCCCTGCCGGGCTGGGATCCCACTTCAGTGCGACCTCGACCTTGGTGATCGCCTTGCTGAAACCGCTCATCACGCGCCCCTTCCCCCCAGAGGTCCATTGCCCCGATCGGCCTGCTGCCAGGGCCTGTTGTCCATCGTGCCATGTGCGCCGGGGCGCGTGCGCGGGTGATCTCCGCCGGAGCGTGACCGGCGCCACGTCCCATGGCCTTACGATGGCGCGGTGCTGGTCAAGTGGATTCGCTGCACCGTGGTGGACCGCCGCGGCTTCGAGCGGGGGCAGCGGAAATGGGCGGGGCTTCTGGGGGAGCCGGGATTTCGGGGACAGGGCGGTGGCTGGAGTCGGCAGCGAGCCGGGGTGGCGCACACCTTCGCCTTCTGGGAGAGCCGCGCCTTCTACGATTCCTTCATGGCGCGCTCGCACGACCGCCTGGCCGCGTCCCAGTCCGGCACGTACAAGGACCAGCAGGTCAAGTTGTTCGAGTACCGGTTCGACGTGAAGACCGGCTTCGAGCCGCGCTTCACGGACTCCGACCTGGTCCGGGTGGCCCTCTGCCGGGTGCACGAGGAGCGCGTCGAGCACTTCACGCTGATGCAGGAGAAGGTCTGGAACCCGGCGATGGCCGGCTCGCCCGGCATGATCCGGGGGATGTTCGCGGAGGCCCCGGCGCACGAGTTCATGATCCTTTCGATGTGGCGGTCGGCCGCCGAGCACGGCAAGTACCGCACCGAGCGGGTGGAGCGCCTGGCGCTCCGCGCCCAGACGGAGACCGACATCGCGGCCCTCACCGGGGACATCGTGGAGCTCGAACCCAGCTGGATCGTTTGATCCTTCAATCCGTGATGGACCCATGATTTGCGTCACCAACGCGGGATGAGCCCCATCCGAGTGCTCGACTTCCGGTCACCCGATCTAGGGTTTTGGCATGGCACGACCACGGCGCATCGTCCTCGTCCGGCACGGCGAGTCAACCGGCAATGTCGACGACTCCGTGTACGAGCGGGAACCCGACCACTCCCTGGCCCTGACCGAGCGGGGCTGGCGGCAGGCCGAGGAGACCGGCAAACGCATCCGGGAGATCTTCGGCCAGGAGCCGGTCAGCGTGTACGTCTCCCCGTACCGCCGTACCCACGAGACCCTCCGGGCCTTCCACCTCGACCCGGACCTCATACGCGTACGCGAGGAGCCCCGGCTGCGCGAGCAGGACTGGGGGAACTGGCAGGACCGCGACGACGTGCGCCTGCAGAAGACGTACCGGGACGCGTACGGGCACTTCTTCTTCCGCTTCCCCCAGGGCGAGTCCGGGGCCGACGTGTACGACCGGGTCGGCGGCTTCCTGGAGAGCCTGTTCCGCAGCTTCGAGGCACCGGACCACCCGCCCAACGTGCTCCTGGTGACCCACGGCCTGGCGATGCGGCTGTTCTGCATGCGCTGGTTCCACTGGACGGTCGCGGACTTCGAGTCGCTGTCGAACCCCGGGAACGCCGAGATGCGGATGCTCGTTCTCGGGGACGACGGCAGGTACACGCTCGACCGGCCCTTCGACCGCTGGCGGGACCCGGAGGCCAACTGGATGAGCGGCTAGGCTGGCCGGGATGACCACTTCCTCCGAAAATCCGAACCCCGGGCGCCTGGACCGCGCCCTGGCCAGCCTGCGCGGACTCGCCACCGGCGACGCGCTGGGCTCACAGTTCTTCGTCCCGGTGCACTACCCGCTGCTCCAGCGGGGTGAACTGCCACCGGGCACCTGGCAGTGGACCGACGACACCGAGATGGCCGCCTCCGTCGTCGCCGTTCTCGCCGCCCATCACCGCATCGACCAGGACGCGCTGGCGCATTCCTTCGCCGCGCACCACGACTTCGACCGCGGTTACGGCCCCGCCGTCAACCGGCTGCTCCGGCTCGTCAGGGAGGGGGGCGACTGGCGCGAACTGGCGGCCGCGCTCTTCGACGGGCGGGGGTCTTGGGGCAACGGCGCGGCGATGCGGATCGCACCGCTCGGCGCCTGGTACGCGGACGATCCGGAGCAGGCCACCCACCAGGCCGAGATCTCCGCCTACCCCACGCATCAGCACCGCGAGGCGGTGGTCGGCGCCATGGCGGTGGCCGCGGCGGCGGCACTCGCGGCGGCGCCCGGCGGCCCACCCAGCCCGGAGGCGCTCCTCGACGGGGTCGTCGCGCTCGTTCCCAGGAGCGCCGTAGGCCAGGGCCTGCGCCGTGCCCGTGACATGCTCGACTACGACGACGCCGGGACCGTGGCGGCCGTCCTGGGCCGCGGGCGGCGCACGAGCGCGCATGACACCGTCCCCTTCGCCCTCTGGTCGGCGGCACGTTCCCTCGGCGACTACGAGGCGGCTTTCTGGACGACGGCTCGGGTCGGCGGTGATGTGGACACCACCTGTGCCATCGTCGGCGGTGTACTCGCGGCCGGCGTGGTCGGCGCACCCCCGGCGGCATGGGCGGAGCGCACCGAGCCGCTGCCGGAATGGGTGCCGACGGGAGCCGGGACCGCGGTCGGCTGACCGCCTACGACGTCATGGGGCGGCGCCGCCGACGGGTGACGAGGTGCTGGAGCCGTCGGCTGACTGCCGACGACGTGCCGGGGCCGCCGTCGGTTGACGGCCAACGGCGTACGGGGGTTTCCGGCGACTGGTGGCCGGCGGCGTATGAGGCTTCCGGCGGCTGCCGCCGGACTGCGTAAGCCACCAGTTCGACGCACCGGCGTCGAGGGCGGCGGGGGAACTCTGCGTGCCGAATGGGAACTCTCCGTGACCGTCGGCCGTTCTATCGGCATCCGCTCCGCCCTCCGTCCTCGTGCGGCCGGGGGGAGAGCAGGCGGACGGCGACCGGATGGGGAGGTGCTGATGATGTCCACGGCGGTGTCTCCCGCGACGCGGACGGCCGGACCGCAGCCGTTTCCGGCTGTCCCCTGGCGTCGGCCCGGCCGTCCGCGGCTTCGTTCGGACCTCGCGCGGTCAGCCCGCCACGGGGCCGGCCGTACCCGCGAGGGCCTCGAGATCGCTCTTCCGTACCTTGATCACCAGCCAGGCGGTGACCAGGCCGAGCGCCGCCATGACGGCGGCGGGGACGAACGCGGTCGAGATCCCGTGCGCGAGAACCTCGTGCCCCCAGGGCGCCGGCAGCTGGTGGGACTTGGCGAACTCCGCCTTCTGCTCCGGCGAGCCGCTGGTGAGGAACTTCGGCAGCTGCTTCTTCGCCTCGTCCTTGCTGGCCGTGCCGAAGACCGTGGTCAGGATGGACAGGCCCAGCGAACCGCCCACCTGCTGCATGGCGTTGAGCAGTCCGGAGGCCGCTCCGGCCTCGTGCTGGGCGACCCCGGAGACCGCGGTGACGGTCGCGGTCACGAAGTTCAGTCCCATGCCGAAACCGAAGATCAGCATCGGTCCGAGAATCCCGCTCAGATACGAGCTGTCGGGCTTGATGAACGACTGCCAGGTCAGGCCGACGACCACGAGCGCGGAGCCGGTCATCATGAACGGCTTCGGGCCCAGCCTGGGCAGGAACTGCTGGGACAGTCCGGCGCCGACGGCGATCGCCACGGTCACCGGCAGGAAGGCCAGGCCGGCCCGGATGGGGCTGTAGCCCAGCACGTTCTGCACGAACAGCACGATGTAGAAGAACATGCCGAACATCGCCGCGGCCAGGCTCAGCATGATCACGTACGTGCCGGAGCGGTTGCGGTCGGCGAACATCCGCAGCGGGGTGATGGGCTCCCTCGCCCGGTTCTCGATGAAGACGAAGGCCAGCAGAAGCACCACGGCGGCGCCGAAGGAGCCGAGGGTCAGACCGTCGCGCCAGCCTTCCTCTGCGGCCCGGATGAAGCCGTACACCAGGGACACCATGCCCAGCGTGGAGGCCAGCGCGCCCGCGATGTCGAACCGTCCGGGATGCCGTTCGGATTCGTTGATGTACCGCGGGGTGAGGGCGACGATCAGCAGTCCGATCGGCACGTTGACGAAGAACACCCAGCGCCAGTCGAGCCAGTCGGTGAGCATGCCGCCGGCCAGCAGGCCGATGGCGCCTCCACCCGCGGAGACGGCGGCGAAGACCCCGAACGCCCGGTTGCGCTCCGGGCCTTCCGGGAAGGTGGTGGTGATCAGCGCCAGCGAGGTCGGCGACGCTATCGCGCCGCCCATGCCCTGGAGGGCGCGGGCGGCCAGGAGTTGCCACGGTTCCTGGGCGAGGCCGCCGAGCAGCGAGGCGAAGGTGAACAACAGGATGCCGGTCATGAACACCCGGCGTCGGCCGAGGATGTCCCCCGCTCGTGCGCCGAGGAGGAGCAGGCCTCCGAAGGTCAGCGTGTAGGCGCTGACGACCCAGGTGAGGTCGGTGGTGCTGAACGCGAGCGCCTCTTGAATGTGCGGGAGCGCGATGTTCACAATCGTCGCGTCGAGTACCACCATGAGCTGGCAGGCGGCAATCACGGTGAGCGCGATGCCGGGGCGTCCCTGCCTGCGGGCGGCCCCGGGTTTCTGATCGGATATCAACTGAGAGGTTGTCACTGTGGATCCCCCACGGAAGTGTTAGTGAACGACCGCGTTCACTGTCGTCTCAACGGTAGTGAGTCCCCGGTAGAGAACGCAAGCGTTCACTTAACTGCGCGTCGTGTGCCGCGTCCCACTCTGCCGTCGCGCGCCGCGCCCACCCCCGCTCCGGAATCCCCCGCCTCCCCTCGCTTGCTGGAGAAACTCAGATGGTTACCTCGCGCTGGACTGCCGCTCCTCCCCAGGCGGCCTCTCCTCGTCGGCGCGGCGCGGTCCTCGAACGCGCGATCCTGGATGCCGCATTGGAGCAGCTCAGTACGGTCGGCTGGAACGGCCTCACCATGGAGGGCGTCGCCGCCGGCGCGCAGACCGGGAAGGCCGCGGTCTATCGGCGCTGGTCCTCGAAGGAGGAGCTGGTCGCCGACGCGTTGCAGGCGGGGCTGCCACGTTTGGAGGAGGCCCCCGACCTCGGAAGTGTGCGCGAAGACCTGCTGGTCCTGTGTCGGCAGGCCCGGGACGCGATGTTCTCGCGCCCCGGCTTCGCGTTGCGGTCGGTGATTCACGAATGCGATCCGACGCAGGTGGAGCGGTTTCATGGCGTGATCTTCGACGGCGTGGTCGGTCCGACCACCAAGTTGATCGGGGCCATTGTCGCCCGCGGCATCGAGCGGGGGGAGGTGCGTGCCGATGCGGCCAACGACTACGTCCTCGACGCCATTCCGGCGATGATGATGTACCGGAACAAGATTTCTGGAAGCGAATGGAGCGACCAGGAGGTCGAGAAGATGATCGACCAGTACATGCTGCCGCTGCTGCTCGCGCACGGATCCTGATCCACCCCTCCGGCCGCCCGTTCTGCCCCGGGGGTGGCCGGGGTGTCGCTCGGGGATCTGTGCGGCGTACGCTAAGGGCGCCATGCCGTACGAACCACCTACTCACACCGTCGAGCGCTCCCTTCGCGCCACGACCGGAGCGAAGGTCATCGCCGGAGTCGACGAAGTGGGGCGCGGTGCCTGGGCCGGCCCCGTCACCGTCTGTGCCGCGGTCACCGGTCTCCGCCGAGCGCCCGAGGGTCTCACCGACTCCAAACTGCTGACCGTCAAGCGCCGCACGGAGCTTGCCGAGGTGCTGCGGACATGGGTCACGGCCTTCGCGCTGGGTCACGCGTCGCCGGAGGAGATCGACAGTCTCGGGATGACGGCCGCGCTGCGGCTGGCCGCGGTCCGCGCACTGGAGGCGCTCCCGGTCCGCCCGGACGCGGTGATACTCGACGGGAAGCACGACTACCTCGGTACTCCGTGGCGGGTGCGCACGGTCATCAAGGGTGACCGATCGTGTGTCGCCGTCGCGGCCGCCTCGGTGATCGCCAAGGTTCAGCGCGACAAAATGATGGCCGAACTGGGTATCGACCATGCAGACTTCGGATTTGCGGACAACGCCGGATATCCGTCGCCCGTGCACAAGGCCGCACTGGAGGAGCGGGGCCCCACCCCGTACCACCGGTTGTCGTGGGCGTATCTTGATGCGCTGCCGCAGTGGCAGCACCTCAAGAAGGTCCGCAGCTGGGCGGAGGGAAGCGTTCCGGAGATCGAGGGTCAGCTCGGCTTCGACTTCTGACGTTCCAGTCGCACTGTTGTGCCATCCAGTTCACGTGACCTGCACCAATGTTTGATAGAAATCAGCTCATGCCTCTCATTCCCGAGGAGCCTCAGATTCACGAGAGTGCCCAGGGTCCCCGCGCCACTCCGGCCAGTGGCCGCGTCGCGCCGACCCCCCGTCCCGTACCCGGCCCCCGCCCCGCGGCTCCGTCGCGTCCCGGTCGTCCCGGCCCCCTGAGGCCGACGCCGCCGGTACAGCGCACGCCGCGTGACGTGGCCAAGCCAGGCCCGTCCGGCCCGGCCGTACCCGCCGCGGCAGCGGCGGGCCCGCAGATCCAGCTGATCCCGGCGTCCGTCGAGAGTGCTCTCGACTCCGCCGAGGAGGCAGTGGACATGCTGCTCGACTCGGGCCGTGCCCCCGGCGACGTGCTGGTGATCACCACCGGTGCACAGCACCCGTGGGCCGACCACGAGCTGTCCTTCGGTGAAACCTCCTACTGGGCGCAGCACGACTCGGGCGACGACGTCTTCTACGCGGACGCCGCCGTCGTCACCCGTGCCGGGACCCGCCCCGTGGTCGTCGTCGCCGTCAACGGCGGTTCCGACGCCGTCGCCGCCACCGCGCTGCCGCTGGCCCTCTCGCGGGCGGGTGCCCTGTTGATCGTCTGCGGCGACCCGCAGCGGATCAACTCGGTGCTGGGCGTCGGCGTCTGAGCGACTTCCGGCTCCTCCGGGATCCCGGAGGCACCGAAGCGGTTGTGGCGACGGTCTTGCACGGAGCTTCCTCAGGCATGCCCGGAAGCGGGGTGCGAGGTTCACGCCGTCGGGACGGTCGGTCGTAGGGCGGGCGGAGGAAGCCGGATCCTGGGCACGGGGCGGAGGCCGTCGAGTGCCTGGGCGCAGGCTCCACCTGTCATCGATTCATCGATGACACGGAGCCCGGTGAAGGGCCCCGGGAACACGCCGTGCGGCCTGTTTCAGGGGGCCGTGCCCTGCGGCGCGGATCCGGCGGGTGCCCCCGCGCGGGGACCCGGCTTCAACGGGCGGCCGCGCGGCGCAACACCTCGGAGACGGCGCCTCCGGTGCGCGGCGACAGGGGTGCGGCCTCGGACAGGGCGAGCGGTTCGGGAGGCGAGTCGGCGTTCGGCCGTCGCCCGCCGCGGCCTTCACCGAGCACCTGCCAGCCGTCGTGGGTCAGCGTGATGTACGAACCGCAGCGCAGCCCGTGCAGAGTGCAGGCGTCTCGCAGCCCCCACATCCAGGCACCGTCCTCCTCCGTCCAACGCCCGTCCCCCTCGCGGCAGTAGAGCAGTACCGCGGTCCGCACCGGGGTGCGACGGCGCAGGTCGTGCGGGATGACCCGGCGCAACTGGGCCAGCAGCGCGTTGCGGAACATCCAGCCGTCGGCCTGGACCGAGCGGCGGCTGAACGAGGCGCTGGCGCAAAGACGTTCCTCCGGGTCGAGGACGGCCACGATCGCCGTCGCCGGCTTGGGGCGGTGCCGGGCGTGCAACCCGCTCACCACCTCACGGGGGTTGCGGAGCAGCGGTATGCCGGCGTCGGCCCACTCCGCGGGCTCGAGCAGGCGGCTGGCGGAAGCGGCGGACGCGGACGTCGACAACGATGCTGGCGAGGACGGAGCGAATCCGAAGGTCACGTTCCTCCCTTCGGCTACGCGCCCACACAGCGGGCGAGATCGGATTCGGGGGAGCGCGCACCGCACTAAGGCCCAACCGGATCACGGACGAGCCGTGCGAGGAGCGGACCTCAATTCTTCCTGTCGAACTTGATTGCGGCAACGAGCAAATGGGGCCACCGACTGTTATCTGCTGGTGCGTGGCTTATATCCCTACCCGGTGGGGCCCCGGGGGACTCAGCGACGGCCGGGTGCGGCGTACGCGTTCGCCGCACCCGGTGCCGAATTCGAACAGTGTCGGGCGGATCACCCCTGTACGGCGAGGACCAGCGGCAGCACTCCGCGCGCCCCGGACCTGCGCAGCAGGCGAGCCGCGACCGCCAACGTCCAGCCGGTCTCGGTGAAGTCGTCCACCAGCAGGACCGGACCCTGGGTCCCGGCGAGCGCGGCGGACAGGGCGGGCGGCACGGTCAGCGCGCCGTCGAGGGCCTTGAGCCGCTGGGCGCTGTTGCTGCGCGAGGCGTGCGATGCGTCGCCCGTGTACGCCACGGAACCCAGCAGCGGCAGCCTGCCGATCTCGGCGATACGGGCGCCCAGGGACTCGACCAGCAGCGGCCGGGAGCGAGACGCGACGGTGACGACGCCCACCGGACGCGGCTGCGCATCCGCCGCGCCGGGGGCCCACCCGCCGGGACCCTTCGCCCAGTCGGCCAGTACCTCCACCACCGCGCGTGCCACGTCGTCCGGCACGGCCGCGTCAGGGGCCTGGGGCGCCAGCAGGGGCCGCAGCCGATTGCCCCAGCCGATGTCCGACAACCGTCCCAGGGCCCGTCCCGGCGATGCCTGTTCACCGGCCGGGATGCGGCCCTTGAGATCGATGCCGATGGCGGGCAGACCGGTGGGCCACATCCGGCGGGGCTCCACCTCGACGCCCGCGCGGTCGAGGTCGACCCGCGCGGCGTCCAGCGCCGCCGGAGAGGTGTCCGCCGTGAACCGGGGCCGCGCGCAGTTGTCGCAACGGCCACAGGGCTTCGCGCCCTCGTCGTCGAGCTGGCGCTGGAGGAACTCCATCCGGCAGTCCGTCGTGGCCGCGTACTCACGCATCGCCTGCTGCTCGGCCGCGCGCTGCCGCGCCACCCAGTCGTAACGGTCCGCGTCGTACGTCCACGGCTGCCCGGTCGCGAGCCATCCGCCCTTGACCCGCTTGACCGCGCCGTCCACGTCGAGAACCTTCAGCATGGTCTCCAGGCGGGAGCGGCGCAGCTCCACCAACGGCTCCAGGGCGGGCAGCGACACGGGGCCGCCGGCCCGGGAGAGGACGTCCAGGGTGCGTCGCACCAGATCCTCCGAGGGGAAGGCGAGCGAGGCGAAGTAGTCCCAGATCGCCTCGTCCTCCCGGCCCGGCAGCAGCAGTACCTCGGCGTGCTCGACACCGCGCCCGGCGCGGCCCACCTGCTGGTAGTAGGCGATGGGGGAGGAGGGAGAGCCCAGGTGCACCACGAAGCCGAGATCGGGTTTGTCGAAGCCCATGCCGAGGGCCGAGGTGGCGATCAGAGCCTTGACCCGGTTGCCGATCAGGTCGTCCTCGGCCTGCTGCCGGTCGGCGTTCTCCGTCTTCCCCGTGTACGACGCGACCGTGTACCCGCGCTGCCGGAGGAAGGCGGTCACTTCCTCGGCGGCGGCCACGGTGAGCGTGTAGACGATGCCGGATCCCGGTAGTTCGTCGAGGTGATCCGCGAGCCATGCCATCCGGTGGGCGGCGTCCGGCAGCCGCAGCACGCCCAGGCTCAGGCTCTCCCGGTCCAGCGGGCCGCGCAGTACCAGTGCGTCCGAGCCGCCACCGGTGCCGAGCTGCTCGGCGACGTCCGCGGTCACCCGAGCGTTGGCCGTGGCGGTGGTCGCCAGCACCGGCACGCCGGGCGGCAGTTCGGCGAGCATGGTGCGCAGCCGTCGGTAGTCCGGACGGAAGTCGTGTCCCCAGTCCGAGATGCAGTGGGCCTCGTCGACCACGAGCAGTCCGGTCGCCGCGGCGAGCTTGGGCAGGACCTCGTCACGGAAGTCGGGGTTGTTGAGGCGCTCCGGGGAGACCAGCAGGACGTCGACCTCGCCGGCCGCGATCTCCGACTGGATCGCCTCCCAGTCCTCCGTGTTGGAGGAGTTGATGGTGCGGGCGTGGATGCCGGCCCGGGCCGCCGCTCCCACCTGGTTGCGCATGAGCGCGAGCAGGGGGGAGACGATGACCGTGGGGCCGCTGCCCGCGGCCCGCAGCAGCGAGGTCGCCACGAAGTACACGGCGGACTTGCCCCAGCCGGTGCGCTGCACGACCAGGGCCCGGCGCCGGTCGGCGACCAGCGCCTCGATCGCCCGCCACTGGTCCTCGCGCAACCGGGCCGTGCCCGTGTCGTCGCCGACGAGACGGGCGAGGACGGCATCCGCCCGCGTCCGGAGTTCCGCGTTGTTCGTCTGCTCCATGGGTCCCATACAACAGGACGGGACCGACAGACGGCCGGGCTGTGGACGAGCCGGGACGGCGTTGTCGTGTCCCTGATTCGACTTGTCCACAGGAAAACCGGAAGCGCGGAATCCGCGGGATCGTCGCCGCATGACGAATCACAGCGAAACCACCGGACCCTCGGAAAACGGCGACTTCACCGACGGCCCGCAGCCAGTCGGCGGCTCCGCCCACGACACCCAGATCACGCTGCGCACCCCCGCCGAACTCGCCGACGCCCTGCCCTACCTGCTCGGGTACCGGCCCGAGGACAGCATGGTGCTGGTCGCCCTGCACGACCGGGGTGGCCGCGGCCGCTTCGGCGGGCGGGCCCGGCTCGGCATCCCCGCCCACCCCGACGACTGGGAATCCGCGGCACGTCAGCTGGCCCAGGGCCTGACGACAGGGAGCGAACGCCGTGGGAGCCGTCCCGAGCGGATGGTCGCCTACGTCTGCCAGGAACCGTCCCCGGGCGAGACGGGCCGGGACGTCATGCGCCGGCTCGCCCCGCTGGCCCAGCTGCTGCGAACCGAGTGCGGCCGCCTGGACGTACCGGTGATCGAGGCGCTCTGCGTCTCGCAGGGCCGCTTCTGGTCGTACTGCTGCCCGGCGGACGAGTGCTGTCCCCCGGACGGCGCCCCCATGGGCCTGCCCGGCACCTCCGTCCTCGCGGCAGCCGCCACCTACGCCGGTATCCAGGTGCGCGGCACCCTGCGCGAGCTGCGAGCCAGGCTGCAGCCGTGGGAGAGCGGCGCGGTGCCCGAACAGGAGGCCGCCCTGGACCGCGCCGGAATGTCCCTGGTGCCCCGCATCCTCCACGACGACTCCCGCGCGAAGGTCGCCGAGGAGACGCTCGCCCTGGCCGAAGAGCTGACGAAGCGGTACGCCTCGGCCATTCCGGTGTCCGGCATCCACCAGGCGGACCTCCGGGACGACGCCCTGCTCTGCCACGACGAGGCCGCACTGCTGATCCTCGGGCTGCAGGACCGCACCACCCGCGACCGGGCGGCCGCCTGGATGGAGGGTGACAAGGCCGCCCCGGTCCTGCGCCTGTGGCGAGCCCTCGCCCGCCGCTGCGTCGGCTCGTACCACGAGCACGCGGCCGCCCCTCTGACCCTGGCGGGCTGGGTCGCCTGGTCGACCGGGGACGACCTGGAGGCGCGGGAGGCCCTGGCGATGGCGTTGGGCGCGGACCCGGACTACCTCTTCGCCCGCCTGCTGCACCATGCCTGCAACGAGGGCCTGGACCCCGAGTCGATCCGCCGCTGCCTGCGTGGCGAACGCACGGAGAACGGGCCGGCCGGCGGCGCGCGAGACGTCGGAGCCACCGCGCCGGCCGACCCGCGCGGCGCCCATGACCCGTCCGCCGCACCCGGATCCGGGCGCCGCCGTGCACGCCCGGACGGCCGTCCGGACCCGCGTCGGCCACGGGCGGACGGTACCCGTCCGGCTTCGGCGGGCGCGGGGCGTGGCCGCACCCGCCCCGGTTCGCCCGGGCACGATGACGGCGCCCGCGTCCGTGCGGCGGAGAAGACCGACCCCCGAGGCGGCCGGACCGGGCGGGAGGACACCCCCGTCCGCAAGGGCCACAGCGAGAGCGACCGGTGAACGGCGGCCGGCCGAGGACGGCCCGCGCACGGTCGTGGGCCGGAGACGTCCGCGGCCGGGTACGGAAAATCCGTGTACCGGCGTGGTTCCCCGGCCGCCCGCCCGGGGGCCGGCACCGCGCCGGCCCGCCGGTGCTCGGCGTCCGCAGGCCCGGGCCGACCGCTGTGCGCGAGGTGACCCCGTGCCCTCGCCCCGCCGGGTCCGGTGGGCGGATGCGTGACCAGGAGGAGCCCTCATCCGTTCACCTGAGTGGCGGAACGCCTGGACGGGTTGTTCCGCCGCCCGTCCCCCGTCTCTCCGGAGCCCGACGACCGGCGCCCGGCACGTCCCAGGCGCACCGAGCGCAGAAGGTGCCTCCCATGCATCAGCCGACTCCGCCCTCGACCGCCGACCCCGACCGCCGGCTCCGGGACGGCCCACCACCTCGCCTCCCGTGGGCGGAAGGCCTGCCGGGACAGCTCCGCGGCCGCCCGACCGGAGCCGTGCCCCCACGGTCCGCTCCGGGCGTCCGGAGCCCGGGGTCCCCCGACGGGCTGCCGCCCGCCCACACCGCGCTGATCTGCGTCGCGCTGCCGGCCCTCGCCATCTCCACCGAACGGGGCCAACTGACCGGCCAGGGCCTGGAGGGGTTCTACCGGGCGGGCCGACGTCTGCTCGCACGCTGCCAGGTCCGTGTCGCCGGCCGCGAACCGCTGCCGGTGCAGGCCCGGATGTCGGGTGCGGACCGTGCCCGCTTCGTGGGCACCCTGAGGGCCTCCCGGGCCCCCGGGCCCGATCCGGACGTCGTCGTGGAACGGGACCGGCACGCCGACGGCACGGAGCGCATCACCCTGCACAGCTCGGCGCCCCACCCCCTGGGCCTGGCGCTGGAAGTGGCGCTCGGCACCGACCTCGCGGAACTGAGCGCCGTCGCCTCCGGGAGCCCGGGCCCCGAACTGCCGGCCAGCGTCCATGACTCCGGACTGCGCTGGACCAGTCCCACCGGAAGCTCCTCGGTCACGGCGCACCCGCCGCCCACCGACGCGCTGGCCTCCGCGGGGCTGCTGCGCTGGGAGTTCGAACTGTCCCCCGGCGGCACGGTGAGCGTGGAACTGCGGGTGCGCCCGGACAGCACGGGTCCGCTGCGCGCAGTGGGACGCGCCGCCACGAGCCCCCTGGCACCCGCCCGGGCCGCGGGCGACGACCCGAGAGCCGCGGCGCTGCTCAGGACCAGCGTCGAGGACCTCCAGGCGCTGCTGCTGCGCGACCCGGCCCACCCCTCCGACACCTACCTCGGGGCCGGGGCGCCCTGGCGCTGCGGTCTGGCCCCCGCAGAGGCGCTCGCCGCCGCCCGGATGACCCTGCCCCTCGGCACCCGCCTCGCCGCGGGCACCCTGCGCACCCTCGCCCGTACCCAACTGCGCGGCCCGGGAGCGCGGGCCGGCATGATCCCCGGCCCGCGCCGCGATGCCGGACCACATCTGCCCCCGGGCTGCACGGGCACGGAGGCCACCCTGCTCTTCCCCGTACTGCTGGCCGAGGCTCGCCGCTGGGGGCTCCCGGACCAGGAGTCCCGGGAACTGCTGCCCGCTGCCGAGCGCTGCCTGAACTGGCTGCGCGCCACGGTGGGCGACCGGACCTATCTCCGCGATCCGCAGCCGGGCGGGCCCGCGCGCGGCGAGACCCAGGCCCACGCCCACCGGGCGGCGCTGCTCGGCGCGGATCTGCTCGACGCGTACGGCCGGCCCGGCGGCGACGGGTTGCGGCAGTGGGCGGCCGGGCTGAGGGCGGCGTTCCAGGCGGACTTCTGGACACAGGACAGAGGCGGTGGCCGTCCGGCGGCCGCGCTGACCGAGGACGGTCGTCCCCTCACCCACCTCGGCTGCGGCGCCGTCCACCTGCTCGACACCGGCCTGCTCGGCGGCGGCAGCCCGGCGGTCGGCCTGCTCGACAAGGTGCAGACCGAGCAGCTCGCCCGCCTCCTCGGGGGCCCGGACATGGACTCGGGATGGGGCCTGCGGGGGCTCGGGGCCAAGGAGGCGGGACACAACCCGTTCGGTCACCGGGCCGGGGCGGTCCGGGTCCAGGAGACGGCGCTCGCCGTCGCGGGACTGGCCGCCGCCGGCTACGAGAAGGAGGCGGGCGGACTGCTGCGCGGACTGCTCGCGGCGGCCGAGCACTTCGGCCACCGGCTTCCCGAGATGTTCGGCGGCGGCCGGCGCACCGACGGGAGCGTTCCGCTTCCGCACCCCGCGGCCTGCCGCCCGGCAGCCACCGCGGCCGCCTCCGGGGTGCTGCTCCTCACCGCGCTCGCCGGTATCCGTCCCGATGCCCCCGCCGGGACCGTCACCCTCCGCCCCGTCCACAGCGCGCCTCTGGGCGAACTGGGACTGACCGGCCTGCGGGTGGCCGGTGCACCGTTCTCGATACGGGTCAGCCGTCTTGGCCTGGCGATGGTCGAGGAGGCCGCGAACGGCCTCCAGTTGGGAGCGTGACCCAGGGACGACCTCACGCGACGAGCGGGCGCTCGGCCGCTGGACGAACTCCGGAACGCACCACGAGACGCATTCCGGAGCGAAGTGGATCAGTCGTCGAAGCGAGCGCCGAAGGGAGTGTTTATCGTCAGGCAGACGACTATGATCACCGCATGCCCTACGACCCGTCAGCCTTTCCGCCCTTCGCCGTCACCGTGGACCTGGTCGTGCTGACTGTGCGCCGTCACGCCCTGTGCGCGCTGGCGGTACGCAGAGGCGAGCAGCCGTTCCAGGGGCGCTGGGCCCTGCCGGGCGGGTTCGTGAGGGCCGACGAGGATCTCTCGCAGGCGGCAGCGCGGGAACTCGCGGAGGAGACCGGGCTGCGCGCTCACGACCCCGAAGCGCCCGCACAGGACGGTGGAGCGCACCTCGAGCAGTTGGCGACCTACGGTGACCCCAAGCGCGACCCCCGGATGCGCGTGGTCAGCGTCGCGCACCTCGCCCTCGCCCCCGACCTTCCCGCGCCCCGCGCCGGCGGCGACGCCAGCAACGCGCGCTGGGCGCCGGTCGAGGAACTGCTCGCGCAAGGTGGCTACGGCCGGGACGGCGAACCCGTCGCGCCGCTCGCCTTCGACCACGCGCAGATTCTGTCCGACGGAGTGGAGCGCGCCCGCTCCAAGATCGAATACTCGTCCCTGGCCACCGCGTTCTGCCCGCCGGAGTTCACGGTCGGTGAGTTGCGCCGGGTCTACGAGGCGGTATGGGGCGTGGCGCTCGACCCGCGCAACTTCCATCGCAAGGTGACCGGTACTCCCGGATTCCTGGTCCCCACCGGCGGTACGACGACCCGTCAGGGCGGGCGTCCGGCCCAGCTTTTCCGTGCCGGAGGGGCGACTCTCCTCAACCCGCCGATGCTGCGACCGGAGGTCTGACCGCCCGACAGTGCGAACACCGCCAAGATTAAACCCTTCTATACCCGGAAAAACGGTCATTCCGCGCTATCTTCCCTAAGGTGATCGAGGCCTTCGGACTGACCAGCAATCCCCGCAAGGCGCACCCGCCCGCCGTCGACGACGTGACCTTCGAGGCGTGCCCGGGTCGCGTCACCGCACTCCTCGGCGAGGAGGGCGCGGGCAAGACCACGGCGCTCAGACTGATGCTCGAACTCCAACAGGGCCGTGGACTCACCTACTTCAGGGGCCGGCCCCTGCACCGCATCGCGCACCCCTCGCGCGAGGTCGGCGTCCTCCTCGGCGACGTCCCCGGTCACCCGGCCCGCTCCGTACGCGGACATCTGCGCATGCTCTGCGCGGCGAGCGGCATGCCGGTCCGGCGCGCCGACGAAGTCCTCGAAGCCGTCGGGCTCGTGAGCCTGCGCGAAGAGCGCCTGGGCACGCTGTCGCGCGGCGTGGACCGCCGGCTGGGCCTGGCCTGCGCGTTGCTGCCGGACCCGCACACGCTCGTGCTGGACGAACCCACGCACGGTCTCTCCACCCGTGAGGGTCACTGGCTGCATCGCATGCTCCAGGCGCACGCCGCGCAGGGAGGCACGGTCCTGTTCGCCACCTCCGATCCCAAGGAGGCCGCCCGCGCCGCCGACCGGGTGGTGACCCTGGAGGGCGGCAGACTCGTCGCGGACCAGGAGGCCACCGACTTCGCCCGCACCCGCCTGCGGCCACGCGTGGCCGTCCGCAGTCCCCACGCCGCCCGGCTCGCCGCCCTCCTCGTCAAGGAGGCCCGCACGAACCACCGCTCGGTGGAGGTCGTCAGCGAAGGCGGCAACCGGCTGTCGGTGTACGGCAGCACGACCGCCGAGATCGGCGAGGCCGCGTTCCGTCACGGCGTCCTCGTCCACCAACTCGCCGACGAGGTAGGTGACATGGGGGCGGGCGCGGGTGCGGAGCCGCGGACGGGCGACGTACCGGAGGGCATGCGGCGGCAAGGGGGTGCGAGCGAACCGACCGCGCCGGAAGTGGACCGGGCGGTCGACGAGGCACCGGCCATCGTCCGGCGGGAGACGTCCGGCGCGGACCGGCCACGGGACGCGACCGGGCCTGCGGTCACTCCGCAGCCTCGGACGTCGGCCGGATCGAGGCCGGTGAGTCAGCCGTGCGCCGCCGACCGGAAGCCGGGCACGGATCTGCCCCCGGACGCGGCCGAGCGCTCCGCTGCAACAGACCGGCAGGCCGGCGAATCCACCGGGACTCGCGCCGACGATCCGGCGGCAGCGCCCAGGGCTCCGCACGCGGAACCTTCGGACTGCGCCCCCGCCGCCGATGCCTCGACCGCGGCGCTCACGGCCCGGCCGGCAGGCACCTCCTCCGATGCCCGGCCGGCGCCGAACGGCACCGCGTCCGCATCGGCCACGTCCACGCCTCCGGCCTCGGCCGCGACGACCGAACCGCAGGCGCACTCCGCGGCCCCCGAGGTGATCTCCGCGACGGTCCCCGCCCAGCCGCCCTCCACCTCCGATTCCGCCCAGCCGTCCGTCGCCGCGACCGCCCATCCGGCGGCCGCCGCCTCGGCTCATTCCCCGGTCGCGGCCGCTGTCCAGGCATCGGTCGCCGCGTCATCCGTTCCCGCGTCGGCCGCCGCCGCATCAGCGCGGGCGCAGGCCGCGGCCGCGTCCGGCCCGCCCCAGGCGGCCGCCGTGTCCACCCGGTCGTCCTTCCGCCCCCTCGTGGACGACTCCTCCTCGCGTACCGCCTCCCCGCAGTCCCCGCAGTCCCCGCCTTCCGCGGCACCCGGCGAAGCACCGAACGCCGAGCCCTCCGGCACGCGGCCGCAGCCTGGCGAAGCCCAGTCGGTCAAGGTCTTCGCCCGGCTGCCCTGGCGGAGGCCGCAGGCGAGCCCCTCCTCGACGGCCGGTGGCGTGCCGGCCTCCGCTGCGGACGGGTCCCACCGGTGGACCCGCACCGTCACCTCCGACGAGTCGTCGCAGTTGCCGCCCGCCATCGCCGTCCGCAGCGCGCCCAGTCCGCTGCGCCCGCTGCGCTACGAGCTCCGCCGGGCCGCCGGGATCGGCGCGGGGTTCGTCACCTGCGGCGCTGTCCTGGTCGTGTCCGCCGTCATCGCCGTGCTGCTCGCCCGGCTCGGGCACACCCCGCAGGCCCGGCTGTTCGCCGCCTGGCCGCGGGAACTGCCGCTGCCCCCCGCGGCACTGGGCGCGGGACTCCTGGGCGCGCTGGCCTTCGGAGACGAGTTCCGCCACCCCGCGCTGGCGGCGGACCGCGGCACCGTGCCCCGACGGCTGGGGCTGCTCACCGCCAAGCTGGCGGTCTCCGGAGCCACCGCCGTGCTGCTCTCGTTCCTCGCCCTCGGCTGCGACGCCGAGATGCTCTACGTCGTCTACGGACGGGAGCTCGCCAAGGTTCCCGCGGACTGGCTTCCGATGACCGCGAGTTGGTTCGGGCTGGTAGTCGGCTGCGCCTGGGCCGGGGTGCTGGCGGCGGGCGTGTTCCGGTCCACCACCGCGGGCCTGGCCGCGGTCCTCGCCGTACCGGTCCTCGTCGTGCCCGTCGTACACAAGGCGCTGCAGGGGTCGGGTGTACGGATGGCCGCCGGACTGCCCGTGCGCATGCGCGAGACGATGCTGCTGCAGTGGCCCTTCGGAGGTGAGCGCTACCTGGTCGCGACACTCCGGATGCTGGGCCAACCCGTGGGCGGGGCAATGGCGTTGTCGCTTACGGCGCTGGTCTGCGCGTACGTGTTCACCACCCTGCGGGCCAGGCTCCGGTGACCGTGGAACCGGGCGCTTCCGATCCCCTCGTGGGCACAACTCCACGCAGAAAGGCCATTTCTTTCCGATAAGGCGTCAATTGCGATGGGGTGAGCGATCACCCTTTCGTGTGCTTTTCACCAAAGACCTCAAGGGAGTTGGAGGCAACGCCGACAAAGGATCCGTGAGTACCCTTGCGCACACCATGATGACCGCCGCCCGCTCCGCAGACTCTGGTCTGGTCGGCCCGGGCGAACTCGACCGCTACCCGTACGTGGACGCTCCCGTCACCGATCGCGTCGGGACGCCCTCCTGGGAGGGCCCCGACCCGGACCTGGGCCGTGTGGGACGACGTGCCGCGGGCAGCCGCGGCCGCGGGCTGCACGGACAACTCGTCCAACAGCTGGGTCAGATGATCGTCTCCGGCGACCTGGGTGCGGACCGCCCGCTCGTACCCGAGGAGATCGGCCAGCGATTCGAGGTCTCCCGCACCGTCGTGCGTGAGTCCCTCCGGGTCCTGGAGGCCAAGGGCCTGGTCAGTGCCCGGCCCAACGTCGGTACGCGGGTGCGTCCCGTCAGCGACTGGAACCTTCTCGACCCCGACATCATCGAGTGGCGGGCCTTCGGACCGCAGCGCGACGACCAGCGCCGTGAGCTCAGCGAGCTGCGCTGGACCATCGAACCGCTCGCCGCCCGGCTCGCCGCCGGGCACGGGCGTGAGGACGTGCAGCAGCGGCTGTCCGACATGGTCGAGATCATGAGCCACGCGATGGCGCAGGGTGACGCGCTGACGTTCTCGCGCGCGGACGCCGAGTTCCACTCGATGCTGATCCAGATCGCGGGCAACCGCATGCTGGAGCACCTGTCCGGCATCGTGTCCTCGGCCCTCCAGGTCTCCGGCGGCCCCGTCACCGGCTGTGACCGGCCGAACGAGACGTCGCTGGCCCAGCACGCCCGGATCGTCGACGCCCTCGGTACGGGCGACGCCACCGCGGCCGAGTCGGCCATGCGTCAGCTCCTCACCGTCCACCCCGAGGTCGAGCGCGTGGTCCCCGCCCCGCGTGAGCACTGACCCGCGTCGAGAGCGGTGCGCTCGGTCGGCTCCGCGCTCCGTGAGCGTCGTCGGCCACGGACCCCGCTTCCGCCGGACCTCGCCGGATCCCTCAGGGGCTCCGGCGAGGTCCGGCGGTGGGACGGGCGCGCAGCGGTCGTAGGACGGGCACCGCGACGGTCGAGCGGTGTGGGGCAGGCTCTGTGGCGGTCGCGCGGCACGTGCTCCGCCTTCCGGGCAGTCCCGAGAGATCATCGACGACAACCTCTGTCCATGTCTGACTGCTTTTGCGCGCTTACGGGGTGTGACTCGGGCCACGTAGATTGGGCGTAACGCTCTTGCGAACAACGCGATGACCTAATAGGTGACAGCCGCGGAGGGAATACGGACGCCATTCATGGCGCTGTGTATCTTCCCGGCCCCCCGCCCGCGCCGTCGGCCCATCCCCAAGCCGGCGGTCGGCTCCAGTCCGTCCAGGACGGGGCCGGAAGCCGTTTTCCAACGTTCCGAGAGGTTGTTCGTGTCGGCCAGCACATCCCGTACGCTCCCGCCGGAGATCGCCGAGTCCGTCTCTGTCATGGCTCTCATTGAGCGGGGAAAGGCTGAGGGGCAGATCGCCGGCGACGATGTGCGTCGGGCCTTCGAAGCTGACCAGATTCCGGCCACTCAGTGGAAGAACGTACTGCGCAGCCTCAACCAGATCCTTGAGGAAGAGGGTGTGACGCTGATGGTCAGTGCCGCGGAGCCCAAGCGCACCCGAAAGAGCGTCGCAGCGAAGAGTCCGGCCAAGCGCACCGCCACCAAGACCGTCGCGGCGAAGACGGTGACCACCAGGAAGGCCACCGCCACGGCCGCCCCCGCCGTGTCCCCCTCCGTGGCCGACGACCCGGCCGAGGAGGAGGCGACGGCCAAGAAGGCCGCCGCCAAGAAGGCCGCCCCGACCGCCAAGAAGGCGGCCGCGAAGAAGACCGCCACCGCCGCGAAGAAGGCGGTGCCGGCGAAGAAGACCGCCGCCAAGAAGGACGACGCCGAGCTTCTCGAGGAAGAGGTCCTCGAAGAGGCGAAGGCGGGCACCGAGGAGCCCGAGGGCACCGAGAGCGCCGGCTTCGTCCTGTCCGACGAGGACGAGGACGACGCGCCCGCGCAGCAGGTCGCCGCTGCCGGCGCCACCGCGGACCCGGTCAAGGACTACCTCAAGCAGATCGGTAAGGTCCCGCTGCTCAACGCCGAGCAGGAGGTCGAGCTCGCCAAGCGCATCGAGGCCGGTCTGTTCGCCGAGGACAAGCTGGCCAACGCCGACAAGCTCGCCCCCAAGCTCAAGCGCGAGCTGGAGATCATCGCCGAGGACGGGCGCCGCGCCAAGAACCACCTCCTGGAGGCCAACCTCCGACTGGTGGTCTCCCTGGCCAAGCGCTACACCGGCCGCGGCATGCTCTTCCTGGACCTCATCCAGGAGGGCAACCTCGGTCTGATCCGCGCGGTCGAGAAGTTCGACTACACCAAGGGCTACAAGTTCTCCACGTACGCCACCTGGTGGATCCGTCAGGCGATCACCCGCGCCATGGCCGACCAGGCCCGCACCATCCGTATCCCGGTGCACATGGTCGAGGTCATCAACAAGCTCGCGCGCGTGCAGCGCCAGATGCTCCAGGACCTGGGCCGTGAGCCCACCCCGGAGGAGCTGGCCAAGGAACTCGACATGACCCCCGAGAAGGTCATCGAGGTCCAGAAGTACGGTCGTGAGCCCATCTCCCTGCACACCCCGCTGGGCGAGGACGGCGACAGCGAGTTCGGCGACCTCATCGAGGACTCCGAGGCCGTCGTCCCCGCGGACGCCGTCAGCTTCACGCTCCTGCAGGAGCAGCTGCACTCGGTGCTGGACACCCTGTCCGAGCGCGAGGCCGGTGTCGTCTCCATGCGGTTCGGTCTCACCGACGGTCAGCCGAAGACCCTCGACGAGATCGGCAAGGTCTACGGCGTCACGCGTGAGCGCATCCGCCAGATCGAGTCCAAGACCATGTCGAAGCTGCGTCACCCCTCGCGTTCGCAGGTGCTGCGCGACTACCTCGACTAGGTCGCGGTTCTACCACCTTCGAAGGCCCGGTCTCCCTGTGGGGGCCGGGCCTTCGGGCTGCGGGTCGCGGTGTGCTGGATGACTCTGGGTGTCCTGGTACCACTCAGAGTGAGGAGCGTGCATGCGCCGCCCCATTGCCCCGGTCCTGATCCGACCGCTGATCCTGGCGGCCGTCGCCGCCGTGATACCGCTGACCGCGCCGCCTTCGGCAGTCGCCGACAGTGTCGTCGTCGGCGGGTTCCCCGTCGATGTCTCCCAGACTCCATGGACGGTCGCGCTGTCCAGTCGTGACCGGTTCGGAGGTACCCGGGCCGGTCAGTTCTGCGGCGGGGTGGCGATCGGCCGGACCACCGTGCTGACCGCGGCGCACTGCCTGGCCGACGACGTGATCGGGGGACCCGCCGACCGGGTGCGCGACCTCAAGGTCATCGCGGGCCGCACGGACCTGCTCTCGACGCGGGGCCAGGAGATCCCGGTGACCGCCGCCCGGGTCAATCCGCGCTACGACGCCGATGCGAACACCGGCGACTTCGCCGTCCTCACCCTGGCGCGGCCCCTGCCGGCCGACGCCGTCGTCAAGATGGCCGCGAAGGGCGACACCGCCTACCGGCCCGGCACCGGAGCGCTGGTCTCCGGATGGGGTGACGTCACGGGTGGCGGCGACTACGCACGCCGCCTGTACGCCGCACAGGTCCACGTGCTGCCCGACGAGGAGTGCGAGCGTGCCTACCCCGGCGGTGCCGACGGCACCTACCGGGCCGACTCCATGGTGTGCGCGGGGGAGGTGGCGGGCGGCCCCGACGCCTGTCAGGGCGACAGCGGGGGACCGCTGGTGGCCGAGGGCCGGCTGATCGGACTCGTCTCCTGGGGCAGCGGCTGCGGACGCCCGGGGAGTCCCGGCGTCTACACGCGCGTCTCCGAGGTCGTACGCGCTCTCGGGTCCGGCGGGGCCTTCAGCGACTCGCGGGGGCCACAGCGGCCCTCCTGAGGGCTTCTGTGCGCACAAGACGACGGGCGGTCACTCCCCGAAGGAGCGACCGCCCGTTCACCGGTCAGGAACCGGAGCTGGCTCGTCGTGTGTGCGAGAGGTCAGCGCTCATCTTCGGAGGCGGTGTTCGGAACGGTCGTCAGCCGCTCCGTCTCGTCCTGTATCTCAGCGGCGATCTTCTTGAGTTCCGGCTCGAACTTACGTCCGTGGTGGGCGCAGAAGAGCAGTTCTCCGCCGCTGAGCAGCACGACGCGCAGGTATGCCTGGGCGCCGCAGCGGTCGCAGCGATCGGCGGCCGTCAGGTGGCTCGCGGGGGTCAGAACAGTAGTCACGTCGCCTCTTCTCTAGCTCGACGAGCTGTCGTACCAGGGTCAACATCCAACCAGCCCGAAAACGTTCCCGCTCGGGGCTTCTCCTCGAAAAAAATCTTTCGAGGTGGCCGTCTGCTGCCGGTTGGCGGCGAATGTGCCGTATTGCGTCGTCTTCGGTGCTTACGGGTTCGCGCGATTCATCGGTTTCATCCTCCCGGCCGGGTTGCCGGTTGTTTGTGAGGACGTGCCCGGAGCCTAAATGGTTCATGCCTCGAAGGGAACGTGATATGTACTTCACTCCATCGAGGGATCGAACACGCATGCGACCCTGGACTAGGGTGAGTTCTCGACGAGGGTGGCGTTACAACGGCTCTACCAGGCCTCGGTACCCTCTGAACGGCGACCGAAGCCGGCCCCTTACCCAAAAGGGGCTCCACTGAAATTCAGCGAGGAGCGAACCGCGTGACCGCCGATACGTCCGTGCCGTCCACAGCGCTGCTGGCAGGAGCAGACCGGGACGGCTCCAACTACACCGCGCGGCACCTGCTCGTCCTCGAGGGCCTCGAGGCAGTGCGCAAGCGCCCCGGTATGTACATCGGGTCGACCGACAGCCGCGGTCTGATGCACTGTCTGTGGGAGATCATCGACAACGCCGTGGACGAAGCCCTCGGCGGCTACGGCGACCACATCGAGGTCATCCTCCACGACGACGCCTCCGTGGAGGTCCGGGACAACGGCCGGGGCATCCCCGTGGACGTCGAGCCCAAGACCGGCCTCTCCGGCGTCGAGGTCGTGATGACCAAACTGCACGCCGGCGGCAAGTTCGGCGGCGGCTCCTACGCCGCCTCCGGCGGTCTGCACGGCGTCGGCGCCTCGGTGGTCAACGCGCTGTCCGCGCGACTCGACGTCGAGGTGGACCGCGGCGGCCAGGTGCACGCCATCAGCTTCCGCCGCGGTGTCCCCGGCGCCTTCGCGGGAGAGGGCCCGGACGCGAAGTTCGAGGCCAAGAGCGGGCTGCGCAAGACCAAGAAGATCCCCAAGACCCGCAGCGGCACCCGCGTGCGCTACTGGGCCGACCGGCAGATCTTCCTCAAGGACGCCAAGCTCACGCTGGAGACCCTCCACCAGCGGGCCCGGCAGACCGCGTTCCTGGTGCCCGGTCTGACCATCGTCGTGCGCGACGAGTACGGCCTCGGCGCGGACGGCAGCAAGGGCGAGGAGTCCTTCCGTTTCGACGGAGGGATCAGCGAGTTCTGCGAGTTCCTGGCCACCGACAGGCCCGTCTGCGACGTCCTGCGCTTCTCCGGGCAGGGCACCTTCAAGGAGACCGTCCCGGTCCTGGACGACCACGGCCAGATGACCCCCACCGAGGTCACCCGCGAACTCGGCGTCGACGTGGCGCTGCGCTGGGGCACCGGTTACGACACGACCCTGAGGTCGTTCGTCAACATCATCGCCACGCCCAAGGGCGGCACCCACATGGCCGGCTTCGAGCAGGCCGTCCGCGAGACCCTCAACGAGGTGCTGCGCGCCAAGAAGCTGCTGCGCGTCGCCGAGGACGACATCGTCAAGGACGACGCCCTGGAGGGCCTCACCGCCGTCGTCACCGTCCGGCTCGCCGAGCCTCAGTTCGAGGGCCAGACCAAGGAGGTCCTCGGTACCTCGGCGGCCCGCCGGATCGTGAACAACGTGGTCACCAAGGAACTGAAGGCGTTCCTCACCTCCACCAAACGGGACTCGGCCGCCCAGGCCCGCGTGGTCATGGAGAAGGTCGTCGCGGCCGCCCGGACGCGCATCGCCGCCCGCCAGCACAAGGACGCGCAGCGCCGCAAGACCGCCCTGGAGTCCTCGTCCCTGCCCGCCAAGCTCGCCGACTGCCGCAGTGACGACGTCGAGCGCAGCGAGCTCTTCATCGTCGAGGGCGACTCCGCGCTCGGCACGGCGAAACTGGCCCGGAACTCCGAGTTCCAGGCGCTGCTGCCGATCCGGGGCAAGATCCTCAACGTGCAGCGGTCCTCGGTGACGGACATGCTCAAGAACGCCGAGTGCGGCGCGATCATCCAGGTCATAGGGGCGGGTTCCGGCCGCACCTTCGACATCGACGCGGCCCGCTACGGCAAGATCATCATGATGACCGACGCCGATGTGGACGGCTCCCACATCCGCTGCCTGCTGCTGACGCTGTTCCAGCGCTACATGCGGCCCATGGTGGAGGCCGGCCGGGTCTTCGCGGCGGTGCCGCCGCTGCACCGCATCGAGATCGTCCAGCCCAAGAAGGGCCAGGACAAGTACGTGTACACGTACTCGGACCGGGAGCTGCGCGACAAGCTCATGGAGTTCCAGAGCAAGGGCATCCGGTACAAGGACTCCATCCAGCGTTACAAGGGTCTCGGCGAGATGGACGCCGACCAGTTGGCCGAGACGACCATGGACCCGCGCCACCGCACCCTGCGCCGGATCAACCTCTCCGACCTCGAAGCGGCGGAGCAGGTCTTCGACCTGCTGATGGGCAACGACGTGGCGCCCCGGAAGGAGTTCATCTCGGGTTCGGCGGCGACGCTGGACCGCTCGCGCATCGACGCGTAGCCGCCTCGCCGGGCCCCGGCCGACGGCCGGGACGGTGCCGCGGTGCGCGGTGCCGGTGCCCGGTGTGCGGTGCGCGGTGCGCGGTGCGCGGTGTGGCCTGGCGGTGACCTGGGCGGGCCGGGTCCGTGGGACGACAGTGTTCCCACGGACCCGGCCCGCCCTGCCTCATCCGTGCCGCAGTGCCCGGCCGACGGGTCCGCCCCCGCCGGGGTCCCCGAGACAGGGCCGGCCGTCTTCCGGCCGCCCCGACCCCGCCCCACCACCGGTCTCTCCACCCTCGGGTGGAGAGATCCCGCTCGTCGGGTTCCACCCGCGATCCACCCACGCTCCGATCTGCTGACCTGCGAAGTTCCGTAGCGTCGGTGGTGTCGGCAGCTCCCGCTCCCGGCACCGCCCCTTCCCGTTCACGGAGGCTCTGATGCCCGGGCTCGTCAACGCGTTGCTGATCGTGGCAGTCGTCGTCGTGGTGATCGTGCGCCAGTTCCGCGCCCGTCCGATCGACACGGGCCGACGCTGGTGGCTGCTGCCGGTGATCCTCGCGGTCGTCGCCCTGCGTGAACCCGGCATACTCGACGCCCACCACCACACCGAGTCGGCCGTGCTCCTCGGCGCGGAGATGCTGGTGGGACTCGGGACAGGCGCCGCCTGGGCCTGGACCACCCGGGTGTGGACGGAGCCGGACGGCGTCGTGTGGACCAAGAGCACCAAGGCGAGTGCGATGGTCTGGTTCCTCGGGATAGGCGTGCGCGTCGGCCTCTTCGCCCTCGGCGCCGCCGTAGGCGTCCACCAGGACAGCTCGGCCTTCATGCTCGGACTCGCCCTCACCCTGCTGGTACGCGCAGGCATCCTCGTCTGGCGTGCGCAGCCGCTCCCCTCCGCCCCGTCCTCGGGCGGCCCCCTCCGGGCGTACGGTGACGACATGGCCGGGGTCATCAGGAAGGAAGGCGTGTGACGGAGAGCGTCTGGATGCGCTGGCCCTCGCGCGAGGCGCTGGGCCGCGTGGGGATCTCCCAGCCCCGGCGGGTACTCGGCTGGGGCGTGCGGCTCGTGGTCCTCGCGCTGCTGCTGTGGGGCGCCTTCAACCAGTCGCACGTCCACGGCTGGGAGATCCTCGCGGCGGTGGCGGGTGTCGGCGTGACCGCAGTGGCCTCCTGGGGCTTCTACCGGACCACCTACGCCCACCGGCTCGTGCCGTCCCTGCTCCTCATCGGAGTCCTCCTGGCCGTCGCGGTCACGGCGGAGGCCTGCGGCTTCCGGGGACCGGCCCTCGTGATCTGGTGCGGCTGCGGCATCTACGCCCTGGAACGGCTGCCGATCGCGGTCGCGGTGCCCGTCACGTGCGTGGCCCTGGCCTCGTACTCCGCGTTCAACAACGACGTGTGGCTGACCACGGCCGCCACCGTCGTCGGTCTGGCTCTCGCCGGCTATGTGATGAGACTGGACGCCGAGGCCCGCGGGCACGCTCAACGGCTGCTGGCCCAGGAACGCGCGGCCAGAGCGGCCGAGGCGGAGTCGGCGGCGCTGGCGGAGCGGGCCAGGATCGCGCGGGAGATCCACGACGTGCTGGCCCACAGCCTGTCGGCGCAGATGGTGCATCTGGAGGCGGCGCGGCTGCTGATCGAGCGCGGAGCCGACCGCGAGCAGATCCTCGAACGGGTCGTGGCCGCCCGGGGCATGGCCAGGGACGGGCTGGCCGAGACCCGGCAGGCACTGTCCGCCCTGCGCGGGGAACTGACCCCGCTGGAGGACTTCCTCACGGAGATCGTCGCGTCGACCGACGGCGCCGAGGTCACCGTCACCGGTGAACGCAGGGCCCTGCCGGCGGAGGCCTCGCAGGCCGTACGACGGGTCGCGCAGGAGGCGCTCACGAACGTCCGGAAACATGCGTACGGGGCGAAGGTCCAGGTATGGCTGGACTACCAGGAGCACCAAGTGACGCTGAACGTGAGGGACTCGGGCGGCCGTCCCGGCGATCTCACCGGTGTGGGCGGCGGGTACGGTCTGCTGGGTATGCGGGAGCGGGCCGAGCTGATGGGCGGTTCGCTGGAGGCGGGTCGGGACGACGAGGGGTTCGCGGTGACGTTGAGGGTGCCCGTATGACGGAGGAGGAGAAGAAGCCGGCGAGAGTGGTGGTCGCCGACGACCAGACCGTGGTCAGGGAGGGCATCGTGATGCTCCTCGGCCTGCTGCCCGGCGTGGAGGTCGTGGGAGCGGCGGGCGACGGTGAGGAGGCGGTGCGGCTGGTCGCCGAACTCGCCCCGGACGTGGTGCTGATGGATCTGCGGATGCCGCGCTGTGACGGTGTGGAGGCGACACGGCGGATCAGGTCGGAGTATCCGGGGACGCAGGTCGTGGTGCTCACCACGTTCGCGGACGACGAGTCGCTGTTCCCGGCGCTGCAAGCGGGTGCCCGTGGTTACCTCACCAAGGACGCGGGCGGCGACGAGATCGTGCGGGCGGTGCACAGCGTGCTCTCGGGAGACGCGGGACTGTCTCCGAGCATCCAACGGCGGCTCCTGGAACGGCTGTCGCAGCCTGAGCCGGTGGCCGTGGCCACGGAGGCGCCGGACGGGCTGACCGCGCGGGAGACCGAGGTCCTGGTGCTGATCGCCGAGGGTCTCACCAACCAGGAGATCGCCCGCAGACTGCACGTCTCCACCGCGACCGTGAAGACGCACATCAACAACCTGTTCGCCAAGACGGGCCTCAAGGACCGTGCCCAGGCGGTGCGTTACGCGTACGGCAAGGGACTGGTGCGGCCACCAGCGGATTGAGTCACCAGATGGGGTGAATAGTCCCGGGAAGAAGTGTCGGGGATCTTCCCGATCTGTCCATCCTTGGGCATGCAGTCAAGTAACGGTCGTCGCCGCGACGGCGGAGGCGGTCCCGAGAGCTCGGCCGAGCAGCCCCAGGACCAGGGCGATTACGGCTCGGCCTCCCGAGAAGTCAGGTACGAGGATCCCTGGTACGACGCGCTGGCCTCCGGGTGGGGCGAGTTGGACGGCACCGGGGTGCCGTCCCCCGTCGTACCGGCCGCGCGGACGGAGCGGGAGGGGGCGGCGGTTCGCGCGCGTGACGTGTATCTGGAGGTGCAGCGCAGCGCGGCCTTCCAGGAGGTGCGCAGCCGCTACCGGAGGTTCGTGGTGCCGGGAGTCGCCATCTTCCTCACCTGGTACGTGGGGTACGTGGTCACCGCGACGGCCGCGCCGGGGCTGATGGCCAGGCCCGTGGCGGGGGCGGTGAACGTCGCGATGGTGGCCGGGCTCGGACAGTTCCTCACCACCTTCCTGCTCACGTGGGCCTACGCCCGGCACGCGCGCCTGCGCAGGGACCGCGCCGCGTTGGAACTGCGTTGGGACACCCAGGAGCTGACCCGGGGCGCCCGGGGTGGGGTGTCATGACGGGGAATCATCAGACGCTGGCGTTGCTGCTGTTCAGCGCGTTCGTGGCGGTGACGCTCGGGATCACGACGTGGGTGAGTCGGCGTCGGCACGGTTCGGCGGAGGAGTTCTACGCCGGTGGACGGCTCTTCTCCCCGATGGAGAACGGGTTCGCCATCGCCGGCGACTACATGTCGGCGGCTTCCTTCCTCGGTGTGGCCGGGCTCATCGCGCTCTTCGGCTACGACGGGCTGCTGTACGCGGTGGGCTTTCTCGTCGCCTGGCTCGTCGTGCTGTTCCTGGTGGCGGAACTGGTCCGCAACTGCGGCCGGTTCACCCTCGCCGACGTGATCGCCGCCCGGATGCGGGAGCGGCCGGTGCGGATCGCGGCGGGCACGTCCTCGATCACCGTGTCCGTTCTCTACCTGGTGGCGCAGATGGTGGGAGCGGGCAGCCTGGTGGCCCTGCTGCTGGGGCGGACCAGTGAAGCCGCGCAGGTGTGGACGGTCATCGGGGTCGGCGCGCTGATGGTGATCTACGTGTCGTTGGGCGGGATGCGGGCGACCACCTGGATCCAGATCGTGAAGGCGGTCCTGCTGCTCAGCGGCACGGTGGTGCTGACCGTGCTGGTGCTGGTGCGGTTCCACGGCGATGTCGACCGCCTGCTGCTCACGGCGGCCGACCGCAGCGGACACGGGCGGGCGTTCCTGGCGCCGGGACTCAAGTACGGCGGCGGCTGGAGCGCCCGGCTGGACTTCATCAGCCTGGGGCTGGCGCTGGTGCTGGGCACGGCGGGGCTGCCGCACATCCTGTCGCGCTTCTACACGGTTCCCACCGCGCGGGCGGCCCGGCGTTCGACGGTCTGGTCGATCGGGCTGATCGGCGGTTTCTACCTGATGACGATCGTGCTCGGGTTCGGGGCGGCGGCCGTCGTCGGACCGGACGCGGTGCGCGCGTCGAACGAGTCGGGCAACACGGCGGTTCCGCTGCTGGCGCTCGACCTGGGCGGCGGTGTCGGCTCCACCGGCGGTACGGTCCTGTTCGCGGTGGTGGCGGCCGTCGCCTTCGCGACGATCCTCGCGGTGGTCGCCGGGATCACCCTCGCCTCGTCGGCGTCCGTCGCCCATGACCTGTACGCGTCGCTGCGCAGGCCGGGCGGCAAGCAGCGCAGTGAGGTGGCGGTGGCGCGGACGGCGGCGGTCGGCATCGGGGTGGTGGCGATCGCTCTCGGCCTGCTGGCCCGCGACATGAACGTCGCCTTCCTGGTCGGGCTGGCGTTCGCGGTGGCCGCCTCGGCCAACCTGCCGGCGTTGCTGTACTCCCTGTTCTGGCGGGGTTTCACGACCCGGGGCGCGGTGTGGGCCGTATACGGCGGGCTGGTCCCGGCCCTGGCGCTGGTCGTGCTGTCCCCGGTGGTGTCCGGAAGCCCGGGGGCCCTGTTCCCGGGAGTGGACTTCCAGTACTTCCCGTTGCAGAACCCGGGGATCGTCTCCATCCCGCTCGGCTTCCTCGCCGGGTGGCTCGGCACGGTCACCTCGGACGAGGTACCGGACGAGTCCAAGCAGGCGGAGACCGAGGTGCGGTCGCTGACCGGCGCCGGAGCCGTCTGATCCGGGCCGGTCTCCGCCGCTACGGCGCCACCCAGGCGTACCGGTGTTCCGGGCGGCCCGTGTCGCCGTACTTGAGGGAGAGGCGGAGCCGGCCCGCCTGTTCCAGGTGCCGGAGGTAGCGCTGGGCGGTGGAGCGGCTGAGGCCGGTCTCGGCCGCCACCTCGTGTGCGGAGAGCGGGTGTCCGGCGCGGTGCAGGACACCGCAGATGAGGTCGGTGGTGGGTTCGGAGTGGCCGCTGGGCAGTCCGGGCGCGGACGGGACCGGTGAGGTGCGCAGCGCGCCGAACATCCGGTCGACCTGCTCCTGGCCGGTCAGCCCGCGGCCGCCGACCCGGTCGACGGTGCGGCGCAGGGCCGCGTAGGAGTCGAGGCGGGTGCGCAGTGCGGCGAAGGTGAACGGTTTGACCAGGTAGTGCAGGGCGCCCAGGCGCATCGCCTTCTGGACGGTGGCCACGTCGGCGGCCGCCGTGATCATGATGACGTCCGTGCCGTGGCCCTGTTCCCGCATCCGGTTGACGAGTTCGAGTCCGGTCCGGTCGGGCAGGTAGTGGTCCAGCAGGACCAGATCGATGGTGCCGCGTTCCACGGCGGCCAGGGCCTGGGCGGCACTGTGCGCGCGGGCGGTCACCCGGAAGCCGGGAACCTTCCCCACGTATTTGGCGTTTATCTCTGCGACGCGGAAGTCGTCATCGACCACCAGGACGTCAATCATCAGGCCTCTCCTTCAAGGCCGGCGAGCGTTAAGCCCGTGTTTCGTCTGCGCAGTTGTAGCGCGCGCAAAACGAGCACAACAGATGCTTGCGAGCAAAAGAACGGCTTGCGCCCAGAAGACTGCTGCTGTGGGCCGTGCCACATCTACCGTCCCGGCCCATGAGCGCAGACACCAGCCCCGCCATCGAGCTGCGGGGCGCGAGCAAGATCTTCAAGACCCCGTCGGGGGGTCTGCACACCGCTGTCCGCGACCTCGACCTGACCGTGGGACGTGGTGAGTTCGTCGCCGTCGTCGGGCCGACGGGTTGCGGCAAGTCCACCACGCTGACCCTGGTCAGTGGCCTGGAGGAGCCCAGCCGGGGCGAGGTGCTGGTGGCCGGCGCGCCGGTGGCCGGTGTCGGCGACAAGGTCGGTTTCGTCTTCCAGCAGGACGCGACCTTCCCCTGGCGGACCGTGCTGTCCAACGTGATGGCCGGCCCCCGGTTCCGGGGCGTGCCCAAGGCGGAGGCGAAGGAGAAGGCCCGCGCCTGGCTGGCCCGGGTCGGACTCGCCGCCTTCGAGGACCGTTATCCGCACCAGCTCTCCGGCGGTCAGCGCAAGCGGGTGGCGCTCGCCGCGACCTTCGTGAACGACCCGGAGATCCTGCTCATGGACGAGCCGTTCTCCGCGCTCGACGTGCAGACCAGGGCCCTGATGTCGGACGAACTCCTGGAGTTGTGGGAGGGCACGGGCGCCTCGGTCGTCTTCGTCACCCACGACCTGGAGGAGTCCATCGCGCTGGCGGACAGGGTCGTCGTCATGACCGCCGGGCCCGCCACCGTCAAGCAGGTCTTCGACATCGACCTGCCCCGCCCCCGCAAGGTCGAGTCGGTGCGCCTGGAGCCGCGGTTCATCGAGATCTACCGCGAGATCTGGGAGTCCCTCGGCGAAGAGGTCCGCATCACCCGCGAGAGGGGTGCCGCCCATGTCGCCTGACGTCCTCAGCACACCGGTCGTCGACACGGCCAAGCCCCAGGACCGCGCCCAGTCCCGGGCCCGGGCCGCTCGTAGACGCAGGGCGATCGTGTTCGCCGTCCGCGTGCTGCTCCTGGTGGCCGTCCTCGGCCTCTGGGAGGCGCTGTCGCGGGCCGAGGTCATCGACCCGTTCAACTTCTCGATGCCGTCGAAGATCTGGGACCAGATCTGGACCTGGATCACACACGGCACCGCCCTCGGCTCGCTGGGCGAGCAGATCTGGTACACGCTCTACGAGGCGCTGCTCGGCTGGGTCATCGGGGTGGTCGCGGGTGTGGTCTGCGGTATCGCGCTGGGCCGTGTCGCCTTCCTCGCCGACGTCCTCGGCCCCTACATCAAGGTGCTCAACTCGATCCCCCGGATCGTGCTCGCCCCGATCTTCGTGATCTGGTTCGGGCTCGGCGCCTCCTCCAAGGTCGCGTCCGCGGTCGTACTGGTCTTCTTCCCGGTGTTCTTCAACGCCTTCCAGGGCGCCCGCGAGGTCGACCGCAACCTGGTCGCCAACGCCCGGATACTCGGCGCGAGCGACCGCAGGGTGACCCTCCAGGTCGTCATCCCCTCGGCTACGTCATGGATCTTCACCAGCCTTCATGTCAGCTTCGGCTTCGCCCTGATCGGTGCCATCGTCGGCGAGTACATCGGCGCCACCAAGGGCATCGGCCTGCTCGTCGCGCAGTCCCAGGGCACCTTCAACTCCGCCGGTGTGTACGCCGCGATGGTCATCCTCGCCGTCGTCGCGCTCGCCGCCGAAGGGCTGCTGACCTTCGCCGAGCGCCGCATTTTCCGCTGGAAGCCGTCGGACTCCGACAGCTGACCGGCCTCCCTCGACTCCACCCCCGCACCGCCTTCTCACAAGGACGTGAACCGACATGCGCAAGTCCGCCAGACTCTCCGCCCTGGCCGCCGCCGGCCTGCTCGCCCTCTGCTCCCTCACCGCCTGCGCCAACGACGCGGCGAGCACCGCCTCCACCGGCTCCGGCAGCAAGGGTGACGGCAAGGGCACGAAGGTCAAGATCATGGTCGGCGGCCTGGACAAGGTCATCTACATGCCGGCGATGCTCACCCAGCGGCTCGGCTACTTCGACGCCGAGGGCCTCGACGTGGAACTGCTGACCGAGCCGGCCGGCGTCCAGGCGGAGACCGCGCTCGTCGCCGGGCAGGTCCAGGGGACGGTCGGCTTCTACGACCACACGCTCGACCTCCAGACCAAGGGCAAGGCGGTGGAGTCCGTCGTGCAGTTCTCGCACGCCCCCGGTGAGGTGGAGGTCGTCTCCGCCAAGGCGGCCGGTGACATCGCCTCGCCCAAGGACTTCAAGGGCAAGAAGCTCGGCATCACCAGCCTCGGCTCGTCGACCGACTTCCTCACCAAGTACCTCGCCGTCAAGAACGGGGTGAAGGTCAGCGAGTTCTCGCCGGTCGCCGTCGGCGCGGGCGCCACCTTCATCTCGGCGCTCCAGCAGGGTTCCATCGACGGCGGCATGACCACCGATCCGACGGTCGCGACCATCCTGGACAAGAAGGCCGGCAAGGTCCTGGTCGACATGCGCACGCCGGAAGGGTCCCAGAAGGCGCTCGGCGGGCCCTACCCGTCGTCAAGCCTGTACATGCAGACGGACTGGGTCAACGGCCACAAGGACACCGTCCAGAAGTTGGTCAATGCATTCGTCAAGACGCTCAAGTGGATGTCCACGCACAGCGCGGCCGAGATCGCGGCCAGGATGCCCGCGGACTACGCCCAGGGCGACAAGACCCTCTACACGGAGTCGATCAAGAGCACGCTGCCGATGTTCACCGACGACGGCGTGATGCCCGAGAACGGCCCGGAGACCGTGGAGAAGGTGCTCAAGGCGTTCAACACGAACATCCAGAACGCGGACGTCGACCTCGCCAAGACGTACACCACCGAGTTCGTCGAGGCCGCCAAGTAGCCGCGGACCCGGGCGTTCGGCCGCGGGCCGCCCGCAAGGGACGGCCCGCCTCGCCGTACACGCCGGTCCGTTCGGCGACCTCCTGGGCCGAGAGCCGGTCCTGGCGTTCACCAGGGACCGGCACCCGCTGGACGTAGGCGGCGTCGACCGGGGCGTCCCGGGTGCCGTCGTCCACGACCAGGACCTCGATCATCGTGTCTCCTCGTAGGCGGGGGCGAGCGCCGCCTGCGGCTCCGGCTCGGTCAGCGCCTCGGGGAGTACGACCGTGAACTGCGCGCCCCCGCCGTCCGCCTGGTCCACGACCGCGCTGCCGCCCTGGCGTTCGGCGAGCCTGCGCACCAGCGAGAGCCCGATGCCGCGCTTGCCGTGCGCGGGCGGTTCCTTGGTGGACCACCCCTCGGTGAAGACCAGTTCACGCTGCTCGGCCCGGATCCCGGGCCCGGTGTCCCGCACCCTGAGGACGACCGTGCGGCCCTCGGCGCACAACTCGACCTCCACGCGCGCGTGCGGAGCGCCGGCGACCGCGTCCAGCGCGTTGTCCACGAGGTTGCCCACGATCGTCACCAGGCCCCTGGGGTCGATCAGCCGGTCCGGGAGCCGGGTGCGGTCCGACACCCACAGGGCGACCCCGCGCTCGGCCGCCACGGTGCCCTTGCCCACCAGCAGGGCGGCCAGCAGAGCGTCCTGGATCTTCTCGGTGACCTGTTCGGCGGTGACGCGATGGTCGCCCACCACCTCCCCGACGAACTCCACGGCGTCGTCGTACATCTCCAGTTCCAGCAGCCCGAGCAGGGTGTGCATGCGGTTGGCGTGCTCGTGGTCCTGGGCGCGCAGGGCGTCGATCAGCCCGTGCGTCGAGTCGAGTTCACGGCCGAGCCGTTCCAGCTCGGTGCGGTCGCGCAGGGTGGCGACGGCGCCCCCGTCGTCGGTGGGCATCCGGTTGGCGACCAGAACCCGGTTGCCGCGCACGGTGAGCAGGTCGGTGCCGGTCACCCGGCCGGCCAGGACGTCGGTCGTCCGGCCCTCGCCGAGCGCCTCGTCGGGGGTCCGGCCTACGGCCTCGTCGCCGATGCCGAGCAGCCGTCGCGCCTCGTCGTTCAGCAGTCGGACGCGGCCGCCGCGGTCGAGTGCGACGACCCCCTCCCGGATGCCGTGCAGCATCGCCTCACGCTCCGCGAGCAGCGCCGAGATGTCGGAGAAGGCCAGGTCGCGGGTCTGCCGCTGGACCCGCCGGGAGATCAGCCAGGCGGCCAGCGCGCCGACGGCGAGAGCGCCGCCCGCGTAGGCGAACAGCCCGGGGATCACGCTGATCAGGCGCGCCCGCACGCTGTCGTAGGCGATGCCGACCGACACCGCCCCGACGATCCGGTGCCGCGCGTCGTACAGCGGAACCTTTCCGCGCGCGGAGCGGCCGAGGGTGCCGCTGTCGATCTGCATGACCTCCCTGCCCTCCAGTGCCTCCTTGGCACTGGTCGAGACATGCTTTCCGATCTCCGAGGGTGTGGTGTGCGACCAGCGGAATCCCCGCAGGTCCATCACCACGACGTACTCGGCGCGGGTGGCCCTGCGGATCCGCTCCGCCTCCTTCTGCACCGGCCCGTCGACGGTGGGCGGGGTGGTCAGGACGCCCTCGGCGATCTGCGGGTCCTGCGCCGTGGTCTCGGCGATGGCCAGCGCCCTGCGCATCGCCTCCTGATCCAGCTGCTTGCTCAGCGGCGCCAGGAAGAGCCCGGTCGCGAGGACCGCGACCCCCGCGGCGATCGCCAACTGCATCAGCAGAACCTGGGAGAACACCTTCCGGGGCAGCCGGGGGCGCAGACGGCGTGCGGGGGGCGTGGGGCGGCTCATACCGACGAAGGTACGTGCGCGGGTGCGCCGTGCCTAAGGGGTCTGTCGCGTGGATCTCCTGACCGGCTCTCCTGGAGGGGCGGGGATCAGCCGGCCAGCGCCGACGTCCTCCCCAGCTCCCGCAGCGACACCACGTCCATCCGGGCGGGCGAGCCCAGTACCGACACCCCGCAGCTCTCCTCGCGGGGCGGCAGGGAGGTGCCCTGGGCCACGCCGACCCGCCAGTGGCGGCCGTCGGTGTGGGCGACGGTGACCTCCCAGCGCGGAGCCGCGCCCTCGGTCCGAACGACACTCAGCGCGCCGGCCGCGTACTCGCCCGCCGCCTCGCGCACGGCCAGCTCCGCGGCCTGTCCGGGCCGCTCCCAGGCGGAGCGTCCGCGGCAGCCCTCCAGCACCACGCGGCCCTCCTGCGCGCCGTGCAGGACCTCCTTGACGGCATGGGCCTCCGTCCGGCCGTACGCGTAGCCGTACGGCAGCACGAGCACCGTCGGCGAGAAGCGATGACCACCCAGATGGGTGACCTCCCAGGTGCCCGTCACCCCGGACGCGGCCAGCTCCGCGGCGAGCGGGCGGCCCAGCAGGGCGCAGCAGCGGTCCCGCTTGCCGTTGGTGCAGACGAGAGCGAGGGGGCCGCCCGGGTGCGGCCGGCCCCCGAGGGCCGTGCCGAACGAACGCGGATCGCCGGCACCGAGAGCGGCGAAGTCGAGGCCGAGCAGCCGCTCGGGGTCGCGGACGGCGGCGTTGTGCAGCCAGACGTTCCCGGGAACCGTGTGGGCCGCGTACACCTGGCGCACGGCGGGGCTGCCCGGATCGGCGTGCCGTCCGGGGCGGCGGATGAGCGCGACGCGTACGCCGGTCCCCTTGGCGGCGGCCTCCAGGGCGCGTCCCACCACCGGGTCCAGGTGGCTCGAAGTGAGCGCCTTGGCGCCCCACGGGCCGGGCTGTTCCAGCAGCAGCCACGTCGTCGCGGTGGCGGCGGTGCCGGAAACGGGCTCGTCGAGCAGCCGGGAGACGGTTGTGCACCTACTCACGGAGGTGAGCCTAACCTGACTTTGCCCGAGGTGACTTCCGGCCCCGTCCCGCGCCTCCGCCCGACGCCGCTTCCGGGCCCGCCCCGCGCGTCGGCCCGAGGTGACCTCCGGCCCTGCCGGGGCCGCCGGCGGTGGCGGACGGCCGGACGGGCCGCTCCCGCTACTCCGGCAGGGGCTGCGGCGGCCTCGGGCCGACGTAGTGACCGCTGGGACGCATCCGCAGCGGGCGTTCCCCGTACTCCTCCAGGGCGTGCGCGATCCAGCCCGCGGTCCGGGCCACCGCGAAGATCGTCTCGCCCGCGGTGGCCGGCATGCCGCAGGAGGCGGTGAACACGGCCAGCGCCAGGTCGACGTTGGCGTGCAGGGGAGCGTGCCGGGCGGTGGTGGCGACGACGTCCCGGGCGGCGAGCAGGGCGGGCCGCGCGCGGGGGACCTCCTCCAGGAGGCGGAACAGGACCGTCGCGCGCGGGTCCTCGCCCTGGTAGAGCCGGTGGCCGAGGCCGGGGACCCGGCGGCCTGCGCGGAGTTCGTCCGCGATCACCGGGACCGCGGTCCCCTGGTCGAGCACGTCGAGCAGCATCCGGTGCGCGAGGCCGCTGGAGGCGCCGTGCAAGGGGCCTTCCAGGACGCCGAGTCCGGCCGACACGGCGGCGTACGCGTGGGCGCGCGCGGAGGCGGCGAGCCGGACCGCGAGCGTGGAGGCGGCCAGGTCGTGGTCGACGAGCAGGGCCAGCGCCGTGTCCAGGACGCGCAGCTCGGCGTCGCCGGGGTCGATGCCGGTCAGCCGGCGCCACAGCCGCAGCGCCAGCGGGCCGTCGTCGTGCCGGCTCTCGCGGTGTACGGGCAGGGCCGCGACCAGGGTGGGGATCAGCACGCGCGCGGTTCCGAGCACGGCGTTCTCGGACAGGTCGAAGCGCAGCGGGTCCTCGGCGGCCGACGCGATCGTGGCGACCCGCAGTCGGTCGGTGGGGGAGGTGTGCTCCGGCAGCGCGCCGACGGCGCGCCGGGCGACGGCGACGGCGGACCGCGGCGCGGTGAGGCTCGCACCCGGGGTCAGCCGTCCCGTCCACAGCCACTCGGCCACCTCCTCGTAGGAGTGCCGCAGGGCCAGTTCGGTGGCGTCGACGCCCCGGAAGAAGTAGCGGTCCTTCTCGATCAGCGTGAGCCGGGTGCGTACCGACAGGTCCGTGCCAGTGCCCGATGTTCCGGCGGCCTCGCGCCTGTTGCGCCGGGCGAGCGCCTCGACCTCGTCCGCGTCGAAGGTGCTGGCGCGGCCACCGGGCGCACGTCTGCTGCTGAGCTGACCGCGGCTCACGTAGGCGTACACGGTCTCGGGCTTCACCCCGAGCAGCTCGGCGGTCTCCCTGGTGCTCAGCCGCCGGGCGGGGTTGCCGGGAGCTGGTTGTTGATCGCGCATGGCGTCACCGTAGTCGTATGGGGTGGACATTGATTCAATCAATATTGACAGAAATGAAGTCAAGCATGGACAGTCGGATCAAGTTCAGGGAGGAAAGCGGAGGCATGTCATGACCGTCAACAGGAGCGCGTCGACCCTTGTCGAGGTGCCGCGCGGGCTCGCCGGTGTCGTCGTCACGGACACCGAGGTGGGTGACGTCCGGGGGAGCGAGGGCTACTACCACTACCGGCACTACTCGGCCGTCGAACTCGCCCGCACCCGTGGCTTCGAGGAGGTCTGGCACCTCCTCGTGCACGGCGAACTGCCGGACCCGGCGCGCGCCGCCGCCTTCGCCGCCGAGACCGCCGCCCTGCGGCACCTGCCCGACGGGGTCCGGGCGGCGCTGCCCGCCGTGGCCGCGGCGAGCGGCGGCTCCGGGCCGCTGGCCGGGATGCGCACCGCGCTCTCGCTGCTCGGCGCGGCCCAGGGGTTCCGGCCGGTGTACGACATCGACACGGACCGCCGCCGCGCGGACACGGTCGCCGCCTGCGCGGCCGTGCCGACCCTGCTCACCGCCCTGTACCGGCTCGGACAGGGACTCGCCCCGGTGGAGCCCCGCGCGGACCTGCCGTACGCGGCCAACTACCTGTACATGTTGACGGGTTCGGAACCCGATGCCCGGCGCGCGCGGGCCGTCGAGCAATACCTGATCTCAACCATTGACCACGGATTCAACGCATCAACATTCACCGCCCGGGTCATCGCGTCGACGGGCGCGGACGTCGCCGCGTGCCTCGTGGGAGCGGTCGGCGCGCTGTCCGGACCCCTGCACGGAGGCGCCCCCAGCCGGGCGCTGGACACCCTGGACGCGATCGGTACCCCGGACCGGATCGACCCGTGGATCCGGGCGCGGGTCCTGGCCGGCGACCGCGTGATGGGCTTCGGGCACGCGGTCTACCGTACGGAGGACCCGCGTTCGCGCATGCTGCGCGAGATCGCCCAGGACTTCGGCGGTCCCCGGGTCGCGTTCGCCGTCGAGGTGGAACGCCAGGTGGAGCGCATCCTCGCCGAACTGAAACCCGGCCGCGAACTCCACACCAACGTCGAGTTCTACGCCGGCGTGGTCATGGAACTGTGCGGTCTGCCCAGGGAGATGTTCACCCCGACGTTCGCGGCGGGCCGCGCGGTCGGCTGGAGCGCCAACATCCTGGAACAGGCGGCGGACCCCAAGATCATCCGGCCGGTCGCGCGGTATGTCGGACCGGAGCCGAGGGTGGCGGACGCGGTGCGGTAGGCCGCCACGGCGACCGTCACGGGCCGGCGCCGCCGGGTTACGGCCGTCACGGGTCGGCGCCGCCGGGTTACGGCCGTCACGGGTCGGGCCCCCGGCCAAAACCGTCACGAGTCGGGCCGCCGACCGCGACCGTCACGGGTCGGCCTCCCGCCCGCGACCGACACGGGTCGGCCTCCCGCCCGCGACGGTCACCGGCCGGGACACCCGAGGCGGCGGGCAGGTCCGGGGCGGCACGCCGTTTCCTATGCTGGACCGGCCGCCACCCCGCCCGTGCGAAAGAGGTCCCCGTTGGAGCACCGCCGCAGCCCCCAGCAGATCCCGGTCGTCGTGCTCGCCGGATTCCTGGGCTCCGGGAAGACCACGCTTCTCAACCACCTGCTGCACCGCAGCGGAGGCAGTCGGATCGGCGCGGTCATCAACGACTTCGGATCCATCGAGATCGACGCGATGGCCGTGGCCGGCGCCCTCGGCGACTCCACCGTCTCACTCGGCAACGGCTGCCTGTGCTGCGCCGTCGACGCGAGCGAACTGGACCGCTACCTGGAACGGCTCGCCGACCCGGCCACCGGCATCGACGTGATCGTCATCGAGGCCAGCGGTCTCGCCGAACCCGAGGAACTCGTCCGGATGCTGCTCGCCAGCGAGCACCCCGGCATCGTCTACGGCGGTCTCGTCGAGGTCGTGGACGCCGTCGAGTTCGACGAGACGCGCGCCAAGCACCCCGGGATCGACCGCCACCTCGCCCTCGCCGACGTGGTGGTCGTGAACAAGCTCGACCGGGCCGGGCGGGGCGGCGAGCGTGTCCTCGGGCTCGTGCGGACGCTGAGCGGCCACGGGGCCGCCGTCGTGCCGGCCACCTACGGCCGCGTCGACCCCGAGTTCCTCTTCGACTGCCGGCCCGCCGAGGAACGCATCGGGCAACTGACCTTCGACGATCTCCACGAACACAGGGAGGACGACGAGCACGGGCACGCGCGCGGAGAAGTCGACGGGCACGCCGGACACCTGCACAGCAGGTACGACAGTCTGTCCTTCGTCGCCGGCCGGCCCCTCGACCCCCGCCGGGTGATGACCTTCCTGGACAGCCGGCCCGAAGGGCTGTACCGGATCAAGGGGTACGTCGACTTCGGGCCGCACGACACCGGGAACCGGTACGCCGTACACGCCGTGGGGCGTTTCCTGCGGTTCTACCCGGAGCCTTGGGGGCGCGGCGAGGAACGGCTGACCCAGCTCGTGCTGATCGGCTCCGGCATCGACGCACCCGCCCTGCGCAAGGAACTCGACGCGTGCGCGAGCGACGCCCCACACGCCGACGAGTACGGCATGTGGGGCGTGCTGCGCTACGTGCAGGGCCTGGAGGAGGGTCCCGCGGAGCGGTAGGTGCCTAGACCGGGCCCGCCACCACCGACACCGTCTTCGGCAGGGAGACGCCCGAGCCGTCGCGGCGCGGGTCGATCTCGGGCAGCTCTGCCGGTGTGCCGTTCTTCTGGGCCGCCTTCGCCGGCACCGGTCCCGCCCAGGCGAAGGCCAGGCAGTCCTCGCCCTTCAGGAACCGCTGGCAGCGCACCCCGCCGGTGGCACGGCCCTTGCGCGGGTACTGGTCGAACGGGGTCAGCTTGGCCGTGGTCTGCACCGAGTCGTCCAGGGTGCCGCGCGAACCCGCCACCGTGAACACCACCGCGTCGGCCGCCGGGTCCACCGCCGTGAAGGAGATGACCTTGGCGCCCTCGGTGAGCTTGATGCCCGCCATACCGCCCGCCGGGCGGCCCTGCGGGCGCACCTGGGAGGCCTGGTAGCGCAGCAGTTGCGCGTCGTCCGCGATGAACACCAGGTCCTCCTCGCCGGTGCGCAGCTCCATCGCGCCGACGATGCGGTCGCCCTCCTTGAGGGTGATGACCTCCAACTCGTCCTTGTTGGACGGGTAGTCGGGGACCACGCGCTTGACCACGCCCTGTTCGGTGCCGAGCGCGAGGCCCGGGGAGGACTCGTCCAGCGTGATCAGGCAGACCACCGTCTCGCCGTCCCCGAGGGTGAGGAACTCGGACAGGGGCGCGCCGCCCGCGAGGGTCGGGGCGCTCGCCGTCTCCGGGAGCTGCGGCAGGTCGACCACGCTGACGCGCAGCAGGCGGCCCGACGAGGTCACCGCGCCGATCTCGCCCCGCGCGGTCGCCGGGACCGCCGAGACGATCACGTCGTGCTTGGCGCGCTTGCCGTCGGCGTCCTCCGGGAACGGCTCGCCGTTCGTCGTGCGCGCCAGCAGGCCCGTCGAGGAGAGCAGCACCCGGCACGGGTCGTCGGCCACCTGGAGCGGCACCACGGCCGCGGGCGCGCCCGAGGCCTCCAGCAGGACCGTGCGCCGCTCGGTGCCGAACTTCTTGGCCACCACGGCCAGTTCGGCCGAGACCAGCTTGCGCAGTTCCGCGTCCGACTCCAGGATCCGGGTCAGCTCGGCGATCTCCGCCGTGAGCTTCTCCTTCTCCGCCTCCAGCTCGATGCGGTCGTACTTGGTCAGGCGCCGCAGCGGGGTGTCCAGGATGTACTGCGTCTGGATCTCGGAGAGCGAGAAGCGCTCCATCAGGCGCTGCTTGGCCTCCGCGCTGTTCTCGCTGGAGCGGATCAGCCGGATGACCTCGTCGATGTCGACCAGGGCGGTGAGCAGACCCTCGACCAGGTGGAGGCGGTCGCGGCGCTTGGTGCGGCGGAACTCGCTGCGGCGGCGGACCACCTCGAAGCGGTGGTCGAGGTAGACCTCGAGCAGTTCCTTCAGGCCGAGGGTGAGCGGCTGGCCGTCCACCAGGGCGACGTTGTTGATGCCGAAGGACTCCTCCATCGGCGTGAGCTTGTAGAGCTGCTCCAGGACCGCCTCGGGCACGAAACCGTTCTTGATCTCGACGACCAGGCGCAGCCCGTGCTCGCGGTCGGTGAGGTCCTTGACGTCGGCGATGCCCTGCAGCTTCTTGGAGTTGACCAGGTCCTTGATCTTGGCGATGACCTTCTCGGGGCCGACCGTGAAGGGCAGTTCGGTGATGACCAGGCCCTTGCGGCGGGCCGTGACCGTCTCCACCGCCACCGTGGCACGGATCTTGAACGTGCCGCGGCCGGTCTCGTACGCGTCCCGCACGCCGTCCAGGCCGACGATCCGGCCGCCGGTGGGCAGGTCGGGACCCGGGACGTGCTTCATCAGCGTGTCCAGGTCCGCGTTCGGATAGCGGATCAGATGGCGGGCGGCCGCGACCACCTCGCCCAGGTTGTGCGGAGGCATGTTCGTCGCCATGCCGACCGCGATCCCGGACGAGCCGTTGACCAGCAGGTTCGGGAAGGCGGCGGGGAGCGCCACCGGCTCCTGCTCCTGGCCGTCGTAGTTCGGCGCGAAGTCGACCGTGTCCTCGTCGATCGACTCGGTCATCAGGCTGGTGGCCTCGGCCATCCGGCACTCGGTGTACCGCATGGCGGCCGGCGGGTCGTCGTTGCCCAGCGAGCCGAAGTTGCCGTGGCCGTCGACCAGCGGGACGCGCATCGAGAAGGGCTGCGCCATGCGCACCAGCGCGTCGTAGATCGACGCGTCGCCGTGCGGGTGCAGCTTGCCCATCACCTCGCCGACCACGCGGGCGCACTTCACGTAACCGCGCTCGGGGCGCAGTCCCATCTCGTTCATCTGGTAGACGATGCGGCGGTGCACCGGCTTCAGGCCGTCGCGGGCGTCCGGCAGGGCGCGCGAGTAGATGACCGAGTACGCGTACTCGAGGTAGGAGCCGCGCATCTCGTCCACGACGTCGATGTCGAGGATCCTCTCCTCGTACGAGTCGTCGGGCGGCGGGGTCTTCGTGCTGCGGCGGGCCATCGCTGCCGGCTCCTTGCTCATGCGTGAACGGATCTGACGCTGACCATTGTGGACCGCGGCACCGACAACCCGGGCCAGGACCCGGTCTCCGCGGCCCGCCCCGGTGCCGGGGAGGCGTCCGGGGGCGAGTGGGACGCAGGCTACGCGATCCGCTCTGGGCGTACGTGGTGCGGGAACTTCGCCGGGTCCCCGCGCGCTTGCATACAGTGGCAGGACCGGTAGAAAAACCGCGGTTCGCGACCGCTTCCGCGAGTGAG
This sequence comes from Streptomyces sp. NPDC001068, assembly GCF_042897315.1. Taxonomy (NCBI): domain Bacteria; kingdom Bacillati; phylum Actinomycetota; class Actinomycetes; order Kitasatosporales; family Streptomycetaceae; genus Streptomyces; species Streptomyces sp. NPDC001068. The sequence goes on along the minus strand of NZ_JBIAYD010000001.1, from coordinate 1,125,444 downwards.
TGACGCGAGTGAAGGGACGTACATGCCCATGGGTCACACGACCACGGCCGAGACAGGCTCCGGAGGCCTGACAGCGACCGAGCACCGCTTGGCCAACGGTCTGCGCGTGGTGCTCTCCGAGGACCACCTGACCCCGGTCGCGGCGGTCTGCCTCTGGTACGACGTCGGTTCCCGGCACGAAGTCAAGGGACGCACCGGCCTGGCTCACCTTTTCGAGCACCTGATGTTCCAGGGTTCCGCGCAGGTGTCGGGCAACGGCCACTTCGAGCTGGTCCAGGGCGCCGGCGGCTCGCTCAACGGGACCACCAGCTTCGAGCGCACCAACTACTTCGAGACCATGCCCGCCCACCAGCTGGAGCTCGCCCTCTGGCTGGAGGCCGACCGCATGGGCTCGCTGCTCGCCGCCCTGGACGACGAGTCGATGGAGAACCAGCGGGACGTCGTCAAGAACGAGCGCCGCCAGCGCTACGACAACGTCCCCTACGGCACCGCCTTCGAGAAGCTCACCGCGCTCGCCTACCCGGAGGGCCACCCCTACCACCACACGCCGATCGGCTCGATGGCGGACCTGGACGCGGCCACCCTGGAGGACGCCCGGGCGTTCTTCCGCACCTACTACGCGCCCAACAACGCGGTGCTCTCGGTGGTCGGCGACATCGACCCCGAGCAGACCCTCGCCTGGATCGAGAAGTACTTCGGTTCCATCGAGGCGCACGACGGCAAGCCCGCCCCGCGCGACGGCTCGCTCCCCGAGATCATGGGCGGGCAGCTGCGCGAGGTGGTCGTCGAGGAGGTGCCCGCACGCGCGCTGATGGCCGCCTACCGGCTGCCGGAGGACGGCACGCGCGCGTCCGACGCGGCCGACCTGGCCCTCACCGTCCTCGGCGGCGGCGAGTCCTCGCGCCTGTACAACCGCCTGGTGCGGCGCGACCGTACCGCCGTCGCCGCCGGCTTCGGCCTGCTGCGCCTGGCCGGGGCGCCCTCCCTGGGCTGGCTCGACGTGAAGACCTCCGGTGACGTCGAGGTGCCGGTCATCGAGACCGCCATCGACGAGGAGCTCGCCCGGTTCGCCGAGGAGGGCCCCACGCCGGAGGAGATGGAGCGCGCCCAGGCCCAGTTGGAGCGCGAGTGGCTGGACCGGCTGGGCACCGTCGCGGGCCGCGCGGACGAACTGTGCCGGTTCGCCGTCCTGTTCGGCGACCCCCAGCTCGCCCTGACCGCCGTCCAGCGCGTCCTCACGGTGACCCCGCAGGAGGTCCAGGAGGTCGCCAAGGCCCGCCTGCGGCCCGACAACCGCGCGGTGCTCGTCTACGAGCCCAAGTCCCCGGAGGCGGTCGAGGACGCCGACGTGCCCGCGGACCCCGAGGCCGAGGCCACGGTCGAAGCCGGCGACAACAACGAGGAGACGGCCAAGTGACCGAGCTCGCCACCATGGACTTCCACCCGCAGCCCCAGCCCGGCGAGGCGCGGCCCTGGGCCTTCCCGGCCCCCGAGCGCGCCACCCTGGACAACGGGCTCACCGTGCTGCGCTGCCACCGTCCCGGCCAGCAGGTCGTCGCCGTGGAGGTGCTCCTGGACGCGCCCCTGGACGCCGAACCGGCCGGCCTGGACGGCGTCGCCACGATCATGGCGCGCGCCTTCTCCGAGGGCACCGACAAGCACTCCGCCGAGGAGTACGCCGCCGAGCTGGAGCGGGCCGGCGCCACCCTCGACGCACACGCCGACCACCCCGGCGTCCGGCTCAGCCTGGAGGTGCCGGCCTCCCGGCTGGAGAAGGGGCTCGGGCTGCTCTCCGACGCGCTGCGGGCGCCCGCCTTCGCCGACAGCGAGATCGAGCGGCTGGTGCGCAACCGGCTCGACGAGATCCCGCACGAGCTGGCCAACCCCAGCCGCCGGGCCGCCAAGCAGCTCTACAAGGAGCTGTTCCCGTCGACCGCGCGGATGTCCCGGCCTCGCCAGGGCACCGAGGACACCGTCGAGAAGATCGACGCGGCCGCCGTGCGCGGGTTCTACGACCGGCACGTACGGCCCGCCACCGCCACCGCGGTCGTCGTCGGCGACCTGACCGGCATCGACCTGGACGAACTGCTCGGCCAGACCCTGGGCGCCTGGCACGGCACCGCCGGCCGGCCCCGGCCGGTGCCCCAGGTCTCCGCGGACGACACCGGCCGGGTCGTCATCGTGGACCGCCCCGGCGCCGTCCAGACCCAGCTGCTCATCGGCCGCGTGGGCGCCGACCGGCACGACCGGGTCTGGCCCGCCCAGGTGCTCGGCACCTACTGCCTGGGCGGCACCCTCACCTCCCGCCTGGACCGTGTCCTGCGCGAGGAGAAGGGCTACACCTACGGCGTCCGCGCCTTCGGGCAGGTGCTGCGGTCCGCCCCCGACGGCAGCGGCGCCTCGATGCTCGCCATCAGCGGCTCCGTGGACACCCCGAACACCGGCCCGGCGCTCCAGGACCTGTGGACGGTGCTGCGCACCCTCGCCTCCGGCGGACTCACCGACGCCGAGCGCGACGTCGCCGTGCAGAACCTGGTCGGCGTGGCGCCGCTGAAGTACGAGACCGCGGCGGCCGTCGCCGGCACCCTGGCCGACCAGGTCGAGCAGCACCTGCCGGACGACTTCCAGGCCACGCTCTACCGGCAACTGGCCGCCACCGGCACCGTGGAGGCCACCGCGGCGGTCGTGAACGCCTTCCCGGTCGACCACCTGGTCACCGTCCTGGTCGGCGACGCGGCGCAGATCAGGGAGCCGGTCGAGGCCCTCGGCATCGGCGAAGTGACGGTCGTCGCCGCGGAGTAGCCGGGCGACGCCCCGCGCGTGAACGGAGCCCTGGTGACCACCCGGCCACCAGGGCTCTGAAATGTCCGGATTGGTGCGGAGGTTGCCTGTCTGCCCTGTGGGATGCGCGACAAAATCCGCGTTCCGTTTGAGGATTGCGAGGACGCCCTCGTAGGTTCTTCCAGGCTGTCCGCACGACACTGCGCCGCGCCCGCGGCACCGGACAGTCATCGCCGAGTCCCCGTACGGCGCGAGCCAGGGGAGCCGGGGACCCACGCAGTCCCTGGGGTGAATCGGGCGCCCGCGCTAGTCGCGAGGGGGCCCGTAGGAGACCTTCCTGCTCCGAACCCGTCAGCTAACCCGGTAGGCGAGAGGGAAGGAAAGGACCAGCCTCTACATGGCGTTCATGTGCGCCTCCGGGAAGCACCGTCGTCCCGGCCGGGTGAAGCGCACCACCGCGCAGGCCGCCGGCATCGCGGCCCTCACCACCACCGGTGTCATCGGCACCGTCTCGGCGGCCCCCGCGCTCGCCGCGGAGAACTCCGTCCAGCAGACCGGCCTCACGCCGGTGATCACGGTCAGTGACTCGGTCGTCGAACAGATCGACGCCCAGGCCGCCGCGCAGACGGCCGCCGCCGAGCGCGAGGCGGCCGAGAAGGCGGCCCGCGAGAAGGCCGCGGCGAAGGCCGAGAAGGAGCACGCGGCCGCGGCGCGTGCCGCGCGGGAGGCCGAGCGCAAGCGTCTCAACGCCTTCGTCGTGCCGGTCACCGACTCGTACGTCTCCACCGGCTACAAGACCGGCGGCTCCCTGTGGTCCTCCGGCGCCCACACGGGCATCGACTTCCACGCGGCCACCGGCACCGAGGTGCACGCGGTCGGTACCGGCACGGTGGTCTCCACCGGCTGGGGCGGGTCGTACGGCAACCAGATCGTCATCAAGATGGCCGACGGCATGTACACCCAGTACGGCCACCTGTCGTCGATCGGTGTCTCGGTGGGCCAGAAGGTCACCCCGGGCGAGCGGATAGCCCTGTCCGGCGCGACCGGCAACGTGACCGGCCCCCACCTCCACTTCGAGGCTCGTACGACCCCGGAGTACGGCTCGGACGTCGACCCGGTCGCCTACCTCCGCAAGCACGGCGTCGACGTCTGACCCGAGCGCGGCGGCAAGCATGTGACGCCGTCCGACGAGCTTTCCGAAAGCCCCGGCCTCCACGCCGGGGCTTTCGTCGTTTCCGTGACCTCGGTGTCCAAAAAATACGCATGGATTCAAGGCCCCCTTCGGAAATTCCGGCCCATTGCAATAGAGTCACGGAACGGACGTCACTCGGCGGCTTTTCACGGGGACCAGGGCGGAGGTCGGACATGCGTATTCCGGCGCACTCGGTATGCACGGCGATCCGGGACGACATCGTCGCGGGGGTCCATGAGCGCGGCAGCCGGCTCACCGAGGAAGTCCTGGCCCGCCGCTACGGCGTCTCGCGCGTCCCCGTCCGCGAGGCCCTGCGCACCCTGGAGGCCGAGGGGTTCGTGGTGACGCGCCGGCACGCGGGCGCGTGCGTCGTGGAACCGACCGAGCAGGAGGCCGCCGACCTGCTGGAGATGCGTCTGCTCCTGGAGCCGCTCGGCGCCTCCCGGGCCGCGCAGCGCCGTACCGAGGCGCACCTCAAGGTGCTGCGCGGACTGGTCAGGCTGGGTCAGGAGCGGGCCCGCAGGGGCGGCAGCGAGGATCTGCGGTCGCTGGGCGGCTGGTTCCACGAGACGCTCGCCCAGGCGACCGGCAGTCATGCCCTGACCTCGGCACTCACCCAACTGCGGCACAAGATCGCCTGGATGTACGTCGTCGCGGCGCCCGCCGACCCGGTGGGGTCCTGGGCCGAGCACGGCGCCATCGTGGACGCGGTGGCGCGCGGCGACGGCGAGCGCGCGCGGGCGCTCACCGCGCTGCACACCGAGCGGTCCACGCTCTCCCACCGGCTGCGCTTCTCCGGCGGCACGGACCGGGGCGGTGGTGTGAGGACTTCGCAACATCCCGTAAACATGTCGGGCCCGCGGCATTAACACGGGCGCCGTATACAAAGAGATGTAATTCGGCGGAGCGGTCTTTCCGCTGCCTTTATCTGTGCGTGCCGGTAATTCCCGGTGACGCGCCATTCGTGTGCCCGGCGTGAATTTTCCCGCGCCATGTGGAACACGGGTGCCGCGCCGACCGCCGCCGAGGCCGCGTGATCCCTGCGACGAAAACAACGGGAACTACCGGAACAACGGGAACGGCAGACGACGGAAACCCGGACGCCGGAAACCCGCACGGCGGAAACGGCGGGGCCGCGCCGCCCTCGCAGGGGTGGCGCGGCCCGGTGGTGCGGGAGCCGTGCGGCTCAGACGGTCTCGGGGAGTTCCTCGAGACCCTCGCCGACCAGCTTGGCCAGGCGGTCGAGAGCGGCGTCCGCGCCCTCGGCGTCGGAGGCGAGGACGATCTCCTCGCCGCCCTGCGCACCCAGGCCCAGGACAGCCAGCATGGAGGCCGCGTTGACGGGGTCGCCCCCGGCCTTGGCGATGGTCACCGGGACGCCTGTGGCCGTGGCGGCTCGGACGAAGATGGAAGCGGGGCGGGCGTGGAGGCCCTCGGCCCAGCCGACGTTGACGCGGCGCTCAGCCATGTGATGCTGCCCTTCGGTTTTCAGGGTTGTCTAGACCAGTTTCCCATATCGTGAAGCATGCCCGGAGCGGGACATGGGTCCCCCGGGTGTGTCGCCGGACCGCGGCCTCGGTCCGGCTTCCGTCCTCCACAGACTGCCTCGCGCCCCTGTCGGACGCGAGCCGTACTCTGGGGCCCATGCAGACCCCGGCGGACCGGCAGGACCGGCACGTGTACCCCTCCCACTGGGAGGCGGACGTAGTGCTGCGCGACGGGGGTACCGCGCGCGTCAGGCCCATCACCGTCGATGACGCCGACCGCCTGGTCAGCTTCTACGAGCAGGTCTCGGACGAGTCGAAGTACTACCGCTTCTTCGCGCCCTACCCCCGGCTCTCCGCCAAGGACGTCCACCGCTTCACGCACCACGACTTTGTGGACAGGGTGGGACTCGCGGCCACCATCGGCGGCGAGTTCATCGCCACCGTACGCTATGACCGTATTGGCCCCGGTGGCATGCCCGCCTCCGCGCCCGCCGACGAGGCCGAGGTCGCCTTCCTCGTCCAGGACGCCCACCAGGGCCGGGGCGTCGCCTCCGCCCTCCTGGAGCACATCGCGGCCGTCGCGCGGGAGCGAGGCATCCGCCGGTTCGCCGCCGAGGTGCTGCCGGCCAACAACAAGATGATCAAGGTGTTCACGGACGCCGGGTACACCCAGCAGCGCAGTTTCGAGGACGGCGTGGTCCGGCTGGAGTTCGACCTCGAGCCCACGGACCGCTCGGTCGCCGTCCAGCGCGCGCGGGAGCAGCGGGCGGAGGCCCGTTCGGTACGACGGCTCCTGACGCCCGGTTCCGTGGCGGTGATCGGCGTCGGCCGGGCGCCCGGCGGTGTCGGCCGCAGCGTCCTCGGCAACCTCCGGGACGCCGGCTTCACCGGCCGCCTGCACGCCGTGAACAGGGCCTTCCCGGACGACCTGGAGGAGGTCGACGGGGTGCCCGCGCACCGCCGCGTGCGCGACATCGACGGGCCGGTCGACGTGGCGGTGGTCGCCGTACCCGCCGAGCAGGTCCCGGACGTGGTCACCGACTGCGGCGAACACGGTGTCCAGGGGCTCGTCGTGCTGGCCGCCGGATACGCGGAGAGCGGCCCGGACGGCCGTGAACGCCAGCGCGAACTCGTCCGGCAGGCGCGCACGTACGGCATGCGGATCATCGGTCCGAACGCCTTCGGGATCATCAACACCGCCGCCGACGTGCGGCTGAACGCCTCGCTCGCTCCCGAGATGCCCCGCCCCGGCCGCATCGGCCTGTTCGCGCAGTCCGGTGCCATCGGGATCGCCCTGCTGTCCCGGCTGCACCGGCGCGGCGGGGGTGTCACCGGCACCACCGGCGTCTCGACCTTCGTGTCGTCCGGCAACCGCGCGGACGTCTCCGGCAACGACGTCCTCCAGTACTGGTACGACGACGCCGAGACCGACGTCGTCCTCATGTACCTGGAGTCCATCGGCAACCCGCGCAAGTTCACCCGCCTCGCGCGCCGTACGGCGGCGGCCAAGCCGCTGGTCGTGGTGCAGGGCGCCGGTTCCGCGCCGCAGGGCCACGCGGTCCGGGCCACGCGGCTGCCGCACGCCACGGTGTCCGCGCTGCTCCGGCAGGCCGGGGTGATCCGCGTCGACACGATCACGGAACTGGTCGACGCGGGGCTGCTGCTCGCCCGGCAGCCGCTGCCCGCCGGACCCCGGGTGACGATCCTCGGGAACTCCGAGTCGCTGGGGCTGCTCACCTACGACCGGTGCCTGGCGGAGGGACTGCGGCCGGCACCGCCGCTGGACCTGACGACCATGGCCACACCCGCCGACTTCCACCGGGCGCTGTCCCAGGCGCTGGCGGACGAGTCGTGCGACGCGGTGGTCGTCACGGCCATTCCGACGATCGGGGAGGGGGCGGTCGGGGACGGCGAGCTGGCGGCGGCCCTGCGCTCGGCGGCCGAAGGGGCGCACGGGAAGCCGGTGCTGGTGGTGCACGTGGAGCTCGGCGGGCTCGCGGAGGCGCTGTCTGCCGCGGGGCGCACCGCGCCGCAGACGCAGGTCATGGCCCCCGGTGCCTTCGGCGGCACCCACCGGTTCCACCCCGCCCCGGCGCGGAAACCGCAGGAGACCCCGTCCACCACATCGACGGCACCCCCCGGCACACCGCCCGCCCAGACCCCGCCCACCGCACCGTCGGCGGACCCGGGCGCCGCGCCCACCGCACCGTCGGCAGGCTCGGGCGCCGCGCCCACCGGACCGTCGGCAGGCCCCGGCACCGCGCCCGACGCGCACACGGCACGGCCGGGTGCCCCGGCGTCCGCCGGGGCACCGGCGTCGGACGCCGTGGGCGTCGTCCGGACTCCTCCCGCGGCCGTCACCGAGGGCGTTCAGCCGCCCACTCCGCACGCCTGTTCCCGGCTGATCCCCGCCTACCCCGCCGCGGAACGTGCCGTCCGGGCCCTCGCCGAGGCCGTCAGGTACGCGCAGTGGCGGCGGGAAGCCGTCGATCCCGGGAAGGTCCCCGAGTACGACGACATCGACGAGAAGGGGGCCGCCGAGCTGATCGGCGCGCTGCTGGAGCGAGGGGAGGGGCTCGCCCTCGGGACCGAGGAGACCTGCGCGCTGCTCGGCAGGTACGGCGTCGCCGTGCACCAGGCCCTGCCCGCGCCCACCGCGGAGGCCGCCGTCGGGGCCGCCGGAGAGCTCGGCTACCCGGTCGCCCTCAAGGCCACCGCCCCGCACCTGCGCCACCGCGCGGACCTGGGCGGAGTGCGCCTGGACCTGGCCGACGAGGAGCAACTCCGCCGGGCCTACTCCGAATTGACCGAACTGTACGGCAAGCCCGAGGAACTGCGCCCGGTCGTGCAGCGGATGGCCCCCCGGGGCGTCGACACCGTCGTGCGGGCCGTGATCGACCCGGCGGCCGGGGCGGTGCTCTCCTTCGGGCTGGCCGGAGCCGCCTCGCAGCTGCTCGGGGACACGGCCCACCGACTGGTCCCGGTGACCGACCGGGACGCCACCTCGCTGGTGCGGTCGATCCGGACCGCACCCCTGCTGTTCGGCTGGCGCGGCTCCGCCCCCGTCGACACGGCCGCCCTGGAGGAGCTGCTGCTGCGCGTCTCCCGGCTGGTCGACGACCATCCCGAAGTGGTCGCGGTCACCCTGGAACCGGTCGTGGTCGCCCGGCGCGGAGTCAGCGTGCTCGGAGCCACGGTCCGTCTGGCGCCCCCGCCGGCCCGCGACGACCTGGGCCCGCGCACCCTGCCCGCCTACTGAGCCGCGGCGAACCCCCGCTCCCGCGGTGGCTTTCGACCAGGGTGCGTCGACTGGCCCGGACCCCCCGTGCCCACGGATTAGGATGGACGCCATGGCCAAGACCAGTACGACGACCCAGGGGCTGCGCGTCGCGATCGAGCGCAGCGGCTACTACCCGGCCCTCGTGGCCGAGGCGGTGGAGGCCGCCGTGGGCGGTGAGCCGATCCGGTCGTACCTGGTCCACCAGGAGACGACGTTCGACCAGAACGAGGTGCGGCGGCACGTGACCGTGCTCGTCCTCACCGGCAACCGTTTCATCGTCAGCCACACCGACGAGCAGGCGGAGGACAGCACCTCCCCGACCCCGTACGCCACCACGTCGACCGAGTCCGTCAAACTCGGCCGGATCTCGTCGGTCGTGGTCAGCCGGGTGGTGGCCAACCCGGAGCAGTACACGCCGGGCACCCTGCCCCGCGAGATCGTGCTGACCATCGGCTGGGGCGCCGTCTCCCGCATCGACCTGGAGCCCGCCGCCTGCGGCGACCCCAACTGCGAGGCCGACCACGGCTACACGGGCAACTCCACGGCCGACGACCTGAGCCTGCGCGTCAGCGAGGCGGGGGACGGCCCGGAGACGGTACGCCAGGCGCTCGTCTTCGCCCAGGCCATCTCCGAGGCGACCGCGGACGTCGCGCACTGATGGCCTACGCCGCCTGGGATCACCCGGAACCGCTGGCCCTCGGCTCCGCACCGCTGCCCGAGTACGGCAGCGGTTCCCTCGCCGACCTGCTGCCCACCCTGGCCGCCGGGATGTCCGTCCCCGGCACGACCGCGACGATCACGGAACTGACCGCGGCCGACCGCAACTGCGTCTTCCTGGTCGACGGTCTGGGCTGGGAACAGCTGAGGGCCCACCCGGACGAGGCGCCCTACCTGGCCTCGCTGCTCGGCAGTTCACGCGGCGGCACCGGACGGCCGATCACCGCCGGCTACCCGGCGACCACCGCCACCTCCCTCGCCTCCGTCGGGACCGGCCTGCCGCCCGGCGCGCACGGGCTGCCCGGTTACACCGTCCGCGACCCGGCCACCGGCGAGCTGATGAACCAGCTCCGCTGGCAGCCGTGGACCGACCCGGCGGCCTGGCAGCCGTACCCCACGGTCTTCCAGCTCGCCGCCGACGCCGGTGTGCACTCGGCCCAGGTGTCCTCCCCGCACTTCGAGCACACCCCGCTCACCAAGGTCGCGCTCAGCGGCGGAACGTTTCACGGGCGGCTCACCGGCGAGGAGCGGATGGACTTCGCGGCGGAGCAACTGGCCGCGGCCGACCGCTCGCTCGTGTACACGTACTACGCCGAACTGGACGGCGCCGGGCACCGCTACGGCGTCGACTCCGACACCTGGCGCGGCCAGCTGATGCACGTGGACCGGCTGGTGCAGCGGCTCGCCGAGCAGCTCCCGCCCCGCAGCGCGCTGTACGTCACGGCCGACCACGGCATGCTCGACGTGCCGTTCGACGAGCAGCACCGCATCGACTTCGACGAGGACTGGGAACTGCGGGCGGGCGTCGCACTGCTCGGCGGAGAGGGCCGCGCCCGGCACGTGTACGCGGTCCCCGGCGCCGCCGACGACGTGCTGACCTGCTGGCGCGAGGTGCTCGGCGAGCAGTTCTGGGTGGCCTCCCGGGACGAGGCGATCGCGGCCGGCTGGTTCGGCCCGCCGGACCGGTTCGACGAACGGGTGTACGGCCGGATCGGCGACGTGGTCGCGGCCGCGCACGACGATGTCCTGATCATCGCCTCCGAGCGGGAGCCCAAGGAGTCGGCGATGGTCGGCAACCACGGTTCGATGACCCCCGTCGAGCAGCTCGTCCCGCTGCTCGAAGTACGTTCCTAGTTCCCACCCCCCCACCGCCCCCGAAAGGTGCCCGACTTCCCATGCCCGAGCCGGACTTCTCCTCCGCGACGATGGACTGCGAGAGGTCGACGGACCTGCTCGGGCACGCGCCGTCGGCCGATCGTGCCGTCCGCTCCCGCTCGTCCCGGAAGGCCCCGGTCCGCTGATGTCCGAACTGGTGTTTTTCTCGGGAACGATGGACTGCGGGAAGAGTACTCTCGCGCTGCAGATCGGCCACAACCGCTCGGCCAGAGGGCTCCAGGGCGTGATCTTCACGCGCGACGACCGCGCCGGGGAGGGGAAGCTGTCCTCCCGGCTGGGGCTGGTGACCGAGGCGGTGGAGGCGGGCCCGGGGCGGGATCTGTACGCCTATGTGGTGGAACAGCTGTCGAGGGGCGGCAAGGTCGACTACGTCATCGTCGACGAGGCGCAGTTCCTCGAGCCCGAGCAGATCGACCAGTTGGCCCGCATCGTCGACGACCTGGATCTGGACGTGTTCGCGTTCGGTATCACCACCGACTTCCGTACCCGGCTCTTCCCCGGCTCCCAGCGGCTGATCGAACTGGCCGACCGGCTGGAGACGCTGCAGGTCGAGGCGATGTGCTGGTGCGGTGCCCGGGCCACGCACAACGCGCGCACCGTGGGCGGTGAGATGGTGGTCGAGGGCGAGCAGGTCGTGGTCGGAGACGTGAACCGGCCCACGGAGGACGTCGGGTACGAGGTGCTGTGCCGGCGCCACCACCGCAGGCGGATGACGAGCGCCGCCGCTCGGGCGGGCGCGTTGTCCCCCGACGTACTACCGGTCGCCTCGGCCTGACGCCACCGGCGTCGGGGCCTCCGTCAGACGTCACCGGCGTCGGCCGCGCAAATTGACGCCACCGGCGTCGGCGGTGCCCGTCGAACGGGACCGTCCCGTGGTGCGGTGAGGCGGTTCGGACGTGCCGGAGCCGTGGTGCCCGAAAGCCTCGCCCTCCGAGCCGAGCCGGCGGGCGAGAGCGGTCACGGGATGCCGTGCCGTCGCCACCGGCACCGGATGACCGCCGCACAGGCCCGCGCGGCGGCCCGCTTCCCCGGACGCGCCGCCCGTGGCGAACCGGTTCAGCGCGGACTCTCGACCACCGAGAAGACCGCGCCCTCCGGGTCGGCAACCGTGGCGACCCGGCCGTGATCGCTCTCCCGGGCCGGCTTCAGCACCTGCCCGCCCAGCTCCGCGACCTCGCGCAGGGTCGCGTCCGCGTCGGCCACCTCGAAGTACGTCAGCCAGTGCGGCCCGCGGTCCCGGGGGAGCGAGAGACCGACGCCGTGGATCCCGGCCACCGGGCGGCCCTCGGCGTGCAGGGTCACGTAGTCGAAGTCGGCGGAGACCACCGGGTCCTCCTCGTACCCGAACACCGCCTCGTAGAACTTGGCGACGCTCGCCGTCTCGAAGGTGAGCAGCTCGTTCCAGGCCGGGGTGCCGGGGACACCGGTGATGGCCGTGCCCAGGTGGGCGGAGGCCTGCCAGATGCCGAACACCGCGCCCGACGGGTCGGAGCCGATGGCCATCCGCCCGGCCTCGGCGGCGTCCAGCGGGCCGACCCCCACCGTGCCACCGCACAGCCTGGCCGTCTCGGCCGCCAGGTCCACGTCCGTCGACGCGAAGTACGGCGTCCAGGCGATCGGCAGGTGCAGTTCCGGCGGGAGCTGCCCGATGCCCGCGACGTCCTGTCCGTCCAGCAGCGCCCGGACGTAGGGGCCGAGCTGCTGCGGTCCGGGCTGGAACTCCCAGCCGAACAGGGCCTCGTAGAACCTCTCGGTCGCGGTCAAGCCGTGCACCATCAGACTCACCCAGCAGGGGGTGCCGGGCGCGCGCCGAACGTGTGTACCGCCGTGCGGGCCGGCCGAACCCCGTACCTCGGTCATCGTCACTCTCTCCTCGGCCCCTCGCGGTGGCCGTGTCGCTTCCGCTCTCCGGACCGGCTGTGCCGCAGCCGCGGGCACGCCCCGTGCCGATGCTCGCACCCTCCGTGGCGGCCTGTGCCCAGGCGGTGGCGGCGGCCTTCGCCGCGAGGATGCCTGGTCTGCCGATTCTCGCCCGTTTCCGGTCGATTGCCGCCGAGTGTCCATCAGCCGTACAGCATGTGCCCGATCCCGCACGCCCGGTGATCGAGCCTGTCCGGCCGAGCAGAGTAGTCGTACCTGGACGTTGCGGCCACCCCTGGCGTAAGGATGGGGCCATGGAAGCCATCATCACCACAACCGAACTCGCCGACGACCTGGCCGGGCCGAAACCGCCCGTCCTGCTGGACGTGCGCTGGCAGCTGACCACGCGGGGCGGGGCGGCCTTCGACGGCCGCGCCGAGTACGCCGCCGGGCACCTTCCGGGCGCCCACTACGTGGACCTGGACTCGGAGCTGGCCGCCGCACCCGTGGGGCGCGGCCGGCATCCCCTGCCCGACCTGGCCGTCTTCGCGGCGGCGATGCGCCGTGCGGGTGTGTCGGCGCGCCGGCCGGTGGTCGTGTACGACGGCGGGCACGGCTGGGCGGCGGCGCGCGCCTGGTGGCTGCTGCGCTGGGCGGGTCACCCGGACGTGCGGGTCCTGGACGGCGGGTTGCCGTCCTGGGAAGGCGCTCTTTCGGCTGACGCCGCCGAGCCGGCCGCGGGTGACTTCGAACCGGCGCCCGGTGCCCTGGAGTTGCTCGACGCGGACGGGGCGGCCGCGCTGGCCCGTGCGGGTGTGCTGTTCGACGCCCGCGCGGGGGAGCGGTACCGGGGCGAGGTGGAGCCGATCGACCGGATCGGCGGGCACATCCCGGGCGCCGTCTCCGCGCCGACCACGGAGAACGTCGGCCCGGACGGCCGGTTCCTGTCGGCCGGGGTGCTGAGGGACCGCTTCAAGGCCCTGGGTGCCGTGGAGGCGGCTCCGGTGGGCGTCTACTGCGGCTCGGGTGTCTCGGCGGCGCACGAGGTGCTGGCGCTGGCCGTGGCGGGCATCGACGCGGCGCTGTACGTCGGTTCATGGTCGGAATGGTCCGCGGACCCGGCCCGTCCGGTCGCGGTCGGCCCCGGCCCGCAGTAGCCGGTCCCGGCCCGCAGTAGCCGGTCCCGGCCCGCGGCAGGGGAGCGGCGGGAGGGGGTATGCGCGCGTGCCCCCTCCCGCACGGTCTGCGCCCGTGCGGATCCTGCCTTTCGCGCCTACTCCTGCTTCTTGCGCCGGGTGCCGAAGACGATCTCGTCCCAGCTCGGCACCGCGGCCCGGCGACCCGGACGGACGCCGTCGGCCTCGGCCTGGCGGTCGGTGGCACCGATCAGCCGGTCGCGGTGGCTGCCGACGGAGCGGGGCATGAGGACGTCCGCGTAGGCGGAGCCGGCCGAGGCCGCGGGCGCCGGAGGCTCCTCCGTCACCGGTTCCGGAGCGGGTTCCTCCGGGACGGTCTCGGTGGGGCGTTCCGGAACGACCATGTCGCCACGGAAGCTCGGTACCGCCTCCAGCAGGCTGGTCAGCGAGTCCCGTTCGCTCGTCGTCTCCTCGAGAGGTTCGGACGGTTGGGCGGGCAGGCTCGGCCGGTCCCGGTCACCGCCGCGGTCCAGCGGGCGGTCCCGCGGCAGCCGCGCGATCCGCGGCACGAACGGAAAGCTGGGCTCCGGTACCGCGAGGTCGTCGGACTCGCCGATGAGGGACCGCGCCTCGTCGTCCACGGCCTGGACGAGCCGCCGGGGCGGGTCGTAGGTCCAGCTCGCCGAGTGCGGTTCGCCCGCGACCCGGTAGACGAGGAGGACCTCCCAGGTGCCGTCGTCGCGGCGCCAGGAGTCCCACTGCACGGTGTCCTTGTCGGCGCCGCGCAGCACCAGCCGTTCCTGCACGGCCTCGCCGAGCAGCGGTCCGGAGTTCTCGCCGGGCCGGCGGACCGGCGTCTTGCGGGCCCGCTCGGCCATGAAGGCGCGCTCGGCCAGTACCGGACCCTCGAAGCGCCGCACCCGGTCGACGGGGATCCCGGCGAGTTGCGCGACCTCTTCCGCGGTCGCGCCCGCCCGTATCCGCGCCTGGATGTCTCGGGGCCGGAGATGGCTCTCGACCTCGATCTCGATCTGGCCGAGCCGGGGCCGGTCGCCGCGTACGGCGGCACGGAGCCGTTCGTCGATCGGAAGCGTGTACTCCGTAGAGTCGGCAGCCTTGAGCACCAGCCGTGTGCCGTCATTGGAGACGGCCACGACACGCAGTTCGGGCATGGGGACCTCCCGGGTGGTGCCTGCCGACGTCACGTGCGTCGCTGCTTCCGCTAGTCGAGTGTGGCCTGCCCGGGTGCAGCCTGCCACAACCTTGCCGAGTTGCCCGGCGTGTCGGGCACAGGCCCGGGTGCGCCGTTATGGCACGGTTACCTATTCGCAACGCTAAGTGACCAACTCCGTCACCCTGTGCAACTAGCCCCCTCCCGGCGGTCCCACAAGGCCGCGGACGCCCTGGCGGGAGACCGGACCCAGGGCTCGCAACAGTACTCCATTCGGGCCACGTGCGTGGATTGGCGCGCCGCCCAACTTCTGGCAACGAGCCTTCCCGGGCCGCCGGTTGCCCACTCCTGGCGATCTTGAACGTGGCGTACTTCACGCAATCCGGAGAAACGGAACCAATGGTTTCGCTCGTACGTCCCTTTCTCATGCAGTCGGTCGAACAAGCACGGGAAAGGCAGGCAAGGTTCGGGAATGCGCGAAAGGCCCGGTTTTGGTGACCAGTCCAGTGCGGGAGAGGAGGTGACGGGTGGTCGGAAGCGGATCGACCTCAGCGTGCCCCAGGTCGCGGGCAGCGCGGTGGCCGCGGTCGTGGCCGCCAAACTCGCCTCCTCCGTGGGGGTGTACGGCACGATCCTCGGCGCCGGGGTGGTCAGCGTCGTCGCCACCTGCGGCGGCACGCTGTTCCAGCACTTCCTCAGTCGCACCGGGGAGCAGCTGCGCGACGCGAAGGTGACGCCCCGTCCTCGGGAGCAGGCGCCCCCGGCGCCCGGTGAGTTCACCGAGGGCACCGTCTACCGCGCCCGCGTCCGGACCTGGCGCCGTCCGGCAGTGGCGGCGGCCCTCGTGTTCGCGGTGGCCATGGCCGGTATCACGACCTACGAGCTGGTCGCCGGGAGCAGTTTCAGCGGTGGCTCCGGTACGACGGTCAGCGGCGCCGTGACCGGCGGCGGCGGGCCGTCGAAGCCGGCGGCCACCTCCGACTCCCCCTCCCCGGAGAGCCCGTCGGACTCTCCCGGTCCGAAGTCCGGTGACGGGCGGGCCACTTCGCCCACTCCGTCGCCGTCGTCCTCCTCGGGCGAGGTGCGGACCCCCGCGAGCGGGGAGGTCACCACCCCGGCGCCGTCGCCGAGCGAGCCGGAAAGCGGCGAGCCGGACCCGGCCCCCTCGGCCACCGCTCCCTCGGCTACTGACCCAGAACCCTCCGCAAGTAGTCGTTCTGGAACAGCCGTTCCGGGTCGAGCCGATCCCGCAACGCGGTGAACTCGCCGAATCGCGGGTAGGCCTTCGCGAAGTACTCCGCGTCCCTGGTGTGCACCTTGCCCCAGTGCGGGCGCCCCTCGTGCGCGGTGAAGATGCGCTCGGCGGCGGTGAAGTACGCCTGGTACGGGGTGCCCCGGTACATGTGGACCGCGACGTACGCGCTGTCCCGGCCGGAGGCGGTGGACAGGGCGATGTCGTCGGCCGGGGCGGTGCGGACCTCGACCGGGAAGTTGATCCTGAGACCGGAGCGGTCGACCATCGCCCGCAGTTCCCGCACCGTGTCCACCAGGGCCTCGCGCGGCACCGCGTACTCCATCTCCACGAAGCGCACCCGGCGCGGCGAGGTGAAGACCTTGTAGGGGATGTCGGTGTACGTCCGTGCGGAGAGCGCCCTGCTGGAGACACGGGCGACCGTCGGGACGACGGCGGGCACCGCCCGGCCGAGCAACTGCACCCCCTGGAAGAGGCCGTTGGAGAGGAACTCGTCCTCGAACCAGCCGGCCAGCCGGCTCACCGGCTGCGGCGGGCCGGCGCTGCGGTTGTTGCGCTTGGTGTTGGTGCTGCCGGTGTGCGGGAACCAGTAGAACTCGAAGTGCTCGTTCTCGGACCAGAGCTGGTCGAACTCGGCGAGGACCCGGTCCAGGGGCATCGGTTCCTCGCGCGCGCTGAGCAGGAAGAGCGGCTCCACGGCGAAGGTGATCGCGGTGACGACCCCGAGCGCGCCGAGGCCGATCCGCGCGGCCGCGAAGACGGCCCGTTCCTCCTCCGTGCCGTCCGCGGAGCAGGTGAGCACCGAGCCGTCGGCGGTGACCAGTTCGAGCGCCCTGATCTGGGCCGCGAGCGAGCCGGACGAACGCCCCGTGCCGTGGGTGCCGGTGCTGGTGGCCCCGGAGACCGTCTGCTCCATGATGTCGCCCATGTTGGTGAGCGACAGGCCCTCGCGGGCCAGTGCCATGTTGAGCCTCTTGAGGGGGGTGCCGGCCTCGACCGTGACGGTCATGGCCGTGCGGTCGATCGCGCGGATCCCGGTCAGCAGCTGAGGGCGGATCGAGAGGCCGTCGGTCGCGGCGATCGAGGTGAAGGAGTGGCCGCTGCCGACCGGCTTCACCCGCAGGCCGTCCTCGGCCGCCTGCCGTACCGCCGCCGCCAGCTCGTCCACGGAGGCGGGGGTGACCTCCCGCGCGGGACTGACCGTGACGGTTCCGCCCCAGTTACGCCACGTGCCGCTCTTCCCGCTCGCTGTACTGCTCAACGGTGCCTCCCCGACGCGTGACCGGCCTGTTGAGCCGGCGGTACCCGAGGAAACCGACCGCGACCGCGACGGCCCCGGACACGGCCGGAACCCCGTACCCGGCGCGGGCCCCGGCAGCGTCGATCACCCAGCCGGCGACCGAGGAGCCGAGCGCCACGCCGACCGCGAGGCCGGTGCTCACCCAGGTCATGCCCTCGGTGAGCTTCGCGCGAGGTACGTGCTTTTCGATGAGGGACATCGTCGTGATCATCGTCGGTGCGATGGACAGGCCCGCAACGAACAGCGCCACGGCCAGAAGCGGCAAGTTTCCGACCAGTAGGAGGGGGATCATACTCACGGCCATCGCACATATGCCCAGCAGCCACCTGCGTTCCGGCTTCCCCGCGAACCGCAACAGGCCGAACACGGCCCCGGCCAGGCAGGAGCCCGCCGCGTACAGCGCCAGGACCACGCTCGCGGCGCCCTTGTGGCCGCGTTCGTCGGCGAAGGCGACGGTCACCACGTCGACCGCCCCGAAGATCGCTCCGGTGGCCACGAAGGTCGCCACCAGGACCTGCAGGCCGGGTGCGCGCAGCGCGGAGCCGCGGGTGTCGTGCTCGCGCGGGTGCGGCGCGGGTTCCGTGGCGCGCTGGGAGGTCAGCCAGAGGACGCCGGCGGCCAGGAAGCAGGCGGCCAGCAGCGGTCCCGCCTCCGGGAACCACACCGTGGACAGGCCGATGGAGATGATCGGTCCGAAGATGAAGCAGACCTCGTCGACGACGGACTCGAACGAGTAGGCGGTGTGCAGCTGCGGGGTCCCCCCGTACAGGGCGGCCCAGCGGGCCCGGATCATCGCGCCCAGGCTCGGCACCGCGCCGATCCCGGCGGCGCAGACGAACAGCATCCAGTCCGGCCACCCGTAGTGCGCGGCCAGGAGCAGTCCGGCCGCCGCCACCAGCGCGAGCAGTGTCGCCGGCCGCAGCACGCGGCGCTGCCCGTACAGGTCGACCAGCCGGGACACCTGCGGCCCGACCGCGGCGGCGGACAGCGCGATGGTGGCCGAGAGCGCGCCGGCCAGCCCGTACCGGCCGCTGATCTGGGAGATCATCGTGACCACGCCGATGCCCATCATGGACAGCGGCATCCGGCCGACGAAGCCCGCGGCGGAGAAGCCCTTGGTGCCGGGAAGGGCGAAGAGGGCGCGGTAGGGGCTGGGCACGTGGGTCTCCGACGGGGGTGGTAAGGCGTGTTCGCGGTCTGTACAGCTTACGAGCAAGGGGGCGTCGAAGCACCCTGCCGGCACTGGGGATAAACCTCCCGAATCCGACTCTTCACGCGCCTGTTTCCGGGCCGTCAGTGCCGGGTGGCAGGATCGCCCCATGTCAGACGCGCTCGATGCCACCCCCTACGACGCCCTGCTCCTGCTCTCCTTCGGCGGCCCGGAAGGCCCGGACGACGTGGTTCCGTTCCTGGAGAACGTGACGCGTGGGCGCGGTATCCCGAAGGAACGTCTCAAAGAGGTCGGACAGCACTACTTCCTGTTCGGCGGGGTCAGCCCGATCAACGACCAGAACCGCGCCCTGCTGGACGCCCTGCGCAAGGACTTCGCCGAGCACGGCCTGGACCTGCCGATCTACTGGGGCAACCGCAACTGGGCGCCGTACCTGACGGACACCCTGCGCGAGATGGCCGCCGACGGCCGCCGCCGTGTCCTGGTGCTCGCCACCAGCGCCTACGCCTCGTACTCCGGCTGCCGCCAATACCGCGAGAACCTCGCCGACTCGGTGGCGGAGCTGGCCGCGGAGGGAATCGAACCGCCGAAGGTCGACAAACTGCGGCACTACTTCAACCACCCCGGTTTCGTGGACCCCATGATCGACGGGGTGCTCCGGTCCCTCGCCGACCTCCCCGAGGACGTCCGGGCCGGCGCCCACATCGCCTTCACCACGCACTCCGTCCCGACCGCGAGCGCCGACACCTCGGGGCCGGTCGAGGCCCACGGGGAGGGCGGCGCGTACGTCGAGGAGCACCTGGAGGTGGCCGAGCTGATCGCCGACGCGGTCCGCGAGCGCACCGGCGTGGACCACCCCTGGCGGCTCGTCTACCAGTCCCGCTCCGGCGCCCCCGGGACCCCGTGGCTGGAGCCCGACATCTGCGACCACCTGGAGGCGCTGCACGGCGCCGGGGTGCCGGCCGTCGTCATGGCCCCCATCGGCTTCGTCTCCGACCACATGGAGGTCCTCTACGACCTCGACACGGAGGCCACGGCCAAGGCCGCCGAACTGGGCCTGCCGGTGCGGCGGTCCGCGACCGTCGGGGCCGACCCGCGGTTCGCCGCCGCGATCCGCGACCTGGTCCTGGAGCGCGCGGGCGTGGAGAGCGGGCGCGAGGTCACGCCGTGCGCGCTGGGCGCACTGGGCGCGAGTCACAACCTGTGCCCGGTGGGCTGCTGCCCGGCGCGCGCCCCCCGTCCGGCCGCGGCCGGCGCCGACAGCCCGTACGCGTGAGGAGCCCCGTGACCGACGCCCTGCACACCGAACTGCTCCGGCTGGCCCGGGAGGCCGCCGCCCGCGCGGGCGAGCTGCTGCGGGACGGCCGGCCCGCCGACCTGGCCGTGGCCCGGACCAAGTCCAGCCCGATCGACGTCGTGACCGAGATGGACATCGCGGCGGAGAAGCTGATCACCGACCTGATCTCCGGACACCGCCCGGACGACGGCTTCCTCGGCGAGGAGGGCGCCTCGACCGAGGGCACGAGCGGGATCCGCTGGGTGATCGACCCGCTCGACGGCACGGTCAACTATCTGTACGGGCTGCCGACCTGGGCGGTGTCCATCGCGGCGGAGCAGGACGGCGAGACCGTGGCCGGGGTCGTGGCGGCACCCATGCGCGGCGAGACGTACCACGCGGTACGCGGCGGTGGGGCCTGGGCGACCGGGGCGTGGGAGGGCGAGCGTGAGCTGCGCTGCCGGCCCGCGCCGCCGCTGGACCAGGCGCTGGTGTCGACCGGCTTCAACTACGTGACGGAGGTCCGCGTCCACCAGGCCGAGGTCGCCGCCCGGCTGATCCCGCTGCTCCGCGACGTACGCCGGAGCGGGTCGGCGGCGATCGACCTGTGCGACGTGGCCTGCGGCCGGCTGGACGGGTACTACGAGCGCGGGCTGAACGCGTGGGACTGGGGCGCGGGCGACCTGGTCGCCCGGGAGGCCGGCGCGCTCACCGGCGGCCGGCCCGGAGAGCGTCCGTCCCGTGACCTGACGGTCGCGGCCACCCCGGGCGTCTTCGAACCCCTCCAGCGGCTCCTGGAGGACTTCGGAGCCTGGCACGACTGAGTCCCGACGGTGCGGCCGGTCGGACACCGGTTTTCTTCCGGTACGGGGAGTCGAACACGGACGGCCCGGGTAGGGGCCAAGGCATGAGCAGGGCCCCGGCGCTGGATTCGCCGGGGCCCTGCTCCCGTGCCGTGAGCTGCTGTGCGGGACTGTCAGACGCTGGTCACGGCGACTTCCACGCCATGTTCGGCGGCGAGGCGGTGCAGGTCGTCGAGCTCGGCCTGCTCCACCTCGACAAGGAAGTCGTCGCCCTCGTCACGAGCCCGGGTGATGTCGGACTCGGTCGCCTTTATGCGCTGCAGAAGTCCTGTGGTGAATGCGTCCATGCTGCGCCCCCTCGTCCTGGGTCGTGGGTCGGTGGCACGGGGGTGTGCCGTTGAAGGGGCGATCACGTCTCACGCGGGTGCCCAGCGCTGCCGTGCTGGGCGGCGACGGTGCCGGACACCCCCATCGTCCACTCTGCTGTAGCGGCGATGTACGTACCGCATGGTGCTGCGGCACATGCAGAGCGTGATCGCGGGGTGTACATGCCGTCCTCCCCTCGCGCCCTTCGGTGGAAACCTCAACCGCAGGAGAAAATCCCGCATTCCCGCCCCGCCCCGCGGATCCTGCCGTCACCACCCCTGCCTTACTGCCGACTTATGGCCGAAAAGGGCAGGATGGAGGTCACACACCCCACGGAGATCACTGCCCGCGTGCGCCGGTGCGCGCTACGCGGGTGGACAGAGGAAGGACAAGCGACGTGCGCGTACTCGTCGTCGAGGACGAGCAACTGCTCGCCGATGCGGTGGCCACCGGACTGCGCCGGGAGGCCATGGCCGTCGACGTCGTGTACGACGGTGCGGCGGCCCTGGAGCGTATCGGCGTCAACGACTACGACGTGGTCGTCCTCGACCGTGATCTCCCCCTCGTGCACGGCGACGACGTCTGCCGCAGGATCGTCGAGCTGGGCATGCCCACGCGCGTGCTGATGCTCACCGCGTCCGGTGACGTCAGCGACCGAGTGGAGGGCCTGGAGATCGGCGCCGACGACTACCTGCCCAAGCCCTTCGCGTTCAGCGAGCTGATCGCACGCGTGCGTGCCCTGGGCCGGCGTACCAGCGTCCCGCTGCCCCCCGTCCTCGAACGCGCCGGCATCAAGCTCGACCCGAACCGCCGCGAGGTCTTCCGTGACGGCAAGGAGGTCCAGCTCGCGCCCAAGGAGTTCGCGGTCCTGGAGGTCCTGATGCGCAGCGAGGGTGCGGTGGTCTCCGCCGAGCAGCTCCTGGAGAAGGCCTGGGACGAGAACACGGACCCCTTCACCAACGTCGTGCGGGTGACCGTGATGACGCTGCGCCGCAAGCTGGGCGAGCCCGCGGTGATCGTCACCGTGCCCGGCTCGGGCTACCGGATCTGACGGCCGTGGCGACCACCCCCGCACCCGCGCAGGCACCCCCCAAGCCCACCTGGGACCCCCGCAGACCGCAGCCGGTCTTCCCGTGGCTGCGCCCGACGATCCGGATACGGCTCACCCTGCTGTACGGCGGCATGTTCCTGATCGCCGGCATCCTGCTGCTGTCGATCATCTACCTGCTCGCGGCGCAGGCGATCAGCACCGGCAACCAGCCGCTGTTCAAGATCGTCAGCGGTACGGACGTCAACGTCTCCAGCGACAGCTGCTCGGCGATCGCCGGTTCCGCCCGCCTGCCGGTCCCGGACTTCAACAACGCCATCGCCCGGTGCGTGGACCACCAGCGCCAGGCGGCCCTGGACGACCTGCTGAGCCGTTCCCTGCTCGCCCTGCTGGGCCTGGCCGTGATCGCCTTCGCGTTCGGTTACGCGATGGCCGGGCGGGTGCTGTCCCCGCTCGGCCGGATCACCCGCACCGCCCGCGCGGTGGCCGGCTCGGACCTCTCCCGCCGGATCGAGCTGGACGGCCCGGACGACGAGCTCAAGGAGCTCGCGGACACCTTCGACGACATGCTGGAGCGGCTGCAGCGGGCCTTCACCGCCCAGCAGCGCTTCGTCGGCAACGCCTCCCACGAGCTGCGCACGCCGCTGGCGATCAACCGCACGCTCCTGGAAGTGCATCTGTCGGACCCGGGCGCGCCCGTGGAGCTGCAACAGCTCGGCAAGACCCTGCTGGCCACCAACGAACGCAGCGAGCAGCTCGTGGAGGGCCTGCTGCTGCTCGCCCGCAGCGACAACCAGATCGTCGAGCGCAAACCCGTGGACCTGGCCGAGGTGGCCACCCAGGCGGTCGACCAGGTCCACGCCGAGGCGGCGGCCAAGGGCGTGACCATCCGGGGCACGCGCAAGCCGGCGGTCGTGCAGGGCAACGGCGTCCTGCTGGAGCGGATCGCGCTGAACCTGGTGCAGAACGCGGTGCGCTACAACGTCGCCGAGGACGGCTGGGTCGAGGTCGACACCGAGATCGACCACGGCCAGGCGGTACTGTCCGTGTCGAACACGGGTCCGGTGGTGCCGGCGTACGAGATCGACAATCTGTTCGAGCCCTTCCGGCGGCTCCGTACCGAGCGCACGGGGAGCGACAAGGGCGTCGGTCTCGGTCTGTCGATCGTCCGGTCCGTGGCCCGGGCGCACGGCGGGCACATCGCGGCCCGGCCTCGTGAGGGCGGAGGTCTCGTGATGCGGGTCACCCTGCCGATCTGACCAGTTACAAGATCGCGACACTCGCGGCTGATGTTCGCTTTGCGCGGAATTTTCAGTCGGCGTGCCGTGGTACCCCCTGTGTGATCGATCACAAGGGCGGATTTCCGGCCATCTACTCTCCGTGATCATGACTAGGGGAATAAAGCCGGTAAAATCCCTGTTTTCACGGGTCTTGATCACGGGAAGTACAGGGTGAGGCGCCTTTGAGGTGCCTCGTGAGGACCGTGTACGGTCCCCATCGCCATTCAACCCGATCACTCTCGAGGGATCCGGTTGGGTGTCGATTGAGTAACAGACCTTGATGTGAGGCAAAATCTCCGCCTCAGGTCGGGCACAAGTCCGGCCTCTCACGCGTTACGTGCGCTGGAGACACCGCAGACACCCAGAGGGGGAGAGCGACCATGGCAACCGATTACGACACTCCACGCAAGACCGACGACGACGTCGACTCGGACAGTCTTGAAGAGCTGAAGGCCCGGAGGAACGACAAGTCCACGTCCTCGGTGGACGTAGACGAGTTCGAGGCCGCCGAAGGCCTGGAGCTGCCCGGCGCGGACCTCTCGAACGAGGAGCTGGCCGTCCGGGTGCTGCCCAAGCAGCAGGACGAGTTCACCTGCATGAGCTGCTTCCTGGTGCACCACCGCAGCCAGCTGGCCCGGGAGAAGAACGGTCAGCCGATCTGCCGCGACTGCGACTGAGGAGGGGTCGGGCATGACTGGCTCGACCCCACCCCGGAAGCGCCGTTTCCCCCTGCGGGGAGCGGACTCGGGGCCGTCCGACGGCCCACGCGCGCGTGACGACGGGCGAGGCTCATCCGATCCGGGAGCCTCGCTCGAACCGGCGGCCGACCGGGGTGACCTCCCGGCGCCGGCGGAACAGCCCGCGCCCGTCGCATGGCGACGGGCCGGGGGCATCCGTGACAAGGCCGTGAATCTGGCCCGGGAAGGCGTCCGTAAGGGCGGCAGCCGGGCGAGAGCGGGGCTGGCCTACCTCGCGGACCGGATCATCGAGATCGCCCCTCGTGTCCCCGTACGCGACCTCGCGGCGCTGCGCAGGCAGTTCCCGGACCTCGGGCCCGAGCAGCTCGCCGACAAGCTGGTGGCGGGCGCGGCGGCCGCGACCTCCGCGGTCGGGGCCGGGGTCGGCGCCGCGGCGATGCTGCCGGTGCCGCCGGCGATGCCGACCGAGCTGGCCGCGGAGATCACCGGGGTGGCGGCGATCGAGCTGAAGCTGATCGCCGAGCTCCACGAGGTCTACGGCGTCAGGCCGCCGGGCGGCCTCAAGGACCGCAGCACCGCGTACCTGGCCTCCTGGTCGGGGGAGCGCGGGATCGACGTGATGAAACCGTCGACGCTCAACAACGCCCTCGGCGGGCACATGAAGCGCGAACTGCGCCAGCAGATCATGAAGCGGATGGTGCGGGACCTGCCCAACCTGATGCCGTTCATGGTGGGCGCCGCGGTGGGCGCGGTCATGAACCGGCGGGACACCAGGAAGCTCGCGGCGCGGATCCGGGCGGACCTGAGAAAGATCCAGGTGCCGTGGTCGGCGCTGCCGGAGCTGCCGCCGCTGGAGGAACCGGCGCAGCCGCTGCCGATCGCCGAGCTGCCGGAGGACTTCGGGGACTGACCGCCGGCGGCCGGGAGACGGGCGGGACCGGCCGGCCCGCTCCCGGGACCCGCGGTACCCGCTGGGGCTTCCGGGGCCGGCCCGGGTCTACTCGGCCTTGTCCTGGGCGTTCCTGGCCGCCTCGATCGCCGCGGCCAGGGCCTCCGGCTCCCGCGTCGACAGGTACAGGTAGGGCGTCGGGTCCGCGGGGTCGGTGACCTCCACGCGCAGGGCCCTCGGGATGTAGGCGCGCAGCAGCAGGAAGGCGCGGACGTCGGCCTTGTACGTGCGCCAGGCGCGCGCCTCCTCCGGGTCCAGGATCTCCGACTCCCCGAGCGCGGACACCGGGATCTTCGCCTCGCCCGCGATCAGCGAGTCACCCACCACGCGGATGCGGGGAGAACCGTACGAACTGGCCACCACGGCCGCCGCCGCCGTGCCGCCCACGAGACCGCCGAGCGTGGGCAGGGTGCCGAACGGCAGCAGGACCAGGGCGCACGAGACGCCGATCAGGAAGCTGAGGAACCACCACGACCGGGGGGCCGTGAGGCGTTCTTCGTACGGGGTGGCGGAGAGCTGCATGGTGCCAAGCTTGGCACGGTGTCCTGATTCATCGGACGCGCGGGTAAGGTCTGCGCCTGTGAGTGGTAGTTCCGCAGCTCTTCAGCCTCCCGCCAGTGCCCGGAAACCGGTACGGCACCCCGACGCTCCCGCGCCCGGCGCGCTCATCGGCGCCCACTACGAACAGTGTTTCGGATGCGGTCACGAGCAGGCGCACGGGCTGCATCTGGAGGTGCGGGCCGGCGAGGGGGTGTCCCTCACCGCCGAGTTCACCGTGCGCGCCGCCCACCAGGGCGCCCCGGGCCTCGCGCACGGCGGTGTGCTCGCCAGCGCCCTCGACGAGACGCTCGGCTCGCTGAACTGGCTGCTGCGGAAGATCGCCGTCACCGGACGGCTGGAGACCGACTTCGTGCGACCGGTACCGGTGGGCAGCACACTGCACGTGTCGGCCGAGGTCGCCGCGGTGGCCGGCCGGAAGATCTACTCGACCGCCACCGGGCGCCTGGACGGCCCGGACGGACCCGTCGCGGTCCGTGCCGAGGCCCTCTTCGTGGAGGTGCCGGTCGAGCACTTCGTCGACCACGGCCGCGAGGAAGAGATCAAGGCCGCCATGAACGACCCGGACCGGACCAGGCGCAGCCGCGCCTTCGAGGTGAACCCGTGAACCCCGCAAGCTCCCCGGACCCCGCGGGCCCGGTCCGTACCGTGAGCCCGCTCGACGTCCTGATCCGCCGCGTCGACCCGGACGTACCGCTTCCGGCGTACGAGCACCCCGGGGACGCGGGAGCCGATCTGCGGACCACCGAGGCGTGCGAGCTGAAGCCCGGTGAACGGGCCGTACTGCCCACGGGGGTGTCGATCGCCCTCCCGGAGGGGTACGCGGCCTTCGTACACCCTCGTTCGGGGCTGGCCGCCCGGTGCGGCGTGGCCCTCGTGAATGCCCCGGGGACGATTGATGCCGGGTACCGTGGGGAGATCAAGGTGATCGTGGTGAATCTCGACCCGCGCGAGGCAGTGCGGTTCGAGCGCTTCGACCGGATTGCCCAACTGGTCGTCCAGCAGGTCGAGAGGGTCCGCTTCCAGGAGGTGGCGGAGCTTCCCGATTCGGCGCGGGCCGAGGGGGGCTTCGGGTCCACCGGCGGGCATGCCGCGGTGGACGACGTGAGCGGCACAAGCGGTCAGGCCGCCGAGGGCGGTCGGACGGGTGGGAATCGATACGCTTCGGTCGTATCCGACCGGGAAGGACAGTGACGTGTTCGGACGTCGCAACAAGAAGGGTGCCGCCGAGGACGCGGCCGGCGAGGCCGAGCAGGTCGTCGACAGCGTCGACACCGAGGCGGACGAGGTGGAGGGCGAGCGCGAGCGCGTACGCCTGGAGCCGGAGCCCCGGCCCGACGGGCCGTGGGACGCCACCGAGGTGCGGGAGCCGGGCGAGGGCCGGGTGGACCTCGGCGGGCTGTTCGTGCCCGGCGTCGACGGCATGGAGCTGCGGGTCGAGGTCGCGGGTGACGCGATCGTCGCCGCGACCGTGGTGCTCAAGGACAGTGCCGTGCAGTTGCAGGCCTTCGCCGCTCCCAAGCGCGAGGGCATCTGGGGCGAGGTGCGCGAGGAGATCGGCTCCGGCATCACCCAGCAGGGCGGCATCGTCGACGAGGTCGAGGGTCCGCTGGGCTGGGAGCTGCGCGCCCAGGTGCCGGTGCAGCTGCCGGACGGCACGGGCGGCTACCAGGTCGTCCGGTTCGTGGGCGTGGACGGTCCGCGCTGGTTCCTGCGCGGGGTGATCTCCGGCCAGGGCGCGGTGCAGCCGCAGGCCGCCGGGCTCCTCGAGCAGATCTTCCGGGACACCGTGGTGGTCCGCGGCGAGGGTCCGATGGCGCCCCGCGACCCGATCGTCCTGAAGCTGCCCAACGACGCCCAGATGGTTCCCGAGGGCGTCCAGCAGGAGGAGTCCTCGCGCTTCTCCGGCGGCATGGGCCAGCTCCAGCGCGGACCGGAGATCACCGAGGTCCGCTGACGGCGCCGCGCGCGACGGAGGGCCGTACCCCTTGCGGGTGCGGCCCTTTCACATGCCCGCACTCGCGGGTGTGAACGGCCGCCCCTTCCTTCACACCTTGACGGAAGTCTGGTCCGTACCTACGGTCTCGGCACGCCTTCGTTCACAGAGGCGCTCCAGGTTCACATACGAGAACGTAGAACGGAGTCGCTGTGCGTCGCATCCCCCTGCTCGCGGCCGCCGGAGCCCTGCTCCTGGGAGCCTTCACGGCCCCCGCCGCCCATTCGGCCCCCAGCACCTTCGTGCACCCCGGAGTCACCGTCTCCAAGGCCCAGCTGGACTTCGCCCGCTCCGAGGTGCTGGCCGGCGCCCAGCCCTGGAAGTCGGCCTACGACCAGATGATGGCGAGCAAGTACGCCGACCTGAACCGGACCCCGGCGCCCCGGGCGACGGTCGAGTGCGGGTCGTACTCGAACCCCAACTACGGGTGCACCGACGAGCGCGAGGACGCGATCGCCGCCTACACCGACGCCCTCGCCTGGTACATCACCAAGGACGCCCGCTACGCCCAGAAGGCGATCCAGATCATGGACGCCTGGTCGGGCACGATCACCAGTCACACCAACAGCAACGCGCCCCTGCAGACCGGCTGGGCCGGCTCCTCCTGGCCCAAGGCCGCCGAGCTCATCAGGTACACGTACACCGGCACCTGGGCCAACGAGGGCCGCTTCGCCACCATGCTGCGCAACGTCTACCTGCCCACCGTGATCAAGGGCTCCAACTCCAACGGCAACTGGGAGCTGACGATGACGGAGGCCGCCGTCGGCATCTCCGTCTTCCTGGAGGACAAGGCGTCGTACGACTCGGCCATGGCCAGGTTCCGCACCCGCACGGCCGCCTACGTCTACCTGGCCTCCGACGGATCGGTGCCGAAGACCGTGCCCAGCCAGAACCTCGACACCACCGCCAAGATCGTCTCCTACTGGCAGGGCCAGTCCACCTTCGTCACCGGGCTCACCCAGGAGACCTGCCGGGACTTCACGCACACCGGCTACGGCATCTCCTCGATCTCGCACGTCGCCGAGACCAGCCGGATCCAGGGCCAGGACCTGTACGGCACGGACGTCGGCGAACGGCTCCGGCAGGCACTCGGCTTCCAGTCCAAGTACCAGCTGGGCACCGCCGCCCCGAGCTGGCTCTGCGGCGGCTCCCTGAACCTCGGGCTCGGACCCGTCACCGAGGTCGGCTACAACGCCCTCCACAACCGGCTGGGCATCGCCATGACCAACACCCAGACCCTCACCCAGAACAACCGTCCCGCGGGCACCAACAACCTCTTCACGGCCTGGGAGACCCTCACCCACGGCGACAACCCCAACTGAGCCCCCGCGTGCCCCGCGACCCCCTCCGGGAGGCCCGCGGGGCACATCAGGGTTGTGTCAAAGATGCCCGCCGTCGCCCCGCCCGTCCCGTTCGCCGCGATTGTTGGCCGTAAGGTCGACGCTGCGTAGGCGGCGGTAAGCGGAAGACAATGGGACCATGGCACGCGGCAAGCTTCGGATCTATCTCGGTGCGGCACCGGGCGTGGGCAAGACCTACGCCATGCTCTCCGAGGCCCACCGGCGCGTGGAGCGCGGCACCGACTGCGTGGTCGCCTACGTCGAGCATCACAACCGGCCGCGCACCGAGGTGATGCTGCACGGCCTGGAACAGCTTCCCCGCAAGGAGCTGGACTACCGGGACGCCGCCTTCACGGAGATGGACGTGGACGCCGTCCTGCGCCGCGCCCCCGCCGTCGCCCTGGTGGACGAACTCGCCCACACCAACATCCCGGGCTCCCGCAACGCCAAGCGCTGGCAGGACGTCGAGGAACTGCTCGCCGCGGGCATCGACGTCGTCTCCACCGTCAACATCCAGCACCTGGAGTCCCTCGGCGACGTCGTCGAGTCCATCACCGGCGTGCGCCAGCGTGAGACCGTGCCCGACGAGGTGGTACGGCGCGCGGACCAGATCGAGCTGGTCGACATGTCGCCCCAGGCGCTGCGCCGGCGCATGGCGCACGGCAACATCTACAAGTCCGACAAGGTCGACGCGGCCCTGTCCAACTACTTCCGGCCCGGCAACCTGACCGCCCTGCG
The DNA here is from genome assembly GCF_042897315.1 of Streptomyces sp. NPDC001068. Classification (NCBI taxonomy): domain Bacteria; kingdom Bacillati; phylum Actinomycetota; class Actinomycetes; order Kitasatosporales; family Streptomycetaceae; genus Streptomyces; species Streptomyces sp. NPDC001068. The sequence continues at coordinate 1,095,869 of NZ_JBIAYD010000001.1, read as the reverse complement.
CGAACTCGCGCTGCTGTGGGTGGCCGACCGGGCCGACGAGTACCTCAAGCAGTACCGCAGCGAGCACCGGGTCTCCGCGATCTGGGGCTCCCGGGAGCGGATCGTCGTAGGGCTGACCGGCGGCCCCGAGGGGCGCACCCTGATCCGGCGGGCCGCACGCCTCGCCGAGAAGGGCGCCGGCGGCGAGGTCCTGGCCGTCTACATCTCCCGCAGCGACGGCCTGACCTCGGCGTCCCCGAAGGAACTCGCCGTCCAGCGCACCCTGGTCGAGGACCTCGGCGGCACCTTCCACCAGGTCGTCGGCGAGGACATCCCGGCGGCCCTGCTGGACTTCGCGCGCGGGGCCAACGCCACCCAGATCGTGCTCGGCTCCTCCCGCCGCAAGGCCTGGCAGTACGTGCTCGGGCCCGGCGTCGGCGCCACGGTCGCCCGCGAGTCGGGACCCGACCTGGACGTCCACATCGTCACCCACGAAGAGGTCGCCAAGGGACGGGGACTGCCGGTGGCCCGGGGCGCCCGGCTCGGGCGCGGCCGGATCATCGCGGGCTGGCTGGTCGGCCTGGTCGGCCCCGCCGCCATGGCGGTGCTGCTGAACACCGTCGAACTCGGCCTCGCCAACGACATGCTGCTCTTCCTGACCTTCACGGTCGCGGCGGCGCTGCTCGGCGGGCTCTTCCCGGCGCTGGCCTCGGCGGCCTTCGGGTCCCTGCTGCTGAACTACTTCTACACCCCGCCCCTGCACCGGCTGACCGTCGCCGACCCGAAGAACATCGTGGCCATCGTGGTCTTCTTCGGGGTCGCGCTGTCCGTCGCCTCGGTCGTGGACCTCGCGGCCCGCCGCACCCACCAGGCGGCCCGGCTGCGCGCCGAGTCCGAGATCCTCTCCCTGCTCGCCGGCAACGTGCTGCGCGGCGAGACCGGACTGGAGGAGCTGCTCGAACGGGTCCGGGAGACCTTCGGCATGGAGTCCGCCGCCCTCCTGGAACGGGCGGGCGACGTCGAGCCCTGGAGCTGCGCGGGCCGGGCCGGCGTCGGCCCGGCCCCGGCCCGGCCCGAGGACGCCGACGTCGACGTGCCCGTGGGCGACCACATGGCCCTCGCTCTCACCGGCCGGGTGCTGCCCGCCGAGAACCGCCGGGTGCTCGGCGCCTTCGCCGCGCAGGCGGCCGTCGTGCTGGACCGCAGGCGGCTCCAGGAGGAGGCCGAACGGGCCCGCGCGCTCGCCGAGGGCAACCGGATCCGCACGGCCCTGCTGGCAGCCGTCAGCCACGACCTGCGGACCCCGCTCGCCGGCATCAAGGCGGCGGTCTCCTCGCTGCGCTCGGAGGACGTGGACTGGTCCGAGGAGGACCGGGCGGAGCTGCTGGAGGGCATCGAGGAGGGCGCCGACCGGCTCGACCACCTGGTCGGCAACCTGCTCGACATGTCCCGCCTGCAGACCGGCACCGTCACCCCGATCATCCGGGAGACCGACCTCGACGAGGTGGTCCCGATGGCGCTGGTCGGGGTACCGGAGGGCAGCGTGGAACTGGACGTCCCCGAGACCCTGCCCATGGTCGAGGCCGACGCCGGGCTCCTGGAGCGGTCGGTGGCCAACCTGGTCGAGAACGCCGTGAAGTACAGCCCGGCCGACCGGGCCGGCCACGTGGTCGTCGTGTCCGCCAGCGCCATCGCCGACCGCGTGGAGGTGCGGATCGTGGACCGCGGGCCCGGCGTGCCCGACGACGCCAAGGAACGCATATTCGAGCCCTTCCAGCGCTGCGGCGACGCCCCGCGCGGCGCCGGGGTCGGCCTGGGGCTCGCGGTCGCCCGGGGCTTCGCGGAGGCGATGGGCGGCACCCTGGACGCCGAGGACACGCCCGGTGGCGGACTCACCATGGTCCTCACCCTCCGCGCGGCAGGATCGGTCGCCGCAGCAGCAGAACCCACGGCGGAGGCGACAGCACAGGCCGTGGCAGAACCGGAAAGGCAGGCCTCATGACCCGTGTGCTCGTGGTCGACGACGAGCCGCAGATCGTGCGCGCCCTCGTGATCAACCTCAAGGCGCGCAAGTACGACGTCGACGCGGCCCCCGACGGCCGTACCGCCCTCGAACTGGCCGCCTCCCGCCACCCCGACGTGGTCGTCCTCGACCTCGGCCTGCCCGACATGGACGGCGTCGAGGTGATCAAGGGGCTGCGCGGCTGGACCCGGGTGCCGATCCTGGTGCTGTCCGCCCGGCACTCCTCCGACGAGAAGGTCGAGGCGCTCGACGCGGGCGCGGACGACTACGTGACCAAGCCCTTCGGCATGGACGAGCTGCTGGCCCGGCTGCGGGCCGCCGTCCGCCGTGCCGAGCCGGCTGCCGGAGGCGGTGAGGGCGACGTGCTGGTGGAGACCGCGGGGTTCACCGTCGACCTGGCCGCGAAGAAGGTCAACAGGGCGGGCAAGGACGTCCGGCTGACCCCCACGGAATGGCATCTGCTGGAGGTGCTGGTCCGCAACAGCGGCCGGCTGGTCAGCCAGAAGCAGCTGCTGCAGGAGGTGTGGGGACCGTCGTACGGGACGGAGACCAACTACCTGCGCGTCTACATGGCACAGCTGCGCCGGAAACTGGAGGCGGACCCCTCGCACCCGGAGCACTTCATCACCGAGCCGGGCATGGGCTACCGCTTCGAGCGGTGAACCGGCCGCGGCCGGCGGGGCGGACCGGCGGCCGGCCCCGGAAGTGCGGCGGGACGTGAGCTGGACTACGGCGGTGCCGGTGAGCCCCGGTAGGCTTCAGACATGAGTGCTGTCCCTCGTTCCGAAAAGCCGGCCGGCCGGTTCCGGCGCATGCTGGGCCGGCTGTCCTCGTCGCAGGAGGACCTGGAGTCCGAGGAGCTGCGCGAGGCCGCCGACACGGCGGGCTGTATCCGGATCGGCGACTGCCAGGACCGGCAGATCGTCACCGTAACTGGTACCTTGCGCACGGTCACCCTGCGGCCGCGCGCCGGAGTCCCGGCCCTGGAGGCCGAGCTGTTCGACGGCTCCGCGGCACTGGACGTGGTGTGGCTCGGCCGGCGCTCCATCGTGGGCATAGAACCGGGGCGCAGGCTCATCGCTTCGGGCCGGATCTCGCTGAGCCGGGGCCGCCGGGTGCTGTTCAACCCCAAGTACGAACTGAGACCCCTCGGTAGGGAGTAGCCGGTGACGTCGCTCGACAAGCCGACCGAAGAAACTCAGGCAAAGGACGACGCGCGAGCGGTGACCGAGGCCGCGCTGTTCGAGGCCTTCGGCGGCGTGCGCGGCATGGTCGAGACCGTCCTGCCCGGCCTGCTGTTCGTCACGATCTTCACCATCAACAAGGACCTGCACTGGTCGGCGATCGCCGCCCTCGCGGTCTCCGTGGTGCTGGTCGTGGTCCGCCTGGCCATGAGGGACACCGTCAAGCACGCCTTCAGCGGCGTCTTCGGCGTCGCCTTCGGTGTCGTCTTCGCGATGATGACGGGCAACGCCAAGGACTTCTACCTGCCCGGCATGCTCTACACGCTGGGCCTGGCACTGGCCTACATCATCACCACGCTCTGCGGGGTGCCGCTGATCGGCCTGATCCTCGGACCGGTGTTCAAGGAGAACCTCTCCTGGCGCACCCGCAACCCCGGCCGCAAGAAGGCGTACGCCAAGGCCAGCTGGGCCTGGGGCCTGATCCTGCTCGCCAAGTGCGCGATCCTCTTCCCGCTGTACTGGTGGGCGAACACGGCCCAGCTCGGCTGGGTGCTGGTCGCGTTGAAGATCCCGCCGTTCCTGCTCGCGGTCTGGCTCACCTGGGTCTTCCTGGCGAAGGCGCCGGCGCCGATCGACGTCTTCGCCGAGATGGAGGCGGAGGAGAAGGCCGAGGAGGAGCGCAAGGCCGCGCTGGCCGCGGAGAACGGCGAGCCCTCCGGCGGACGCCACCGCAGGTAGCACCGGGCTGTCGGTACGCACGAAGGGCGCCCTCCGCGGTGGAGGGCGCCCTTCGTGCGTACCGCCGTGTCAGACCTCTTCGCGCCGTACCGACAGCAGGTCCTCCAGCTGCTCCTCACGGGCCTGGGCGGCGACGAAGAGGAGTTCGTCGCCCGCCTCCAGGGAGTCCTCGCGGGAGGGGGTGAGGACCCGGGTGCCGCGGATGATCGTGACCAGCGAGGTGTCCTCGGGCCACTCCACGTCCCCGACCTGCGTGCCGGCCAGGGCCGACTCCTCGGGCAGCGTCAGCTCCACCAGGTTGGCGTCGCCGTGGCTGAAGCGCAGCAGCCGGACCAGGTCGCCGACGCTCACCGCCTCCTCGACCAGGGCGGACATCAGGCGGGGCGTCGAAACGGCCACGTCCACGCCCCACGACTCGTTGAAGAGCCACTCGTTCTTCGGGTTGTTGACCCGGGCGACGACGCGCGGAACCCCGTACTCCGTCTTCGCGAGGAGCGAGACGACCAGGTTCACCTTGTCGTCGCCCGTCGCGGCGATCACGACGTTGCAGCGCTGCAGCGCCGCCTCGTCCAGGGAGGTGATCTCGCAGGCGTCGGCGAGCAGCCACTCCGCCTGCGGGACCCGCTCCACCGAGATGGCGGTCGGGGCCTTGTCGATCAGCAGGACCTCGTGGCCGTTCTCCAGCAGCTCGCCCGCGATCGAGCGGCCGACGGCGCCGGCTCCGGCAATGGCGACCCTCATCAGTGACCGCTCTCCTCTTCCGGACCCCCGGCGAAGGCGGCCTCGACCTTGTCGACGTCGTCCGTGCGCATCATCACGTGCACGAGGTCGCCCTCCTGCAGCACCGTCTGCGAGGTCGGCACCATCGCCTCGCCGAGCCGGGTCAGGAACGCGACCCGGACACCGGTCTCCTCCTGCAGTGTGCTGATCTTGTGGCCGACCCACTTCGGGGAGGCGTGCACCTCGGCGAGCTGCACCCCGCCGGTGGGGTCGCGCCACAGCGGCTCCGCGCCCGAGGGCAGCAGCCGGCGCAGCATCTGGTCGGCGGTCCAGCGGACCGTGGCGACGGTCGGGATGCCGAGGCGCTGGTAGACCTCGGCGCGCCGGGGGTCGTAGATACGGGCCGCGACGTTCTCCACGCCGAACATCTCCCGGGCCACCCGGGCCGAGATGATGTTCGAGTTGTCACCGCTGGAGACGGCGGCGAAGGCGCCGGCCTCCTCGATGCCCGCTTCGCGCAGGGTGTCCTGGTCGAAGCCGACCCCGGTGACCCGGCGACCGCCGAATCCCGGGCCCAGCCTGCGGAAGGCGGTGGGGTCCTGGTCGATCACGGCGACCGTGTGCCCCTGTTGCTCCAGGGTCTGGGCTAGAGCGGAACCCACTCTGCCGCAGCCCATGATGACGATGTGCACGACCGTCCTTCCGGTGTCCAAAAGTTACTGCTCAGCCCCATCAGGGTCTCAGACCGAGGCCCAAGCTACACACGCACCGTCCCGGCCGGGCACCCCTCGGCGAAGCTCATCGCCGAGTGATGCTGCGCACGCTGCAGGCGGTGAGGATTCCGAGGCCGAGGAGGGTCACCGCGGCACCGATCAGTTCTGCGGTCGCGGGCATGGGACCTCCGAAGTGCGATGACAGGCGGGGTCTGCCATCTAGGCACGAATGACGCGAAGGGCGCGGAACCCGCAGTTCCAGCCGTCACCTTTTTCACTCGGGAGGCAGATCGCGCCATGCGGCTGGAGCCCTGCCACGTCGAAGGCCTACGATGCTCTCTCGTGTCCAAACTGACCGACGTGCCCAAACGGATCCTGATCGGGCGCGCTCTGCGCAGTGACCGGCTGGGCGAAACGCTCCTGCCGAAGCGCATCGCACTCCCCGTCTTCGCCTCCGACCCGCTGTCCTCCGTCGCCTACGCGCCGGGGGAGGTCCTGCTGGTCCTGTCCATCGCGGGTGTGTCGGCCTACCACTTCAGCCCGTGGATCGCGCTCGCGGTCATCGTGCTGATGTTCACCGTGGTCGCCTCCTACCGGCAGAACGTGCACGCCTACCCGAGCGGCGGCGGCGACTACGAGGTCGCCACCACCAACCTCGGCAACAAGGCCGGCCTCACCGTGGCAAGCGCCCTGCTCGTCGACTACGTGCTGACCGTCGCGGTCTCCATCGCCTCCGGCATCGAGAACCTCGGCTCGGCGATCCCCTTCGTCGTCGAGCACAAGGTCTTCTGCGCGGTCACCGTGATCGTGCTGCTGACCCTGATGAACCTGCGCGGGGTGAAGGAGTCCGGCAAACTCTTCGCGATCCCGACGTACGTGTTCGTCGGCGGTGTCTTCATCATGATCGCGTGGGGTGCGTTCCGGGGCCTGGTCCTCGGGGACACCATGCGGGCGCCGACCGCCGGCTTCCACATCAGGGCCGAGCACCAGGGACTGGCGGGCTTCGCGCTCGTCTTCCTCCTGCTGCGCGCCTTCTCCTCGGGATGTGCCGCGCTCACCGGTGTCGAGGCGATCTCCAACGGCGTCCCGGCCTTTCGCAAGCCGAAGTCGAAGAACGCGGCGACCACGCTGGCCATGATGGGTCTGCTCGCCGTCACCATGTTCTGCGGCATCATCGCGCTGGCCATGGTCACCAAGGTCCGCATGGCCGAGAACCCGGCCACCGACCTGATCCACAACGGCGTCGGGGTCGGCTCGGGATACGTCCAGAACCCGGTCATCTCCCAGGTCGCCGAGGCCGTCTTCGGCAAGGGCAGCTTCCTGTTCATCGTGCTCGCCGCCGCCACCGCGCTGGTCCTGTTCCTGGCCGCGAACACGGCCTACAACGGCTTCCCGCTGCTCGGCTCGATCCTCGCCCAGGACCGCTACCTGCCCCGCCAGCTGCACACCCGCGGCGACCGCCTGGCCTTCTCCAACGGCATCGTGCTCCTGGCCGGCGCCGCCGCCCTGCTGGTGGTCATCTACGGCGCCGACTCGACCCGCCTGATCCAGCTGTACATCGTCGGCGTGTTCGTGTCCTTCACGCTCAGCCAGACCGGCATGGTCCGGCACTGGAACCGCCACCTGGCGACCGAGAAGGACCCGGCCAAGCGCAGCCACATGACGCGCTCCCGCGCGATCAACGCGTTCGGCGCCTTCTTCACCGGCCTGGTGCTGGTCGTCGTCCTGGTCACGAAGTTCACCCACGGCGCCTGGGTGGCGCTGCTCGGCATGTGCATCTTCTACGCGACCATGACCGCGATCCGAAAGCACTACGACCGGGTCTCCGAGGAGATCTCGGCCCCCCAGGAACCCGACGACGACCTGGTCCGGCCCTCCCGCGTGCACTCGGTCGTCCTGATCTCCAAGATCCACCGCCCCACCCTGCGCGCCCTCGCCTACGCCAAGCTGATGCGCTCGGACACCCTGGAGGCGCTCACCGTCAACGTCGACCCGGCCGAGACGAAGGCACTGCGCGAGGAGTGGGAACGGCGCGGCATAGACGTACCGCTGAAGGTCCTCGACTCGCCCTACCGCGAGATCACCCGGCCGATCATCGAGTACGTCAAGGGCCTGCGCGCCAAGTCCCCGCGGGACGCGGTCTCCGTGATCATCCCCGAGTACGTGGTCGGCCACTGGTACGAGCACCTGCTGCACAACCAGAGCGCCCTGCGCCTCAAGGGCCGGCTGCTGTTCACCCCGGGCGTCATGGTGACCTCGGTGCCCTACCAGCTGGCGTCCTCTGAGGCCGCGAGGAACCGGGCGCGCAAGCGGCAGGACTGGAACGCCCCGGGCGCGGTCCGGCGCGGTCCGGCCGAGCACCGGCCGAAGGAGCACAGCGGGGGATGAGCCGGCGGCCCGCCCCGAGCGGGGGCGGGCCCCTTCGCCGAGCACGTAGACTGGTGGGCTGTCGTCGGCCCGCGCGCGGCCGTACCCCCTCTCGCTGATCTGGAGTCACCCCGCCATGCAGGCAGAACCGAAGAAATCTCTGGTGGGGACGGAGTACGAGGTCGAGGTGGGCCCGGTCGCACACGGCGGGCACTGCATCGCCAGGACCGCCGAGGGCCAGGTGCTGTTCGTCCGGCACGCGCTGCCCGGCGAGCGGGTGGTGGCCCGGGTGACCGAGGGCGAGGAGGGGGCCCGCTTCCTGCGCGCCGACGCCGTCGACATCGTGGACGCCTCCAAGGACCGCGTCGAGGCCCCCTGCCCCTACGCCGGCCCCGGCCGCTGCGGCGGCTGCGACTGGCAGCACGCCAAGCCGGGCGCCCAGCGCCGGCTCAAGGGCGAGGTGATCGCCGAGCAGCTGCAGCGGCTCGCCGGTCTCACGCCGGAGGACGTCGGCTGGGACGGCACGGTGATGCCCGCCGAGGGCGACAAGCTGCCCGCCGGCGAGGTGCCGCAGTGGCGCACGCGCGTGCAGTACGCGGTCGACGCGGACGGCAACGCCGGTCTGCGCCGGCACCGCTCGCACGACGTGGAGCCGATCGAGCACTGCATGATCGCGGCGCCGGGCGTCAGCGAACTGGGCATCGAGGAGCGCGACTGGTCGGGCATGGTGTCGGTGGACGCGATCGCCGCGACCGGCTCCCAGGACCGCATGGTGATCCTGGAACCCCGCCCCGGCGCCCGCCTCCCTCTCGTCGAACTCGACCGGCCGGTCTCCGTCATGCGGGTCGACGAGAACGACGGCGGCATCCACCGCGTCCACGGCCGCGGCTTCGTGCGCGAGCGCGCCGACGGGCGTACCCACCGGGTCGGCAGCGGCGGCTTCTGGCAGGTCCACCCGAAGGCGGCGGACACCCTGGTCACCGCGGTCATGCAGGGCCTCCTCCCGCGCAAGGGCGAGATGGCCCTCGACCTCTACTGCGGCGTCGGCCTGTTCGCGGGCGCCCTCGCCGACCGGCTCGGCGAGAAGGGCGCGGTGCTCGGCATCGAGTCCGGCAAGCGCGCGGTGGAGGACGCCCGCCACAACCTCGCGGGGTTCCCCCGGGTCCGCGTCGAGCAGGGCAAGGTCGAGTCGGTCCTGCCGCGCACCGGGATCACCGAGGTCGACCTCGTCGTCCTCGACCCGCCCCGCGCGGGCGCCGGCCGCCAGACGGTCGCCCACCTGTCCTCCCTCGGCGCCCGCCGCATCGCCTACGTCGCCTGCGACCCGGCGGCCCTGGCCCGCGACCTGGCGTACTTCCGGGACGGGGGGTACCGGGTGCGGACACTGCGGGCGTTCGATCTGTTTCCGATGACGCATCATGTGGAGTGCGTGGCGATTCTGGAGCCTGCGGGAAAGGTCGCCTGACCTGGCGATTCGCGGCTAGTGGGGGACCACTTGACCTGTTTCCGGTCTGGAATCAGGTTGGACGGGTGGTGCCTGTTCCGACCGTGCTTTCATGGTGAAGTGCTGAGCGGGGTCGCAAGGGTGTTTCCGAGGACCAAACACCTCTTGACGCTCGTTCCATTTGTCTTTGGATCCGTGGCCACTGGTAGGCCGGAGTCTCTGCGCGGTGCGGGTTGGGTGCACGGCCCTTAACATCGGCCCTGGCCCAACCGAATATCCATGTTCCAGGCGTTGCTGCGGCCGTTCGGTCCGGCTTTGCAGACCGTGTCATAGCAGCGCCAGAACCAGGTGCCGTTCGTGCGGCGGCGCAGTTCGATGCTCGTGCCACCGCAGCGAGCACATTTCGGGGGGCGGGCGAACAGCTCGGCATGCTCGTGTTCCAGCAGCTTGCGCGCGAAGTGGCCGCCTCGCATCGTCACCATGATCTCGCGAGTCCACGACTGGGACAGGCTGTTGAGACTGCCCATCATCACCGTCTGCTCGTCGATCACCGCGATCTTCTGGTGCATGACGTTGACGGGGACGACGGTGTCGACGACGGCCCGAAGGTCGGCGATGAGGCTCTGGTTGTCCGGGCGTGCCTGGAGCTGGTCCGTGTCGTCGCGGATGAACACGGTCACGCGCACGCCCCGCCCCGCCGCCTCGCGCAGCAGCGGCAGAATGCCGCGTACCCGGCGCGCGACCCATGGGGCCCACAGCCAGATCGAGGTGCGAGCCTTGTCGATCTCCTCCTCGAAGGTGCTGAAGAAGGTCAGTTCGTCATCAAGGCCGGTCACTTCGACGTGCCGGGCCAGGACGTCGGCGAGCGCGGCTCCGAAACCGCCGAGATCTCTGGCCTTGTCCTGCGGCGGCGTGATCAGGTGGCTTGCTCTCAGCCGTCGTACGCCGGGAGTGCCGACCAACGCGGCCAGATGAGTGAAGGCCCTGCCGTTCCTCGCGGTCTGCATCCGTTCCCAGCTGCCGAGAATGTACAGACGGGTCTGGACGCGGGTGGCGGCCACATTGAACAGGCGTACTCCGTTCCGTGCCCAGTCGGACGCGTCCGGTTCGCGGTGCGCCAGGGACATCCACAGTTCGCGTCCGTCGATTCCCTCGACCGTGTCGAAGACGACGACGGGGAACTCCCGGCCCTGGAAGCGGTGCGCCGTGCCCACTTCGGCCAGAGGGCCGACTCCGCTCTCCACGTCCCGCAGAGCCTCAAGAGTCGCGTCCGCCTGGGTTCCGTACGGTGTGACGATGCCGGTCTCCTCGCCCTTGCCGCGGTGGTAGTCCACGAGGGCTCTGGCGATCAGTGTCCCGGCCGGCCACCAGCCGCTCCTGCGGCCTGTGAGGTGCGGCCTTGCCAGCTCGTGCAGTCCGTCGGTGTCGACGACCACGATCTCCGGATCGTCGGGCGGCCTCGGTGCCGCGGTCTGCTTGCCACCTCGCAGCAGTCCACCGTAGGCGAGCGAGTTGGCCAGCCGCATAACCGCCGGGCCGAAGCGGTGCTGCTCGCTCAGGGTGACGCACGCCGCGTGCCGGTGGGCGTCCGCCGGTTCCCGGATGCCGCAGTGTTCGAAGACGTCCGGGAGCAGCCAGCGCTTGACATCCGGGCGGTCGAGATCTTTCAGCTGCTCCTCGATGACCGGCCCGAGCTGCATGAAGTCACCGAGCAGCACGGCCGTCCGGGACGCCTTCGCCGTCGCGAGGATCACTTCCGGCAGCGTCGCCGCCCCCGCCTCGTCGACCAGGACGACGTCGTACGGGCCCTCGAAGACCGCCTTGTTGGTCCTGAACCTGGCGAGCGTGGTCGCGACCAGTCTGGCCCTCTTGATGATCTCGCCCTGGGCGTTGCGGGCGAGGCGTTCGTACTCCTCTTGAACCTGTTGGAACTGTGCCTCCAGCGCCGGCCGATGGGAGGTGTCGGCTGTCACCTGGGGCCGGAGTTGCTCGGCGCGGGCATGGCGGGTCGGCCAGCCCTGCCGGTCGGAGAGTCCGGTGAGTTCCGCCGCGTCGAGGGCGTGGACAACAGCTTTCTCCAGCCGGGTGACGTCGTCACGGCTCGTCGCAGTGACGGCAACGGCCGCCCTGCGGGCCGACTGCGCCGAAGCAAGCGTCCCCTCCAGGGCGACGATCTGCTCGCGGGTGTGTGTGATGCCGGCGGCCAGCTGTGCCCGCTCCCCTTCCAACGCGGTGACATGCGCTTCGGCCGTCGTACGCGCGGCCTGGGCGGTCCGGCGAGCCCGGCCGGCGTCCTCCGTCAGGGCGGTCGCCTGATCGCGGAGTGCCTGCCGCTTCTCCCGAGCCCGCCATCTGGCCATGGACCGCTGGCTGTCGAGCTGCCGCAAATCCTCTTCTACGTCACGCAGTTGTTCCTCGGCCAGGAGTGCCTCGGCTTCCTTTCGCTCCGCCGCTCCGAGGATCCGCGCCTGCTCGTCGCCAAGGCGGTCGACCTCCGACCACTTACGACGGGACTCCGCGGCTTCGTCCCGGTGCCGCTGTGCCGCCGACACAGCTCTCTCGGCCGCTTCCAAGGCCGCCTCGGCTACCTCCAGCAAGGACGCGGCGCTCTCCGCGCGTTCCCGCACGGACTGGGGGTCCTGGCCGGGCGTACGCAACAGCTTCAGCGCGTCGAAGTACGCGGTCGGATCGAAGCAGACGAGGGAGGTGTCCAGCGCGGCCAGTTCCTTGGCGCGGTTTCGTATCTCCACCAGCGCGGCCTCGATGGCACGCCTGCGCTCCGCCGTCTCCGTGAGTCGCTCGCGGATCATGAGAGGCAGAGACACCGTGGGATTGTCCGCCACTTCCCGGAGTTGCGGCGGGCCGACACGGACGATGTCACCGGATCCGTGCCGGTTCTCCCTCACCACGCCCAACAGGGCGTTGTCCACAGCGATGTTGGTGGCTGACACCAACAGCACACGGTCGCCCTGGGAGATCAGGTCACCGATCGCCCGCTTCAGCACGGTCGTCTTGCCGGTGCCCGGCGGACCCCACACCAGGTGCACGCCCTGGCCCAGGCACGCACGGTACGCATGGCCCTGCGCGGGGTGGAACCCAGGAGGGTCCGGGTCGGCGGAGGAAGTACCGCCGATCGATCCTGCGGCCAGGACGTTGGCCAGCGGATTCTCGCCCAGTCCGGCGATGCCGTCCCGCAGTGCCTCCACGAGGAAGGTCGGTGGTTGCTTCAGCAGCCACAGATACGCATCCGGAAGATCCGCGAATTCTGCGACTTTCAGCGTGAGCAAGGAGCCGTTCTGTACCGTCTCCGAGACCACGAACCCCTGCGTCTCGATGTTGTCCGAATCCGGGCCGGCCAGTCGCAGGGCGTCCAGTTGATCCGGTCCGATGTCCGAACCGCGCAGGTCCACCGCGTACCATCCGGCTTCTCTGGTGTGGACCGCGCGCCCCACCCGTTGCCAGCGCGGCTGCCTTCCCGAGCCGCCCGTGATCCTGATCAACTCGCCCAGAGCCGTCGCGATCTCCTCGCGCCACCCCACCCGCGTCGCCCCCGTTCCGCGCCCTCGCGGGATCTCCCGCGTGTACGCGGCCGGATCCCGCGGGGACCATACCCGTTGCGTACCTGGGGCGATTCCGTGCAGGACATGTTCTACGGCGACTTTCGGCCTGCCGCGTCACCGGTAGGCGTCGGTGATCCGGTGAGAAGGGCATGCACGGTCACCTGGATCTGTAGTCATCGAAGATGTGAGTCAGCGTCAAACTATGGTTGACGCTGCACATGCGCCTTGATGGAATGCCTTGTCCGCGACGAACGCGAGGGTGGGGCACGTGGCAGGGCTGGACAGCGCGAATCTCAAGGCACTTCTCGGTGACGTCGCCTCGGGAAGACTTCAACTCCCTGATTTTCAGCGGGACTGGAAGTGGGACGACGACCGTATTCGGGCCATCATCGCGACAGTGACGCTCGATTACCCGCTGGGCGTCACCATGACACTGGAGACCGGCGGCGCCTCCCGGTTCCGTACCAGGACACTCACGGGTGCGGAGTCCGCTGCCGGACGGGAGCCCGGTCTGCTGCTGCTGGACGGCCAGCAGCGGCTGACCTCGCTGTTCCAGGCGCTGTACGTCGCGGACGCGCCGGTGAAGACGGTGGACACCCGGGGCAAGCCCGTACGCCGCTGGTACTACGTCGACATAGCGAAAGCGACCGGTTCGCCGTCCGACCGAGACGAGTCGATCGTGTCGGTGCCGGAGGACCGGATCCTCCGTGCGGACTTCGGCCGCAAGATCGTGCACGACCTCAGCGATTCCTCCGGCGAATGCGGGGCGGGGCTGTTCCCCTTGCGCATCGTCTTCGACACGCAGCGGGTCAACGCATGGCGCCGCGAGTACGAGAGGGCCGACGAGGCGCGGAACTTCGATCTGTGGGCCGCCTTCGAGGACCAGGTGCTGCACCCCGTCCGGTCGTTCCAGGTACCGATGATCAACCTGTCCTCGGCGACGCCCATGGACGCCGTCTGCGCCGTCTTCGAGCGGGTCAACACCGGGGGCGTCCCGCTCAACGTCTTCGAGCTGCTCACCGCCAGCTACGCCGGGGATCCCGCGTACACGAGCCGTACCGGCGACTACTACGATCTTCTCTCCACCTGGCATTCGATCAAGGAACACCTCGCGGAACGGTTCGAGGTGTTCGGCCGCCTCGACGATGGTCTGAGCAACAGCGACTTCCTCCAAGCGGTGGCGCTGGTACGGACCTGGAACCTCAAGCAGCAGGACCCCACGGTGGGTGTCTCCTGTAAGCGGCGCGACCTGCTGGAGCTCCCGCTGAACGACTTCGAGGAGCTCGCCCCGCGTCTTCGGGAAGCCTTCGAGTGGGTCGGCCTGTTCCTGCTGACCCAGGGCATCGTCCGCGCCGAGGATCTGCCGTACCGAACCCAGGTGGTGCCGCTGGCCGCCGTGCGGGCGGTCCTCGGCGACGAGCTCGACAACCCTGAGGCGAGACAGAAGATCACCCAGTGGTACTGGTGCGGTGTCCTGGGCGAGATGTACGGCGGCTCGACCGAGACCCGGTTCACCCGTGACGTGGAGCAGCTCATCGCGTGGATACGCGACGACGGCGAAGTCCCCGACACGATCACCGACGCCTATTTCTTCCCCGAGCGCCTGCGCACCCTCAAGACCCGCAACAGCGCCGCCTACAAGGGCATCTTCGCCCTCCTGATCCGGCAGGGCGCCGTGGACTGGCACTACACAGACGGCCCGATGGCTCCCGGCCGGCTGGTGGAGTACGGCGTCGACGTCCGCCAGATCTTCCCGAAGAACTGGGTACGCCGGAACCTCGACGAGCGCTACCCGGCCGGCTCAGTGATCAACAAGACCCCACTGTCGCTCCGTGCCGCACAGGCCCTCAGCGGCGCTCCGGCCGGGTACCTGGACCCCCTCGCCGCGGCGGCGGACATGCGTCCCGAATGGTTCGACGACGTGATCTCCACCCATCTCATCGACGCGAAGGCGCTGCGGGCGAACGACTACGTCACGTTCTTCGAGGCACGCGCCACGGCGCTGGAGGACCTGGTGTACCAGGCGATGGGCAAGCGCACCACGGTCGTCCGCGGCACCCCGGACGACGAGGGTGACCGTTGATGAGGAAGCCGACGACGGAACAGCTGATCGCTCTCAAGGGGACGGAAGTACCGCTGTCCGAGCTGCTGGGCCTGTTCGCGGTCCGGGTACGGCAAGCCGGGGTCATCCGGGAGATGACCGAGTCGCTGGCCGCCGCCGGACTGACCACCCTCCCCGACTTCTCGACCTGCCCGACTCTCGCCCGGGTCCGCCTGGTGCCGGTCGCGACCGCGGTGACGACGGCGCCCGAGGACGATCCTGCCATCCCGGCCGATCCGCTGCCCCCGGGGGCGCTGCCGCAGCGCCTTCTGCTGGAGGACCTGCCCTCCGCGGTGGGTGGCCTCAAGTGCGTCTCCCGTGGTGCCGAGCTGAGCCAGGCCACCTATCTGATGCGCCACGAGGGTTACAACCAGATCCCCGTGGTCAGCAACATGACCGAACTCCACGGTGTGGTGACGTGGAAGTCGATCGCCCTCATGTACGAGAACGGCTGGGACACCACTCTGGAGAACGCGATGCAGCAGGAGTCGCTGCCCGTGTTCGACAGCCGGGAGGACCTGTTCAGCTGCCTGGCCATGCTCGTCGATCATGGATATGTGCTGGTCCGGGGGCAGGACGGCCGAATATCCGGCATCGTCACCTACCAGGAGATCGTCCGCCGCTTCCAGAACACCGCCCGCCCCTTTTTCCTCCTCGGGGAGATCGAGTCACTGCTGCGGCGCTGGCTGGGGTCCCGGCTGGACATGGAGGCCGTCATCGCCGTACAGGCCACCAACCGCAAGCCGGAACACCGCACCGGCAGGGTCGAGGACCTGATGTTCGGCGACTACGTCATCCTCCTGGACGGTACCCAACGGAGGCCCGCGCTGGCTCAGCGCGCGGACCAGAACTGGGCCGCCCTGGGCCGTCCGGCGCTCGATCGGGGCCAGTTCGTCCACCATCTCCAGCGAGTGCAGGCCATCAGGAACCGGATCGCCCACTTCGGCGACGATCCACTGCCGCCGGAAGATATGCGGGACCTGACGTCCTTCGCCCGGCAGCTGCGCGAGTGCGTACGGTGAAAGCCCTGCCCGGAGCCCCTGACGGCACTCCGGCCGCAGCGATAGGGTGAACCTCCGGTGAAAGTGTGACGTGCCCGGACAGGTGGGCACGAGAGGGTGGCGCGGCGCGTGAAGACTGAGGGGCCCACGCAGATCGGCCGGTACACGGTTGAGCGGAAGCTGGGCGCGGGGGGCATGGGACAGGTCTATCTGGCCTACTCGCCCGGCGGCGATCCGGTCGCGGTCAAGGTGATCAGGAACGACAGGCTCGACCAGGCGACCCGGGCGCGCTTCGAACGGGAGGCGCTGATCGCCCGGACCGTCGTCGGAACCAACCGGGTGGCCCGTTTTCTCGACGCCGACCCGTATGCCGACCAGCCGTGGATGGCCGTGGAGTACGTGCCCGGACGGACCGTCCAGGAACAGGTGGACGGTGCCGGCTCCCTCCCGGTGCCGCTGGTCGCCAGCCTCGGCGCGCTGCTCGCCGAGGGCCTGGAGGCGGTGCACGCGGTCGATCTGCTGCACCGCGACCTCAAGCCGCAGAACGTGATGCTCGGCGAGTACGGCCCGATCCTGATCGACTTCGGCCTGGGCGCCTTCATGGACACGAGCAAGGACACCCTCACCCAGGACGGCATGATCGTCGGCACGGTCCGTTGCATGCCGCCGGAACAGGCGCTGGGCCGTTCCAGGGTGGGGACTCCGGCCGACGTGTACGGCCTGGGTACGGTTCTGCTGTACGCGGCTACCGGCCATTACCCCTACGACGGCAACGGCTGGCCGGCGATCGTCGCCAAGGTGACCGACGAGACCCAGCCGCCGGACCTCTCAGGACTCCCCGGGGAGCTGCTTCCCCTGGTCATCGCGATGCTCGCGCGTGCCCCGGGGGACCGGCCGGGCCTCGCCGAGGTCACCGAGAGCTGCGTGGCGCTGATGAAGGGCGCCGGCTCCACACCCGTCGAGGCACGATATGCGCTGATCGACATCGCGGCACCGTTCGGCGAGCGGAGTGTGTGGGAGCGCGTCGCGGAGCAGTACGGTGACGCGCTGGACCTGCACACCCAGGTCGTGGATGAGGACGGACACGACAGCCCGCTGGACCGCCCGGTCCGCCCCGAGCCGGGGGAGGACGACGAACCGGAAGAGGCCCAGGAGGCCGACGCCGAGTCCGTCGTCGTGCCTGCCGCGGAGCCCGCGCCCGCCGCCCCGCCCCGCACGCCCGGCCGGCGGCCGGCCTCGCGGAAGGTGGCCGACGAGCTGAGGGCCAGGTACGCCATGCAGTCGGCCCTGTGACCTGCGAGCACGGGGAAGCGGCGGTGGGAAACGGTATGCGGGACGTCACAGACTTCGACGAGGGAACGGAGCGGTTCGTGAACGGTACGGGGGCGGACGGCGGTACGGCCGCCGCGCGTCAGGGCACCTTGGACTCGGCGGTCCACGAGCACACCGCACCGGACCCCGCACCTGGCACCACACCGGACTCCGCCGCGCCCGCCACGACCGGACCGCGCCGCGCGGGGTTCGCCCCCGGCTCCCAGGTCCTGGTCCGCGACGAGCAGTGGCTGGTGAAGAAGGTCGCGGAGACGAGGTACGACGGCTGGATGGTCGAGGTCACTGGCGTCTCCTCGCTGGTACGCGGCATGGACGCCGTCTTCTACGCGAAGCTGGACCACATCGAGCCGCTCGACCCGGACAACACCCGTCTGGTGCCTGACTCCTCGCCCAACCATCGCAAGGCGCGTCTCTACCTGGAGGCCGTCATCCGCAAGACCGCGCTGCCGCAGACCGAGCACGGCCTGGCGCTGGCCGGCAACTTCCTCATGGACGAGCAGACGCACCAGCTGCGCCCCGCTCAGCTGGCCCTGTCGATGGAGAACCCGCAGCCGCGGGTGCTCGTCGCGGACGTGGTCGGTCTCGGCAAGACCCTGGAGATCGGCATCCTGCTCGCCGAGCTGATCCGCCGGGGCCGGGGCGAGCGCATCCTCGTGGTGACTCCGGCGCACGTCCTGGAGCAGTTCCAGCGCGAGCTGTGGACCCGTTTCTCGATCCCGCTGGTCCGCCTCGACTCGACCGGCATCCAGCGGATCCAGCAGGACATCCCGGCCGGCCGGAACCCGTTCGCCTACTTCAAGCGGGCGATCATCTCCGTGGACACCCTCAAGAGCGACGTCTACGCCCACCATCTGGAGAACACCGACTGGGACGCCGTCGTCATCGACGAGTCCCACAACCTGGTCAACCGGGGCACGAAGAACAACGAGCTGGCCCGCCTGCTGGCCCGCCGCAGCGACGCCTTCGTCCTCGCCTCCGCCACCCCGCACAACGGGGACGCCGAGTCCTTCGCCGAGCTGATCGGCATGCTCGACGAAGCGGCGATCGCCGACTCCTCCTCGTATGACGTGAAGGACCTCGGCCACCTCTACATCCGGCGTACCAAGACCGACCGCGAGGTACGCGACTCCCTCAAGGGCGCCTGGGCGGACCGCGGCCCCTCCCTCCCGGTGGTCACGAAGGCGACCGAGAAGGAGCGGGCGGTCCTCGAAGAGCTGGCTGCCCGCTGGATCCCGCGCGACCCGGCGGCCTCCTCGGTGTGCGTGGACTCGATGGTCGCCTACAACCTGCTGAAGGCGTTCCTCTCCTCCCACCGTGCCTTCCAGCACTCGGTCGCCGCCCGGACCGCGACCCTCGCGAAGCCCTTGAAGGGCCGCAAGGGCCAGGATCCCGCGCAGCTGGAATCCGCGCGCCGGACCGAGCAGAAGGCGATCGTCGACCTCGCCCGCCTTGCGAACGACCTCGGTGACGACGACTCGTCCAAGCTTGAAGCCCTGGTCGAGGTCCTTGAGGAGATCGGCGTCAAGCCGGGTTCGGACACCCGCGTCGTCGTCTTCTCCGAGCGCATCCCCACCCTGAAGTGGCTGGCCGAGACCGTCCCGGCCCGGCTCGGCTTCCCGCGCGCCAAGCAGCTCGACCAGGCCGAGAAGGAATCCGAGCCGTGGAAGGCGTACGGCGGTGTCGTCGAGGTCATGCACGGCGACGCCACCGGCGAGGAGGAGCAGCAGCGCATCGTCGAGGAGTTCGGCCTGGCCACGAAGCCCGTCCGGCTCCTGTTCACCGGTGACGTGGCCTCCGAAGGCGTCAACCTGCACCAGCAGTGCCACCAGCTGATCCACTACGACCTGCCCTGGTCGCTGATCCGCATCGAACAGCGCAACGGCCGTATCGACCGCTATGGGCAGAGGCAGAAGCCGCAGTTCCGGGCCCTGGTCCTCACCAACGACACGGAGTGGCGCACCGACGACACGACCGGCGAACCTCTCCCGCTCGACGACCGGCTCGTCGGCGCCAAGCTCCTCGCCCGCGAGGAGGAGGCCCACCGCATCGAGGGCACCGCCGAGGCCGTCACCGGGATCTACCGGGCGAAGGAGGAGGCCGACCGCCTCACCCGCGACCTCATCGCCGGTCGTACCGTCGAGGAGTCGATCAAGCAGTCGGCCGCGGCGGGCGGCGGCGCGAAGGCGATGCTCGCGCGGGCGATGGGCAACGTCGGGGCGAAGAAGCCGACGGACGACGTCCCGCGCGCCACCGTGCCCAGTCTGTTCGGCACCTCCGGTGGCGCCCCGGCCACCTCCGCCTACTTCGACGAGGCGCTCCGCCAGGTCTGCGACCCCATCAGTCCCGACATCGCCCTCAAGCTGCGGCGGGAGAAGGACGGCACGATCGCGTTCCGGCCGCCGTCGGACCTCCTCTACCGGCTGAAGGCGCTGCCCAAGTCGTATCTGACCGAACAGCAGATCATGCCCACGGCCAACACGGAGGCGCGGATCCGCCTCACCTTCGACAAGGGTCTCGCCGCCAAGCGCCTGCAGGTGGCCCGCGAGGAGTCCGGCAGCCAGTGGCCCAACGTCGGCTACGTCTCCGACGTGCACCCCGTGCTGGACTGGGTGACCGACAAGGCGCTCGCCGCGCTCCGCCACGACGAGGCGTTCGTCCTCGCCTTCGACCCGGACCGGAAGCAGGCTGGTGACATCGCCCCTGAGCTGCCCGCCGCGCTCGACGGCCCGGTCTACCTCGTCCAGGGCATCTACTCGAACACGGCTGGACGCCCCACCGTCGTCGAGTGGATGGCGGTGACCGGTGTGCCGGACGCCCCGCGCACCTACCGGATGGACGACGCCTTCCTCGCCGCCTGCCGGGTCGGCCCGAGCATGCCCGGCCGTGCCGTCCCGGTGAACCTGGCGGCCCTCCAACGGCAGGTACCGGCCGCGGTCGGCGAGGCGCGCCGGTTCCTGGAGGGACGCGAGGCCGAGTACGGGCAGCGGATCGACGCCGTGCTCGCGCCGTACGAGAAGCGCGTCACCGAGTGGAAGCAGGCCGCGCTGTTCACCCCGGCGGCCCGCCGCTCCCAGAAGGCGAAGAACGACGTGAACCTCACGGCCGACCGCCGTCGGACCCTGATCCGCTCCCTGCGCACCTCCGGCGCCCCGCTCCTGAGGCTCTTGGCCGTACTCGAACCCCTGGCCGCCACTCCCGCGCCGCCCACCGCCGGACCCGCCGCGACCGACCTGCCCGACGCCGGAGAGGCGACCGCCCGATGAGCACCGACTTCGACTCCTTCTCCAACCGCGGCGAGTACCTGTCCGCGCACTACTTCGCCGAGCAACTCGCCGACGGCCTGAAGAAGGGCGTCTTCGCGGCCTGGGCGGACCGCGAGAGCGACGAGAACGACAAGCGCACGACCCCGCGGGTCGCCCTGCGTGGTCTGCGCTCGGTCTACCTCGACGAGAAGTACCGGGGGTTCTTCGCCGAACAGGCCAAGGCGGACGCGTACGACGACGAATACCCCGACAAGGACGGCTTCCAGGAGCGTCGCAGCACCTACGAGGACGAGGAGTGGCGCGAGCGCGTCGCCGCCTGGCACCGCGAGGTGCTCACCGCCCTCGGCTACCCGGGTCTCGACACCGACCCCGAAACCCCCTCCGGCCCGCGCGAGTTGACCGTCCACCGGGCCGGACGCGACCACACCGTCAAGGTCGCCTGGCACGGCGAAGGTATCGTCGCCGTCGACTGCGGCTGGTCCGCGGGTAACGACACCGCGCTGGACGCCGAGGCCTACGGCCGCCTGCTCCACCCCCTGCGCACGGTCGGCAGCGGCGAGACCTACGCATCCGGCCACGCCCTCGCCACCTGGCTCTTCCAGAGCGAGATCGGCGGCGAGGGCGGCACCCCGCCCCGCTTCGTCCTGCTGCTCTGCGGCGGGGTGATCGTCCTCGCTGACCGCCAGGCGTGGGGCGAGGGCCGCTACCTGGCGGTCAACATCGATGCCGCCCTGGAGCGCTACGACCGTAAGCAGTACGGCGAACTCGCCACGATCGCCGGTCTGTTCAGCCACGACGCGCTCGCCCCGGCCGAGGACGGCAAGGGCCCCGCCATCGACGCCCTGATCAAGGCGTCCCGGGACAACGCGGTCGGCGTCTCCGGTGAACTGCGCCAGGGGCTCCAGAAGTCCGTCGAGATCATCGCCAACGAGGTGCTGGCCCGCCTGGAGGAGACCGGACTCGACCCCCGCGACCTCGAACGGCCCGGCGAGCCGTTCCCCCGCCGGCTCACCCGTGAGGCGCTGCGCTACCTCTACCGCATCCTGTTCCTCCTGTACGCCGAGGCCCGCCCCGAACTGGGCATCCTCCCGGCCGACGACGGCACCTACGAGGCCGGCTACTCGGTGGCCCGCCTGCGGGAGATCGTCGAGCGGGATGCCCAGCTCACGGACGAGACCGCCCGCAACGGCTTCCACCTGCACGCGTCCCTGGACGTCCTGTTCAACAAGGTCAACCACGGCCACCGCGAGTACGGCACCGAACCCTGGGACGAGCGGCCCGAGGACGACGCCGAGACCCGCAAGAAGAAAGCCAAGCAGCGCAGCGAGGGCCGGGGCCTGCGCTTCGAGCCGCTGCGCAGCGAGCTCTTCGAACCGACATCGGTACGACTCATCGGCCTCGGCACCCCCGACCCGCGCCACGACGAGGACGGCCCCGACGGCCCGGCCTGGCTGGACCTGCGGCTGCGCAACAGCGCCCTGCACGAGGTGCTGCGCCTGCTCACCATGAAGAAGGCCAGGCGGCGCGGCGAACGCGGCGGCTTCATCTCCTACCGCAACCTCGGTATCAACCAGCTCGGCGCGGTCTACGAGGGCCTGATGTCGTACACCGGCATCATCGCCGACCAGGAGCTGTGCGAGGTCGCCAAGGGCGGCGAGCCGGAGAAGGGCTCCTGGCTGGTGCCCTCGCACCGGCTCAGGGAATACGACGAGAAGACCTGGGTCGAGTACGACGAGCGGGACCGCGAGGAGAAGGGCCTGCGCGGCCCGAAGAAGTACCCGGCGGGTACCTTCGTCTACCGTCTCGCCGGCCGCGACCGGGAGACCTCCGCGTCGTACTACACCCCCGAGTCACTGACCAAGGTCACCGTCGAACTGGCCCTCAAGCACCGCCTCGACCAGGAGAAGGACGAGGCCGGGAACGTCGTCAAGACCCGCGCCTCCGAACTCCTGCAATACCGCATCTGCGAGCCCGCTCTCGGTTCCGGAGCCTTCCTCAACGAGGCGATCAACCAGGTCGCCGAGGAGTATCTGCGGCGCCGCCAGGACGAGTTGGGCCGCTCCATCCCGACCGCCCAGGCCCTGACCGAGAAACAGAAGGTCAAGGCGTACATCGCCCTGCACAACGCGTACGGCGTCGACCTCAACCCCACGGGCGTCGAGCTCGCCGAGGTCTCCCTCTGGCTCAACACCATGCACCCCGGGATGCGGGCCCCGTGGTTCGGGCTTCACCTCCGGCACGGAAACTCGCTCATCGGCGGGCGGCGGGCGGTGTACGAGGCGCACGACGTCTCGCCGCACAAGGGCAAGGCCCGCTGGTCCGTCGACAAGGACACCCTGGCCCCGACCCGACTGCCGTTCCGCGACAACGAGTCGGGCGGCCGGCCGCTGTCGCTCCCCGACGGCGCGGTCCACCACTTCCTCCTCCCCACCCCCGGCTGGGCGGCGGTCACGGGCGCGAGCGGCGACGCGAAGAAGCTGCTGGGGCAGTTGGCGGGCGAAGGCGTCGACCGGCTCAAGGACTGGAAGAAGGGCATCGTCCAGAAGCCGGAGCGGAAGTACACCCAGGCGGGTACGCCGAAGATGGACCGGAAGACCGGCGGCGAGGCCGCGTCCCAGTACACGCGGCTGCGGGACGCAGCCCGGCGTGCGGAGTTCCTCTGGAAGCTCGTCGTCAAGCGCATGAAGCTCTCCGAGCGGGAGATTGCCCGCAGCATCGACGTCTGGGGCGCCGCCCCGGAGACCGACAAGGAGACCGACAAGGAGTTCGCTTTCCTGCGCCGCGCCGAGGGGGAGTCCCACCGGTCCCGGCAGACGAAGGAGAAGGTCTACGCGGACCTCTTCGACGCCGTGGACACACCGTACTGGCGCCTCAAGCAGGTGATGAACGCCTGGTGCGCGCTGTGGTTCTGGCCGGTGGACAAGGTGGGGCTCCTCGACGGCACGGACGGGGAGTATGCGGCGGAGTCCGTCGACGTGGAGTCGCTGCTGGGCGGGTTTGGGGAGGTGCAGGCAGTTCCTCCGGCCGCGGCGGAGGAGGTACGACCGCTGCCCGCGCCTTCGCCTGCACCTGCGGCGAGCAAGCCCGCGCCCCGGTTCGTGGAGGCTGGGCTGCTGTTCCAGATGGCCGGCGACCAGCCGACGCTCGACGACGCGGGCATGCAGGCCGAGGGTGACTACTTCTACGAGGTCCAGGAGGCCGGTGGTGTCCCCAAGCAACGCAAGAAGGCGGCGAGCGGCAGCGTTGGCCCGAAGCGTCGGCGCCCTCTCATCCCGCTGAAGGATCTGAACGACTGGCTGGACTTCCTGGAGTCGATGCTGGGGACGGGGCCGGTGCCAGACGGCAGCATCGGGTCCGGCCTCGACAACCTCAAGGACCTGGGGGAGTACGAGAAGCTGCTCCTCGACGAGATGTGGATGGACCAGCTCGACCCGAAGACACGGTACCCGTGGATGCGGGTCGTGGCGGACATCGCCGAGGAACAGGGCTTCCTGCACTGGGAGCTGGACTTCGCGCTGGCGTTCGCGGAGGGCGGGGGGTTCGACCTTCAGGTGGGGAATCCGCCTTGGGTGCGGCCGGAGTGGAAGGAGAACGCGGTACTCGCCGAGTCCGAGCCGTGGTTCATGCTGACAGAGAAGCCTCCGGCGGCGAAGAAGCAGGAGCTGCGCACGGCTGAGCTGGGCAAGGCGGGGGTGGCGGCTTACACGCTGGGCGAGTTGACGGCGACGCTGACGTTGGCTGACTATTTGGCGGCGTCGCAGGTGTATCCGCTGATTTCAGGCAGTCGTCCAGATTTGTACCGTGCCTTCATGTGTCAGGTGTGGGATCACGCTGCGAGCGCTGGTTCTGCAGGGCTGGTACACCCAGATACCCACTTCAACGGAGACAGGGAGGCCGCCCTGCGCGAGGCCGCGTATCACAGGCTGCGTGTACACGGTGACTTCGTCAACGCGGGCAATCGGTTCTTCCCTCCACCTGTAGGCCGGTCCAGCCACTTCGGCGTGCATGTCTACGGCACGCGGGCGGCGGAGATCAACTTTGAGCATCTGTCCTGGCTCTTCTCAGTCGAGGCGCTACGGCACTCCGCGACTCACGACGGAAAGGGTGACGCTCCGGGCGTGAAGTACGCCGGTGACTGGGACGAGCGAGCGCACTTGGCGCGTGTCATCCGGGTCACCTCGGACACCCTCGCGCGCTGGCAGAGGCTGTCTGGTGAACACGACGTACCTGTTGGGCAGACCCGTTTGCTTACTCCGGTGAGTACTGCTGAGGACCCGGCTATTGATGCCCTGGCGGCTTACCCGCTGCGTCTCGGGCAACTGCATCCTCGGCCCGATATCTCGGAGGGGTTGAACGAGACAAACGCTAAGAAGCCCATGAACGGACCGAACAAAGATGCCAGGCTGATTGAGTACAACACGAAGACCGAGGAGCGTTCGGACTTCCAGGCGGACACCTGGGAGGACGTCATCCTCAAGGGTCCGCAGATCGGTGTCGCCAACCCGTTCTTCAAGCAGCCCGGCCAGGGGGCCAGCGAGATGCGCGGACTCAACCACCTGGAGCTGTCGTCGGACGCAGTCCCGGAGTCGGAGTACCGGCGGGTTGCGGATGAGGCCACGTATCTGGGTACGCAGGACCGGTGGCTGGATCGTGCGGAACTGGAGCGGCTGCGGGCTTCGGACGAGGAGATCCGCGCGGTGAAGGCGACGTTGGCCGAGAAGACGGGGTGTCTGCCGCGGGAGGTTCCGTACGAGTTGGTGGACGGGGTGCTCCTGGCGCGGGCGACGAAGCCGTACACGTCCCTCTACCGGCTGGCGTGGCGGGAACGAGTCGCGGCTGACACTGAACGCGCTTTGTACGGAGCGCTCGTACCGCCAGGCCCTGCTCACATCCACGCCGTTCGTTCGGCAACGGCGGGTTCGAGCCGCTTGACAGCGCTACTCGCCGGGTTCTGGTCCTCGATTCCTACGGACTACATGGTGCGAACGGCTGGCGTAGGACATGTCGATGTCGCCCAGGCGAAGCGCCTGCTCGCTCCGCAAGAACACCACCCCCTAGCCCCCGCCCTACTCCTCCGAACCCTCCGCCTCAACTGCCTCACCACCGCCTACGCCGACCTCTGGCAGCAACTCCACGACCCCAACTGGGCCGACAACGACCCCTGGGCCCGCACCTGGCCCCAGATGTCCACGAAGCTCAACGACACCACCCCCACCTGGCAGCGCGACACCCCCCTGCGCACGGAGTACGCCCGCCGAGCCGCCCTCGTCGAGATCGACGCCCTCGTTGCCGTCTGGCTCGGTATCGACGCCGACACGCTCATCACCATGTACCGGGCCCGCTTCCCGATCATGCAGGACTTCGACAGTGTGACCTGGTTCGACGCCGCCGAGCGCAAGATCGCCGGGGACCGTTACACCTTCGGCCACGGCCAGGACAAGGACCACTGGAAGCAGTTCGAGAAGTACATGGCCGACCCCACCCGCCAGACCGCCGCCCCCGACGGCTACACCGCCCCCTTCTACAAGGCCGACCGCGAGGCAGAGATGCGGGAAGCCCACGTCTACTTCCAGAAGCGGCTCGATGCCGCCGTGGCCGCGGGCGAGTGGGACCCGGTCAAGCAGGAGGTGCCGAAGCCGTGAGGCCGACGCTCGAAGCCGAGGGGCTGAAGGAGAGCCTTCTCCAGTACCTGTCGACCACCTACGCCCTCACCGACGAGGGGGCCCGGAAGGCGCTCCACCGCTTCCTCGGGGACGACAACTCCGGCATGTTCCGGGGCCCGTTCCTCCGCCTGCGCACGCCCTTCGTGCAGGCGGACCCCTCCTGGGAGACCTACCTCGACTGGCGTCGTACGGACGGCTGGACGCCGTACGCCCATCAAGCCGTCGCCTTCGAGCGGCTGTCCTCCGCCGATGGGCGCACCCCGCGCCCGACCCTCGTCACCACCGGCACCGGATCCGGTAAGACCGAGTCGTTCCTGTACCCCGTGCTCGACCACTGCGCTCGCGAGCGCGCGGCCGGGCACAACGGGATCAAGGCTGTGTTCCTGTACCCGATGAACGCCCTCGCCACCGACCAGGCGCAGCGCATCAACGGGCGGCTGACCAAAGAACCCGCGCTCAGCAAGCTCCGCGCGGGTCTGTACATCGGTGAGCGCGCGGCGACCCGGTACGACAGGGTGTACACCGACCGGTATGACATGCAGGTCACCCCGCCGGACGTCCTGATCACCAACTACAAGATGCTGGACCTGCTGCTCCAGCGGGCGGACGACGCCGCGATGTGGGCGGGGTCGGACATCCGGTATGTCGTGGTCGATGAGTTCCACACCTACGACGGCGCGCAGGGCACCGACGTGGCGATGCTGCTGCGCCGGCTGGCCTCCGCCGTCGGGGCGTCGGAGAAGGGGCGGCCCCTGGGCCGTATCTGCCCGGTGGCCACGTCCGCGACCCTTGCCTCAGGGACGGACGCCGACGGCGTACGGCAGTTGCTCACCGTCGCGAGTCAGGTGTTCGGCACCGAGTTCACGCCGGACGCGGTCGTCGGAGAACAGCGGCTCACCGTCGACGAGTTCCTGCCCAGCGACGACTTCGACCCGCTCGCGCCCGTGCCGACTCCCGACCAGTTGGCCGCCCTGCCCGACCCGACCCGCGGTGACGCGGAGTTCGCCGTTCTCGCCGAGGCCGTCACCGGCAGCCCGTACACCGATGATCCGTACGCCCTCGGCCGCCTCCTGAAGCGGCATCCGCTGACCGCCGCCGTGCTGCACGCGTTCGACGGGCAGGTGCGGTCCGTGCCCGAGGTGCTGGATCTGATGTGGCGGCGGGGCGCGCAGGCGTGGGGCCGAACCATCACCCTGCGCCCGGAGGTGGCGGCGAAGGCGCTCGCCCGGTTCGTCGCCTTGCTGTCCGTCGCCCGCGACCCATCGTCCACGCCCGACGAGCCGCGACCCTTCGTGCAGGTCGAGGTGCACCAGTGGGCGCGGTCGGTGTCCCGGCTCGTGCGAGGTGTACTGCCGTGGCCCAAGGCCGAGTTCCAGTGGGACGCGGCGGGCGCGCCCGAGACCGCCGAGGAGGCGACCGCACGCACGACGCCCGTCACCACCGCGACCGCCGGGCAGGCGGCGAACCTGTTCCTGCCCGCCGTCTACTGCCGTGACTGCGGACGTTCCGGCTGGGCGGTGTTCACACCGGAGTCCGACGACCTCGACGTCGAGGTCGACACGCACAAGATCCGGCGGGCCTCGGTCAGCCAGGACAAGATGCGGGTGCGGAATCTCATCGCCGCCACGGACGGGGAGGCCAGGGAGGGTTCCGCCGCCGCGCCGATGGAAGGTGCGGGGCGGGCCGCCGGGCGGGCGGATGCCAATGCGCTCAGTGTGGCGGGGGCCGGACAGCTCCGGGTGCTGGACGGGCCCAAGCGTCGGCTGCGGCTGCCCGACCCGATCGCCGACTACGACCAGGAGACCGGCAGCCCCCGACTGGCCGGCGCCGACTCCGCGTTCGTGCTGGTGTACCTGGGGGAGACCGCGACCACCGCCGCCGAGGAGGACTGGTGCCCGGCCTGCGGCTCGCGCAACACGATCCGCTTCCTCGGTACCGGCGCCGCCGCCCTCGCCGCTGCCTCCGTCACCCAGCTGTTCACCGGCGGGGAACTGAACAAGAAGCAGGGCGAGACGAAGACCCTGATGTTCAACGACTCGGTCCAGGACGCCGCGCACCGGGCCGGGTTCGTCGCGAGCCGGTCGTACACCTTCTCGCTGCGCGCCCTGTTCAAGAGCCACCTCTCCGAAACCGCCCCTACCGCGCTGAACGACCTGATCGCCGATGTCGTCGCCGCGACCACCGACCGCACGACCCTTGCCGCCGTCGTCCCCACCGACCTGCACGACATCAAGGGCGTGAAGAAGCTGCTGTCCGGGCAGGGGCGGGGCGGGGACCACAAGACGTGGTCGCTGATCGGGGAGCGGTTCGCGTTCGAGGCGTTGATGGAGTTCGGGTTCCGGTCGCGCAACGGCCGTACGCTCGAACTGACGCGGACCGCCGCCGCTCAGGTGCGTATCGCCGACCCGGCCGCCGCCGTCGGCATCGTCCGGGCCGCGCACACCGCGCCGTACGGCAAGGGCGGTCAACTGCCCGTCCCCGAGGCGTTGGGCGACGCACGCTATCTCGGGTTCCTGCGGATCTTCATGGAGCGGCTGCGGACCCGCGGTGCCATCGGCCACCGCTGGTTGGACGGGTATCTGAAGGAGGCCGGGACCAGCCGCTACTTCATCTGGGGCAAGCGGCCGACCGGTATGAAGGCCTTCCCCAAGGGCATCGCCGCGCCCGTCTTCCTGCTCAACGCCCCCAAGGCGCGCAGCGAGTTCGACTTCGCCACCGGGCGGCTCTCCTGGTACGAGCGATGGGCGCAGCGTAGCCTGGGCCTGCCGCGTGAGCAGGCCGCCGAGTTCTGGTCGCGGCTGCTGCCCGAGCTCGTCGAGGCGGGGCTGCTCGCCGTACGGACCCCGGACGACGGCACCCTGCGCATCTATGGGCTCAAGCCGGGCGCCGTCGACGTACAGCTGCTGACGGACGACGAGGTCAACGAGGCGTTCGTGCGCTGCCCCTCGTGCTTCTGGGAGCAGACCGTGCACCCGTCCCTGCTCGCGCAGTGGGACGGCCAGAAGTGCCCCGCCTACCGGTGTCGGACAGGAAGGCTCGTCGCCGGGAACCGGCCGGAGGGGCTCGGCCTGCACCAGCGTGACCGGGACTACCGTGAGGACTACTACCGTCGGCTGTACCGCAAGGCCGGCACCTACCAGGTGATCACCGCCGAACACACCGGCATGCTCAAGCGGCCCGAACGGGAGCGCATCGAGGCCGCGTTCCGGGACGGCACCGGGTTCAAGGACCCCAACGTGCTGTCCTGCACGCCCACCCTGGAGATGGGCATCGACATCGGCGACCTGTCGGCCGTCGTGCTCGCCGCGCTGCCGCGCCGCGCCGCCAACTACGTCCAGCAGGTCGGCCGCGCGGGCCGGCGCACCGGGAACGCCTTCCTCCTCACCATCCCCGACCGCAGCCGCCGCGACCTGTACTACCTGGACCAGCCGCGCGAGATGATCGCCGGACAGATCGTGCCGCCGGGCAGCCATCTGTCGGCCATCGAGATCCTGCGCCGGCAGTACCTCGCCCACCTCCTCGACCTCGCCGCGCAGGGGCGACTCAAGCGCACCGACGGGCAGCCGCTCGCCGCGATCCCGCGCGAGGCGTCCGGCCTGTTCGGGCCCACCGGCTATCTCGTGGACCTCGTGGCGGCCGCCCTCGCCGGTGCCGGCGAACTGGTCGAGGGCTTCCTCGCTCTCTTCCCCACCGGCGTCAGCCCGCAGGCCGCCGACGAGCTGCGCGCCTACGCCACACGCGAGCTGCGCGGCGCCGTCGAGGAGGCCGGCCGGCAGTGGAAGCGTGGTGAGGAGGAGCTGCGGCGCAGACTCACCTTCATCGACGAGGCCGCCCGCGAACTCCGCGACGACGAGGACGAACAGCGCATCCGCAAGGCAGAACTCGAAGCCGAGCGCCGGGCTGTCGGCGGGCGGATGAACAAGCGCGGCCGGATCACCTCCCAGCAGGCCCTCTGCGACCTCGGTCTGCTGCCGAACTACGCCCTCCTGGACTCCGTCACCACTCTCAACGCCACCCTGTACTGGCCCGACGGCGTCGACCCGAGGACCGGACGGGACCGCTTCGACTCCAAGATGCGCGCCTACGAGCGGCCCCAGCGCTACGCCCTGTCCGAACTCGCGCCCGGCAACACGTTCTACGTCAACGGCTACAAGCACCAGATCACCGGCATCGAGATCGGCAGCTCCACCCGCCCGGACTGGACGCCCTGGCGGTTCTGCCCGGAGTGCGGCTACGTCCGCACCGAGAACGCAGCCGAGGACCGCGACCCGTGCCCGCGCTGCCACAGCACCGGCATCGCCGACGACGGGTCCTGCCTGCACCACGTGATCGAGCCGACTGCCGTCACCTCCCGCGACAAGCGCGACGACGCCCGTATCGGCGACGACAAGGACGACCGCGAGCAGCGCTTCTACTCCGTCGTCGACGCGGTCGACATCCCGGAGGAGCACATCGAGCCCGGCGCGTCCTGGCGGCACACCCGCGAGACCTTCGGCATCGACTACTCCCGCAAGGCCGTCATCCGCCGGATCAACGTCGGACCGCTCCGCTTCGACGCCCGCGCCGACGAACAACTGGCCGGACACGATGTTCGGTTGGCGCCCTTCCACGTGTGCACCGCCTGCGGCGCCGCCACCGCTGACGGCAAGCCCGTCTTCGACCACGACACCGACGCCCTCGACACCTCCGCCGTGCGCAACCCGGCCGTCAAGCACCACCAGCCCTGGTGCCCGCTGCGCCGCAGCAAGAAGGGGCCGGACCTGCCGAAGCAGGAACCGGTGCTCCTCGCCCACCAGCTCACCACCGAGGCCCTGCGCGTCCTGCTGCCCGCCGCGACCGTCCTCGTCGACGAGAAGGTGCACTCCTTCCGGGCCGCCCTGCGACTCGGCGTCGACAGGCACTTCGGCGGCGACCCCGCCCATCTGGACACCACCCTCGCCAGGATGCCCGACCGCACCACCGGCGAGACCCGGCACTTCCTCGTCCTGTACGACCGCCTGCCGGGCGGCACCGGCTACCTCGACCGGCTGACCCGGCCCACAGCCTTCCGTGACACCCTCGCCGACGCCCGCGAGACGCTGCTGGCCTGCCCCTGCAAGGAGGAGGGGCGCCGCGCCTGCCATCGCTGCCTGCACCGCTACACCGAGGAACGCCACCAGGACGCGGTCTCCCGCCAGGAGGCCCTGGAGATCATCAACAGCCTCCTCGGACCCGTCGACGAGAACGGCCGCCCCGTCACCGGCGACGACGGCGAGCCCGTCAGCCTCTGGGACGTCAAGGAGATCCCGACCACCGCGGCGATCGGCCTGGACAAGCAGGTCGAGTCCGACCTGGAGGCCCGCTTCCTCGCCGCGCTGCGCACCTGGAGCACCGGCCAGGACGACGCCTCCCTGGAGGAGAGCGGCGCTCACAGCGGCCTGCTGCGTTTCGCCGGGGCCGCGGCCTGGCGGCTGACCGCCCAGCGCGACGAGGAGTTCACCCGGACCGACTTCACCTTCGAGCGCACCGACGGCACCCCCCAGAAGGTGCACGTCTTCCTCGACGGCCACCGCTACCACGCCTCCCGCGCCCACAACCGCATCGCGGCCGACTGCGTGAAACGGGACGGGCTGCGAGCCGGCGGAGCCCTCGTCTTCCAGGTCACCTGGGACGACCTGGAACTCTTCGAGAAGGGCGACCGCGCCACGGCCGTTCCGGTGTGGCCGCCGTACCGGCGCACCGGACAGGACTCCGCCAAGGACTGGTACGAGGAACTCGGCGGCGACCGCACCGAGTTCGCCGACGCGGTCCTCACCAACCCCATCGTCACCCTGCTCGGCTACCTCCGTGACCCTTCCCGGAGCCGGTGGGGACGGCGGGCCGAGGCGCTCGTCGGCGGGCTGCTCGGCGACCCCCGGACACTGGCGCAGAACGTCGGCCCCGGCCAGGCCCGTGCGACCCTGCGCGCCGCCCTCCGCTCCCTGGCGAAGGGCGGAGACCCGGCGGCCGACGTCGAACCCGCCGCCGGGGACGGAGAGATCCTCGTCCTGCACGCCACCGACGAGCACGGCCTGCCGCTGCTCTACACCGTCGACCCCTCCGGCGGACCCGACGGCACGGGCGGGGTCGGCTGGAGCGCTCTCGCCGTACTCGACGACCACGACGGAGACCAGCTAGGCACCGCCGCGCACAAACTCCGGTGGCGGTCCTGGCTGTACTGGTCCAACCTCCTCCAGTTCCTCGCCTTCACGGGCGGCGACGGGGTGCAGCTCGCCGGTAGCGTGGCCGCCGACTTCGCGGTGGAGGTGCTAAGGGTTGGCGGCGGGGCGGGTGAACTGGAAACCCTGATCGCGCGGGCACACGCCGGGACGACCGAGGAGGCTGACACGCCCGCCGCCGAGATCCCCGAGGCGGCGCAGCGGCCTTCGGAGTCCTCCTCTCTCGAAGAGGCGGTGGCAGGCCTGATCCGCGACGCCGCCTGGGACGAGGACATCCTCGAACTGCTCGAAGAGGACGAACCCGACTCCGACCTCACCCGGCTGGCCCGCACCCTCGCCGCCCGGGGCAAGAAGGCCCCGGTCTTCGGACACGAACTGGGCGAGCGCGGCTGGCAGGCCGACTTCGCCTGGCCCGGTGCTCCCGCCAAGGTCGCGGTGGTCGTGGATTCCGACGCCCACGACAGCGACGAGCATCGCAAACGGGACGACGCGTACACGGGCGCCGGCTGGACCGTACGCACGGCGGCCGACTGGCTGGACCACCTCGACACCCTGCTCACCCTGCTCCCGGACACGGAAGGCCCGACCCGCCGATGACCGCACGGCTCAGCCTGTACGAGAAGGCCGAACAAGAGCTGTACAAGCTCGACCGATCGGTCAAGGGCAAGTTCTACGACTTCTGCCACCGCTTCCGGGAGAACCCCGACCACCCCGGCCTCGATCTCAAGCCTCTCAAGGGCGACGGCCGGGTCCACCGCGCCAAGATCGACCAGTCGTACCGGGCGCTCCTCGCCAAGATCGGCATCGACGCCGACGGCCGCGAGAAGTGGCTGGTCGTCGCCGTACGGCACCGCAAGCACGTCTACGAAGAACTCTCCGTCGCGATCAACCGCATCACCGGCGAGATCGAGTTCGTGGACCTCTCGGTGGTGGGCCAGAGCGTCCTCCAGCGGGCCGGGATGAAGCTCACCCCGGCGGAGCGTGAACAGCCCGAAGCCGCCGAGGTGCCCACGGCCGAGCCCGCTGCCGAGGCGCCCGTCCCGGCGGCCGAGCCGCTCCTCGCCGGTCTCACCGCCGCCGACCTGCGCGGTCTCGGCGTCGCCGAACAGCTCATCGACCTCGCCCTCGCGGTCACCGAGAGCACCGAACTCGACGCCCTCGTCTCCGGCGCCCCCCTCCTCACCAAGGACATCCTGTACGGCCTCGCCGCCGGGCTCCCGATCGAGGAGGTCCGCAAGGAGATCACCGCCCCCGTCGACGTCAAGCTCCCCGAGGAGGAGCGGCACGACCTGGACGCGGCCCTCGCCCGCACCGCCGTCACCACCATCGACGAGGATCTCAAGGACATCCTCGAAGAAGGCGACTTCCGCGCCTGGAAGGCGTTCCTGCACCCCGCGCAGGCCAAGCTCGTCGACCGCCGCTACACCGGTCCCTTCCGGGTCTCCGGCGGCCCCGGCACCGGCAAGACCATCGTCGCCCTGCACCGCGTCAGGCACCTCGCCGAGCAGCTGCCTCCCGGGCACAGCAAGCCGATCCTGCTCACCACCTTCACCAAGAACCTCACCACCGACCTGCGCGCCCGCCTGTCGTACCTCCTCGAACCCGAGCAGCTGGCCAGGGTCGACATCACGCACATCGACCAGCTCGCCGCCCGCGTCCTGAACGAGAACACCCTCTCCGGCGCCGGAAAGCAGCGCATCTACGACAGCGTCGCCCTCGACACGCTCCGCCAGATCCTCCTCGAACTCGACGAGAAGCGCTGGGACCCCGAGTTCCTCTACGAGGAGTGGGAGCAGGTGATCCTCGGCCAGTCGCTCGGCACCCGCAAGGCGTACTTCGACGCCCGCCGGGCCGGACGCGGCCGGTCCGTCAGCCGCCCCGACCGCGCCCAGATCTGGAAGATCCTGGAGCAGTTCACCACCCGCCTCGACAAGGAGCACCGCGAGACCTGGGGGCAGGCCGCCGAACGCGCCGCGCGTTTCGAGATGCAGCGCGCCGACAAGATCAGGAAGCGCCAGGAGTACAAGGACGAAGTCGGCGGCCTGGATCTCAAGCACCGCGACGACAGCTCCGGCATGTACTACCTGGGCCACCGCTACAAGCACGTCGTCGTCGACGAGGCACAGGACCTCCGCCCTGCCCACTGGAAGATGCTCCGCGCCATGGTCGCCTCGGGTGAGGACGACATGTTCATCGCCGGCGACACCCATCAGCGCATCTACGACCAGCAGGTCACCCTGGGGACCGTCGGCGTCCACATCCGGGGCCGCGCGGCCCGTCTCACCCTCAGCTACCGCACCACCCGCGAGATCCTGAACCGGGCCATGGAGGTGGTGAACCCGAAGAGCGGCCGGATCACCTTCGACGACCTCGACGACGGCACCGACAACCTCGACGGCTACCGCTCGGTCCTGCGCGGCCCGGCCCCCGAACTCGTCCCCTGCGACTCATGGGACGACGAGCTGACCCGCCTCGGCACCACGCTCCGAGCCTGGCGGGAGGAGCTGGCCACCGGCGGCGCCGACGGCGCGCCCCGCGACCCACGCGGCACCATCGCCGTCTGCGTCGCCGACCGCGACGCCGTCAACCAGGTCATGTTCCACCTGGCGACCCAGGCCGGCCTCACCGTCGCCGAACTCACCAAGGACGGAGCGAAGGGGGACGGCGACATCCACGTCGGCACCATGCACCGCTTCAAGGGCCTCGAATACCAGCGGCTCGCCATCGTCGGTGCCCGGGACGGCGTGATCCCCCGTGCCTCGGTCGTCCAGCGCTACCGCGACACGGACCCGCAGCGATTCGCCCGCGAGGAACTCAAGGCCCGTTCCCTGCTGTTCGTCGCGGCGACCCGGGCCCGTGACGCCCTGCGCATCAGCTGGTACGGCAAGCCGAGCCCGTACCTGCCGGTCTAGCGGGGCAGTCCGAGGAACCCCGCCCACGCCGCACGCGACACACGCATGACAGGTCCGGCCACGGCCTTGGAGTCACGGATGTGCACGACTCCGGGGTCGGCCGCGACCTCTACGCAGTCGCCGCCCTCAGTTCCGCTGTAGCTGCTCTTGAACCAGATGAGGCAGGAATCGACGGTCGAGGATTCAGCGGTGTTCATAGCTCTCCCAGCAACCTTTCGATGAACTCCAGGGACTCTCGCGGACTGAGAGCCTGCGATCGGATGATCCCATAGCGGGCGGCGGCGAGAGCCGTCTGTTCCGGGTCGGTCCGAAGGGTGCTGGTGTTCTGTGCCTCGACGTACATGAACTTCATGCCGTCCTTACGGGTGACGACCGTGAAGGGTCCGTTCACGCCCGCGTTGTCCTCGCAGTCGGTCGGCATCACCTGAATTTCGACGTCGCGCTTCTGACCGACCAGGAGAAGGTGTTCCAACTGCCCGCGCAGCACCTTCTTGCCGCCGTACCGGTGTCGCAATACCGACTCGTCCATCACGAAGCTCAGCAGAGGTGAAGGTCGCCGGTCGAAGATGTCCTGGCGGGCCAGCCGCGCGGCTACTCGTTGCTCGATGATCTCCTGGTCCAGAGCGGGGCGCCGCATGGCCAACAGAGCCCTCATGTACTCCTCGGTCTGGAGCAGGCCCTTGACCACCAGGGCGTCGTACGCGAGCAGTTCGACGGCTTCCTTCTCCAGCTTCGCCATCCCCTGGAAGAACACCGGATACTGCGCCCTCTCCACCTGCTCCTTCCACACCGTCAGCAGCCCCTCCGCCCCCAGCGCCTCGTCCGCCTTGTCGATGGTCCGGGGCGACGGGATCCGCCGGCCCTGCTCGAACGACGCGACCGTGGACGCCGAGTAGCCGATCCGCCGCCCCAACTCCTCGCGTTCCAGGCCCGCCCGCACCCGCAGCGTCTTCATGGTCTGGCCGAACGCGGCGACCACGCCCCGGCCCGAGGCGTCCGCCGCCTGACCCGCGGTGCTCTCTTCTTCCGTTGCCTCGGCCACCCCTACCGCCTCCCTGCCCCAACGCCCGTCTCCGGGACGGCGTCACGCCGCGCCGCTCGTACTCGTACCGCCACCGCGCGTACAACCGGCCCGCGTCAGTGCGTCACCGCTGGTCACGCTACGCGACCGGCGACACCGTTGTCGGCATGACGAACAAACCCGCCTGCCTCGTGGTTGGCCGTGCCTTTGAGATGCGCTTCACCTCCACCCCGCGCGGCGCCCGGCTCGCCCGCAGGCTGGTCGCCCACCGGCTGGACACGTGGGGGATCCCGTACGGCGGAGAGCCGCACGAGGCGATCGCGCTGGTCGTCGGCGAACTGGCCGCCAACGCGGTGCGGCACGGGCACGTGTCCGGCCGGGACTTCCAGCTGCGCCTTTACGAGATCGGAGCCGCCGGTACTGTGGTCCGGATCGAGGTCTCCGACACCCGCGCCGAACGCACACCGCCCCGCCCGGAGGCGCTGCGCGCGGCCGGCATCGAGGACACCGCGGGCCGTGGGCTGGTCATCGTCGCGGGGCTGGCGACCCGCTGGGGCTGGCACGCCCGGTCCGACGGGCCGGGCAAGACGGTGTGGGCGGAGTGCGCGGCCACGCCTCCGACGTGAGACGAAAACCGGACATCGTGCTCCGGCGAGGGTGGCGGTCGGGGACAATGGACCCACGATGACCTCGCAGGACTACAGCCCGTTCGCCCACCTCACCGTGCCCAACTCCGCCCTTTACCGTCAGGTGATGCGGGCGTTCCTCGCCGCCAAGGCGCGGTTCGCGGTGCATCTGCGGCCGGAGGACGTGTTCGCGGCGCTGGACCCGGACGCCCGGCCCGGTGACGTCGAGGCGGTGGCGACGGCGCTGGACAGGCTCGTGGGGTGGGGGAACCTGCGGGCCGATCCGGACCACGCCCGGGTGACGGCGGTCGAGGACTTCTACCGCAGGCGGTTCATCTACCAGCTCACCCGGGCCGGTGAGGCGGCCGAGGCGGCGCTCGGGACGTACGACGCGACGCTCGGGCGGCGCGGGGAACTCCAGGCGGTCGCGCTGCACGACATCGTCACGCAGTTGCGGGCGCTCCTGGTGATCGCCCAGGAGGACGAGCCGGATCCGGCGAAGGCGTACATCGCGCTGTCCGTCCTCACGGCCCGATTCACCGACCTCGCGGACAACGCGCGTGCCTTCATGGGCTCGTTGCAGCGCACCATCGACCTGCACGACATCGAGATCGAGGCGTTCCTCGCGTACAAGGACCGGCTGATCCAGTACCTGGAGCGGTTCATCCAGGATCTGATCACGCTCGGCGGGCGGATCGCCCTGCTCATCGGCGAACTGGAGGAACAGGGGAGGGTGAGGCCGCTGCTGGCCCTCGCCGCCGGGCGGGAGGCCGCCGACGCCGCTCCCGAGGAGGCCGGGCAGGCGGAGGCGGTGGCGTACGAGAGGTGGGCCGCGCGCTGGTCCGGGCTCGCCCAGTGGTTCGTGTCGGAGGAGGGGCGGGAGTCACAGGCTCGGCTGCTGCGCGGGCGTGCCCTCGGAGCCATTCCTCAACTGCTGGCTGTCGTACGTCAGTTGAACGAACGACGGGCCGGGCGCTCGGACCGCTCCGCGGACTTCCGCACGCTGGCCCGCTGGTTCGCCCAGGCACCGGACGACGAGACGCGGCACCGGTTGTGGCGGGTGGCGTTCGGGCTCCACTCGTCCCGGCACCTCACCGTCGACGCCGACACCCTCGCCGAACGCGCCGCCGCACCAGAGCCCGCCGCGACGCCCTGGGCCAAGGCGCGCCCCCTGCGGATCAGCCCCCAGCTGCGCCGTACCGGAAGCTACGAACGCCGGGGCAGGCCGCGCCGGGTGGCCGACCGCGGCGAGGCGAAGCGGCGGCTCGCCGAACTCGCCGCCCGGCAGACGGCTCAGGCCCGGCAGGCCCGTGACAGGCTCGCGACGGACGGGCCGGTACGGCTGTCCCGGCTCGGTGAACTCGACGCCCTCGCGTTCCAGTTGTTCCTGCGCCTGCTCGGTGACGCCCTCGCCACCTGGCGGCCGGACATGACGACCACCACGGTGACCAGCTCGGACGGTTCGATGGAGATACGGCTGACCGCGCTCGACGACAGCACGACGGCCGAAGTGCACACCCCTGACGGAGTGTTCAGCGGCCCCAACCATGTGATCGACATCGTCGACCTCACCACGACCGGGACGGGGGAGGACCGGTGACCGGGCCCGTCGGAGCCTCCGGCCCGCTGGCGGAGGTTCTCGAAGGTCAGCGCGAGGCCGAGATCCAGCGCGCCGCACGCGCGTTGCTGAAGGAGCCGCTGCTGACCGCCGACGGGCCGTACGCCGAGGAGTTCCGGCTGGTCCGCCGGCACGCCACCGCACTCCGCGACTGGTTCGAACGCAACGTCGGCTGGACGCTGCGCACCGACGCCGACGCGGCCCGGCTGCGCAAGACACCCGGCACCCTCACCGACGCCACCCACCCCGCCCGCGAGACGGCCCGCACCGCCCTGCCCTTCACCCGCCGCCGCTATGTCCTGCTCTGCCTGACCCTCGCCGCTCTGGAGCGCGGCGAGGCCCAGGTCGCCCTCGGCCGCCTCGCCGAACAGGTCGTCCTGGCCGCCGCCGACCCGGAACTCGTCGCCGCCGGAATCGAGTTCACCCTGGAACGGCGCGACGAACGCCTCGACCTCGCCGCCGTCGTACGTCTGCTGCTCCGGATCGGCGTGCTGCGGCGGGTCGCCGGTGACGAGGAGGCGTACGTCAGCGGCGCCGGTGACGTGCTGTACGACGTACGCCGGCGTGTCCTCGCCGGGATGCCCGCCGCCCTGCGCGGTCCCTCCCTGATCGAGACCGAGGACTTCGCCGAGCGCCTGACGGAGATGACGGCACGGACCACCCTCGACAGCGACGAACTGCGCTTCCGGGCCATCCGCTGGAAACTGACCCGCCGCCTCCTCGACGACCCCGTGCTCTACTACGACGACCTCACCGACGACGAACTCGGCTACCTCACCCGGCAACGCGGCTTCATCACCGCCCGCATCACCGAACTGACCGGACTGGTCGCCGAGGTCCGGGCCGAGGGCATCGCCATGGTCGACCCACTGGACGACCTCACCGACGTACGCATGCCGGAGCAGGGCACCCACGGCCACATCACCCTGCTCCTCGCCCAGTACCTGGCACGGGCCGACGAGCCCGTCACGGTCGCCGAGCTGGCCGCGCACGTGCGAGAACTCGCGGTGGAACACGGCAACTTCTGGTCGAAGACAGCCCGCGAGCCGGGAGCCGAACCCGAGCTCGTGGCACAGGCCCTGACCAAGCTCCAGGCCCTTGGGCTCGCCGAGCAGACCCCGCGAGGCGTCGTGCCCCGCCCCGCCCTCGCGCGGTACGCGGTCGGCGAAGCCGTCATCAGAACAACCGGCGACGAAAGGTGACCCGCGCCGTGACCGCGCCGACCGTACAGACTGCGCCGACCGCGCCCCCGGGCCTCGTCCTCCCCGCCCCCGCGCCCGGTCGCTGGCGGCCGCTGCGGATCGGGCTCGTCGACCTGTTCCACTACGACGTCGAGGAGTTCTGGTTCCGCGACGGCCGGCTGCTGCTGCGCGGTAACAACGGCACCGGCAAGTCGAAGGTGCTCGCCCTCACCCTGCCGTTCCTGCTGGACGGCGACCTCTCCGCGCGCCGTGTCGAGCCGGACGGCGACCCCGGCAAGCGGATGGAGTGGAACCTGCTCCTGGGCGGCGAACACCCCCACCCGGAACGGCTCGGCTACACCTGGATCGAGTTCGGCCG
The DNA here is from genome assembly GCF_042897315.1 of Streptomyces sp. NPDC001068. Classification (NCBI taxonomy): domain Bacteria; kingdom Bacillati; phylum Actinomycetota; class Actinomycetes; order Kitasatosporales; family Streptomycetaceae; genus Streptomyces; species Streptomyces sp. NPDC001068. The sequence continues at coordinate 1,055,847 of NZ_JBIAYD010000001.1, read as the reverse complement.
GCTCGACGACACCACCGGCGAGGCCCACTTCCGCACCCTGCTGTGCGGCCTGAAGGCCGTCGCCGGACGCGGCATCGCCCGCCACTGGTTCGCCGTCACCACCCAGCGGATCGCCGCCGGACTCGACCTGCTCGACGCCACCGGCACCGCCCTGTCCCGGGACCGGCTCGCCGAGGCCATCGGCGGCCACGGCATGGTGTACGACACCGCCAAGGCTTACCGCCGCGCGGTCGACGAGGCCCTGTTCGGGCTGGGGGAACGGCGCTACGGCGCGCTCGTCGACCTCCTCATCCAGCTGCGCCAGCCCCAGCTGTCCAAACGGCCCAACGAGGCCGCCTTGTCGCGGGCGCTGACGGAGGCGCTGCCGCCGATGGACCAGGCGGTCATCGCCGACGCCGCGGAGGCGTTCCGGTCGCTGGACGAGGAGAAGGAGGAACCGCGGGCGGCCCGCGAGGCCGAGCAGGCGTCGTCGGCGTTCCTCGACCACTACCGGCGCTACGCCCGGATCGCCGCCCGCCGCCGGGCCCGCCTGCCCCGCGCCGAACACGCCCGCTACGAACACCTCCAGCGGGAACTGGTACGGGCACAGGCCGATCACGACCAGGCCGTGACCGACCGGACCGAGGCGCAGGACCGGGCGGCCGCGCTCGCCGAGCGGGCGGCACGGCTCAGCGCCCAGGACGCGGCACTGCGGTCCGGGCCCGAGATGCGCGACGCCCGCGCCCTCGACCAGGCGGCGACCGACGCCTCCCGCACGGCCGGGGACGCCGTCCGCTCCGAGACCGACCGGCAGAAGGCCGCCGAAGCACACACCCGGGCCCTCGGCCGGCTCGCCACCGCCACGAACCGGCTGACCGCTGCCCGGGAAGCCCTGGACGACATTGAAGGCCGGGTCGCCGGCAGCGCGGCCGCGGCGCGGATCGAGGTGCCCCGGACCTCCGGAGCCCCCACCCCGGTCCTGCGCCGTGCCGCCGACGAGGCCACGGCGAGCAGGCGGCGGGCCGTGGACCATGTGGAGACCCTCGTGACGGCGGCCGAGCGCGCGGAGGGCGCACGCAAGGCCGCCCGGCTGCGCGCCGACGAGGCCGACGAGGAGGCCGGGCACAGCGCGGAGCTGCTGGCCGAGGCCGAGGAGACGGTCAAGGAGGCGGGGCACGCCCTGGTCGCGGCCGTACGGGAGAGGCTGTCGGGGTTCGTGGAACTGCGGGTCGACGGGCTGCCGGGGGTGCTCGACGCCGTGCAGAGCTGGACAGGCAGCCTGGACGGACCCCATCCGGCCCGGCTCGCCGCCACCGCCGCCCACCGCGTACTCGGCGCCCGACTGGCCGACCGGGCCGCGGCGTTGGCCCAGTCGGAGGCGTCGACGGCCGAACGCCTGCGCCTCGGGGCGGAGGAACTGGCCGCCCTGGAAACCGGCGGGCAACGCGGCCCCACCGCCCCTCACACCCGCACCGCCGATCTCCGCAGCCGCGCCCTGGGCGCCCCGCTGTGGCGCCTCGTCGACTTCCGCCCGCACGTGACGGAGGCGCGACGGGCGGGTCTGGAAGCCGCGTTGGAGGCCTCCGGGCTCCTCGACGCCTGGGTGCGGCCGGACGGTGCGGCGGTGCGGGCGGACGGCCACGACGTACTCCTCGACCCGCTCGACCTGCCCACTGGAAACGGCCTCGACCGTGCCTTGTGCCCGGCCGTCGACCACGCCGACGCCGGGGCCGCAGCTGTCGGCGAGCACACCGTCGAGCGCCTGCTGGCCGCCATCGCGCTCGTGGACGTCGACAAGGACGGTGACAGTCGCACCTGGGTCTCCACCGACGGCCGCTTCCGGGTCGGCGCGCTCGCCGGCGCCTGGGCCAAGGACCGCGCCCAGTACGTGGGAGAGGGGGCCCGGGAACGGGACCGTCGCAACCGCATCGGCGAACTGCGAGTAGAACAGGCGGCCTTGACGGCCGAACGGGAGCAATTGGCCAGGGAGCGCAGGACCGTGTCCGAGCGGCGCACCGTACTCGACGCCGAACTGGCTGCCGTACCCGGCGAGGACGGCCTGCGTGGCGCCCACGCCCGGCTCGGCGCGGCGGCCGAAGCCGTCCACCGGGCCCGTACCCGGCAGCGGGAGCGGGCCGCCGAACTGGCTCGCGCGGCTGCCGACGCCGACCGTACGGCGAACGAACTCGGCTCCACGGCGGTCGACTTGAACCTTCCCGCCGACCGCGACGGCCTGGCCGCCGTACGGCAGGCGCTCGCCGACCACACCCTCCACCTCGCCGTACTCTGGCCCGCGGCGCGCGAGCGCGCGGACGCCGAGCAGGCGGTCGACGGGGAGCGTACCGAGACCGGCCGCGCCGAGCAGCTCGCCGCCGAGCTCGCCGACCGTGCCACGGAGGCGGCCCGCCTCGCCGCGGCCGCCGACGAACATCTGCGTACCCTCCGCTCCACCGTCGGAGCGGCTGTCGACGAACTTCAGCGGCAGTTGGAGGAGACGGGGGAAGCCGCACGCGCATGCGAGCGCGAACAGCAGCGAGCCCAGGAGGACATCCAGGCCGCCGGCGGGCGGGCCGGCCACGCCGAGGGACGCATCGAGCGCCTCGCCGAGGACGTCACCGACGCCACCGCCGCCCGCGAACGGGCCGTCGCCGCGCTCCAGCGGTTCACGGCGACCGGACTGCTCGCGGTAGCCCTCCCCGACCTGCCCGTACCGGACGAGGACGGCGGACCGTGGGCGGGCACCCCCGCCGTGACCCTCGCCCGCGCCGTCGAGTCCCGCCTGGCCACGACCGACGACTCCGACGCGGCCTGGGAACGCATCCAGAAACATCTCAGCGAGGAACTCGGCCGGCTCCAGGACGCGTTGTCCCGGCACGGTCACACCGCCACGGCCCGTCCCGGCGAGGACGGCATGCGCGTCGACATCGTCTACCAGGGCCGCGAACGCGCGGTACCCGAACTCGCCGAAGCCCTCGCCACCGAGGTCGCCGAACTGACCCGCATCCTCTCCGCGCACGAACGGGAGATCCTGCAGACCCATCTGATCACCGAGGTCGCAGGCACCCTCCAGGAACTGATCGGCACGGCCGAACGCCACGTGCGCGCCATGAACAGGGAGCTGGAGGAGCGCCCGACGTCCACCGGCATGAAGCTGCGCCTGGTCTGGCGCGCCTCCCGCCGGGCCCCGCAGGGACTGGCCCAGGCCCGGGACCGGCTGCGTCAGTCCGCCGACGCATGGTCACCCGAGGACCGGGTGGCCGTCGGCGCCTTCCTCCAGGAACAGATCGCACGCCGGCAGGCCGACGACCGTACCGGCAGCTGGCAGGAGGACCTCACCGCTGCCCTCGACTACCGCGCCTGGCACGAGTTCGGTGTCGAACGCCACCAGCACGGCAAGTGGGTACCGGCCACCGGCCCCGCCTCCGGCGGCGAACGCGTCCTCGCCGCGTCCGTCCCGCTCTTCGCCGCCGCCTCCTCCCATTACGCGAGCGCGGGCGGCGCCCACGCCCCACGCCTCGTCACCCTCGACGAGGCGTTCGCCGGAGTCGACGACGACTCCCGCGCCAAGTGTCTGGGCCTGCTCCGTGCCTTCGACCTCGACGTCGTCATGACCAGCGAACGCGAGTGGGCCTGCTACCCGCAGGTGCCCGGCATCGCCATCGCCCAGCTGTCCCGGGTCGACGACATCGACGCCGTCCTGGTGACCAGATGGGAGTGGGACGGCGGTGAACGGCGACGCGGTCCCGAGCCCGGCGCCACCGCAGGTCCGGCATCGGTTCCCACTCAGGCTCACGCCCCCGCCACCTCGGTGGAACCGGGGGCCCCATGGGCGTGAACCACCCGGTGGCCGAGGCGAAGGTCGACGACGAACGGCTCGCGCGACTGCTCGGGGACCCGGGACTCGCCTGGCTTCTGGAACGCGTCCGGCAGCGGATCGCGGCGGGACGGCCGCTCACCGGGACGGTCACCCTCGCGCGCCCCGACGACCTCCAACGCCGGGCCGCCGAAAGGCTGCTGGGACGCCCTCCGGGCGCGGGCCGGTCCCTGACCCTACGCCTCGACACGGTCGACGAGATCCTGCGTCGCTCCGGCGTCAGCCCGGACGGCCTGGAGACCGCAGTCGTCGCCCTCACCGGGCCCGTCACACTGCGCGCGGAGACGAGGGACAGGCAAGCCGAAGCATGGCAGGAGGCACTGGCACCGCTCACCACCGTGAACGTCGAACTGGCCGCCTGGTCCGGCCGAATCCGTGAGGACGGTCTTGTACGGCGACTCGCCCGCACCCCCGATACCGCGGGCCCCCTCGTCTACGCCGCCGTGCGGGCACTGCACGCACTGCCCGCCGACCCTCCGATGTCACGGGCGGCGTTCGCGGCACTGCATCTGACCGGCGCCCACGCCCTGGACGAGGGAACCCCGCTTGCGACGCTCGTGCTGTCGGGGATCCGTGCGCTCACCGGCTTCCCCGACGGCGCCGGCGCCGAGTGGCGACGCGAGGCCTGGGCTTCGGCCGGACTGCTCAAGGACGACGTGTCGTCCACCGTCCTCACCCTCAACCTGCGCGGCACACCCGCCCTCGACTGGATGGCCGGCGATGGCGAGCCTGCCGTCCTGACACTGCGTTCTCTGACCCGCCCGACCGCGAACCGGATCACGACGGCGACGGGAGACGTCCACGTGTGCGAGAACCCGGCCGTCCTGTCCGCCGCAGCCGACGCCCTCGGCCCGGCCTGCCCGCCCATGGTGTGCCTCCAGGGGCAGCCCTCGGCGGCCGCACTCACCCTGCTGCGCGGCCTGTCCGCGTCCGGAGCAGCACTCTTTCACCATGCGGACTTCGACTGGGGTGGGGTACGCATCGCCACAGCCCTCGGACGAGTGGCCCCCTGGCGTCCCTGGCGCTACGAGGCCGCCGACTACCTGGCAGCTGTGACCAGGGTGAACGAGCCGCAGGACCTGACCGGCACGCCTGCCGCGACACAGTGGGATCCGGGCCTGGCCGACGCGATGAGCGAGCTCCGAGTGCGTGTCGAAGAGGAGTCGCTCCTCGATGACCTGATCTTGGATCTGCAGACAGCGACTCACTGAGCCACGCGCGACGGCGGTGGAAAGCTTCTCGACAGGCGTTTGAAGGGGCCCGCACGGCCTATCCGCCGAGGACCAGCGCAAGTGTGGAGGTGAGAGCGAATGCGGCCGTCGCGGAGGTCGGTGACGGTGTGTTTGAGCTGGGTGCGCCGATTCCGTCGACCCTGGCACCGATGGTCTGGCTGTCGGCGAGCTTGTGGTTGGCGATGCACCCCGGCGCCGAAGACGCCCAGCACGCGCCGCACTCGGACCATGCTACGGCAGGTGTCGACGGTGACCTCGGCGACCGCGGCGTCGTAGGCGTACATGGATGGCCGGGACCGGCTCGGAGCAGGAGCTGAGTGTTTCCAGGGCCCCCCAGGTCCTTGCGGGTGGGGAGCTGCTGTTATGCCTCTTCGCGGGCCGGGGTTGTCCTTCATGTGTAGCCGGTTGTCTCGGGCGACCAAGTCATCCGCGTCAACCTGTGGAGCGTATGGCAATGCCAGCATGGACGGCTCGGCAACACTGCTGCGAAAACTGCTGCTCCAGTGCAAAATTGACGGCCTGTCGTCTACGCAAGGGCGACGGGGGGTTATTCACCTGGAGACGACATGTCGGTAGGGAAGCAGACCCTGTTCGAGAGGCTGGACCGGGGTCCGTCCTTCTTGTTCCTGGGGCAGAGCTATCTATCTATCGAAACGGGCCACGACCCGCTGGTAGGACCTCTAGCCAGGTCACTGGGTATGGACAACTTGCCCGAGACCGTCTACCAGGCAATCCTTGGGGCCGCTCCGGACAGCCGTGAGGCAGCTGCCGAGGCGCTCAGCGATGCTGGACGTGCACTGGTTCTGCCGCCGTCATTGAAGACCACGCTGGAGTTCCCATGGAACGGCGTGCTCTCCTCGGCCGTCGATCCCTCGTGGCGGCTGGGTCTCAAACAGGACTGGCGGACGGTCCAGGAGACTGTGCCCCAGCGCGACCGGACGCGCCTGTCGCGCGACATGGCCGACGTCCAGGCGCTCATGCTCTTCGGAGGCGTTGATCAGCCGGTCGACGAGAGACCGCCTGCGACGAAGATGGAGTTGTCGCGACGCCGAGCGTTGGCAGCCGAGGCTCTGTCGCGGATCGTTACGGACGGGCTGACGCCGCGGGGTTTGCTGGTGGTGGAGGGGTGGTCCCTCAGCGACTGGCTCGACCCCGAGACGCTCTACAGCCAGATCTGCGACGCGGTTGCGAACCAGGTCCACCTTTTCTCCACGACCGACGAAATCCTCGCGGACGAGTTCATACGTGAGGCGATCAATCTCAAGGTGCTTGTCCCGCATCGAGAGACATTCGCCTCCCTGGTGGAGGAGGCACGCAGCACTGGTCGTTTGAGCGACGGCGGCCCGACCACAACCTCAACCCACGCCGTACGCGTCGGTGACCGACGCCTGCCCATCGACCGGAGTCGCTGGCAGCGGATTCTGCCGCACGCCCGCCCGGTGGACGTGGACCTCCTGGACGATCCGCCTGCTGAGTCCAAGCACCGGCGCTTCCAGAAGTTCCGTGAGTTTCTCGGTGCGAGCGACGGCTCGCCGACCTGGTGGGCGCACGCCCGCGGACTCCCCTTCCAGCGCAATTTCGAGAAGGTCTTGACGGACTTGGTCGAAGATGCAGCCGCATCCCCGGAACGACAGGGGCCGCTTCTGGTCGTCGGTCAGTCGGGGACGGGGAAGAGTGTCGCTCTGGCTCGACTGGCCTTCCAGACCGCCCGGACGGGGAGGCGAATCGTCCTCCATATCCCGCGCAAGTCGACGCGCCCGGAGTTTCAGGCACTCGACGACTTCTGCCTATGGGCCGAGGAACAGTCAGGGGCCAACACTCTGATCGTGTGGGACGGCATGCTGGAGGCTGAGGAGTACCAGCGACTCTTCGACTATCTGCGCAGCAGGGGCCGCAAGGTGGTCATGGTTGGCAGTTGCTACTGGGACGCGGACCAGTTCGGCGACAGCGGCGGCAGAAAGCGCGGGCGGGCTGACAAGCAGGTGAGGACGGCCTCCCGGTACCGGCGAGATAAGGATTTCGTTGAGGCACCCGCCACCATTGCCGGGAAGGAGCTTGACCGCTTCACCCGCTACTTGGCGGACTTTGGCATCGTCCTCAAGGGCGCGGACGAGGCGATCGTGGCTCGCGATCGGTCGTTCCTGTCGGCTCTGTACCGCCTGCTGCCCGACGCGCACGCTCCTCTGTCCCGCGGCTTGGTGCTCGAGCTGAGGCGCTCCGAGGAGCGTCTGGGCCATGCCGCCCGTACGCGAGTCAACTACGAGCCGTCCACGATCATGGCGGCGGCCCTGGAGAAGGCCGGCCTGCTGCATGGCCTGGAAGCACTCCCGGGAACCTCGGAAGAGGGGGCGGCCGCCTGGCAGGACGACCCATACGAGCGCCTCCTCAGCTTGATCCTGCTGATTCACAGCCACGGTCTGCGCACGCCACTTGAGCTTGCCCTGCGCACCATCGGCCGCGACGGCGTCCGGAATCTTCCGGACCTGCTGAGTGGCATAGACATAATCCGCTGGGACGAGGACGAACAGGGCAATTACGCACTCGGAGGGCGCAACCAGTTGGAGGCAACCCTGCTGACCGGCGCCCGCAGTTGGGGGGAGGAGCGAGAGGGTGCTCAGATTTCCGAAGTGATCGAGCTGGTCCGGCCTGATTCCCGAGCCCGTAATGGCGGCCCGGAGATCGAGTTCGTCATGGCGCTTCTCACCGCGATCGGCCCGCAGAAGAACCGGGAGCAGCGGAAGTACGGGGCCCAGTACCTGCTGATCGCTGACTCCATCGCCAAGCTGAGAATGCTGGTGACCAACCCTGTGATTCACGCTCGGCTCACCCACAAAGAAGTGAACATGCGGCGTGAATGGGCGGTGTGGGACCAGCGCCGACAGGGACCGGACGCCGACCTGCGGCGCCGCGCCTTGGAGGCAGCGCAGGAGGCGGTGGACGAGGCGTTGCGGGAAGCGGAAGACCTGGGTCACCGGCGGGACATTCGCCTGAATCTCTACGTCGAGCAGGCCAGCGTCCGCGGCTCCCAACTGTACGAACTGCTCCACTCCGGACCCGGCGGCGGCATCCCTCAGACGTTGCCGAGCGAGGAGTACATTTCGGGCGAACTCCGGGAGCTCAAACGAAGCGTCCAGTCGGCTCTGGAGTGTGAGGCGACCAATTACTACCCGGTGGATGTGCTCTGCTGGGCTACCCGGGACACGTTCAAAGCGGGAGCACTGTCCGACGAGACTGCAGCTACGCTGGTCGGTGACTGCCTGAGCGCCCTGACAGTGATCGACCCGGAGACTCTAGAGCCCGGACAGGCAGGCCTGTACCACAGCAAGTTCGTGGATATCGCCTCGCTGGCGAGCGACCATTTCCTGGCAGAGCAGCAGTTGAAAAAGCTCGAGGCGTACGACGAGCCGCTGGCCGCCTTCTTCTATGCCCTGAAAGTCAGTGGCTTCATCAATAATGAACCCAACCAGGAGGGAGTACAGCGGGCTCTGGAGCATCTCAGGCGGAATCCCCTCCGGCTCCAAGACGAACGCTGTGTGCGCCTTGCCGTTGATCTGCTGTGGTTCGCGCGAACCGGTGAGCGCTTCCTCTCGGGTGAGCGACAGACCCTGCCGTTGGATCAGGCTGCCTGGCAGGAATGCCTCGAGCTCACGGAGCTTGCGTCGGCCTACGACGCGATGCCTTCGCTCAGGGTCCACTTCATGCGCGCGCTGGCGCTCTTCCACCTGGGCAGCATCGACAGGGCGATTGAGGCGTTCCGGGACCTGGACCGCCTCTCACTGGAGCAGCGGGATCGCCGCCGCGTGATCAACGTCTACGTGTCGAGCTGGGAGGACGGTGCTCCCCGAGTCTTCAGGGCCAGAGTCCTCCGGGTCGACGCGAACTTCCGAGGCGGTCGCTGTTGGGTCGATGGGTACCAGAGGGAGCTCCCCTTCGACCCGTCCGGCTTCGGACCCGATCAGGCCGTGGAAGGCAGGACTCTTGACGCCTACATCTCGTTCAACATGATCGGTCCGCGGTTGGAGCCCCCGCGAGAACCTGGAGAGCGTCGTGGGCCCACGCTTCTGGGTCCTGCCGCCCATCGGCGGAGCAATGTGCGAGGTGCACGGTGACAACGACGCAGTCCACCCCGCCGGTCGCGCCCGCGGCCGCCTGGAATCGCATCGCCGGCGTCCATCGCAATCTTGACCGGCTCGCCCGCCATCTGTTGAGGCGCTCAGCTGGCACAGATGTCAGTCTGCCTCCACCCGACTTCACCCACCCGCAGACCGCTTTCTTCTTCGCCACGATATGGATGCGGGCGTGGTACTCGGAGGCATGGGCAGCGTCCAGCAGGTGGCTCTACGAACAGGCCGCGGCCCTGGGGCACACGCCGCCCGAGAAGGACTTTGCGGACACGATGCGCCGGTTGCGCGCGTTCCTGGTCCATCACATGGACGCCTCGGTGTCCGAGGGCGAGGATACCGAGCGAATTTGCAATGAGTGGTTCGAGCGGGCCTGCGGGTCCGTTGTGCCCCAGTCCACCATTGAATGGCAGCACTGCTTGGCCAGGCTGCTTGAACAGAACGAGGCGTATGCCCACTTCATGCTGGCCATAGCCAAGTCCGTCGAGCGTAGTCCGGAGAAGTCCACGCTGGTGTTGCAGTGGCGTGCCGCCTTGGAGCGTCAGGACTATCCGCGCTACAGGCAAAGCCTTCAGGAGGCTGCGGGAGACCTGGGGCTTCAGCGGTTCAATGATCAGAAGTTGAACAGCATCCATGCTAGGTACCGGGTGCGGTGGGCGAAGGCACTTGAGAAGCTGGCGCACGATGCCGACTTCGACCGTGAGATCCGCCTGCGCGCCGAGTGGGCACTTCTCGCCGACACGACCGGAGTCCTGATCGTCTCCGCCTCGGACGTCATAGAGGCGCTCGGCCTTTCGCCTGGTCCCCAGGTGGCCCGCGCCCTGCGTCTCGCACAGGTCCTCCGGGAGTTCCACCCTGACGACTCGGCCGAGCAGCTTCTGCAGCGCCTTTCCGTGCAGTGGGTCGCTATAAGTCAGTAGCTGCACGCGTCGACAACGCCAGGGGGATGGGCCACGGATCGGAAGCGCGGCCTATCCCCTGCGATGGGAAAGACCAGCCCACGGATCGCCGAAATGGACAGCGCACGACCGCGATGGTGAGGGTCCTGGAACGCCACCGGTGTTTACCGCGATGCACTTTATCGCCGTCGCGCTGACGCTCTAGGTGCCCACAGGGGCACTCAGAGCACCGGGAACCAATCCTGAGCTGCGGTTATGCCTTCCCCGCTTAACATGACGTTTTTCTGATGACGCATTATGTGGAGAGTGTGGTGATCCCGGAGGCTGCCGGGAAGCGTGCCTGACCTGCTGTTTTGCCCATGCGCGTAATGTGCGGTGTGGCCGGTGTCACGGGCCGGATGGCAGGAGGATCGAACGGCTGTGCGTGCACGTCGTCCCTGGTGAGGTCCTCGGGCTTTCAGTGTCCGCGGGGGCGGCGGGAGATCGTCTGGGGGAGCTTTCCCGTCCCCCAGCAGCCGTCGAGGATCTCGAGCAGGTTCTCGGGGTCGCGGAAGACCTCGGCGATCCGGTCGCCGTACTGGTCAAGGAGCGGGTCGCTTCGGACCATCTGCCCGTACGCCGGACTTGATAGCCTCGACGTGCCAGTCGAACCACGTCCGTGGTCAGGGAATCCGGTGGGAATCCGGAGCTGACGCGCAGCGGTGAGGGGGACGGGCGGGGCACGCGAGCCACTGGGAGACCGGGAAGGCGTCCCGGCCGGAGGAACCCGAGTCCGAAGACCTGCTGGCACCTCCGTGCCCCGGCGCGGAGGACGTCCGCAGGCCAGGCTCCGCGTACGAGCCCCGACACCCGCCGAGGCATGCCGTGCAGTTCCGCGCTCCCGCGACCCCGTCCGTCCTTCCGGCGCAGGGGGTGAGCCCGATGTCCCGGCCGCGACCCGAGGCAGGACGTTCGGCGAACCCCGCGGCCACACCGGCACCCTGCCGTGTCGTGGTCTGCCGGGACTGCTGCTGCGGCACCCCGAAGGTCACCGGGGTGGATCACGACCGGCAGTTGGCGCGCCTGTCGGAGCAGGTTCCCGTGCGGGTCTCGGACTGCCTCGACGTGTGCGAGCACGCCAACGTGATCGTCGTCCAGCCCTCGGCCGCCGCGCGCGCCGCGGGAGCCCGCCCGGTCTGGCTCGGCCTGGTCAACGATCCCGAGGCCACCGAGGACGTCGCCGCCTGGGTGCGGGCCGGCGGGCCGGGCATCGCGCCCTGTCCCGACATCCTCGAGCTGTACGTCTTCACCCCGCCGGGCAGGGCGAGTTGACCGGTCGGCGTGACCGAGGCCGGGGAGTTCCCGGGCGGGGGGTGACGGGAAGCGCGTACGGCTGCCCGACGGCGCCCGCGGGCGGTCGGGGTGGTCAGGTGGCGGCCTCGCAGCGACGGCCGGCCGCCTCGTCGCCGATCTCCCGGTAGGTCCGGGCGGCCCGCTCGTAGTAGGGGCGGCCTTCGTCCTCCAGCAGGGCTCCCAGTGTCTCCAGGGCTTCGGCCTGACGGAAGTTCGGCTGGAGCTTCTCCATCAGCTCCACCGCCTCGGTGAGGGCGGCGACCGCCTCGGCGCGGCGGTCGAGGTCCGCCAGGCACTGTCCGATGCGCGCCAGCACGTACGGCCGGCACTGTGCCGCGATGGTGGGCGTCATGCCCGAACTCCCGTCGCCGATCAGGTCGAGCGTCCCGCGGTACTGCCGCAGGGCTTCGGCGGTACGCCCCTGCTTCCTGCGGCAGTGGCCGATCTGGGAGAGGGTCTGCACGTACGCGTCGATGTCGCCGGCCGCCTGGAACATCCCCGCGGCCACGGCCGCCGACGCCGCGGCCTCGTCGGGTCGGTCGAGCGCCAGCAGGGCACGCGAGGTGTAGTCGTGTGCCGCGGCGACCTGTTGGGCGGCACCGCTCCGCTCGGCGAGTTCCAGTGCCCGCGCGGTGCAGCGGAGCATGGCCTCGGGGTCGCTGGGCGGCACCCAGTGGACCCAGGCGAGGTAGTTGAGCTGCGTCGCCTGCTGTACGGGGTCGGCGAGGGCGACGGCGGCCTCCGCGCCGAGAGAGAAGACTTCACGCCAGTGGGGGGCATGGGCCCAGCGGTCGGAGAACCAGTGCATCGACTCGGCGCAGTCCAGGACCGGTCGATGCCGGCCGGCGGCCGACGCGGAGCGCAGTGCTCCGAGCCAGTTCTCCACCTCCGCCCGCAGCCAGTCCTCCGCTTCCTCCGTGCTGCCGAGGGCGGGGACGTCCGGGTCGGGGCGGCCGTAGCCGGGCTCGAACCAGCGTCCGGCGGCCGTCGCCGTCCGCAACAGCCACACCGTCACCCGTTCCCGGACGGCCGCGGCGGCGTCGCCCTCCTCCGCCTGGAGCCGGTCGCGGGCGAAGAGCCGGACGAGGTCGTGGAACCGGTACCTTCCCGCCCCGGCGTCCTGGAGGAGGCCGAGGTCCACGAGGTCGTCCAGCGCCTCCCAGGCGTCCCCGAGCGGGAGTCCGCCGGCCACCGAGGCCAGTTCGGCGCCGAAGTCCCGCCCCGGCAGCACCGCCAGTCTTCGGAAGACCTGCCGTGCCGAGGGGGTCAGCTGTTCGTAGGACATCATGAACGCGGCGGCGATCCGCAGGTCCCCCGCCCTGAACTGGTCGAGGCGGTGTTCCTCGGGGGCGAGCCGGGCGGCCAGTTCCGCGGCATCCCAGTCGGGCCGGCTGAGCAGCCGGTTCCCGATGATCCGCAGCGCGAGGGGCAGGCCCCCGCAGCTCTCGGCGAGCCGGGTGAGGGCCGCGCCGTCGACGGTCCGCCCGTTCAGGATCCCGGCCAGCAGGTTCGTGGACTCGGCCGGCCCGAGCGGCCCGAGGGCCAGCCTGCGCACGCCCTCCAGACCGGCCAGCAGCCGCCTGGTGGTGACCAGGACCCGGCTCGTGCCGCCGCCGGGCAGGAGCGGGCGTACCTGTTCCTCGGACCCGGCGTTGTCGAGGACGACCAGGATGCGGCGGTCCCGCATCAACGACCGGTAGAGCGAGGCCCGCTCATGGACGTCGGGCGGGATCCGCTGGTCGGGCACACCGAGGGCACGCAGCAACGCCCGCAGGGCGTCGGGGACGGGCAGCGGGCGTTGCGAGATCCCGAACAGGTCGAGGAAGACGGCCCCGTCGGGGAAGCTCGGCAGTAACGCATGGGCGGCGCGGACGGCGAACGTGGTCTTGCCGAGGCCCGCGGATCCGGTGACCAGCCCGACGACGCCGACGCCGGGCGCGCTCTCGGCGTAGACCAGATCGCTCACCCAGATCAGCTCCCGCGAGCGGCCGGTGAAGTCCGCCACCACGCGGGGCAGTTCGTGGAGTCCGGCGGCCGGACGGCTCCAGTGGTCCGCCAGCCTGCCGTCCCGGGCCAGTTCCAGGAACCGGGTACGGGTGTCGCCGGCGAGCTTCAGCGCGTCGGCCAGCGCGGTGACGGTGCGGTGCCGTGGACCTCTGCTCCGGCCGCGCTCGATGTCCGACAGCGTGCGGGCGCTGACCCCTGAGGCCTCGGCCAGCTGTTCGAGCGTCAGGTGTGCCGCACGCCGATGGCCGCGCAGCAGCTCGGCGAAGCCGTTCTGTGTCGTGATGGGTCACTCCTGCCGGACAACCGCGAGACGGAGGTCCCATGATGGAAGTCCGCACCCCGGGCAAACACGGACGGCGGCGCACCCCGGGCAGGACAGGAGCGCACCCGTCGGCTACCGGCCCCGCCGCAGTTCCCGGGGGCTGACCCCGTATCTGGCCTTGAACGCCCGGTTGAAGCCGCTGAGATCGCCGAATCCCGCGTCGAACGCGAGCGCCGAGACCGGCCGGTCGGCGAAGCGCGCGTCCAGCAGCCGCAGCCGTACCTGTTCGAGCCGGCGCTCGCGGATGTAGTGCGCCACCGTCTCCCGCTCGGGCCGGAAGAGCTTGTGCAGATAGCGGGTGGAGATGCCGAAGGCGGCCGCCACCCGAACCGGGTCGAGTCCTGGGTCGGCCAGGTTCCGGTCGATGTGGTCCCTGATCCGCAGTGGCAGGGTCCGCTGCAGGGAGCCGGCCAGCCGCGGGCTCTCGGCCAGGGGCTCGCCGAGCAGCGTGACCAGCAGGTCGTTCGCCAGGGCGAGCGCGCCCGAGCTCTGCGACCGGCTCGGTTCGCCGGTGTTCCGGGTCAGTTCGCCGGCGTTCCGGGCCAGGTCGAGCAGCGCCCGGCGGGAGACCCCGGCCAGCCCGGTGCGGGCGTTCACCCGACGGGCGGCCAGCCGCCGCTGGTCCTGCTCGCCGAGTCGTACGAGGTGCCGCGGGAACGCGAACACCCACAGGCCGAAGGACTCGGCGAAGTCCAGCTCGAAGGCGCGGCGCGACTCCAGGACCACGCAGTCACCGGGGTCGAGCCGGATCCGGCGGTCGCCCTGCGCGATCCCGGCCGCTCCCCGCACCTGCATGCCGAGCAGAAGGTAGTGGGCCTCGGCAGCGTCCACGAGCCGCTGGGTGCGCGTCATCGACTGCGCGGTCGCCGCGATGTCCCCCACCGCCAGCCCGTCCACCTCGTACGCCCGGACCCGGCCGCCGATCGCCTCGCCGGGCCTTCCCGCGGTCTCGACCCCCACGAAGGTCCGCGTGCACGCGTCGCGCCAGAACTCGGCCCGGTCGCCCGGGACGACCCCCTCGAAACTCAGCACCCCCGGCATGCCGCGAGTGTACGTGCGCTCTCGCGGCCGGCGCGCGGGCCGCGGAAGAGCCCCGATCCTGCGTGCTGTTCTGCGTGTTCACCCGCGCGCCGGACGACTTGGATGGCGACGTCGGACAGGTGCGGCGCCTGTCCATCCGGTCAGGAGGCACCATGACGACGGTCAGGAACGTCGTGCTCGTGCACGGCGGTTTCGTGGACGGATCGGGCTGGCGGGGGGTCTACGACCACCTCGTCGCCGACGGCTACCAGGTGTCCGTCGTACAGAACCCCACCCTGTCGCTGGCGGGCGACGTCGCCGCCACGGGCCAGGTCCTCGACGCCCTCGACGGCCCGGCGGTCCTGGTCGGCCACTCCTACGGCGGGGCCGTCGTCACGGAGGCCGGCAACCACCCGAACGTCGCGGCGCTCGCGTACATCGCGGCGTTCGCCCCGGACAAGGGCGAGTCGGTCGGCACCCTGATCGCGGACCCGCCGCCGGGCGCGCCGGTCCCGCCGATCCTTCCTCCCCGGGACGGATTCCTCTTCCTGGACCGCGAGAAGTTCGCCGCCTCCTTCGCGGCCGACGTGCCCGGGAGGACCGCGGCGTTCATGGCCGACGCGCAGGTCCCCTGGGGCGTCGAGGCGCTCGGGGGCGCGGTCACCGTACCGGCCTGGCGGGCCAGGCCGTCCTGGTACCTGGTCGCCACCGACGACCGCATGATCCCCCCGGCCGCCCAGCGCGCCATGGCGGAGCGGGCCGGGGCGACGGTGTCCGAGACGCCGGGCAGCCACGCCGTCCACGTGTCGCGCCCGGCCGTCGTGGCCGCCGTCATCGCCCAAGCGGCGCAGGGGCCCGACGGACAGGCCTGACACACGACGGACATCGCGGCACCGCACCACCCGATGGCCGGGCCCGGATCCCGGCGGCCATCCGATGGCCGGGCCGCGATTACCGGCAGTCCCCTCGTGGCCGGGACCAGCCTTTCCTCGCCGTCCCCCCCGTGGCCGGGGCCAGCCTTCCCTGGCCGCCCACCCCGTGGCCGGGGCCAGGTCCCCGGCCGTCACCCGATGGCCGGGCCGGGATGCCCGGGACGGCGTCCGGCCGTCGTCTGTCACCCCGTGCCCGACACCCACCACCCAAGGAGTCTTCGTGAGTTCCGATCTCACCCGCCGCACCGTGCTCACCACCGGTGCCGCCGTCGCAGGCGCGGCAGCGCTGACCGGCCCGTTCGCCACGACCGCGTCAGCGGCTGACCGCCGCGCCGCCGAGGCCAGGCCGACCGTCGTGCTGGTGCACGGCGGTTACGCCGATTCGTCGTGCTGGAACGGCGTCGTCCAGGAGCTGCAGAAGAAGGGCTACACGACGATCGCCGGGTCCAACCCGCTGCGGGGCATCCCCACCGACGCGCCCTACGTCGCGAGTCTGCTGGACTCCATCAGCGGGCCGGTCGTGCTGGTCGCCCACTCCATGGGCGGAACCGTCATCACCAACGCCGCCGCGGGGAAGAAGAACGTCAAGGCACTGGTCTACGTCGCGGCCTTCGTGCCCGACGTGGGGGAGACCCAGGGGGAGCTCATCGACAAGTTCCCGGGCAGCGAGGTCCTGCCGGTGAGCGTGCCGGTTCCCTACACCAGGCCCGACGGCACCACCGGAACCGATCTGTACCTGAGCAAGGACGGCCAGGGCGCGTTCGCCGCCGACATACCCGCGGCCGCGTTCCGGGTCCTGCAGGCCACGCAGCGGCCCTTCGACGCCGACTCCTTCACCTTTCCGACCACGGCCGCCGCATGGCGGACGATCCCGTCGTGGGGACTGGTCGCCGGCCGGGACAAGGCGATCCCGCCCGCCGCCGAACGCTGGATGTACGGCCGGGCCGGCTTCCGCAAGGTCGTCGAGGTGCCGACCTCGTCGCACGTCGCCATGATCAGCCACCCGGACGTCACCGCCCGCCTCATCGAGGACGCCGCCCGGGCGACCTGCTGACACCGCGTCAGCCGCCCCGCCCCGCAGCCCCGGTCCGCCGTCGCGGGCCGGGGTGCGCCCAGGCCCGCCGCCGGCGACGCATCCGTGTGACGTGTGTCACGCGCCGGAGTTCGAACTTCCCGGCCCGCCCCGCATCCAGTCCGCGTCGACCACCGTCGTTCCGCCTCAGCAAGGAAGGCTCAATGGGTTATCTTCGCGGATTCGTCCCCTGGATCATCGCCGGTGTCGTGTCGGGCTTCGTGGACTGGCGCTGGGGTGCGGTCGCCGGTTTCGCCTCGGGACTGCTGCTCCTGCTCCAGGACCGCCGTCGCGGGGTGAATCTCGACGCGCTGATCCTGGAGGCCAGCACCATCGTGTACTTCGCGGTGGTCGGTGCCGTCGCCCTCACGCGGCCGCACTCGTCCCTCTCGCACCACACCGACGTCGTGTCCTTCGCCTGGCTGGCGGCCACGGCCTGGGGGACGCTGGCGATCCGTCGCCCCTTCACGCTGGGCATCGCCAAGCGCCAGACGCCGCGCGAGTTCTGGGACCTGCCGGAGTTCGTCCGCGTCAACAACCACATCACCGCCGCGTGGGGCACCGGCTTCACCTTCATCGGCGTCAGCCTGGCCGTCGCGGGCGCGGTCGACGCCCCCGCCTGGGTGGGGATCGCCGCCCATGTCGTCGGCCTCGTCGGCCCCGCCGTGTTCACGAAGGTCCGTCCCGCCCGCGCCCAGGCGCGTCTGCGGGCCGCGCAGACCCAGGTCACGGCCGTACCGCAGTAGTCCGTCCAAGCAGTCCACCCAAGAGGAGCGCTCACGCATGAACACGGAAGCAAGGAACGTCGTCCTGGTCCACGGCGGGTTCGTCGACGGTTCGGGCTGGAAGGGGGTGTACGACCTGCTGACCGCCGACGGCTACAGCGTCACCGTCGTCCAGAACCCCACCCTGTCCCTGGCCGGCGACGTGGCGGCCACCCGGATGGTCCTCGACGCCCAGGACGGCCCGACCGTACTCGTCGGCCACTCCTACGGAGGCGCGGTGATATCCGAGGCGGGCAACCACGAGAAGGTGAGCGCGCTCGTGTACGTCACGGCGTTCGCGCCCGACAAGGACGAGTCCGTCAACATGCTGATCGCCGACCCGCCGCCCGGCGCGCCCGTGCCGCCGATCCTGCCGCCCCGCGACGGTTTCCTCTTCCTGGACAGGGAGAAGTTCGCCGCGTCCTTCGCCGCCGACCTGCCCGCCGACGAGGCACGGTTCCTCGCCGACTCCCAAGTGCCCTGGGGCGTGAACGCGTTGGACGGGACCGTCACCCACCCGGCGTGGCGTGACAGGCCGACCTTCTACCTGGTGGTCACCGAGGACCGCATGATCCCGCCGCCGGCCCAGCGGGCCATGGCCGAACGGGCCGGTGCGGCGGTGACCGAGACGGGCGGCAGCCACGCCGTGTACGTCTCCAAGCCCGCCGAGGTCGCCGCGCTGGTCAGGAGGGCCGCGTCGCCCGGACCGCGGGCATGACGGAGGGGACGTCCCTTCCCCACCACCTCCGGGGCCGGTTCGCACCGGTCCCGGAGGAGCGTGAGGCGACCGGCCTCACGGTGCGGGGAACGCTGCCGCCCGAGCTGGACGGCCGCTATCTGCGAAACGGCCCCAATCCCCGGCCCGGCGAGGCCGGCGGGCACTGGTTCACCGGTTCCGGCATGCTGCACGGCATCCGGCTGCGCGGCGGACACGCGGAGTGGTACCGCAACCGGTGGGTGCGCACGCGGGAGTTGGCGGGCCACCCCTTCGTCCGCGAGGACCGCACCCTCGATCTGGCGGCCACGCCCGCCAACACGCACGTGATCCGGCACGCGGGCATGGTGCTGACCCTGTGCGAGGCCGGCCTGCCCTACTGGGTCACCGAGGAGCTGGAGACCGTGGGGCCGTACGACTTCGGCGGGCGGCTGAGGACGGCGATGACCGCGCACCCCAAGGAGGACCCGGTGACGGGCGAACTCCACCTGTTCGGCACCGGGTTCACCCCGCCGTACCTCGCCTACCACCGGGTCGGCGCACAGGGCGAACTGCTCGACAGCCGGCCGGTCGCGGTGCCGGGGCCGACGATGATGCACGACTTCGCCGTCACCGAGCACCACATCGTGTGGATGGACCTCCCCGTCGTCTTCGATCCCGGCCTGGCCGGACGCGGCGGTATGCCCTACCGGTGGGACGAGGAGTACGGCGCCCGGCTCGGGACCATGTCCCGCGCGCCCGGCAGCGCCGACGTGCGCTGGTACGACATCGATCCCTGCTACGTCTTCCATGTGGGCAACGCCTACGAGGACGCCCACGGCCGGATCGTGCTGGACGCGGTGCGCCACGACCCCGCGGGCTTCCGCCACACGTGGTCGGGCATGGGCGGCTCCACCGGGTTCGGCGGGCCCACCCGGTTCGGCGGCCCCACCGGTTTCGGCGGCCCGGCCGGGCGGAGGGAACCGGACGGCTCCCCGGCCGTCCCCTCCGTCCTGCACCGCTGGACCCTGGACCCGGGCACGGGTCGCGTCGCCGAGTCCCCGCTGGACGACCGCGACGCCGAGTTCCCCACCCACAACGAGACCCTCACCGGAAGCCGCCACCGTTACCTGTACACGGTCTCCGGCGACGGCGTCGCCAAGCACGACCTCACGACCGGCACGCGGCGTCTGCACAGGACGCCAGGGGGCCGCCATGCGGGCGAGGCGGTCTTCGTGCCGGCGGCGGACGGTTCCGGCGAGGACGCGGGCTGGCTGCTGTCCCTCGTGTCGGACGACCACGGCGGGGCGGGCGGGCTGCTCGTGCTCGACGCGCGGGAGCTCACCCAACAGGCGGTGGTGGAGCTGCCGTACCCCGTCCCGGCCGGGTTCCACGGCAGCTGGCTGCCGGAGGTGCCCTGACCGGAGCATGATGCACCACAGGCACGCCCGCGAACCACGTCGCCACGGAGGCGTTCACCCACCATGACAGCCCTCGACGCGCCAACGGACGAGGTACTCGCCCGCAGGGCCCAGGCCGGTGAGACCGCGGCGCTCGGTCTGCTGCTCGCCCGCCACCAGGCACCGATGCGGGCCGTGGCACTGAGCCTGCTCGGCTACGGCCCCGACGCGGAGGACGCGGTGCAGGACGCCGCGCTCACCGCGCTGCGCCGCATCGGCGACGTACGGGACCCGGCGGCCGTGGGCGCCTGGCTGCGGGCGGTCGTGCGCAACAGCTGCCGCATGCGGCTGCGGAGCCGCCGGGAGACACCGGGCCTGGACGGCCTCGACCACCTGCACGCGCCCGGGTACGGGCCCGCGAACCCCTCGTATCTCGGGCATCCCGAACGGGTCGTGGACGAGCACGCGATGCGCGACTGGATCTGGGACGCGCTGGAGCAGCTGCCCGAGTCGCTGCGGCTGGTGCTGATGCTGCGTCATTTCAGCGGTATCACCGCCTACCAGGACATCGCCCGTGCCTGCGGGATCCCGGTCGGTACGGTGCGCAGCCGCCTCAACCAGGCCCGGGCCAAGCTCGCCCAGGTGCTGCTGACGACGGCCGCACAGGTCCACGACGACGCCTCCCGGCTCACCGAGGCCAGCCGTCAGGAGGCGGAGGTCACGCTGGAGGGCGCGCGGCGCGGCCGTCAGCCCGGCGAGATCCTGGAGCTCTGGCCGGCGGAGACCGAACTGGTCGGCGTCCTGAGCACGCCGGGCGAGCGCTGCCACCCCATCCCGGCCATGCGCAGGAACCGGGAAAAGGGCATCACCCAGCATCTGCGCCATGTGGTGGCCAGCCGCACCGTCACCATCTGGGAGATGGACGTCACCAATCCGGACGGCATCGCCGACCCCTGTCCGCCGACCCTCGCCTGGCTCATGCACCGCCGCGACGGGCGGGTCACGACACTCCGCGTCGTCTTCCCCGAGCCACAGCGCTGAGGAGCCGGTGGGAAGCACCACCGGCCGGTGCCGTCCGCGACGCGCCGTCCGCGGCGGCCTGCTTCCCCAGCTCGGCGGTGAACTGCGCGCCGCTGAGCAGCGCGAGGTTGGACAGCCACAGCCAGACCAGGAAGACGACGCCGCCCGCGAGGGAGCCGTAGAGCCTGCTGTACGTGCTCAGGGTGGCGGCGTACAGCGCGAAGCCGGTGGAGACGGCCAGCCACAGCACGGCGGCCAGTACACCGCCGGGCAGACTGCGCGCCCGGTGGCGGGCCGCGGCCGGGCCGGTGTGGAAGACCACGACGACCAGCAGCGCCACCAGGCACAGCAGCAGCGGCCAGCGCAGCAGGTTCCAGCCCCAGGCCGCCGTGGCACCCAGACCGAGTATCCGGCCCAGGCCCTCCGCCAGCGGCCCGGTCAGCAGCAGCGCGAGGGAACCGGTCAGCAGCAGGAGGAGCAGCACCAGCGCGGTGAGCACGATGCGGTGGGCCCGGCGCCAGGGCGAACGCCGGTCCTCGACCCGGTGCATGCGGTGCAGGGCGCGGCGGAAGACGGCGAGATAACTGGACGCCGACCACAGCGCGCTCACGGTGCCGGCCACCAGCAGCGGCCACGCGCCCCGGTCCGCGCCGAGCATCCGGGACAGGGTGGCGTGCAGGTCGGCCGCCGACTCGGCGGGCGCGTACGCGCTGACATGGGTGACGAACTCCTCGGCCGTGCCGGGGCTGATCAGGCCGAAGGCCAGGACCGTCACCAGCAGCGCGGGCAGCACGGCGAGGATCGCGTAGTACGTCAGGGCCGCCGCGTAGTCGGAGATGTCGTCGTTCCACAGCGACACCGGCGTGCGCCGCAGCGCCGTCCACCAGGTGGCGGCCCGGGTCCGGGGCCGCGCGGGCGGCGGCCCTTCCGCCGAGGGGGAGCGGCGCACGCGCGGTGGGCCGGGCCGGCCCAGCTCGCGGGCCGTGGGCGCCTCGTCGGCCGAGCGCTCGGCGCTCCCGCCCGCGGCCCGGCCCGCGACCGCGCTGCTGTCCCCCGTGACCGTGGTGGTGCCCCCCGTCACGGCGGTGGTGCCCCGTTCGGCGGCGGCGGTCATCGGCGCCTCCGCTCGAAGCCGTCCCGCAGGTCCTGGACGCCACCGCCGCCCTCGACCCAACGGCCCACCGCCCAGCCGAGTCCGCCGAGCGCGGCCACCAGCAGGAACGCGCCGAAGCCGCCGAAGTACCCGGCGAACGCCAGGGCCATCCCCGCGATCATCCCCATGAACGGTGCGCTCACGCCCGCCCGCCTCCCACCTGGATCCACTGCCGTCCGTCCACGTCACCCGCACCGGAGAGAACCGCTACGCCACGCGGGCCTCGGTGCCCACGGGAGGCTCCTCCTCGTCGGGCAGGCGGACGTCGTTGACGGTGATGTTCACCTCGACGACCTCCAGCCCGGTGACCCGCTCCACCGCGGAGATCACGTTCTCACGGACGTCCCGGGACACGTCGGTGATGGACACGCCGTACTCGACGACCAGGTCGAGGTCGATGGCCGTCTGCCGCTCGCCCACCTCGACCTTCACCCCACGCCCGACGTTGGGCCGACCGCCGGGTACGCGGTCGCGGACGGCGCCGATGGTGCGGGACAGCCCGCCGCCCATGTCGTACACGCCCGGGATCTCGCGGGCGGCGATGCCCGCCACCTTCACGACGACGAGGTCGGCGATGGACGTCCGGCCGCGGTCCGCGGCCGGCTGGTCCGCGCCGGTGGCGCCGCCGGAGACGGCCGTGGTGCCTTCGGTCCTGCCGCCGGTGCGGGATGCGGGCGCGTCCTGGGCGGCCACCGCGGTCTGTGTGGTCATGGTGGGGTCCTTCCTGCCGTGACTCGTTCGTGGGGTGCGTGAACTCGTCGCATGTACTCGTTGCCCGTACTCGTTGCCTGCACTCGTTTCGACCCGCGGTGGCCGTCACTGTGACGCGGATGCCCGGAAAAGATCCCGGCGAACGCCGACGCGGCCCGACGCGGGTCCGACGCGGGCCCGACAGTGACCCGACGGGAACCCGTCGGGGCCCGCCTCGGCATCCGGGAGAGCCCGGGAGGGCGCCGGGTGACGTGCTCCGCCCGGGTGAGCGAGGTGCGTCCGGGTGCGGTTCGGCCGCCGAAGTCGTGCGTAACGGGCACGGTGTGCGGGTGTCCAACGGGAGAGACCGGACGAGAGGAGCCGCCCAGTGGCGGGCGCCAGCAGACTCACCGCGCCGCCGGACGTCGACGGCGGTACCGACGACGCCCTGCTCGCGGTCCGCGCCGCGGAGGGCGACGAGGACGCCTTCGCGGTGCTCGTGCAGCGCCACGCACCGGCGCTGATCCGGCTGGCCACCCGGCTGCTGGGGACCGCCACGGAGGCGGAGGACGCGGTGCAGGACGCCTTCCTCAGCGCCTGGCGGCGGCTGCCGGAGTTCCACGGCGAAGCCTCCTTCGGTACGTGGATGTACCGGATCGTCACCAACCGCTGCCTGAACGTCCTGCGGGCCCGGAGGCCGGTGGCCCCCCTGGAGGCGGCGGGGGAGGTGGCGGCCGCCGAACACGCCACCTCCCCGGCGCGTATCACCGAGGGGCGGGACGCCGTCCGGGAACTGCGGGAGGCCCTGGACCTGCTCTCGGCGGAGCAGCGCGCCTGCTGGGTGCTGCGTGAACTGGACGACCGGTCCTACGAGTTCATCGCGGGTGCGGTCGGCATCAGCCAGGAGGCCGTCCGCGCCCGCGTCTTCCGCGCCCGTCGCTGTCTGACACGAGCATTGGGGGCCTGGCGATGACCACCCGCACCGATCCGCCCGAGGACGCCCGCCCACGCGGCGGCGGCGACGGCGATGGAGACGTCGAGGAACTGCTGCCGTGCGGACGGTCGTTGTCCCGGGTCTGGGACGACCGGGAACGGCGGACCGACGACCCCCACCCGGCCACCTGCCCGCACTGCCGCCGGGCGACCGGTGAGCTCGAACGGCTGGAGAGCGCGGTGCGCGGCCTGCGCGAGGAGGCGCCGGACGTCTCGGCGTACGACGCCGAGCCGCTGACCCGCCGGGTCATGGAACTCGTCCGCCTCGAACTGCGGCCCGGCCGTCCGCTGCCTCTGGGCGAACCCGCGGAGGACCTGTGGATCATGGAGACGGTCGCCGCCCGCGCCCTGCGCGCGGCGGCCGAGACGGTCCGCGGGGTACGCGCCGGTTCCTGCCGTGTCTCGGCCGCCGACGGCCCGGCGGGCGGTGTCGTCGCGGTACGGCTCGACATCCACGCCCCCGCCGGCGCCGCGCTGCGCCAGGTCGCGGAGCAGGTACGGCAGCGGGTGCGGGAAGCCGCCGAGCGGCAGCTGGGCATGGTCACCGGACCCGTGGACATTCGCGTCACGGACCTCGTCGGCACTCCGGCCGACGGCCGCGAAGGGAGCACCCCATGACCGCGCGCACGGCGCCCGCCGCCCTGGTCGAGGACGTGGCCGGCGTCGTGGAGAACGTGCCGGGCGTCGCCTTCCTCAGGCCGGGGCTGGCCGACCGGCTCCGCTCCTCGCTGTCCCGGCCGGGCGAGGGGACCGCGACCGGCCGTGGCCCGATCGCGGGGGTCCGCCTGACGCCGGGACCCGACGGCACCGACGGCTGGCACGTCGACGTCCAGGTGGTCGCCCTGCGCCGGGCCAGGGCGGTGGACGTGGCCCGTGCCGTCCGCTCCGCCGTCGAGGAGCACCTGGCCGCGCGCCTGACGGGCCGACCGGTATCGACGGTGACCGTCACGGTCACGGGCCGGGTCTGACCGGCCCGCGCGACCTTCGGGGGCCGTCCTTCGGGGGCTGTCCTTCCGGGCGCCTCAGGTCCGGCTTCGGCGTCGCCGGCGCAGTACGTGCCGGATCACGAAGGCGGTGACCAGGGCGGCGAGGGCCACGAGTGCGTACAGCTGGTAGCGCCGGATCTCGTCGTAGACGGCGTCGATATGGGTGCCCGCCACATAGGCGAGGCTCGCCCACAGCCCGACCCACAGGGCCGCGCCGAGGGCGTTGAAGACGAGGAAGCGCCGCCAGGGCATGCCGCTGGTGCCCGCGATGATGCCGTTGACCTGGCGCAGCCCTTCGACGAAGCGGGCGACGACGACGATCTTGGCGCCATGGCGGGTGAAGAACTCCTCACCCGCCCGGAAGCGCTCCGGGGTCACGAAGACATAGCGCCCCCACCGGTGCACGAAGGCCCGTCCGCCGGTGTGGCCGATCAGGTAGCCGATGTTGTCCCCGATGACGGCGGCGGCGAAGGCGATGCCCGCCACGGCCGCGATGTTCAGCTGCCCGGCCCCCGCGTAGACGCCGGCGGCCAGCAGGATGGTCTCTCCCGGAGCGGGGACCCCGAAGTCCTCCACGAGGATCACGGCGCCGACCGCCCAGTAGCCGTAGTGGCTGAGCAACGGGGCCAGATGAGCCAGCGGTCCCGGAAGCGGCGGTGCCATGTCCCCACCGTACGCGGCGGCCGGTCGTGCGGCCGGTGTCCCCGGGGCGGGCCCCGGTCGGTGGCCCGGTCAGGCGTGGGCGCCGTGGTCCGTGCGCAGGAGGCCTTCGACGCCCCGCAGGAACGTCTCGGAGATCATCGCCGGGTCGAAGAGGCAGCCGGCGGCCATGGCGCCGTCCCGGAGCATGACGAAGTGCCGGCCCGCCGCGTCGGCGGGGGTGCGTCCGGCGTCCGCCAGCAGCTCGGTGACGGTGTCCAGGAACCACTGGCGGTGCGCCAGCACGGCCTGGTGGACGGGGTGCGCCGGGTCGGGGTACTCGGCCGCCGCGTTCAGGAAGGCGCAGCCGCGGAATCCGGCGGACCTGATGCCGCCGGTGATGGACCGGCTCACGGCACGGAGCGTGTCGGCCGCCGGCAGGTCCTGCGCGCGGACGGCGGCCACCTGTCCCCGGATGCCCTGGTCGGCCTGCTGGAGGTAGGAAAGGATCAGTTCTTCCTTTCCCTTGAAGTGCCGGTACAGGGTGGCGCGAGTGACCTGTGCCTCCGCGATGATCCGGTCCACGCCGACCGAGTGGATCCCCTCGGCGTAGAAGATCCGGGTCGCCGTGTCGACCAGCCTCGTCCGTGCCTCGGAGGTGCTTCCGCCCTCTGTGCCCGTGTTCATGCCGTCCACGGTATCAGCCGCCGAGGGAGAACGTTCGGTCTTGACAGGGGCGCGGTGGTCCCCTTGGATGAGTGGAAGACCGAACGTTCTCCCTCACCCTCCCTCTCTCCGTACCTTGCCCTCGCCCTGCCCTGTCGCAGCTCCCGCCCTCGCCGAAAGGACCCCCATGGACTCCGTCCTCGCCGCCCCCGCCCCCACCGTGAACGACACCGCGGCGTTGCGCCGCCTGTACCTCGTGCGGTTCGCGTTCGCCGCGGTGTGGGCCGCCCTGCTGTTCACCTCCGCGCACAGCCTGAACGCCCTCAGCGCGACACTGCTGGTGATCTACCCGCTGTTCGACGTGGCGTGCGCGGTCGTCGACCTCAGGTCCGCGCGGGCGAACCGCGGACCGGCCCGCGGGCTCCAGGCCAACATCGCGCTCAGCACCCTCGCCGTCGCGGGCCTGGCCGTCGCCGCCACCTCGGGAATCCCGGCCGTCCTGCGGGTCTGGGGCGCCTGGGCCGTCACCGCGGGACTCGTCCAGCTGCTCGTCGGCGTCCTGCGCCGAGGTACGGCGGGACAGTGGCCGATGATCGCCAGCGGCGCCATCTCCACGTTCGCCGGAGTCTCCTTCGCCGCCCAGGCCGGACAGGACCACGCCTCCCTGGGCGCCCTGGCCGGCTACGCCCTCCTGGGCGGGATCTTCTTCCTCGTCTCCGCACTCCGCCTGGGCCGGGCCGCCGCGCCCACCGGTCACACTTCGTGAGGAGGTCCGGCGCGGTGGCGGCGGTTGCGGGCCGCGCCGGGCGCGCCAACGATGGGACGGGGGAGTCCTCGTCCGGAGGGGACCGCCATCCGCAGCGGCCGCTCCGCCGGGCCGCACGACCGGGCACTCCGGTGCCCGAGACGTGGAGTGAGTGAGCGTGACCGACCTTCCACCGCCGATCACCCCCTACCTCGAACCGGCCGCGAGGGACCTGGCGGAGGCGACCGACCCGCACCCCCGCATCCACGAACTTCCCCCGGAGCGGGGCCGGGCGGTCCTCGTCGGCCTGCAGAGCGACCCGAGCGTGCCCCGCCCGGACGTCGACGAGGAGTGGGTCGACGTCGACACCGGCGACCGGGGTACGGTCCGCACCCGCATCATCCGGCCCAAGGGGGCGACCGGGCCGCTTCCGGTGGTGTTCTACATCCACGGCGCCGGCTGGGTCCTCGGCGACGACAGGACCCACGACCGCGTCTTCCGCGAACTCGCCGTCGGGGCGGGCGCCGCGGGCGTCTTTCCCGTCTACGACCGCGCGCCCGAGGCCAGGTACCCCACCCAGGTCGAGCAGAACTACGCCGTGGGCCGGTGGGTCGCGAAGCACGGCGCCGGGCACGGCCTGGACACCTCGCGCGTAGCGGTCGCCGGCGAGTCGGTCGGGGGCTGCATGTCGGCGGTCTTCGCACTGATGAACAAGGAGCGCGGCGGAATCGACCTCAGGGCCCAGTGCCTGCTCTACCCGGTGACCAACGCCGACTTCGACACCCCCTCCTACCTGCAGTTCGCCGAGGGCTACTACCTCACCCGCGACACCATGAGGTGGTTCTGGGACGCCTACACCACCGACGTGGCGCAGCGCTCCGAGGCGCACGCCTCCCCGCTCCGGGCGCCCCTGGAACTGCTCCGGGGGCTGCCCCCCACCCTCCTGGTCACCGGCGAGGCCGATGTCCTGCGCGACGAGGGCGAGCAGTACGCCAACAAGCTCCGCGAGGCGGGCGTCGACGTCACCGCGCTCCGGGTGGCCGGCATGGTCCACGACTTCATGCTCCTGGACAGCCTGCGCGACACCAGGGCGGCCACCGTCGTCCGCAAGATCGCCGTCGACTTCCTGCGGGACGCGCTGCACGGCGGCTGACCGGCCGCGCCGCACGGCGTGCGCCCCGGACCGTGATCAGGGTGCGGGGCAGGGACTGATGAACGCGGACGCGGCCTAGGGGATGGACAGTTCCGCCCAGATGGTCTTCCCGGACGCGGTGTAGCGGGTGCCCCAGCGCTGTGAGACCTGGGCGACGAGGAACAGGCCGCGGCCGCCCTCGTCGTCACGGCGGGCACGGCGCAGATGGGGTGCGGTGTGGGCGTTGTCGGAGACCTCGCAGAGCAGGCTGCGGTCCCTGATCAGCCGCAGCATCACGGGACCGGTCGCGTACCTGATGCTGTTGGTGACCAGCTCGCTCACCACCAGGGCCGCGGTGAAGGAGAGTTCGGACAGGCCCCAGGTGTCCAGCTGGCGCTCGGTGTCCGTGCGGGCGTCGGCCACCACCGCCGGGTCCGGCGGCAGCTCCAGATCCGCCACACGGTCGGCGCACAGCCGGCGGGTGCGCACCAGCAACAGCGTGGCGTCGTCGGCCTGGGGGCCGGGCGGCAGGGTCGACATCGCCCGGTCGCACAGTTCCTCCAGCGGGCAGCGCTGCCAGGTGAGCACATGGGCGAGGCGGTCGATCCCGCTGTCGATGTCGGTGCGCCGGTCCTCCACGACACCGTCGGTGAAGAACGCCACCACGCTGCCGTCGGACAGACCCAGCTCGACGTTCTCGTACGGCAGGCTGCCCAGCCCCAGCGGCGGACCCGGCGACGCCGCCGACAGGGCGACCGAGCCGCTCGCGTCGGCGACGATCGGCGGGGGATGACCCGCGCTCGCCCAGACGCAGCGGCCGCCGACCGGGTCGTAGATCGCGTAGAGGCAGGTCACGCCCAGGGCCTCGTCGCTCGGCCCGCCGGCCTCGTCGGGTTCGCAGTCCTGTGTGACCAGGCCGTCCAGCCGGGTCAGCAGCTCGGCCGGATCCAGGTCCAGCAGCGCCAGGGTCCGTACGGTGGCGCGCAGCCGGCCCATGGTCGCGGCGGCGTGCACACCGTGACCGACCACGTCGCCGACGGTCAGCCCCACCCTGGCACCGGACAGCGGGATCAGGTCGAACCAGTCGCCGCCCACCCCCACCCGGCTGTCCGCGGGCAGGTAGCGGTACGCCACCTCGACCGCGCTCTGCTCGGGCAGCCGCCGCGGCAGCAGGCTCCGCTGCAGCACCAGGGCGGCGGCGTGCTGGCTGGTGTAGCGGCGGGCGTTGTCGATGCCGACGGCGGCCCGCTCGGCCAGCTCCACGGCGAGCGTCTGCTCCTCGGGACCGAAGGGGTCGGGGTTGTCGCCGCGCCGGAAGGTGGCGAGGCCGACGACCGCGTCACGGGCGAGCAGCGGGACGAAGAGATCGGAGCGCCGGGTGCCGGGGGAGCCCTCGTCCGGCGTCGGGCAGGTCTCCACCACGGGGCGGTTGGTGGCCAGGCTCTGCGCCTGTGGTGACGACGGCGGATAGGAGACCGGAGTGGTCGAGAACTCCTCCGGGGTACGGCCGTGCATCCGAAGGAGACTGTGTCCCGGCGCGGAGCGGGTCGGCGGCTGACGTCCCTCGATGACCGCGGGCGGCAGGTCCACCAGCACCTCGTCGGCCAGTTGCGGCACGGCCACGTCGGCCAGCTCCGCGGCCGTACGCCGCACGTCCAGCGAGGCGCCGATCCGCTTTCCCGCCCGTACCAGCAGGGACAGCCGTTCCTGGGCGCGGTAGCGCTCGGTGATGTCCAGGGACTCCTCGAAGAGCCCCAGCGGTTCGCCCCTGGCGTCCACCAGCCGGTGGTAGGAGCAGGACCAGACGTGCTCGCGTCCCGGGTCGGCGGGGGCACGTCCGCGATAGTGCATGCCGAGGACCGGGTCGCCGGTCTTCAGCACCTGCTCCATCACCTGGTCCTCGTCCGGCGGATGGTGGCGGGAGATGAACTCGCCCTCCGGGAAGAGCGCCGAGGCGGGCAGGCCCACGTACTGGGCGACACCGGCCAGCTCCTGGTCGGTGGAGGCGTTGCCCCACACCACGCGCATGTCGGTGTCGTAGATGGTCAGGCCCACGGAGGACTCGGTCGCCAGTCCCTGCAGCATCGCCAGCTGTGCCTCCCAGCCGCGCAGGGCGGTCAGCTCCGCCGCGACCACGACGGTGGCGGCGGCACCCTGGTGGACGAGCGGACTGAAGGTGACGGCGGCGCGCAGGACGTGCCCGTCCCGGCACCGCAGGTCAAGGACCGCGGTGCGGGGGCGCCGAGCCCCGCAGAGGGCGGACCGCCGTGCGCCCGGGCCCGTCGCCAGCAGCCGGTCGGCCGACCGCCCGAGCACCTCCTCCGGCGGATGGCCGAGGAGACGCTGGGCCGAGGCGCTCCAGCCGGAGAACCGGCCTTCCGCGTCCAGTACCGCGGCGGCCGCCTTGGTGAGGTCCAGGGGACTGTGGAATTCGACGTCGGCGGCATTCGGAAAACGATCCATGGCACCGCTTCCCCTCGTGCTCAATCAGCATCCCGTGCCGCACGACGGACGACAACCGCACGCGTGGGCGCCGCCGGTTCAGGGGCGTCGGAGCCCTGTGCCACGAGGGTCGGGGCCCCGTTCCACCAGGGTCGGCGCCCCGCGCCGGCCAGGGGCCGCCGACCGGTCGCGGGGCCGTCGCGGCCGGTACCGACCGCGGGGGCGGCGGACGGCCGCCGCGAACACCTCCGGTCCGCCTGCCGGACCTCATAACCTTTCCCCCGACGGCCTGATCGAACGGACGGCCCGAGCGACGATGGAGCACGTATGACCGACGAGGCGATGGGTGACGACGTCTACCAGCCGGACGGTTCGGAGGTGCAGGACGACGCCGGTGTGCTGGACGCGTCCGACACCCTGGACTACCGGGCCGGAGAGGAGGCCCTGGACGAGGGCTACTCGCCGCCGGAGCGGCCCTGGGCCGTGACGCACACCGGCGTCACGGCGGCCGAGGCGCGGCGCGGGGAGACCCTCGACGAGCGGCTCGCCGAGGAGGTGCCGGACGTCGGCGTCCCGGACGGCGACGGGCTCGGCGACACCTGGGACACGGACGGCGAACTCCTCGACGACGAGGTCGGCGACGGCCGCGCCGGACGGCTGGTGGCACCGGACGAGGGCGCCCACGAGAACACCGAGACCGACCTGTTCGCCTCCGACCGGGGCCTGGACGGGGCCGGGGCGTCCGCCGAGGAGGCCGCGATGCACGTGATCCCCGACGCCGAAACCTACTGACAGCCGGGGCGCCCGGCGGGTCAGGTCAGGTGCCTCAGCAGGGCCGCGACCGCCGCCGGGGGCTCGCCCTGCGGCCGTACCACCATCACCTTCCAGCTCGGCGGGTTCCGGGTGAAGCGGTAGCAGGCCAGGTCCGGGAAGCGGTCGGCGATGGTCGGCGGCATGACGCAGACACCGAGGTCGTTGCGGACCAGCTCGGACGCGGCCACGATGTCGTTGACCTCGAAGGTCGTGGCCCGTTCGACGCCGGCCGCCCGGAACGCGCGGTCGGTGGCGTCACGGACCGCCCAGCCGGGGGTGAACTCCACCTGCGGCAGCTCGGCGATCCCGGCCAGGTCGACCGTGTTCCCGGGCCCGCTCACGGGCAGGTCCCGGCGGGGCGAGGCCACCAGGACCATCTCCTCGTGGGACAGCAGCCGGGTCACCAGCCCGCGCTGCTGGCGGCGGTCCAGCGCCACCACCGCCAGGTCCACGGTGCCCTCCCGCAGCCCCTGCCGGAGGTCGACGACCGCCGCCTGCCGCAACCGCACCACCACCCGCGGGTGTTCCGCCCGCAGCGCGGCCAGCGCCAGGTGCAGGTCGGCCCAGACCCCCTGCATCGTGCCGACCGTCACCCGGCCGCGGAGCTCGCCCTTGGCCGCGTCGACCGCCTCGCGGGCCAGCTCGGCGGCGCGCAGCGCCTGCCGTGCCGCCGGCACGAACGCCTCCCCGGCCGGGGTGAGCCCGACCCGGTGCGTGGTCCGGGTGAACAGCGCGGTGCCCAGCTCGCGTTCGAGCGCGCGGACCGTGCCGGAGACCGCGGACTGGACCACGTGCAGCCGCCGGGCCGCCGCCGTGAACCCGCCCGTGTCCGCCACCGCGACGACGACTTCCATCTGGCGCAGGTCCATCATCCGCTCCCACCGGCGCAGCGTCCCGCCCCCGGCGGAACGGCGATCATCACCGCATCCTAGGCAGTCGCGGGCTTCGCGCCCTGCCGACGCTCGGTCAGCCAGTACAGCAGCGCGAGCACCGGCAGAGCCGCCGCGAACAGACTGACCGCGCTCCAGCCGCCGGCCCGGTAGGCGATCGAGCCGGCCTGCGAGCCGAGCGCGCCGCCGACGAAGAAGATCGCGATGAACGCGCTGTTGAGGCGGGCCCGGGCGAGCGGGTCGAGCTGGTAGACGGTGTGCTGGCCGAGGATGAGGCTGGTCTGGACGGCCGCGTCCAGCACCAGGGCGCCGAGGGCGATCAGGATCACGCTGTGCTGACCGAAGCCGGCTATGACGAAGGCCAGCGCGGCGAGCGCGAGCGCGGCACCGGTCATCCGCCGGGTCAGTCCGTGGTCGGCCCAGTGTCCGGCGAGCGGCGCCACGGCCGCACCGGCCGCGCCGACCAGCGCGAACACCCCGACACCGACGGCCGAGTAGTGGAACCGCGGTCCCGTCAGCACGTACGAGACCGTGGTCCAGAAGGCGCTGAAGGCACCGAACATCGCCGCCTGGTAGAGACCGCGGCGCAGGAGTGCGGGGTGCGTGCGCACCAGGGCCGCCGTGGAGCGCAGCACGTGGTGGTAGGGCACGGACGTGGTCGGCGCCTGCCGGGGCAGTGCCAGCCGCAGCGCCACGCCCAGCAGCGCCATCAGGACGGCCGAGCCGAGGTAGACGACCCGCCAGCCGGCGGCGCCGGAGACCAGGCTGCTCAGCGTGCGGGACAGCAGGATGCCGGTGAGCAGGCCGCTCATCACCCGGCCGACGATCCGGCCCCGTGCGTGGTCGGGCGCCAGGCTCGCGGCGAACGGCACCAGGATCTGGGCGACCACCGAGGTGGCACCGCTGATCAGGGACGCGATCAGGAGCATGGGGAAGCCGGTCGCCAGACCTGCCGCCACCAGGGCGAGCGTGGTGACCGTCAGCAGCGCGGTGATCAGGCTCCGCTTCTCCAGCCGGTCCCCGAGCGGGACCAGGAAGACCATGCCGAGCACGTAGCCGACCTGGGTGAGGGTGATCAGCGCGCCCGCCGTGGCCTCGCCGATGTGGAAGACCCCGCGCAGCTCGGACAGCAGGGGCTGGGCGTAGTACAGGTTGGCGACCGTCATGCCGGAGGCGACGGCGAACAGCGCGATCAGCCAGCCCGGCACCCCGTGGGCGGGCTCGGCGGCGGGCTTCCGACGCGGGGAGCGGACTTCGGACGACGACTGGGACACGGGGACCTTCCTCACAGCGCGGTGACTCTCACCCGTGTCAGCGCTCCACCGGTCACGATGCTTCCCCCGCCGCGGCGATCGCTGCGGATGTCAGTCATCTCCGTCACAGATGACCACCGCTGCCGGCGGCCCGGACTCGGGCGTGCGCTGCGGGTGGCGGAAGTGTTCGCGCGGTCCCGTGTGCGCGGTCGCCGGCCCCCGAGCGGCCGGCGGCCTAGCCCTTTACGGCCGGCTCCCAGTCCTCGGCCAGCAGGCCGAGGAGCACCTCGTCCAGGAACTCGCCCATCACCCAGGCCGCGGAGCGCAGCACGCCCTCGCGGACGAAGCCGTTGCGCTCGGCGGAACGCAGCATCGCGGTGTTGTCGGCCAGCGTGTCGACCTGCAGCCGCCGCAGACCGCGCACCGCGAAGCCGAAGTGGCACAGTACGGCGACCACGTCGGTGCCGTAACCGCGGCCCCGGGCGGACGGCAGCAGTCCCACCCCGACGTGCGCGGACCGGTTGTGGGTGTCGACGCCCCACAGCATGGCGCTGCCGACCAGCGCGCCGCCGTCGAGCTCCACCACGGAGAACGGAACGTTCTTCTCGTTCTCGTCGTCCACCACGAACGGCGCTTCCTTCGAGCCGGGCGTGAACGGCCGCCACGGCCTGCCGCTGGCCCGCGACGCACCGGCCACGTCGTCGTGGAGCTCGGCCTGCAGCACCGGGACGTCCGCCTCGTGCCGGGCCCTGAGCGCGATCTTGCTACCCCTCAGCATGCGAACTTCCTATCCGCCCCGGCCGACCGGCGGCAAACCAATTAAGGGGGGCGGACGGTCGTGGACAGCCGTCGCCGCCCCGCCGCGCCGGGCCCGCGAGGTGCTCGGGGATCAGCTGGTCCGAGGCGCGTCGGGGGAGTCGCCGAACGCCTGGAGGATCCGCTCGGCGGCCAGTGTCGCCGTCAACGTGCCGTCCCTGACCTGTCGTTCCAGGTCGGGGGCGGCCGCCCGCACCGCCGGGTTGGCGGACAGCCGGCCCAGCAGTTCGTCCCGGACCATCGACCAGGTCCAGCCGACCTGCTGTTCCCGGCGCTTCTCGGCGAGCCGTCCGGTGGAGTCGAGCAGCGCCCGGTGCTGCTCGAGGCGCTCCCAGACGGCGTCCAGGCCCGTCGACTCGCGGGCGCTGCAACTCAGCACCGGCGGAGTCCAGAACGCGTCCTTGCCGTGCATCAGCCGCAGCGCGCCCGCCAGTTCCCGGGCCGCCGACCGCGCGTCCCGTTCGTGCGGGCCGTCCGCCTTGTTGACGGCGATGACGTCGGCCAGTTCGAGGACGCCCTTCTTGATGCCCTGGAGCTGGTCGCCGGTGCGGGCCAGGCTGAGCAGCAGGAAGGAGTCGACCATGTCGGCGACCGCGGTCTCGGACTGCCCGACACCGACGGTCTCCACCAGGATCACGTCGTACCCGGCGGCCTCCATGACCACCATCGACTCGCGGGTCGCCTTCGTGACCCCGCCGAGGGTGCCCGCGCTGGGGGAGGGGCGGACGAAGGCGTTCGGGTCGACCGACAGCCGTTCCATCCGCGTCTTGTCACCGAGGATCGAGCCGCCGGTCCGGGTGGACGACGGGTCCACGGCGAGTACGGCCACCCGGTGGCCGAGGCCGGTCAGTATGGTCCCGAACGCGTCGATGAACGTCGACTTGCCCACGCCCGGCACCCCGCTGATGCCGATCCGCCGCGCCCGGCCGCTGTGCGGGAGCAGCTCGGTCAGCAGCTCCTGTGCCAGCACGCGGTGCTGCGGCCGGGTGGACTCGACCAGGGTGATGGCGCGGGCGACGACCGCGCGCTTGTGGTCGAGCACACCCTTGGCGTAGGCGTCGACATCGATCACAGGTCGTGCCCGAGTTCCGCCGACAGCCGCTTCACCAGGTCGTAGGCCGCGTCCGGGATCACCGTGCCGGGCGGGAACACCGCGGTGGCGCCCATCTCCAGGAGGGTCGGCACGTCCTGCGGCGGGATCACGCCGCCGACCACGATCATGATGTCCGCCCGGCCCTCCTCGGCGAGCTTCTCGCGCAGCGCCGGTACGAGGGTGAGGTGGCCGGCCGCCAGCGAGGACACGCCGACCACGTGGACGTCCGCCTCCACCGCCTGGCGGGCGACCTCCTCCGGGGTCTGGAACAGCGGGCCGACGTCGACGTCGAAGCCGAGGTCGGCGAAGGCGGTGGCGATCACCTTCTGGCCGCGGTCGTGGCCGTCCTGGCCCATCTTGGCGACCAGGATGCGCGGACGGCGCCCCTCGGCCTCGTCGAAGGCGTCGACCAGGGCCCGGGTGCGGTCCACGTTCGGGGACTCGCCGGCTTCGTTGCGGTACACACCGGAGATCGTACGGATCTGGCTCGCGTGCCGGCCGTACACCTTCTCCAGGGCGTCGGAGATCTCGCCGACGGTCGCCTTGGCGCGGGCCGCGTCCACCGCCAGCTCCAGCAGGTTGCCCTCGCCGTCGGCCGCCCGGGTCAGCGCGTCCAGCGCCGCCCGGCACGCGACGTCGTCCCGTTCCGCCCGCAGCCGCCGCAGCTTCTCGATCTGCTGGGCGCGCACCGAGGAGTTGTCGACCTTGAGGACCTCGATCTGCTCGTCGCTGTCCACCCGGTACTTGTTGACGCCGATCACCGGCTGCCGTCCGGAGTCGATCCGCGCCTGGGTCCGCGCGGCCGCCTCCTCCACGCGCAGCTTCGGGATGCCGGCGTCGATGGCCTGGGCCATCCCGCCCGCCTGCTCGACCTCCTGGATGTGCGCCCAGGCCTTGCGCGCGAGGTCGTAGGTGAGCCGCTCCACGTAGGCGCTGCCGCCCCAGGGGTCGATGACCCGGGTCGTCCCGGACTCCTGCTGGATCAGCAGCTGGGTGTTGCGGGCGATGCGCGCCGAGAAGTCCGTCGGGAGCGCGAGCGCCTCGTCGAGGGCGTTGGTGTGCAGCGACTGGGTGTGGCCCTGGGTCGCGGCCATCGCCTCCACACAGGTGCGCGTCACGTTGTTGAAGACGTCCTGCGCGGTGAGCGACCAGCCCGAGGTCTGCGAATGGGTGCGCAGGGAAAGGGACTTGGTGTTCTTCGGGTCGAACTGCGCGACCAGCTTGGCCCACAGCAGCCGCGCCGCCCGCATCTTCGCGATCTCCATGAAGAAGTTCATGCCGATCGCCCAGAAGAAGGACAGGCGCGGGGCGAACGCGTCCACGTCCAGGCCGGCTTCGCGTCCCGCCCGGATGTACTCGACCCCGTCCGCGAGGGTGTACGCCAGCTCCAGGTCGGCCGTCGCGCCCGCCTCCTGGATGTGGTAGCCGGAGATGGAGATCGAGTTGTAGCGGGGCATCCGCTGCGAGGTGTACGCGAAGATGTCGGAGATGATCCGCATCGACGGCTTCGGCGGATAGATGTAGGTGTTGCGGACCATGAACTCCTTGAGGATGTCGTTCTGGATGGTCCCGGCCAGCTTCTCGGGCGGTACGCCCTGTTCCTCGGCGGCCACGATGTACAGCGCGAGCACCGGCAGCACGGCGCCGTTCATCGTCATCGACACGGTCATCCGGTCCAGCGGGATCCCGTCGAACAGCTGGCGCATGTCGTAGATCGAGTCGATGGCCACGCCCGCCATGCCGACGTCACCGGTCACCCGCGGGTGGTCGCTGTCGTAGCCCCGGTGGGTGGGCAGGTCGAAGGCGACCGACAGGCCCTTCTGGCCGGCCGCGAGGTTGCGCCGGTAGAAGGCGTTGGACTCCTCGGCGGTGGAGAAGCCCGCGTACTGGCGGATGGTCCACGGCTGGTTGACGTACATCGTCGGGTAGGGGCCGCGCAGGTACGGCGCGACGCCCGGGTAGGTCCCGAGGAAGTCCAGGCCCTCCAGGTCGCGGCCGGTGTAGAGCGGCTTGACCCCGATGCCCTCCGGGGTCTCCCACACCGGGGCCTCGCCGCCGGTGGCGTGCTTGACGGCCGTACGCCACTCGGCGTCACCGCCCTCGGCGACGGGGGTCCCCAGCTCGATGCCGGAGAAGTCGGGGATTCCCATCAGGACACTCCCATGCGGTCAAGGGTCTCGGACAGCACGGCCACGGCGTCGCAGCCCGCGAAGACGTACGCGTCGACGTCCGCGTACTCTCCCCGGCCGGCGAGGAAGACGTGCCCGGCACCCGCTGCCTTCAGCGACCGGGCCGTCGTCTCGGCCTGTTCGGCGTAGAGCGCGTCGCTGGAGCAGAGCACCGCCTCGCCGGCACCGCTCTCCTCGAAGGTGCCCCCGGTGACGGTTTCGATGCCGCCGGCCTGGAAGAGGTTGGCGGCGAAGCCGGCGCGGGCGGTGTAGGCGGCGGCCGGACCGATCGTCGCCAGGTGGATCCGGGGCCGGGCGCCGGTCGCCGCGAGGTGGGCGTCCGAGCGGGCGCGCAGCTCCTCGAACGCCTCGTCCCGGCGCACCCGGGGAAGCCCGCCGGACGGCGGCTCGGGGGCGGGTTCACGCACCGGCGTCTTCTCGGACAGCAGCGGGAACTCGCTGACGCCGGTGACGGGTTCACGGCGCCTGGCGAGCTTCTTGGAGCGCTCCGCCCAGGTGGTCGCGAGGTCGGTGCGCAGCCGGCCGGAGCGCAGTACGGCCGCCTGGCCGCCGTCCCGCTCGATCGACCGGAAGTACTCCCAGCCCGCGTGCGCGAGTTCGTCGGTGAGCCGCTCCACGTACCAGGAGCCGCCCGCCGGGTCGACGACCCGGGCCAGGTGCGACTCCTCGACCAGGATCGTCGAGGTGTTGCGGGCGATGCGGCGGGCGAACGCGTCCGGCAGGCCGAGCGCGTGGTCGAACGGCAGCACGGTGACCGATTCGGCGCCGCCCACCCCGGCGGCGAGCGTGGCCACCGTGGTGCGCAGCATGTTCACCCACGGGTCGCGGCGGCTCATCATCACCGGTGAGGTGACCGCGTGCTGGACCTGGGCGCCCGCGTCCGGGGCCCCGCTGACCTGGGCGACCCGCGCCCACAGCCGGCGCGCGGCGCGCAGCTTGGCGATGGTCAGGAACTGGTCGGCGGTGGCCGCGTACCGGAACTCCAGTTGCCCGAAGGCCTGTTCGACATCCATGCCGGCCTCGGTCAGCTCCCGCAGGCAGGCCACCCCGGTGGCCAGCGAGGCGCCCAGCTCCTGCCCGGCCGAGCCGCCCGCCTCGTGGTAGGGCAGCGCGTCCACGGTCAGGGCGCGCAGCCCCGGGAACTCCTGCGCGCACCGCCGCGCGAGGGCGATGGCGGGTGCGAAGTCCAGCGGCTCACCCGTACGCGCCTCGAACCCGAGCGGGTCGGCGCCCAGATTGCCGCGTACGGCCCTGGGGTCGACGCCGTTCTCCTCGTACAGCCGGAACAGCTCGGCGGCCGCCTCCGGTGTCTCGCGGCCGGCGTCGAGGACCACCGGGGCGAGGTCGAGGAAGACCCCGTCGAGGGCGCGGGCCAGGCCGGACACCGGGATGCCGTCCGGGCCGACCGCCAGCCAGAGCGAGGTGACGCCGTTCTCCAGATCGGCCAGGACCGCGCCGTCGGGAGCGGCCGCGTGCCGCTGCCTTATGTCCCAGCCGCCTGCGGTGCCCCCCTCGGGCCGGGCGCCGCGCACGTACGGCGCGAAGCCGGGCAGGCCGGGGTCGGGGGCCGTGTCTCGCGCGGTGTAGAGGGGACGGGTGCGCAGCCCGTCCTCCAGCGTCGTGGACAGAGCGTCCTCAGCGGCCTCGCCCGAGACGTCCCTGCCCGACTTGCGCAGCACACCCTCCACGAGGTGTTGCCACTGCTCGTGTGTCGCGTCAGGGAACTCGGCGGCCAGTGAGAGCCCGTCGTCAGGCAGGACCGTCATGCTCGGATGCTAGGGCAGAGCGTCAGAAGTGCACGGGTGACGGGGCTGTGACCTTGCCCTCTCCGTGGTTGTGACCTGCGCCTCGCGAGGCCGGCGAGGCCGGGTTCCGGCGGTCAGCGGGCGTCGTCGGCCGGTGCCGGCACGAGCGCGGCCAGGGCCTCGCGCTGCTCCGGTCCGATCACGTGGGCGAACGCCGTGCCGACCGTCTCGGCGAGGGCGGCCGAGGCGTCCTCGATGCGGCCGCGCGCCTTGTCGGTGAGGGCGACCTCGATGCCCCGCCGGTCGTCGCAGACGGCCTTGCGGGTGACCAGGCCGGCGTGCTGGAGGCAGGCGATCTGGTAGGTGAGGCGGGTCTTGGGGCGGCCCAGCAGCTCCGCGATCCGGCTCATCCGCAGTCCCTCGCCCGGCTGCTCGGCCAGCAGGCACAGGATCAGGAACTCGTCGTGGGAGACGTCCAGCGTCTTCTTCACGACCGACCGCAGCCGCTGCTCGACCGAGCCCGTCGCGGCCAGCAGCAGCATCCAGGCGCGCAGCTCGTCCGGGAGTAGCCCGTCGCCCGCGTGGGACGGGCATACGGGCAGCTCTGCGGGGTCGTCGTGGGCCGCGGTCATGGCATCGAGTCTACCTGTTGTCCAAATTTGGATATTGGGCTAGCGTGCAGCCGTACCGAAGTCATCCAAATTTGAACCATCAAGCGATCGGAGCACGGCCATGACCGTCACCGTGGAAACCGGCCTCTGGCAGCTCGACCCGACCGCCACCACCGTCGCCGTCCGGCACAAGTCGGTGTGGGGTCTGGTCACCGTCAAGGGCGCCTTCACGGGCGTCACCGGCCGGGGCGAGGTGGCCGCCGACGGCACCGCCACCGGCACACTGGTGATCGACGCGGCCACCCTGGACACCAAGAACAAGAAGCGGGACGACCACCTGCGCTCCGCCGACTTCCTCGACGCCGCCAACCATCCGGAGATCACCTTCGCGGTGCGCGGCGCCGAACGGGACGCGGACGGAGTGGTGCGCGTCGACGGCCAGTTGACCGTCCGGGGCGTCAGCAGGCCGCAGCAGGTCACCGCGGAACTGGTCTCGGCCGATGCCGACGGGCTGACGCTTCGGACGGAGTTCACGGTGACGCGCGAGGAGTTCGGGCTCACCTTCAACCAGATGCGCATGATGGGCGGCCCGACCACGGTGACCGCCACCCTGCGCTTCACCCGCGCGGCGGCCTGACCGCCGGGCGGGTGAACCGCGGGGTGACGTCCTCGCTGGACAGGGTCTGCGGGTCCGCCGTGAAGGCGCGCAGCCGGATCCGGGTGCTCGGCTTCGCGGGGATCCCGAACCGGCCGTCCGGCGGCCGCAGTTCGACGCTCGCCGAGCCGTGCCCGGGAATCGTCGCCGGGCCCCGCACCAGCAGCCAGTAGCGGCTCATGCCCTGCCCGGTGGTGAGCGTGTAGTGCGGGGTGAGCGGCGAGTTCCCGGTGTTCACCACCCGCAGCGTCATCGCCCGGACCACCGAGGCCGACCGCTCGGCCCGGCGCAGCGCGGTGACCTCCATCCGCAGCGGTGGCCTGCCCGACACCGCGAGGACCGCGCTCACCAGCGCCGGGGTGAACAGCAGGACCACCGTCCCGAACAGGAGGGCCCGGCGCCGGGGTCTCCTCGGAAACGCCGGCCGCGGCTGCCAGGCGCGCTCGAACTCCGACAGCGGCGCGGTGACGGCGGCCGCCAGCCACAGCGGGGTCATCAGCAGGTAGTAGCCGTCCTGCGAACGCGTCGCCAGGAAGAAGGCGAGCCAGGGCAGCACGGTCGCCACCGGGCCGAGGCGCCGTACGAACAGCACGAACAGGGCGAGCAGTGCGGCCGCGAGCAGCATGCTGGCGTGCGAGTACCAGTCGATACGGTCGCCGCCGTCGGTGAAGTACAGCGTGACGTCCACCAGGCCCTGGCCGTGCACCACGGCGCCCTGGGTCAGCGGCAGCGCGATCCCGGCCAGCCAGCGGCCGGGATCGGACACGGCGAAGTACGTGTTGATCAGCAGCCAGACCGTGACGGCGACGCCGGTGAACCGCAGCAGCACCAGGGCGGCGGCCCGGCCGCCCAGTTCCCCGCGCCGCACCGCGTAGATCCCGGCCAGCAGGAACGGCGTGACGAACCAGGGCAGTTGCTGCGCCGCGCACGCGGCGCCCAGGCACGCGGCCCGGGCGATCCCGGCCGTGCCCAGCCGGCCGCCCGCCCCGATCCGCGGCCAGCGCACCGCCACCGGGATCAGCAGGGCCAGCCCGATGATCGCCGGGTAGCCGACCCGGGCGTACGTCGACAGGAAACCGAATCCCAGACAGGCCAGCGTCGCCGCCGACCGCCACGGGACCGGGAGCATCCGCCACAACGTGACCGTGCCCGCGATCAGCGCGAGCGTGCACAGCGCCGTCGCCGGGGCGCCGGAGTGGCCGAGCCACAGCAGCGGGACGGTGAGCAGCGGGGCCAGCGGGGGATAGCCGTAGGTGTAGTCGTAGCCGCCGCCTGTCGTCGGCGTCAGCGCGATGCCCGTGCCGTGGAAGAGCCAGGGCCAGGGCTGCCCGTAGACGGCGTGGCCGCTGACGAGTTCCCTGGCCGCCTGGGTGGTGAGGACGCCCTCGTCGCCGCCGTTGTGGTTCAGTGCCCAGGCGCACAGGGCGAGGATCGCCGCCGTGACCAGGACCAGCAGGTCCAGGCGGGCCAGCGACCGGGTCCTGCGCACGGTCAGGGTCAGCACGCCGGTCACCAGGATCGAGGCGTAGCAGAGGGAGATCAGGGCCGCCAGCACCAGGTGGTGGGTGGCCGCCTGTGTCCACACCGACCGGGTGCCGATGAACAGGGAGACGTCGGCGAGGAGGGTGAGGGCGCGGTGCCAGGGGACGGGGGGCGCGGAGGGCTCGGGATCCCGGGGATCCCCCGGGGCGGCGGACACCGCCGACTGTGTCCGCCGGTCGGGTGTCACCTGCCGTGTTTCTGCCAAGTGCACGTACCGGACGCTAATCCCGGGCGGTGAACGGGACGCCGAAGGAGGAGAAGAGTCCGGTGTGAGGGCAGTAAGAAGCCCCCAATGCGCGGCAATCGCCCTAATAGTGACAATATTCCTTCTCCCCCGCATGAGCGCCCACAGTCGCTCGCCCTTCGTGTCGCTGTTGGGCCGAACGGATGACTTGGCGTAAGAATTGGCTGGTGCAGGCATCGAGTGTGAGTCAGGTCAGGGGGAGCCGGTGAGCCGTTACGACGTCACCGATGAACAGTGGGAGGGGCTCGCCCAGGTCGTGCCGCTGCGGGGCCGCGACGCCTGGCCGTCCTCGGTGGGCCACCGGTCGCTGCCGGACGCGGAGACCGAGACACGGCGCCGGTTCGTGGTGCTGCGGGTGAACGT
Source organism: Streptomyces sp. NPDC001068 (assembly GCF_042897315.1). NCBI lineage: Bacteria > Bacillati > Actinomycetota > Actinomycetes > Kitasatosporales > Streptomycetaceae > Streptomyces > Streptomyces sp. NPDC001068. The sequence goes on along the minus strand of NZ_JBIAYD010000001.1, from coordinate 1,013,519 downwards.
CTTCGCCGACGCGCGGGAGGTCGCCGAGACGCTGATGGCCGGCATACCGGTGCTGCTCGACCTGACCGGCGCGGAGACGGAGACCGCCAAGCGCGTCCTCGACTTCAGCACGGGAGTCGTCTTCGGCCTGGCGAGCGGGATGCACCGGGTGGACCGCAACGTCTTCCTCCTCACCCCGCCCGGCACCGAGGTCAGCGGCCTGATGCAGGACGCGGGAGTCTCGGGCGGCTGAACCGGCTGAACCGGCTGCCGGCTCCCGGCGAACCCGGTCCGGCGGGTGGCGGGCGTGCTCTCCTTCGCGACGGCGGGCACGGCCACGGCTCGTCTCCCGGGCGAGCGGAAGGCGCCAACCGCAACCTTGTCGGTGAATGACGGTGTGCCCGCCCCGGCCCATGGCCGACGTGGTGGCCGTGTTCGTCTCGGTCCGTCGGTGGTGTGCTCGCCCCGCTCCGTCGATGGTGCGGCCCGCACGGTCTCCTCGGCTGCGGCTGCGGCTGCGGCTGTGGCTGTGGCGGCGGGGTGCCGGTGCACGGGCCGGCCGTCGGCGTGCCGGTCGTGGACGGGGGCGTCCTCGTCCCTCGATCGTAGGAAGGTCGCGACGGCGGAACGGTTTGCCGGTCGGCCGGGGCCGTACGGTCCGCGTATGGCCCTGCCCTCCACCTCACCCGCGCCCCGCTCCGCCCCGTCCACCGGTCCCGCCCCGGGCCGTACCCCGACGCCCGGTGATTCCGCACTCCCGTCGGCCGTCCCGGCCCCCGCGCCCCCCGTGGCCGCCCCCCGGTGTGACCCCCGTCCCCGGGTCACCGAGCTCCGGCTCTCGGCCTTCGGGCGGCATCGCGGAGCGTCTTTTCCGCTGGGGCCGGTCACGCTTCTCGCCGGGCCCAGCGGCAGCGGGAAGTCGACGGTGCTCGCGGCCTACGAGGCGCTCGCCCGACTCGGTGGCGGGGCCTCGGTCACGGAGGTGTTCCCCGATCCCGTCGCACTGGTGCCGGAACGCGCCCGTCCCGACGCGCAGCGCCGACGGGGGTTCCGGATCGGCTGCACGGCGGACGGCGCCGAAGGCCCCGTACGGCTCGATGTCGCCGTGCAGGCCGAGCCCGAACTCCGCATCGTCGGTGAGCGGTTGACCGCCGGCGGTCTGGTACTGCTGGAGACCGCGCTGCGCGACCCGGGGCGCCGGAGCGTGCAGGCCGCCTGGCACACGGCGGGCAGCTCCCCGGTGACCCGGGCCCCGCTGCCCGACGACCGGCTCGGCACCGCCCTGCTGCCGTTGCGTGTCGCGGGGAAGACCGACGGCCAGCGCCGGGTCCTCGCCGCCGCGGAGCAGATGGTCGTCGCCCTGCGGTCCGTGTTCGCCTGCGACCCGCGCCCCGAGGAGATGCGCACCCCCGTCCTCACCGGAACGGGGCGCCTCCTGCGCGGCTGCGGCAACCTCGCCGACGTCCTGTGGCGCACCCGCTCGGAGTGCGGGCGCCGGCACGGACTGCTCGTCGACGCGGTGCGCACCGGCTGCGCTGGTCCCGTGGCCGACCTGCTCGCCGAACCGCTCGGCGACGGTACGGTCCGGGCGCTGCTCGACCGCGGGGACGGCCACCGTTCGGAGCTGGCCAGGCTCGGCGACGGCGAGCTGCGCTACCTCGCCCTCTCCCTGGTGCTCTTCACCGGCCCCGGCGTCCTGGAGGTGGACGCACCCGGTGAGGTCCCCGACGCCATGCGCGGCCTCACCGTCCTCGCCGACGGCTTCGACCGTTGCCTCGACCCCCGGCAGCGCGCCGAACTCCTGCGCACCGCCGCCCTGATGGGCGAGCGCGGTCACATCCGCTTCGTCGGCGCGGTGGGCGACGTGGACCGGGCCGCCGAAGCCGGGGCGATCACAGTGGTACACCTGGACGCGTGACCGACGAAGAACCCCTCGACGTGACGAAGCTCCAGCGCCGGCTGGCCGAGTTCGCCGCCGCCCGTGACTGGCAGCAGTACCACACGCCCAAGAACCTGGTGGCCGCCCTCAGCGTGGAGGCCTCCGAACTGGTCGAGATCTTCCAGTGGCTGACCCCGGAGGAGTCCGCCCGGGTGATGGCCGACCCGGACACCGCGCCCAAGGTCACCGACGAGGTCGCCGACGTCCTGTCCTATCTGCTCCAGCTCTGCGGGGTACTGGACATCGACCCGCTGGCCGCGCTGGACGCGAAGATCGAACGCAACGAGAAGCGCTTCCCGCCCGCCTGACGGGGTTTTCGACGGGTCGACGGTCCTCCTGGGTAACGCTGGGTAGCCAAAAGCCCGCCCGAATCCGAATTGTTGTCCACAGATTTCCCCCTTCCTCTGGCTGTACGTCTCGGGCGCCTTCACTCTGGGTAGTGAACTACTGACTGGTGCAGGGCAGTTGGACCGACGGGGACGGGGCGGCGGATGGACGCGATGCGGCTCATCGTGGCGAGCAGACGGGCGCTGGCGAGCGGTGCGGGTGTACCGGAGATGATGACCGAGGTGTGGCAGGCCCAGGCGCTGGCCCAGGCGATCGGCAGCCGGCTCGCCGTCTCCGGTCCGCCCGAGCTGCGCGGCGAGGCACTCGGCCTGACCGAGCTGGCGGGCCGGGGCTGCGGGATCCTGGGCGCCCCCGACCTGGACCCCGGGACTCTGCGTGCCGCCCAGCTCACCGAACTGGAAGACGCCCGTGCCACGCTTCTCTCCCTCGGCGGCCTCCTCGCCGAGGTCGGCATCACGCTGGTCGGCATGGCCAGCGCGGCGGCCGACGAAGCGGCGTACTGGCAGTGCATGGAGGCCATCGACGCGGCCGACGAGTCCCGGGACCGCGTGCTGGAGATGCTGCGCAAGCTGGCGGCACGAGAGGAAGTCCGCGACGGCTGACCGCGTGCGGCGCAGCCGGGGCGACGGACACGGAGCGGCTCACCGGCGCGGAGCCGCGCACCGGCGCGAGGCCGTACTCCGTCCACGGGCCCGTGGACGTGCGGTACGCCGGTGCCCCGCACGCCGAGCGCGCCCACCCGACGCCGCGAGCCACCCTCCGGCCGGCTACGGGCCCGGGTGGCGACAGGCCCCGCCGATGACGAGCCCAGGTGGCGACAGCCCCGGCCGGTGACGGGCCACGGCGGTGAGGGGCCCGGCCGGTGACGGGCCTGCCCCGTGACGAGCCCGAGCGGTGAGGGGGCCGTTGGCGAAGTCCGGCCGACGACGTGCCCGGGTGGCGACGCGCCCGGCCGACGACGTGCCCGGCCGACGCGCCCGCCCGGTCACGGGCCCCCGGCCCGGCAGGCCTAGTCGTTCAGCGGGCCGCCGACGCATTCCCGGGAGTCGCAGTCGGTGAAGCCCGCCTCCCTGTGCAGGTCGGACAGGTCCGCGTTGAGCGCGGCCATGAGCTCCTCCATCTGCTGGAGCAGTCCCTTCGGTGGATCGGAGGGATCGCTCTGCTCGGGAAAGGACTCTTCGGACAAGACGGCCTCCTCGGCCCCCCGGTCCGCCGCCGGCGGACCACGGACTGCGCGCGGTGGCGAGGACCGTCCGGCGCGGGTGCCGGACGGCCCGGCTCCCAACGGCCAACGATCACCGGACAGGCCGGTCACTGGCCCGCTCCGCCCCGGGCCCAGCCGTCGGCGGTTTTCACCCTGGCGGGGACGCGTGTGACGGCCGGTGCCGATGCGGTGGACGGCGCCCGGGGCAGGCAGGATGGACGTATGGACCTTCGCATCTTCACCGAGCCCCAGCAGGGCGCGAGCTACGACACCCTCCTCACCGTCGCCAAGGCGACCGAGGAACTCGGGTTCGACGCCTTCTTCCGCTCCGATCACTACCTGAAGATGGGCGACGTGGACGGCCTGCCCGGCCCCACCGACGCCTGGATCACCCTGGCCGGGCTGGCCCGCGAGACCAAGCGGATCCGCCTCGGCACCCTCATGACGGCCGGCACCTTCCGGCTGCCCGGCGTGCTCGCCATCCAGGTCGCGCAGGTCGACCAGATGTCCGGCGGCCGGGTCGAACTCGGCCTCGGCGCCGGTTGGTTCGAGGAGGAGCACAAGGCGTACGGCATTCCCTTCCCGAAGGAGAAGTTCGGCCGCCTGGAGGAGCAGCTGGCCATCGTCACCGGGCTCTGGGAGACGAAGGCCGGCGAGACCTTCGACTTCCACGGCGCCTACTACGACCTCACCGACTCGCCCGCGCTCCCCAAGCCCGCCCAGGCGCGGATCCCGGTGCTGATCGGCGGCCACGGCGCCACCCGCACCCCGAAGCTGACCGCACGGTACGCCGACGAGTTCAACATGCCGTTCGCGTCGATCGAGGACAGCGCCGCCCAGTTCGGGCGGGTGCGTGCCGCCGCCGAGGCGGCCGGCCGCAAGGGCGACGACCTGACGTACTCCAACGCCCTCGTGGCCTGCGTCGGCAAGGACGACCAGGAGGTCGCCCGCCGCGCCGCCGCCATCGGCCGTGAGGTCGACGAGCTGAAGGCGAACGGCCTGGCCGGCACCCCGGCCGAGGTGGTCGACAAGATCGGCCGTTACGCGGAGGTCGGCGCGCAGCGCTTCTACCTCCAGATCCTCGACCTGTCCGACCTGGACCACCTGGAGCTGATCTCCGCCCAGGTCCAGACGCAGCTGTCGTAACCGGGCCGGGCCCGCGCATCCGGCCGGCTGTGACGCGGCTGTGACCGGAACTATGGCTTCCATCACAGGAGTTCGGGGCTTCCCCTGATGAGGTGGCCGGATGCGCAGACCCCACTCCCGCCTCCTCGCTCCCGCCACCGCACTTCTCCTGGCCACGGCGTGCGGCGTGGAACACGCGGACACCGGCGCGTCCGTCCCGGTTCCCCGCGCCACCGTCACCGACCCGCCGGTGGACGGCGTACGGATCACCTCGGTCACCGTCCCCACCGTCTCCCCGACACCGTCCGTCACCCCGGACGGGGTGCACGCGGACCGGCTGCCCGGCGACTCCGGCATCTCCGCCGCGTACCAGGTCAGCAACGACGGCGACCGGGCCCTGACCTACACCGTGCTCTTCGACTTCACGACGGACACCGGCGCGGTCATGGCGAACAGGAAGGTGACCGTGCGCGGGGTCGGGCCGGGCCGCAGCACCAGCGGGACCGTCGCCCTCGGCGCGCTCGCCCCCGGCGCCTCCCCGGTGACCCGGGTGAAGGTCGCCGAGGTCACCAGGGTCCCGGCCGACGAGGCACCGTCCGAGGCCGGCGCCTGCCCCTCCTCGGGCGTGCGGCTGTGGGCCGACGACGGCGACGCCGCGATGGGCCTGCGCGTCGTCGGACTCCACCTGGAGAACTGCGGGAAGCGGGACTACGCGCTCGACGGCTACCCGCGGTTGAGCCTGCTGGACGACGACCTCGCACCCGTCGACGGCATCCGCGTCCTGCACGGCGGCGCCGCCGTCGCCACCGGCACCGGCCTCGACGTCCCGCCCGCCCCGCTCGTCCTCAGGCCCGGTGAGACCGCCCTCTCCGGTCTGGTCTGGCGCAACACGACGCTCGCGGGCACCGCGGTGAACGTGCCGTACGTCCGGGTCCTGGCGAAGCCGGGCGCCGCGCCCGTGACGGTCACCCCGAACCTGGATCTCGGGACCACCGGGAAGCTCGGCGTCGGTGCCTGGCGGCGGGCCGACCGCTAAGGGCTGTCCCGTAGCGCCGGGAAATTACTCCGCCCCGCCCGGCGAGGCTCTGTACGTTGGAACCGCGCGTGAGCGCACGACCAGCGCTTTCGCACCCTTTGCTGACCCGTTTCGAGGCGACCCACCGTGTTCCTGACGATCACCACCACCGGCACAGCCGACCGTCCCGCGACCGACCTCGGGTACCTGCTGCACAAGCACCCCGACAACGCGCAGACCTTCTCGACGTCCTACGGCATCGCGCACGTCTTCTACCCGCAGGCGGATCCCGGGCTCTGCACGGCGGCGCTGCTCCTCGAGGTCGACGCGGTGGCGCTGGTCCGGCGCGGCAAGGGCAAGGGACGCGGCGGTGCCCCGGACGCGGCGCTCGCGCAGTACGTCAACGACCGCCCGTACGCGGCCTCCTCACTGCTCGCCGTGGCGATAGGCAACGTCTTCTCCAGCGCGATGCGCGGAGTGTGCCGGGCCCGGCCCGACGCCCCGGAGCGGCCGCGGCCGCTGCGCATCGAGGTGCCCGCGCTGCCCGCGCGCGGCGGTCCCGGTCTCGTCCGGCAGCTCTTCGAGCCGCTGGGCTGGACGGTGACCGCCGAACCGGTCGCCCTGGACCCCGCGTTCCCGGAGTGGGGTGACTCGCGGTACGTCGCGCTCGTGCTGGAGGCGGAGTCGCTGACCCTCGCCGAGGCGCTGCGCCACCTCTACGTCCTGCTCCCGGTCCTCGACGACGCCAAGCACTACTGGGTGTCCGCCGAGGAGGTCGACAAGCTGCTGCGCGCCGGTGAGGGCTGGCTGCCCGGCCACCCCGAGCAGAAGCTCATCACCACCCGCTACCTCTCCCGCCGCTGGTCGCTGGCCCGCCAGGCGATGGAGCGGCTGGAGCTGGTGCGGCTCGCCGAGACCGACGACAGCGAGGTCGAGCAGATCGACAACGCGGTCGCGGAGGAGACGGAGACCGAGGAGCGGCCGACACCGCTCGCGGTCCGGCGCCGGGAGGCGATCCTCGACGCGCTGCGCCGGTCCGGCGCCGCCCGGGTCCTCGACCTCGGCTGCGGCCAGGGCCAGTTGGTGCAGGCGCTGCTGAAGGACCCCGCCTTCACCGAGATCGTCGGCATCGACGTGTCGGTGCGGGCGCTCACCATCGCCGCGCGCCGTCTCAAGCTGGACCGCATGGGCGAGCGGCAGGCGTCCCGCGTCACGCTCCTCCAGGGCTCGCTGGCCTACACCGACCAGCGGCTCAAGGGGTACGACGCGGCCGTGCTCTCCGAGGTGATCGAACACCTCGACCTGCCCCGGCTGCCCGCCCTGGAGTACGCCGTGTTCGGCGCGGCCCGGCCGCGCACGGTCCTGGTGACCACACCGAACGTCGAGTACAACGTCCGCTGGGAGACCCTCCCCGCCGGACACGTCCGGCACGGCGACCACCGCTTCGAGTGGACCCGCGAGGAGTTCCGCGCCTGGGCCGGCCGGGTCGCCGAACTCCACGGCTACGAGGTCGGTTTCGTTCCCGTCGGCCCCGACGACCCCGAGGTCGGCCCGCCCACCCAGATGGCCGTCTTCCAGCTGAACACCACCACTTCCGCCGTGAAGGAGGCGAAGGCGGCATGACCGAGCGGACAGCAGGACGGGTCCTGCCCGTCACCGACCTCTCCCTGGTGGTCCTGATCGGAGCCTCGGGCTCCGGCAAGTCCACCTTCGCGCGACGCCACTTCAAGCCGACCGAGGTGATCTCCTCCGACTTCTGCCGGGGACTGGTCTCCGACGACGAGAACGACCAGGGCGCCACCAAGGACGCCTTCGACGTGCTGCACTACATCGCGGGCAAGCGGCTGGCCGCCGGCCGCCGTACGGTCGTCGACGCGACCAGCGTGCAGCAGGAGTCCCGGCGCCGGCTGATCGACCTGGCGAAGAAGTACGACGTGCTGCCCATCGCGATCGTTCTTGACGTCCCCGAGGAGGTGTGCGCCGAGCGCAACGCGGCCCGCACCGACCGGGCCGACATGCCCCGCCGGGTCATCCAGCGGCACATCCGTGAACTCCGGCGCTCCCTCAGGCACCTGGAGCGCGAGGGCTTCCGCAAGGTGCACGTCCTGCGCGGGGTCGAGGAGGCCGAGGCGGCGACCGTCGTCACCGAGAAGCGGTTCAACGACCTCACCCACCTCACCGGCCCCTTCGACATCGTCGGCGACATCCACGGCTGCTCCTCGGAACTGGAGTCCCTGCTCGGCGAGTTGGGCTACTCCGACGGGGTGCACCCCGAGGGCCGTACCGCCGTGTTCGTCGGCGACCTCGTCGACCGCGGCCCGGACAGCCCCGGCGTGCTGCGCCGGGTGATGTCGATGGTGGGGTCGGGCAACGCCCTGTGCGTGCCCGGCAACCACGAGAACAAGTTCGGGCGGTATCTCAAGGGCCGCCAGGTCCAGCACACCCACGGACTGGCCGAGACGATCGAGCAGATGGCCGGGGAGAGCGAGGAGTTCACCCGGCAGGTACGGGAGTTCATCGACGGACTCGTCAGCCACTACGTCCTCGACGGCGGCAGGCTGGTGGTCTGCCACGCCGGGCTGCCCGAGAAGTACCACGGCCGCACCTCCGGCCGGGTCCGCTCGCACGCGCTGTACGGCGACACCACCGGCGAGACCGACGAGTTCGGCCTGCCGGTGCGCTACCCCTGGGCCGAGGACTACCGGGGCCGGGCGGCCGTCGTCTACGGCCACACCCCGGTCCCCGAGGCGAGCTGGCTCAACAACACCATCTGCCTGGACACCGGTGCCGTCTTCGGCGGCAAGCTGACCGCGCTGCGCTGGCCGGAGCGCGAACTGGTCGACGTACCGGCCGAGCGGGTCTGGTACGAGCCGGCCCGGCCGCTGCGCACCCAGGCGCCCGGCGGCCAGGACGGGCGCCCGCTCGACCTGGCGGACGTGCACGGGCGACGGGCCGTGGAGACCCGGCACCAGGGCCGGATCGCCGTCCGCGAGGAGAACGCGGCGGCCGCCCTGGAGGTGATGAGCCGCTTCGCGGTCGACCCGCGCCTGCTGCCGTACCTGCCGCCGACGATGGCCCCGACCGCCACGAGTCACGTCGAGGGTTACCTGGAGCACCCGGCGGAGGCGTTCGCGCAGTTCGCCGAGGACGGGGTCGCCCGGGTCGTGTGCGAGGAGAAGCACATGGGTTCGCGGGCGGTGGCCCTGGTGTGCCGGGACGAGGAGGCGGCGCGCAAGCGCTTCGGCGTCGCGCCCGGCCCCACCGGCTCCCTGTACACCCGCACCGGACGCCCGTTCTTCGACGACGAGTCGGTCACCGAGGAGATCCTCGGCCGGATCCGCGGCGCGGTCGACGCGGCCGGACTCTGGGACGAACTCGGCACCGACTGGCTCCTGCTCGACGCCGAACTGCTTCCCTGGTCGCTCAAGGCCGCCGGCCTGCTGCGCACCCAGTACGCGGCCGTGGGCGCCGCCTCCGGCGCGGTGTTCCCTGGCGCGCTGGCCGCTCTGGAGGGCGCGGCGGCACGCGGCGTGGACCTGACCGGGCTGCTCGCCCGGCAGCGTGAACGCGCCGCCGACGCGGCCGCGTTCACCGACGCCTACCGCCGCTACTGCTGGACCACCGAGGGCCTGGACGGGGTGCGCCTCGCACCCTTCCAGATCCTCGCGGTACAGGGCCGCAGCCTCGCCGCGCTCCCGCACGACGAGCAGCTCGCCCTGCTGGACCGGCTGGTGGAGAACGACCCGACCGGCCTGCTGCGGACCACCGGGCGCCGGTACGTCGACACCGGGGACCCGGAGTCGGTGCGGGCCGGTGTCGACTGGTGGCTGGAGCTGACCGGCGAGGGCGGGGAGGGCATGGTCGTCAAGCCGCTCGGCGCGGTGGTGCGAGACCCGAAGGGCCGGCTGGTCCAGCCCGGCATCAAGTGCCGGGGCCGCGAGTACCTGCGGATCATCTACGGTCCCGAGTACACCCGCCCCGACAACCTGGCCCGGCTGCGGAACCGGTTCCTCAACCACAAGCGGTCCCTGGCGATCCGGGAGTACGCGCTCGGCCTGGAGGCCCTGGACCGCCTCGCGGACGGCGAGCCGCTGTGGCGGGTCCACGAGGCGGTGTTCGGGGTGCTGGCCCTGGAGTCGGAGCCGGTCGACCCCCGGCTGTGAGGCGGAGGCCGGCCGTTCCGCGGCCGGCCGGTCAGCCGATCAGCCGGAGCCGGTGGGCGCAGGCTCCCACCCGGACCGTCTGCCCCCAGGCGAGCTCCAGGGCGTCGGTCTCGATGCCGTCGCCGAAGACGATCAGCCGGTCCGACTCGACCGTGAGCGTCAGGGCGGCCGTGGCGGACAGCTCGCCCGCGACCAGGGAGGTACCGGTCGCGGGCGAGGGCCAGGCCTCGCGGACGAACCACAGCAGGCGGTCCTCGGTGGGGGAGGGCAGCGTCAGCCGGGCGCCGCGCTCCTGCCACAGCGAGCGCAGCCAGCCGGTGGCGCCCGTGCCGGTGCCCACCAGTACCCCGGAGGAAGCCTGGGCCTCGACGACACCCCCGTCGTTCTCGAGGCCCAGGCGGTATCGGGCGGTCTGATGACCGGCGGTACCGAGGTAGATCTCGTTGAGCGCCACGAGCCGCTGCCTGTCGTCGGTCACGGCCTCGACCATCGTCAGCTCGTCGGCGCCGGTGGCCCGGACCGAGGCCAGCAGCGCGGCCGCGTGCTCGGGGCGGTGCCGTACCAGCACACCGGGGTTGCGGCCGGGGTCGGTGTCGATGCCGATCACCGGCTGGCCGTCCAGGTACTTGGCCACGTTCGCCACCAGCCCGTCCTGGCCGACCACCAGGACCACGTCCTCCGGCGCGAACAGGAACCGGTCCAGGTCGCCCCGCTCGACCCGGGCCTGCCGCCAGGTCAGCGGGATGGCCGCGGTCACCTCGGTGAGCGCCCGCCCGGTGCGGCGGTGCCGTTCGGCGACCTCCTCGATGTCCCGCCCCCGGGAGGAGAGGAAGAACGCGGCCTGGCCGTGGGTGCCGTGGTGGGCCACCAACTCCTCGTACTCGGTGGTGCGGTGCACGAGGACCACCCGGGGTGCGAGGCTCATGACGCGGCCCGTGCGGGCCGGCCGCTCCGGCGCGCGGGAGCCGCCGGCCCGGCCGTCCGGACCGCCGCCGGTCCCCGGCCGGACCGCGCGACCGCGCCCGCCGTGCCGTTTGCCGGTGCCGCGAGGGCCGGGGACCTCCGGGCGGCGGTCACGACTCCGCCGCCGTACCCAGCTTCGCCAGCAGCCCCGTCAGCACGTCCGGTGACACGGTCAGGCTGTCGATGCGCGGCAGGTTCTCGGCGAGCCGGGTGCCGGTGAGGGCGTGCAGCGTGGCCACGTCCACCTCGCCGTGCACCCGCAGCCAGGCCGCCTGTGCCGCGGCACGTGCCTCGCCGACCTCCCGGGCCGCCTCGGCCTCGGCCCGGGCGAGCGTGACCGCCCGGGCGGCCTCCGCCTCGCCCAGCTTCACCGACCTCGCGGCCTCCGCCTCCGCGAGCCGGACCGTGCGGGCGGCCTCGGCCTCCGCCAGCTTCACCGACCTCGCGGCCTCGGCTTCCGCGCGCACCGCGTCGGCGGCCGCGTGCTCCTCCGCCTCGCGCCGCGTGTTGGTACCCCGCTGCTCGACCAACTGCTCCTCGCGCCGGGCCAGTTCGATCTGGCTGGCCAGTTCGTTCTCGGCGATCGCCCGCTCCCGCTCGACGGCCACCGCCCGCCGTTCGTAGGTGGCCCGGTCGGCCTCCTGCTGGATCTGCTCACGGGCCGGGGTGCGCAGCGCCCGCTCCACCTCCGGTTCGGGCCGCAGCGCCATCACCCGCACGGCCACCACCTCGATCCCGGTGGCGGGCAGCCGGGGCTCCGCGCCGAGGCCCGCCGCGATCCGCTCCCGGACCGCGGCCACCCCGTCCACCAGGGCCGCCGCCAGCGGGGTGCGGGCCAGCACGGCCAGCGCGTGCTGCTGGGCCGTCTCGGTGAGCAGGGTGCCGAGCTGTTCCAGCGGGGTGCCGCGCCATGCCCCGGTGTCGGGGTCGATCGAGAAGTCGAGCCGGCCGGCGGCGAGCGCCGGGTCGCCGACGCGGTAGGTGACCGTCGCCTGCACCGCCACGTCCTGGAAGTCGGCCGTACGGGCGTGGAAGGTCATCGCGAGTTCGCGGTCGTCGACCGGTATCTCGGAGATCGCCGCGGTGAGCGCGCGGAACCAGAAGCTGATGCCCGGCCCGTCGTGCAGCAGCTTCCCGTCCCGGTGGTGCCTGATGTGCGCCGTCGGGGCTCCGCGCAGGTGGCGCCGGCCCAGGCGTCGGGTGATGTCGGCCATGAGGTCCCCCTCGTGATGTCCTCGCGATGCCCTCGCGATTAAGAGTCAGCATGACAATAATTATCCTGATCCCGCTTGTCGTCAAGGGGACGACAACAGAAACGGTCGACCTGGGGGTGAATCCGGTCCGCGATGGTCAGGATGGAGTCATGGGATTCCATGTCGACTCCGAAGCCGGGCGGCTGCGCCGCGTCATCCTGCACCGGCCGGATCTCGAGCTCAAAAGGCTCACCCCCAGCAACAAGGACGCCCTCCTCTTCGACGACCTCCTGTGGGTCCGCCGGGCGAGGGCCGAGCACGACGGTTTCGCCGACGTGCTCCGGGACCGCGGCGTCGCCGTCCACCTCTTCGGCGACCTCCTCACGGAGACGCTGGCGATCCCGGCGGCCCGCACCCTCGTCCTGGACCGGGTCTTCGACGAGAAGGAGTACGGCCCGCTCGCCACCGACCATCTGCGCGCCGCCTTCGAGAACCTGCCCGCGCCGCGGCTGGCGGAGGTGCTGGTCGGGGGCATGACCAAGCGGGAGTTCCTGGACGGGCACGCGGAGCCCACCTCGGTCCGCTTCCATGTCATGGACCTCGACGACTTCCTCCTGCAGCCGCTCCCCAACCACCTCTTCACCCGGGACACCTCCGCCTGGGTCTACGACGGTGTCTCCATCAACGCCATGCGCTGGCCGGCCCGGCAGCGCGAGACCGTGCACTTCGAGGCGATCTACCGGCACCACCCGCTCTTCGGCGGCGAGGAGTTCCATGTCTGGTCGGAGGGGCAGGCCGCCTATCCCTCCACCATCGAGGGCGGCGACGTCCTGGTGATCGGCGGCGGCGCGGTCCTGATCGGGATGAGCGAGCGCACCACCCCGCAGGCCGTGGAGATGCTCGCGCACAAGCTCTTCGCGGCCGGCTCCGCGCGGACCATCGTGGCCCTGGACATGCCGAAGCGGCGCGCCTTCATGCACCTGGACACCGTGATGACGATGGTCGACGGCGACACCTTCACCCAGTACGCCGGGCTCGGCATGCTCCGCTCGTACACCATCGAGCCGGGCAGCGGCGAGAAGGAGCTGAAGGTCACCGACCACCCGCCGGAGCACATGCACCGCGCGATCGCCGCGGCCCTCGGCCTGAGCGAGATCCGGGTCCTCACCGCCACCCAGGACGTGCACGCGGCCGAGCGGGAGCAGTGGGACGACGGCTGCAACGTGCTGGCCGTCGAGCCCGGGGTGGTCGTCGCCTACGAGCGCAACTCCACCACCAACACCCACCTGCGCAAGCAGGGCATCGAGGTGATCGAGATCCCGGGCAGCGAGCTGGGCCGGGGGCGGGGTGGTCCGCGCTGCATGAGCTGCCCGGTGGAACGGGACGCCGTGCAGGGGTCCCGCAGGTGAACACTGGATACGGCGCGTACAGCCCTGTATAGAAATGTGAAACGTCGTATAGACTTCCAAAAGTCCCGACGTCGATCTCTACTGCTGGAGCGCCCCCATGGCGACAGTCCCGACCGCCCTCACCGGCCGCCACTTCCTCAAGGAGCTGGACTTCACCCAGGAGGAGTTCCGCGGGCTGGTCGGGCTGGCCGCCGAGCTGAAGGCGGCCAAGAAGGCCGGGGCCGAGACGCAGTACCTGCGCGGCAAGAACATCGCGCTGGTCTTCGAGAAGACCTCCACCCGCACCCGCTGCGCCTTCGAGGTCGCCGCCGCCGACCAGGGCGCCGTCACCACCTACCTCGACCCGTCCGGCTCGCAGATCGGGCACAAGGAGTCCGTGAAGGACACCGCCCGGGTGCTGGGCCGGATGTTCGACGCCATCGAGTACCGCGGACACGGGCAGGGCGTCGTGGAGGAGCTGGCGGCGTTCGCCGGGGTTCCCGTCTACAACGGCCTCACCGACGAATGGCACCCCACCCAGATGCTCGCCGACGTGCTCACCATGACCGAGCACAGCGACAAGCCCCTCGACGAGATGGCCTTCGCCTACCTCGGCGACGCCCGCTACAACATGGGCAACTCCTACCTCGTCACCGGCGCCCTGCTCGGCATGGACGTGCGGATCGTGGCGCCCCGGCTGCTGTGGCCGGACGACACCATCGTCGAGCTGGCCGGACGGCTCGCCGAGGCGTCCGGCGCCCGGATCACGCTCACCGAGGACGTGAAGGACGGTGTGCGGGGCGCCGACTTCATCGCCACCGACGTATGGGTGTCCATGGGTGAGCCCAAGGAGGTCTGGGACGAGCGGATCGCGCTGCTCGGCCCCTACGCCGTGACCATGGACGTGATGCGGGCCAGCGGCAATCCCGACGTCAGGTTCCTGCACTGCCTGCCCGCCTTCCACGACCTCGGCACCGACCTCGGCCGGGAGATCCACGAGCGCCACGGCCTGACCGAGCTGGAGGTCACCGACGAGGTGTTCGAGTCCGAGCACTCGGTCGTCTTCGACGAGGCCGAGAACCGGATGCACACCATCAAGGCGGTGCTGGTGGCCACCCTCGGCTGACCTTCGCCGTACCGCAAGGTCCCCACCAGGCCTTATTCTGTCCGGCGGCCCGGCGCCACCCCTGCCGCGGCCGCCACGGCGACCGACCCGGATCGCACCCGCACCACCAGAAACGAGCACCACCCGCATGCCCCGCATCAAGTCCCCCCACCTGCTCGTCGCCGAATCCGGCGCCGACCGCGCGGGCCACGGCCTCCGCCGCACCATGGGCCTCTTCCAGCTGATCTGCTTCGGCATCGGCGCCGTCGTCGGCACCGGCATCTTCGTCGGGCTCTCCGACTCGGTCGCCCAGGCCGGCCCGGCCGTCGTGGTCTCCTTCGTCCTCGCCGCGATCACCTGCGTCTTCACCGCCCTGTCCTTCGCCGAGCTGGGCGGCGCGATCCCGGTCTCCGGATCGTCGTACTCCTTCGCCTACGCCGGCCTCGGCGAGTCCACGGCCTTCCTGGTCGGCTGGTGCCTGCTCCTGGAGTACGGCGTCTCCATCTCGGCCGTCGCGGTCGGCTGGAGCCAGTACGTCAACGAACTGCTGCACAGCCTCACCGGCCTCCAGCTCCCGCACGCCCTGTCCGCGGGCCCCGGAGACGGCGGGGTCGTGAACCTCCCGGCGGTGATCGTCATCGCGATGGGCGCCCTGCTGCTGGTGCGCGGAGTCCGGGAGAGCGCCCGGGCGACCGCCGCGATGGCGGCCGTGAAGCTCGTCATCCTGCTGGCCTTCTGCGTGATCGGCTTCAGCGCGTTCAAGGACGGCAACCTCGTGCCGTTCTCCCCGGCCGGGCTCGGCGGCATCGGCGCGGGCACCACCGCCGCGTTCTTCTCCTACATCGGCTTCGACGCGATCACCACGGCCGGCGAGGAGGCCAAGAACCCGCGCCGGGACATCCCGGTCGCGATCCTCGTCTGCATGGGCGTGGTCACGCTGCTCTACTGCGCCGTCGCGCTGGCCGCGACCGGCGCCATCGGCGGCGACCAGGTGGCCGGCCGGCCCGCGGCCCTGTCCTACGTGGTCAACCAGGTCACCGGGTCCACGATCGGCGGCGGTGTGATCGCCTTCGGCGCGGTCGTCGCCATCGCCTCCGTGGTCCTCGCCGTGATGTACGGCCAGACCCGCATCCTCATGTCCATGTCCCGGGACGGGCTGATCCCGCGCGTCTTCGAGAAGGTCTCCCCGAAGACCGCCACCCCGGTCGCCGGCACCCTGATCGTCGCGCTCGTCTTCGCGCTGCCCGCGGCGTTCGCCTCGCTGGACGCCGTGATGAACCTCTGCACCATCGGGACCCTCGCGATCATGGCCGTGGTGAACATCGTGGTGATCGCCCTGCGGCGCCGCGAACCGGCGCTGTCCCGTACCTTCCGGGTGCCGCTCTACCCGGTCGTGCCGCTGCTCGGCGTCGGATTCTGCCTGTACCTGATGTACGAGACCGGCTGGACGACCTGGCTGCAGTTCGCGGTCTTCCTGGTGGTGGGCCTGCTGGTCTACGTCGGCTACGGGCGCCGGAACTCCACGCTGGCCCGCGCCGGGGCGATCACGCCGGACGCCACTGACGCGGTACTACAGGAAGCCTGAACCACACCGCCTTGCCGGACGGGGTGGCGCGGTGCCCGCAGGACGCGCTGAGGGCGCGGATCAGCAGCAGACCGCGCCCGCCCTCCTCCATCGGATCGGGCTCCTCGATCACCGGACGGGTCAGGTGGCCCGGCGGCGCCGGGTCCGGGTCGTGCACCTCGACCTTGCAGCCGCCCGGCAGCAACTCCACGACCAGCTCTATCGGTCCCCGGCCGGCGGTGTGCTCGACGGCGTTGGCCACCAGTTCCGCGGTGAGCAGCTCGGCGGTGTCGGGGTCCGCCGCGTGCTCCGCCTCCTCCATCGCCGAACGCACCAGGGCACGGGCGACCGGCACGGCCGCGACGGTGTGCGGCAGCGCGATTCGCCAGGAGGCGGCGGAAGGTGGTTCGTACACGGCGATTCCGTTCATGGCGCAGGCGATCACTGCTTGTCCTGCTTTCAGCTGTAGGAATGGTACGGGCCCCGTCCCGGAACCCGTCGGCGGGCCCCGGACCGGAGCTTCGTCCCGGTAACCGGCTGCTTACCCAGCCCCGCGCGCCGTCCTGCACGCGCGGCCCGGCTGTTACCGCGTTATTGACTCGCTGTGACCTTGTGACCGCCCGCACGCGAAGAGCCCCCGGCCGCGGCCGGGGGCTCTTCGCGTGCGGGCGAGGGGATCAGGCGAGGTCGACCATCCCCGCGGTCAGCGTCGCGCCGTCCGCCGGGTCGATCAGGATGAACGACCCGGTGCGCCGGGAGACCGCGTAGGCGTCCAGCGGCACCGGCTCGGCACTGCGCAGGGTGATCCGGCCCAGGTCGTTGGCGGTGAGCTCGGCCGCGCCCGCCAGGTCCCGGACGATCGCCTTGACGGTCCGCGTGGTGTGTCTGAGCAGCACCCGGTCGCCGACCCTGAGCGGCCGGTCGGCCAGATGGCACACGTCCGCCGTGACGTCCCGGGTGAGCACGGGCGCCTCCGGTCCGGCCGTGATCAGGTCGCCGCGGGACACGTCCCGCTGGTCGGCCAGGCGCACCCCGATGGACTGCGGGGCGTACGCGGTCTCCACCGCGGTGCCCAGCACGTCGATCCCGGCGATCTCGGAGACCGCCCCGGACGGGTGCACGGTGACCCGGTCGCCGACCCGCAGCGAACCGGAGACCAGCTGGCCCGCGTAGTGGCGGAGGTCGCCGTGCCGGATGACGTACTGGACCGGGAACCGGGCCGGGCCGTCCGCCGCGTCCGCGGCCACCGGGACGCCCTCCAGGAACTCCAGCAGGGCCGGACCGTCGTACCAGTCCATCGCCGTGGACCGGTCGACGACGTTGTCACCGGCCAGCGCGGAGACCGGGATCGCGGTGACCTCCGGAAGCCCCAGCTCGGCGGTCCGCGCGGCGAAGTCGGCGACGATCCGCTCGAACTCCGTCCGCTCGTAGCCGACGAGGTCCATCTTGTTGACGGCGAGGACGACGTGGGGGACGCGGAGGAGGGCGGCGATGGCGGCGTGTCGGCGGGTCTGTTCGACGACTCCGTTGCGTGCGTCGACGAGGACGACGGTGAGTTCGGCGGTGGAGGCGCCGGTGACCATGTTGCGGGTGTACTGCACGTGGCCGGGGGTGTCGGCGAGGATGAAGCGTCGTTTCGGGGTGGCGAAGTAGCGGTAGGCGACGTCGATGGTGATGCCCTGTTCGCGTTCGGCGCGCAGTCCGTCGGTGAGGAGGGCGAGGTCGGGGGTGTCCTGGCCGCGGGAGGCGGAGGCGCGTTCGACGGCTTCGAGTTGGTCGGTGAGGACGGACTTGGAGTCGTGCAGGAGGCGTCCGACGAGGGTGGACTTGCCGTCGTCGACCGACCCGGCGGTCGCGAACCGCAGGGTGTCGACGGTCGTGGTGGTGCTGGTCATGCCTAGAAGTACCCTTCGCGCTTGCGGTCTTCCATCGCGGCCTCGGAGAGCTTGTCGTCGGCGCGGGTGGCGCCGCGCTCGGTCAGCCGGGACGCGGCGATCTCCGCGATCACCTTCTCGATGCCGTCCGCGTCCGAGTCCACCGCGCCCGTGCAGGACATGTCGCCCACGGTCCGGTAGCGCACCCGTCGCTTCTCGACGGTCTCGGTCTCGCGCGGGCCGCCCCATTCGCCCGCGGTGAGCCACATCCCGCCCCGCATGAACACCTCGCGGTGGTGGGCGTAGTAGATGTCCGGCAGGTCGATGGCTTCGCGGGCGATGTACTGCCAGACGTCGAGTTCGGTCCAGTTGGAGAGGGGGAAGACGCGGACGTGTTCGCCGGGGGCGTGGCGTCCGTTGTAGAGGTTCCACAGTTCGGGGCGTTGGCGGCGGGGGTCCCACTGGGAGAACTCGTCGCGCAGGGAGAAGACGCGTTCCTTGGCGCGTGCTTTCTCCTCGTCGCGGCGGCCGCCGCCGAAGACGGCGTCGAACCTCTCGTGCTGGATCTTCTCGGTGAGAGGGAGGGTCTGCAGGGGGTTGCGGGTGCCGTCGGGGCGTTCTTTGAGCACGCCGCGGTCGATGTAGTCCTGGACGGAGGCGACGTGGAGGCGCAGTCCGTGTGCGGTGACGACGCGGTCGCGGTAGTCGAGGACTTCGGGGAAGTTGTGGCCGGTGTCCACGTGGAGGAGGGAGAAGGGGATCACCGCGGGGGCGAAGGCCTTGAGGGCGAGGTGGAGCATGACGATGGAGTCCTTGCCGCCGGAGAAGAGGATCACCGGCCGTTCGAACTCGCCCGCCACCTCGCGGAAGATGTGCACGGCCTCCGACTCCAGCGCGTCCAGATGGGACAGGGCGAAGGCGCTCACGCCAGCCCCCGTTCCACCAGCAGCGCGTGCACCGCGTCCGCCGACTCCCCGGGGGTCTGGTCCTGGGTGCGCAGCACCAGCGCCGGATCGGTGGGCGGCTCGTACGGGTCGTCGACACCGGTCAGCCCGGACAGTTCGCCCGCGGCCTGCCTGGCGTAGAGGCCCTTCACGTCCCGCTCGCTGCACACCTCGACCGGTGCCGCGACATGCACCTCCAGATACGGCGTACCGCTCTTCTCGTGCCGGATGCGGACCGCCTCGCGGCTGTCGGCGTAGGGGGCGATGACCGGGACGACGGAGATCACGCCGTTGCGGGCCAGCACCTCGGAGACCAGTCCGATCCGCTGCACGTTGGTGTCGCGGTCCTCCCGGGAGAAGCCGAGGCCGGCCGAGAGGAAGCGGCGTATCTCGTCGCCGTCGAGGATCTCCACGCGGTGTCCCCGGGCCTTGAGCCGATCTCCCAGGAGCCGGGCGATCGTCGTCTTGCCCGCGCTCGGCAGCCCCGTCAGCCAGACGGTGGCTCCCTGCACCCTTGGCGTGGTGGTCATGCGCAACAGACCTCTTTCTTACCTTCTCGTCCAGCTCGCGTACGACCTGTCGAAGAGTAGGTAAGAAGTCTGAGAGGAGTGGTTGAGGAAGCTGAGGTTTGGCTGAGTGACTCGCGGTGCGCAAGAGGTCACGGGGGCCCGCAATGAACATTTCACAATCGGCCGCCCGTTCACTGTTCGGCCGATCGTTCGTTCACAGTCCGGCGAAGGTACCACCCGCGTCCCGCAGCCGTTCGTGCAGCGCCCGGAAGACGGCGGCCGAACGGGTGCCCGGCCAGTCCGCCGGCAGCAGGCTCGTCGGCAGTCCGGGGTCGGTGTACGGCAGATGGCGCCAGGAGTCCAGGGCCAGGAGGTAGTCGCGGTAGGCGTCCTCGGGCGGGGTGTCCGTCCGGCGCTCCCAGCCGCGCAGTACCGGCTCGTGGTCGTCGAGGAACTGCTCGTGCGCCTTGGCGATCGCCGTCAGGTCCCACCAGCGGGCGACCGCCTCGGTGGTGGGCGCGAAGCCGAGATGGTCGCCGCGGAAGAAGTCCACGTACGGGTCGAGGCCGAGCCGTCGCAGGGTGTGCCGGGTCTCCTCGAACAGCCGGGCCGGGGCGATCCACACCCCGGGGGCGGCCGTGCCGAAACCGAGACCGGCGAGCCGGGAGCGCAGCACGTGCCGCTTCTGCCGTTCCGACTCGGGCACCGAGAACACCGCGAGCACCCAGCCCGCGTCCTCGGGCGCCGCCGCCGCGTACACCCGGCTGTCGCCGTCCTCCAGCAGCTGGCGGGCCTCGGCCGAGAGTTCGTAGCCGGCGGCACCCTGCGCGGTGCGGGCCGGCGCCAGCAGCCCGCGCCGCTTCAGCCGGGACACCGACGACCGTACGGATGGGCCGTCCACGCCGACGGCGGCCAGCAGCCGGACCAGCTCGGCGACGGGCACCGGGCCGGGCAGGAAGCGGCCGTACGCGCCGTAGAGCGTGACGATGAGGGACCTCGGGGCGTGTTGCTCGGGCACGTTGATCATTTTAGGTCCCCGGCATCGCTGCTGGTCACCTCAGGTACACGCCTGAACGCGAGTCAGGATTTCGGGGTGCGGCGGCCGGCGCGGGGTTTGCGGGGCCGCCGGGGTTGGGCGCGGGGCCGCTGGAGTCGGGCGCGGGGCCGCCCGGGGTGAGCCGAGAGGTCGCCCGGGGTGTGGCGAGGGGCCGCCCGGGTCGGGCGCGGGGCTTGCCGCGCCCTGGTCAGGCGGCGACGGTGAGCCGGCCGGCCGGGCCGCGGTGCGGCTCGGTCACGGTGCCGTCGGGACGCAGCTCGCCGGTGTCGTCGAAGACGATCGCGCCGTCGCACAGCAGCGTCCAGCCCTGCTCGGGGCGGGCGGCGACGATGTGCGGGAGGCCGCGGTCGGCCGTCGCGCTAGGGATCTGATGGGAACACATGGCGCACCTCCACGGGTCTGCCTCCGGCACGGTCGCCGACCGGCATGACCAGACCATGCTCCCGTCGTGAACGCCGCGGAACCACCTGCCGCGACCTGTGACAACACACGGACAACTCCCGGACGCGGCCACGACGGACGCCGCGCGACCGGGACGGCGGCCGGCGGCACCGACCCGTCGCGGAGCGGTGTGCGGCATGCGCGCCGGGACGCGCCACCGAAGGGGTGATGGTCACGCCCACCGGCCCGGGAGCCCGGTATCCAGGGCATGCCCCACACCACGACCTGGGAAGGATGTCATGCGCCTACGCCCCGTCCTCGCCGCGGCCCTCGGTTCCGCCGCCCTGCTCTGCGGCGCCGTCGCGCCCGCGACCGCCGCCTCCGCCGACTCCGTCACCGTCGACCCCGCCGGCCGCCTCGCCGACGACGGCACGGTCACCCTCTCCGGCACCTACACCTGCACCGACGCCACGGGCCCGGTGTTCGTCAGCTCGTCGGTCAGCCAGGAGTCGCCGAACACACGCCACGGCGTCGGCGGCACCCGGGCCGTGTGCGACGGCGCCGAGCACCACTGGGAGAACACCGGCAAGGTGACCTCGGAGAAGCTGAAGCCCGGCGCGGCCCACGTCGAGGCCACGATCATGGAGCTGCGTCCCCAGGGCGTCCTGCCGCTGCCCACCTTCCACGCCGTCCAGCAGCAGGACGTCACCCTCGACAAGGCCTGAGGCGCGCCGCACCGGGCGGCCCCGCACCCTCCCCGGTGCCGGGCCGCCGCGACCTCGCGCCGGGCCGGTCGCGGACCGGCCTGCGGGAAGCGCCTCACCGGGAACTGCACACCGTCCGCGGCGCCGCCCGGCCAGGGGCGCCCTGGGCGTCCTGCACCCGCTGGAGATCCCGCAACAGGCCCGTGATGCCGGGGTCCTGGCCCTCGGCGACCCGGGCGATGGTCTGCAGGACGGCCTCGTAGAAGGCGTCCCGTACGGCGGGTGCCATGACGTCCGAGGCGTCCAGGCAGCGCGGACCCTCCCGGAGCCGCTGGGCGATCCTGTGCTCGACGGGGTGGTTCCGCGGGACCACCTCCCGGTTCGCGGAGAAGGAGTCCGCCGAAGCCGCCCACTCCTGCTGGCCGTCCCTGGAGGCCAGCCGCCGGACCAGTTCGCGGGCCCGGGGGCGGTCGCTGAACAGTGCCGCGAAATCTCCCGTGACCTCGTGGGCCCGGACCCGGCCGCCGCCGGGCAGCAGCGGGGCGGAGTCCGTGAAGTCCGCGTGCGGCGCCTCGGTCCGGTAGAAGGAAGGGGCGAACGAACCCTGGTGCTCCAGACCGCAGCCGCCCCAGCCGTCGAACAGCAGCCCGTTGCCGTCCGGCGCGCCGCGATGATCGGTGAGCAGGGCGTGCCTGGCCCTGGTCCGGTCCTGCCCGAGCAGCCCGGCCCAGGCCTGCCAGGCCGACCGCACCGGGTCGCTCCGCCACCACCGTGTGCCGCCGGTACCCAGTGCCCACCGCGCGTAGACGCCCGGTCCCGCACGCTGCAGCACGAGATCCTCGATCCAGTCGGTGCCGGGCCAGCCGGAGGCGCCGTCGTCCCCCATGCCGATGCACCAACTCCGCAGCGGCGCGGGCGAGTCGGCGGGCCGCTCGTGCTGCCGGTACCAGACGATGCTCTTCAGGTCCGCCTTGACCGGGACCCAGTACACCGACGACGAAACGGTGCCGGTCGCGTTCCACGGCGCGCCGTACTGCCCCGGGTCGTAGAGCCCGTTCAGCGGTTTGAGGCGGTTCTGGTCGGCGTACTCGGCGAGTTCACCGATACCCGGCATGATCACGATGTCCGGGGGCTCGCCCGACTGCACCTTGGAGAGCAGCACCTCGCGCTGGGCGGCGGTGCCCTGGTAGCGGAAGGGAATGCCGAAGTCCCGCAGCACGGCCTCGAACCGGTCCGCCTGGTCCCCGGTCCACGTGCCCAGGATGGTCACCGGCTCCCCGTCGTCGTGCCGGGCCCAGGCCGCCACCAGCCCGCCGGCCGCGATCAGCAGCATGACCACGAGCACGACCATTACCTTGAACCGCTGGGTCACCGCCGCCTCCAGTAGTCGCTGTCCAGCCGGAGCCCGAGGCCCAGCGCGGGCAGGACGACGACCAGCAGGCCGCCGACCGCGGTGCCCATGTACATCCGGTCGGCCCAGCCGCCGTCGGTCAGTTCCTGCCGCACCTCCTCCGATTCCTGCGCGACGCTCTGCTGTGCCGAGGCCAGTCCCGGACCGGTGCGCCGGGACGTCTCGGTGATCCGGCCGAGGTCACCGAGCGCCCGGTCGAGGCGGTGCCCGGTGGCGGTGGCCGTCAGCAGCGGGAACACCGCGAGCGACACGGTCAGGGCGAACGCCGCCAGCAGGTACGGGTTCCAGTCGCGGCCGCACCGGTCGCGCAGCACGAACAGTGCCGAGAGCAGGGTCAGGGCCATGACGGCCAGGGCGAGTTCGGCGAGCCACCAGCCGGCCCGCTGCCACCGCCCCATGGTGGCCGTGGCCTTGGCGTGTCGCAGCTGGACCCGTTGCAGGGCGTCGAGGCGGGGTGCCAGCCCGACCGTGCTGCGGCTGAGCAGCGAGTCCGCCTCGTCCAGCTTCTGCTCGCGCATCAGCGGCTGGTCGCGGTACATGGACGTCCCCAGACCGAGCGAGTTGCCGTAGGTGTCGAGCAGCCCGTCGACCGTGCCGAGGTCCTGGTCCGTGCGGTCGGCGATCCGGGACAGGCCCTGGTCGGCCGCGGACAGCTGGGACCGGTAGGTCTCGCCCGAGCCCGCCACGTCGACGAGATGCGCCGTCACCAGGGCGTGGGCCTCCTGGTCGGCCCGCACCGCCGCCAGCCGGGCGGCGGCGAGCCCCTGCACGGCCGGCGCCTCACGGGCGGCGAGTGCCGCGGCCCCCTGCCGGGTCTGCCGGTAGGACAGGAACAGGGAGGCCGAGGCGACCACAGCGCACAGGAACAGCACCAGCAGATGCGTCTCCAGCAGCCGTCGGGTCCGCCGGCCGCTCAGCCGCCGGCGCCAGTACGCGGCGGGGGAGTACCGACGCGGGAGGGCGGTCCGCGGGGCCGTCACAGCAGCTTCTCCCCACAGGCGACGCAGTGACGGGCCTCCGGGCCGGCCGGGCGGCGGCAGGCGCCGCAGCGCGGGCCAGGCGGTGCGTCCACGAAGCCGGACACGGGCCCGCCCGGACGGGAGCCCGCCCGCAGGATCATCGGGCCGAGCGTGCCGGCGTCCACGGCGCGCAGCCGGACCCGTCCCTCGGCGGCGTCCTCGATGTCGGCGACCGTACGGATCTCGTCCAGTACCCAGTCCGTGCCCAGCCGCGCCGCCAGCCGGGCCGCCTGTGCCAGGTACTCCCGGGCGGTGTCGGGCCTCTCTCCCCGGAGCGCGGTGAGCCCGTCGCGCAGCGCGCCGCGCATCCGGGTGGTGGCGTTGAGGCCGCGCACACTGTCACCGCCCGCCGGACCGGTCGGGGGAGGGGACTGCCGGGGCAGCCGCCAGCGGGCGACGACCGGTGCGTGGACGTCGTCGACGGAGACCATGGCGAACTGGAGGTCGGTCTCCAACGGGTCGCCGTCGGCGCCCGCGACCAGGGTGAGCAGGTAGTCGCGGCTGCCCTGCTCCCACTGGTGGGTGGGGAAGCTCCAGCGGTGCGGCCGGTCGGTGTCGGGCAGCCCGACGAGCCGGTGCGGCCGGGGTGCCTTCTCGCTGAGCGAGACCTGACGCACCGAGGGCCGCAGGGTCACCTCGATCGCCAGCTGCGACGGTCCCACCCGGCGCAGCCGTGCGACGGCGTCGGTGACCGCCCCGCCGAGGCCCTCGTCCACGAACTGGGCGGTGCCGTGCAGCCGTTCGGCGATGGCCAGCAGCGGATCGGGCGCCCAGTCGGCGCCCACCGCGAACACGTCGCAGGTGAACCTCTCCGCGCAGCGGGCGAGTTCCTCCTCGAGGCGGGTCTCTCCGGCGGCGCTGCTGCCGTCGGTGATCAGCACCAGATGCGGTACGGACAACGGGCGCCCGGCGAGCAACGCCCGTGCCTTGGCCGCCCAGGGGGCGTATCCGGCGGGACGCGGCCCGTCCCGGTGCAGCGGCAGCGAGCCGACGGCGAACGCCGCCCGGCGCCGCTGGTCGCCGTCGGCGACGGCCCAGTCGTCGGTGCCCCGCGGGTAGCAGCGGACCGGCTCGGGACCACTGCCCAGCACGGTGAAGGAGATCCCGTCGGGCAGGGCGCGCAGCGCGGCCGGCAGCGCGTGGCGTACGGCCGCGCGCCGCGCCTCGGCGACGTCCACCGCGATGATCACCGCGAGTTCGACCGCGGGCAGGTCGGCGGGGGCCCGGTCGGCGGCCACGTCGACCCGCAGATGGGCCTCGATCTTGGTGTTGCGGTGCGGTCGCAGATCTCCGTCGAGGTCGACGTGGAGGCGGACGCGTGGCCGCGACGGCCGGGTGTGGCTGCTCATGTCCTCCGTCACCGCTCCTTCCCTTCGTCACCGTGGGGGGCGCGCCGCGGGAGCGGCGCCGTACGGCCGCGCGGGCCGGTCGTGCCGGTCGTGCCGTGTGCTGCCGGTGTGGTGCGGACCGGTCCGGACGTGTGCCGTGGGCCTCCGTCGTGTCGCGAGGCCCGGTCGTGCGGGGTGCGTTGTGATCGTGGCGCGTGTGGTCCGGCTGGACCCGTGCGGGTGGTCAGACCCGGGTCTGCGGCCGTACCGCGTGCAAGAGGTCCACGAGATGCTCGTGGGCGGCGGGCGACTCCCGGTGCCGGGCCGCCAGTTGCCGGTACAGGGACTCCATCCGGCCGCGTTGCTCGCGCTCGGGCGGGCTCAGGCCTCTGAGCCTGCGGGCGTCGAGCCGGCCGGCGCCCGCGCCCGGAGCACCGGGCAGGTCGCTCTGGTGGTGCAGCGCGTCCAGCTTCCACTCGTGCAGCTCGGTCCGCAGCCGCAGCGCCTCGTCCTCGGACAGACTCGGCTCGCCCGCGCCCGGCCCACGGCCCACCAGTACGGGCACCTCGGCCAGCACCGCGTCGACCTCGGCGGGCGCGGGCAGCGCGGCGAAGTTCTCCGGCGCCGGACCGAGGCCACCGGGCAGCCGGGCCGCGCGGATCCGCAGCGACGCGATCCGGGCGACGGTGTGGTCCAGGGTGCCGGGCCCCACCCGGCCGAGGACGTCGAGGGCCGCCCGCCGGTCGCCCGCGCGCAGTGCCAGCCTGGCCAGCCCCAGCGCGGCCCCGCCGTGCGCGGGGTTGCGGGCGAACACCGCCTCGTACAGCTCCCGCGCGGTGGGCCCGTTCCCGGGGTCGCCGAGCCGCTCCCCGCAGTAGGCGAGGGCGAGCTTGGGGGCGTACTCGCCGGGCAGTTCGAGGTGGACCCGCAGGAAGTGGGTCCGGGCCGCGGTGACCTGGTGGGGGGCGTCGTGGAGACCGGCGTGCCGCAGCGCCAGCAGCGCGCGGTGCCACTCCAGCCGCCACCGGCGCACCGCGGACGGCCCTGGAATGGAGTCGGCGGTGTCCAGTTCCGCCTGGGCCAGCTCCAGATCGTCGCGGGTGTTCCGGCCCAGCAGGACCCGCACGTTGTGCAGACAGATCTCCACCGACGCCGGTTTCTCGTCCTCCTGGTCGAGCAGGAGGCCGGGGTCGTAACCGCTGCTCACCTCGAACCGCGCGGTCTGCGGGTCGCCCGGATACCGTCGCGGCACCGGCAGGCAGCCCGCGATCTCCGTGGGCGTGGGGGCGCCGAGATCGAGGGCGGGGGCCACCGGCGGCTCGTACCGGTCGCGGCGGGGCCGCTCCAGCCAGTGTTCGATGCCCGGTACCGTGCCGAGCCGGGCGCCGAGCAACTGCGGGGACGGACGGAAGTAGTCGGAGGGTTCGGGCGGGTCGCTCTTGCCGCGCAGCGCCCGGATCTCCCGGAGCGCGCCCCGCAGTTGGCCGGCCATCTCGCGGGCGTCGGCGAAGCGCCGTCCGGGGTCGGTCCGCACGGCGCGCTCGACGACCTGCCAGAAGGAGCCGGTGCCGAGGCCGGGCACCTCGTCGACGGCCCACCGGGCGAGTTCGCGCAGGGTGACGCCGACGGTGTGCAGGTCGTGGGCGACGGTGGGCAGGCCCGAGAACGCGGTCTCGGGCGCCATGAAGTCGCTGGTCACATGGGCGGGCGGCCGGCTCTGACCCTCCTCGCGCATCCCGCCGAGGTCGATGACCTTCACGCCGTCCCCGTGGTGCACGACGTTCGAGGGCTTCATGTCCCCGTAGACGAAGACCCGTTCGCCGCCCGCGTGCAGATGCGCGAGGGCTTCGAGGATCTGGCAGCCGTACGCCGCCACGTGCTCGATGTCGAGTACGGACTCGCCCCGCCGGGTCTCCTCGACGACCTTCTCCAGGGTGCCGTCCCCGACGTCGTCCATGACGATGTAGCCACCGGTGATCTCCCCGGTGTCGTCGCCGCGGGCGACGAAGTCCCGGATCTGGACGATCCGCGGGTGGCGGATGGCGACCAGGTTTCGGCGCTCCACGTCGGCGAGCCGGGCGCCGTCCTGCTCGTACCGGTTGAGCAGGCCCTTGACGGCGACGACGTCCCCCAGGTGGGTGTCCTCGGCGAGGTAGACCCAGCCCTGGCCGCCGTGGTCGATGGGCCCCATGATCCGGTACTGGTCCCGCAGCAACTCGCCCTCGGTGAGCTCGGGTTCGTACGAGTAACGCTCCCCGCACGCCGGGCAGTACCCCGTGACGGGGACCGGGCCCTCGGTGTAGGGCGGGGCGAAGGTGATCCCGCAGTCGGCGGCCGAGCACCCCATCCGGACGCGCAGCGGCGCCTCCGCACGGATCAGGCGAGCCCCGGCGGGACGCGGTGCGCGGTCCGGCAGCGTGAGCAGGTCGCGGGGGCCGAGGTCACGCGGGTCCTCGGGCAGGACGGGCAGCCTGACGCCGTGCTCCGCACGGCCGCACCGGTCGCACCAGCCGGTGGGCAGGACCGAGCCCGGACAGGGCGATCCGTCGAAGTCCCGGTGCGGACACCCGGACACCCTGCTGGTGCTGGTGCTGGTGCTGGTGCTGGTGCCTGTGCCTGTGCCTGTGCCCGTGCCGGTGGCGTTGCCGCCGGCGTCCGCGTCCGCGTCGGCGGCAACGTCGGCGTTGCCCTCGATCCGGGCCCGGTCCGTGCGGTGTTCCCGCATCACCGGCCCCCCTGTCGGTCCAGGTCGGTGCGCAGCGTTCGCAACAGCGCCCGCAGGCCAGGCAGTTGCCGTTCCGGATCAGGCAACGCGCTGATCCGGCGGAGTTCGGCCCGGCGCAGGTCGGCCGTCTCGGTGACGGAGGCGAGGGAGGCGCTGTCGACGACATCGCGGCGGATCGCGCCGGCGGACTCGGCGCTTTCCAGGCGGCCGAGCAGGGTGTCCGCGTGACCGAGGAGCGCGGGCCGCAGCAGCTCGTCGCGGGCGGTGTTCCAGCCCGTACCGCCTTCGTGACGGAAGACCAGCAGCATCCGGAAGCCCAACAGCCTTAATCGGAGCAGCAGTTCCACCAACGCGCCGGCCCGGGGCTCCTCGTCCAGGCCGTCGACCACCAGGGTGACGGGCCGGGCGGGCGCGGGGATCGCCCCCGTCGGGCGGCCCGCGGTGCCGAGCAGCCAGTTCCAGTACGCGAGGTACTCGCCGACCGGGAAGGAGATCCGGCCCAGGGCGTGGTCGGCGAGGTGCGGTCTGCTGTCGCCGCCGCGGTGCACGAGGTCGGCGCGGTGCAGCAGATGACGCAGCGAACGGTCCTTGCCCGTGCCCGGGGGAACCACGGTGATCTTCACCGGTTCCTCGTCCGGATCGTCGAACCACCGGTCCAGACGCTCCTCGAAGGCGTGGTCCCAGGCGTCCGGGGCGCTCAACTCCGCCACCAACGGCGAGAGTTCGGCGATGCGATCGACCGGTACCAGATACGAGAAGGCGAGTCGGCTGTCCTCGGGCAGCGGCCTGCCCAGGTCCCCGCGCCAGCTGACGACGAGGCCGACCACCCGCCCCGGACGCCCCTCCCGGGGCCGCGTGCACACACCGGCACCGCTGAACCCGGGGCGTACCACCTCGGCCTTGGTGACGGCGTCGAGCTGTACCCACTCGCCGCTGACCCCGCCGACCCGGCCCTTCAGGCTCATACCGTCGTCGAAGCCCTCCGCGTACCCGGTCGCGTACACCTCCGCACCGACGCCGAGCGCGGGCTCCAGCCGGGCCGGGCGTGCGCGTGGGCGCGGACTGTCGAGCCGTAGCACCGCGACGTCCTCGCCGTGTCCGCCCTCCCGGAGCCAGCCGCCCGCCATGACCCGTGCGGACACCGGATCCAGGGAGCTGTTCTCGGCGAACTCCAGCCACATCACGGCGTCCGGGTGGCGTACCACATGCGCACAGGTCAGCGCCGTGTGCTGGTCCACGAGTACACCGGCCCCGCAGACGGGGCCGTGCGCGTCCTCGCGTCGCAGCCTGAGTCTCCAGTCCGCACGCAGTTCCCCCATGCTGTCTCACACTACGCGCGGGGCATCGCCCGTCCCTAGACTCGTGACCAGGTTGGATCGGTCGATCAGCGGAAGACGGCGGTGAGTTGTCATGGGGGATCCAGAACCGATCGGTCTCGCGGAGGCCATCGGCACGGTACGCGCGGAGCTGGCCCGGGCCCAGGCCGAAGGCGCGGAGAGCGACTGGCGGTTCAGCGTGGAGCAGGTGAGCCTGGAGTTCTCGGTGCAGTTCCACCGGGCCGGTGAGGGCGGTGCGGGGCTGCGCCTGGGTGTCGTCGAGGCCCGCCTGGGCGGCTCGGTCAGCCACGACTCCACCCATCGCATCCAGGTCGACCTCAAGCCGCTGCCCCGCCCGGACGGCCGCCACCACGAGGTCGGCCGCTAGTGCTGCGACCGGAAAGGTTCACCGGCTCGCGACGCCCGGCACGGCACCTCGCCGCGTTGTCGCATCGCCCGAGTACATCCAGTACGCGGGCGATGCTCCGCCTTGCGATGCACCGCACCGGACGCCGCGAGCCTTCCGGTAAACCTTTCCGGTCACAGCACTAGCCCCGGGCGCGGGGGCTCCGGTCCGCTCCTGAGGAGCCGTCAGGGACCCTCCTTCGGGGACGTCGTCGCAGGCCGGCCGGCGCGCGCAGAATGATGCGCGTCCGCCGGCGCATCCGGCGAATCGACCCGCGTGAGGCCACCGAAGATGGCAGTGCAAGTGGCAGAGAGAGACGAGACTCCCTTCTCGTTCATCGAAGTCGACTCCCTCTCCTTCCGTTTCGACGATCACCGGCTGCGTACCGCGCGCATCGAGGGCCGGCTCCTGGACAGCAAGTACGGCCCGGTCGTGTGCGATCACGCGACGGTCGGCCGGCTGCTGCGGGAACCGACCCTGGTGCACGACCCCTGGCGGCAGCTGCGGCACGCCGGGGTGACGGATCAGACGATCGGCTCCTGGTTCGCGTCGCTGCTCATCTTCTCCCGGGCCGAGGACCACGGGACGCTGCGCCAGAGCATGCGCCCGCTCCTGCGCGGCCCGGCCTTCGAGCCTTCCTTCGCCGCCGCGGAGGCACTCGCGGCCACGGCCGGGATCGACGGGGAGTGCGAGTTCGTCGAGGACGTCGCGGACCCGGTCGTGCACGCGCAGGCGGCCCGGCTGCTCGACATCGACCGGGTGACCTATCGCGAGATCGCCGATCCGGTGCGGGATCTGGCCCTGATCCACCGGCTGACGCCGTCGGAGGTGCTCGCACCGGCGAGGGCGGCGGTCGAGCAGGTGCAGGACTTCCTCGGCCGACTGGCCCGCAGACAGGGCGTCACGGCGGCCGAGCGACCGCGGTGGGCGCGCTCCAGGATGTCGCTCCTGATCGGCTTCGAGCCCTACCGCCTCGCGCTCGGCCAGCTGGTGGCCGCCCTCGCCGACCACCCGCGGACCTGGTCCGCGGCGGCCGCCGACGAGACGACCGCGAGGTCGGCCGTACGGGAACTGCTGCGCTGGATGCCGACCGCGCCCCTGCAGATCCGCTTCACCGAGACGCCGTTGGCGCTGGCCGACCGGATCCTGGAGCCCGGCAGCCCGGTCCTGCTGTGCGCGGTGCAGGCCAACCGGGACGGCGAACCCGACGGCGACGCCTACCACCCGCTGCGCGAACCGGGCCGCCCGCACCTGAGTTTCGGCGCTGGCCTCCACTACTGCACAGGCGCCACGGCCTCGGAACGGCAACTGACCGCCGTGCTGCGAGCGCTGGCCGCCCGCTTCCACCCCCCGCGGCCGACGGGCCCCGAGCGCTGGGGGCCACCGTCCGGAGTCCAGGGCCCGATCGAGGTCCCGGTCCGGCTGGACAGACGTCGAGGGCGGGACGCCTGAACGGCGCGGTACCGCCCCCGTCGACCGGGTGCCCGCGCTCCGGGCCGGCCGCCCCGGAGCCGTGCGCGCGGAGAGGCCGCCCGCCTTCCGGACCGGCCGGGCCCTCCCGACCCGCCACCCAGCGGATCAGCGAGGCCCGGCCGTCACGTTCACACGTCAGATGTCCCGGAAGATCTCGATCTGGGCCCCGATCGTGTTCAGTCGCTCCGCGAGGTCCTCGTAACCGCGGTTGATGACGTACACGTTGCGCAGTACGGACGTGCCCTCGGCCGCCATCATCGCCAGCAGGACGACGACCGCGGGGCGCAGTGCCGGCGGGCACATCATCTCGGCGGCGCGCCAGCGGGTCGGGCCCTCCACCAGCACCCGGTGCGGGTCCAGGAGCTGGAGGCGGCCGCCGAGGCGGTTCAGGTCGGTGAGGTAGATCGCGCGGTTGTCGTAGACCCAGTCGTGGATCAGGGTCTTGCCCTGCGCGACCGCCGCGATGGCGGCGAAGAAGGGGACGTTGTCGATGTTCAGGCCCGGGAACGGCATCGGGTGGATCTTGTCGATCGGCGCCTCCAGTTTGGAGGGGCGGACCGTCAGGTCGATCAGCCGGGTGCGGCCGTTGTCCGCGAAGTACTCGGGGCTGCGGTCGTGGTCGAGGCCCATCTCCTCCAGGACGGCGAGTTCGATCTCCAGGAACTCGATCGGGACGCGACGGACCGTCAGCTCCGACTCCGTCACCACCGCCGCGGCCAGCAGGCTCATCGCCTCGACCGGGTCCTCGGAGGGGGAGTAGTCGACGTCGACGTCGATGTTCGGGACGCCGTGCACGGTCAGGGTCGTGGTGCCGATGCCCTCGACCCTGACGCCCAGCGCCTCCAGGAAGAAGCAGAGGTCCTGGACCATGTAGTTGGAGGACGCGTTGCGGATGACGGTGACGCCGTCGTGCCGGGCCGCGGCGAGCAGCGCGTTCTCGGTGACCGTGTCCCCGCGCTCGGTCAGTACGATCGGACGGTCCGGGCGCACCGACCGGTCGACCTGCGCGTGGTACTGCCCCTCGGTCGCCGCGATGTCCAGCCCGAACCGGCGCAGGGCGATCATGTGCGGCTCGATGGTCCGGGTGCCGAGGTCGCAGCCGCCGGCGTACGGCAGCTTGAAGTGGTCCATGCGGTGCAGCAGCGGACCGAAGAACATGATGATCGACCGGGTGCGTACGGCGGCCTCGGCGTCGATCGCCGCCATGTCGAGGTCGGCCGGCGGCACCAGCTCCAGGTCGACGCCCTCGTTGATCCAGCGGGTCCGCACGCCGATCGAGTTGAGCACCTCCAGCAGGCGGTACACCTCCTCGATCCGGGCCACCCGGCGCAGCACCGTGCGCCCCTTGTTCAGCAGCGAGGCGCACAGCAGGGCCACACACGCGTTCTTGCTGGTCTTCACGTCGATCGCGCCGGACAGCCGGCGGCCGCCCACCACCCGCAGGTGCATCGGGCCCGCGTAGCCCAGTGAGACGATCTCGCTGTCCAGGGCTTCACCGATTCGAGCGATCATCTCAAGGCTGATGTTTTGGTTGCCGCGCTCGATGCGGTTGACAGCGCTCTGACTGGTGCCGAGCGCCTCCGCGAGCTGCGCCTGCGTCCAGCCACGGTGTTGCCGGGCATCACGGATGAGCTTGCCGATGCGTACGAGGTAGTCGTCTGCCATGGGGCCGAGGTTATCTCAGATATGAGATGGTGCGCGGTGGGGGGTCCGTTCGGGTGACGTGCTGTCAGTGCGGTTGCGGTAATGACGAATCCGGATACAGGTGGACCCGGACCGCAGGTGCGTGGATTACTCGCAAAAGGTACAAAATTACCGAAGTCGCCTACATGGTCGACGTGTCGTGCGCCGACCGGATGAACGGGCGTACGACACGCCGAAGGTCGGCCGTGCGGGTGTCCCGTACCTCCGTCCGGGGTCCGGACGCTGCGGGGGCCGGGTCGCCGGCTCGGCGGGTCTCCGGTGCGGACGGTGTGGGCGGTGCGGACGGTGTGGACGGTGCCGCGGGGCGGGCCGCCGGGGCCCCGGTCCGCCCCGGGGGCGTCACCGGCGGCGCTCCTTGGAGGTGTGCCGCCAGCCGAACGGTCCGGGCAGGTCCATGGACGTGGTCCGGCGACCCGTGCTGCTGTGCGTGTGCCGGGGGCCGTGCTTGCCTCCGGTGGTGATGGACCAGGAATGCCGGTTGATGTTGAGGCGTACTCCGGGCAGGATCCGGAAGCTCTTCCGGAAGGTGAGCGGCATGGGTGCGACTCCTCTCGCTTCGCACGTCGCATACCCCCGCTTCGCGAACTGATGGCCCTGGGGCCGGGATTCGCCCCGGACGTCCGCTCGGGGTCCGCCGGCTCCCTCCCGTCGGGAGCCGGCGTCCGGTGCGCCGCGGGGAGGGCGGGGGCGGGTCCGGGCATGACCTTCCGGCGCCCGTGTACTAGAGTTATCTCGACATCGAGATATCTGCCTAGGCGCACCGTAGCCGCCACCTCTAGTAAGGCATGCCTAACTTAGCCTGACCTTACTGGATCGGCCAAGTCGGCGTGGCGGCACGATTGACGGTGGTACGCGCACATCAATGAAGGAGACTGTCGTGTCGGCGAACAGCTTCGACGCCCGCAGCACGCTGCAGGTGGGCGACGAGTCGTACGAGATCTTCCGGCTGGACAAGGTGGAAGGCTCGGCTCGCCTTCCGTACAGCCTGAAGGTGCTGCTGGAGAACCTGCTCCGCACGGAGGACGGCGCGAACATCACCGCCGACCACATCCGTGCCCTCGGCGGCTGGGACTCGCAGGCTCAGCCCAGCCAGGAGATCCAGTTCACGCCGGCCCGCGTGATCATGCAGGACTTCACCGGCGTCCCCTGCGTCGTGGACCTCGCCACCATGCGCGAGGCCGTGAAGGAGCTCGGCGGCGACCCGGCGAAGATCAACCCGCTGGCCCCGGCCGAGCTGGTCATCGACCACTCCGTCATCGCCGACAAGTTCGGCACCCACGACGCCTTCGCCCAGAACGTCGAGCTGGAGTACGGCCGCAACCGCGAGCGCTACCAGTTCCTGCGCTGGGGCCAGACCGCGTTCGACGAGTTCAAGGTCGTCCCGCCGGGCACCGGCATCGTCCACCAGGTGAACATCGAGCACCTGGCGCGCACCGTCATGGTCCGCGGCGGGCAGGCGTACCCCGACACCCTGGTCGGCACCGACTCGCACACCACCATGGTCAACGGCCTCGGCGTGCTGGGCTGGGGCGTCGGCGGCATCGAGGCCGAGGCCGCCATGCTGGGCCAGCCGGTCTCCATGCTCATCCCGCGCGTCGTCGGCTTCAAGCTGACCGGTGAGCTCAAGCCCGGCACCACCGCCACGGACCTCGTCCTCACCATCACCGAGATGCTCCGCAAGCACGGTGTGGTCGGCAAGTTCGTCGAGTTCTACGGCGAGGGCGTGGCGGCCACCAGCCTCGCCAACCGCGCCACCATCGGCAACATGTCGCCGGAGTTCGGCTCCACCGCCGCGATCTTCCCGATCGACGGCGAGACCCTGAACTACCTGCGCCTGACCGGCCGGGACGCCCAGCAGGTCGCGCTCGTCGAGGCGTACGCCAAGGAGCAGGGCCTCTGGCTGGACCCGAAGGCCGAGCCCGACTTCTCCGAGAAGCTCGAGCTGGACCTCGCCACGGTCGTCCCGTCCATCGCCGGCCCGAAGCGCCCGCAGGACCGCATCGTCCTCGCGAACGCCGCCGAGCAGTTCAAGACCGACGTGCGCAACTACGTCGACACCGCCGACGAGGCGGGCAAGGAGTCCTTCCCGGCCTCCGACGCCCCGGCGTCCACCAACGGCGTGCCGACCAACCCGGTCACCGTCACCGCCCCCGACGGCTCGACCTACGAGATCGACCACGGCGCGGTCACCGTCGCGGCCATCACCTCCTGCACCAACACCTCCAACCCGTACGTCATGGTCGCCGCCGCGCTGGTGGCCAAGAAGGCGGTCGAGAAGGGCCTGACCCGCAAGCCCTGGGTCAAGACCACCCTCGCCCCGGGTTCCAAGGTCGTCACCGACTACTTCGAGAAGGCGGGCCTGACCCCCTACCTCGACAAGGTCGGCTTCAACCTGGTCGGCTACGGCTGCACCACCTGCATCGGCAACTCCGGCCCGCTGCCGGAGGAGGTCTCCAAGGCCGTCAACGACCACGACCTCGCGGTCACCTCGGTCCTCTCCGGCAACCGGAACTTCGAGGGCCGGATCAACCCCGACGTCAAGATGAACTACCTGGCCTCCCCGCCGCTGGTCGTCGCCTACGCGATCGCCGGCTCGATGAAGGTCGACATCACCAAGGACGCCCTGGGCACCGACACCGACGGCAAGCCGGTGTACCTCCAGGACATCTGGCCGACCGAGGCCGAGGTCAACGAGGTCGTGGCGAGCGCCATCGGCGAGGACATGTTCAACAAGTCCTACGCCGACGTCTTCGCAGGCGACGCCCAGTGGCAGGCGCTCCCGGTCCCGACCGGCAACACCTTCGAGTGGGACGCCGAGTCCACCTACGTCCGCAAGCCCCCCTACTTCGAGGGCATGCAGCACGAGCCGGCGCCCGTCACCGACATCGCCGGTGCCCGCGTGCTGGCCAAGCTGGGCGACTCGGTCACCACCGACCACATCTCCCCGGCCGGTGCCATCAAGGCCGACACCCCGGCCGGCAAGTACCTCACCGAGCACGGTGTGGAGCGTCGCGACTTCAACTCCTACGGCTCCCGCCGAGGCAACCACGAGGTCATGATCCGCGGCACGTTCGCCAACATCCGCCTGCGCAACCAGATCGCGCCGGGCACCGAGGGCGGCTACACCCGCGACTTCACGCAGGCCGACGCGCCGGTGGCGTTCATCTACGACGCCTCCCGCAACTACATCGAGCAGGGCATCCCGCTGGTCGTCCTGGCCGGCAAGGAGTACGGCTCCGGCTCGTCCCGCGACTGGGCCGCCAAGGGCACCGCGCTGCTCGGCGTCAAGGCCGTCATCGCCGAGTCGTACGAGCGCATCCACCGCTCGAACCTGATCGGCATGGGCGTGCTCCCGCTGCAGTTCCCGGAGGGCGCCACCGCCGAGTCCCTCGGTCTGACCGGCGAGGAGACCTTCTCCTTCACCGGTGTCGAGGAGCTCAACAACGGCACCACCCCGCGCACGGTCAAGGTCACCACCGACTCGGGCGTCGAGTTCGACGCGGTCGTCCGGATCGACACCCCCGGTGAGGCCGACTACTACCGCAACGGCGGCATCATGCAGTACGTGCTGCGCAGCCTGATCCGCAAGTAGCCCCCAGGGGCCAGCAAGGGCCGCGTCCCCGGTCACCGGGGACGCGGCCCTTCGCCGTACGCCGGTACCGGGCGCGACGGGGCGGCCGGGAACGAGCCGTCGCCCGCCTCGCCCACGTCGGGTGTCACCGGCGACGGCCCCTGCCGTCAGGGCGTCAGTCGTACGGGTTGATCGAGGTGGCGGACGTGCTGCAGTTGTCGAAGGTCGTGTCGCGGCAGACCGTCAGCCAGAGGCTGTGGATGCCGCCGTCCAGGCTGCCCGGCAGGCTGCCCCAGGTGGTGGTGGTACCGCACCCGGCGCTGTTGAAGTGGTTCGGGAACTGGAAGCCCGGCACGGAGACGTGGAAGAACACCGGGTGGGCGTCGCACGAGGTGTCGCTGAGCTTCACGTTGCGCAGGGTGAACGATTCCGAGCCGGTCCAGTCGACGGTGAGCGAGGCGGAGGCGCCCGTGGTGCTGGCGCTGAGCGTGTCGTTGTCCGCGGCGCTGGCCGTGCCGGGCGTGAGCCCGAGGGCCGCGGCCGCGAGGCCGGCCACGACGGCCGCGATGGCACGCTTCTTCATGAGTCCTCCCGTGTTTTCAAGCACGTGTTCGGTCTGATGTCCGGCCGGGGTGTCCGCCCCGGCCCGGCCGCAGCAGGCTTTCGGCGTGGTCGGGAATATGCCAAGGAGTTCCGGCCGTCCTGGGACGCCGGGATGCCGTCGGTGTGCTGAACTGCCGTGTCGCGGGGGTGGTGGGACGCGCCTGGGATGTGACCGGGGCAGCCGCCCGGGGCACGTGGGCCGTGGGAGGCGGGAGGCTCGCGCGTCGGCGCCTCCGAGGAACGGCGGGTACGTGCCCGGCGTTTGCAGCCGTGCCCAGCTTTTAGCCGTGCCCAGCTTTTAGCCGTGCCCAGCTTTTAGCCGTGCCCAGCCTTTACAGCCGTTCCCGGCGTTTACAGCCGTTCCCGTTCGCGCTACCGTCTCGCGGAGTGGGGTGGGAGCGCTCCCATAACCTTCGGCGGACCGGAACCCGCCGAGGCGCCGGGCCCGCTTCCGCCCCGCCCTCGACTTCCGTCGGGGCTGCTCTCCGCGGTGCCCGGCCTCTGCTCTGGGCGGACCCGGTGTCGGTGCACACCGGGTCCGCGAGCCGGGCAGGGAGGGGGGTGGGGTCCTGCCCGGGGGAAGTGGCTCGAACTGCCACGTGCGCGCTGTGCTGTTCGGCTTGTGTCGACGCTGCGGGACACGACAACGTTGTCTGATGGTCCTTTCATGACTCTACCGCCCCAACCGACAACGATGTCAAGCCACTTCGCGTAGCCCGACCGGGTGAACAGGGGTGATGCCGGTCGGCGGACGTGCGGTCGGAGGCGGTCTTCCGTGTTACGGGTGGCGCACGTTACTGTCCCTGCGGCTTGTGCGACCTGTGGTGCGCGACCCGTCCGGAGGAGGAAGGGCCGCGTCATGCGTTTCCGTCCCATGTCCCTGCTGCTGGCCGCGGTGCTCGCGGCCGGCGGCGCCACCCCCGCCCTCGCGGCGACCGCCGGCGGGCCACCCGAGCGAGCCCCCGAACTGGTCAAGGACCCCACGGCGTACGTGGATCCACTGATCGGCACCAAGAACGGCGGCGACACCTTCCCGGGCGCCGTCGTGCCGTTCGGCATGCTCTCCTGGAGCCCGGAGAACACCAGAGGCGACGCCACCAGAACGGCCGCGCCCGGCGGTTACCAGTACGACGCCACCCGCATCCGCGGATTCAGCCTCACCCACATGTCCGGCACCGGCTGCGCCGGCGGCAGCGGGGACATCCCCTTCTTCCCGTACGCCGGCGACGTCACCTCGTCCCCGGCGAGCGACACCAAGGACGCCGTCTACGCCTCGGACTTCAGCCACGCCGACGAGAAGGCCGAGCCCGGCCACTACCGGGTCGGCCTCGCCTCCGGTGTCACCGCCGACCTCACCGCGACCGCCCGCACCGGCTCGGCCCGGTTCGGCTACCCGGCCGGCAAGCCCGCCTCGCTGCTGATCCGTACCGCCAACTCCGAGGTCGGCTCGGCCGATTCGACGGTCACCATCGACCCGGCCACCCGCACCGTCTCCGGCTCGGTCACCTCCGGGAACTTCTGCGGCTACCTCGACCCGGAGGGCCAACGGTCCTACTACACCCTGTACTTCACCGCGCACTTCGACCGCGCCTTCGCCACCGCGGGCACCTGGCAGGACGACCGGCTCAGCCCCGGATCCACGACCGCCTCCGGCTCAACCGGCGGCTTCTCGTCCGGCGGACGTCCGGTCGCCGGCAAGGGGGCGGGAGGATACGTCGAGTTCGCGCCCGGCACCGGTCCGGTCAACGTCAAAGTCGGCATCTCCTACGTCAGCGGGTCCGCCGCCGAGGCGAACCTGAAGGCCGAGAACCCGCCCCGGCGCTCCTTCGACGCCGTCCGGGACGCGGCCCGTCGCGCCTGGCGCGACCGCCTCGGCGCCATCCGCGTCGGAGGCGGCACGGACGCCGACCGCACCACCTTCTACACCGCCCTGTACCACTCCCTGTTCCACCCGAACGTCATCAGCGACGCCGACGGCCGCTACCGGGGCAGCGACGACCGGGTGCACCGGGTCGGGCACGGCCACCGGGCGCAGTACGGCACGTTCTCCGGCTGGGACGTCTACCGCGACCAGGTCCAGCTCCTCACCCTCCTCGACCCCCGGACCGGCTCGGACATCGC
The DNA here is from genome assembly GCF_042897315.1 of Streptomyces sp. NPDC001068. Classification (NCBI taxonomy): domain Bacteria; kingdom Bacillati; phylum Actinomycetota; class Actinomycetes; order Kitasatosporales; family Streptomycetaceae; genus Streptomyces; species Streptomyces sp. NPDC001068. The sequence goes on along the minus strand of NZ_JBIAYD010000001.1, from coordinate 974,387 downwards.
CCAGTCGCTCTACGAACTCGCCCGGCAGAACGGCGGGACCTGGGACCGGTGGCTGCACGGCGCGAGCGGCACCCACGTCATGAACGGCGACCCCTCGCCCACCGCCCTCGCCGGCATCCGCGCCTTCGGCGGCACCGACTTCGACCTGAAGGGCGCCCTTCGCTCGCTGGTGAGGGCGGCCACGGTACCGACCGCCGAGGACCTGTCACCGGCGGGCAAGCCCGTGCTGTCGGCCGGGCAGCGCCCGTCCCTGGACAAGTACCTGGACAAGCACTACATGCCGTCCGTCTCCAACGCCTGGGGCGGCGCCGCCGAGACCCTGGAGATGTCCACCGCCGACTTCTCCCTCTCCCAGCTCGCCGCCGCGGCGGGGGAGAAGAGCACGGCGGCAGCCTTCGCCGACCGGTCGCAGTGGTGGCAGAACAACTTCAACATCGCCGCCGACCCGAGCGGCGGCTACATCGCCAACCGCAAGGCCGACGGCAGCTGGGTCACCGGCTTCACCCCGGCCACCGGCAACGGGTTCGTGGAGGGCACCGCCGCCCAGTACACCTGGATGGTCCAGCACGACCCGGCCGGACTGTTCGCCGCGATGGGCGGCACGGACCAGGCCCTGGCCCGCCTCGACTCCTTCTTCCACAACGACGACGGCAGCTGGGCCCTCACCGGCGGCGGCGGGGACAAGTCCGAGCTGGACAACGAGCCCTCGATCAACGTGCCGTACCTGTACGACTACGCGGGCGCCCCGTACAAGGCCCAGGAGACCGTCCGGGCGGCCATGACCACGCTCTGGAACACCGGCCCCGGCGGCATCCCGGGCAACGACGACCTCGGCGCGATGTCGTCCTGGTACGTCTTCTCGGCGCTCGGCATGTACCCCCAGGTCCCCTCCCGTGCCGAACTCGTGCTGGCCTCACCGTTGTTCGAGCGGGTGGAGATCGACCGGCCGGGTGGCAACGACATCTCGATCCGGGCCCGGGGCGCGGCCGCCGACACCCCCTACGTCCAGTCCCTGAAGGTCGACGGCCGTACCAGCGACCGCCCTTGGCTGGACAGCTCGTTCGTCCGCGACGGCGGCCGGCTCGACTACACCCTGTCCGCCACCCCGAACCGCGCCTGGGGTGCCTCCTCGCCGCCGCCCTCCTTCCGCCGGGGCGAGCAGCCGTACCAGATCGGCGTCGGGCCCACCTCCGCGACGCTCGCCCCCGGTGACAGCACCCAGGTCGGCATCCGTGCGCTGTCCCTCACCGGCGGCACCGGCCCGGAGGTCCGTTTCCGGGTGCGGACCCCGGACGGCGTCGAGGCCTCCCCGGCCGAGGGCACGGTGACCGACGGCTCGCAGCGGATCACCCTGGCCACCACCCCGGGTACACCCCAGGGCTACTACGACGTCCAGGTCACGGTGACCTCCGCCGGCACCTCCTACGCCCAGCCGGTCGCCCTGACGGTCGCGGCCCCCGGCACCCTCCTCGCCGCCTACGACAACACCGGGGTCTCGGACGACACCGGCGACCACGCCGAGGGCGACTTCGACGGCGGCGGCTGGAGCTACTCCCGCCAGTCGCTGGCGGCGGCCGGCCTCACCGCGGGCGCCCACGGCACGGTCGACGGTCTCGCCTACACCTGGCCGGACGCGCCCGCGGGCCGTCCCGACAACGCGACGGCGGCCGGCCAGAGCGTCGAACTGGCCACCCCGGCGGCGAGGTTGTCCTTCCTGGGCAGCGCCACCAACGGCAACCAGTCGGCCCGGGCGACCGTCACCTACACCGACGGCACGACCGGCACGGTCGACCTCGCCCTCACCGACTGGACCGTCGGCGGCGGAGGAGGCACCGTCCAGTACGGGAACGAGACCGTGGCACGGACCGCGTACCGCAACGTGGCGGGCGCCGACAAGGACCCGGTGGCCACCTACGTGTTCGCGACCAGGCCGTTCGAGGCGCCGGCGGGCAGGACCATCAGGAGCGTCCGGCTCCCGGACAACGCGGACCTGCACGTCTTCGCCCTCGCCACCGGCTGAGACGGACAGACGCAAGGGGGGCGGACCCGAACGGGCCCGCCCCCCTTCCTTCTTTCGGCTGCCGTTGTCTCAGGCCAGCAGCTCCACCTCCGCGAGCGTCGACGCGCCGTCCAGGACCAGCCGGTAGTGCGCGTACGTCCCGGGGGCGCGGACCGTGAACGCCCGGGTCTGCAGGTTCCAGGGGAAGTTCTCCCCGGACCGCCGGTCCACGGTGCGCCAGTGGGTGCCGTCGGCCGAGGCCTGCAGGGTCCAGCCCGTGGGGGCCTGCGCGTGGTCCGCCGGTGAGGTCAGCGTGTACTGGATGCCCTTGACCGCCTGGGTCACCGGCAGGTCCACCGAGGTCACCGACTGCTGCGTGGCCGACGTGTCGTCGAACAGGGAGCCGTCACCCTTGAGGACGTCCACGCGCGGCGTGGGCACCTTGTCGTCCTGGGTGATCGAGACCGGGCCGGCGTTCTTGCCGGTGCCCCAGGTGGACGGCTTCGGGCCCATCGTGAAGTCGATGACCCCGCCCTTGGAGAGGAGCGAGTGGGGGAGCGTGGTCGACGTCCAGATGCGGCCGTCGACGCGCACACCCTGTACGTAGACGTTGGCCGCGCTGTTCCGCGGCGCCCGGACCACCAGGTCCCGGCCGTTCTCCAGGTGGACCGTCGCCTTCTTGAACAGCGGGGAGCCGATCGAGTAGTCGCCGCTGCCCATCACCAGCGGGTAGAAGCCGAGGGCCGAGAAGAGGTACCAGGCCGACTGCTCGCCGTTGTCCTCGTCGCCGTGGTAGCCCTGGCCGATCTCGCTGCCGAGGTAGAGCCGGGAGACGGCCTCGCGCACGTACGCCTGGGCCTTCCAGGGCTCGCCGGCCGCGTCGTACATGTAGATGACGTGGTGGGCGACCTGGTTGGAGTGGCCGTACATGCCCATCCGGACGTCCCGGGCCTCGGTCATCTCGTGGATGACCCCGCCGTAGGAGCCGACGAAGTCGGTGGAGGCCGTCTCGGGGGTCGCGAAGTACTCGTCCAGCTTGTCCGCGAGCCCGGACCGGCCGCCGTACAGGTTGGCCAGGCCCCGGCTGTCCTGGGGTGCCGTGAAGGCGTAGCCCCAGCCGTTGGTCTCGGTGTAGTCGTACCCCCACACCCGCGGGTCGAACGACGAGGAGTCCACCCGCCACTTGCCCTGGGCGTCCTTGCCCTGGAAGAAGCCGGCCTTGGAGTCGAAGAGGTCCACGTAGTCCTGGGCGCGGTTCAGGAAGTACGCCGACTCCTCCTTGTAGCGCTTCTCGCCGGTCTTCTCGTACAGCGCCTTGCCCATCTCGGCGATGCCGTAGTCGTTGACGTATCCCTCCATCGCCCAGGACAGGCCCTCGCGGGTGTCGTCGCTGGTGTAGCCGAGGAAGGGGGAGGTCGACATGCCCTTGCGGCCCACGCCCGAGGAGGGCGGGACGACCGTCGCGTTCTTCACGGCCGCGTCGTACGCCGCCTTCGCGTCGAAGTGCACGCCCTTGACGTAGGCGTCCGCGAACGCCACGTCCGAGGAGGTGCCGGTCATCAGGTCGGCGTAGCCGGGGGAGGACCAGCGCGAGGTCCAGCCGCCGTCCTTGTACTGCTGCACGAACCCGTCGACCATCTCCCCCGCCTGACCGGGTGTCAGGAAGGAGTAGGCGGGCCAGGTCGTGCGGTAGGTGTCCCAGAAGCCGTTGTTGACGTACACCTTGCCGTCCACGATCTTCGCGCCGGTGTGCGTCGGGGTGTCCTGGCTCGTCATCGGCGAGAAGGGGGAGGCGTACTGGTCTTTCGAACCCACCTTCTCGAAGCCCGAGTTGGGGTACAGGTACAGCCGGTACATGCTGGAGTAGAGGGTGGTCAGCTGGTCCGCCGTGGCGCCCTCCACCTCCACCTTGCCGAGCAGCCTGTCCCACACCTTCTGGGCCCGCGCCTTGACCGTGCCGAAGGAGGTGCCGTCCGGGATCTCCTGGGACAGGTTGTCCTTCGCCTGGTCCACGCTGATCAGCGAGGTGGCCAGGCGCAGGGTGACCGCGTGGTCGGCGCCCGCGTCGAAGCGCAGGTAGCCCTTGACCCCGGCGGAGTCGCCGCCCGTCACCGGCTTGTCGAAGACGCCGTAGACGAACAGCCGGGTCGCGCCGGTCGAAAGCCCGGACTTGACGTCCGAGTACCCGGTGACGATCCCGTGCTCCTTGTCGAGGGTCAGGCCCGCCTGCTCGGTGACGTTGTCGAAGACCACGCTCGCGTCGTCGCCCGGGTAGGTGAAGCGCAGCGCGGCCGCGTGGTCGGTCGGCGCTATCTCGGCCTTGAGGCCGTTCTCGAACGTGACCCCGTAGTAGTACGGCCGCGCGGTCTCGTTCTCGTGCCGGAAGGCCAGTTCGCGGGCCTCCCGCCCGGTGTCCGGGGTGCCGGCGGCCGCGGACGGCATCATCTGGAAGGTCTGCCGGTCACCCATCCAGGGGCTGGGCTCGTGGCTCGCGCTGAACGCCTGGATCGTGGGCAGGTTGGCGTCGTTGTTGGCCCGCGCGTACTCGTACAGCCAGCTGTCCGAGGACGCGTTGGTCACCGGCGTCCAGAAGTTGAAGCCGTGCGGCAGGGCGGTGGCCGGGAAGTTGTTGCCGCGCGAGAAGCTGCCGCTGGAGTTGGTGCCGCGGGTGGTCAGCGCGTAGTCGGACAGGTGCGCCTTCGGCTTCTCGGGCGCGACGCGGGCGATGTTCACGTCGTCGATCCAGCCCCGGAACCTGGCCGGACCGGCCGGCGAGTCGTAGCCCACCAGGATCCGGTCGACGGTCTTGCCGGCCGCGACCGATCCGATCACCGAGGAGACGTCGTTCCACTGGTTGACGTACAGGCCCTTGGCCGAGCCCTGGCCGCGTGGCGACAGCGCGAACCCGTGGCTGTCCACCGCCCCGAGACCGCTCAGGTACGTGCCGTCGGTGAAGGCCAGGTCCACGGCCACGTTCGTGGCGTCGTAGTCGAGGTCGCCGTCGGCCATCGAGGGGAAGATCCGGTACGAGAGCCGTGTGTCGCGCCCGACCTTCACGTTCACGTCGAAGACCTTGTTGTACGAGTACGCCCGGCCGCTCGCGGTGTGCCGGCCCGCGTACCGCAGCGCGTGGGTCCCGGTGAAGCCGGCCCTCGCCTTCGCGGTCGGCGAGCCGCTCGGGCCCCTGTCGACGAGCGAGAGCATGTCCTGGGGCACCGGGCCGCCGCCGCCGCCCGTGGAGAACTGGACGTCGGCGATCTGCAGGATGCCGGACGCGCCGTTGTTCTTCGTGACGTCGAGCCGGAAGTGCTGGTACTCGGCGGGCGCCGAGAGGTCGTACGAGCGGGTCTGGAACCGCTCGGCGAAGCCCTCCCCGGTGCGGGTGTCGACGGTCTTCCAGTCCTTGCCGTCCGTCGAGCCCTGCAGCGTCCAGTCGGCGGGGTCGCGTTCGGCGTAGTCGTTCGCGGAGGTGACGGCGTACGTCACCAGCTTGATGGGCTTGTCGAAGTCGAACTCCACCCACCCGGTGGGCTCGAAGGTGAGCCACTTGGTGCCCGGCTCGCCGTCGGTGAGGTTCTCCTTGACCTCGCCCGCCCCGGAGTTCTCGCCGCTGGCCCGCATGTCGGTCACGTGGTCGGTGACGTTGCCGGGGATGCCGGTGCTGTAACCGCCGTCGACGCCCGAGGCGCGCGGGGCGCCGGCGGGGTCCGTGTCGACCGTGTCGGTCCAGTCCGGTGACGGGTCACCGGACTCGAACGAGGATGCGAACTGCGTCGCGGCGGACGGGGCCTTGGCCGGCAGGGCGACCGCGGCCCCCTGGGAGCCCAGGGTCATGACTACGGCGGCCGCGATCACGACCGCCGTACCGGATCGGTGTCCTGTTCTTCGCTGCGTTCTCCGCTGCATCACAACGGGTACCCTCCCTGCCACATGAGACAACGTTGTCAGATGTGTGGCGCAGGAACCAGTAGGTGGTCAAGTGGTACGTGATGTCAAGGGTGTTGGCTGCGGCATTCAGGGGTCTATGTCGGCTCTTTTTCCGGCAAGGCGTACACGGCTCGCTCAGATTTCCGACAGGTCTCAACTAGGAAAAGACCCTTGGCGAACCTTGCATTCGATCTTGCCCCGCTGGCGGGAAGTGGACTATACCTGTCGGCACTTCCTGAGTGACTTCCTGCACGGCCCAGCACGACCCGACCGCGGTGCCGGGGAGGATCCGGTTCACCGCCTGAGTCCTGGAGAGGGCGAGGACTTGAGCATGGGATCCACATCCGCAGCCAGTCATGGTTCCGAAGGCGTCGGCCGCCGCGATCTGATCAAGCGGTCAGCCGCACTCGGCCTGATCTCGGTCCCCACCGTCGGATTTCTCTCCGCCTGCGCCAGCAGCGGCGGAGGCGGCCAGTCCAAGGACAAGGCCGGCAAGAAGACGACCAAGAACCCGCTCGGCGTCAACGACACCGCCCAGATGGAATTCGTCCTCTTCGACGGCGGTTTCGGCAAGGAGTACGCCGAGGACGCGGTGAAGATCTACCAGAAGGACTTCCCGAAGGCCAAGGTCAAGTTCTCGGCCACTCAGAAGATCCAGTCCACCCTGCAGCCCCGCTTCAACCAGGGCACCCCGCCCGACCTGATCGACAACTCCGGTGCCGAGCAGATGGACATGGGCGTCCTGGTCGGCAAGAAGCAGCTGGCCGACCTCACCCCGCTGCTGGACGCGCCGTCGTACGACGACCCGAACAAGAAGGTCCGCGACACGCTGCGCCCGGGCATCGTCGAGATGGGCCAGTTCGACGGCGACCCGGTCTGGATCATGTACTACGCCTACACGGTGTACGGCGTCTGGTACTCCCAGAAGGCCCTGGACTCGCTGGACGCGGAGTACCCGCAGACCTGGGACCAGATGCTCGCGGTCTGCGAGAAGGCCAAGAAGAAGGGCATGGCCGGCTGGACCTACGCCGGCAAGTACCCGTACTACATCCCCTTCTCGCTGTACCCGATGATCGGCAAGGTCGGCGGCGTCGAGGTCCTGAACGCGATCGACAACCTGGAGCCCAACGCCTGGAAGCACCCGGCCGTCAAGGCGTGTTTCGAGGCGTACTACGAGCTCTACAAGAAGGGGTACATCCTCAAGGGCACCCCCGGCCTCGACCACATCCAGTCGCAGACCGCGTGGGCCCAGGGCAAGGCGCTGTTCATTCCGAACGGCTCCTGGGTGGAGAACGAGTCGGCGAACGTCATCCCCTCCGACTTCAACCTCGCCGTCTCCGCGCCCACCGGCATCGACAAGAGCGACAAGATGCCGTTCGGCACCATCTGGGCCTCCGGCGGCGAGCCGTTCATCGTCCCGGCCAAGGCGGCGAACGCCGAGGGCGGCATGGAGCAGCTGCGCATCATGCTCAGCGAGGCCTCCTCGAAGAACTTCACGTCCAAGGTGAAGTCGCTGACCGCCTACAACGGCGGCACCGACGGCATCACCCTCACCCCGGGTCTCACCTCCGGTGTCGCCGCCCTCAAGCTGGCCGGGACGAACGTGGTCAACCCGCGGCTCCAGGACTGGTACGTGCAGCTCCAGAAGGAGAAGATCGGCGTGGCCGGCCTCGGCGAGATGATGGCCGGACGGCTTACCCCGGCGGAGGCCATCAAGAAGATCCAGGGCTATGCCGACGAGGCGGCCAAGGACAGTTCGATCAAGCACTACAAGCACCAGTAATACCCACCTTCACGGCACCGGAGTGGCGATGCAGCACGGCAAGTACCGGTTCATCGTGGGGTTTCTGGCGTTGCCCCTCGGACTGTACGCGCTCTTCGTGGTCTGGCCGTTCATCCAGTCCATCTACTACTCGTTCACGGACTGGACCGGCCTGAGCCCCGATTTCAAGATGGTCGGCCTGGACAATTACAAGAGGATGCTCAACGACGACATCTTCTGGAAGTCCTTGCAGCACAGCTTGATGTTCGCGGTCGTGCTGCCGCTGGTGACGATCAGCCTCGCGCTGTTCTTCGCTTTCATGATCAATGTGGGCGGTCGCAGAAGGAAGGGCGGTCCGGTCGTCACCGGTGTCCGGGGCTCTTCCTTCTACAAGATCGTCTATTTCTTCCCGCAGGTGCTGTCGATCGCGATCGTCTCGCTGCTGTTCGCCTTCGCGTACAACCCGGACAGCGGCGCGATCAACTCACTGCTCCGCGGAATCGGCCTGGACAACGTCCAGCCGCTGTGGCTCGGCGACCCGAGCCTCGCGCTGTGGTGCGTGATGGCCGTGCTGGTCTGGTCCACGGTGGGTTTCTTCGTGGTCCTCTTCTCGGCCGGCATGGCCTCCATTCCCACGGATCTCTACGAGGCCGCCCTGCTCGACGGGGCCGGCCGCGCGACCACCTTCTTCCGCCTCACCCTGCCGCTTCTGTGGGACACCGTGCAGTCCGGCTGGGTCTACATGGGCATCCTCGCGCTCGGCGCCGAGTCGTTCGCAGTCGTACAGATCATGACGACAGGACCGGGCGGGCCGGACTACTCGACGACCGTCATGGTCCTGTACGTGTACCAGAAGGCGTTCCGGGACGGTCAGGCCGCCTACGCCACCACCATCGGCGTCGCCCTGCTGGTCGTCACGCTCGCCTTCGCGGCGGTCGTGATGCGGCTGGGCCGTCGCGAGCGGCTGGAGTTCTAAGCGATGACGACGACCGAGACCGACGCCACGACGCCGACCGGCCCCGACGCGCCCGTGACCAAGGCCGGGGACCCGGCGCCGAAGCCGTCCCGGGGCAGGCGCGAGGGCGGGGTCCTCAACGTCTTCTCCCACGGCGTCCTGGTCCTGTGGGCGATCATGGTGGTCCTGCCGCTGGTGTGGGCGGTGATGACCTCCTTCAAGGACGACAGGTCGATCTTCAGCTCGCCGTGGGCGCTGCCGGACAAGCTGCACTTCGACAACTGGTCGCGGGCGTGGACCCAGGCCAACATGGGCGACTACTTCCTGAACACCATCCTGGTGGTGGGCGGTTCACTGATCGGCACGCTGGTGCTCGGCTCGATGGCGGCCTACGTGCTGGCCCGCTTCGACTTCCCCGGCAACCGCTTCATCTACTTCCTCTTCATCGGCGGCATGAGCTTCCCGATCATGCTCGCGCTGGTCCCGCTGTTCTACGTCGTCAACAACATGGGCCTGCTGAACACCATCCACGGCCTGATCCTGGTCTACATCGCGTACTCGCTGCCCTTCACGGTCTTCTTCCTCACCGCGTTCTTCCGCACCCTGCCCACCTCGGTGGCCGAGGCCGCCTTCGTCGACGGCGCCTCGCACAGCCGCACGTTCTTCCAGATCATGCTGCCGATGGCGAAGCCCGGCCTGATCAGTGTCGGGATCTTCAACTTCCTTGGGCAGTGGAACCAGTACATGCTGCCGACGGTCCTCAACACGGACCCGGACAAGCACGTCCTCACCCAGGGCCTGGTCCAGCTGGCGGTCAGCCAGGGTTACAAGGGCGACTGGTCCGGCCTGTTCGCCGGTCTCGTGATGGCGATGCTCCCGGTCCTGGCGGCCTACATCGTTTTCCAGCGCCAGGTGGTGGCCGGTCTGACGGCGGGCGCCTTGAAGTAACGAAGCGTTTGCCATCCGAAAGAACCGCGAGCCACCGCGCGACCGGCCACGACACCTCCCGCACCCGGCCACGGACCCCGTCCGGCCTCGCTGACCAGTGGCCTAGACATGTCGAACGCATGTCCCTCAGGCATCCCCCGAACCGCCAACGATTTCTGTCAAGGACTTGACGGCGGTAACCCGTTCAGCAGAGCTTGGAGTTCATAACTTGTAAGTGGCCCGGTCTCAGTGAGGTGACCTGGGTCACGTTGGCGGCACCGTGGCCGCCTCCGATGGCGGGAGTGGATGGGTCGATGGAGACTCCGGGGTCGCAGTCGTCGCTGCACCGAGCCAACCTGGAACGTGTCGTACGGGCCGTACGGCTGGCCGGATCGCTCACGCAGGCGGAGATCGCGCGCACGACCGGCCTGTCGGCCGCGACGGTCTCCAACATCGTGCGCGAGCTCAAGGACGGCGGAACCGTCGAGGTCACGCCCACGTCGGCCGGCGGCCGCAGGGCCCGCAGCGTGAGTCTGAGCGGTGACGCCGGCATCGTCATAGGGGTCGACTTCGGCCACACCCACCTGCGTGTCGCGATCGGGAACCTCGCCCACCAGGTGCTGGCCGAGGAGTCCGAGCCGCTCGACGTCGACTCGTCTTCCAGTCAGGGGTTCGACCGGGCCGAAGAGCTGGTCAACCGTCTGATCGCGGCGACCTCCGTGGACCGGTCGAAGATCGCCGGCGTGGGCGTCGGCGTGCCGGGACCGATCGACGTCGAGTCCGGCACCCTCGGCTCCAGCGCCATCCTGCCCGGCTGGATCGGCGCGAGACCCGCCGAGGAGCTCAGGCTGCGCCTCGGCGTCCCCGTGCACGTGGACAACGACGCCAACCTCGGCGCCCTCGGCGAACTGGTCTGGGGCAGCGGCAAGGGGGTGCGTGATCTTGCTTACATCAAGGTGGCGAGCGGTGTCGGCGCGGGGCTCGTGATCAACGGGAAGATCTACCGCGGTCCCGGCGGCACGGCGGGCGAAATCGGGCATATTACACTCGACGAGTCCGGCCCGGTCTGCCGGTGCGGCAACCGCGGCTGCCTGGAGACCTTCGCGGCGGCCCGCTACGTGCTGCCGCTGCTCCAGCCCAGTCACGGCACCGACCTGACCATGGAGAACGTCGTGCGGATGGCCCGGGACGGCGACGCCGGGTGCCGTCGGGTGATCTCCGACGTCGGCCGGCACATCGGCAGCGGTGTGGCCAACCTCTGCAACCTGCTGAACCCCAGCAGGGTGGTCCTCGGCGGCGACCTCGCCGAGGCCGGAGAGCTGGTCCTGGCGCCGATCAGGGAGTCCGTGGGGCGCTACGCGATCCCCAGTGCCGCACGGCAGCTCTCGGTGCTTCCGGGGGCGCTCGGGGGCCGTGCGGAGGTGCTCGGGGCGCTCGCTCTCGCGCTCAGCGAGATGGGCGATTCGACCCTTTTGGACGGCTCGTTGCCTGCTGTTGCACCTGCCTTCACTTAGAGAACGAATGGCGCCGTTGCCATCTCGTTAAGTATTTACTTCTTGACGCCGCAGTCACGGCCGAGTTGACTTCCAGCCACCTCGGCCGCAGCGTTGCGGCCCTGTCAGGGAGGCACCCCCAATGAACGCAACGATGCGTAGAGTCGTGATCGGCACCGCCGCGGTTTCCATGGCGCTGTCCATCGCCGCCTGTGGCAAGGCCGGCGATGACAAGAAGAGCGACTCGAGCAGCAGCTCCTCCGGTGGTAGCAAGACCATCGGCCTGCTGCTTCCCGACAGCGTGACCGCGCGCTACGAGAAGTTCGACAAGCCGTACTTCGAGGCCAAGGTCAGCTCGCTGTGCGCCGACTGCAAGGTCGAGTACGCGAACGCCGCCGGTGACTCGGCCAAGCAGGCCCAGCAGGTCAGCAGCATGATCACCAAGGGCGTCAAGGTCATCGTGATCTCGTCCCAGGACGCTGCGGCCATCAAGTCCTCCGTGCAGGCCGCCGTCGACAAGGGCATCAAGGTCGTCGCGTACGACCGCCTCGCCCAGGGCCCGGTCTCGGCCTTCGTCTCCTTCGACAACGTCAAGGTCGGCGAGCTCCAGGGCCAGGCCCTGCTCGACTCCCTCGGCTCCAAGGCGACCAAGAAGTCCAAGGTCGTCATGATCAACGGTGACGACGCCGACCCGAACGCCGCGCAGTTCAAGGAAGGCGCCCACAAGGCGCTGGACGGCAAGGTCGACATCGCCTACGAGCAGTCCGGCCTGTGGAAGGACACCACCGCGGCGCAGAAGGTCAAGGCCGCCATCACGCAGCTCGGCGCGAAGAACATCGCCGGTGTCTACTCCGCCAACGACGGCATGGCCGGTGGTATCGCCACCACCCTCAAGGGCGCCGGCATCAGCGGCATCCCGCTGACCGGTCAGGACGCGGAGCTCGCGGGTATCCAGCGCATCGTCGCCGGCACCCAGTCCTCCACCGTCTACAAGGCGTTCAAGCCGGAGGCCGAGGCCGCCGCGACGATCGCCGTGGACCTGCTCCAGGGCAAGGACATCGCCTCGCTCGCCACCAGCACGCAGACCAGCGGCTCCGGCGACAAGGTGCCCTCGCAGCTGCTGACCCCGGTGTCGGTCACCAAGGCCAACATCAAGGACACCGTGATCGCGGACAAGCTCTACACGGTCGCCGACATCTGCACCGCCGAGTTCGCCAAGGCCTGCAAGGCCGCCGGCCTGCAGTAGTCCGGCACCCCGGAGCCGCACGGCTCCGGTCGCCAGCGCCCGGGTGCTCGCAGTACGACACCCGGGCCCCGGCCGCCCGACGGCCCCGGCCCTGCGCGAGCAGGGCGCCCCGTCCGTCCGGCGGTCTCGCGAAGCCCCTCCGACGCCCGCTCCGGCCCTCATACCCCGCTGCCGGAGCGGGCGTCGGACGGACCCGTTGCCAAGCGCAGCGGATTCGCGCATGTTCATCTTGTAAATCGCGTGCGTACACCGAGGGCAACCCGAGGTGACCGCACGCCCCTCCGCGCCTGATCAACAAGCGCGGCATCCCCGCCGGTCAGGCGGCGAAGGAGATGGTTCACGTGTCCGCTACGCCCGTGCTGGCGTTGCGCGGAGTCTCCAAGCGATTCGGTGCGGTCCAGGCACTCACCGATGTCGACTTGGAGGTCCACGCCGGAGAAGTGGTCGCCCTGGTGGGCGACAACGGCGCCGGAAAGTCGACCCTGGTCAAGACGATCGCGGGTGTGCATCCCATCGATGAGGGCGTCATCGAATGGGAGGGCAAGCCGGTCCACATCAACAAGCCCAACGACGCCCAGGGCCTGGGCGTCGCGACGGTCTACCAGGACCTCGCCCTGTGCGACAACCTGGACGTGGTCGGCAACCTCTTCCTCGGCCGTGAGCTCCTGCACCGGGGCGTCATCGACGAGGTCTCCATGGAGAAGCAGGCTCGCGAGCTGCTGAGCACCCTCTCCATCCGCATCCCGAGCGTGCGCATCCCGATCGCCAGCCTCTCCGGCGGTCAGCGCCAGGTCGTGGCCATCGCCCGCGCCCTGATCGGCGACCCGAAGGTCGTCATCCTCGACGAGCCCACCGCCGCGCTCGGCGTGGAGCAGACCGCCCAGGTCCTCGACCTGGTCGAGCGGCTCCGCGAGCGCAACCTCGCCGTCATCCTGATCAGCCACAACATGGCTGACGTGAAGGCGGTCGCGGACACGGTCGCCGTGCTGCGCCTGGGCAAGAACAACGGCTCCTTCCCCGTGAAGAGCACCAGCCATGAAGAGATCATCGCCGCGATCACGGGCGCCACGGACAACGCCGTGACCCGTCGTGCGGAGCGTCGCACCCCGGAGGCGGCAAAGTGAGCGAGACGTCGAACAAGACCGTGCAGGGCGACGAGTCGCCCGACGAGTCGCCGCAGGTCGAGAAGTCCGCGGCCGCCGAGGCCGCCGCGGCCACGGCGACGGTGGCCCCTCCGGCCGAGGACCCCACGGCCGCGCCCGTTGCGGTCGTCGACCCGCGTCTGCTGGTCCGCGAAGAGGGCCTCAAGGGCTACGTCACCGAGTTCAAGCGCAAGGTGCGGGGCGGCGAGCTGGGCTCGCTGCCGGTGGTCATCGGCCTGATCATCATCTGGACCATCTTCCAGGCGAAGAACAGCCTGTTCCTCAGCGCGGACAACCTCTCCAACATCAGCTACTTCCTCTCGGCCACCGGCATGCTCGCCATCGGCCTGGTGTTCGTGCTGCTGCTGGGTGAGATCGACCTCTCCGTGGGCTCGGTCAGCGGTCTGGCCTCCACGCTGTTCGCGGTCTTCGCGGTCAACCACGGGATGAACCCGTGGCTGGCCCTGATCCTCACGATCATCACGGGCGTCGGCATCGGCGCGCTGCACGGCTGGTTCTTCGCCAAGATCGGCGTACCCGCGTTCGTGGTCACCCTGGCCGGCTTCCTCGGCTGGAACGGTCTGATGCTGTGGCTGCTGGGCGACAGCGGCACCATCAACATCCCGTCGGACAGCGGTCCGGTGCACATCCTGGGCCAGAGCTCGTTCTTCATGGACCAGGCCATCATCGGCGCCTACCTGCTGGCCGGCCTCGGTGTCGTGCTGTCGGCCCTCGGCCAGTTCAACGAGCAGCGCCGGCGCCGCGCCGCGGGCGTGCCGTTCCGTCCCACCAGCGAGATCCTGGTCCGCGTCGTCCTCCTCGGCATCGCGTCCTTCGCCGCGGCGGCGGTCCTCAACAACGCGTCCGGTGTCTCCAACGCGCTGGTGATCTTCCTCGCCTCCCTGGTGATCGTCGACTTCGTGCTGCGTCGCACCACCTACGGCCGCAAGGTCTTCGCGGTCGGCGGCGGCATCGAGGCGGCCCGGCGTGCCGGTATCAGCGTGCCGATGGTCCGGATCACCGTGTTCGCGATCTCCGGTGGCTTCGCGGCGATCGGCGGTATGTTCTTCGCCGGCCAGACCGCCAGCGCCACGCTGAACGCCGGTGGCGGCAACACCCTGATGCTGGCCATCGCGGCGGCGGTCATCGGTGGTACCTCGCTGTTCGGCGGCCGCGGTTCGGTGTGGTCGGCGCTCCTGGGCATGCTGGTCATCCAGTCCATCCAGACCGGTCTCGACCTGCTCAACATGAACACCTCGATCCAGTACATGATCACCGGTGGTGTTCTGCTCGGCGCCGTCGTCATCGACTCGGTGTCCCGCCGGAGCCAGAAGGCCGCGGGTCGCGGCTAGCACCCGTCGCCGTCAGGGGCGCGGGGCCGGCCCCGCGCCCCTGGGGTCTCCGACCGTGCCCGGCACTGTCCAGTGCCGGGCACGGTCGTGTCATAGGTGGGGGTCATGATGGGTACAGCCGATCGCGTGACCTATGACCCCGGGGCCGGAGTCGTTCCGTCCGGGCGGAACATTAGACTCGTCTGGCCCGGCAACAGCTCGATCAGCTCTACTGCAAGGAGGCACGGGTGTCGCTGCTGACCCGTATCAGGGGACCGCGCGATCTGGACCGGCTCACCCCCGAGGAGCTGGTCCAGCTGGCAGAGGAGATCAGGGGCTTCCTCGTGGAGGCCGTCTCCAAGACCGGCGGACACCTCGGTCCCAACCTGGGCGTGGTCGAGCTCACCATCGCCCTGCACCGCGTCTTCGACTCCCCGAAGGACAAGGTGCTCTGGGACACCGGCCACCAGTCCTACGTGCACAAGCTGCTCACCGGCCGGCAGGACTTCTCCCGGCTGAAGCAGAAGGGCGGCCTGTCCGGCTACCCCTCGCGTGCCGAGTCCGAGCACGACGTCATCGAGAACAGCCACGCCTCCACGGTCCTCAGCTGGGCCGACGGCATCGCCAAGGGCAACCAGCTGCTCGACAACGACAACCACGTCGTCGCCGTGATCGGTGACGGCGCCCTCACCGGCGGCATGGCCTGGGAGGCGCTCAACAACATCGCCGAATCCAGGGACCGCCCGCTGGTCATCGTCGTCAACGACAACGAGCGGTCGTACTCCCCGACCATCGGCGGCCTCGCCAACCACCTCGCCACCCTGCGCACCACCGACGGGTACGAGCGGTTCCTGGCCCGGGGCAAGGACCTGCTGGAGCGGACGCCGGTCGTCGGCAAGCCCCTCTTCGACACCCTGCACGGCGCCAAGAAGGGGCTGAAGGACTTCATCGCCCCGCAGGGCATGTTCGAGGACCTCGGCCTGAAGTACGTCGGCCCCATCGACGGACACGACATCGAGGCCCTGGAGTCCGCGCTGGCCCGCGCCAAGCGGTTCGGCGGCCCGGTCATCGTGCACTGCCTCACCGAGAAGGGCCGCGGCTACCAGCCGGCCCTCCAGGACGAGGCCGACCGCTTCCACGGCATCGGCCCCATCCACCCCGACACCGGGCTGCCGATCAAGGCCTCCGGCGCCGACTGGACCTCCGTCTTCGGCGACGAGATGGTCGAGCTCGGCAAGGAGCGCGAGGACGTCGTCGCCATCACGGCGGCCATGCTGCAGCCGGTCGGCCTGAAGAAGTTCGCCGACACCTTCCCCGAGCGGATCTACGACGTCGGCATCGCCGAGCAGCACGGCGCCACCTCCGCCGCGGGCCTGGCCACCGCCGGACTGCACCCGGTCTTCGCCCTCTACGCCACCTTCCTCAACCGCGCCTTCGACCAGGTCCTCATGGACGTGGCCCTGCACAGGTGCGGGGTGACCTTCGTCCTGGACCGGGCGGGCATCACCGGCACCGACGGCGCCTCCCACAACGGCATGTGGGACATGTCGATCCTCCAGGTCGTGCCCGGTCTGCGGCTCGCCGCCCCGCGCGACGCCGACCAGGTCCGCGCCCAGCTCCGCGAGGCCGTCGAGGTCGACGACGCGCCCACCGTCGTCCGCTTCTCCAAGGGCGCGGTCGGTCCCGCGGTGGCCGCCGTCGGCAGGGTCGGCGGCATGGACGTGCTGCGCGAGCCCGGCACCGACACCCCCGACGTGCTGCTGGTGTCGGTCGGCGCGCTGGCCCCCATGTGCCTGGAGATCGCCGGCCTCCTCGACAAGCAGGGCATCTCCACCACGGTCGTCGACCCGCGCTGGGTCAAGCCGGTGGACGAGGCGATGGCCCCGCTGGCCGAGCGGCACCGGGTGGTCGTCACGGTCGAGGACAACCTCCGCGTCGGCGGTGTGGGCGCGGCGATCGCCCAGGCCCTGCGCGACGCCGGAGTGGACGTCCCGCTCCGCGACTTCGGCATCCCGCAGCGCTTCCTCGACCACGCCTCGCGGGCCGAGGTCATGGCGGAGATCGGCCTGACGGCCCCGGACATCGCCCGTCAGGTCACCGGTCTGGTCGCCAGGCTGGACGGCACGACGACGGAGGTCGACTCGGTGGAGCCCGCCAGGGACTGAACCGCGACGCACCCCGAGGGGGCCGCGGGGACCCGCGCGAGCGACCGCACGCGGTCTTCGGCCCCCGACGGAAGACGTACGCCCGATGGGCCGGTCCCGCCACCTCTCCGGTGGCGGGACCGGCCCATGTGCGTGAACCTGCCTTTGCCGGGCATACGCATCCCCGGCCCTCTCGATCATGTCGAGGACGACAAGCGTGGGAGGTAGGCAGTGGCCAGTTCGCTCTTCAGGACCAAGAACGTCGAACAGTCCATCAAGGACACCGAGGAACCGGAGCACGCGCTCAAGAAGTCGCTCTCCGCCCTGGACCTCACGGTCTTCGGCGTGGGTGTCATCATCGGCACCGGGATCTTCGTCCTGACCGGCACGGCCGCCAAGAACACCGCGGGTCCCGCCGTCGCGCTCTCCTTCGTCGTCGCCGGTGTCGTCTGCGGCCTCGCCGCGCTCTGCTACGCCGAGTTCGCCTCCACCGTTCCGGTGGCCGGTTCGGCGTACACGTTCTCCTACGCCTCGCTGGGCGAGTTCCCGGCCTGGATCATCGGCTGGGACCTGGTGCTGGAACTCGCGCTGGGCACGGCGGTGGTGGCCGTCGGCTGGTCGGGGTACATCCACTCGCTGCTCGACAACGCCGGCTGGCAGCTGCCCGACTACCTCAGTGGCCGGGACGGCGCGCACGGCTTCGGCTTCGACATCCTCGCCGCCCTGCTGGTCCTCGCCCTCACCGCGATCCTGGTCGTCGGCATGAAGCTCTCCGCCCGGGTCACCTCGGTCGTCGTCGCCGTCAAGGTGGCCGTCGTCCTGGTCGTCATCATCGCGGGCGCCTTCTTCATCCACAGCGGCAACTACGAGCCGTTCGTCCCCAAGTCGCAGCCGGTGCCGGCGGGCGGCAACCTCAAGGCCCCGCTGATCCAGCTCATGTTCGGCTGGGCACCCTCCAACTTCGGCGTGATGGGCATCTTCACCGCCGCCTCCGTCGTCTTCTTCGCCTTCATCGGCTTCGACGTCGTCGCCACCGCCGCCGAGGAGACCCGCAACCCCCAGCGGGACGTGCCGCGCGGCATCATGGGCTCGCTGATCATCTGCACCCTGCTGTACGTCGCCGTGGCCATCGTGGTCACCGGCATGCAGAAGTACAGTTCGCTGTCCGTGGACGCCCCGCTCGCCGACGCGTTCAAGGCCACCGGGCACCCCTGGTTCGCCGGCCTGATCAGCTTCGGCGCCGCCGTCGGCCTGACCACCGTCTGCATGATCCTGCTGCTCGGCCAGTCCCGGGTGTTCTTCGCGATGAGCCGGGACGGGCTGCTGCCCAGGTTCTTCTCGCACACCCATCCGAGGTTCCGCACCCCGTACCGGCCGACCATCCTGCTCGGCGTCGTCATCGCGATCGTCGCCGGCTTCACCAGCCTCAGTGAACTCGCCGAACTGGTCAACATCGGCACGCTCTTCGCCTTCATCGTCGTCGCGATCAGCGTGATCATCCTGCGCAACACCCGGCCCGACCTGGAGCGGTCCTTCCGCACCCCGTGGGTGCCCGCGCTGCCGGTGGTGTCCGTGCTGGCCTCGCTGTGGCTGATGCTGAACCTGCCCGCCGAGACCTGGCTGCGGTTCGCCATCTGGATGGTCATCGGCTTCGTCGTCTACTTCCTGTACGGCCGCACGCACAGCGGTCTCGCCCGCGCCGAACGGACCCCCGCCGACGCTCCGTGACCGGCAGGCTCGCCACCGCGGCCCCGTATGTCCCGTCCGGGTGGGACTGCGGGGCCGGATAGCGTGCTCTCCATGCTTCTCGCGCCCCTCGCCCCGCCACGGTCCGTAGTCGCAGGGAAGGGGTACTGGACGCGGCTGCTGCCCCTGCTCGCCGCCCTGGCCTGCGTGACCCGGGTGCCGTCCTTCCTGGGGCGGCTGTGGAACCCGGACGAGGGCTATCTCGCCGTTCAGGCCCGCATACTGGCGCGTGGCGGGCAGCTCTACGAGACGGTCGTGGACCGCAAGCCGCCGCTGCTGCCGTGGCTGTACGAGGCGGTCTTCGGGGTCTTCGGATCCGGATCGCTGACCCCGGTGCGGGTGCTCGCCGTGCTCGCCCAGCTGGCCACCGCCGTGACGCTCGCGTCGATCGCCCGGGGCCGGTGGGGCGACAGCGCGGGGCGCACCGCGGGGGCGCTGTACCTGCTGGTCTCCGTCGGCCTGAACCCCGAGGACGCGCAGGCGGCCACCTTCGAGGTGTTCATACTGCCCGCCACGGCCGCCGCGATGTGGTGCGCCGACCGCCGCCGCTGGGGCGCCGCCGGCGTCGCCGTCGCCTGCGCACTGCTCACCAAGCAGACCGGCGGCGCGGTCCTGCTGCCGGTGGTCTACCTGCTCAACCGGTACGGCGGCCCGCGCGCGAGCCCGCTCCGGCTGGCGGCCGGCGTCGCCCTGCCTGTCCTGGGCGCGGCCCTGGTCACCGACCCGGCCGGCTTCGCCTTCTGGACGGTCACCGGCTCCGGCGCCTACGCCTCCTTCACCGGCTCCGAACTCCACGTCCTGGTCAGGGCGTTGACCAACAGCGCGATCCTCGCCACGGCCTGCGCGGGGCTGCTCCCGCCGGTCGCGCGCGCCCTGCGCATCGCCCGAACCGGTGCCGCCGACCTCTGGCTGTGGCTGGCGGCGTCCGCGGTCGCCGTCACCGTCGGCTTCCACTTCTTCGGCCACTACTTCCTGCAGCTCACCCCGCCGCTCGCGCTGCTGGCCACGGCCGCGCTCCAGGTCCTGCCGCGGGAGCGGACCGCGGTCGCCGTCCGCACCTCGGCCTGCGTCTGCGCCCTCTTCCTGGCGTGGGGACTCCTGGCTCCCCGCCCCGAACTCGCGCACGCCCAGCGGCTGGCGACCGCCCTCGCCCACCGCACCCAGCCGGGCGACCGGGTGCTGGTGTGGGGCATACACCCGGAGACGTACTGGCTCGCCGACCGTGCCCCCGCCACCCGCTATCTGACCGCCGGACTGCTCACCAACTTCAGCGGCGGCCGGGACGGCCCGGAGGTCGGTGAGAAGTACGCCGTCGAGGGCACCTGGCCGGTCTTCCGCGCCGAGCTGGCCGACCGGGCGCCGGACCTGGTGGTCGACGACTCCCGGGGCAAGCCGTACGGACCCGACCGGGTCCCCACCCTGCGCCGCCTGCTCATGGCCGGCTACGAGCAGGTGGACGAGGTCGACGGAGCGGTGGTGTACGCCCGGGTGCCGGGGGAGTAGGCCGGGAACGGCCCGCCGGGCGCGCCCCGTTCAGCGGAGCAGCGCGCTCGGGCCGATCACCTCGGCACCCAGCTCGCTCACTCTGCCGCGCAGTTCACGGTCGGCGGTGACGACGAGACGGGGGCGGCCGGGATCCTCGGCGGTCAGCTCCACGATCCGGTCGTCGCCGCTGCCGGACGCCGGTTCCACGCGCACCCCGGGCACCGACGCCACACCCCGGGCCGCGCCCTCGACGACGAGCACCAGCTCCACCGGGGTGGGGTGGCCGGGCAGGCCCCGCTCGGCCAGCCGGTCACGCAACCGCTCGGCGGCCCCCTTGCGGTCCCGCCACCAGCCGTCCGGCCGTGACCCCACGACGTTCGCGCCGTCGACGATCACCAGCAGCGGAGCTTCGTCATCCATGCCACCAGCCTCGCACGCCAGGGGCCGGGCCACTGCCCCGAACGGCCCCCCGCTTAGAGTGAGGCGGTGAACGGCGACTGGCTCCTCCGCGGCCGCGACGGCCGGCTCAGTGTCTATCTGCCGTCGGGCGACGCCCTGCTGTGCCGGGCGGAACGCGGTCCCGGCGGCCCCTGGGGCGCCCCTCGGCGGATGGGCGGCGGCCAACGGCTGCACCCCGGCTTCTCGGTGGGCCGGAGCGCCGACGGGTACGCTCACCTGGTCGCCTGGCGGCCCACCGGGCAAGGGGAGTCGGGCCTGGTCCACTCCACCCACTACCGTCCCCATCTGGCCGCCCTGGACTGGCAGTCCATAGGCCACCCCGGAAAGAAGGGCGAGGTCACCGGCGCCCCGGCCGTCGCGGTGGACGCGCGGGGCCGGGCCCATGTCTTCGTCCGCAACCGGGGACGCGGGGTGAGCATGGCCGCCCAGAAGGAGAAGGGCGGCTGGGAGCCGTGGCGTGATCTGAAGGGCCGGCTCGTGGAGGACGGGCTCGCCGCGGTGACCGGTGAGTCGGGGCGGGTGGAGGTGTACGCGGCCGTGCCGGGCGGGATCGTGCACTGGCGCCAGCAGGAGGCGGGCAAGCCGCCCGTGCTGCTGGAGACGGTCGAGACCCCGGTCCGTCCGGGCACCCTCGCCGCCCTCGCCACCTCCCCCGGGAACACGACCCTCTACTACGGCGACGAGTCCGGCGACCTGTGCGCCTGGCGTCCCGGCGGCGAGCCGCGCCGGCTGCTGCCCTGCGCCGGCCCCGGACCGGTCGCGGCGGTCCGCTGCGAACTCGACGGACACGACTGCACCCTGCTCGCCCAGCGCTCTTCCAGCGGCCGGGTGGCCTTCGCCGCCTACCCCACCGAGGACGAGGGGGCCGGCGCCTGGTGGACCGAGTCGGGCCCGCAGCTTCCGGCCGACGCCACGGTCGCCCTGACCACGGACGAGGACGACCGGGTCACCGCGGTGGCCCTCTCCCCGTCCGCCGGCCAGTTCCTGATCACCCGCCGCAAGGCCGAGCCGGGGCTGGCCCTGGAGGCCTGGCGAGAGGTCTGACACGGCCCTGGGCCGTCACGGACGGTGCGCGTGCGCCATGATGGCCACCGTGGAAAGCCAGACACTCATAGACGCCTGGCGGCGTCTGCTCACCGGCTCCGGCAAGTCATGGGTGCTGTTCGAGCACGGCACCTGCGTGGTCCTCGAACACCCCGCCGGTGACATCGCCGAGCAGGCCGTCGGTATTCTCCGCGAGTTCGGCCCCCTGCAGGTCAACACCAGCGCGGGTGACTTCCGGGTGCTCGAACTCCAGCAGGACGACGGCTGGCTGGTGACGAGCCACCATCCGGACGTCGTCACCTTCGTGCCGCGCGACGATCCCGAGGACCCCTCCCACCTGGCCGTCGGCATCCTGGGCCGCTCCCGCCGCGACCTCGACGGCACCGAACTGAGCGTCGTCCACACGGAGGCGGCCCCGCCCGCCTGAAGCGGACGAGGCCGGCGCACCGATGCCCGACGCACCGATGCCCGGCGCACCAGTCGGTGTGCCGGGCATCGGGTCCGTGCGGACGGGGCTACGCCGGGACGCTCGCCACGCCCGGCGCCAGGAACTTCTTGCCGTTCACGCGCTCGGAGACACCCTCGCGGTCCAGGTACGGCGTGAGGCCGCCCAGGTGGAAGGGCCAGCCGGCGCCCGTGATCAGGCAGAGGTCGATGTCCTGCGCCTCGGCGACGGCACCCTCGTCGAGCATCAGCCCGATCTCCTGGGCGACGGCGTCCAGGACGCGGTCACGGACCTGCTCCTCGCTGAGAACGGTGTCGCCCTGCTTCAGCAGCGCGGCGACCTCCGGGTCCAGCTCCGGCTTCCCGCTGTCGTACACGTAGAAGCCGCGCTTGCCCGCCTTCACGACGGCCGCGAGGTTCGGGGAGACCGTGAAGCGGTCCGGGAAGGCCCGGTTGAGGGTCTCCGAGACGTGCAGGCCGATGGCGGGGCCGACCAGCTCCAGGAGCACCAGCGGGGACATCGGCAGACCGAGCGGCTCGACCGCCTTCTCCGCGACCTCGACCGGGGTGCCCTCGTCGATGACGTTCTGGATCTCGCCCATGAAGCGGGTCAGGATGCGGTTGACGACGAACGCCGGGGCGTCCTTCACCAGCACCGCGGTCTTCTTCAGCTTCTTGGCGACGGCGAACGCGGTCGCCAGGGAGGCGTCGTCGGTCCGCTCGCCGCGCACGATCTCCAGGAGCGGGAGGATCGCGACCGGGTTGAAGAAGTGGAAGCCCACGACCCGCTCGGGGTGCTTGAGCTTCGACGCCATCTCGGACACCGACAGCGAGGAGGTGTTGGTGGCGAGGATCGCGTGCGCCGGGGCGACCGCCTCGACCTCTGCGAACACCTGCTGCTTGACGCCGATCTCCTCGAAGACCGCCTCGATGACGAAGTCGGCGTCGGAGAAGCCCTCGGCCTTGTCCAGCACACCGGTGACCAGGGCCTTGAGGCGGTTGGCCTTGTCCTGGTTGACGCGGCCCTTGCCGAGCAGCTTGTCGATCTCGGCGTGGACGTAGCCCACACCCTTGTCGACGCGCTCCTGGTCGATGTCGGTCAGCACGACCGGCACCTCCAGGCGGCGCAGGAAGAGCAGCGCGAGCTGGGAGGCCATCAGACCGGCGCCGACGACACCGACCTTGGTGACCGGACGCGCCAGGTTCTTGTCCGGCGCGCCCGCCGGACGCTTGCCGCGCTTCTGCACCAGGTTGAACGCGTAGATGCCGGCGCGCAGTTCACCGCCCATGATCAGGTCGGCGAGCGCCTTGTCCTCGGCGTCGTAGCCCTGCTGGAGGTCGCCGCTCTTGGCGGCCGCGATGATGTCCAGGGCGCGGTAGGCGGCCGGAGCGGCGCCGTGCACCTTCGAGTCCGCGATGAAGCGGCCCTTGGCGACGGCCTGGTCCCAGGCCTCACCGCGGTCGATCACCGGACGCTCGACCTCGATGCCGCCCTTGAGGACCTCGGCGGTCCAGATCAGCGACTGCTCCAGGAAGTCGGCACCCTCGAACAGGGCGTCGGCGATGCCGAGGTCGAAGACCTGCTGCCCCTTGAGCTGCTTGTTCTGGTTCAGGCTGTTCTCGATGATGACCGAGACGGCCTTCTCGGCGCCGATCAGGTTCGGCAGCAGCGCGCAGCCGCCCCAGCCCGGGACCAGACCGAGGAAGACCTCGGGCAGCGAGAACGCCGGGATGGCCTTCGAGACGGTCCGGTACGTGCAGTGCAGACCGACCTCGACGCCACCGCCCATGGCGGCACCGTTGTAGTAGGCGAAGGTCGGCACGGCCAGGCCCGCGAGGCGCTTGAAGACCTCGTGGCCGCCCTTGCCGATGGCGAGCGCGTCCTCGTGGTTCTTCAGCAGCTCGACGCCCTTGAGGTCGGCGCCGACCGCGAAGATGAACGGCTTGCCGGTGATGCCGACACCGACGATCGTGCCGTCGGCCGCCTCCTTCTCCACCTGGTCGATGGCGGCGTCGAGGTTCGCGAGCGACGCCGGGCCGAAGGTGGTCGGCTTGGTGTGGTCCAGGCCGTTGTCGAGGGTGATCAGCGCGAAGCGGCCGGCCCCCGACGGCAGGTCGAAGTGGCGGACGTGCGCGGACGTCACGACCTCGTCGGGGAACAGGTCCGAAGCCTGCTTCAGAAGCTCGGTGGTGGCGCTCACTTGTCCCCCTCGAAGTGCGGGTTCTCCCAGATGACCGTCGCGCCCATGCCGAAGCCGACGCACATGGTGTTCAGGCCGTAGCGGACGTTCGGGTGCTCCTCGAACTGGCGGGCCAGCTGCGTCATCAGACGCACACCCGAGGAGGCGAGCGGGTGACCGAAGGCGATCGCGCCGCCGTACTGGTTGACGCGCTCGTCGTCGTCCGCGATGCCGTAGTGCTCCAGGAAGGCCAGTACCTGCACGGCGAAGGCCTCGTTGATCTCGAACAGACCGATGTCGGAGATGCTCAGCCCGGCCTGGGCGAGCGCCTTCTCGGTGGCCGGGATCGGGCCGTAGCCCATGACCTCGGGCTCCACACCGGCGAAGGAGTACGACACGAGTCGCATCTTGACCGGCAGGTTGTTCTCGCGGGCGAAGTCCTCGGAGGCGATCAGCGAGGCGGTGGCGCCGTCGTTCAGACCGGCCGCGTTGCCGGCGGTGACCCGGCCGTGCACGCGGAACGGCGTCTTCAGACCGGCCAGGTTCTCCAGGGTGGTCCCCGGGCGCATCGGCTCGTCGGCGGTGACCAGACCCCAGCCGGTCTCGCCGCCCTCGGGGTTGGTCCGGCGCACCGAGATCGGCACCAGGTCGGCCTGGATCTTGCCGTCGGCGTACGCCTTGGCGGCCTTCTCCTGGGAGCGGACCGCGTACTCGTCCGCGCGCTCCTTGGTGATCTGCGGGTACCGGTCGTGCAGGTTCTCGGCGGTCATGCCCATGAACAGCGCCGACTCGTCGACCAGCTTCTCGCTGACGAACCGCGGGTTCGGGTCGACGCCCTCGCCCATCGGGTGGCGGCCCATGTGCTCGACACCGCCGGCGATGGCGACGTCGTACGCGCCGAAGGCGACGGAACCGGCGACCGTGGTGACGGCGGTCAGGGCGCCGGCGCACATGCGGTCGATGGAGTAGCCGGGCACGGAGGTCGGCAGGCCCGCGAGGATGCCCGCGGTACGGCCGATGGTCAGGCCCTGGTCACCGATCTGGGTGGTCGCGGCGATGGCGACCTCGTCGATCTTCTTGGTGTCCAGCCCGGGGTTGCGGCGCAGCAGCTCCCGGATCGCCTTCACGACGAGGTCGTCGGCACGGGTCTCGTGGTAGATGCCCTTCGGGCCCGCCTTGCCGAACGGGGTGCGGACGCCGTCGACGAAGACGACATCCCTGACGGTACGAGGCACGATTGGCTCTCCTCCAGGGTGCGGGATGGCACTGCTGCGATGCGCTGAGCGCGCGCTCAGGCCCATGCTACTTATGAGTAACGTGACTGCCCACCCCTGGCGGCGGGAGCGGCGAAGGTCACATGTCCGGGTGCCTCCGCGCGCCGTCCCCCGAACCTTGGCGTGATCTCGACGCCCCGGTTCCGGCCGCGCGCGGCCCCGGCGCCCGGGGCTCGGGGGAGTTCCTGCCCG
The DNA here is from genome assembly GCF_042897315.1 of Streptomyces sp. NPDC001068. NCBI lineage: Bacteria > Bacillati > Actinomycetota > Actinomycetes > Kitasatosporales > Streptomycetaceae > Streptomyces > Streptomyces sp. NPDC001068. Next base: position 948,637 of record NZ_JBIAYD010000001.1, on the reverse strand, counting down.
GAGGCCGGCGACCGCGCCGTTTTGAGCCATGTGGAGCCGTGCCGGAAGTCCGTCGCCGGCCGGGTACGCCGACCGGGTGGTGACCGGTCCCCACCGCACGCCGAGCGGGCCGGACAGCCCCGTCGCGCGCGGCCGGGCGGGCACGCGCCGGCGAACGGTTCCGCCCGTTCGGCACCGACGGGAAGCACCGGGATCATCGTGTACACCGGGTGTCCGGCAGCGCCCTGGCACGCCTGCCCGGAACCGGAACCGGATCCGTCCGGACGCGTTCACGCCCGACCCGGTCCGCCCGCACGCGTTCACGCCCGACCCGGGTCCGTCCGGACGCGTTCACGCCCGGACCCGGTGAGGACGCAAGGAGCACCGCCCGGGCGCCCCGGTTCAGGCGGTCGGTGCAGCCAGTGCCGTCACGAGCGCCGGTGTCACCTGTTCCACCTGCCAGGGCCGGGCCCCGTACCCGACCAGAGCCGATCCCACGGTCTGGGCGTCGACGGTCTTCGGCGGCTCCCAGCACAGCCTGCGCACCGTGTCCGGGGTGATCAGGTTCTCCTGGGGCATGGTGAGCCGCTCGGCCAGCGCCGACACCGCGGCGCGCGCGGCGGAGAGCCGGGCGGCGGCCTCGGGGTCCTTGTCGGCCCACGCCCGCGGCGGCGGCGGCCCGGTCAGCGGCTGCCCCGGCAGCGGCAGCCCGGCGTCCGGCAGTGCCTTGGCCCGGTCCACCGACGCCTGCCACTGCTCCAGCTGCCGCCGTCCCATCCGGTGCCCGAAGCCGTTCAGTCCCGCCAGGGCGTGCACGTTGGCGGGCAGGGCGAGCGCCGCCTCCACGATGGCCGCGTCACTGAGCACCTTGCCGGGCGACACGTCCCGCTTCTGCGCGATCCGGTCCCGCGTCTCCCACAGCTCCCGCACCACGCCCAGCTGCCGCCGCCGGCGCACCTTGTGCATGCCGGACGTCCGGCGCCAGGGGTCCTTCCTCGGCTCGGCCGGCGGCGCGGACGCGATCGCGTCGAACTCCTGCCTGGCCCACTCCAGCTTCCCCTGCCGGTCCAGCTCCTTCTCCAGCGCGTCCCGCAGATCGACGAGCAGTTCGACGTCGAGAGCCGCGTAGCGCAGCCAGGGCTCGGGCAGCGGCCGGGTCGACCAGTCGACCGCGGAGTGGCCCTTCTCCAGGACGAAGCCGAGGACGCTCTCGACCATCGCGCCGAGTCCGACCCGAGGGAACCCGGCGAGCCGCCCGGCCAGCTCGGTGTCGAACAGGCTGCTGGGCACCATGCCTATCTCGCGCAGGCAGGGCAGGTCCTGGGTGGCCGCGTGCAGCACCCACTCGACGCCGGACAGTGCCTCGCCGAGGCCGGACAGGTCGGGGCAGGCGACGGGGTCGATCAGCGCGGTCCCGGCGCCCTCGCGGCGCAGCTGGACGAGGTAGGCGCGCTGTCCGTAGCGGTAGCCGGACGCCCGTTCGGCGTCGACGGCGACCGGGCCGGAGCCGGCGGCGAACGCGGCGATCACGCGGGCGAGGGCCACCTCGTCGGTGATCACGGGAGGAATGCCCTCACGCGGCTCCAGCAAGGGAACCGGCGCCTCCGTCGCAGAAGATCCGGCGTCGTCCGGGGGAGTGCCCCCGGTGGTGCGCAGTGTGCTGTCTGCTGCGGTGTCTTGGGCGTCGGTCACATGTCAAGGGTATCCGTGTGTGGACGGGGCCCGTCGACGGAACGTTCCGTCGACGGGCCCCGGGGGGTCGTAAACCAGTCAGCTCGGTGAAAGATCAGGTCCACGAACGGGGGACGCCGCCGCAGTCGTGACGGTGGACCGGCGGCCGGTCCGGCTCACGTCGCCGAACGGTGGAGTGCGGGACGGACGGTCGGTCAGTGGATGATGCCGGTGCGCAGGGCGACGGCGACCATGCCGGCACGGTCGCCCGTGCCGAGCTTGCGGGCGATGCGGGCCAGGTGGCTCTTGACGGTGAGGGCGGACAGACCCATCGAGACGCCGATGGCCTTGTTGGACTGGCCCTCCGCGACCAGCCGGAGCACCTCGACCTCGCGGCCGGAGAGCTCGCGGTAGCCGCCCGGGTGGCTCGGGGCACCCGGGGGGCGGCGGTGCATGCGGGCGGCGGCGGAACCGATGGGTGCGGCACCCGGCCGGGTGGGGAGCCCGATGTTGGTGCGGGTGCCGGTGACGACGTAGCCCTTGACGCCGCCGGCCAGGGCGTTGCGCACGGCGCCGATGTCGTCGGCGGCGGAGAGGGCCAGGCCGTTGGGCCAGCCCGCGGCGCGGGTCTCGGACAGGAGGGTGAGGCCGGAGCCGTCGGGGAGGTGGACGTCGGCGACGCAGATGTCGCGGGGGTTGCCGATGCGGGGACGAGCCTCCGCGACGGACGAGGCCTCGATGACGTCGCGCACACCGAGCGCCCACAGGTGGCGGGTGACGGTGGAGCGGACGCGCGGGTCGGCCACGACCACCATGGCGGTGGGCTTGTTCGGGCGGTAGGCGACCAGGCTTGCGGGCTGCTCAAGGAGAACGGACACCAGGCCTCCTGGGGTGGGGGACGGGGCCGGCTTGTGGGGAAGAAGCCGGGACGAACCGTGCTTTCAAGGTCACAGTCGTCTTCGGCATCAAACCCGTCCGCCTTTAGAGAATGATCACGATTTAGTGAGCAATAATCCGTGCAATTCGGACACGCGATCGATCATCCGAAGATCGAATCGGTTCGGGCTGTTGCCGTACGGGACAGAAAGTGGCCGTATCGACAAAGAGATGGTCAATGAAGGGTGAGTCGACGCGCCCCGGCGCGCGGCGGCTAGCGCGCCTGCGGATCCCGGCGCTGCGGCAGCGTGACCACCGAGGCGTCGCCCGGCGCGGCCGGCGGCAGCCCCGCCACCTGCGCCAGCAGATCGCACCAGGAGGTCAGGTGCGCGGCGGTGTCGGGGACCCCGGCGCGGCCCTCCCGGGGCGTCCAGGAGGCCCGGATCTCGATCTGCGAGGCGGCGGGCCGCTCCGACAGGCCGCCGAAGTAGTGCGAACTGGCCCGTGTGACGGTCCCGCTCGGCTCCCCGTACGACAGGCCGCGTGCCTGCAGCGCGCCGGTCAGCCACGACCAGCAGACGTCCGGCAGCAGCGGATCGGCCGCCATCTCCGGCTCAAGCTCCGCGCGCACCAGCGTGACCAGCCGGAACGTCCCGCGCCACGCGTCGTGCCCGGCCGGGTCGTGCAGCAGCACGAGACGGCCGTCGGCGAGGTCCTGCTCGCCGTCCACCACCGCCGCCTCCACGGCGTACGCGAACGGGGCCAGACGCTGCGGTGCGGGCGTCGGTTCCACCTCGACCTGCGGCCGCAGCCGGGCGCCCCGCAGCGCGTCGACCGCGGCCCGGAAGGCCGGCGGAGCCGTACTCCCCTTGTGTCCTTCGCCCTCCTCGGTGCCCTTCCCCTCGCCCGTCCCGCCAGCGCCGTCCGACAGTCGTCCCTGAGCCGCAGCCATGCGGGGAAGAGTAAGGGGAACGACGCCTTCGCGCAGGGAGAGACACCACCAAGGCCCCGCCGGGCCGCGGCCACGCCCCGTTCACGGGCGTGCGAGACTTGCCGTCGTGAGTGCGAACGGGAGCCCCGCGGGCCAGCAGCCGACAGCGACGTACGACAGTGCCTTCCTGAAGGCGTGCAGGCGTGAACCCGTGCCGCACACACCCGTGTGGTTCATGCGTCAGGCCGGGCGCTCGCTGCCGGAGTACCGCAAGGTGCGCGAGGGCATCGCCATGCTGGAGTCGTGCATGCGGCCCGAGCTGGTCACCGAGATCACGCTCCAGCCCGTCCGCCGGCACGACGTGGACGCGGCGATCTACTTCAGCGACATCGTCGTCCCGCTCAAGGCCATCGGTGTCGACCTCGACATCAAGCCCGGCGTCGGACCGGTCGTCGCGCAGCCGATCCGCACCCGCGCCGACCTCGCCCGGCTCCGCGACCTGACCCCCGAGGACGTCTCGTACGTCACCGAGGCGATCGGGATGCTCACCCGCGAGCTGGGCCCGACCCCGCTGATCGGCTTCGCCGGCGCCCCGTTCACCCTCGCGAGCTACCTCGTCGAGGGCGGCCCCTCGCGCACGTACGAGAACGCCAAGGCGATGATGTACGGCGACCCCGACCTCTGGGCCGACCTGCTCGACCGCCTCGCCGACATCACGGCCGCCTTCCTCAAGGTGCAGATCGAGGCCGGCGCCTCGGCGGTGCAGCTCTTCGACTCCTGGGCCGGCGCGCTGGCCCCCGCCGACTACCGCCGTTCGGTGCTGCCCGCGTCCGCGAAGGTCTTCGACGCCGTCTCCGGCTACGGCGTCCCGCGCATCCACTTCGGCGTCGGCACCGGCGAGCTGCTGAACCTCATGGGCCAGGCCGGCGCGGACGTCGTCGGCGTCGACTGGCGCGTCCCGCTCGACGAGGCCGCCCGCCGGGTCGGACCCGGCAAGGCGCTCCAGGGCAACATCGACCCGACCGTCCTGTTCGCCGGCAAGGACGCGGTGGAGACCAAGGCGCGCGAGGTGCTCGACGCGGCCGCCGGTCTCGAAGGCCACGTCTTCAACCTCGGCCACGGTGTGATGCCGTCCACCGACCCGGACGCGCTGACCCGGCTGGTCGAGTACGTCCACACCGAGACGGCCCGCTGACGCCGTCCGCTACCAGCCGTGCCGGGGCCGGGCCCGCCTGCCGAACAGCAGGCCGCGCGGTTCCGGCGGCGGGGGGGTGCCCGGCTTGAGCGGCCAGGCCAGCAGCATGCCGACGAGGAAGCCGACGATGTGCGCCGCGTAGGCGACCGTGCCGGCGTCGGAGACGCCCTCGCCGGACGAGTACACGGCCTGCAGCACGAACCAGAAGCCCAGCACCAGCCAGGCCGGCAGCCGTAGCGGCAGGAAGATCAGGAACGGCACCAGCACCCAGACCCTGGCCCTCGGATAGAGCACGAGATACGCGCCGAGGACGCCGGCGATCGCACCCGAGGCGCCGATCAGCGGGTCCGCCGAGGTGTCGTTGACGAGGGCGAAGCCGTAGCCGGCCGCGTAGCCGCAGACGACGTAGAACAGGAAGTACCGGATGTGGCCCATCCGGTCCTCGACGTTGTTGCCGAAGATCAGCAGGAACAGCATGTTGCCCAGCAGGTGCAGCCAGCTGCCGTGCAGGAACATCGCCGTGAAGACCGACAGCACCGGGGACTTGTCGTACCCGGGCGGTGCCACGACACAGCCGGGGCCGTTCCGGCCGATGCCCACGGCGCCGGTCGGGACCAGCTGGGGCAGCTGATGGTGGATCAACTCCCTGGGCACCGCCGCGTAGTGGTCCGTGAAGGCCTGCAGGTGGCACAGCTGTGCCAGATCGCTGCCGCTCGCCACGGAACCGGCTATGCCGGGCGTGAACAGGAAGACGAGGACGTTCGCGGCGATGAGCGCGTACGTCACGTACGGCGTGCGCCGCACCGGGTTGACGTCATGGACGGGGATGACCACAGCTCACTAGTGCCCAGGGCGGGGGCGCCCGAAGCGCGGAGCGGGCCGGTGAACGTCGGCGCGCGCGGGTGCGTATGTCCCTGCGACCGATGAGCTTCGGCTGATGTTTCCGGCGACGTGAGGACCAGGCGATGAACGAGCGGGTTGCTTCCCAGGGATTCCCTCCGATGCAGGCCATGCCCGACGGGGAGGCGGAGATCTCCCTCGTCGTACGGCTGCCCTGGGAGGACGTGGCACGGCTCGGTCAGGAGGCGGGGCGGCTGGCGGCCCAGATGCAGCGGCCGGTGACGCTGGACGAGGCGGTGAGCAACCGGCTGCGCTCGACCCGGCCGGCGGCCCACGCAGCGCGCCCGGGGGCCGAGCAGCCCGCCGCCGCGGTCGCGCCCGGTGGTGCGGGGGTCACCTCGCTGCCGCGGATCAGCGGGACGGGCTGACCGCCGTCGCGGGGCGCGGGCGCTGGTGCGGCTGCAGGCCGCGTCGCGGGCCGCGGGTGCGTGGGGGCCGGTCGCACCGTTCCCCGCGCCCCTGAGCCGGTGTCCCTGGCGCGTCTCACGAGGCACGGGCCGCCGTCCCCGGGGCGCTGCCCCCGGCGCCTCTCAGGACGTTCGCACCTTCGCGGCCGCTTTCCTCGCGGCCACCAGTACCGGGTCCCACACCGGTGAGAACGGGGGCGCGTAGCCCAGGTCCAGGGCCGTCATCTGCTCCACCGTCATGTTCGCGGTCAGGGCCACCGCGGCGATGTCGACCCGCTTGCCCGCGCCCTCCCGCCCCACGATCTGGACGCCCAGGAGGCGGCCGGTGCGGCGTTCCGCGAGCATCTTGACCGTCATGGGATTCGCGCCGGGGTAGTACCCGGCGCGGCTCGTGGACTCGATGGTGACCGCCTCGAACCGCAGGCCCGCCCGCAGCGCGTCCTTCTCGCGCAGACCGGTGCGGGCGATCTCCAGGTCGCACACCTTGCTCACCGCCGTGCCGACGACCCCCGGGAAGGTGGCGTAGCCGCCGCCCACGTTGGTGCCGATGACCTGGCCGTGCTTGTTGGCGTGGGTGCCCAGCGGGATGTACTGCTCCTGTCCCGAGACCAGGTTCAGGACCTCCACGCAGTCGCCGCCCGCCCAGACGTCCTGGTGGCCGCGGACCCGCATCGCCAGGTCGGTGAGGAGTCCGCCGTGCTTCCCGAGCGGCAGGCCCGCGGCCCGGGTGAGTTCCGTCTCCGGGCGGACGCCGATGCCGAGGATCACCACGTCCGCCGGGTACTCGCCGTCCTCCGTGGCCACCGCGCGGACCCGGCCGTCGGGGCCGGTGAGCACCTCGGTGACCTCGGCGTCGGCGACCATGGTGATGCCGAGGCCCTCCATCGCCTCGCGCACCAGGCGGCCCATGTCGGGGTCGAGCGTGGACATGGGCTCGCTGCCGCGGTTGACGACCGTCACCTCGTAGCCCCGGTTGATCATCGCCTCGGCCATCTCGACGCCGATGTACCCGGCGCCGACGACCACCGCCCGCCGGCCCCGCGTGCGGGAGAGCGTGTCGAGCAGGGCCTGGCCGTCGTCCAGGGTCTGCACGCCGTGCACCCCCGGTGCGTCCGCGCCCGGCATGTCGGGGCGGATCGGCCGAGCGCCGGTCCCGATGACGAGTTTGTCGTACGACGTCCAGGACTCGGCACCGGAATCGACGTCACGCGCGCGTACCCGCTTGCCGGCCACGTCGATCGAGGTGATCTCGGTGCGCATCCGCAGGTCGATGTCGCGCGAGCGGTGTTCCTCGGGCGTGCGGGCGATCAGTTCGTCCCGTGCCGCCACGTCGCCGCCGACCCAGTACGGGATGCCGCACGCCGAGTACGAGCTGAAGTGGCCGCGTTCGAAGGCCACGATCTCCAGCTCGTCCGGTCCCCGCAGCCGGCGTGCCTGGGACGCCGCGGACATGCCCGCGGCGTCCCCGCCGATCACCACCAGTCGTTCGCGTCCACCGCTCATGTCCATGCGAACACGCTACGGGGCGAGGGAATTTCGGGCTTGCTCAGCCCTCCTCGCCGGGCGTGCGGCGCCGCCGGACGATCCGCCACCACAGGAGCGCGGCCAGGGCCGCCAGGGCCGCGAACGGCAGGGCCGCGCCGAGCGCCAGCGCGATCCAGCGCAGCATGGTGACGAAGACGTGCCAGCCGCCCGCCAGCGCGTCCGTGAACCCCGGCGTGTCGTCCTTCGCCGCCGCCACCGGAGGTGTCTGGGTGAGTGACAGGGTGATGGTGGCCAGGCTCGTGCGGTCCTTCAGGGACGCCTGCCGGGCGAGCAGCGCCTCCAGGTCGGCCTCCCGGCTGCTCAGTTCGCCTTCCAGGGTGACCACGTCACCGAGCTTGGTGGCCCGGTCCATCAGCTCGCGGACCCGGGCCACGCTGGCCTGCTGCGACTTGACGCGGCTGTCCACGTCCACCACCTGGTCGGTGACGTCCTGGGCCTTCGCGGTGCGGTCGAGGAGCTTGCCCGCGCCCTGGAGGCCGGTGAGCACGTCGTCGTAGCGCTCGGTGGGCACGCGCAGGACCAGCCGGGTGCGCTCGTGGCCCTCGGTGTCCCGGGTGGTGGTCTCGTCGCCGACGTAGCCGCCGGCGCTCTCGGCGGTGCCACGGGCCTCGTCGAGGGCCTTGGGCACGTCCTTGACCTGCACGGTCAGGGAGGCGGTGCGGATGATGCGGTTCGCCGTGAGGGTGGGCGCCTTGGCGGGGCCCCTGCCGTCGACGTCCTTGGCGCTCGCGCTCGCCGGGCCCGCCGCCTCCTGGGCAGCGCCGCCCGCGTCGGCCTTGGAGTCGGCGGTGTCGCCGGAGCCGTCGGCGCTGCAACCGGTGAGGACGAGGGCCGCGGCCAGCAGGACGCCGGCGAGGACGGGTCGTACGGGATGTCGCATGGTTCCCCCCGAGGGTGGTGACTACTGACGCTCCTCCGACGCCGGGGTGGTGCGGGGCGTTCGGGCGCGCCGGTCCCGATGCGGTCACGGTCAGGACGCGCGCCGGTCACCGGCCCGGGACGGGAGCGCAGGAGGGGTCTGAGAGAGTGGGGCCATGAGCGCAACGGACACCGGGCAGGTCGTCGTCGTCGGGGCCGGGATCGCGGGGCTCGCCGCGGCCCACCGGCTGCTGGAGCGCGGCGTGCGCGTGACCGTGCTGGAGGCCTCGGAGCGCGTCGGCGGCAAGCTGCTGCCCGGCGAGATCGCGGGCGTACGGGTCGACCTGGGCGCCGAGTCGCTGCTGGCGCGCCGGCCCGAGGCGGTCGGTCTGGCGCGTGAGGCGGGTCTCGGGGACCGGTTGCGGCCGCCGTCCACCGCGACGGCCTCCATCTGGACCCGGGGCGCCCTGCGGCCCATGCCCAAGGGCCATGTCATGGGTGTCCCCGGCACCGCCGACGCGCTGTCCGGCCTGCTGTCCGCGGAGGGCCTCGCACGCATCGGGCGCGACGCCGACCTGCCCCGCACCGAGGTCGGCGACGACGTCGCGGTGGGCGAGTACGTGGCCGGGCGGCTGGGCCGGGAGGTCGTCGACCGGCTGGTCGAGCCGCTGCTCGGCGGGGTCTACGCGGGCGACGCCTACCGCATCTCGATGCGTTCGGCGGTCCCGCAGCTCTACCAGGCCGCCAGGACGCACGGCTCACTGACCGAGGCCGTCCGCGAGATCCAGGCCAAGGCCGCCGCCGGCCGGCAGACCGGCCCGGTCTTCATGGGCATCGAGGGCGGCGTCGGCAGCCTGCCGCTCGCCGTGGCCGCGTCGGTGCGGGCGCGCGGCGGCGAGATCGTCACCGGGGCGCCGGTCACCGAACTGCGCCGGGTCGGACCGGGCTCCGCGCGGGCGGGTGCCGCGACGGCCGGGGACCCGGCGACGGCCGACGGGGGTACGGCGGCCGGGGGTGCCCCCGGCGGCGCGCGCACCGGCTGGCGGATCGTCGCCGGGGGCCGGGTGCGGTACGCGGACGCCGTGGTGGTCGCCGTCCCGGCCCCCGCCGCCGCCGTCCTGCTGCGCGCCGAGGCGCCCGCCGCCGCGGCCGAGCTGTCCGCCGTCGAGTACGCCTCGATGGCCCTGATCACCCTCGCCTACCGCCGCGCCGACCTCGCCCTTCCCGAGGGCAGCGGCTTCCTGGTGCCGCCCGTCGACGGCCGCACCATCAAGGCCGCCACCTTCGCCTCCCACAAGTGGGGCTGGATCGCCGAGGAGGACCCGGACGTCGTCGTCGTGCGCACCTCGGTCGGACGGTACGGCGAGACGGAGGTGCTCGGCCGCGCGGACGACGGTCTGGTCGACGTCTCCCGCCACGACCTGCGCGCGGCCACCGGCCTCGCCGCGGATCCGGTCGCCACCAGGGTCACCCGCTGGACCGACGGCCTGCCCCAGTACCCGGTGGGACACCACGCGCGCGTGGCCCGCGTCCGCGAGCACGTCGCCGCCGTCCCCGGCCTGGCGGTCTGCGGCGCCCCGTACGACGGGGTGGGCGTCCCCGCCTGCATCGCGAGCGCGTACGCCGCCGTCGACCAGCTGGGCGGTGACCTGGCGGCCGTCCGGGAGCTCACCGCCAACCCGGTGCAGAGCCTGCACGGCGGAGCGGGAGAATAGGACCATGAGTGACGACGCCCCCACCACCGCCTCCGAGCGGATCCCGAACAAGGGCAAGCTGGCCAAGGACCTCAACGAGGTCATCCGCTACACCCTGTGGTCGGTCTTCAGGCTGACGGACGTGCTGCCGGAGGACCGCGCCGGCTACGCCGACGAGGTCCAGGAGCTGTTCGACCAGCTCGCGGCCAAGGACGTGACCGTGCGCGGCACCTACGACGTCTCCGGTCTGCGCGCCGACGCCGACCTGATGATCTGGTGGCACGCCGAGGACAGCGACCAGCTCCAGGAGGCGTACAACCTCTTCCGCCGCACGAAGCTGGGCCGCGCCCTCACGCCGGTCTGGTCGAACATGGCGCTGCACCGCCCCGCCGAGTTCAACCGCTCGCACATCCCGGCGTTCCTCGCCGACGAGACGCCGCGCAACTACGTCAGCGTGTACCCGTTCGTGCGCTCGTACGACTGGTACCTGCTGCCCGACGAGGACCGCCGCCGGATGCTCGCCGACCACGGCAAGATGGCCCGCGGCTACCCGGACGTGCGCGCCAACACGGTCGCCTCGTTCTCGCTCGGCGACTACGAGTGGATCCTGGCCTTCGAGGCCGACGAGCTGTACCGCATCGTCGACCTCATGCGTCACCTGCGCGCCTCCGAGGCCCGCATGCACGTCCGTGAGGAGGTCCCGTTCTACACGGGCCGCCGCAAGGACGTCGCGGAGCTGGTCGCGGGCCTCGCCTGACGACGGGTCAGCGCTGGGCGGCCTTGCCCTTCATGGAGTCCCGCAGCTTCTTGTGCTGCGGGACGCGGCCGGCCGGCTTCGGCTCCGGGTGCGCCGCGCAGGACGCCCGCCGCTCCGGGAGCCGGCCCTCCAGCAGGTACGCCTCCAGGTAGCCGTTGACGCACTTGTTGGGCCCGCCGCCGATGCCGTGGGTGCCCGCGTCCCGCTCGGTCACCAGCACCGAGTCCGCCAGCCGGCGGTTCATCTCCAGGGCGCCCGCGTACGGCGTGGCCGCGTCCCGCTCCGCCTGGAGGATCAGCGTCGGCGGCAGCTCACCGGGACCCGTCCGCACGTCCAGGGGTTTCTGCCGGGACACCGGCCAGTAGGCGCACGGCAGGTTCATGAAGGCGTTGTCCCAGGTCTCGAACGGCGCCACCCGCGCCAGCCGGGTGTTGTCCCGGTCCCAGGTCGCGAAGTCCGTCGGCCAGGCCGCGTCGTTGCACTCGACGGCCGTGTAGACCGCGTTGCCGTTCTCCGCCGCCGCGGCCGTCGCCGGGGTCGGCGCCGCCAGCCGGACCAGCGGCTTCGCGTCCCCCTTCAGGAACTTCGACAGCGCCTCCGCGCGGCTCGGCCAGTAGTCGTCGTAGTAGCCGGCGGTCAGGAACGCGCCCTGCAACTGCGCCGGCCCGACCTTGCCGCCGGCCGCCTTCTTGGCCAGCCGCCTGCTCGCCCGGTCGTAACTCGCCTGCACCTTGGCGGGCGTGTTCCCGAGCCCGTACGCGTCGTCGTGCCGGGCGATCCACTCCCGGTAGTCCGCCCAGCGGCTCTCGAACGCGGCCGACTGGTCCAGGTTGGCGCGGTACCAGATCTGCGCCGGGTCCGGGTCGACCGCCGAGTCCAGCACCATCCGCCGTACGTGCGAGGGGAACAGGGTGGCGTACAGCGCGCCGAAGTAGGTGCCGTAGGAGGCGCCCATGAAGGTCAGCCGGTTCTCGCCGAGCGCGGCGCGCAGCACGTCCAGGTCCCGGGCGTTGTTGAGGGAGGTGTAGTGCCTGAGCTTGTCGCCGGACCGCTTGAGGCAGCCCTTCGCGTACGCCTTCGCCTCGGCGACCCGGGCCTTCTTGTACGCCTCCGAGGGGTGTGTCGGCGACGGGGAGGGCGCCTTGAAGAAGCGCTTGGGGTCCACGCAGGACAGCGGCGCCGAACGGTCCACCCCGCGCGGGGCGTAGCCGACCAGGTCGTAGGCGGCGCCGAGACGCTTCCACTCGGGGAGCACGCCGACCAGCGGGAAGTCCATGCCGGAGGCGCCGGGGCCGCCCGGGTTGTAGACCAGGGCGCCCTGCCGGGGCACCTTGCGCTTGCTGTTGTGCGGGTCCTTGTGGGTGGCCCGCACCCGGCTGACGGTCAGCCGGATCCGCTTGCCGTCCGGGTGCGCGTAGTCCAGCGGGACGCTCAGGGTGCCGCACTGGAAGGAACTCGGGTACTCCAGCGCGGCGGCGCACTTGCCGAAGTCGATGCCCTCCGCGCGCGCCCGCGCGGCGGCCACGGCGGTACCGCGCAGTTCGGCCGTCGGCGCGTCCGGGACGCGGGGGGCGCTCCCGGCCGGGGCGGCGGCCAGCGTGGTCAGGAGCAGGGACCCGGCTGCCGAGTACAGGACGGGGGCTCTCATGGCGTATCCCTTCGTGCGGTCGCTGCGTGGCGCGGCAGCAACGGCACGGCAGCGACTGCACGGCAGCAATAAAAGGGATATTTCGACCGGTTGGCGGAGAAGGCAAGCACCGTCGGCCGGTGTCGGCGCCAATGCCCCTGTACGCCCCCGTTCACTCCCGCGGGAGCTGGTCCCGGTGTGCGAAGGCCGCACGCAGCTCCGGTTCACCGATCGCGCGGACACCGCGCACGGCGACGGAGGCGAGGAGCGAGTGGTCGTCGGCCGCCCGGTTCGAGCGCCGGTGCACCACGCCCAGCAGCCGCTGCCCGGCCGGGGAGGCCCAGCGCGCGTACGGGTGCGCCTCCACACGGGCGATGGCCAGGCAGCTCAGCGCCAGCGTGAGGGGCAGCGCGAACCACACGGCGACCAGGTCGCGGGGCATCCCGGTCGGGGCGGGCAGCGACAGGGCGGCCACCGCCAGGCCCGACACGGCCAGTGCGGCGGCCCGGACCTGACGCACACCCGACGCGACCGTCGTACGCGCCGCCGCGTCCGGTACCGCGAGCCCCGCCCGCACCAGTCCCTCACCGAGGCTGCGCACGGCGTCCGTGTCGGCCGCCGCCGACCGCACCGGCGCTATCCGGGACTGTCCCCCGGGTCCGATGGCGCCTATCACCGAGCGCTCCATCTCGTCGCGCGCGCGGGGGTCGACGACGGTCGCCCAGCCGGTGTGGGCGAGCAGCAGCCGCCGCTGGCGGGCCATGGAGACCATCGTCAGGTCGGCGACCCGCGCGGGCCCTCCGGACAGGAACGCGGCCTCGTACAGCGTCAGATCGTGTCCTCGGCCCGCGTCCGCGTCGGAGGCCGCCGCGCGTACGGCGGCCAGACACAGCCGAGTGCAGGCGGTGCCGGTGACGGCCCAGGCGAGGAGCAGGAGAAGGACCCAGAACATGACGTGTTTCTATGCCAGGGGCCGGGCGGACACCATGCCCTGTTCACATTCCGGACCGAGTGTTGCAGGTATGTGACGTTCCGTTTGGTGGGCTGGTCAGGAACCGCCGGACGGCGGGGGACTGGAGGCGGCGGGCGGCAGCGGATAGACCGAGGCCGTCGGGGCGGGCGCCGGGGACGGTACGACCGGGATCGCGTCGCTCGGCGCGAAGACCGGAGGTGAGGAGGCGGGCGCGGGGGTGGCCGCCAACTGCTGGGCCAGCGCGGCGAAGTCGACGTACCCCGTGGCCTCCAGCATCTTGATGTGGTCCAGGACGGTGGTGTTGGCGTCGTCGGCGAGGCTGCGGACCAGGATGTTCTGGGTGCCGGCCCGCACCTGGGCGACGACGGAGAAGACCCGGCCGTGGGCCAGCCGCAGGATGTTCGCGAACTGCCGGTCGAAGTCGTGCCCCTGTGCCTCGGCCAGCGTGGCGAGCCACTGTTGCTGCTGGTCGTTGGGCTGGTTGGGGATCGGCAGGCCGAGTATGCCGGCCACGCTGCGCACGTGCGCGTCCAGGGTGGTGTGTCCGTCGACGAGGTGTTGTCCGGCGGCCCGGACGGCCTGGGTGGTGCCCTTCTCCTGCGCCATCTCCCCGGCCGGCAGCTCCCACAGCCCGGCGAGCCGCACCTTGACCACGAAGTCCCGGTCCAGGGCGGACAGCGGGCCGTAGCGGGTGGGTACGGTCCGGTCGCTGAGCAGGCTCACCGTACCGGTCGGGTCCGAGCGGTCGGCGTAGGACCAGACCGGGAAGACCAGGGCGGCGAGGGTCGCCGCCAGACAGGCGATGATCAGTCCGGTACCGGTGAATATGCCTCGGCCCTGGACGGGGGGTCGGGGACGCGCGCGCATGATGCCTCCTGCACCGCACGGCTCAGGCTTGCGCTGTGCGGGTTTGGCATATTACCGACCGCAGGTGACGGGGGACCGGGCCGAGGCCCGGGAGAGTACGGCGGGCGCTCCGCGGCCGTTTGTCCCGCTTCCCCAAGGGCTGTCCCGAGATCCCCGGCGGCGCGCGCGACGACAGCCACGGCACCTCGCGGTGTTGCCTGGTTCACCCGGATACGCCCGGTACGAGGGCGCCCCTCCGCCTTCCGACGCACCGCATCCGACGCCGTGCGCCGACCGACCGGGGAGCACGGGACGGCCCTCAGCGCCGCCGCGCCAACGCCCTGCGTACGGCCGACTTCCGGGGCGTCGCGCCCGCTCGGTCCAGCCACCACTTCTCCAGACGGCGGTGCGGGGTTCCGCCGCCTGCCCGTCCCTCGCTCAGCAGCCGCTCCGCGAAGTCCAGCGCGTCCCGCCGGTACCCCCCGGTCATCGGCCGTTCCTGGGCGTACGCCAGGAACGCCGGCCGGTAGGCGCCCCCGAGGATCTCCGGCAGCTCCGGAGCCACCTTCGCGACCACGTCCGCCCGCTTGGACGCCAGTGCCCGCGCCTGCACCCCCATCCGCACCCGGTCGAACCCCTCGGGCACCGGTGTCCCCGCGACCAGCGAGGACAGCACCGCGGCCTGGCCGAGCCCGACGCGCTGCCGGGTGGTGCCGGGCACCTCGGGCGCGGCGGACCGCGCCGGAGGGACGAACGGCCGGCCGGTGTCCGCGGCGCCCGCCGCTACCGCCCGCCGGATCGCCGCCAGTTCCCGCTCCAGTTCGGCCGGCTCGGGAAAGTTCTCGTCCCGCTCCAGCAGCACTCCCGGTGGCGCGACCCGGGAGGCCAGGTCGCTCAGCACCTCCAGGACCTCCGCCGGCACCGGGTGGGCGTGGCTGTCGTGCCAGACGCCGTCCCGTTCGAGCCCGCCCGCGACATGGACGTAGGCGATGGCCTCGACGGGAAGCTCCGCGAGCGCCTTGGCCGGGTCCTCGCCCCGGTTGACGCGGTTGGTGTGCAGGTTCGCCACGTCGATCAGCAGCCGTACCCCGGTGCGGTCCACGAGGTCGTACAGGAACTGTCCCTCGGTCATCTCCTCGTCGGGCCAGCGGATCAGCGCGGCGATGTTCTCCACGGCGAGCGGCACCGGCAGCGAGTCCTGCGCGATGCGGACGTTCTCGCACAGGACGTCGAGGGCGTCCCGGGTGCGGGGGACGGGAAGGAGGTGTCCGGCCTCCAGGAGCGGTGACGCCGTCAGCGGGCCGCCCGCGCGGACGAACGCGATGTGCTCGGTGACGAGGGGGGAGCCCAGCGCCCCGGCCCGCTCGGCCAGCGCCGCGAGCCGGTGCTCGTCCGGGCGGTCCGCGCCGCCGAGCCCCAGGGACACGCCGTGCGGTACGACCGTCACCCCGCGCTCGCGCAGCCGCCGCAGCGACTCGGGGAGGTGGTCCGGGCAGGTGTTCTCGGCCACGACCTCGACCCAGTCGACGCCCGGCATCCGCTCCACGGCGTCCGCGATCTCCGGCCGCCAGCCGATGCCCGTGCCCAGTCGCTCCATGACCATGGTCCTCCCCCTCCGCCGATTGACGGGGGTATGGCCCCGGAGCGCGTCCGCGAACCGCGGTGCCCGCCGCTTCAGAGCAACATTTGAGGTTCGGTCCGCGCTCGGGGGAGCCGGGCCGGCGATCCGCCGAGGGCGCCGAGGGCGCCGAGTGAGTCCACCGGGTCCGGGCGCGCGCTGGTCATCGAGCCCGGCGCGCCGGGCGAGGGCCTGGACGCGACCCGTACGTCAGGAATCCCGGGTCAGCGCAGCGCCGGATGGTCCGCGACGACCGTGCAGCTGCCCGGCGCGATCTCGGTGAACCCGGCGTCCCGCACCAAAGGCAGCCCGCCGGTGGTCAGTTCACGCCACTCGGCGGGATCGGCGACCCGCACGGCGAGCGGGAACCCGGCCTCGCGCCACGTCGTCCGCGCCTCCTCGGGAAGCGCCCACCAGGCGAGCTGGGCCCCGTGTCCGGCCTGTGCCATCGTCTTGCCCGCGGACATCTCCAACTCCGGGTTCAGCCACAGCACGGGCTGCGTCCGGTCGGCGTCGGCGGGGGGCTCGGGATCGTCCAGCTCGGTCCCGGACACCTGCAGCTTCGCCAGCTCCTTGGGCCAGCCGTCCAGGGGAACCGGCGGGAACACCCGTACCTCGGCGGACTTCCCGGTGAGCGTGATCCCGGGCAGCTCCGTGGCCCGTCGCCACTCGGATCCCCGGGCCCGCCGCACGACCTTGCGGATCCGCGCGTCCTCCCAGTCCCGTACGGCCTGCGCCCACTCCCCGTCACCGAGGGCCCGCGCGTCACCGAGCATGGTCAGCACGGCCCGGGCGGCGGTCTCGAGCGCGTCGGTGCGGGCCGGCGGAGCGTCCCTCTCGATGCGTACGACCAGCGGCAGCACGAACTGGGGTGCCTCGTCACGCGCGGTGGGTTCGGCGCGGAAGGGGCTGTCGCCGGGCGACTTCGGATCAACGCTCACCCCATCACCCTAAAGGGCCCCGGAAACCGCGCCGGGGTCGGAGGCGTCCGGCCGACCGTCGTCGCTCACCCCGAGCAGGCGCTGCGCTGTGCCTCCTGCCACTCGCACCGGGCGCACATCGTGATGCCCTTGTACGACTCCGGGTACTCGGTCGGCTCCCGGCACAGCACGCACTCCGCGTACGGCGGCCCGTCCGCGGTGGGCGGCTCCGCCGCCCCGGTGACGCTGCAGTAGCCCTCTTCGCTCATACCTCCAGCGTAGGCCGGTCAGCGGTGACCGGGCGTCTCCCCGATCAGCTGGGACACCTTCACGAACCGGAAACCCCGGTTGCGCAGCTCGGGCACGACGTGGCGGACCACTTCCTCGGTGGTCGGGGCGGCGCTGCGGGTGCAGTGCATGACGACCACCGAACCGGGCTTCACCCCGTCCAGCACCTGCTTGGTCACGGCGTCCGCGTCGGTCGCGAACGCGTCGCCGCTCACCACGTCCCACTGCACCGCGGTGACCCCGAGCGAGCCGACCGCGCGCAGCGCCTGCTGGTCGTAGCAGCCGCCGGGGAAGCGGAAGTACGGCATCGGGTGCGGCACGCCCGCCCGCAGCAGCGCGGCATAGGCGCGCTCCACGTCCGACTTCATGTTCGCGGCGGCGACGGTCGGCAGGCCGTAGCAGTCGCCGGTGAAGGCGTAGTGGCTGTAGGAGTGGTTGGCGACCTCGAACTGCGGGTCGTGGCCGAGGGAGCGGGCCTGGTCCGGGTACTCGTCGGCCCAGCGGCCGGTCATGAAGACGGTGGCCGGCACCTTCAGCCGGCGCAGGGTCGCGATCAGCGCCGGGTTGTCGAAGTGCTCACCGGCGGCCGCGCGGGGCCCCTGGTCGGCGGTCATGTCGGCGTCGAAGGTCAGCGCGACGGTCTTGCCCAGGGTGCGCGGACCGTTGGCGAAGACGGCCGCCCGGCCGCCCGGCCCCGCGGGGAGCGTGGGCGGCTTGGCGGCTGGAGCGGGCCTGGCGGGGGCAGGCCGGCCGGTGGGTGGGGCGTCGGGGGCGTGGGCGGTGCCGCAGGCGGCGAGTGCGGCGCCCAGGGCGACACCGGCGACGGTCGGAGCGGTAAGGCGGCGCACACGGCGTAGCGATCGGATCACCCTATGAACGTAGTTCGGATTGTCCGTTTTTTCGGGATGGCGCGGCGTCGGGGCCGCCCCGGTCACCCGGGCGGCCGTCGCCCCTCGCGGCACGCTCCTCACCGGCGGGGCCGAACCCGGCGGCGCCGTTCGGCGCCGGCTGCTGGGCCCGCTCCAGGAAGCGCAGCAGTTCCACCGGGAAGGGCAGTACCAGGGTGGAGTTCTTCTCGGCCGCCACCGCCACGATCGTCTGGAGCAGCCGCAGTTGCAGGGCCGCCGGGGTGCTCTCCATCTGCTGGGCCGCCTCGGCCAGCTTCTTGGAGGCCTGGTACTCGGCGTCGGCATTGATGATCCGGGCCCTGCGCTCCCGGTCGGCCTCGGCCTGGCGCGCCATCGAGCGCTTCATGGTGTCCGGGAGCGACACGTCCTTGATCTCCACCCGGTCCACCTGCACGCCCCAGCCCACGGCCGGGCTGTCGATCATCAGCTCCAGGCCCTGGTTGAGCTGCTCCCGGTTGGAGAGCAGGTCGTCCAGGTCGCTCTTGCCGATGATCGACCGCAGCGAGGTCTGGGCCATCTGCGAGACGGCGAACTTGTAGTCCTCGACCTTGACCAGCGCGCTCACCGCGTCGACCACCCGGAAGTAGACGACCGCGTCGACCCGCACGGTGACGTTGTCGCGTGTGATCCCCTCCTGGGCGGGGATCGGCAGCGTGACGATCTGCATGTTGATCTTGTGCAGCCGGTCCGCGAACGGGATCACCAGGTTCAGTCCGGGCTGTCGTACCGCGCCGGTGACCCGGCCGAGCCGGAAGAGCACGCCCTGTTCGTACTGCTTGACGACCCGGGCCCCCGCGGCCAGGTACAGCGCGCCCACGCAGAGCGCGGCCACCACCGCGACCAGCAGATCCTGAAGCATCGGCGACCTCCAGCCAGAGAGGTCCGAAATATCTGATACCGCAACAATATGCCCGGCGGGCCGTCCGGGGCCACGGTCGCCCGTCAGCAGGTCCGGGCCGGGATGCCGAGGGGCGTCGGCGTCCCGGCCCGGTGACGGCCGCCGGTTCAGGCGGCCGTGATCCCGGTGGTCCCGGCCGCCGGGGCCGTGACCCTCACCGGTTCGGTGCCCGCGGCGCTGTGCCGCTCGGCCCAGCCCTCCAGCGCGGTCCGGCAGGCGTGGTCGAGATGGTGGAGCCCGGACAGGTCCAGCCGGATCGGCCGGTCCTGGGGCAGCGCCTCCAGGCTCTCGAGGATCCTGGGAAGGCGCAGGAAGGTCGCGTTGCCCGAGAGCACGGCGTCGACCGGGCCGGCTCCTTTGTCGACCACCTCCAGCCTGAGGTGCGAGGCCTCCCACGCGGTCTTGACCACGGACAGCGCCATCCCGACGAGCACGCCCTCGAACATGCTGACCGCCACGATCGACACCGCGGTGACGACCAGGATGAGCGCCTCGCCCCGGTGCTCACGCCAGAGCGCGGCCAGCGCCCGCACGGGTATCAGCTTGGCGCCGGAGTACACCAGGACTCCGGCGAGCGCCGGGATCGGCAGGTGTCCGAGGGCTCCCGGCAGCAACGCGGCGAACAGCAGCAGCCAGACGCCGTGCAGCACCCGGGACGCCCTGGTCCTGGCGCCCGCCTGCACGTTGGCCGCGCTGCGCACGATCACCGCGGTCATCGGCAGCGCGCCGAGCACCCCGCAGAGCGCGTTGCCCGCGCCCTGCGCGATCAGCTCCCGGTTGTACTCGGTGCGCGGACCGCGGTGCAGCCGGTCCACGGCCGCCGCGCTGAACAGCGACTCGGCGGAGGCGATCAGCGTGAACGCGACGACCGTGCCGAGCACGCCGAGGTCCGCCAGTTCGCGGAAGGCGCCCGGTGACGGCGGCCGGACGGAGTCCAGCAGCCCGTGCACCTCGACGGTGGCCACCGGGAGATCCAGCAGGAACGCGGTGAGGGTCGCGAGGCCGACGGCGGCCAGCGGGCCCGGAACCGCGCGCACCCGCGCCGGGAGCCGCCTCCACAGCACCAGGACCGTGACGGTGCCCGCGCCCAGGGCGAACGAGGCCAGCGCCTGCCCGTCCCCCAGGGCGTCCGCGAACGCCCCCGGCAGGCCGGCTATCTTGCCGGGCCCCGAGTCGGGGGCCTCGGCCGCGAGCGCCGGGTACAGCTGACCGGCGATCAGGACCAGGCCGATCCCGGCGAGCATGCCCTCGACCACCGAGACGGAGATGGCCCGGAACCAGCGGCCCAGCCGCAGCACGCCCATGGCGATCTGGAGCACGCCGGTGACGAGCACGATCACCCCGAGCACCGGGAGCCCGAACTCCCGTACGGCCTCGAAGACGAGCACGGTCAGACCGGCGGCCGGCCCCGACACCTGGAGGCTGCTGCCCCGCAGCGCCCCGGTGACGAGACCGCCCACGATGCCGGTGACCAGGCCGAGTTCGGCCGGGACACCGGAGGCCACGGCCACGCCCACGCACAGCGGGAGCGCGACCAGGAAGACGACGAGAGAGGCGGTGAAGTCCTGTTTCAGATGGGGGAGTCTGGTCATCGCGACGCTCACAGGGTCTCGAACGCGTCGGTCTCGGCGCGGTGTTCGCGCACGGCACCGGTGTGGACCTCGTAGTACCAGCCGCGCAGGGTCAGTTCGCCCCGCGTCAGCTTCCTTTCGACGCACGGGTAGGAGCGCAGCCGCAGCAACTGGGCGAGCACGTGGTTCTGCACGCCCTCGGCGACGGCCGGGTCCTCGGCGGCTCCGGTCGGGCGCGGCTCGGCGCGGGCCAGCCAGTCCCGGACGGCGGGTACGGCGGTCAGGTCGTCGCCGCGCACCAGCGCGCCGACGGCGCCGCAGTGCGAGTGCCCGCAGACGACGACGTCGCGGACGCCGAGCACCTCCACGGCGTACTCGATGGTGGCCGCCTCGCCGGTGGGGTGGTCGCAGGCGTACGGGGGGACGATGTTGCCCGCGGTGCGCAGCTCGAAGAGCTCGCCCGGGCGGGCGCCGGTGATCAGGGCCGGGACGACCCTGGAGTCGGAGCAGGTGATGAACAGGACCTGCGGGGACTGGCCGGCGGCGAGTCCGGCGAACTCCTCAGGGTGCTGTCCGAACGTACGGGCGTTGTCGATGAGGGGCTGCATGATCTGTGGACTCCTCCTGGCGCGCCGGACCGGCGCGTCGGGTCTTACGACGGTTGTGGGGGGTGAGGAGACGGGGGGTGGGGAGCGGGCAGTACCCGTCGCTCAGCGGCAGAGGACCTGGAGCGCGGCCGACGACCGGGTTCTGGACGTTCCGGGTGAGCGGTCGCGGCGGGCCGCCGGGGTCGGTATCGCCCCGGTGTGCCGGGCGGTGCCCGGACGGTAGGCGTGGGGGCCGCGGTCGCGGAGGGCGGGCGGGTCGTCACGGACGAGCGTCACCGAGGCCCGCGGACCGGACGGGGCCTTGGCCTTGACATGACTGAGCGTATGCGCGGTTGCGAAGGTTGCCGCGGGCGCGAAGATCTGGACGGCGAGCGGGGTGGCGGCCGGGAGCGAGAACACGGTCCGGGCCGTCGTACCACGGAACATGGGCCCCCCTCGCGGCAGTTCGCGCCTCTTGTGCACACCAAGCACGGGTCAATGGTTGGTCAAGAAACACGTTAACCCTGCAAACGACTTTGCAGGGTCAACTGGGTGCCGCGAACCGAAGAGAGCGTGAAAAAAGCCGGTGGGGTGGCGTGATCGGGCCCTTGACCCGGCCACCTTGATCGAATACCGGCCTATCCGGCGGCGACCAGCCCCTTGGCGTCCCGGGCCAGGGCGGTGAGCCGGGAGATCGCACGGAAGTACTTCTTCCGGTAGCCGCCGTTCAGCATCTCCTCGCTGAACAGCCTGTCGAACGGCATCCCGGAGGCCAGGACCGGCACCTCGCGGTCGTAGAGCCGGTCCGCGAGGACCACCAGTCGCAGCGCGGTCGACTGGTCCGGCACCGGCCCCACGTCGGTGAGGCAGACCGCCGTGACGCCGTCGGTCAGCGCGCCGTACCGGCTCGGGTGCACCTTGGCCAGGTGGTCCAGGAGCTGCGGGAAGCCGTCGAGCGAGGCGCCCGGGGTGGCGTACGCCGCCTTGGTCACCTGTTCCTCGGAGAACGGCGCCGGAGCCTCGGGCAGCCCGCGGTGCCGGTAGTCCTCGCCGTCGATGCGCAGGGCCCGGAAGTGCGCCGACAGGCCCTGGATCTCGCGCAGGAAGTCGGCCGCCGCGAACCGGCCCTCACCGAGCTTGCCCGGCAGCGTGTTGGAGGTGGCGGCGAGCGCCACCCCCGCGTCGACCAGGCGGCCCAGCAGCGTCGACACCAGGACCGTGTCACCGGGGTCGTCCAGTTCGAACTCGTCGATGCAGAGCAGGCGGTGGCCGGAGAGGGTCTGCACGGTCTGCTGGAAGCCGAGCGCTCCGACCAGGTTGGTCAGCTCGACGAAGGTGCCGAAGGCCTTCAGCCCGGGTTCGGCCGGGGTGGCGTGCCAGAGCGAGGCGAGCAGGTGGGTCTTGCCGACGCCGTATCCGCCGTCGAGGTAGACCCCGCGGGGCCCGGCCGGGGTCTTCGGCGCCTTCGCCTTCCCGAAGCCGAAGAGGCCGCGCCTGCCGCCGCCCGCCGCGTGCGCCCCGCCGAGCCCGGCCGCGAAGCCTTCGAGGACGCGCACGGCCTCGGTCTGGCTCGGCTGGTCCGGGTCCGGTATGTAGGTCGCGAAGCGGACCGAGTCGAAGCGGGGTGGCGGCACCATCTCGGCGACCAGCCGGTCCGCGGGGACGCGCGGGGAGCGGGCGCACAGGGACTGCGGGGCCGCGTCGGCTATGGGGCTGACCTCGGAAGCGGCGGGAGAAGACGACACGGTCATCCATGGTAGTTGCCGTGCCAGACTGCACGACATGCGACGCCTGTTCCCTGTGACCGAAGAGACACCGGCCCCCGTCTGCGGCGGTTCGACGGAGGGGGAGGCGCCCGGCGGCCCGGCGGGCGCCGGCGGGGAGGGGCGCGGCGACCGGGAGTGGAGCCTCGCCGAGCTGGCGCTCGCCTACGGCTATCCCGCCGGCCGGGAGGTCTGGCTGCGGGCCAACATGGTCTCGACGCTCGACGGCGCCGCCCAGCACGACGGACGGTCCCAGCCCATCTCCAGCGCCGCCGACATGCGCGTCTTCGGCGTCCTGCGGGCGCTCGCGGACGTCGTGGTCGTGGGTGCGGAAACGGTACGGCAGGAGGGGTACCGCCCGGCCCGCGCCCGTGCCGAGTTCGCCGCGGCACGTTCCGCGGCGGGGCAGGGCGCGGCCCCCGCGGTCGCCGTCGTCACCGCGAGCCTGGACCTCGACTTCTCGCTCCCGCTGTTCTCCTCGCCCCTGGTCCCGACGCTCGTCCTCACCGGTGCGGGGGCCGCTCCCGGCCGGGTCGCCGCCGCCGAGCGGGCGGGCGCCCGCGTGGTGGTCGCCGGCGACGGCGCCGGCGTCGACCCGGCCCGCGCGGTGGGCGCCCTGGCCGGCCTCGGCCACACCAGGCTGCTCACCGAGGGCGGCCCCCGGCTGCTCGGGCAGTTCGTCGCCGCCGGTGTCCTCGACGAGCTGTGCCTGACGATGTCCCCCACGCTCACGGCGGGAGGGGCGCAGCGCATCTCCGGCGGCCCCGGTGTCACCGTTCCCACGCGTTTCGAACTAGTGTCCTTGCTGGAGGAGGCCGGGTTCCTGTTCGGCCGCTACCGGCGGTCGTGAATTCCACGGAATCCACCGTTCCGCTTAGCTTCCGGCGGACACACTCGATTTCCGGCAGTACCCGTGCGATCACGGGGCAGGATGGTTTCCGCAGGGCTGCTAGCCCAAGGGAGGACGGAGGGCCCGAGCGGCCCTCCCAGGAGAAGAGGCGCCAGGTGTTCACAAGCGTTCTGATGATCGAGAAGGCCCTGACGTCCGCCGACGTGGAGTTCGTCACCACCTTGCACGGGGACGAGCAGGTCTCCTTCCACGTGCTGCTCCAGCCGCGCGGCGACCAGGCGGACCGCCTGCTGCGGGCCATCGACGACATCGCCCTCGGTGAACTGGACGAAGCCGCGCGCGAGCGGGAGACGCCGGAGGGGGACGCGGCGAAGGCACCGGCCGAACAGGCGCTGGACGTGTCCCTGGCGGCCCTGCGGGCGGCGGGCAGCACGGCGCAGGGACGGATGGTCGAGGACCACCCGCTGGACGCGCTCAGAACGGTGGTGGACGAGGTCGGCGCCGACGAGGTGATCGTGCTGACCGACCCGCACTACGTCGAGGAGTTCTTCCACCGGGACTGGGCGTCCCGGGCCCGGCACAAGGTGGGCGTGCCGGTGCTCAAGCTGTTCTCGCACAGCAAGGCCTAGGCTCCCCGAGGGGGCGGTGCCTCGGCGGGCGCCGGTGCGCGGTGGCCGATCGCGCGGTTCCGCCGCCCTTCGGCCGGGGTACCCCCGGCGGCCCCCCCGTGGGGCGCCCGTGCCCGCGCCCCTCGCGTGGCACCCGGTGCTCCAGCGCATAGGCTAGGGCCGCTTTCGAACGTCACCGTCCCTGGGAGAAACACATGGCACCCGGCCTTCCTTCCGCCATGGAGCGACCGCACTTCATCGGGATCGGCGGCGCCGGCATGTCGGGGATCGCCCAGATCCTCGCCCGGCGCGGAGCCGCGGTGGCCGGGAGCGACGCCAAGGAGTCGGCCACCGCCGAGGCGCTGCGGGCGCTGGGCGTCACCGTGCACATCGGGCACGCGGCCGGGCACCTGGCCGACGACGCCAGCTGCGTCGTCGTGTCGTCGGCGATCCGCCGCGACAACCCCGAGCTGGCTCGCGCGGCCGAGCTGGACATCCCCGTGGTGCACCGCGCGGACGCGCTGGCCGCCCTGATGGACGGGCTGCGGCCGATCGCCGTCGCGGGCACCCACGGCAAGACCACGACCACCTCGATGCTGGCCGTCTCCCTGACCGAGCTGGGCCGCGAGCCGTCGTACGCCATCGGCGGCGACCTGGACGCACCCGGCTCCAACGCCCTGCACGGCGCGGGCGACATCTTCGTCGCCGAGGCGGACGAATCGGACCGCAGCTTCCACAAGTACGCGCCCGAGGTCGCCATCGTCCTCAACGTCGAGCTCGACCACCACGCCAACTACGCCTCGATGGACGAGATCTACGAGTCCTTCGAGATCTTCGCCGGCCGCATCGTGCCCGGCGGCACCCTGGTGGTCAACGCCGATCAGGCGGGCGCGCGCGAGCTGACCCGGCGGCTGGCCGCAAAGGTCCGGACGGTGACCTACGGCGACGCCGCCGACGCCGACGTCCGGGTGCTGTCCGTCGTACCGCAGGGCCTGCGCAGCGAGGTCACCGTGGCGATCGACGGAACCGAGCTGACCTTCACGGTCTCCGTGCCCGGCCGGCACTACGCGCACAACGCCGTCGCCGCGCTCGCCGCGGGCGCGGCCCTCGGGATCCCGGCCGCCGAGCTGGCACCCGCGCTCGCCGCCTACACCGGCGTCCGGCGCCGCCTCCAGCTCAAGGGCGAGGCGGCCGGCGTCCAGGTGATCGACTCCTACGCCCACCACCCCACCGAGATGACCGCCGACCTGGAGGCCATGCGCGCCGCCGCCGGCGACGCGCGGATCCTGGTCGTCTTCCAGCCCCACCTGTTCTCCCGCACCCAGGAGCTGGGCAAGGAGATGGGCGACGCGCTGGCCCTCGCGGACGCGTCGGTGGTCCTGGACATCTACCCGGCCCGCGAGGACCCCGTCCCCGGCGTCACCAGCGAGCTGATCATCGAGGCGGCGCGGGCCGCGGGCGCCGACGTCACCGCCGTCCACGACAAGGACGAGGTCCCGTCCGTGCTCGCGGGAATGACGAAGCCCGGTGATCTGGTTCTCACCATGGGCGCGGGCGATGTGACCGACCTGGGCCCGAAGATCCTGGAACGCCTGGCGAAGTGAGGGGCTGAGAGTCATGTCGTACGACGTCGACAAGCCGGACGAGCAGTGGCGGTCGGAGCTGAGCCCGGCCGAGTACGCCGTGCTGCGTCAGGCGGCGACCGAGCCGGCCTTCGTCGGGGAGTACACCGACACCAAGACCAAGGGCGTCTACTCCTGTCGCGCCTGCGGTGCGGAGCTGTTCACCTCCACCACCAAGTTCGAGTCCCACTGCGGATGGCCGTCCTTCTACGACCCGAAGGACACCGACGCGGTCGAACTGGTCGAGGACCGCACCCACGGCATGGTGCGCACCGAGGTGCGGTGCGCGCGGTGCGGCTCGCACCTCGGGCACGTCTTCGAGGGCGAGGGCTACGGCACCCCGACCGACCAGCGGTACTGCATCAACTCGATCTCGCTGCGGCTCACCCCCGACGAGGGCTGACACCGCGGTCCGGGTCGGCCGCGCCCGCCGTTCGGGCGTACGCGGACGACCCGGCGGGCGGGGCGCTCACCCGGAGTGCCCCGGCCGCGCGCCGACGACTCCGGGGCCGGTACACACGGCCGTCGGCCCGCACGGCACCGGGGCCCGCCGTCCGGGCGAACCGGATCCGGGGCGCCCGCGGCCCTGTCGGCTGGTGCCTGGCGCGGAGCTGTTTGAGATTCTGTGAGGGTGTCGGGTGTCGCGCGATGGTTCCAGTCCCACAGGGGACCCGCGTCCGCCGACGGCCCGGGAGCGGCGGACGGGGCCGCCGCGGGCGCCGACCCCGGCGCGCCCTTCAGGGCGCTGCGGACGGCCGCGGCCGGCATCGGTACCACCCTCGACGAGTCCGTGACCTGCACGGAACTGACCCGGGCGGCGGTACGGCTGACCGGTGGCGGTGCCGCCGTGATGCGGCGGGTGGGTGAGACCGTGTCCGGCTACGAGTCGATCACCGGCGACGCCGACGCGCTGCCCGACGCCCGCTGGGCGGCCGCCGTGGCCCGGGACGCGGGCTCGCCGGCGGCCGACCACTGGGCGGACCCCTGGCTGTCCCGCCCGCCCGGCAGCCGTACCCGTCCGGCCGTGTGCGTGCCCCTGAACAGCGGCTCCGACCAGTACGGCGTCCTGGTCTGCGCCCGCGAGGGGATGGCCTTCGTCCGGGCGGAGACCGAGCTGCTCGCCGTCCTCGCCGAACGAGCCGCCTCCCACATCCGGCACGCCCGCGAGTACGAGCACGTCAACCGGACCGCCGCCGACCTGCAGCGCGCCCTGCTGTCCGAGCCCGGCCGGCCGCATCCCAACCTGGACGTGGCGATCCGCTACCTCCCGGCGGGCGGCCGGGTGCTGGTCGGCGGTGACTGGTGCGAGACGGTACGGCTGCACTTCGGCCGCTCCCTGCTGGTGGTCGGCGACGTGATGGGCCACGGCCTTGAGGCCGCCGTCGACATGAACGCCTACCGGTCCTCGCTGCGCTACATCGCCTCGTCCGAGCTGCCCCCGCACCGGGTGCTGCGCCAGATGGACGCCATCGCCGACGCCGAGGCCGACCGAAGACCCGCCACATGTCTGCTGGTGCGCGTCGACCCGGCCCGCCACCAGGTCACCCTGTCCAGCGCCGGCCATCTCCCGCCCGCCCTGATCACCGGGGACGGACGGACCCTGCTGCTGCCGGTCCCGGTGGGTCCGCCGCTCGGCACGGGGTTCGGCGGCTACGAGTCGGCCACCCACCAGCTCGACCCGGCCCACACCCTCGTCCTCTTCACGGACGGCCTGGTGGAACACCGTGACGAGGACATCGACCGCTCCCTGAACCGCCTCGCGGACCTGCACTTCACCCCCGCCGCCGGCGTGGAGGCCCTCCTCGAGTCCATCCTCACCCGCCTCGACGCCCGCAACGCCGAGGACGACGTCGCGGTGCTCGCAGCCCGCCCGCACCCCCGGGAGGGCGGCTTCACCTACGAGTCCGAGGAGGAGCGGGCGCAGGGCGTCTGAGGCCGGCTACCCGGGCAGCGTCAGCGTGAACGCGGTCGCGCCGTCGGGGCCTTCGGCCAGCCCGATGGTGCCGCCGTGCGCCTCCACCAGGGCCCGGGCCACCGACAGGCCGAGACCGCTGCCGCCGCGGTCGCGGCTGCGGGCCTTGTCGACGCGGTAGAAGCGGTCGAAGACCCGGGTCCGGTCGGCGGCCGGGATGCCGGGGCCGCCGTCTGCGACGCGCACCGTCGCCGAGCCGGCGGCCGTGGTGACCGTCACCGCAACCGGCGTGCCGGTGGGCGTGTGGACGGCGGCGTTGGTGAGGAGGTTGTCCAGCACCTGCCGGACACGGACCGGGTCCAGGCGCAGGGGGACCGGGTCCGCACCGACGGTCACCGTCAGCGGATGGCCGGCGTGCGCCGCCCGGAACGCGTCCGCCGCCTCCCGCACCAGCTCCGCCAGGTCGGTGTCCTCCAGCCGCAGCGGTGTCTCCACCTCGGCCGCGTCGAGACGGGCCAGGAGCAGCAGGTCGTCGAGGAGCACGCCCATCCGGGCCGCCTCGGCGCGGAGCCGGGCCAGGTGCCGGTCGCGTTCGGCGGGCTCGTTGGCGGCCGCGTACTGGAAGAGGTCGGCATAGCCGCGCACCGACATCAGCGGGGTGCGCAGCTCGTGCGAGGCGTCCGCCACGAACCGGCGCAGCCGCTGCTCGGCCTCCGCGCGGACGGCGAGGGAACGGTCGATGTGTTCGAGCATCGTGTTGAACGCGGTGCGCAGCTCCTCGACCTCGGGCCCGCCGCCCCGCCTGGCCGCGCGCAGCGGCAGCCTGGCCGCCGACTCGGTCAGGTTGTGCGAGGCGATGCCGTGGGCGGTGTGCGCCATGTCGCTCAGCGGTTCGAGACCGTGCCGCAGCAGCCGGCGGCCGAACACCACCAGCGCCAGCAGCGCCAGTCCGAACGCCACCACCTGGACCGTGACCAGCCGTCGTACCGTGTCGTCGATGCTGTCCGTGGGCGCGCCGCTGACCAGCACCACCCCCGGCTCCACCTCGCAGCCGCGGAGCCGGTACTCGCCCTTCCCGGTCAGGTCCGCGGTGCGCAGCACCTCGGTACCGGCGGCCAGCTGCGCCCTGGCCACCGAGGTGAGCGGGGCGATGTCCGGGGGCAGGTCACCGCTCTCCTCCGGCTTGCGCAGCACCGGGGCGCCGTGCGTGACGTCGTACACGGCGTAGTACCAATGGTAGTACTTCTTGCCCTGGAGCGTGCCGTGCTGCGCGATGCTCTTGGACTGCGCGACCTGGGCGAGCCCCAGCTGGTCGTCCAGCTGCGCCGACAGGTAGTCCCGCATGTACGTCGTCAGGGCGGTGCCGACCACGGCGAACACCACCAGGGCGAGCGCACCGAGCCCCAGCGCCAGCCGGGTGCCCAGGCGCATGCTCCGGTAGGAGCGCCGCAGCCGCCCTCTCACTCCGCCGCCTGCTGCCGTATGACGTATCCGAAGCCGCGCACGGTGTGGATCAGCGGCTCCCCGTCGGCCTCGTCCAGCTTGCGGCGCAGCCGGCTGACCACCAGCTCCACCACGTTCGAGCGGCCGCCGAAGCCGTACTCCCAGACGTGGTCCAGGATCTGCGCCTTGGTGAGCACGGCCGGCGACTTGCGCATCAGATAGCGCAGCACCTCGAACTCGGTCGGGGTCAGCGGGAACAGCCGGTCGCCCCGGCGCACCTCACGGGTGTCCTCGTCCATCGTCAGGTCGGCGACCCGCAGCACCGAGCGCTGGAAGCCGGGGCCCGCGCTGCGCCGCAGCACCGTCCGCAGCCGGGCCATCAGTTCCTCCACGGCGAACGGCTTGACGAGGTAGTCGTCGCCGCCCCGGGTCAGCCCCGCCACCCGGTCGGCGACCCCGTCGCGCGCGGTCAGGAACACCACCGGCACCATCGTCCCGGAACGCCGCAGCCGGTCCAGGACGCCGAAGCCGTCGACGTCCGGCAGCATCAGGTCGAGCACGACGATGTCCGGGCGGAACCCGGCGGCCCGGGCCAGCGCCTCCTCACCGGAGTACGCGGTGACCGCCTCCCAGCCCTCGTACCGCGCGACCGTCGCGACCAGGTCGGCGATGGGCGGGTCGTCGTCCACGACGAGGAGTCGTACTTTTTCCACCCGCCCATACTGCGGCACGCGGCGGCGGACGCCGGACCCGCGTTCGCACCGGGAACACATCGACAGCCGGTCGAAAGGCGTCCGACAGGAGAACGACAGCGGCCGACGGCTGCTGCGGACGGCCGGCTTCCCGGCGGCCCGCTGATCCCGGAGGCCAGGTCACAGAGTGAGGACGACCGGTCGGCCGCCAAAGTGCTGAAACACTTGCGGTCTAGACTCTCCCCGCAACGGCCTGCGCCACGGCGACCGTGGTCGAAACCGGGCAGCCTCAGCCAAACCCGAAGGGCATTCGGCGTTTTGATACGGATAGATTCAGTCACCAAGCGGTACCCGGACGGTACGGTCGCCGTCGACCGGCTCTCCCTGGAGATACCGGACCGCTCGATCACCGTCTTCGTCGGCCCCTCGGGCTGCGGCAAGACGACGACCCTGCGGATGATCAACCGGATGATCGAGCCCACCGAGGGCCGGATCCTCCTCGACGGCGCCGACGTCCAGGCACAGCCGGTCAACACCCTGCGCCGGTCCATGGGTTACGTCATCCAGAACGCCGGTCTCTTCCAGCACCGCACGATCGTCGACAACATCGCCACCGTGCCGCGGCTGCTGGGCTGGAGCAAGCAGAAGGCGCGCGCCCGCGCGGCCGAGCTGATGGAGCGGGTGGGGCTGGACCCTGCCCTCGCCAGGCGCTACCCCTACCAGCTCTCCGGCGGCCAGCAGCAGCGCGTCGGCGTGGCCCGGGCGCTCGCCGCCGACCCGCCCGTGCTGCTGATGGACGAGCCGTTCTCCGCCGTGGACCCCGTGGTCCGCAAGGGCCTCCAGGATGAACTCCTCCGCATCCAGGGAGAGTTGGGCAAGACGATCGTCTTCGTCACGCACGACATCGACGAGGCGATCAAGCTCGGCACGATGGTCGCCGTGATGCGAACCGGCGGCCACCTCGCCCAGTTCGCACCGCCCGCCGAACTGCTCACCGACCCAGCCGACGCCTTCGTGGAGGACTTCCTCGGCGCCGACCGGGGCATCCGCCGGCTCTCCTTCTTCCCGTCCGCCGGGCTGGAGTTGCAAAGGGGACCGATCGTTCCGGTCGACGCCGACGCCACCAAGCTCGACGCCCGCACCTCGGCGGACGCCCCCTACCTGCTGGTGACGGACCTGGACGGCAGGCCGCTCGGCTGGGGCGAGCCGCGTGCCCTCACCGCCGGCTCCATCGACCCGGCGCAACTGCTGTCGTACGGGCGGCCGTTCGTGCCCGGCCGGGACTCGCTGCGCACCGCCCTCGACGGTTCGGTGCTCTCGCCGACCGGCTGGGCGGTGGCCGTGGACGGCGAGGGACGGGCGGTCGGCGTCGTCTCCCAGCAGGTCATCGGCGCGGCGATCCGCACCGCCCACGCCGAGGGCCGCGAGAACACGAAGGCCGCCGGATGAGCGGGTTCTTCGACATCCCCAGCGACCTCCAGAACACCTACTTCGGACTGATCGGCCTGCACCTGCGGGAGGCGCTCGTCCCGGTGCTGGCCGGACTGCTGGTGTCGCTCCCGATCGCCCAGTTCTGCGTGCGCTTCCGCTGGCTGTACCCGCCGGTCCTGGGCGTGACCACGATCCTGTACGCCATCCCCTCGCTGGCCTTCTTCGTGGTCCTCATCGACTACACCGGCCAGACCGAGACGACGGTGATGATCCCGCTGGCGGTCTACAGCCTGGTGGTCCTGGTCCCGGCGATCGTGGACGGCGTCCGCTCGGTCCCGGCCGAGACCCTCGCCGCCGCCACCGCCATGGGCCTCGGCCCCGTACGCCGTTACTTCCAGGTGCAGTTGCCGATCGCCGTCCCCGCCATCATCGCGGGCCTGCGGGTGGCCACCGTCTCCAGCATCTCCCTGGTCAGTGTCGGCATGCTGATCGGCAACCAGGGCGCCCTCGGCAACCTGCTCAACGACGCCAACACCTACCACCGCCCCGAACTGGCGGTGAACTCCGTGGTGACGACGGCCGTACTGGCGATCCTGGCGGACGCCGTGCTCGTCCTCGTACGCCGTGTGCTGACGCCCTGGATGCCGAAGGAGAGCACCCGGTGAACGTCCTCAGCTTCATCCACGCGTTCTTCAGCGACGGTTCGCACTGGCACGGCTACGACGGCATACCGACCCGCCTGTGGGAGCACGTCCAGTACTCGCTGCAGGCGCTCGCCTACGCGGCCCTGATCGGCCTGCCCGTCGGCCTGGTGACCGGTCACTACGGCCGGGGCGGCAACACCCTCGCCCTGATCGCGACGGCCGGCCGGGCGCTGCCCAGCTTCGGCCTGCTGGTCCTGATGTTCATCTGGCTCGGCTTCGGCCTGCTGCCGGTGATGATCCCGCTGGTGATCCTCGCCGTACCGCCGATCCTGGTCACGACGTACGAGGCGATGCGCTCCGTCGACCCGTCCCCGGTGGACGCCGCGCGCGGCATGGGCATGCCGGAGGCGCGGGTCCTCTTCCAGGTCGAACTCCCGGTCGCGCTCCCGCTGATCCTCAGCGGCCTGCGTTCGGCGGCCATCCAGATCGTCTCGACGGCCACGATCGCCGCCTACGTCAGCCTGGGCGGCCTCGGCCGCTACATCATCGACGGCCTCTACCAGAAGAACTACGAGAAGGTGGTGGGCGGCGCCACCCTGGTGGCCGCGATGGCCCTGGTCACGCTCGGGATCTTCTGGGCGGTGCAGAGACTGACGGTCTCTCCGGGAGTGCGCAGGAGTTAGCGCTCCGCGAGGGGCGCCGGGTTGTCCCCGGCGCCCCTCGCGCCGTACTACGCCTCGCGCCGCGCCAGTGCCAGTTCGAGGACCACGAGCAGCGCGTCCCGCACCGAACCCCGTTCCCGGGCGTCGAAGACGACCACCGGTGTCCCCTCGGCGACGTCCAGGGCCCACCGCACCTCGTCCATGGTGTGCTCGACACGGCCGTCGAACGCGTTGATGGCGACGGCGAACGGGATTCCCCGGTGCTCGAAGTAGTCGACCGCGGCATAGCAGTCGTCCAGGCGACGCGTGTCAACGATGACGAGTCCGCCGAGCGCCCCCTCGACGATGTCGTCCCACATGAAGCCGAACCGTTCCTGCCCGGGGGTGCCGAACAGGTACAGCTTCAGCGTCGGGTCGATGGTGATGCAGCCGAAGTCCATCGCCACGGTGGTGGTCGTCTTGCGCGGGGTGTGCGTCAGGTCGTCCACGCCCGCCGCGACCTCGGTGATCGACGCCTCGGTGGTCAGCGGCTCGATCTCCGAGATCGAGCCGACGGCGGTGGTCTTGCCCACGCCGAATCCGCCCGCGATGACCATCTTCACCGGCAGCGGCGGCCGTACGGCCGTACGCCCGGCCCCGCGGGTCAGCGAGTCAGTCGGTGTCACGGAGTACCCCTCGGGAGTCTGGGATGGCCCGCAGGCCGTCGATAACCCTGCGCAGGACGGACGAGTCGTGGGTGGCTTCGAAGTCGGGCACGTGCACGGTCAGCTGCCCGGCCTCGCGCAGGTCCTCGGCGAGCACCCGGACCACGTTCAGGTGCAGCCGCAGCCGGGCCGCCAGTTCCGCGAGCGACTGCGGGAGGCGGCACGCCGCGATGATGTCGTGCTGCTCGAAGGAGAGCCGGGCGAGCGCGTCGAGGCCGGCGGTGGTCGCCACCACCTGGGTCTCGACGGGCATCGCCGGTCCGGAGTCGCCGTCCGCGACCCGGCCGGCGGTCACCAGGAACGGCCGTACGGCGGGGGCCGGGCCGACCGGGTCCGGGCCCGGGGGCGGGAAGCCGTCCGCCATCGCTGTGTCTCCCTCTCTCGACCGGCTCCGCCGGTCAGCGCGTCTGTGGGACGCCGACGCTGTTCTTCAGCTCCAGGACCAGCTGCGGGCTGAGCGCGGCGCCGGCCCGGTTGGCGAACAGGGTCATCTCGTAGGCGATGTTGCCGAGCTTGGCCTCGTTGTCGGCGACCACGCCGAGCACGGCGCCGCTGCCGATCGCGGAGACGATGACGTGACCGCCCTCCAGGTCGATGATGACCTTGTTCAGTCCGCCCAGGCCGTAGTTGCCGGAGGCGCCGGCGGCCAGGCTGGTGATGCCGGAGACGATCGCGGCGAGGCGCTCGGAGTGCGCGCGTTCACGCAGCTCCGACACCGCGATCAGCAGACCGTCGGAGGACACGGCGATCGCGTCGACCACGCCGGCTGTCTCGGTCGCGAAGCGGTTCAGCAGCCAGGTGAAGTCGGCTGCGGCCGCCTGCAGGTCGGTCGGCGTGGCTGCGCCGCCCGTCGGGGTGTCACCTGTCGACGTGCTCACTGCTCGGCTCCTTCCGGAAGGTGGATCTGGTGGTGCGGCGGGTTGGTCTCGGGGTGCGGCACGGGCTGTTCGTGGCTGCCGGTGTCGCTGTCGCGCCGGGCGCGTTCCACCGCCGCCTCGAACTCCTCCAGCGCGTCCCGCTCGGCATCGGCGTCGCGGTCGCGCGCCGGCCGGGCGAGGGCCTGGGCGGCGCCGGCGGTGGTACGGAGGGTCGCGCCGCGCACCCGGCGGCGCAGCGGGCGCGTTCCGTCGACGGAGTCGGCCGTCGACTCGCCGTCGCGGGCCGCCGGGATCAGCGGGACCGGTGCGGCCTCCGTCTCGGCGGCCGGTTCGCGGCGCGGCACCCGGCGGGGGAGCGGGCTCTCGGGCTCGGCGGCGGCCGGGACCGAGGCGGCCGCGGTGGGTCCGGTCGGGGCCGGCCCGGCCGGTTCCGCGGTCTGCGCCGCTTCCGTGGCGGGCCGGGATCCGGAGGTTTCGGGGACGCTGTCCGTCACCGCGCTCATCGTGAGCAACAGCCTCGACGGCAGTGTCACTTCGGCGGTGACGCCGCCACCCGGGGTGCGGGTCAGCTCGACGCCGATCTCCCAGCGCCGGGCCAGCGCACCCACCACGAACAGACCGAGCACCTTGGTCGGCACCAGGTCGAGGCGCTCACGGCGGATCAGCCGGGCGTTCTCCTCGGCCAGCCGCTCGGCGCTCATGCCCATGCCGTGGTCGGTGACGACGACGTGCGCGCCGTCGACGCCGGTGCGGACGGTCACCTCGACGGGGCTGCCCTCCGGCGAGAACGACACCGCGTTCTCCAGGAGTTCGGCCACCATCAGGGTGAGGTCACCGATGATGTCCGGCTCGATCATGGCTTCCGTGCCGGCGTACAGCCGTACCCGCTGGTAGCCCTCGATCTGGCCGAGGGCGGCCCGGACCACGTTGGACAGCGGGGTGGGCCCGGAGGCCAGCACCGTCTCGCGGATGCCCGCCAGCAGCATCAGGCTGTCGGCGTTGCGGCGCAGGCGGACGGCGATGTGGTCGATGGAGTAGAGGCGTTCCAGCAGGGCCGGGTCGGTCTCGGCGCGCTCCACCGCGTCGATGAAGGCCAGCTGGCGGGTGGTCAGGTTGCTGACGCGGCGGCCGACGTTGCCGAACATCTCGGCGGTGTTGCGGCGGCTGAGCACCTGGCGTTCCAGGAGCGCCGCGGCCGTGGTCTGCACCTGGTTGAACGCGTCGGCCAGGTCACCGATCTCGTCGCGGGCGGTGACCGGCATGTCCCGCAGCCGCGGTGGCCCGGCGTCCTCGGCGTCGTCGTCGGCGACCCGGGCGAGCTCGCGGCCCGCCACCTCGGCGACCTCGTGCGCGACCCCGGTGAGCGCCTGGACCGGGCGGATCACCGAGCGCCGCACCAGCGCGGCGAGGGCGATCCACAGGACGAAGCCGAGCAGGGTGCCGGTCAGCAGGTAGATGGCGTGCCACCGGGCCGAGTCGGCGGCGGCGTCGGCCCGGTCGGCGATCTGGCCGATCAGCGAGGCGGTGATGTTCAGCCGGGCGGGGGCCTGTTCGAGGTAGTACGGGTAGGCGGTGAGCGCGTCCGAGACCGCCTTGCGGATGTCGTCCTGGCTGCCGGCCTGCAGCCGGCTCGGGTCGATCTGCAGTTCGGCGTAGGACTGGGCGATCTGCGCCTGGGCCTTGGTGTGTTCGATCGAGGCCAGCTGGGCCGCCTGGCCCTCGGTGGCGAACCGGGCGAAGCGTTCGGCCTGGTGCTGGTAGCGGTCGTAGGCACCGACGGCGCTGGTGAACTCGATCAGCGCGTTGGTGTCGCCGGTGGTGGCGGCGAGGACGTTGGTCTCGAAGGCGCCGTGGGCGGCGTCCGCGCGCAGCAGGGAGTCGAGCAGGTTGCCGGTGAAGGTGGCGGCGAGGTCGGCGTTGCGGTCCAGGCCGAGGCCGTCGATCAGATCGTCGGCCGCGCTGGAGTACGCCGGGTCGATGTTGTCCGCCGGCAGGTAGGACTGCTCGACGGTCTCGCGCAGGCTGGTCAGGCCCTCGACCTGGCGCAGGGCGTCCGCCTCGGTGTCCGGCAGCCGGTCGCCGAAGGCGTCGCGGACCGCGCGGAGCTGGGCGGTCACCGCCCTCTGGGCCGCGCGGTACTCCGCCGAGGAGGGCTTGTCGTCGCCGGACTCGTAGCGCGCGGAGAGCAGGATCGCCTGCTGGTGCTCCGCCTCCACCTTGCCCACCAGGCGGGCCACCTGGGTCGAGTCCCGTACGAGCCGTGCCGCGTCGTCCGCGCTGGTGGACTGCCGTACCAGGTCGGTGAAGACGTAGGCGAGCAGTACGGTGATGACGGCGAGCGGGACACCGACCAGCAGGTTGAGCTTGCGCCGGAAGGGCCAACGGTCGGCGAAACCCCTCGTCCCGGCACGCTCCTGGGCGGGCCGGACGGGCGCGTCCACCTGGTTCGTGGACACCGGGCCTCCTTCATGAAGGTGTCTCGACTGTGGGGGCGTCTTCACCCCGAGCTGCTGCGGAACGACACCGAGTAGCGGGCCCCGTGCACCGCTGTGACCGATGTCAACTGCGGTGAGACTACAGCGTTCTTGAAGCTCGATTCCGCTTGCTCTTTATCAAGAATCCGTTACAAAGAGACCGCTCTGCGTCCACAAGTGGCCACGGATCGAAGCCAATCGGTGACCCGGGGGCACTTGACTGACCGAGAACCGGCTGGATTGGATCGTGTGGAGTGGTTCGCAACAGCCCCACGCGGTTCGCGGTATCACCACGTGGTCCGCAGCAACACCCCCACCTTCTGTCCACAGCTCCCGGAAACGGCAACCGTGACTCCCAACACCCTTCCCAGCAGGTCAATCCGGACATACCGAGGTGCGGCGGCCGTCGCGCTCGCGGCGACGACGGCCCTGCTGGCGGGCTGTTCCTCCTCCGACGACGGCAAGTCCGACCCGCTGTCCGACAGCAAGGCGAGCGGCGACACCGTGGTCGTCGGATCGAACAACTTCGCCGAGAGCACCCTGATCGCCGACATCTACGGCGAGGCGCTGAAGGCCAAGGGCGTCAAGGTCACCTACAAGCCCAACATCGGCAGCCGTGAGACGACCTACGGTCTGCTCAAGAACGGTTCGATCTCGGTCCTGCCCGAGTACAACGGCGCCCTGCTCGCCTACCTCGACCCCAAGGCCACCCCGAAGTCCGTCGAGGAGACCACCAAGGCCATCGAGGCCAAGCTGGACTCCAAGCTGACGCTGCTCGACCCGGCGGAGGCGCAGGACAAGGACACGGTGACGCTGAACGCGACGACCGCCGCCAAGTACAAGCTCACCGAGAAGTCCTCCATCGGCGACCTCAAGGACATCGCCAAGGAACTGGTCATCGGTGCGTCGCCGGAGTTCCAGACCCGCCAGCAGGGCCTGGTCGGCCTGAAGTCGGTGTACGGGCTGGAGTTCAAGTCATTCAAGGCGCTCGACGCGGGTGGCGCGCTCACCGAGGCGGCGCTGACGAAGAACGCGGTCCAGGCCGGTGACATCTTCAGCACCGACCCGACCATCACCAAGGAGAAGTTCGTCGTCCTCCAGGACCCGGAGAACCTCTTCGGCTTCGAGAACGTCCAGCCGCTGGTCTACAAGAGCGCTCTGAACCAGACGGCCACCGACGCCCTCGACGCGGTCTCCGCCAAGCTGGACACCGCGACCCTGCTGGACCTCGACACCCAGGTCCAGTCCGACAACAAGGACCCGCTGGACGTGGCCCAGGCCTGGCTGAAGAAGGTCGGCCTCGGCGGCTGACCCGCGCCCGCTGCCGAACACCGGCCGGCCCGGTCGCACCGCCCAGGGCGGCGCGACCGGGCCGGCCGCCTTCACGGCACCTGGCGGTCCGCCGGTGCCGTGTGGCGCGGGCCCGTCCGGTCAGAGGTCGAACTCGTGCGGCGGCAGGTCGAGCGTGAAGCAGGCCTCACGGACCACGGCCTGCTCGGTCTTGTCGAAGTCGCCGTCCGCGCCGCCGATCACGATGCCGATCTGGATGACGGCACGCGCCTCGGCCGGCTTCTTCTTCGCCTTGGCGACCTCCTGGAGCACGCTCACCTTGCCGAAGGCGAAGTCGGCGGTCAGCTTGTTCAGGTTCTCCTCGAAACGCCGGCGCAGGTCGTCCGCCGGGAAGTTCTGCAGCACCTCGTTGGTGGCGATGAGCTGGGCGACCCGCTGTCGCTCCGACGGGTCGATGCTGCCGTCGGCAGCCGCCACGAGCGCGCACATCGCCATGCTCGCGTCGCGGAACGCACCGCTCTTCAGATCGTTCTTCTTCGCCACCAGCTGGGTCTGCATCTGCGTCGCGGAGTCCTTGATGCGGTCCCACAGAGCCATGCGCACTCACTCCTCGGTCGGTTCTACAACAACGTAGAAACTGACGCGGCCACCGAGAAGTTCCCGCGTCCTAGACTGTTCCCTTCGATCCGGCACGGGTGGCGTGGACGCGGTGGACAGGAGGAGTACGACAGTGGCTACAGCGTCCGGCGACGGCCGTGACGACCCCTCCGCGGAGGTGCTCGCGCAGGCCGCCGCCGCCTTCGGGATGCTCGCCTCGCCCGCCCGGCTGCACATCGTCTGGGCCCTGGCCCAGGGCGAGAGCGACGTCACGGGTCTGGCCGAGCGGGTGGGCGGCGCGCTGCCCGCCGTCAGCCAGCACCTCACCAAACTGAAGCTCGCCGGGCTGGTCCGCTCCCGCCGGGAGGGCCGCCGGCAGGTGTACCTGCTGGACGACCCGGACGTGGTCGACGTCGTACGCCTCCTCGTGGGCAGCCTCACCGCCCGCGGCACCGGCACCGGACTCCCGGCCCCCCGCGCCCGTGGTCTCTGACGGCGAGGCCGCCACCGCACTTCAGGTGCTGCGCGGGCTGGACACGGGACCGCGCGGACTGACCGAGGCCGAGGCCGCGGCCCGGCTCGCCGCCGTCGGCGAGAACACCCCGCCCCTCCCGCACACCGCCTCCTGGCCGCTGCGCTGCCTCCGGGCCCTGCGCGACCCCTTCACCGCCGTGCTGCTCACCCTCGGCCTGGTCTCCGCCCTGGTCGCCTCCTGGGGCACGGCCGTGGTGATCCTCGCCCTGGTCGCGGTCAGCTGCGGGCTGCGCGCCGCCGGTGAACACCGCGCCGACCGTTCCCTGGCCGCCCTGCGCGAACTCGTCGGCGGCACCGCCACCGTGCTGCGCCGCGCGGGGGAGGAGGCGCCGCCGCGGGCCCGCGAGGTCCCGGTCGCCGACCTGGCGCCGGGCGACGTGATACGGCTCGGTCCCGGTGACCTGGTCCCGGCCGACGTACGCCTGCTGCGTGCCCGCGGGCTGACCGTGCACCAGGCCGTGCTCACCGGCGAGTCCGCGCCCGTCGCCAAAGCCGCCGCCGACGTCCCCGAACCGGACGATCCGGCCGGCGCGGGTGCCTTCCAGCGGCCCCACCTCTGCTTCCAGGGCAGTGGGGTCGCCTCGGGGAGCGCCACGGCGGTGGTCGTGGCGACGGGGGAGCGGACCCGGTTCGCCGCCGCGCAGGGCACGGCGGGCCGGCGCCGGGAGGCGAGCGCCTTCGACCGGTCGGTGCACGGCATCTCCTGGGCGCTCATCCGCTTCATGCTGCTCACCCCGCCGCTGGTCCTCATGGCCAACGCCGCCCTGCGCGGCCGGGGCCTGGAGACGCTGCCCTTCGCGGTCGCGGTCGCCGTCGGACTCACCCCCGAGATGCTCCCGGTGATCGTCACCACCTGCCTGGCCCGCGCCGCCGCACTGCTCGCCCGCGCCCACCGGGTCGTCGTACGGCGGCTGCCCGCGCTGCACGACCTGGGCGCGGTCGACGTCCTGTGCCTCGACAAGACCGGCACGCTCACCCAGGACCGGCCCGTCGTGGCGGACGCCCTCGGCCCCGACGGGCACGCCGACCCGGACGTGCTGCGCTGGGCGGCCGTCGGCGCCTGGTGGAACCTCCAGCTCGGCGAACTGCCCACCGCCGACGCCCTGGACGAGGCCCTGCTCACGGCGGCCGGACCGGTGGGGGAGGAGTACGACGGCCTCGGCGCCGTCCCCTTCGACGCCGGGCGGCGCCTGGCCACGGCCGTCGTCGCGGGCGGCCTCGGCACCCATGTGCTGGTCACCAGGGGTGCCGCCGAGGACGTCCTGGCCCGCTGCGACCTGGACCCCGCCGAACACGAACGCCTGCTCGCCCTGGCCGCCCGCGAGTCCGGCGCCGGGCTGCGCGTCCTCGCCGTCGCCACCGCCGAAGGCCCCGCCCGCATCCGCCCCCGCACGGCCGCCGACGAGCACGGCCTCACCTTCCGGGGCCTGGTCACCTTCCGGGACGCCCTGGTCCCCGGCGCCGCCGAGGCACTGCGCGGCCTCGCCGGACAGGGCATCACGATCATGGTGCTGACCGGCGACCATCCGGCCACCGCGGCCCGCGCGTGCCGGGACCTGGGCCTGGGACCGGTCGAGGCGGAGGTGGCCGCGGACGTGCTGCGCCGTGGGGAGCACGGGGCCGTGGCCGGGCCGCGGGCGGGCACGGCCACGCCGGAGGGTCCGGGCCCGCACCCCGGGCCCGTCGTCGTCGCCCGCTGCACCCCCGAGGACAAGGCCCGTATCGTCGGCGGCCTGCGCGCGGCCGGACACACCGTCGGCTTCCTCGGCGACGGCGTCAACGACGTCCCGGCCCTGCGCGCGGCCGACGTCGGGATCGCGCCGCGCACCGCCGTCGACCTCGCCCGGGAGACCGCCGACGTGGTGCTGGCCGCCAAGGACCTCGGTGCGATCGGGCACGCCGTCACCGCCGGCCGGCACAGCAGTGCCAACATCGCCTCCTACCTGCGGGTCACCCTCTCCTCCAACCTCGGCAACGTCATCGCGATGCTCCTGGCCGGCCTGCTGCTGCCCTTCCTGCCCATGCTCCCGGTCCAGGTGCTCGCCCAGAACCTCTGCTTCGACGCCGCTCAGCTCGCCTTCGCCCACGACCGTCCCGGCGCGGCGGCCCTGCGCCGCCCGACCGTGCTGCGGCCCCGCGCCTTCCTGCGGTTCATCACCGGCTTCGGGGTGCTCAACGCCGTCGCCGACCTCGCCACGTTCGGTGTCCTGGCACTCGCCCTGCGCGGTCCGGACGCCCTCGACGACCAGGCGGTCTTCCACTCCGCCTGGTTCACGGAGAACCTGCTCACCCAGGCCCTGGTGATGTTCCTGCTGCGCGGCGGCCCCCGGCCCGGCCCCATCGGACGGGCCGCCGCCGCGCTGGCCGCCGTCGGCCTGCTGCTCCCGCCCAGCCCGTTGGGCGCGGCCCTGGGCATGACCGGGCTGCCGCCCGTCTACCCGCTGCTGCTCGCCGCCGTCATGGGGCTGTACGCGCCGGCCCTGCGGGCGGTACGGGCACGCCATGACCGGCGCCGGCCGTAGCGATCGCGCGGCCGGGTCCCGCCACCGCCCGTGCGGCAGGGTTGTACAGTTGCGCAATGTGGCAATCGTCGCCGCTCGGCCAGGGTGCGGGAAGCGCCTCTCGTCGGCACCGAACAACGTGAGAAAGGGAGGGGGCGGTCATGCTCCGTAACGGACTGGAACCCTGGCACCTGCTGGTCGTCGCGATCGTCTTCATCGTGCTCTTCGGCTCCCGGAAGCTGCCCGACACCGCCCGGGCCCTGGGCAAGTCGATGCGCATCCTCAAGAGCGAGGCGAAGGCGATGAAGACGGACGACGCCGCCGCACCGGTGGAGCCGACCTCGGTGCGGATGGCGGCGGAGCCGACCGCGGCTGCCGCGCAGCCGGAGCCCGCCAAGGCCGCCGAGCCGACCGCCACCGCGATCTGACGCCCGCGGACCCCGGCCGGCGCCCGGGCGGCCCGGCCTGAGCGCGCTGCCTTCATGGCGGCGCGATGGTGATGCCGGTGCCGGGGCCGCGGCACCGGATCCGGCACCGAAGACGAGGGGGCTCCGGACATGTCGCCACAGCTGGTGGCGTGCTGTCCGGAGCCCGCGTCAGTGCGCCTGTACGGCCTTCGTCGCGTGTTCCTGCTTCTTCCGCCGCCGTCGGCTCACCCGCGGTTCCTGGTCCGGCAGCCAGCCGAAGATCATGCAGCTGCCGACGGCCCCGAGGGCGAGGCCGATGAAGAAACCGCCCAGGTTGGAGGTGACCCAGCTGCCGAGGGAGCACAGGACGCCGACCACGGAGTAGAAGAGCCGCTGCGAGGGGTTGAAGAGGGCCAGCAGGCCGCAGATAAGCATCACCACCGGCAGCAGGTAGCCCGCCAGGCCCTGCATGCCGATGTGGATGACGACCTTCAGGGAGGCTTTCTCGGTGAGCAGGATCCACCCGCCGCCGAGGGTCAGGAGCAGCCCGCCCCAGAACGGCCGACGGGCCCGCCAGTCGCGGAAGGCGGGCCGCCATCCCTCGTGCGGCGTGTCCGTGCCGGACATCAGCAGCCCGAGTCGCTGAAGCTGAGTCTCAGGCCGGGAAGCTTGAACACGGCGGCGGTGGTGGCGTAGTTGGTCTGCCGCAGGTTGTCGATGTGCACGGTGTCGGCCTGCTGGCTGAAGACGCCGGGAGGTCCCTGGACCCCGGCCTTGTCGAGGGTGCTCGCGTCGTTGCCGATCTCGATGTTCTTGAAGGCCGCGTCGCCCGACAGCTCGGTCGAGTCGGTGGTGAGATCGGTCGCCTCCACCTTCGAAGAGCCGCTGCCCGCCTTGATGAGCAGGTTGACGCCGCCGAGGTCGACGCTCTGGCACAGGCTGTCCAGGGTCGCCTTCTTGATCGCGGAGGTGACGATCAGCACCTGACCGCCGGTGTCGCCCTCGTTCGGGCTGTCCTTGATCATGTTGTCGAGGCCGCCGAACTGCTCGAAGCCGGTGCCGTCGAGCGACTTGGCGGTGACCGTGAAGGGCATGCCGGAGATGGAGAACGACACCCCGAGCGCCCCCTGCGCGGTCAGGACGGCGAGGCCGGCCAGGGCCAGGGTGGCCGGGACGGCCATCACGGCGGCCCGGCGCGCGCGGACCTGTCCCCGTCTTTGCTGCCCTCCCTCGGCTCCGGTGGTGTCTGGCGTTTCGGAAGGAGAACCGCTTCCCGGGTTCTCCGGCGTGTTGTCGGCGGACGGAATGTCCGGGGACGAGGCCATGTCTGCTCCCATGCATCAAGTCACGCGGGTTGGGCTCCAGTGGCACGTTGTCCTGGCGCGGACAGCGGCTGCCGCGTACGCCTCCTCGCAACTCCCGGCGGACGCAAGGGCTTTCTCGTTACGCAGCAGTAGCCACGCCGAAAGTTACCGGCGGTTACATTAAGGGGTCAAGGCGGTTGTGAAAAAAGGGTGTTGAATATGCGTCAGTTGTGTTCCGACCTCGCACTCCCTTGATCGGTTAATCAACTCCCTTGACTTCTCTTGACGTTGACGGTTGATCAGGTCTACAAATCTCCCTGGTTTCCTTCGGATCCGTGGCGCCGGATCCGCCGAGCGGTGCCGACCGTCTCCCGGTCCCATCGATCACCGCTCCGCTCACGGCGTCGGCACGGTCGCTTCCCCCCAGGGGTCGTGCCCGAACGCCCGCAACCGGCCCGGCAGAAGGTCAAACCCCCCAGACCTTCGGCCGGTGTCCGGCTCGGCTGCCGTTGCCGGTCCGTCGCGTACGGAGAAGGCGTCACGGGCCGGCAGCGGCTGGCGGCGCACCCGCGCCCACCCTCAACCCCCCACCTCTCCCCACCTCATGCAAGTCCCCCCAAGGAAAGAGGCACCCGCATGCGTACGCGATCCCTGCTCGCCCTCGCCGGTACCGTCGTGGCCCTCTCGGCCGCCGCCACCGTTCCCGCCTCCGCGGACGGCGCGGTACTCACCACCGGCAGCGCCGGCGGCACCGCCGTCGCCGTGGGCGACGTGCTCAGCGCGCCGCTGGCCACCGGCACCAGCGCCACCCTCTACTCCAGCGCCACCGGCACCAGCGGTGTGAAGTGCACGTCCTCGGTCTTCACCGCCACGGTCACCGACAACCCGGCCGCCCCCGGCACCGCCACCGAGTCGGTCAGCGGACACACCTTCGACGCCAGCAGCTGCACCAGCAACGTCCTCGGTGTCACCGGCGTCACCAGCATCACCGTCGACAACCTGCCCTACTCCACCGCGGTCGCCTCCGCGGGCACCCTCACCGTCACGCCGGCCAGCGGCTC
Source organism: Streptomyces sp. NPDC001068 (assembly GCF_042897315.1). Classification (NCBI taxonomy): domain Bacteria; kingdom Bacillati; phylum Actinomycetota; class Actinomycetes; order Kitasatosporales; family Streptomycetaceae; genus Streptomyces; species Streptomyces sp. NPDC001068. Next base: position 904,211 of record NZ_JBIAYD010000001.1, on the reverse strand, counting down.
CACCATCCAGACCACGGTGAAGCTGAAGACGCTGCTGGGCAGCATCACCTGCGTCTACCAGGCGCCGAGCCTGACCGGTACGGCGAGCAATACCGACAACAGCATCGCATTCGCCAACCAGGCGTTCACGAAGACCTCCGGCTCCTCGCTCTGCTTCTCCGCCGGATACTTCACCGCCAAGTACGCGCCGGTCAGCGACAACGGCGCCACCGTCTTCGTCAACTGACCTCCTGACGAAGGCGGTCAGCGTCGACGCAGACGCGACGCCAGGGCGGCGCCGGCGGTGAGCACCAGCACCGCGGCGGCGCCGCCCGCCAGCAGTGGCGCCGACGGGCCCGAACCCGAGGCCGTGTCGGAGGCCACCGGAGTGCCGTCGGTGGCGGTTCCGGTCGTCGGATCGACCGGGACCGCCGCCGACGTCTGCCGTGTCGAGGCGGCAACGCTCCGCGAGGCCGCGGGAGTCGGGCTCTTCGACGCGCTCGGAGTCGGCGTGGCGCTCGCCCGCGCGCTCGAAGTCGCGGTGCCGCCCCTGCGCACGGCGCCGCTCCCCTTCGCCTTCGCCGTGAACACCACGTCGGAACACGAGTAGTAGGTGTCCGTCGTGCTGCTGTTCTGCCAGATCGTGTACAGCATCTGACGTCCCGTCCGGTCGGCCGGCAGCGTCGCCGTGAAGTGGTACGCCCCGTTCGTCAGGGCCGGGTCCCGGAACTCGGCGAACGGCTGCGCGGGCAGATCGGACCACTTCAGCGGCTTCGCCGGGTCGTAACCCGGCTTCGTCAGATAGAGCTTGAACGTGCCCTCGTGCGCGATCGTCGACGCGTACGTCATCGTCATCCGGGCGCCCGGGGTCAGCCGGGTCGCGGGCCAGTCCGTGCGCGCCAGGTCGAGCCCCCGGTACGCCGGCAGGTTGCCGCTGCACAGCCGGCCGTCCGGAATCACCTGCCGGTCGCGGCCGCCGACACCCGCCACCCGCAGGTTGTCCCACGCCGCGAAGTTCTGCCCGCTCGCCGCGATCGCCGCCCGGCAGGCCGCCGTCGCCGCGCTGCCGCCGCCGGGGGAGCAGGCGTAGACCCGGCTGACGGGGTCGGTGGGCGCGCCGTGCGCCTGGGCGGACCCCGCCGCCCACGACAGGAGCAGCAGCGGAGCCGCGACGGCGGCTCCCGTCACACGGGCGGTCGTCCGGGTCATCGGGACGTCTCCTAGGCGGGCGCGGGTTCGAAGTCTGCCGAAGTGAGTACGGGTTCCGGCCGCGCACCGTTCAGCGGCCGGCGACGGCGTCATTGAGAACCAACCGTCCGGCTCGTATTGTTGGGCTCACCGATGCGCGCCCGGCCGTTCGCATCACCTTCGGAATCCGGCACGATCAACAGGGAGTTGCTTCTTCCGCTCTCGTGCGTCGGTGCTGTGTGTTCCGCCGATCGCGGTGCCACACCCACCACTTGCGCGCGTCCGTCACCAGGTCCGCACAGTCGCCTCCCGTTGCCGCACGGTGAGCTATCGTGTGCACGGGGTAAAAAACAAACCGCATGCCCCGTCGGTTTGGAGCCGTGAGGAGTGTTGAGTCGATGGCGAGGCAGTTACGCGCGGAGCAGACCCGTGCCACGATCATCACCGCCGCCGCCGACCTCTTCGACCGGCGTGGCTACGAATCCACCAGTCTGAGTGAGATCGTCGAACACGCGAAGGTCACCAAGGGGGCGCTCTACTTCCACTTCGCCGCCAAGGAGGACCTGGCGCACGCCATCATGGAACTCCAGTCCCGCACCTCCAGCCAGTTGGTGAAGGAACTGGACAGCCGCGGGTACTCCTCGCTGGAGGCCCTGATGCGCACCACGTTCGCGATCGCCCGGCTCTCCGTCGACGGTCCGATCCCGCGCGCCGGACTGCGGCTGGCCACCGCGGACGTCAGCGTACGGCCCCCGCTGCGGCACCCGTTCACCGAAGGCCTGGAGTTCGCCACCCGCAAACTCCAGGGCGCGGTCAAGGAGTCCGACGTCCACCCGGACATCGACATCGGCTCCGTCGCCCACTCCCTGGTCTGCTTCTTCGTCGGCACCCGGGTGGCCGGCCGCAGCCTGGAGCCGGTGGCACGCCTGCCACGCAGGGTCGCGGAGATGTGGTACCTGATGATCCGCGGCCTGGTGCCGGTGCACCGGCGCGCCCGCTACATGACCCTCGCCACCCAGCTGGAGCGCGAGATCAGAACGGCGTGACAGACGGCGCCGCCGGTTCGGCGGAGCCGGGCACCTCGCGCGATAGCGTGACGTCCATGCCCGACTCCGCCGCCGCACCCGTGATCCTCGGCACGACCGGCCCCTTCCCGCACAGCGTGCTGGCCGAACGGCACCCGGCGATCATCCGTCAGGTGCGGGACGCCTTCCCCTACGACCCCGCGCGGCAACGCGCCCTCGACGCGCTGCTGCACGACTGCACCGAGGGCGTGGTCGAACCGCTGCCCGGCGACGACCTCTGGCACGGCTGGGGCCTGGACGGCCACCTCGGACAGTCCTGGTTCGACGTGCCGTGGCTGTGGTCGGAGAGCTACTTCTACCGCCGGCTCCTGGACGCCGTAGGCTACTTCGGCCCCGGCCCCTGGCAGGGCATCGATCCGTTCCGCCCCTTCAAGCTCGCCGAACTCGACGCCAAGGAGACCGACGAGGAACTCGCCGCGCTCGACGGTCTCGGCGACGACCCGGACCGGGCCCTCTTGCACGGCTCCCTCTGGGGCAACCGCGCCGACCTCGGATTCCGCCTCTCGGCCGCGTCGGGCGAGGCCGTCTCCGCCCTGGTCGCCGACGACGGCGCCGAACTGTGGCGGCTGCTCCGCGGCGGCACCCTGTGCCTGGTCGCCGACAACGCGGGCCGCGAACTCGTCCCCGACCTGCTGCTGATCGCGCATCTCCTGGACACCGGGCGGGTCGCGGACGCGGTCCTGCACGTCAAGCCGTATCCCTACTACGTCTCCGACGCCACCACCGCCGACGTGCTCGACGCCCTGCGCAGGCTCACCGGCGCGTCCGGTGCGGCCGCCGCGTATGGCCGCCTTCTCTGGTCGGCGCTGTCGGACGGCAGGCTCACGGTACGCGCCCACCCCTTCTCCTGCGCCCCGCTGCCGTACGCGGAGATGCCCGGTGACCTGCGCGCCGAATTCGCCTCCGCCGACCTCACCGTCTTCAAGGGCGACCTCAACTACCGGCGCCTGGTGGGTGATCGGCTCTGGCCGCCGACCACTCCCTTCGCCGAGGTCACCGCCTGGTTCCCGGGCCCGGTGGCCGCCCTGCGCACCCTCAAGTCCGATGTGATCACCGGCCTCTCCGCGGGCACCGAGGCGGCCCTGGACGCGGCCGAGGGGCAGCGCTGGCGAACCGCGGGCACCCACGCCCTGATCCAGGTCAATCCACGCTCGTCGGGCGGGGCTTGACACCGCTGGGGAGACGAAAGCGGGAGACGGGGGCCGGGGACGGGCCGAGTGGTCGGTGGCCGTCGCCGGTTGGGTGTCCGGGCGGGAGGCCGGAGAGAGGCGTGCGGCGCGGACGCCACAGAGGCCGCCCAAGGATCGCGGAATCCGCCCGGGTTCACGCGATGGTGTGATCATGTGTCCCGCGGCGGATGGCGGTCGGAGGCCCCGGGTAGGGCCCGGCCATGACGCAGCCGTTCGAACTCCCGCACTTCTACATGCCGTATCCCGCGCGGCTCAATCCGCATCTGGAGGAGGCCCGGGCCCATTCCACCGACTGGGCCCGCGGGATGGGCATGCTGGAGGGCTCCGGGATCTGGACCCAGGCCGACCTGGAGGCACACGACTACGGCCTGCTGTGCGGCTACACCCATCCCGACTGCGACGGCCCCGCCCTGTCGCTGATCACCGACTGGTACGTGTGGGTGTTCTTCTTCGACGACCACTTCCTCGACATGTACAAGCGCACCCAGGACCGGGCCGCCGGCAAGGCCCATCTCGAACGGCTCCCGCTGTTCATGCCGCTCGATCTGGCGACCCCCGTACCGGAACCGCGGAACCCGGTCGAGGCGGGACTCGCCGACCTGTGGGCGCGCACCGTGCCGTCGATGTCGGTCGACTGGCGGCTCCGCTTCTCCGTCGCCACCGAGCACCTGCTGAACGAGTCGATGTGGGAACTGTCCAACATCAACGAGGGACGGATCGCCAACCCCGTCGAGTACATCGAGATGCGCCGCAAGGTCGGCGGCGCCCCCTGGTCGGCGGGGCTCGTCGAGTACGCCACGGCCGAGGTGCCCGCGGCCGCCGCCGAAACGCGTCCGCTGCGGGTCCTGATGGAGACCTTCGCCGACGCCGTCCACCTGCGCAACGACCTGTTCTCCTACCAGCGCGAGGTGGAGGACGAGGGCGAGAACAGCAACGGCGTGCTGGTCCTGGAGACCTTCTTCGGCTGCACCACCCAGGAGGCCGCCGACACCGTCAACGACATCCTCACCTCCCGCCTGCACCAGTTCGAGCACACCGCCCTCACCGAAGTCCCCGCCGTCGCCGCCGAGAAGGGCCTCACCCCCGACCAGGCCGCGGCGATCGCCGCGTACACCAAGGGCCTGCAGGACTGGCAGTCCGGCGGCCACGAGTGGCACCTGCGCTCCAGCCGCTACATGAACCAGGGCGCCGTCCGGCCCTCCGCCTGGCAGCAGCTCACCGGCCCCGGCACCTCCGCCGCCGACGTCGGCGCCCTGCTCGCGTCGGCCGCCGCGGAGCGCCTGCGGGCCTACACCCACGTGCCCTTCCAGCAGGTCGGCCCCTCCCTCCTGCCCGACTTCCACATGCCCTACGAGGTCGACCTCAGCCCGCACCTGGACGCCGCCCGCCCCCGGCTGACCGCCTGGATGCACGCCACCGGCATGCTCGCCGAAGGCGTCTGGGACGAGGACAAGCTCGCCGCCTCCGACCTGGTGCTCTGCGCGGCCGGGCTCGATCCGGACGCGACCCCCGAGGAACTCGACCTCAGCGCCCACTGGCTGGCCTGGGGCACCTACGCGGACGACTACTACCCCCTGGTCTTCGGCACCCGGCGCGACCTGGCCGGTGCCCGGCTCGCCACGGCCCGCCTCTCCGCCTGCATGCCCCTCGCCGACGAGCCCGTCCCCGAGCCGGCCACGGGCATGGAGCGCGGCCTGACCGACCTGTGGGCCCGCACGACCGCCGGCATGAGCCCCGAGGACCGGCTCGCGCTCAGGCAGTCCGTCGACAGGATGACCGAGAGCTGGCTGTGGGAGATGTCCAACCAGCTGCAGCACCGCGTCCCCGACCCCGTCGACTACCTGGAGATGCGCCGGGCGACCTTCGGCTCCGACCTCACGCTGAGCCTGGCCCGCCGTGGCCGGGGCCCGTCGATCCCCGGCGAGGTCTACCGCAGCGGCCCGGTCCGCTCCCTGGAGAACGCCGCCATCGACTACGGCATGCTCGTCAACGACGTCTTCTCGTACCAGAAGGAGATCCAGTACGAGGGCGAGTTCCACAACGCGATCCTGGTCGTCCAGAACTTCTTCGGCGTCGACTATCCGACCGCGCTCCGTGTCGTACACGATCTGACGACCCAGCGAATGCAGCAGTTCGAGCACGTCATCGGCAACGAACTCCCGGTCGTGTACGACGACTTCGAGCTGTCCGCCGAGGCGCGTGCGGCCATGGACGGCTATGTCCGCGACCTGCAGAACTGGATGGCCGGGGTCCTGAACTGGCACCGGGGGGTGGACCGTTACCGGGCGGACCACCTCGCCCGCCGGGCCCACGGCTTCCTCCCGGACCGCCCCCCGACCGCCCCGGCCCTCCCGACTGCCCCGACCGCCCCGGTCCTCCCGGTCGCCTGACGACACCGGCGGCACCGGCGGCACCGGCGCGGACCCTGCCGGGAGTCCCGCGCCGGGCCCGCCGGTCCGCGGGGGAACCGGTGTGCGACGGGACACCCGCGAGGATGGTGGCGGGCCTCGTGGCGCGCCGCCCCCGTGCGGCCGGAGCGCAGGTGGGACCCGAGCCTTCCCGCTCCGCACCCGGGGGCAGTCTCACTCGTTCGTGTCTCGTCGGGCCCACGTGCGCCGGGTAGAGCTGCGGCTGGAGGCGAACCATGGAACAGACCGCATTGCGTCCCAAGCCGATCCCAGGTCAGGAACGCCGGGACGAGCCCGACCCCGAGCCCGGGCCGGCCCGGCACCCGCACGCCGCGCGGCGGCGCGGCCGGCGGGTCAGGTCCCTGCTGTTCGGCCTGGCGGTCGGCGCGGTCCTGGTGCTCACCGGGGTCGGACTCGGCACCGCCGGCGCCACGGTGATCGGCATGAGCAGACTGGCGGAACTTCGGCAGCGCGCCCCGGCGCCGACACCGGTGCCCGTCCGCCCGGCCACCCCGGCGCCCGCGCCGAGGGCCGCCGCGACGCTGGGCGTGGAGGCCGTGGACGCCGAGAAGGTGGGCGCGCTGGTGGTGGGCGTGCATGTGCCGGGGCCGGGGTACACGGCGGGGCTGGTCCGCGGCGACCTCCTGCTCCAGCTCGGCGACCGGCGGATCGACAGCGTGTCCGACCTGGTCCGCGCGGTCGCCGACGCCCGGCCGGGCAGCGAGCTGAAACTCACGGTGCGGCACGAGAGCGGCGGCTACCAGCAGCTGACGGTCGTCCCCGGCGTCGTGACCTGATCAGCGGCTGGCGGCCGTCCCAAAGAGGCGGCGCGCTCAGCAGCCGGCGGTGGTTCCGGATACGTGGTGCGCTCACCAGCCCCCGTGCCCCGCGGCGGCGACACACCGCGCGCTTCCGCGCAAACCGGCTCGCGCGGCCCTTCCGTACCCGGCAGGATGCTCCCCGCAGGCACCCACACCCGTGCACGGAGGCCCGATGACCGGCACCACCCCTGCCGCGCCCTTCAGCGCCGGCGACTACAAGTCCCGTATGGCGCGCGCGGCGCGGACCGCGGCCGACGCCGGACTCGCCGGCCTCCTGATCGCCCCCGGTCCGGACATGGTGTGGCTCACCGGGTACACCCCCACCGCGGTCACCGAACGGCTCACCCTCCTGGTGCTGGCCCCCGGCAGTGACCCCGTGCTGATCGTCCCCACCCTGGAGGCCCCCGACGCGGAGAAGGCCGACGGCGCGGCCGTGCTGAGTCTGCGGGACTGGACCGACGGCGTCGATCCCTACGCCGTGACCGCCGAACTGCTCGCCAAGGACGGCCGCTTCGGCATCAGCGACAACGCCTGGGCCATGCACCTGCTGGGTCTGCAGAAGACGCTCCCCGGCACTTCCTACGCCTCCCTCACCGACGCGCTGCCCATGCTCCGCGCCGTCAAGGACGCGGCCGAACTCGAACTCCTCGCCGCCGCGGGAGCGGCCGCCGACGAGACGTTCGAGGAGATCCGCAAGGTTCCCTTCGCCGGCCGCCGCGAGTCCGACGTCGGCCACGACCTCGCCGACCTGCTGCGCCGCTTCGGCCACGAACAGGTCGACTTCACCATCGTCGGCTCCGGCCCCAACGGCGCCAACCCGCACCACGAGGTGGGTGACCGGGTCATCCAGGACGGGGACATGGTCGTCCTGGACTTCGGCGGCCTCAAGGACGGGTACGGCTCCGACACCACCCGGACGGTGCACGTGGGCCCGCCGACCGCCGAGGAACGCGAAGTGCACGACATCGTGCGCGCCGCCCAGGAGGCGGGCTTCCGGGCCGTCCGCCCCGGTGCCGCCTGCCAGGAGGTCGACCGGGCCGCCCGCGCGGTCATCACCGACGCCGGGTACGGCGAGTTCTTCATCCACCGCACCGGCCACGGCATCGGCGTCACCACGCACGAGCCGCCGTACATGATCGAGGGCGAGGAGCAGCCGCTCGTGCCCGGGATGTGCTTCTCCGTGGAACCCGGCATCTATCTGCCCGGCCGCTTCGGGGTCCGGATCGAGGACATCGTCACGGTGACCGAGGAGGGCGGGCGTCGTTTCAACAACACCACCCGCGAGATGGTCATGGTGAGCTGACCGGTCCGGCTCCGCCGACCCTCTCGCCCCCACCTCATCCCGAACGGCGACGGCACGACCCATGACCCAGGCACCGACACCCACCGCGGACACCGTCCGCCGACTGGCCCGTTCGCTGCTCAAGGAAGGCGCGACCGGAGCCCCGGGCCCCGACGTCCGGCCCGTGACGGCGGGCGGTGAGCACTCGACCTGGTGGGTCGGCGACCGGTACGTGCTGCGTCTCGCGCCCGACCGCGAGGCCTCCGCGCGCCAGCGCCGCGAACTGCGGCTGCGGGACCTGGTGCGCCCGCACCTGCCCGTCGCGGTCCCCGCCGGCGTCGCGCGCGGCGAGTGGGCGCCGGGGCTGACGTACACCCTGGACACCGCGATCCCCGGCGGCACGGCCGAGGAGCACGACGTCTCCGCGGTCGGCGAGGCCGATCTGGCCGGACTGCTCACCGGCCTGCGCGAGGTGCCGGTGCGGCAGGCCGAGACGCTCGGTGTGCCACGCACCCCGCCGCGCTCGCTGGAGGCGCTGCGCAGGATGGCCCTGCCCGCCGCCGAACGCCTCGCCGTCGCCGACGAGTTCGACCCCGCGCCGCTGCTCCACTTCACGTCTCCGAGCGCCGCCCAGCTCACCGCCCAGCCCGGTACGGCCGTGCTGGTCCACCACGACCTCAAGGGCGAGCACCTGGTGGTCAGCGCCGACGGCAGGACGCGCGGTGTCCTGGACTGGACCGACGCGGCGGTGGGGGACCCCGCCGAGGACATCGCCGGGCTCGTCCTCGCGGTCGGCTCCGGCGCGGCCGTCCGCGCGGCCACCCTCGCCGGCTACGGCGTGCGGCCCTGCCTGCGCGGCCTGTGGCTCGCCCGCTGCGACACCGTCGTCCGCCTCACCGACCGCCTCGACGGCCGTGACGACAGCCCCCTGCCCCTGTTGCGCACCCGGCTCCGGCGCGCCTGGGAGGCGATCCTGCTGGAGCGAGTGTCGGATCTGCGGGACGACGACGTCACGGACGAGGAGACGTAGGGCACGCACGGGTACCCGGGCACCCCCGGCGTCCCGCACGTGCTCCGTTACCCCGTCTCAGGTACCCCGTCTCCGATACTCCGTCCGCCGGTGCGCGGGCTCAGGTCAGTACCACGCACGACTCGCCCGGCACCCGCAGCATCCCGCCCGCGTCCGGTGCCGTCACGGCGTCCCACGCGGCCAGGACCCGCACCCGGGCGGTGCCCAGCGGGATCGCGGCGGGCTCCGCGCCCAGGTTGACGGCGACCCGCACGTCACCGCGCCGGAACGCCAGCCAGCGTGCCTCCTCGTCGTACGCCACCTTGGTGTCGGCGAGGTCGGGGTCGGTGAGGTCCGGCTGTTCGTGGCGCAGGGCGATCAGCCGGCGGTACCAGGCCAGCACGCGGGCGTGCGGCTCGCGTTCCGGCTCCGACCAGTCCAGGCAGGACCGCTCCCGGGTCGCCGGGTCCTGCGGATCGGGCACGTCCTCCTCGGCCCACCCGTGGGCCGCGAACTCCCGGCGCCTGCCGCGTCGTACCGCCTCCGCGAGGTCCGGGTCGGTGTGGTCGGTGAAGAACTGCCAGGGGGTGCCCGCCGCCCACTCCTCGCCCATGAACAGCATCGGCGTGAAGGGTGCCGTGAGCGTCAGGGCGGCCGCGCAGGCCAGCAGGCCCGGGGAGAGGGTGGCCGAGAGACGGTCGCCCTGGGCCCGGTTGCCCACCTGGTCGTGGGTCTGGGAGTAGCCGAGCAGGCGGTGCCCGGCCACCCGTGCCCGGTCCAGCGGACGGCCGTGGTGGCGGCCCCGGAAGCTCGAGTACGTGCCGTCGTGGAAGTAGCCACCGGTGAGGGTCCTGGCGACGGCGGCCAGCGGGGCGCGTGCGAAGTCGGCGTAGTAGCCCTGGGACTCCCCGGTCAGCGCGGTGTGCAGGGCGTGGTGGAAGTCGTCGTTCCACTGCGCGTCCAGGCCGAGGCCGTGCTCCGCGCGCGCGGTGATGACCCGCGGGTCGTTCAGGTCGGACTCGCCGACCAGGAACAGCGGCCGGCCCGACTCGCCGGCCAGGCCCGCCACGGCCGAGGACAGCTCCTCCAGGAAGTGGCACGCGCGCGTGTCGCACAGCGCGTGCACCGCGTCCAGGCGCAGCCCGTCGATCCGGTAGTCGCGCAGCCAGGCCAGCGCGCTCCCCACCAGGTACGCGCGCACCTCGTCGGAGCCGGGCGCGTCCAGGTTGACCGCCGCGCCCCAGGGCGTGTGGTGGGTGTCGGTGAAGTACGGCCCGAACGCCGGCAGGTGGTTGCCGGACGGGCCGAGGTGGTTGTGGACCACGTCCAGGACGACACCGAGCCCGAGGCCGTGCGCCCGGTCGACGAACCGCTTCAGCGCCTCGGGCCCGCCGTACGGCTCGTGCACCGCCCACAGCGAGACGCCCTCGTACCCCCAGCCGTGCCGGCCCGGGAAGGGGCACAGCGGCATCAACTCCACGTGCGTCACGCCCAGTTCCCGGAGGTGTTCCAGGCGATCGGCGGCCGCGTCCAGGGTTCCCTCGGGGGTGTACGTGCCCACGTGCAGCTCGTAGAGGACCGCGCCCGGCAGCGCGCGTCCCGGCCACGCGGCCCGCCATTCGTACCCTGCGTGGTCGACGACCGCGCTGAGCCCGTCCGGCCCGTCCGGCTGGCGGCGCGAGCGCGGGTCGGGCAGCACCGGGCCGTCGTCCGGAGCGAAGCCGTACCGGGTGCCGTCCTCGGCGTCCGCCTCCCCGGCCCACCAGCCCGGCCGGCGCGGATCACGCTCCAACGCGCTCACGGCGCCGTCGCAATGGAGCGTCACACGGTCTGCCTGCGGTGCCCACACCTCGAACTGCACGGACGGTTCCCCTTCGTCTGGCTCATCGTGAGGTAGCCCGTCCATCGTGCCGCGAAAAGAGATCAATCCGCTTTGAATCCCGGCTTTGCCGACGGGTGTCGCCGTACGTACGCGCGCGTGACGGCCGTTTCCCCGTTTTCTGGACACCCGCGGTTCACTGACCCAGAATCGGCAGCGTGACGTCGTCCTTCGAGTTCAACACCTATCCCGCGCGGTTGTCCGACGCGGAGCGCGAGAAAGCGCTGAGTGTGCTGCGCGACGGCGTCGCCATGGGACGGCTGTCGCACGACACGTTCGTGCGCCGCATGGAGTTGGCGCTGGCCGCCCGCCGCGCCGACGAACTCGCCGTGCTCACCGCCGACCTGGTTCCGGAGAGCCGCTTCGCGCGCGTGCTCTTCGGCACCGTCGAGGCCGTCTCCGGGTTCACGGTACGGCTGCGCCGCGCCTGGCAGGCCGAGCGGCTGCCCAAGCTGCTGCTGCCGCACCCCGGCGCCGGGCATCCGCTGCGCATCGGCCGCGACCCGGCCAGCGGGCTGCGGCTCAACCACGAGACGGTCTCCCGGGTGCACGCGGAACTCCACCGGCAGGGCGGCCTGTGGGTCCTCAGGGACCTCGGCTCCACCAACGGCACGACCGTGAACGGGCGCCGGGTGATCGGCGCGGCCGTCGTCCGCGAGGGAGACCAGGTCGGGTTCGGCCGCGTGCACTTCCGGCTCTCGGCGCACTGAGCGCGCGACCTCTCGCCGCGCCCTCGCCGCCCTCGTGTTCGGCACCTTCTCTTAAGTGGCTCAAAACGTTTGTCCGCCGCGGTGTTGACGTACCCCTCAAGTCGTGACTGACTGTGCGTACTTCATGCACATCATGTGAACCGACGGCACAGCATCGTGGAGGTGTGCCCTGCCGCCCCTCCACCGCTTTCCGTCTGTGGACGAGCTGTCCTCGCAGGCGGCCGCACTGGTCGCCGACCATCCCCGGGACGCCCGGCTGCACCGGATCGGGACCTCACGCGCGGGCGCTCCGATGTGGCTGCTTTCGATCGGTCACGGCAGCCGGCACACCCTCGTGGTGGCCGGCCCGCACGCCAACGAACCGGTCGGCGGCGCCACCGTGCTCCGCCTCGCCGACCGGGTCCTCGCCGATCCGCGGCTGACCGAGGACGCCGACGTCACGTGGAACCTGCTGCTGTGCCTGGACCCGGACGGCTCACGCCGCAACGAGGGCTGGCTGGCCGGGCCGTACACGCTCGGCCACTACTTCCGGCACTTCTTCCGGCCCGGCTTCCTGGAGCAGCCCGAGTGGCTGCCCGACGGCGCGGACGGCGCCGTCCTGCCCGAGACCCGGGCCCTGCTGGACCTCCAGGACGAACTGCGGCCCTTCCTCCAGTGCTCGCTGCACGGCGTCGACGTCGGCGGCGGCTTCGTCGAGCTCACCGACGACCTGCCGGGCCTCGCGCCGCGTCTCGCACACACCGCGAGCCGGCTCGGCATCCCCCGCGAACTCGGCGCCTACGACGCCCTGTACTGGCCCACCCTGGGCCCGGCCGTCTACCGGGTGCCACCGCCCCGCCGGGCCGATCTGGCCGCCGCCATCACGGAGGCGGCCGTCGAGTCCACCTGGTTCCGTCCGCACCGGCACGGCACCGTCACCGCCGTCGTCGAGGCGCCCATGTGGGGCGCGGCGGCCGTCCAGGACGGCGGCCCGCCCGTCGACCGGGACGCCGAGCTGCGCGCCGTCAGCCGGGCCCTGCGGCACGACACCGCCCTCCTGGAGGGCGTCCTGGCCCGGATCCGGCCCCAGCTGACCGGCACGCCGGAATCGGCCCGGCTGCTCGCGCCGGTGGACGACTATCTGCTGGTCTGGCCGGGGCTCGCCGACGCCTGGGACCCCGGTACCGACGCCGCCCGCCCGCTGCCCCCGCTGAGCAGCGCCCATCTGGCCGCCCTGGGGATCGCCGGGCGGCGGCTGGTCCTGCGCGCCGCCGGGCTGCTGCACCGGCTGCTGCGCGGCACCGGCCACGACCCCGCCGGCGCCCTGCCCGAGCTGGACCGGCTGATCGACACCTGGTGCGCGGAGTTCGAGCAGACCTTCGGCGCGCGCTGGATCCCGGTGGCGCGTCAGGCCGAGTACCAGACACGGGTGGTCCTCAGCACCTTCGAACTGGCCCGCCGCCACGCGCGCGTGCGTGCCCGTTCGGGTGAGCCGGGCTGGGGCACCGGCGCCACGGTGCCGATGCACAGGGAATGAACCATCTGATCAGAACCGCGGCCGCCGCGGTCGCCCTGCCGGCGGCCGCCCTGCTCCTCGCCGCCGGCCCGGCCCAGGCCCTGCCGGGTGCGGCCCGTGACGGCGACTACCTGTACCTGAGCGTCACCAGGGGCGAGGACGGCTCCGGCGGCACACGAGGCACGCTCCTGCTGTGCGACCCGCCCCAGGGGCACCCCAGGGCCGCCGATGCCTGCGCCGAACTGGGCGCGGTGGGCGGTGACGTCGCGCGTCTCACCCCGGCCGAGGGCGCCATGTGCCCGATGGTCTACGCCCCCGTGACCGCGCGGGCGCGCGGGCAGTGGAACGGCCGGCCGGTCGACTACCGCGAGACGTTCTCGAACTCCTGCGGGATGGCGGCGCGCACGGGATCGGTCTTCGCCCTCGACGGCTGAGTCCGAGCGCGGCGTGCGGCTGCCGGGGAAGGCGCGCCACCGGGCCGGCCCCGGAGCCTCACGCGGCCCGCTCACGGGCGTGCTGCGCGGCCGCCAGCACCGTCCTGGCCTGGTGCTCCACCTGGCGCTCCACCGGCACCCAGCGGGCCTGGAAGCGCTCCCCGTAGGCGTCGCACCAGGAGGACACCAGCTCTTCGAGCCGCGGCGCCGCGCGGTCGTCCGCCTCCCGCAGCACCCGCAGCAGCATCGACGCCGCCCGCAACGGCAGCCGCCGCCCGAAGGCGTCCACACTGCCGATGTACGCCCGGGTGGTGTCGATCGGCGACCTGCGGATCCAGTCCTCGGCGAGCCCGGGGATCAGCCCCAGGGCCCAGCTCGCCGCCCGCAGCAACGGCCCGTCCAGGAACCCGTCCAGCCGGGGCAGTGCCTCGGCGAGCACCCGCTCCACCTCCCGCGAGTCCCGCAGCAGCCGGCCGGCCAGCCGCCGCATCGCCGAGGCGGGCCCTGGGTGCGGTGCCGGGTCGTCGACCAGGTCGCTGGCCCACATCGGCACCTCGACCACCGCCGTCAGACCCCCGTAGCGGTGCGCGTGGTACCAGGTGCTGTGCCGCGCGTCGTCGGGCAGGCTCGGGTAGGCCACCCCCGAGCCCGGACCGGGCATCACCCGGACACCGGGACCGGAGGCGGCCCAGCCCGCGGCGTCCGAGGCACCCGTCTCCACCGGGATGTGCAGCTCCGCCGCGGACTTGGCGAACGGTTCCGCGAGTCCCGGCACGTCCTTCGTCAGCTGCACCCAGCTGCCGCCCAGATCGGTGCCGTGCAGGGTCACCTGGAGGTAGGGGCGCAGTTCGTCGATCACGCTGAGCAGGGCCAGCGTCTCGGGCGGCAGCCGGTCCGGGGGCAGCACCGACGGTGACCACTCGGGCTGTTCGGGGCCCGCCGGACGGTAGAAGCCGTGGTGGTAGTCGAGCAGGCTGCGCGGTGCGGGGGTGACGTGCAGGCTGGCGCCGTCCGGGTCCGCGCAGAGCAGGAAGTGCCAGGAGGTCCGTGCCCGCAGCTCGCGCTCCCTCAGCACCCGTTCGGCGAGCAGCTGGAGGGTGCCGCCGCCGGCCGGTTCGTTGGCGTGGGCGCCGGCGACCACCAGTACCGCCTGCCGGGCGTGCCCGACGGACAGCAGGTGCAGGGGTCTGCCCGCGCGGGAGAGGCCGATCTGCCGCAGCGTGCACAGGCCGGGCCGGTGAGCGGCCAGCGCCCGGGCGGTCGCGACCAGTTCGGGAACACTGGGGTAACGCAGCTCCGGCAGTGGACTCACCCCCGTCAGGTCCGCCCGGCTTCGCATTCCCCAGTCCCGCACGGCATAGGTGAACTGTCAAGAACCTCCCGGGGGAGGCTCCAGGGGGCGCCCGGGTGCGTGCCAGGTCGTCCGGCGTGGGCGGTCGGCGTCGGCGGGGGTGCGAAGCCATTGCGGGGCGCGGAACGGCTCCGCGCGCCCTTACCGACGCGGCAGGGGCCCGACGAGTTTCGGCACCCCTGCGAATCGACCGTATATTCACCCGTACGAGTGAATGTGGTTGGGTCTCTCAGCTCATCTGGCGCCGGCCCTCAGCTCCCGTCGTCCACCCGTTCCAGCAGCGCCACCGGCAGCGCCTCGAAAAGCCCGGCCACGCGCGCGTGCCCCGAGAACTCCCGCTCCGGCGCCAGCACGTCCACCCACCGCCCCGGCGGCAGCGGCAGCTCCGTGTCCCGCCAGCCGCCCGCCGCGGCCAGCCGCAGCGACAGCCGGGTCACCGCGGTGACCACCGCCCCGGAGCGCGCGAACGCCAGACAGTGCTCGGCGGCCGGCCCCTCGGCCGCCAGCGGCTCGTACGTCGCCGTGTCGCCGAAGACGGCCGGGCGGCGCGCCCGCAGCCGCAGCGCGGCCCTCGTCACCGCGTCCTTCTCGCCCGGCTGCTCGGGCGGGAAGGAGACCGGCCGCCGGTTGTCCGGGTCCACCAGCGCCCGGAACTCGCCCTCCGTGCCCTGGTAGACGTCCGGCACCCCCGGCATCGTCAGATGGACCAGGGCCGTGCCGAGCACGTTGGCCCGGACGTGCGGGCCCAGCGAGTCCCGGAAGGCGGCCACACGCTCGCCCGGAACCCCGCACGGCCCTTCCGCGACGAACGAGGCCACCGCCTCCTCGTACGGCGGCTCCTGCTCCGTCCAGCTCGTGTAGAGGCCCGCCTCCCGGACGTGCTTCAGCAGCGCCTCCCGCACCCGCTCGCCGGCCGCCGGACCGAGCCCGAACACCGTCTGCCAGGCCGCCCACGCCAGCTGCGCGTCCGGGCCCGCCGGACCGTCGTGGGTCACCTCGGTCAGCACGTCCGCCCACCGCTCGGGGCACTCCGTCAGCACGGCCAGGGCCGCCCGGACGTCCGCGCTGCGCTTGGTGTCGTGCGTCGTCACCACCGTCCCGGTGAGCGGCCAGTCGCGCTGCACGCGCGCGCAGTACCCGTGGAAGCCGTCGGGGGAGACCGCGGGGCTGCCGGGAGCGCCGCCCACCTCGGTCGCGGACAGCAGCGGCACATACCGGTAGAACGCCGTGTCCTCCACCGACTTGGCCCGCAGCGCCGAGGAGGTCTGCGCGAACCGCGTGCGGAACTCCTCGGGCCCGGGCCCGTCGTCCGCCGCCAGCAGCAGCCCACGCACCACGTCCACGGCCCCGCCCTCCTCGGGCACCACGAAGGCGGACCGCGCCTCCGCGGCGGCCCGCTCGGTGACCACGGCGGCCGTGTCGCCGGAGGTGTACGGCCGGTACACCCGCATCCGCACCAGCAGTTCCTCCAGCGCGATGCGCAGCGCCCAGGGCGCCCGGTCGCGCAGCGCCGGATCGGGAGAGGTCGCGCACGCGCGCGCGGCGGCCCGGGTCAGGCGGTCCGTCTCGGCCGCCAGCTCGTGCGTGAGCACCTTGTAGGCGGCCCGCCGCACGGTCGCCGGCCAGTCGCCGCCCCGGTCCGTCTGGGGAGCCGCGAACCGCCGGTACCCGCCGAGCAGTTCCCCGGCGCCCGCGGGATCCGTGAACAGGCCGTCCACCTGGCGCAGCGCGTCGTACCCGGTGGTCCCCGCGACCGGCCAGCCGTCCGGCAGCCGCTCGCCGTCGGCCAGGATCTTCTCCACGACGGTCCAGCGGCCGCCGCTCGCCTTGTGCAGCCGGGCGAGGTAGCCGTCGGGGTCGGCGAGCCCGTCCGGGTGGTCGACGCGCAGTCCGTCCACCACCCCCTCGTGCAGCAGCTGGAGGATCTTGGCGTGGGTGGCGTCGAACACCTCCGGATCCTCGACCCGCACCCCGATCAGCTCCGAGATGCTGAAGAACCGCCGGTAGTTCAGCTCGGTCCTGGCCAGCCGCCACCACACCGGGCGGTACCACTGGGCGTCCAGCAACTCCGGCATCGGCAGGCCCGCGGTGCCCTCCCGGAGCGGGAAGGCGTGCTCGTGGTAGCGCAGCACGTCGCCGTCGACCACGAGCTGATCGAGCACCTCGCCGACCGGGCCGCCGAGCACCGGCACCAGCAGCCGGCCGCCCTGCGCCTCCCAGTCGACGTCGAACCAGCGCGCGTACGGCGACCCGGGCCCCTCGCGCAGGACCTCCCACAGGGCGTGGTTGTGCCGGGGGGACATGGCCATGTGGTTCGGCACGATGTCGACGACGAGGCCGAGACCGTGTTCCCGCGCGGTGCGCGCGAGCGCGCGCAGCCCCTCCTCGCCGCCCAGCTCCTCGCGCACGCGCGCGTGGTCCACGACGTCGTAGCCGTGCGCGGAGCCGGGGACGGCCTCCAGGACGGGGGACAGGTGCAGGTGGGAGACGCCGAGCGAGGAGAGGTAGGGCACGGCCGCCGCGGCGGCCGAGAAGGGGAAGCCGGGCTGGAGCTGCAGGCGGTAGGTGGCCGTGGGCGGGGCGGAGGCGGTTCGCTCAGCTGTCATGCAGACCTCGTACCCGCCCCGCCGGCTTCTCTGTCACCGCTTGCGGCACAGTGCCCCTCGGGGCGTCCCTAGGCCGGCCTCTTCAGCACGGTCATGCTCCGGCTGACCAGGGTCAGCCGGGCACCCCCGTCCACCTTGGGCCCCGCCGCGGGCTCCTCGGCCCTGGCCGTGTCCACCACCACCTCCCACTGCCTGCCGTGGTTCACCGGCACCAGGAACTCCAGCGGCTCCGGGGACGCGTTGAACATGAGCAGGAAGGAGTCGTCGGCGATCCGCTCCCCGCGGGTGCCCGGTTCCGAGATCGCGTTGCCGTTGAGGAACACGGTCAGTGCCGACGCCTGTGCCGACCCCCAGTCCTGCTGGGCCATCTCGTGGCCCTCGGGGGTGAACCAGGCGATGTCGGAGAGCTCGTCGTGGGTGCCCTCCACCGGGCGGCCGTGGAAGAAGCGCCGGCGCCGGAACACCGGGTGCTCCTTGCGCAGCCGCGCCATCGCGCGCGTGAAGGCCAGCAGACCGCTCTCGTCCTCGGGGCCCGGCCAGTCCACCCAGGCCACCTCGTTGTCCTGGCAGTAGGCGTTGTTGTTGCCCTGCTGGGTGCGCGCGAACTCGTCGCCGTGCCCGATCATCGGCACGCCCTGGGAGAGCATCAGCGTGGCGACGAAGTTGCGCATCTGCCGTTCGCGCAGTTCCAGGACCCCGGGGTCGTCGGTGTGCCCCTCGACCCCGCAGTTCCACGAGCGGTTGTGGCTCTCGCCGTCCCGGTTGTCCTCGCCGTTGGCCGCGTTGTGCTTGTCGTTGTACGACACGAGGTCGTGCAGGGTGAAACCGTCGTGACAGGTCACGAAGTTGATGGAGGCCAGCGGGCGGCGGCCGTCGTCCTGGTAGAGGTCGGAGGAGCCGGTCAGCCGGGACGCGAACTCCGCGAGCGCGCGCGGCTCGCCGCGCCACAGGTCGCGCACGGTGTCGCGGTACTTGCCGTTCCACTCGGTCCACAGCGGCGGGAAGTTGCCCACCTGGTAGCCGCCCTCGCCCACGTCCCAGGGCTCGGCGATCAGCTTCACCTGGGAGACCACCGGGTCCTGCTGCACCAGGTCGAAGAAGGACGACAGGCGGTCCACCTCGTGGAACTGCCGTGCCAGCGTGGCCGCGAGATCGAAGCGGAAGCCGTCGACGTGCATCTCGGTGACCCAGTACCGCAGCGAGTCCATGATCATCTGGAGGACGTGCGGGGACCGCATCAGCAGCGAGTTGCCGGTGCCGGTGGTGTCCATGTAGTAGCGGGGGTCGTCGGTCAGCCGGTAGTACGACGGGTTGTCCAGGCCCCGGAAGGACAGCGTCGGGCCCAGGTGGTTGCCCTCGGCGGTGTGGTTGTAGACGACGTCCAGGATCACCTCGATCCCGGCCTCGTGCAGCGCCCGGACCGCCGACTTGAACTCCAGGACCTGCTGGCCGCGGTCGCCCCAGGAGGCGTACGCGTTGTGCGGGGCGAAGAATCCGATCGTGTTGTAGCCCCAGTAGTTGTTCAGTCCCATGTCGACCAGGCGGTGGTCGTTGACGAACTGGTGGACGGGCATCAGCTCCAGCGCCGTGACGCCCAGCTCCGTCAGGTGCTCGATGACGGCCGGGTGCGCCAGGCCCGCGTAGGTGCCCCGCAGTTCCTCGGGCAGCCCCGGATGGCGCATCGTCAGGCCCTTGACATGGGCCTCGTAGATCACCGTGTGGTGGTACTCGGTGCGCGGCCGCCGGTCGTCGCCCCAGTCGAAGTACGGGTTGATCACCACCGAGGTCATGGTGTGCGGGGCGGAGTCCAGGTCGTTGCGTTTGTCGGGATCGCCGAAGTGGTAGCCGTACACCTCCTCGCCCCAGCGCACCGACCCGCTGACCGCCTTCGCGTAGGGGTCGAGCAGCAGCTTCGCCGAGTTGCAGCGCAGCCCGCGACCGGGGTCGTACGGGCCGTGCACCCGGAAGCCGTAGCGCTGTCCGGGCATCACCCCCGGCAAGTAGGCGTGCCGGACGAAGGCGTCGCTCTCGCGGAGTTCCACCGCGGTCTCGGAGCCGTCGTCGTGCAGCAGACACAGCTCGACTCGGTCCGCGGTCTCCGTGAACACCGCGAAGTTGGTCCCGGCGCCGTCGTACGTGGCGCCGAGCGGATATGCCTCTCCAGGCCAGACCTGCATGAAGTCGACTCTTCCAGGTGTGTCTTGCGCGTGGGGGTGCCTTGGTCATGAGTCTGCCCGAAACTGATGGAACCCCAGATGACTTACGTCCCTCTTACCCGGCGACCAGTGCATGCAGCGCCCCGTGGGCGAAGTGTGCCGAACCAGTGGGGCAGACACGTACTCCCTGTGACCAAGGGGGAGTAGGGGGAAGATGTGCGCAGGATAGTGCACCGCCATCTGGGCAAGGTGGTGGCCGGTGCGGGCCTGGCGGTCGCGGGGACCGCCGTGATGGTCGGGATCACCCTGCCGGGTACGGCGGGGGCGGACGACTCGGGAGGGAACGACGGAACGGGCGCGGTCTCCGCGCAGTCGGCCGGGCAGGGCTCGGACGCCGTCAGGCCGGGCGTGGTGGAGCAGGCGCCGGCCGAGGGGAAGAAGGGCACGGGAAGCGACCCGCTGACCGACGACGAGACCAGGCGCGTCGAACAACTCGCTCTGACCAAGCAGATGTTCAACGCCGGGGAGAACGTCGAGGGCCGGCGCGGTCCGCAGCGGATCAGCGTCGACCTGGCCGAGCCGGACGCGAGCGAACTGGACGCCACGAACGCGCCGCGGCGCGCGGACGTGACGTTCTACGACTACCGGAACGACAGCCTCGTCACCCGGACCGTCAACCTCGACACCGGCAAGGTCGAACGGACCACCACCCGGCAGGGGGTCCAGCCGCCGCTCAGCCACGACGAGAACGTCGAGGCGCTGCAACTGCTCGTCGCCGACCCGCTCGGCGCCGGCCTGAAGGCGGACTTCAAGGACGCCACCGGCGAGGAACTCACCTCCCCCGAGCAGCTGCTGCTGCTCAACAGCGCGGTCTACCGCGCCACCGAGGGCGCCCAGCCGGCCGCGCTCGACAAGTGCGGCGAACACCGCTGCGTGCGGCTCTTCCCGAAGGTCAAGAACGGGCCCTGGATCGACGCCCGTTCACTGATCGTCGACCTGAGCGCGCGCAAGGTCGTGAAGCTCGGCCGCTGAGCCGGCCCGGTCCCGCACCTCCCAACTCCGTTCCCGACCGCATCTCCCGTACGAGGAGTCACTTCGTCATGCAACCGAACAGAATGCGCCGGGCCCGCCGGACGGCCGCCGTGGGCCTGTCCGCGGCGGCACTGGCCGCCGGCGTGACCACCGCCGCCGGACCCGCCGCCGCGCAGCCGAAGCAGGCCGCGGCGCCCGCCGCGGACTGCTCCGCCGCCTACCGCATCGAGCAGAAGCTCTCCACCGGGACCACCTGGCGGATGTGCTGGCGCTACGACAGCAAGGCCGGGCTGGTCCTGGAGCACATCTCCTACCAGCCCAAGGGCGAGACGGCCCCCATCAAGGTCCTCTCCAGCGCCCGGCTCGGCCAGATCGACGTCCCCTACGACGACGGCAGCGTCGAGTACGACGACCTGACCGGCTTCGGCTTCGCCCAGGGCCTGGTGCCGCTCGCCTCGGCCGAGTGCCCCGGCGGCACCATCAGGACCGTCAAGGTCCCCGACGCATGGGACCCCGACCACCCGAACGTCAACGGCCTGTGCACCACCACCCGTTCGCGCGGACACGCGTACCGGATGCAGGCCGACACGGGCAACCGGGTGTACCAGCAGCAGGGCAAGGACCTGCTCGTCTACACCGTCAACAAGGTCGGCTGGTACGAGTACATGACCGAGTGGCGGTTCCAGGACGACGGCACGATCAACATGAACGTCGGCGCCACCGGCAGCCTCTCGCCGGGCGACTACGACGCCGGGGACGGCCGCGGCTGGCCGATCGGCAAGGGCGCCCACGCCTACGCCACCAGCCACAGCCACAACGTGTTCTGGAAGCTGGACTTCGACCTCGACGGCTCGTCCAAGAGCCGCGTCGAGCAGTACGACTCGGTGGTCAGCCCGCCCGCGCACGGCCAGGAGGCGCCCACCAACAAGACCACCCGCACCGACGTCAAGAAGGAACTCGCGGGCGACTCCAAGAACATGCGCTGGTGGCGCGTGGTCAGCACGGCGGGCAAGAACAAGGACGGGCACGCCCGTTCGTACGAGATCGTCCAGGGCGCCACCAACAAGTACCCGGGTCACGGTTTCACCAAGCACGACGTCTACTTCACCCAGTACGACAAGTGCGAGCTGTTCGCGAGCAACAACCCGGGCTGCGCCAACGGGCACCCCAGGACCGTCGACCAGTGGGTCAACGGGCAGACCCTCACCAACCCCGTGGTCTGGGTGAACGTCGGTTTCCACCACATCGCGCGCGACGAGGACCAGCAGCCGATGCCGGTCCACTGGCAGGGCTTCGCCATCGCCCCGCGGGATGTCACCGCTATGAATCCGCTCACTCCGGCCGCTCTCGCCGATCAGAACGGACAGCCCGGAAACGGTAGTTGAGAAACGACCTGTCCATCCTGCTGCACCGCCCACCGCTCCCGGAGTACCCTTCCTTGATCGTTGGCACGGGGTTGGTTCGGGGGAGCGGAAGGCGGTGCACGGGTGGGCTCGGGAGGCCTGGAGCTGCCCCCTGGTGACGAGGGTCACGAGGGGAACTCCACAGACGTCCCGCCCGGCGCGGTGTCCCTGGCCCGCCCGATGGACGCCTCGGGCTCCATCGGGCCGGAGCTGGACTGGGACGCCGACGCCTGGCTGGAGGTGCGTACGCGCGCCCAGCGGGCCGGCCGTGCCTACATCTGGCTGAACCTCGTCGAGCAGCGGTTGCGGACGGTCGTGGCCGCCGTGCTGCGGCCCATCTACGAACCCGTCCACGGTGACGAGTGGGTGGTCGCCGCGGCCGGGCCGGCCGGTCAGGAGTGGGTCCAGCGGGCGGTCGCGGTCCGCGAGGTCAGCCGCCGCAAGGGCTACCTGCTGGACCCGGCCGACGACAACGTGATCAGCTTCCTGACGCTGCCTCAGCTGCGCGAGCTGATGGTGCAGCACTGGCCGTGCTTCGAGCCGTACTTCGACGAACGCCGGGACGTCGAACTCGCCCTCGACGAGCTGGAGGTGACCCGCAACGTCGTCTCCCGCAACCGGGCGCTCTCCGAGGCCGTCCTGGGCCAGGCCGAACGGGCCTCCGCCCGGCTCCTGGAGATGCTCGGCGCGGGCGGTGACGTGCCCTCCGCGCGCCGGCTGCCGGTGGACGCGGTGGAGGACCTGGTCGGCGACCGGTACGCGGACGTCGTCGCCGTCCACCCCGACCGGGTCCGTCTCATGCGCCAGTTCCCGGCCGAGGACCTCTTCGGCGGCGCCCGCCGGCTCGACGCCGTCGGCATCGGCCTCAACCTGCTCGTGCAGAACTTCTCCGGCCGCCGCCTGGTGCGGCTCGCCGAGACCGGCTGCCGGGTCCGGCTGCTCTTCCTCAACCCCGCCTCCAGCGCCATCAAGCGCCGTGAGCGCGAGCTCGGGATGAAGCGCGGCGAACTCTCCCGGTCGGTCGAGATGAACATCCTCCACATGCGCCGGGTCCGCTCCCGGCTGCGCGACCCGGGCGCCTTCGAGATCCAGGTCTACGAGGACACCCCCCGCTTCTCCGCCTACCTGGTGGACGGCGACGGAGCCGACGGCGTCGCGATCGTCCAGTCCTACCTGCGCGGGGCGCGAGGCATGGAGTCGCCGGTGCTGGTGCTGCGCAACGGCGACAAGGTGCTCAAGTCGGACGACGTCCTGGAAGCGGGACTCTTCCCGACATACCGTGAGGAGTTCGAAATGGCCTGGGCCGATTCGCGCCCGGTGTCCTGAGGCGGACGCGGCGGTAAGCGGAACGCGGTCCCCTGATTGTCAGTGGCGCATGCGAGGGTGGACACCACTGGGGGAAAGCACCACCAAGAAGGGGGACCGCCCATGGGCTGGCACCAGGAACTCCTGATCGGCTTCGATCTGGAGACGACGGGTACGGATCCGCGCGAGGCGCGCATCGTCACGGGCGCCGTGATCGAGGTCAGGGCCGGGCAGGAGCTGGGCCGCCGCGAGTGGCTGGCGGATCCGGGCGTGGAGATCCCGGCCGACGCGGTGGCCGTGCACGGCATCAGCAACGAGCGGGCGACGGCCGAGGGCCGCCCCGCCGACCAGGTCGCCGACGCCCTCGCCGACGTCCTCACCGGGTACTGGAAGACCGGCGTCCCGGTCGTCGCGTACAACGCGACCTTCGACCTCACCCTGCTCTCCGCGGAGCTGCGCCGGCACGGACTCCCGTCCCTCGCCGACCGTCTCGGCGGCCTCGACCCGGCACCGGTCATCGACCCCTACACCATCGACCGCTGGGTTGACCGGTACCGCCGCGGCAAGCGCAATCTCGAAGCGGTCTGCGCCGAGTACGGCGTCACCCTCGCCGCCGCCCACGACGCGTCCGCCGACGCCCTGGCCGCGGCCCGGCTGGCCGGCGCGATAGCCGACCGCCACCCGAAGATCGCGGCGCTCGGCCCGGCGGAGCTGCACCGGCGGCAGGTCGACTGGTACGCGCAGTGGGCGGCGGACTTCCAGCAGTTCCTGCGCCGCAAGGGGGAGACGGACGCGGTGGTGGACGGGGCGTGGCCGCTGCGGGAGCTGGTCGAGGCCGTCTAGCCGGTGCGGTCAGAAGGGATACCAGCGCACGGACCCGTCGCCCTCCCGGAGCGACGCCACCCGGCGTTCGAACTCCGCCAGCGCCTTCGGGTTGCTCGGCGCGTGCTGGGCGACCCAGGCGCAGCTCGCCGTCTCGCGGGCCCCGCGCAGCACGCCGCACCCCTCCCACTCCCGCACGTCCCACCCGTAGGCCGCCACGAACGAGTCGTAGTCCGCGGCCGGCAGTCCGTACCGGTCCCGGGAGAGCGCCATGACCACCAGGTCGTGCTCACGCAGGTCGGACGAGAAGGTCTCCAGGTCCACCAGCACCGGCCCGTCCGGACCGACGTGCACGTTGCGGGGCAGCGCGTCCCCGTGGATCGGCCCCGGCGCCAGCCGCGGCGTCAACGCGGCCGCGGCCTCGGCGAAGCCGTCCCGGCGCTCCCGCAGATAGGCCGCGTCGGCGGGGTCGACCGCCGCGCCCGCCAGCCGCAGCCAGCGCTCCACACCGCCCAGCAGCTCGCGGGGCGGCAGCGCGAACGGCGGTGCGGGCAGCGCGTGCACGATCCGCAGGAGGGCGGCCAGATCGCGCGGCTCGGCCGGCCGCACCGGATCGGCCAACCGGTGCCACACGGTCACCGGATGGCCCTCCACGAGCCGGGCCGCCGGCTCGGCGGCACGTACGGCCGGGACTCCCGCCTGGGCCAGCCATCCGGCGATCTCCAGCTCGCGCCGGGCCCGGTCCAGCAGTTCGGCGTCCCGGCCGACCTTCACCACCAGGTCCCCGGCGCCGAACACCGCGTTCTCGCCCAGGGCGAGGAGCGAGGCGTCCGCCGCCGCACCGGGCAGCACGCCCGCCGCGGCCAGTACGTCCCGCGCCCTTGCCTCGTCCATCGTCCGCCTCCGTGTCCGTTCCCGGTGCCCGGCGCCCCGCCGCTGTGCGGGTGCACACGGCACGGGCCGCCCGTCGTCCGCCGGCCAGTCTCGCATCCACGGAGGTGGCGACCTGTGCGCGGTGCCTTGACGGGACCAGCCGCCTTCACGACCATGACCAGGCCCGACCGGGCCGCGCAAAGGGGGGACGACGTGGCAGTGGCGACGAACGCGCCAGACGTACGGCGACCGGCCGCCGCCCGCCTGACCGGCCACGGCGCCTGGTTCCTGGTGCTGCCCGCGCTGATCCCGATCCTCGTCCTGAGCGTCGGCCCGCTGCTCTACGGCATCCTGCTGGCCTTCACCGACGCCCAGTCCGGCCGGACCGCGGCCACCCGCTGGATCGGCGCCCTCAACTTCCACGACCTGCTGCACGACACCCTCTTCTGGGAGTCGTTCCGGATCGGCCTGGTGTGGGCCCTCGGGGTGACCGTGCCCCAGTTCCTGCTCGCCCTCGGCCTCGCCCTCCTCCTCGACCAGGACCTGCGACTGCGCTGGCTGGCCCGCGCCCTGGCCATCGTGCCCTGGGCGATGCCCGAGGTCGTCGTCGGCATCATGTGGCGGCTGGTCTACAACCCGGACGCGGGGATCCTCAACGAGACCCTGCGCGACCTCGGTCTCGGCGACGGCCGGGACTGGCTGAGCGGCCTGGGCACCGCCCTGCCCGCCGTCATCGTCGTCGGCGTCTGGGCCGGCCTGCCGCAGACCACGGTCGCCCTGCTCGCCGGAGTGCAGAACACCCCGCGCGAACTGCACGAGGCGGCGGCCGTGGACGGCGCGGGCGCCTGGCGCCGCTTCCGCACGGTCACCTGGCCGGCCCTCAGACCCGTCGCCCTGGCCGTCACCGCGCTCAACCTGATCTGGAACTTCAACTCCTTCGCCCTGGTCTACGTCCTGACCAGCGGCGGACCCGGCGGCCGGACCCGGCTGCCGATGCTGTTCGCCTACGAAGAGGCCTTCCGCTACGGCCAGTTCGGCTACGCGGCCGCCATGGGCTGCGTGATGGTCGCGGTGATCGCGGTGCTGCTGGCCGTCTTCCTCGCGGGCCGGCTGCGGGGAGGCGAGGACGCGTGAGGACCCGCACCGGCGCCCGGGCCGCCCAGTACGCGGCCCTCCTGTGCTACCTGGCCTTCCTGGCCTTCCCGTTGCTGTGGCTGCTCTCCACGGCCTTCAAGTCCCCGGCCGAACTGGGCAGTCTGCACCCGACGTGGATCCCGCGGCATCCGACCCTCGCCAACTTCCGGCAGGCCTTCGACGAACAGCCGCTGCTGCGGGCCGGCCTCAACTCGCTGCTCGCCGCGATCGGCGCCGCGGTGATCGCCGTACTGCTGGCGACCCCGATGGCGTACGTGATGGCCCGCCGGCGCGGGGTGCTGTCCCGGGCGGCCACCGCGTGGGTGGTGGTCAGCCAGGCGTTCCCGTTCGTGCTGGTGATCATCCCGCTGTTCCTGGTGCTGAAGAACCTGCGCCTGATCGACTCCCTGCCCGGGCTGGTGATGGTGTACGTGGTGTGGGCGCTGCCGTTCGCGCTGTGGATGCTCGGCGGCTACGTCCGGGCGGTGCCCGTCGAACTGGAGGAGGCCGCCGCCGTGGACGGGGCCGGGCGGCTGCGGACGCTGGTGTCGGTGACGGCGCCGCTGCTGGCGCCCGGGATCGTGGCCACCGGGCTGTTCGCCTTCGTCACCGCGTGGAACGAGTTCTTCTTCGCGCTGGTGCTGCTGAAGACCCCGGAGAAGCAGACCCTGCCGGTCGTCCTCACCCACTTCATCGGCGCGGAGGGCGTGGCCGACCTCGGACCGCTCGCCGCGGCCGCGTTCCTGGCCACGCTGCCCTCGCTCCTCGTCTTCGCACTCGTCCAGCGGCGGATCACGGGCGGGATGCTCGCCGGGGCGGTGAAGAGCTGATGCGCACCAGGACCGTCACGGCACTCGTCGGCACCCTCCTCCTGCTGCTCGGGGGCTGCTCGGGAACCGCCCGGAAGGGCGGTCCGGTCACCCTCCGCTTCCAGTCCCTGGCCTGGCAGGAGGACTCGGTGGCCGCCAACAGGGAACTGGTCGGGGAGTGGAACGCCACCCACCCCGACGTCAAGGTCGAGTACGTGCAGGGAAGCTGGGACAGTGTCCACGACCAGCTGCTGACCTCGTGCGAGGGCGGTGAGGCCCCGGACATCATCCACGACGCCTCCGACGACCTTGCCGACTTCGCGTACGGCGGCTACCTCGCCGACCTGACCGGCCTGCTGCCCGCCCGGCTCAAGGACGCGATACCCCGGCGGAGCTGGCGGACCGCGACCTTCGGCGACGGCGTGTACGGGGTGCCGTTCCTTCAGGAGCCGCGGGTGCTGATCGCCAACACCGCCTGGCTCGCGAAGGCGGGCGTTCGTATACCGACGCCCGAACATCCCTGGAGCTGGGCCGAGTTCAGACAGATCACCAAGGAGCTCAGCGGTGACGGCCGGTACGGCGTCGCCTGGCCGCTCAAGGAGCCCGTCTCCGCCACGCTGAACCTCTCCCTGTCGGCGGGCGGACGGCTCTTCGAGCGCGGCGCGGACGGCAGGGTGACCGTGCGGTTCGGGGCCGCCGACCAGGTCGTGCCGCGCACCGTCCACGACCAGGTGAACATCGACCACAGCGCACCCGGCTCCACCCTGGGCAGCGGCGGCTCGGACACCCTGCCGGGCTTCTTCGGCGGCAGGTACGCGATGGTCCCGCTCGGCTTCTCCTACCGTCAGCAGATCGTCCAGCAGGCACCGAAGGACTTCCGGTGGGAGGTGCTGCCCGCCCCGGCCGGCGCCGACGGCCTCGACCAGGGTGTCAGCCCGCAGACGCTGTCCGTCGCCGAGGACAGTCACCACAAGAAGGAGGCGGCCGAGTTCATCGACTTCCTGCTCCGGCCGCGGAACATGGTCCGCCTCGCCCTCGGCGACTGGATGCTGCCCACCGGCACCGAGGCCCTCAAGGATCCGGCCCTGCACACCGCCAGGTACGGCTGGGCCACCGGCACCGCCCTGGCCGACCGCCTCGCACCGGCCCCCGCCCAGACGGTCCGCGGCTACCCGGAGTGGAAGGACAAGTTAGCGACCCCCGCCCTCCAGTCGTACTACAGCGGCGCCATCGGCCTCGGGGAACTCCGCCACCGCCTGGAGAAGGACGGCAACCTGGTCCTGGCCCGCTACCAGCGCTGAACGTCCGCCGACACGGCGCAGGGCCCGCCGGTCCCGTGGGAGCCGACAGGCCCTGCGCCGGGGGGTGTTCCCCCCCGTCCGCGAGTCAGACCGGAAGCCGGTCCTGCTCGTCGCGGGGCGCCGGCGCCGCCGCCTCCGGGGACTCGTCGTGGGTCAGGTCCGGCAGCCGGTGCAGCCAGCGGGGCAGGTACCAGTTGCGCTCACCGAGCAGGGCCATCACCGCCGGGAGCAGGACACCCCGGATGACCGTCGCGTCGATGAGGACCGCGGCCGCCAGGCCCACGCCCATCTGCTTCATGGACTGCATGGACAGCGTGCCGAAGATCGCGAACACGGCCACCATGATGACGGCGGCGCTGGTGACGACCCCGGCCGTGGTGACCACGCCGTGCTGGATCGCGTCCCTGGTGGACCGGCCGCGCAGCCGGGCCTCGCGGATCCGGGAGACCACGAACACGTGGTAGTCCATCGACAGGCCGAACAGGATCACGAAGAGGAACAGCGGCAGCCAGCTGACGATCGCGCCGACGCCCTCCGCGCCCACCAGGGAGGCACCCCAGCCGTGCTGGAAGACGGCGACGAGGATGCCGTAGGCGGCACCGACCGACAGCAGGTTGAGCAGGATCGAGGTGATCGCGACCGTCAGCGAGCGGAACGACAGCAGCATGAGGAGGAAGGCGAAGACGACCACGAAGGCGAAGACCGCCACGACCGAGCCCATCAGCTGGTCGTTGAAGTCCTCGTTGCCGGCGACGTTGCCGGTCACCGGGGCCTGTACCCCGTCGACCCTGCCGAGGGTGGCGGGCCGTACCTGGTCGCGCAGCTTCTCCAGGCTCTGGCCCGCCTTGTCCATGTCGGAGCCGCCGACCAGCGGTACGGAGATCAGGGCGACGTTCTGCGCGTCGTGCACCTTGATGTCGACCGGGCCGCGCGAGGCGCCCGAACTGATCGCCCGCTCACGGAAGTCGGTCAGCGCCCGCCGGACCTCGGGGGCGTTGATGTCCTTCGCCCTGACGACCACCTCGGCCGGCTCGGAGCCGCCGGGGAAGGCCTGGTTGACCCGGTCGTAGGTCTGCACGATCGGCAGCGAGCCGCCGAACTCCTGGTCCAGGGTGAGCTGGGAGGTCTTCATGCCGAGGGCGGGCGCGGCGACCGCGAGCAGCGCCCCGAGGGCGACGAGCACGGAGACCAGCGGCCTGGCGAGCACGACCCGCAGCACGGCGGTCCAGAACCGGCTCTCGGACGGCCCGTTCGTGCGCGCCCGGCGGCGCAGGAACGGGAGCCGGCCCTTCTCGACCCGCTCGCCCAGCAGCGACAGCAGCGCGGGCAGCACGGTCACCGAGCCGACCATGGCGACCGCGACGACCATCAGGGAGGCCAGGCCCATCGCCTCGAACTCGGCGAGCCCGGTGAACAGCATGCCCGCCATCGCCACGCAGACCGTGACCCCGGAGACGATGATCGCCCGGCCGCTGCTGGCGGCGGCGATCCGCAGGGCCGCGCCCGCGTCCCGGCCGGCCTGCCGTTCCTCGCGTTCCCGGCGCAGGTAGAACAGGCAGTAGTCGACGCCGACGGCCATGCCGACCAGCAGCATCACGGAGTTGGCGGTGTCGCTCATCGGCTGCAGGTGGCTGACCAGGCCCATCAGGCCCATCGTGGCCACGATCGCGGTGACCGCCAGGCCGACCGGCAGCAGCGCGGCCACCAGGGCGCCGAAGGCGATCAGCAGGATGCCGAAGGCCACCGGCACGGCGGAGTACTCGGCGCGCTGGAAGTCCTTGCCGAAGGCGTCGTCGTACTGCTTGTTCATGCTGGCGCCGCCGATCTCCGCGATCCGCAGCGTGCCGTGCGCCTTCTGTACCGCGGCCACCGCGTCCAGCACCGGCCCGACCCGGTCCGCGGCGGTCTCCGCGTCGCCCCGCATGTCGAACTGGACCAGCGCGCTGCGGCCGTCCTTCGAGATGGTTCCGGTGGTGTACGGGGAGGTGACGTCGGTGACCCTGCCGGTGGCGTCGACCGCCTTGACGACCTCGGCGACCGCCGACCTGAAACCGGCGTCCGTGGCCTTCCCCGACGGGCTGGTGGACTGGATCAGGACCGTCTCGCTCGCCGGCTCCTTGATCCCCGCGTCGTCGATGATCTTCGCCGCGGTGTGGGTCTCGCCCTTGAGCTGGTCGCTCTCGTCGACGTCGACCCGGCCGGCCGCCGACCCCAGTCCCATGGCCAGGACGACGAACAGTATCCATATGCCGACGGCGGCCCAGCGGTGCCGGGCGCTCCAGCCGCCGGCCCGGGCCGCCAGGCCCCGCACCCGCGTCTCTCCGTTTCCCCTGACGGGATCCATGACGGGACTCCCCCTCGTGTGCGGTGACGGCCCCGGCCGCCACGATCTCTTCACGACTTCCTGCGTTCGATTCGAAGGTATGGGCCGGACAAGACCGACTCCTCGTACTGTCCGGTGAAGTGCGGCGGCCGGCTCTCATCGCCTGGGAGGATGTCGGGCCCCTACATCTATCGACCCATCTCGGGGGTGATGATCAGGGCTGTCCCTTCCGACGACGGGGATCCGCTTTGTGATTACGAAACCTTGTTGAACAAGTCACAGCTGCGTGTAGGAGTTGATCCGGAGCGGTCCCATCGGCCAGAGTTTCGGGCAGTCCGGCATGCCCGGCACGGCCGTCGTGCCCGCCCCCACGGGGCACGACGGCCGTTCTAAGGTGTTCGAATGACGATGTATGCGGCACTGCTGCGCGGGATCAATGTGGGCGGCAGGAAGAAGCTCCCGATGGCCGAGCTGCGGGCGCTCATGACCGGCCTGGGGTACGAGTCCGTGCAGACCCATCTCCAGAGCGGACAGGCCGCCTTCGCCGCCGCCGGCGGGGGCACCGAGTCGCTCGCCGCGGAACTGGCCGGGGCGATCGAGGAGCGGTTCGGCTTCTCCGTGGACGTGCTCGTCCGTGACCACGCCTACCTGAAGGCGGTCGCCGAGGCCTGCCCGTTCCCGGCCGCCGAACTGGAGGCCAGGCAGCTCCACGTCACCTACTTCTCCGCGCCCGTCGCGCCGGAGCGGTTCGCCGACATGGACCCCGCGGCCCATCTGCCCGAGGAGTTCCGCCTCGGTGACCGCGCGCTG
Organism: Streptomyces sp. NPDC001068; assembly: GCF_042897315.1. Taxonomy (NCBI): domain Bacteria; kingdom Bacillati; phylum Actinomycetota; class Actinomycetes; order Kitasatosporales; family Streptomycetaceae; genus Streptomyces; species Streptomyces sp. NPDC001068. The sequence goes on along the minus strand of NZ_JBIAYD010000001.1, from coordinate 872,806 downwards.
TACCTGTACGCCCCCGACGGCCTCGGCCGCTCCAAGCTGGCGGAGGCGCTGTCCCGGCCGCGGATCAACAAGGGGCTGATCGCCACCACTCGCAACTGGAACACGGTCGTCAGGCTGGTGGAGCTCACCGCGCCCCGGACGTGATCGTCATCAGCCGGGCCAACTGCCCCAAAGGCAGACGCTGTTGGCGGCCGGGGCGCGAAGTCCCAGGTGTGACACGTTCGCCGGCCGCGACGCAGAGGTAAGAGCCGCCCGCGGCCGTGGCGCTCGTCGGAGCCCCGCCACCGGACGGCCGTTCGCGGTCCGACGTCACAGGGGAGCGCCGGACCGCGAACCCGGACAGGCGCCCGCGCTCAGGCGCCCACGGCCGCCAGGGCGGGGGCGCGGGCCGCGTCGTACCGCTGCAGCAGCACCCGGGCCACCTCCGGTGCCGGGCCGAGGACCTCGGCCAGCACGTCCGCCTCCCCTGCGCCCCGCGCGATCCGGTCGGGCAGGAAGCCGGGGGCGAGGACATAGGGTGCCACCGCCACCCGGGCGCAGCCGAGATCCCGCAGTTCCCGCACCGCGTCCTCGGTGCGGGGCAGAGCCGCGGAGGCGAACGCGGGCCGCACGGCGCACCAACCGGTACGCCGCCACTCCCGCGCGATTTCTGCGATCACCGCGATCGCCTCCGGGTCGCTGGACCCCGCCGAGGCCAGTACGACCCCGGTCGAGGACTTGTCGGCGGGGGTCAGCCCCGCCTCGTACAGCCGCCGCTCCAGCGCCGTCAGGAGCAGCGGGGACGGACCGAGCACCGCCGCCTGCCGGATCCGCAGCCGGGCGGGCGCCTCCCGCAGTACGGCCGGTATGTCGGCCTTCGCGTGGAAGGCGCGGGTCAGCAGCAGCGGCAGGGCCACCACGTCACGCACGCCCTCCGCCGCCAGGGACTCCAGCACCCCCCGCACCGAGGGGACGTTGAAGTCCAGGAAACCCGTCTCCACGCGCAGCCCGGGCCGCAGCGACCGTACCCGCCGCACCAGGGCGTGCACGGTCGCCGCGTGCCGCGGATCGCGGCTGCCGTGGGCGATGACGAGGAGAACGGGTTTCGTACGCATGGACCTCAGCTCTTCACCAGCAGGCCTCGGCTGCGCAGCACCCACCGCTCCAGCGGACTGAAGATCAGCAGGTCGATCGCGATGCCGACGAACAGGATCAGGATGATGGCCTCGAAGACCATGGCCATGTCGCTGGCGGTGCGGGCGTTCTCCAGCAGTTGGCCGAGCCCCACGCCGAGGTCCGGGAAGCTCGCGATGATCTCCGCGGCCATCAGCGACCGCCAGGAGAACGCCCAGCCCTGCTTCAGGCCCGCCACGTAACCGGGCAGCGCCGCCGGCAGCACCACGTGCCAGATGCCCTTCACACCGGTCGCGCCCATGGTGCGTCCGGCGCGCAGGAACAGCGGGGGCACCTGGTCGACACCGGATACCAGCCCGTTGGCGATGGAGGGGACCGCGCCGAGCAGGATCACCGCGTACATCATCGAGTTGTTCAGGCCCAGCCAGATCACGGCCGGCGGCACCCACGCCACCGACGGCAGCGACTGCAGGCCGGACAGGATCGGGCCGATCGCGGCGCGCACGAACCTCACCCGGGCCACCAGCAGGCCCAGCGGGGTGCCGATGACCAGCGCGAAGAGGAAGCCGAGCAAGCCGCGGCTGACACTGGTCCAGATGTAGCCGAGCAGGTCGCCCTTGAGCCAGGCGTCCTTGAACGCGCCGCCCACCGCGGACGGCGAGGGCAGCTTGGACGGGTCGTCGACGACCGGGACGAGGAGCGTCCAGACCACGAGGACCACGGCGAGCGCGATGATCGGCGGCAGGATCTTCGCGGTGAAGACCTGCCGGAAGGTCGGGCGGCCGGCCGCCGACGTCTCCAGCGCGTCGAGGCCCGCCTCGACGCTTCCGGCGTCCTTGGCCGCGGTCGTCTCAGTGCTGGCCATGACGGCGGATCTCCCCACGCAGTACATCGGTGATCTCGAGGGACAGTTCGGCCACCGGCGCGTCCTCGATGCGGCGCGGCTGCGGTATGCCGACCGTCCACTCGCGCGCTATCCGGCCGGGGCGCGACGACAGCAGGACCACCCGCTGGGCGAGCCGCACCGCCTCGCGCACGTTGTGCGTGACGAACAGGACGGAGACGCCGGTCTCCTGCCAGATCCGGGTCAGCTCGTCGTGCAGCACGTCCCGGGTGATGGCGTCCAGGGCCGAGAACGGCTCGTCCATCAGCAGCAGGTTGCTCTCCTGGGCGAGCGCGCGGGCCAGTGCCGCACGCTGGCGCATGCCGCCCGACAGCTCGTGGACGCGCTTGCCGTACGCGCCCTTCAGGCGGACCAGTTCGAGCAGTTGCTCGGCGCGGTCGCGGCGGTCGTTCTTGGGAACCCCGCCGAGCTTCAGCGCGAGTTCGATGTTCTTGCCCGCGGTCAGCCACGGGAAGAGTGCGTGCTCCTGGAACATCAGGGCGGGCCGCCCGTCCGTCGTGATGGCACCCGCGGTGGGCCGGTCGAGCCCCGCCACCAGGTTCAGCAGCGTGGACTTGCCGCACCCCGACGCGCCCAGGAGGGTGACGAACTCGCCCGGCGCGACATCGAGCGTGATGTCGTCCAGGACGAGCTGCTGCCCGCCGGGAGTCGCGAAGGACTTCGAGACGTGCTCAAGGCGTGCCGCGTGCTCCACCGACTCGCCGGCCTTGGCGAGTGTCGTGGTCGTGGCCATGGTCGTCACCTCCTGGGAACGCGTCGGGACCGGGTCAGCTGCTGCCGAGACCGGCGGCGTCGACCGTGCTCGCGCCCTCGGCCTTGAGGACCTTGTTGAGGATCGACAGGTCGTAGATGTTCTTCAGGAGCGGGTCGGAGAGCAGGCCGGCCTTGACGGCGTGCTCGGCCTCGGTGTTGAGGGTGGCGGCCAGCGGGTCGTCGGTGAACTGGATCGACTTCCAGGCCGGGTCCAGGACGTCGTCCGGCAGCGCCTTGCCGGAGTCGGCCTCCAGCTGCTTGTTTGCGGCGGCCTTCGCCTGGTCCGGGTTGGCGTTGATCCACTTGTTTGTGTCGACCGAGCCCTTCAGCACGGCCTCGACGACCTTCGGGTGCGCCTTGAGGAACTTCTGCGACACGATGATGTTCGTGATCACGAACTTCTTGTCGGGCCACAGCGTGGACTCGTCGAGGAGCACCTTGCCGCCCTCGGCGACCAGCTTGGACGCGGTCGGTTCCGGCACCCAGGCGCCGTCGACGGAACCGGCCTTGAAGGCGTCCGGGGTGATCTTGTTGTCCGTGCGGACGACCGTGACGTCGCCCTTGCCGCTCTGCGCGTCGACCTTCCAGCCCTGGTCGGCGGCCCAGTTGAGGAACGCCACGTCCTGCGTGTTGCCGAGCTGCGGCGTCGCGATCTTCTTGCCCTTGACGTCCTTCAGGGACGTGATCTTCTTCGGGTTCACGACCAGCTTCACACCGCCCGACGCGGAACCGCCGATAATCCTCAGGTCGGTGCCGTCGGACTTGGTGTAGCCGTTGATGGCCGGCGAGGGGCCGATCCAGCCGATGTCGATCGAGCCGGAGTTGAGCGCCTCGATCTCCGAGGGACCCGCGTTGAAGATCGCGTACTTGGCCTGGGTGGCGCCGAGCTCCTTCTGGAAGAAGCCCTTCTGGTTGCCCACCAGCGCCGTCGCGTGGGTCAGGTTGCCGAAGTAGCCGATCTTGACGGTGTCGAGGCCGTCGATCTTCTTGGCACCCGCCGCGACCTTGGCCGTGTCGGTCTTGTCGGAGTCCGACCCGTAACCGCAGGCGGCCAGGGTGAGGAGGGGAAGCGCGGCTATCAGAGCGAGACTGCGGCGAAAGGCTTTTGTTGCAGGCACGGGAGGTGTTCCTCTCGGAGGCCCGGCGGTCACGGTCTCTCAGGTCGTGGCCGGGAGGTCGGCAGGTCTTCGTTCACGGCGGTGGGGGGTGAGGGCGCGCGGGCAGTGCGCGTACGTCAGCGCACACATCGCGCAACTCCGCCCTGCCCGCTGCCGAGGGTGCCGCTGCCGACGCGGCCGCCCTCCTTGGCGAACGTGGAGTAGTAGTCGGTGGACGTCATGTCAGAAGTCCCACCCGTCGTCCTCGGCCGCGTCCTTGACGGGCTCGGGAGAGGCGAACGACTCGCCGACCATGCCGGCGGTGAGCGTGGTGCCGTCGGCGGGGTCGATCAGGATGAAGGAGCCGGTGCGGCGCGAGTCGGCGTAGGAGTCGACCGGCAGCGGCTCGGCGGTACGGATCTTCACCCGGCCGATGTCGTTGGCGACGAGCTGACCCGGGTGCGGGTGCAGGGACAGGTCGTCGAGGGTGAGCCGGGACGGGATGTCCTTGACGATCGCCTTGACCGTGCGGGTGCCGTGCTTGAGCAGCACCCGGTGCCCGACGGTCAGCGGCTGGTCCGCGACGTGGCAGACGGTCGCCTCGACCTCCTGGGTGGTCTCCGGGGCGTCCTTGGTCGGCACGATCAGGTCGCCGCGCGAGACGTCGATGTCGTCGGCGAGCAGCAGGGTCACCGACTGGGTCGTCCAGGCCGCCTCGACCGGCTTGCCGAGCAGGTCGATGCCCGAGATCGTCGTCGTACGGCCGGACGGCAGGACCGTGACCTGCTCTCCGACGTGGAAGGTCCCGGCGGCGATCTGACCCGCGTAGCCGCGGTAGTCGGGGTGCTCGGCGGTCTGCGGGCGGATCACGTACTGCACGGGCAGCCGGGCGTGGCAGTGCGCCAGGTCGTGGCTGACCGGGACGGTCTCCAGGTGCTCCAGGACGGTCGGGCCGCCGTACCAGTCCATCGTGGCGGACGGCTCCACCACGTTGTCGCCGACCAGCGCGGAGATCGGGATCGCGGTGACCTCCGGGACGCCCAGCTCGGTCGCGTACGCCGTGAACTCCTCGGCGATCGCGGCGAAGACCCGCTCCTCGTAGCCGACGAGGTCCATCTTGTTGACGGCGAGGACGACGTGGGGGACGCGGAGGAGGGCGGCGATGGCGGCGTGTCGGCGGGTCTGTTCGACGACTCCGTTGCGGGCGTCGACGAGGACGACGGTGAGTTCGGCGGTGGAGGCGCCGGTGACCATGTTGCGGGTGTACTGCACGTGGCCGGGGGTGTCGGCGAGGATGAAGCGTCGTTTCGGGGTGGCGAAGTAGCGGTAGGCGACGTCGATGGTGATGCCCTGTTCGCGTTCGGCGCGCAGTCCGTCGGTGAGGAGGGCGAGGTCGGGGGTGTCCTGGCCGCGGGAGGCGGAGGCGCGTTCGACGGCTTCGAGTTGGTCGGTGAGGACGGACTTGGAGTCGTGCAGGAGGCGTCCGACGAGGGTGGACTTGCCGTCGTCGACCGACCCGGCGGTCGCGAACCGCAGCAGCGTGGTCTCGGTCAGGCCGAGTTCCGTGGTGGTCGTGCTCATCTCTAGAAGTACCCCTCGCGCTTGCGGTCTTCCATCGCGGCCTCGGAGAGCTTGTCGTCGGCGCGGGTGGCGCCGCGCTCGGTGAGCCGGGACGCGGCGATCTCGGCGATGACGGCGTCCAGCGTGCCGGCGTGGGAGTCGACGGCACCGGTGCAGGACATGTCACCGACGGTCCGGTAGCGCACCTGCCGCTTCTCCACCGTCTCGCCGTCCTTCGGGCCGCCCCATTCGCCGGCCGTCAGCCACATCCCGCCCCGCATGAACACCTCACGCTCGTGCGCGAAGTAGATCTGCGGCAGGTCGATGGCTTCGCGGGCGATGTACTGCCAGACGTCGAGTTCGGTCCAGTTGGAGAGGGGGAAGACGCGGACGTGTTCGCCGGGGGCGTGGCGTCCGTTGTAGAGGTTCCACAGTTCGGGGCGTTGGCGGCGGGGGTCCCACTGGGAGAACTCGTCGCGCAGGGAGAAGACGCGTTCCTTGGCGCGTGCTTTCTCCTCGTCGCGGCGGCCGCCGCCGAAGACGGCGTCGAACCTCTCGTGCTGGATCTTCTCGGTGAGAGGGAGGGTCTGCAGGGGGTTGCGGGTGCCGTCGGGGCGTTCCTTGAGCACGCCGCGGTCGATGTAGTCCTGGACGGAGGCGACGTGGAGGCGCAGTCCGTGTGCGGTGACGACGCGGTCGCGGTAGTCGAGGACTTCGGGGAAGTTGTGGCCGGTGTCCACGTGGAGGAGGGAGAAGGGGATCACCGCGGGGGCGAAGGCCTTGAGGGCGAGGTGGAGCATGACGATGGAGTCCTTGCCGCCGGAGAAGAGGATCACCGGCCGTTCGAACTCGCCCGCCACCTCGCGGAAGATGTGCACGGCCTCCGACTCCAGCGCGTCCAGATGCGACAGCGCGTACGGAGTGCCGGTGCCTTCCTCGTGGGTCGTCACGGTCGTCATGCCAGTCCCTTCTCGGCGAGCAGGGCGTGCACGGACGCCGCGGACTCCTGCACGGTCTGGTGCTGCGACTCGATCCGCAGATCGGGCGTCTCGGGTTCCTCGTACGGGTCGTCGACCCCCGTCAGCCCGGTCAGCTCGCCCGCGGCCTGCTTGGCGTACAGACCCTTCACATCGCGTACCGAGCACACCTCGACCGGGGTCGCCACGTGCACCTCGACATAGGCGGTGCCGTTCTCCTCGTGGCGCTTGCGCACCGCGTCCCGGCTGTCCGCGTAGGGCGCGATCACCGGGACCAGCGCGGTGACACCGTTGCGCGCCAGCAGTTCGGCCACGAATCCGATGCGCTGCACGTTCGTGTGCCGGTCCTCCCGGGAGAAACCGAGACCCGCCGAGATGAACTCGCGGATCTCGTCGCCGTCGAGCACCTCGACGAGGCGGCCCTCCCCGCGCAGCCGGGCGGCGAGCTCGTAGGCGATGGTGGTCTTGCCGGCGCTCGGCAGACCCGTGAGCCAGACGGTGGCTCCGGTCGTCACGGTGTTCTCCTGGTTCGTCGGAAGCGGGAAGGCCGTCCTCGTCGACGGTGTGGTGGCCGTCATCAGTGCAGACCGCACTCGGTCTTGGCGCGCCCCGCCCAGCGGCCGGCCCGCGCGTCCTCGCCCTCCAGCACCCGGCGGGTGCAGGGCGCGCAGCCGACGGAGGGGTAGCCGTCCATCAGCAGCGGGTTGGTCAGTACGCCGTGTTCGGCGACGTAGTCGTCCACGTCGTCCTGGGTCCAGCGGGCGATCGGGGAGATCTTGACCTTCTGCCGCTTCTCGTCCCAGCCGACGACCGGGGTGTTCGCCCGGGTCGGGGACTCGTCGCGGCGCAGCCCGGTCGCCCAGGCCGTGTAGTTCGCGAGGCCCCGCTCCAGCGGCTCGACCTTGCGCAGCCGGCAGCACAGGTCCGGGTCCCGGTCGTGCAGCCTGGGCCCGTACTCCGCGTCCTGTTCGGCCACCGTCCGGCGCGGGGTGAGGGTGATGACGTTGACGTCCATGACGGCCTCGACGGCGTCCCGGGTGCCGATGGTCTCCGGGAAGTGGTAGCCGGTGTCGAGGAAGACGACGTCCACGCCCTTCTGGGCGCGGGACGCCAGGTGGGCCACCACCGCGTCCTCCATCGAGGAGGTCACGCAGAAGCCCTTGCCGAAGGTGTCCACCGCCCACTGGAGGATCTCCAGGGCGGAGGCGTCTTCGAGGTCGTGGCCGGCCTGTTCGGCCAGCTCCTTCAACTCGTCGGTGGTGCGGTCTTCCTGAGCTGTGGTCATATCGGTTCCCCTCCGGCTTCGGAGTGCTTCAGCCCCCGGGCGAGCAGCCCGAGGAACTTCAGCTGGAATGCGCGGTTGCAGGCCGCGCATTCCCAGGCGCCGTGGCCCTGTTCGCTCGGACGCAGGTCCTCGTCGCCGCAGTAGGGGCAGTAGAACGGGGCGGCCCGCTCGCTCATGAGAGAGCCTCCTCGTCGGCGCGGGCCGCCCAGGCGGCGAACCGCTCGCCGTCCTCGCGTTCCGCCTGGAACCGCCTGAGCACCCGCTCGACGTAGTCCGGCAGTTCCTCGGAGGTCACCTTGAGACCGCGGACCTTGCGGCCGAACCCGGCCTCCAGGCCCAGCGCGCCGCCCAGGTGCACCTGGAAGCCCTCGACCTGCTCGCCCCGGTCGTCGAGGACCAGCTGGCCCTTGAGACCGATGTCCGCGACCTGGATGCGGGCGCAGGCGTTGGGGCAGCCGTTGAGGTTGATGGTGAGCGGCTCGTCGAAGTCGGGCAGCCGGCGCTCCAGTTCGTCGATCAGCGTGGAGCCGCGCTGCTTGGTCTCGACGATGGCGAGCTTGCAGTACTCGATGCCGGTGCAGGCCATGGTGCCGCGCCGGAAGGAGGACGGGCGGGCGGTCAGGTCCAGCGCCTCCAGCGCCGTCACCAGCGAGTCGACCTGGTCCGCGGTGACGTCCAGGACGATCATCTTCTGCTCGACGGTGGTCCGCACCCGGCCCGAGCCGTGTGCCTCGGCGAGGTCGGCGATCTTCGCCAGGGTGGCGCCGTCGACGCGGCCGACGCGCGGGGCGAACCCGACGTAGAAGTTGCCGTCCTGCTGCCGGTGCACGCCGACGTGGTCGCGCCAGCGGGACACCGGCTGGGCGGGCGCGGGGCCGTCGACGAGCGCGCGCTTGAGATACTCATCCTCCAGGACCTGCCGGAACTTCTCGGCACCCCAGTCGGCGACGAGGAACTTCAGGCGGGCGCGGGTGCGCAGCCGGCGGTAGCCGTAGTCCCGGAAGATGCCGATGACCCCGGCCCAGACGTCCGGGACCTCGTCCAGCGGCACCCAGGCACCGAGCCGGACGCCGATCTTCGGGTTGGTGGACAGGCCGCCGCCCACCCACAGGTCGAAGCCGGGGCCGTGCTCGGGGTGCTCGACCCCGACGAACGCCACGTCGTTGATCTCGTGCACCACGTCGAGCAGCGGGGAGCCGGAGATCGCCGTCTTGAACTTGCGCGGCAGGTTGGAGAACTCCTTGGAGCCGATGTACCGCTCGTGGATCTCGTCGATGGCCCAGGTGCCGTCGATGATCTCGTCCTCGGCGATGCCGGCGACCGGTGAGCCGATGACCACCCGGGGGGTGTCGCCGCACGCCTCGGTGGTCGACAGGCCGACGGCCTCCAGCCGGTTCCAGATCTCCGGAACGTCCTCGATGCGGATCCAGTGCAGCTGGATGTTCTGCCGGTCGGTGACGTCCGCGCTGCCCCGTGCGAACTCCTGCGAGATCTCGCCGATCACCCGCAGCTGCCCGGTGGTGAGGCGCCCGCCGTCGATCCGCACCCGCAGCATGAAGTACTTGTCGTCCAGCTCCTCCGGCTCCAGCACGGCCGTCTTGCCGCCGTCGATGCCGGGCTTGCGCTGCGTGTACAGGCCCCACCAGCGCATCCGTCCGCGCAGGTCGTTGGGGTCGATCGAGTCGAAGCCGCGCTTGGAGTAGATCGTCTCAATGCGTGTCCGCACATTGAGACCGTCGTCGTCCTTCTTGAACTGCTCGTTGCCGTTGAGCGGGGTGAAGTGCCCCATGGCCCACTGTCCCTCGCCACGGTGACGGCTCACCTTGCGGCGGGGCGCGGAGGCGGGGTTCTGAGGGGTGGCGGCCATGGCGATATACGTCCTTCGGACAGGTGGGAAACGGCTCTTACCTGCGCTGGGGGCGCGCGGGGGCACATCTGCGCGACACTGCGCAAGGGAGAGGTCTGGACAGCGGGGCGCGGCGGTGCTGTGCTCTCAGCCCGCCGGACAGATGGCGCTGGACATGCGGCCGAGGTCGACGTGCCGCCGACTCACCAAGGCTGTTCCAGTTCCAGACATGACGAAAGCGTGTCACGCGGATCTCGGGCCAGTCCACCATTGTCCGTGATTCGGACGGATCTATTCTGAATAATGAGACGGGTGATGCGGGGCGCGTCCGCGGACGCGCCGGACGCGCCTCGGGTCAGGGCTCGGGTCAGGCCTCGGGACGGGGCTCCGGACGCGCTCCCGGCCAGGGTCCCGGGGCCGACAGGTCCGGTTCCTCCTCGACCTTCGTGTCGAAGAGCCGGAAGCCCCGCCGCCGGTAGTTGGCCATCGCGTGCTCGCCGTCCAGGCTGCAGGTGTGCAGCCACACCCGCTTGGTCGGTGACAGTCCGGGCCACCGCTCGGCCAGGTCCCAGGCGCGTGCCGCCCCGTGGGAGAGCAGGTGACCGCCGATCCGGCGGCCCCGGAACGCCGGTATCAGGCCGAAGTAGACGATCTCCACGACGCCGTCGTCCTGGGCTTCCAGTTCGACGTAGCCCGCCGGGGTGCCGCGCTCGTAGCCGACCCAGGTCTCCACGCCCGGCCGCTCCAGGTGGTCCCGCCACCGGGCGTACGTCCAGCCCAGCCGGTCGGTCCAGCGGATGTCGCCGCCGACCGAGGCGTACAGGAAACGGCTGAACTCGGGGGAGGGGACCTCCGCGCGGACGACCTCGACCGTGCCGCCCTCCGGTGCGGCGGCCGGGAGGAGGTCGGCCGGGGAGGTCTGCTCCAGGGACCAGGTGGTCACGACGATGCTGCTCATGGGGGCCAGGCAATCATCCCGGCCCCGGTCGTGTCGACGTCCGCCGTCCCGGGCGGGGTGCCCGGGCCCGTCGTCGGGGCTGCGCGCCGGTCCCCGGGATCGGGGCCGGGCGCGTGGCGGTCATCGGAGCCGGACACCCGTGGCGGTCATCGGGACCGGGCGCCCGTGGCGGTCATCGCGGGCGGGCACCCCTGGCCGTCACCCCAGCGACGCGTCTATCGAGCGCAGCGGTACCGAGAACAGCATCCGGTCGCTGACCGACCACACCTCACCGGTGTCCGGCGAGTAGGAGAGCGAGCCGGTGCTCTCGGCCCAGCAGCGGTGCGAGGCGTCCGAGCCGCAGCGGGCGGCCTGCGCGCCCCTGGCGTTCTGCCGCCACAGGCTGCCGTGACCGTCCATGGCGCCGGGGAGGTGACCGATGTACCACTCGGAGGCGGTCGCGCCCGGCGGCCGGTACGACAGGACGCCCCGGATCTCCGAGGCCCCGGTCCGGTACGCCTCGATCGGCTCGGCGAGGCCGGCGGCGTCGGTGGCGAGCGATCCGGCGCGCTTCGGGCTCTCGTCGAACGCGTACCGCCACAGCCGGGCCCGCCGGTCGCCGCCTGCGGGCGTCCACTCGCCGAGGACCAGGCTGTCCGGTGCCGTCCCGCGGTCCACGGCGAGCGCGCTCGGACAGGGCGCGCCGGTCTCGGAGCAGGCTCCCGCGGTGAACCGGTACGAGCCCACGGCGGGCATCACGTACCGGAAGCCGTCGGCCGCCCAGCCGCCCGGCACCCGGCCGACCCTGTCGGTCAGCACCGAGGCGCGCTGGATGCGGTTCAGGTCGTACACGTAGAGCGCGTCGGCGCTGCCCGGGGTGGTGGTGACCAGCAGCTTGCTCCCGTACCAGACCATGCCGGAGATCTCCGAGGCCAGCCCCCGGTAGGTGCGGCCGTCGGCGCTGGGCACGGCCAGCAGGACCCAGGAGTAGGAGGGGTGCGCCGGGTCGTTGTCGTTGACGACCGCGACCCTGGCCAGGCCGCGGGAGGCGGCCGGCCCGCTGGAGGTGCTGTGCGTCCAGCCGGCCAGGACGACCCGGTTGGCACCCCACAGGCCGTCGTCGTCCGCGTCGGAGGACGTGGTCACCGAGGCCGGCTGCCAGGCGTCGGTGAGCGTGTCGGCGGGGTCCCAGCAGTACGCCCGGGTGACTTCCGGGTTGACCGGCAGCGAGTCCCGGTCGTCCGAGGAGCAGTCGGCCGCCCCGCGCAGGGTGTGGTCGGCGTCCGCCAGGACGTCGGCGACCCCGAGCGTGCCGCCCATCGCCGTGGCGAGCCGGTCCAGCGACCGGCGCGGCACGAGGTTCTCCCGCAGTTGGAGGCGCGCGGTGTCGGCGGTGGAGGTCAGCGGCTTCAGCGCACCCGGGTCCTCGGCGACCGTGGCCTGCGAGGCGCTGACGATCGTGGCGGTCGCGGTGAGCGCGAGCGCGGCCCCGGCCAGGGCGGCACGCAGTGCCGTGCCCCGCCTGCGCCGCCGGTGTCTGCCGCGATGCTTCATGTCTCCTCCCGAGGCGGGCCAACTGCGCCTCACGGTCCGTACGTTGACCGAGGAGCAATCGGGGGGTGCCCGTAACGGGATGCTACGGCAGTCCGGGCCGCCGTACCGCGAAGACCCGGCAAATATCCGAAAGAGCCTTCAGGAGCGCGCGCCTTCACCCGGACCGGGGAACCGGCCCCCTGTCCGCCGTCACCGCCGGGGCGTTCGAGCAGGGCAGCAGGTCGAGCGGGTCGGCGGGGAGCAGCACCTCGATCTCCGCGCCCTCCCGGAAGCGGTAGGGCCGGTGTTCGAGCAGCGCTCCGAGGTACCGCCGGATCCTGGACATCTCGGCGCGCACGGTCACCGTCCGTGAGGCGTCCCCGAAGACGTCCTCGGCCAGCCCGGCGGCGCTGCGCCCGGTGCGCCGCACCGCCAGCAGGTAGAGCAACTCGGCGTGGCGCGGGCTCAGTTCCCGCGACCACGAGCAGGCGCCGCCGCCCACCGTCACCGAGGGGCGGCGTGGCCGGGCGAGGTCGAGCACCAGCCGGTCACCGCCCGCGGGCGAGGGCTCGTCCACGCCCCGCAGCAGCCAGCCCCCGGCCAGCGGCTCCACCGAGCACAGCCCGAGCGCCGGCAGCCGGCGGCGGCCGGGCGAAAGGGACTTGGGCAGCGCGAGCCGCTGTGGGTACGGCATGCCGACGACCGCCGCCGTCCAGCCGCAGGCGTCCACCACCAGCGCCCGCCCGCCCAGCCGGGCCAGCACCGGCGCCGCGACCGCGCGCAGCCGCTCCAGCGCGTCCAGGTGCAGCTCCCGCAGCCGGGCCTCGGCGAGTTTGGCCACCGAGTCCACCCAGGCCAGGGTGGCCGGATGCACGGTCTCCAGCGGGCCGCTGACGTCGACCACGCCGAGCAGGCTGCCGTCGCGGGGGTCGGTGATGGGGGCCCCGGAGCACGTCCAGGAGGTGAGCGAGCGGGCGAAGTGCTCGGCGGCGAAGACCTGGACGGGGTGCCGTACCACCGCCGGGGTGCCCACCCCGTTGGTGCCGACGACGTCTTCGCGCCAGTCGGCGCCCGGCGCGAAGCCGAAGCGGTCCGCCTTGCGCAGCACGGGTGAGGAACCCTCGCGCCACAGCACCCGGCCGTCGGCGTCCGCCACCACCATGATGTGCTGGGCGACGTCCGCGACCGAAAGCAACCCCTCGCGCAGCACCGGCAGTACGTTCCGCAGCGGTGACTCCTCGCGTCGGCGCCGGACCTCGTCGGCGGACAGCACTCCCGTCCCGAAGTCGTGGTCGGGGTCCACGCCGCTGCGCAGCGTCCGCCCCCAGGACTGCTCGATCACCGGCCGGGGCGCGATCCGCCCACGCTGTCCGGCGAGTCGCGCCTCGCGCAGCTCGCTCAGTAAGCGAGCCGCCTGCGCCGCGTCCACCGCGGCGAGTCGCGCCACGTCCATCGGCGGGTTCCCCACTGAGGTCCTCCCGGACAGTCCTCGGATAAGGCATCGAAGTGCGTTGTCAAGCCGTCCGGGCGGCGGTTTCCGGTCCGACTGCGGGTCTCATACTGCCGTTTTCCAGCGCCGGAGGCACTCGGTCCGCCCACGAACACCGAGATGTTGCAACCCCTTGCAACCCTGGTGAACGGGCCTGGAGTGGCCGAAAATTGAGCCGACGCTTCGGCGTCGGTGGCCTGACATGGGCCGAAGAAGCGGGGGTGGTGCCGTGTCGGCGCAGCACCACCCCCGCGTCGGCCCGCGGCGCGCGGGCGTGGACGGGGTGCGGCCCGCGGTGCGCCGGCGGCTGCCGGTCGTGGGTGCCTGTCGTGGAGTTCCCCGCGGCCCCGGGACGTCGAGGCGGGGCGCTCTCAACGAGCTCGGGCCCGGCCCACCACCGCCGCCAGGTCCAGGCCCCTCGGCAGGGTGCCGAAGGTCGCCCCCCAGTCGCCGCCCAGTCGTGACGCGCAGAAGGCGTCGGCCACCTCCGGGGGCGCGAAGCGCACCAGCAGTGAGCCCTGGAGCACCGTCGCCAGGCGTTCCACCAGGCGTCTCGCCCGGGACTCCATGCCCTCCAGGTCGGCCAGTTCGGCGAAGAGGTCCTTGACCGCGCGGTCCAGCCGGTGGTCGGCACCGTGCGCGCGGCCGATCTCGTGGAGGTAGGCGTCCAGCGCCCCCGGTTCGCGTTGCAGTGCCCGCAGGACGTCCAGCGCCTGGATGTTCCCGGCGCCCTCCCAGAGAGAGTTCAGCGGTGACTCGCGCACCAGCCGGGGCAGCCCCGAGTCCTCCGCGTAGCCGTTGCCGCCCAGGCACTCGGCGGCCTCCACGACGACCGGCGCACAGCGCTTGGTGACCCAGTACTTGGCGGCCGGCAACGCGAGGCGCAGCAGCGCCCGTTCGGCCTCGCCGCCGTCGTCGTGGGCGGCGGCCAGCCGGAGCGCGAGCGCCGTCGCGGCCTCCGACTCGATCGCCAGGTCGGCCAGTACGTTGCGCATCAGCGGCTTGTCGGCGAGCTTCCCGCCGAACGCCTCGCGGTGCGTGCAGTGGTGCACGGCCTGGGCCACGGCCTGCCGCATCAGACCGGCCGAGCCCAGTACGCAGTCGAGCCGGGTGGCGGCGACCATCTCGATGATGGTCCGCACCCCGCGCCCCTCCTCGCCGACCCGGCGCGCCCAGGTGCCGTCGAACTCCACCTCGCCCGACGCGTTGGACCGGTTGCCGAGCTTGTCCTTGAGCCGCTGGAGGAGGAAGACGTTGCGGGTGCCGTCCGGCAGGACGCGCGGCACCAGGAAGCAGGTCAGTCCGGCCGGTGCCTGGGCCAGCACCAGGAAGCCGTCCGACATCGGGGCCGAGCAGAACCACTTGTGTCCGGTGAGCGTGTACGTCCCGGACTCGGCGAGCGGATGGGCGGTGGTCGTGTTCGCGCGTACGTCGCTGCCGCCCTGCTTCTCGGTCATGCCCATGCCGAAGAGGGCGCCGGCCTTCCGGTCGGCGGGCCGCAGCTCGCGGTCGTAGACCACGGACGTCAGCAGCGGCTCCCACACGGCGGCCAGCTCCGGGTCGTTGCGCAGGGCGGGCACCGCCGCGTTGGTCATCGACAGCGGGCAGCAGTTCCCGGCCTCGACCTGTGTCCAGACCAGGAAGGCCGCCGCCCGCCGGACGTGCCCGGCCGGCCGGACCCAGCCGGTGGTCAGCCCCGCCCCGACGCCCTTGCCGAGCAGCCGGTGCCAGGCCGGATGGAACTCGACCTCGTCGACGCGGTGGCCGTAGCGGTCATGGGTGCGCAGCCGCGGCGGGTGCTCGTTGGCCTGCGCCCCCCACTCCTGCACCTGCGCGGAACCCGCCGAGACGCCGATCGACGACAGCTCGGCACGCACCTCCTCCAGCAGCTCCGGAGCGGTGTGCCGGCTCACGGCCTCGACGAGGGCGTGGTCGGCGGCGAAGAGGTCGTAGCCGACCAGCGGGGGCGGCTGGTTGGTCACGGTATGGGTGGTGGTGCCTGCCATGTCTGCGAACCTAACCAGGAGCGACGGCGGTGGTCTCCAGCCTGACACAGGGGTGCCCCCGATCGCCGCGCAAGATCCCGCGGGGGCCGGAAGATCGCTCGGGGACCCCGGAAGATGAGTGATGTGCCGGACGGCGGATACCGTTAGGGCGTGCAGCCAGCAAGCGATACCCCCGAGCGGCCCTCCGGCCGGCTCCACCGGGCCAGGGCCCTCTACCGGAACGTCTCCAAGCGCAGGACGGCCTGGCTGCTGCTCAAGGACACCGTCAATTCCTGCATGGAGTACCGCATCCTCGGCCTGGCCGCCGAGGCCGCCTTCTTCACGCTGCTGTCCGTGCCGCCGCTGCTGCTCAGCCTCATCGGCCTGCTCGGCTACGTCGACGACTGGACCGGCGCCGACACCATCGCCAGCCTGGAGGCCAACCTCCTGGACGCCTCCCGGACCGTGCTGTCCGACAAGGGCGTCAGGGAGATCGCCGAGCCGATCCTGCACGACGTGATGCGGGGCGGCCGCCCCGACGTGATCTCCATCGGCTTCCTGTTCGCCCTGTGGTCGGGCTCCCGCGCGGTGAACGTCTTCATCGACACGATCACCGTGATGTACGGCCTCGACGGCGTCCGGGGCATCGTGAAGACCCGGGTGGTCTCCTTCCTGCTCTTCATCGCGGCGCTGCTGATCGGCTCGGTGGCGCTGCCGCTGATGGTGGCGGGACCGGACGCGGTGGTCCGGGTCGTGCCGTGGTCCGAGACGGTCGTACAGGTCCTGTACTGGCCGGTCGTGATCGTCCTGTCCGTCGTCTTCCTGACCACGCTGTACCACGTCTCCGTGCCGGTCCGTTCGCCGTGGATCGAGGACGTGCCGGGCGCCCTGGTGGCCCTCGCCATGTGGGTCCTCGGCAGCTTCCTGCTGCGCATCTACCTGACCAGCACCATCGAGGGCGCGACGATCTACGGCTCGCTGGCCGCTTCCGTCGCCGTGCTCCTGTGGATCGGTGTGTCCGCATTCGCCGTGCTGGTCGGCGCCGCGGTGAACGCCGCCATCGACCGGGTCTGGCCGGCCGCCGCGACGGCTGCCGCGCGCGCCGCCAACGAGCGGTTGCGGGAGGTCCAGGTCGCCGAGTACGTGGCCCGGGCCGCCGCGGCGCGGGAGGCGGACCCGGGGGACCCCGACGACCCCGACATGCCGTCGGAGTTCCCCGAGCGGTGGTCCCGGTTCCTGCCGCCCGAGGACGTCACGGCCCGGTTGCGTACGCACGTGAAGAGCAGCCACCCGCCGCGCAAGCCGCAGGCGTGAGCACCGGGCCGGAGACGCCCACGCCCCACGGCCGGGACAGCCCTTAGGCTGGCGTACGTGTACGAGGAACGGGCGTCCCGGGTCTCCGGTGCCGTCGTCTGGGTGAAGACCCCCGGCGCGGACGGGGCGGGGCGGGTGCTGCCCGACGGGTGCATGGACCTGCTGTGGCACGAGGGGCGGCTGCTGGTCGCCGGGCCCGACACCCGCGCGTACGTCACGGCGGGAGCCCGCGGGACGTGGGTGGGCCTTCGCTTCTACCCGGGTGCCGCGCCCGCCGTCCTCGGCGTCCCGGCGCACGAACTGCTCGACCGGCGCGTGGACCTGGCCGACCTCTGGCCTTCCGCGGTGGTACGACGGCTGCGCGCCCGGACCGCGGCCGCCGCCGATCCCGCCGCCGCGCTGGAGCGGATCGCCCTGGAACGGGAGGCACCGGCCGACCCGTCCCTCAGGCGGCTCGTCGAAGCCCTGGAGGCCGGGCGGCCCGTGGCCGGTGTGGCGGACGAAATCGGCCTGGGGGCACGCCAGTTGCTGCGGCGCAGCCGTGCGGCGTTCGGCTACGGGCCCAAGACGCTGGCCCGGGTGCTCCGGATGCAGCGCGCCCTCGCGCTCGCCCGGAACGGGGTACCGCTCGCCGAGACCGCCGTCCGGGCCGGCTACGCGGACCAGCCGCACCTCTCCCGTGAGGTGCGGGAGCTGGCCGGGCTGCCGCTGACCGGACTACTCGGCGGGTAGCGGCGCGAACAGGTCGACGCCGTTGCCGTCGGGGTCGTGCACGGTGGCGTACCGCTGGCCCCAGAAGGCGTCCCACGGCTTGAGTTCGCCGTGGTGGCCGGCGCCGACCAGGTCCTCGTAGACCGAGTCCACCTCGGCGGGCGAGTCGCAGCGGAAGGCGAGTCCCGTCCGGCCGCCGCCGGCCGGCGGACGCCAGGCCGGGTGGAAGGAGCGGACCGTCGCCTCGGTGTCCAGGGCGAGGACCAGCCCGCCCGGCAACTCGGCCTCGACGTGCGGCTGTTCCTCGGCACCGGGCGGGAATTCCAGGCCCAGGCGGCGGTAGAAGGCGAGGGACGCGGTCAGGTCGGAGACGACCAGGCCGATCACGGCGAATCGTGGAGTCATGGCATCACCGTAGACAGCGGGCAGGGCGCCGGTCTTGAACGAATCGGACACTCCGTGCCGCCGGAGGCGGACGAGGGCGGGACGACCGGAAAACCCCATGTCCGGGGAACACCCCTGCGGCACGATGGGCGCATGATCCGTGCCGCGCGCGTCCTGCCGCCCCTGCTCCTCGCCGCCGCCCTGCTCACCGGCTGCGGTACCGAGAAGGCGGCCCCCGGCGCCGCCGCCCGGCCCGCCGACCCGGCCGAACTCGCCTCGAAGGCCAAGGCGTTGGGCATGAACCCGGATCTGGTCTACGTGACCGAGGCGCCCGGCTTCACGCTCGCCCAGCAGTCCGTCGGCGTCCAGGGCGACGACGGTTTCTCCGCCTCGTACGCGGACGACACCGGCGCGGTCATCCACCTCTACACCGACCACCTGCGCTACGCCGGACAGCACCCGTACGAGGCGAAGGAGAAGGACTGCGTGGTGTGGCTCGAAGGTGAGGGCGGGGTCTCCGGTGCCGTGCTGGCCGAGGCCGTCCGCGCGATCCACCGGCCCACCGCCGGCGAGCTGGACACCCTGCTGCCCACGCCCGACCCGGCCTTCACCGACGATCAGCCGGTGCAGCGCGGCGACCTGTCGCCCGCCGGCGACGGCGTCCCCGACAACAGCGTGCCGACGCCCGGCCTTTGAACCGACGGCGGGCATCGGCGACCATGCGGCCATGGCCCCTCGACTGCTCCTGCACACCCGTACCACCGGCTACCGCCACGACTCCATCCCCGACGCCGTCGCCGCCGTACGGGAGTTCACCGACTTCGACGTCGACGCCACCGAGGATCCGGCCGCCCTGGAGCAGCCGCTGGACGGGTACGCGGCCGTCGTCTTCCTCTCCACCAGCGGCGCGATCCTGACCCCTCGGGGCCGCGCCCGGCTGGCCGCCCACGTCGAGGCCGGCGGCGGCTTCGCGGGCGTGCACGCGGCGGCCTGCACCGAGGAGGACTGGCCGTACTACGGCGAACTCCTAGGCGCCCGCTTCGCCCGCCACCCGGCGTACCAGCCCGGCCGGGCGGTCGTCGAGGACCACGGTCATCCGGCGACCCGGCGGCTCCCGGCCGTCTGGGACTTCACCGACGAGTGGTACGACTTCACGGACAACCCGCGAGGCCGGGTCCGGGTGCTGCTGCGCGCGGACGAGTCGTCGTACGACGGCGGCACCATGGGGGAGGACCATCCGCTGGCCTGGTGCCGCGAGCAGGGGGCCGGACGGGTGTTCTTCACGGCACTCGGTCACGCCCCCGAGGCGTACCGCGATCCCGGCTTCCTGGCGCATCTGCACGGGGGTCTCGCCTGGGCCGCTCGGCTCGCTCAGTGACGTTTCTGCGGTGAAACCGATCCGCCGTTGGGGTGAGTAAAGCTCGCGCACACAGTTGGTCACGTGCGTATCTAGAGATGCTCTTGTCTTGGCAAAGGGCTGTCGAGACGCGGAGGCCACCGAGCCGCCGCGCCACCCACCCACAGGAGGAGCCGGACCTTGACTTACGGGAAGAAGCTGCGCGAGCAGATCGCCGGGCCGGGGACCACCCCGTTGATCGGCGTGTACGACATGTACTCGGCGTCGATCGCGGCCAAGCACTACGACGGGATGTTCGTGTCGGGCTTCGGTTTCGCCGCGTCGTACTACGGGCTGCCGGACATCGGATTCATCGCCTGGCCCGACATGGTGGCCTTCGTCCAGCGGCTGCGGGGCGCGTTCCCGCACCACCACCTCCTCGTCGACATCGACGACGGGTACGTCGACCCCGAGGTCGCCTGCCACGTCGTGGAGGGGCTGGAGCGGATCGGCGCCTCGGGGGTGATCCTGGAGGACCAGAAGCGGCCGCGCCGCTGCGGGCACGCCGACGGCAAGCAGGTGCTGCCCCTGGAGGAGTACCTGGACAAGCTGGAGAAGGTGCTGGAGACCCGCCAGGACCTCCTCGTCGTGGCCCGGACGGACGCCACCGACGAGCACGACATCCTGCACCGGGCGGAGCGGCTGGCCGCCACCGACGCCGACGTGATCCTCGTCGACGGGGTCCGCAGCGAGGAGTGGATCCGCCGCATCCGCAAGGTCGTCGGCGACAAGCCGCTGCTCTTCAACCAGATCGGCGGCGGCAAGTCGCCCCGGCTCTCGCTCACCGAGCTGGACGAGCTCGGCGTCGACGTGGCCATCTACTCCACCCCCTGTCTGTTCGCCGCGCACGAGGCCATGGAGAGCGCGCTCGGCGAACTCCGGGCGGCGGACGGCCGGCTGCCCGAGGTGGACGCGGCAGGCGGCGTCGGGGTCAAGGCCTCCACCACCCTGCTGGAACGCAACATCGCCCGGGAGCGGCTCGACGTGCCGGTGCCCGAGGGCGTGGGCGTGTGACGAGGTTGCCGAAGGCACGGACCATCGCGGTCGCGGCGGCGCTGGTCGGCGCGGCCGCGGTGCCCGCGTACGCGTCCGACAGTCTGATCACGGTGATCGACAACTCCCACGCCGACTCCATCCTGGAGGTGGACCGCACGGCGAACCTCCAGGCCGGCAAGGGCACGGCGGGCAGCGACCACGACGGCAGCGCCGTGGACGCGATCCAGGCGATGCGCGGTGAGCCGGTGCGAGCCGACGACTGACGCGTCCACCGGCGGGGAACCGCGCGTCCGCCGTGGCGGCTCGCGCGGTTCCCCGACTCCGGTCCGGGCGCGTCCGGCGCCTCCGGCGAGGCGCCGCGCTCAGCCTCAGTCCTCGGACAGGTCCGGGCGGCCGTTCTCGTCCAGTTCCACGTCCTCCTTCGGGTCGTGCTCGTCGTCCGGGACGGCCACCGTGGCGTGGTGGACGGCCGGGGCGACGGTGCGGGTCGTGGCGTGGGCGGTGCCCAGCGCCGTGGTCAGGGCGGCCGCGGAGGCGGCACAGGCGGCCGCGGTGCGCAGGGTGGGTTTCACGCACTGGAAACGATCTTGATCGCCCTCCGGTCACCCGCCTGCGCCCGAACGGGCGGCCGCGGCACCCGGACGTCACCCGGACGTCATCCGGGCGGCCGCCGATATCCGGCCGGCCGTCGTGCGCGGCGGAATACTGGAAGCGGATGCGGTGCTTTTTTCCAACCGGCGTACTGGCGCGGGGCGGGAGGAGCTGGTGGGCGGATGACGGCGGACCGGACGGAGCCGAAGGAACAGGACCACCTCGAGGGCCCCGTGGCCCGCACCCCGTACGGGGCGGTCCGGGGCAGGTGGGAACACGGGATCGCGGTCTTCCGCGGGATCCCCTACGCCGCCCCGCCCGTCGGGGCACACCGGTTCCGCCCACCCGTGCCGCCCGAGCCCTGGGACGGCGTCCGGGACGCGGCCGCCTTCGGGCCGACGGCCCCCAAACCGCCCTACTCGGAGGCTTTCGCGGAGTACCTGTCCGACCCGGTGATCCCCGGCGACGACTGCCTCAACCTCAACGTGTGGACCCCGGCGCCGGGACCGGGCGCCCGGCTCCCGGTCCTGGTCTGGCTGCACGGCGGCGCCCTGACCAGGGGCTCGTCCGCCGTCCCGGTCTACGACGGCCACGCGTTCGCCCGTGACGGGGTGGTCTTCGTCTCGGTCAACTACCGGCTCGGGGTGGAGGGCTACGGCCTGTTCCCCGACGCCCCGCCCAACCCGGGTCTGCGTGACCAGTTCGCGGCCCTGCGCTGGGTCCACGACACCGTCGCCGGGTTCGGCGGCGACCCGGACCGGGTCGTCCTGTGCGGCCAGTCCGCGGGAGCCATCAGCGCGGGCGTCCTGCTCGCAGCGCCCCAGACCCGGGGTCTGATCCGCCGGGCCGTGCTGCAGAGCGGACCGCCCGAGGCCGCGGAGCGCGACAAGGTCCGGCGCGTGGTCCGCCGGATGGCCAACCGTCTGAGGATTCCCGCCACCGCGCAGGCCTTCGCCGAGGTCGACCGCGAGGTGCTGCTGCGCACCCAGGCGGAGGTGGGCCGGCTGAGCAGCCCGGTCCTGGGCGGCCCGGCCTTCGGGATCGTCGTCGACGGCGACCTCGTGCCGCGCGACCCCCTGCGGGCCCTCCTCGACGGCGAGGCCGCGCACGGTGTCGACCTCCTCATGGGCTGGACCCGCGACGAGTACCGGCTCTGGCTGGTCCCCGGCGGCCTGCTCGACCACGTCGACCGGCTCGGTCCGGTCGCCTTCGCCGGGGCCATGGCCCGCTGCCACGCCGGCCACGAGGTGCCGCGGGGCTACCGTGCCCTGCACCCCGAGGCCGGCCCCGCCGAGACCGTCGGCCAGATGGTCACCGACCACCTGCTCCGCCGTCCGCTGCACCGGCTGGCCGAGGCCCGTCCCGGCTCGTCGTACCTCTACGAGTTCGCCTGGCCCTCGGGCCGCCCCCGGCTCGGCGCCTGCCACGCCCTCGAGCTGGGCTTCGTCTTCGACACCGGGGACGGGCCCGACGCGGCCCGGCTGGCCGGCGAGGACGCCCCGCAGCGGCTGGCCGACGAGATGCACGGCGCCTGGGTCCGCTTCGCCACCACCGGCGACCCCGGCTGGCAGCCCTGGGACGACAGCCATCCGGTCCGCGTCTTCGGCGACGGCGCCCCCCACACGGTGTCCGGCCCCCGGGACCGCGAGTTCGCCCTGTGGGCACCCCCGGCCGGACCGGCACCCGAACGGACCGCCGAACGGGCCACCGCCGTACGCCGGTTGCGCCGTTCGGTGGCCGCCGTGCGCCGCCGCTGAGCCCCTGCCCGGTCGCCCGCCGCCCGGACCGTCCGCGGCGGCCGGGCGGTCCTCACACCACCGCGGCGATCCCGGCGATCGCCTCCGGTCCCACCCGGCAGCAGCCCCCGATCAACCGGGCCCCCGCGTCCCGCCAACCCGTCACCAGCCCGGCGGTGAACGTCGACTCCCCGGTCCACGCCCGTGCCCTCGCGTCCCACACCTCCCCGCTGTTGGGATAGACCACCACCGGCTTCCCGGTCACCCGCGCCGCCACCTCGACCGCCCCGGCCACGTCCTCGGGCGCGCAGCAGTTCACCCCCACCGCGATCACCTCGTCCACGTCGGCGGCCGGCGCGAACGCGTCCGCCAGCGGCTGCCCCGCCCGGGTCCGCCCGCCCACCACGCTGTACGACAGCCAGGCGGGCACCCCCAGGCCCCGCACACCCCGGAGCAGCGCCGCCGCCTCCTGGGCGTCCGGCACGGTCTCCAGCGCGAGCACGTCCGGCCCCGCCGCGGCCAGCACCTCCAGACGGGGCTGGTGGAACCGCTCCAGCTCCCCGACGCTCAGCCCGTACCGCCCCCGGTACTCCGAGCCGTCCGCGAGCATCGCCCCGTACGGCCCGACCGAGGCGGCCACCCACAACGGCCGTACGATCCCCTCCGCCCGGGCCCGCGCCACCGCGTCGCGCCCCAGCCGCACGCTCAGCGCGAGCAGCCGGGCGGCTTCCCCGTGCGTGACCCCGCGCCGGGCGAAGCCCTCGAACGTGGCCTGGTAGCTGGCGGTGATCGCGACGTCCGCGCCCGCCCGGAAGTAGGCGAGGTGGGCGTCGCGCACCGCGTCGGGCCGGTCGGCGAGCAGCCGCGCCGACCACAGCGCGTCGCTCAGATCGTGGCCGGCCGAGGCCAGCTGGTTGGACATGCCGCCGTCCAGCACGACCGTCCCGGCGGCGAGGGCCTCGGCGAGACGGGGAGAGCTGTCGCTGGTCATGCACCCGACGCTAGTCCATGGGCCACGGACCGGGTCCGTACGGGCGCCGGACGACCGTCCCGGTGACGCGCCCCGGTCCCGCTCACCACGCCCGGGCCGGACACGCCCCGGCCGGTTCGGGCGGCCGCTCCGGCCGGTCCGTGAGATGCCCGCGCGCGGGGGACGGGACGAGGTCCTGTTCGGACCAGACGACCTTGCCGCCGGGCTCCGGCCGGGAGTCCCATCTCCGCGACAGCCGGGCGACCAGGAACAGGCCGCGGCCGTTCTCGTCGGTCGTGCGCGCGTGGCGCACCCGCGGGAGGCAGCCGTTGGAGTCGAACACCTCGCAGGTCAGGGCCTGGTGCCGGATCAGCCGCAGCCGGATCGGACCGGTGCTGTGGCGGACGGCGTTGGTGACCAGCTCGCTGACGATCAGTCCGGTGGAGTCCTCCAGGCCGTCCAGGCCCCATTCGGAGAGCTGACCGGCTGTCAGGCGGCGGGCGCTGCGGACCGCCGTCAGGTCACCGGGCAGCGTCCAGGAGGCGACCCGGGAGGGGCCGAGGGAGCGGGTGCGGACGAGCAGCAGGGTGACGTCGTCGGACGGTGCCGGGCCGGGGACGGTCGCCATCGTCCGGGCGCAGAGGTCCTCCAGGGAGAGCCCCGGTTCCGACAGTGCGGCGCCCAGGCGGTGCATCCCGGCCTCGATGTCGCGGTCGCGGGTCTCGACCAGACCGTCGGTGTACAGGGCGAGGAGGCTCCCCTCGGGCAGTTCGAGCTCCAGGCTCTCGAAAGGGGTCCCGAGCCCGACGCCGAGCGGGGTTCCGGTGGGCAGGTCGGGGAAGGTGACCCGGCCCTGCGGGTCGACGACGGCGGGCGGCGGGTGTCCGGCCCCGGCCATGGTGCACTTGCGGGTGACCGGGTCGTAGACGACGTACAGGCAGGTGGCACCGGTCACCGCGGTCAACTGGTCCCGGGTGTCGAGGACTCCGTCGCCCAGCCGCACCAGCGTGTCGTCGAGGCGGGTCAGCAGCTCGTCGGGGGGCAGCTCCATCTCGGCGAGCATGTGGACGGCGGTGCGGAGCCGGCCCATGGCCGCGGTCGCGTTGATCCCGTGGCCGACCACGTCGCCGACGACGAGCGCGACCCGGGCGCCGGACAGCGGGATCACGTCGAACCAGTCGCCCCCGACGCCGATGTCCAGGTCGGCGGGCAGATAGCGGGAGGCCGCCTCGACCGCCATGCCGCCCCGCAGCCGCTGGGGGAGCAGGTTGCACTGGAGCGCGAGGGCCGTGGCCTGTTCGCGGGCGTACAGGCGGGCGTTGTCCAGGGACAGCGCGGCGCGGCTGACGAGTTCCTCGGCGAGGAGCAGATCGTCCTCCTGGAACGGCACCGGGTCCTCGGTGCGGATGAACTGGACCACTCCCAGCAGGACCCCCCTCGCGCGGATGGGGACGATCATCAGCGAGTGCATGCCGTACTCGTGGATCTTCCGCGCCCGGACCGGGTCCTGTTCGGTCCAGCTGCCCGGCGCCAACCGCAGGACCGGTTCCAGATGGGGCCGGCCGGTACGCAGGATGTCGGTGAAGGGCGCCAGCGGCACGGTGACCGGCTCACCGCACGCCCACGGCGACTCCGGGACCCCGTTCCGGACGGAGGCCATACCGGCCCGGCGGAAGACGGGGAGGCGCTCGCCCGTCGGGCCGATGTGGACCGCGGCCCCCTCCCCGGTGGTGACCGAGTGCTCCAGGTCGACGACGGCGTAGTCGGCGAACAGGGGCACCGCGAGGTCGGCCAGTTCCTGGCTGGTCCGCATCACGTCCAGGGTGCCGCCGAGCCGGGTACCGGCCTCGCTGAGGATCGCCAGGCGCTCCTGGGCCCGCCGGCTCTCGGTGACGTCGACGCTGATGGCGCACACCCCGAGGGCCTGGCCCTCGCCGTCCTGGAGGCAGAAGAAGGAGGCCGTGAGGATGTGCTCCCGGCGCGGACTCGCCGACAGCCTCCTGCGGAACTCGTGGACGCTGGGCGTGCCGGTGCGGAGGGTCTGCCGCATCGCCGACTCGAACGCCTCGGTCCTGACGGCGGGCAGCGCGTCGGCCGACCGGCGTCCGAGCCGTCGGCCACGGGAGACGCCGTCGTGGCTCTCCATCGTGTCGTTCACCCAGGTGCACCGCAGTTGCGGGTCGCGGACGACGATCCCGATCGGCGCGCGCGTCAGGAGCGACTCCCGTACAGATCCGTTCGTCGCCTCCCGGGAGAGCCTGCGGATGTCGGTCACGGACACCAGCCACCGGATGGACCCGTCCTGCCCCCACAGCATCGAGATCCGCAGGCTGACGGTGAGCAGCCGGCCGTCCCGGTGCCTTACCGCGGTGGTGCCCGACCAGCCCCGGTGCGCGCGGCAGCGCTCGACGAACGCCGATGTCGCCGCCGCGTCCTCGAAGGACGGCAGGACGAGTGCGGCCGACCGGCCCACCACCTCGCCGGCGGGGAATCCGACGAGCCGTTCGGCGGCCTGGGTCCATCCGAGGACCGTCCCCTGTTCGTCGACCATCGCGATCGCCGAGTCGGATATCTCGTCCGTGGTCGGCTGCCTGTCGAGCGTCGCCGTGTCAGTCCTGCGCATCGAACACTTGTCCTTAGGTAAAGCCGGTTTGGCGCTTTTTGTGACGTTTGGGCTTAAGGACCGGACAGAGCTCGGATCTGTGACAGCGCTCCGGGAGGCGATCGGCGGCGCGCGGGCCCTCTGCGGGGGCGGGCCGGTTCGCGGGGCTGTGTAATGGACGTAACCGTCAAGGATTCGTGCCATGACCTCGAACCACAATCCGCCGGACCGCGCCGAGGACCTCCGGGACGCGGAGGCGGTCTTCCAGGAGGCCCGCGGCTGTCTGTTCGGGATCGCCTACCGCATGCTCGGCAGCGTCGGAGAGGCGGAGGACGTCGTACAGGACGCCTGGATCCGCTGGCAGACCTGTGACCGGTCCGTGGTGGAGAGTCCGCGGGCGTTTCTCGCGACGACCGTGACCAGGCTCGCGATCAACGTGCTCCAGTCCGCGAGGGTCCGCCGGCAGGCGTACGTCGGACCGTGGCTCCCGGAGCCGGTCGACACCAGCGCTGACCCGGCGCTGGGTGCCGAGAACGCGGAGGCGCTGGAGGTCGCGGTGCTGATGCTGCTGGAGAAGCTCACGCCCACGGAACGGGCGGCGTACGTGCTCAGGGAGGCGTTCGAGTACCCGTACGAGCAGATCGCCGAGATCATCGGCCAGAGCAACGCCAACGCCCGTCAGCTGGTGAGCCGTGCGCGCCGGCACCTGGCCGCCGGGAAGCGGGGCGGTGTCGCCCCGGCGGAGCACCAGAAGTTCCTGACGGCCTTCGTGGCGGCTGCCCAGGAGGGGGAGGTGGCCGTGCTGGAGAAGCTGTTCACGCAGGACGTCGTCTCGTACTCGGACGGCGGAGGTGTCGTGCGCGCGTCCAAGTTCCCGGTCGTGGGCCGGCAGCGGGTGGCGAAGTACTACCACGCGTTCGCCGACCGCTTCTGGGTCGGCGTGACCGTGGAACCGGTCCAGATGAACGGCAGACCGGCCGTGCGCCTGTCGTACGACGGCTCGGTGTTCGGGGTCATCGCGGTGAGCGTGACCCCGGACGGCATCGACCGGGTGCTCGTCGTCATGAATCCGTCGAAACTGACCGCCGTGTCGGCGTGAGCCCCGTCCCCGTGGCGTCCGCTCGGCGCCCGTGGGGACGGGGCTGCCCGCCCCCGTCGCTCCGTCGGGCGGGCCGCAGGCGGCCGTCCCTTGACGCCTGCCCCATGAAAGTAAAACGAACAGTCATTTTTTACAACCCCAGGCCGTGGTCCCTTCGCGTCGGGTGAGAATAGAAAAACGAATGTTCATCTTGACTCGGTCTCGCGAGGGCCCGCAGGATGGGGGAGTAAAGAGAACGTTCATTCCGGTAGTGGGGCGTGGTGGCATGGGCCCGGCATGGCTCAGCAGTTCGGCGCGGTCGCGCTCCGGGTCGCGGGCCGGGTCCCGCTCCGGGTCCGGCTCCGGGTTTCGCTCCGGGTTTCACGCCGGGTCCGGCTCCGGGTCTCGCGTCGTGCTCACCGTGGGCGCCGTCGTGCTGCTGCTCGGCACCGAGCTGGCGTTGGCCGCGCCCTACGCGCGGCGCGCGGCGGGCAGGCTGTCCCATGCCCACCCCGGCTGGTTCCTGCTCGCCGTCGCCGCCGAGGGTGCGTCCATGGCGGCCTTCGCGCGGCTGCAGCGCCTGGCTCTGGGTGCGGGCGGGCTGCGGGTGGGGCTGCGCGCCGCGGCCTCCGCCGTGTTCGCGGGGAACGCGCTCAGCGCGACCCTGCCCGGCGGCAGCCTGGTGTCGGTCACCTACCGGACGCGGCGCATGCGTAGCTGGGGCGCCGGTGTGCCCCTGATCGGATTCACGCACGCCGTGACCGGCGTGCTGGGCGCGGTCACGCTCGTCGTGCTCGGCGGCACCGGCGCGCTGCTGGCCGGGGACGGCGCCGGGTTCACCGGGGCCGCCGTCCAGGTGGCGGTGGCGGGCGCCGGTACCGTCGCCGTGCTGGCGCTCGCCCGGCACGCGAGGGTGCTGCACCGGCCGGTGGGCGCCCTGCTCCGCGGGTGGCGAAGGCTGCGGCACGGCGGAGAGGGCTCCGCCTCGGCCGACGGGCTGCTGGGGGAACTGGCCGCGCTGCGGCCGCCGGCCCGCTTCTGGGCGCTGGGGTTCGCCGCCGCCCTGGCGAACTGGGTCGGCGACCTCGTCTGCGTGTACGCCGTGTGCCACGCGGTGGGCTCCGCCCCGGCGGTGGACAAGGTGCTGCTCGCCTACGTCGCCGCGATGACGGCCGTGTCGGTGCTGCCGCTGCTGCCCGCCGGGCTCGGGCCGCTGGACGCCGCCCTGGTGCTGACCCTGCACCGGGGCGGGATGCCGGCGGCGGCCGCCACGGCCGCCGACCTCCTCTACCGGACCCTCAATCCGGGACTGATCGCGGTCGTCGGCTGGTCGGTCCTCCTCGTCCGTGGGCGGCGCGCGTCAGGGGGTGACCGGATCCGGCCACAGGGCGCGTACGGCTTCGCCGACCCCCGCCACGTGGGCGGGGTCGAGCATGGCCACCTGCACGATGTAGCCGGGCAGGATGCAGACCAGCGCGCCGGCGATCTCGTCGGCGGTCACCCCGGCCGGCAGGGCTCCGGTCTCCTGGTGCTGCCGCACGATCGCCGCGAGGTCGGAGCGCATCTGGGTCAGCAGGGTGCCGATCTGGCCGGCCAGCGCGGGGTTGCGCAGCGCCTCCGACCAGGCCAGTACGGCCAGCCGTGAGGTGTCGTGCTCGGCGGACCGGGCCGAGACGAGGTCGAGGACCTCGGCGAGGACCGCCCCCACGGAACCGCCGGGCCGGGTCGTCGCGACGGTGTGGACCAGGGTCAGGACCTCGCGCATGTTCTCCTCGGCGATGGCCAGGATCATGTCGTCCTTGCTCGCGAAGTGCCGGTAGACCGCGCCCGCGGACAGCCCGGACTCCGCGAACAGGTCCTGCATCGACGTCGAGTGGAACCCGTCGCGCAGGAAGCACCGTCGGGCCGCGTCCAGAATCTGGGCACGGCGAGCGTCCATGTACTCCTGGGACACCTTGGGCATGAGGGGGCATCCTCCAAAGAAAAACGAATGTTCGTCTTGACTGGACGTTGCCGAGCCTAGCAGACTGGGCCTCCAGAGAATGATCATTCGTTTTTGGAGGCGGGATCGTGAAGTCCCCGTTCGCGGGAAACCAGTCATGGCGTCGTGCGGCCATCATGGCAGTGGCGCTGCCGCTGGTGATCTCAGTGGCAGTACTGGCTTACGCGTGGCCCGCCGCGCGCATCGCCCCACGTGACCTGCCGGTGGGGATCGTCGGTACGAGCACGGCGAGCCAGGCCGCGGTCGAGGGGCTGGCGCACGGCAAGCCGGGCGCCTTCGACTTCCGCCTCTACTCCGACGAGGCGTCGGCGCGGACCGCCATCAGGAACCGGGACGTCTACGGCGCCTTCGCCGTCAGGCCCGGCAGCATCACCGTGCTGGAGTCGACCGCCGCGAGCCCCACCGTCGCCCAGCTGCTGGACAACACGGGCCGGCAACTGGCCGCCCGGGCCTCCGCGGCGGCCGCGAAGCGTGCCGCCGCCAAGGCCGCGGCGGAAAGGGCGGCCCAGCCCGCCCACGACAAGTCCACGGGCGCCGGGCACGGCAAGTCCGCAGGCGCCGACAAGGGCGGGTCCGGGAAGGCCGGCAAGGGCGGGTCCGCCGTCGGCAAGGACGGGTCCGGGAAGGCCGGCTCCGGCGCCGTCAAGGCGGCACACATCCACGTGAAGACCGTGGATGTCGTCCGGATCTCGGCGGACGACCCCCGGGGCGCGGTCTTCAGCTCGTCGCTCCTGCCGATGACGATCTGCAGCATCATCATCGCCCTGGTCGTCGCGTTGACACTGCGACTGCGACCCGTGGCACGCGTCGTGGTCCTGATCGTGGTGAGCGGGACGGCCGCCCTCGCGGTCTACGTGGTCGCCCAGGGCTTCCTCGGCGCCCTGCCGCACGACCATCTGGCCACCTGGGCCTCCCTGGCGCTCACCGTCCTCGCCATGAGCTCCTTCACCGCGGGGATGATCACGCTGGTGGGATCCAGGGGACTCGGGCCGAGCGCGGCGCTGATGGTGTTCGTCGGCAACCCGTTCGCCGGCAGCACGTCCGCACCCGAACTGCTGCCCACGGCGGTCCATGACATCGGCCAGTGGCTGCCGCCGGGCGCCGGCGCGAGCCTCGTGCGCGGTACGGCCTACTTCGACGGCAACGGCAGCGCGGCCCACGTGGCAGTCCTGGTCCTGTGGAGCGTGCTCGGGCTGACAGCCGTCCTGTTCGGTCACCATGTGTACCCCCTCACGAGGGTGCCCGTCGGCGACGGCGCGAGGGCGGGGTCCGGGGATCCGGCTCCCGAGGCCGCGACGCCGGGCGTGCGGCCGTCCGCCGAGGTGGACTCGGTCACGCCGGTACGCGTCGGGACGCACGAGCACTCGCACGCCCGGCACGCCGCCGGCGCGTGATCCGGCCTTCGGGTCGGGCGGGCGCGGGTGTCCGCCCGACCGGCCCGGGTCCCGGGGCGCGGCCGGATCGCTGCTTTCGAGGCGCCGGTGCCACGGGAACCCCGACTCCCGGCATCCCGCTTCTGGTCAACGGGCCCGGCGTCAATCATCCTGGGGTGATCCGTTCGGTACCCCGTGACACGGGGCGCCGTCCGGGTGCGATGAGCCCCTGGGGCGTCCCGACCGGAACCGGGGCGCCCCAGGTCCGAACGCCGTAGCGGTGTAACGGCACAACGGCGTACGGTCCGGCTCGGGTGGCTCGGGTGGCTCGGGTGGCTCGGGTGGCTCGGGCGCAGGTGCGAAGGCCGGTTCGAGGGTCGGTTCGAGCGAGGAAAGGCGACGATGGAGCTGCCCGCCGGGGACCACGGTCCGAGCCCGCTCACCGGCTACACCCGCGCCCACTGGGAGGCCGCGGCCGACGCCCTGCTCGCCGCCGTAGAGCCGTACGCCACCCCGGACCGCGCCCTCTACCACCTCCCCGGCGACCGCCGGAGCTGGTCGGGCCGCCTCTCGGACGGCCTGGAGGGCTACGCCCGCACCCTGCTCCTCGCGGCCTTCCGCCGGGACGAGACCGTCCTCCAGCGCTACGCGGACGGGCTCGCGGCCGGCGTGTCGGGTGTCTGGCCGCGCGTCGAGGACCGGAGCCAGCCGCTGGTCGAGGCGGCCTCCGTGGCCCTCGCCCTGCGGCTGACCCGCCCGCTGCTGTGGGACCGGCTCGACGACGGGGTGCGACAGCGGGCCGCGGCCTGGCTCACCGACGCGCTCACCGCCGAACCCTGGCCCTGCAACTGGGAGTTGTTCCCGGTCACGGTCGGCGGGTTCCTCGCCGAGGTCGGCCACGAGCCCGCGGCCGCGCACCGGGCGGTCGACCGCGGGCTGGCCCGTATCGAGGAGTGGTACACCGGCGACGGCTGGTACACCGACGGCGACGGCCGTAAGTACGACTACTACAACGGCTGGGCGATGCACCTGTACCCGGTGCTGCACGCGTGGCTGGCGGACGACGAGAAGCTGCTCGACCTGTACGGCGGCCGCCTCGAACGCCATCTCGCCGACTACGCCCGGCTGTTCGGGGGCGACGGCGCGCCCATGCACCAGGGGCGCTCGTTGACCTACCGCTTCGCGACCACGGCCCCGCTCTGGCTGGGCGCGCTCACCGGACGCACACCGCTGTCCCCCGGGGAGACCCGGCGGCTGGCTTCCGGGGCGCTGAAGTACTTCCTGGACCGGGGCGCGCTGGACGAGCGCGGCCTGCTGACCCTCGGCTGGCACGGACCCGACCCCGCCGTCCTCCAGGGATATTCCGGCCCGGCCTCCCCGTACTGGGCGAGCAAGGGCTTCCTCGGCCTGCTGCTCCCCGCGGAGCACGAGGTGTGGACGGCCGCCGAGGAGCCGGGCCCGGCCGAGCGCGCCGACGCGGTCACCCCGGTCGTTCCGGCCAACTGGCTTCTGCAGTCCACCAGTTCGGACGGGGTGGTGCGGCTCCACAACCACGGCAGCGAGGACGTTCGCTGGGACCCGTACTACACCCGGCTCGGCTATTCGACCGTGACGTGGCCGGTCCCCTCGTACGACAACAGTGTGTTTCTCGGCGGTGATCCGAGCCGTACGGACATCGAACCGCTGGGCGTCGGAGAGGGCTGGGCGGCCTCCCGGCACACGGCCGCCGCGGGGGCTCGCGTGACGAGTGCGGTACTGGTGCGCGGGGCCGTCGAGGTGCGGGCCTTCCTGGTGACCGGGGCGCGGCCGCGGACGCCGGTACGGGTGACCGGGTGGGCCGCGCGGGACGGGCTCCGTGCCGAGCTGCTGCCCGCGGTGGGCCTCGACTCCACGCTGACCGGGGCCACGGGGGAGGGGGCGACCCTGTTCGTCGCGCTGAGCCGGCTCACCGGGGAGCCGCAGCCGGTGGCCCTGGGGGAGACGGTGACCGTGCGTGCCGAAGGGGACCGGGAACTGACCGTCGCGTGGGCCGGCGGGCCGGGTCTGCGGGTCCGGTGGCCGGGCGGCACGGTGGCCGTGGAGCACATCGCGCCGGCCTGACCGGTCAACGGGAGGCGGCCGCCCCGCGGCCGGGGCGAACCCCGTTGCGCTGCCCCACGGACCGCAGCGCGCCCTCCAGGGCGAAGGTGGCCGCGCCCAGGCAGACCGGGTCGGTCGGGATGGGGGAGAGGACGATCTCGGTGGCGGCGAACGGCCGTCCGAGCGCATGCCGGCGGACGGCCTCGCGGACCTCCTCGAGCAGCGGTTCGCCGAGCCTGCGGGCCACCCAGCTGCTGAGCACCACCAGTTCGGGGTTGAGCAGGTTGACCAGGTTGGCGATCCCGGCGCCGATGTACCGGGCGGTGTCGCGCACCACCCGGACCGCGTCCGGGTCGCCGTCCGCCACCCCTCGGGCCAGCGCCTCGACGGTGGCGGTCTGGTCGTCGGGGTGCAGCAGCGGGCTGTTCGGGCTCGACTCGCTCAGGTTCAGCATGATGCCGGGCGCGCCGACGTAGGTCTCCACACAGCCGTGGTTGCCGCAGTGGCAGGGGCGCCCGTCCAGGACGAGGGTGGTGTGCCCCCATTCACCGGCGCTGTTGCTGACGCCCCGGTGCAGTCCGCCGCCGAGGGCGAGCCCGGCGCCGACCCCGGTGCCCAGGTTCACCACCACGGTGTCGCCGCGTCCGCGCGCCGCCCCGAACCACTGCTCGGCCACCGCGCAGGCGCGCAGCGGGTTGTCCAGATGTACGGGAGGGGCCACGTGTTCGCGGAGCAGGTCCAGCAACGGCACGTCGTGCCAGTCCCAGTTGGGCGCGTACTCGGCGACCCCGGAGTCCCGGTCCACCTGCCCCGGCACGCTCACCCCGACACCCAGTACCCGGGCGCCCTCCACCCCGGCCCGGGCGACCACCGAGCCGACGGCGGCGGCGACATGGCTCACCACCCGCCGGGGCCGGTGCTCGCCGGGGCGCATGTCCTCGTCGGCGCGGGCCAGTACGTTCAGGGCGAGGTCGAACAGCTCGACGTGGACGTACGTCTCCGCGATGTCGACGCCGATGAGCGCGCCCCCCGAGGCGTTGACCGCGACGAGTCCCCGGGGCCGTCCCCCGGCCGAGTCCTCGAAGCCGACCTCCGTGATCATCCGCAGGTCGAGCAGCTCGCCGACCAGCGTCGCGACGGTGGCCAGACTCAGCCCGGTGACGGACGCGAGCTCCTGCCGTGAGGTGGGAGACTCGGCGATGATGTGCCGCAGCACCTCGTAGCGGTTCGCGGTGCGTATGTCACGTGATGTGTGCTTCACGCGGGGCAAGGCTATGGGCTGCGGCAGGATTTCGACAAGGTATTAGGAAAAGGGCTTTATTAAGTCCGCGGGACCGGCTCGCTCACAGCGCCAGCGCGTCGCGGACGAAGGAGTTGGCGAACTTCCCCTCCGGGTCCAGGTCCTGGGCCAGCGCACGGAAGTCGGCCAGCCGCGGATAGCGGTCGCGGAGCACCTCGCCGGGAACGCCGTGCACCTTGCCCCAGTGCGGACGCGGCTCGAACGGCGTCAGCACCTCCTCCAGGAGTGCCACCGCGGGCTGTACGGCCGCCAGGTCGTCGACCCAGGTGAAGTGCAGGGCGACGGAGTCCCGGCCGTGGGCGGGGCTGAGCCACTGCGGGTCCGCGGCGATCGTGCGCACCTCGCAGGTCAGCAGGGCGGGGGAGACCGACCGCCGGACGGCGTCCACCGCGTGCAGCGCCTCGACGGCCGCGGACCGCGGCAGCAGGTACTCCGACTGGAGCTCGTCCCCGCTGCTCGGCGTGAACTCGGCCCGGAAGTGCGGCAGTCGTTCGTGCCACGGTCCCGGCACCCCGAACTGCTCGGTGCAGTTGCCCGCCGGCATCCCCGGTACCGGGTGCATCGCCTCCGTCGCGGGGGCGGCCCAGCCGAAGTCCACGGCGGCCCGGTCGGTGCGCCGCTTCACCCACACCTGCCGGAAGCCCGGCTCACGCCAGTCGGTGAACAGGCTCACGCTGTAACCGGCCCCGGACACGGCGGCGAAGTCCAGCCCCGTCAACGGAAGTTCCACGTACACCGTCTGCGCGACCTCGTACGCCGGTTCCAGGTCGAGGGTGAGCGCGGTGACCACGCCGAGGGCCCCGAGCGAGGTCACGGCGCCCTCGAAACGGGCGTCGCCACGGGTGATCGTCAGCGTCGAACCGTCGGCGAGGAGCAGCTCGACCTCCCGCACGGGCGCCGCGAGCGAGCCGTTGCCCACGCCGGAGCCGTGGGTGCCGGTGGCCACCGAGCCGGCCACCGAGATGTGCGGCAGCGAGGCCATGTTGGGCAGGGCCAGGCCGTACGCGTGGACCGTGCGGGCCAGTTCGGCGTAGCGCACCCCGCCCGCCACCCGGACGGTGCGGGCCGCGGTGTCCACCTCGATCACCGGCGGCAGCCCGGCGATCGAGACCAGCAGGCCCTGCGGGCCCGGGTCGGCGACGTGGTTGAAGGAGTGCCCGCTGCCCAGCACCCGCACCCGGGTGCCGCCCGCGACCAGCGAGCGGAGCGCGTCGAGCGAGTCCGGGCGGTGGAACTCCTTGGCCGTGTACGTGATGTTGCGTGCCCAGTTGGTGACCGTCTGCGCCGGATCCGTCATCGCCGTCGTCCTATCCCTGTCGTGCCGTGCTGTGCCGTGGTGCGCCGAGCTGTGTCCGTGCCGTGTGCGCGCCGGTCGTGCCCGGTGTGCGTGCGTTGACCCTCTCATCCGCCGGGATCTACCGTAGAGACCGGTTGCTGTCCGCGCGCCACCGAGCCGGAAGGTCACCTCCTTGCCCGAGCGTCTTCAGGCGGTGTTCGCCATGACGGCCCGGAACGTGCCGCACGTCTTCCCGCCGGAGGTGCTCGCCAGGCTGCGCGCGTGCGTGGCGATCGACCCCGCCGTGGTGGTGGAGGACCTCGCCGGTCCCGGGGCCCGGGAGGCCCTCGCCCGTGCCGAGGTGCTCGTCACCGGCTGGGGCTGCCCCACCCTCGACGCGGCGGCCCTGGACGCGGCGCCCGCGCTGCGCGCGGTGCTGCACGCGGCCGGCTCGGTCAAGGGCTTCACCACGCCCGAGGTGTGGAAGCGTGGCATCCTCGTCTCCTCGGCCGCCGCGGCCAACGCGCTGCCCGTCGCCGAGTACACCCTCGCGATGATCCTCCTCGCCGGGAAGGACGTCTTCGCCTTCCGCGAGCTGATGCGCGCCCGGCGGGGCCACCCCTACGGAGGCGTCGTCCCCGGCATCGGCAACTTCCAGCGCCGGGTCGGCGTCGTCGGCGCCTCCCACGTCGGCCGCCGTGTCATCGAACTGCTGCGCCCCCACGACCTGGCGGTCGGCCTCACCGACCCGTACGTCGACTCGGCGGCGGCCGCCCGGCTCGGCGTGCCGCTGCTGCCGCTGGACGAACTGCTGCGCACCTCGGACATCGTCACGGTGCACGCCCCCGAGACGCCGCGGACCCACCGGATGGTCGGTGCCCGCGAGCTCGCCCTGATGCCGGACGGCGCGGTACTGATCAACACCGCGCGCGGTTCGCTGGTCGACCACGACGCGCTCGCCGCGGAGCTGCGCACCGGCCGGCTGGCCGCGGTCCTCGACGTCACGGACCCCGAGCCGCTGCCCGCCGACTCCCCGCTCTTCGACCTCCCCAACGCCTTCCTCACCCCGCACCTGGCCGGCTCGCAGGGCAACGAGCTGGCGCGGCTCGGCCTGACCGTCGTGGCGGAGGCCGAGCGGCTGGCGGCCGGCGAGGGCCTGCGGTACGGGGTCGACCACACGGTCCTCGAACGGACCGCCTGAGGACCCGTCCCGGCCTCCGTCAGGCCCGCGCCGCGTGACCCACGTCCCAGCAGAAGGGGCGAACTATGGCCAAACCGGACGAAACACTCGGTGTGAGGGGACCCGGCACGTCCGGCGAACGAGCGGGGGCATACCGTGAGGAGTCGAACGCCTGAGTCGGAAGGAGACACGGGATGGGCAGCCGTACCGCGCTGGTCGAGGATCTGATGGAGAGGTTCCCGAATGTACCGAGGGAAGCCGTCTTCAAGGAGGACCTGCTCCGGGGCGGTGTCGCCTTCGACCCGTCGGCCCTGAGCGACAACGAGAGCGGCGAGGTCAAGCCGAAGTCGTACTTCATCTTCTCCTTCGACCACGGCACCCTGCCCGAACTGGGCGAGGCCGCGCTGCGCCGGCCGCCGGAGGAGATCATCCTCACGGGCGGCCCGTACGACCTGCGCCGGACCGTCGTGTCGGTGCGGGTGAACCCCGCCTCGCCGTACCGGGTGGCCGCCGACGAGGACGGGCTGCTGGGGCTCTACCTCGACGGCAAGCGGATCGCCGACGTCGGCGTGCCGCCGATGCCGGAGTACTACCGGCACAAGCTGGCCAACGGGAAGTCCGTGATGGAGGTCGCCCCGACCATCCAGTGGGGCTACCTGATCTACCTCACCGTCTTCCGGGTCTGCCAGTACTTCGGCGCCAAGGAGGAGTGCCAGTACTGCGACATCAACCACAACTGGCGCCAGCACAAGGCCGCCGGCCGGCCGTACACCGGCGTCAAGGACGTCGACGAGGTCCTGGAGGCCCTGGAGATCATCGACCGGTACGACACGGCGAAGACCTCCACCGCCTACACCCTCACCGGCGGTGCCATCACCTCCCGCCTGCAGGGCCGTGACGAGGCCGACTTCTACGGCATGTACGCCAAGGCCATCGAGGAGCACTTCCCGAACCGCTGGATCGGCAAGGTCGTCGCCCAGGCGCTGCCGAAGGACGACGTCCAGCGCTTCAAGGACTACGGCGTGCAGATCTACCACCCCAACTACGAGGTGTGGGACGAGTACCTGTTCAAGATGTACTGCCCGGGCAAGGAGCGGTACGTCGGCCGGGACGAGTGGCACAAGCGGATCCTGGACTCGGCAGACGTCTTCGGCGCCCGCAACGTGATCCCCAACTTCGTGGCGGGCGTGGAGATGGCCGAGCCGTTCGGGTTCAAGACCGTCGACGAGGCGATCGCGTCCACCACCGAGGGCCTGCGCTTCTTCATGTCGCACGGCATCACGCCCCGCTTCACGACCTGGTGCCCGGAGCCGACGACCCCGCTCGGCAAGGCCAACCCGCAGGGCGCTCCGCTGGAGTACCACATCCGCCTGCTCCAGGCGTACCGCCAGACGATGGAGGACTTCGGCCTGTCCTCGCCCCCCGGGTACGGTCCGCCCGGCCCCGGCAACGCCGTCTTCTCCGTCAGCTCCTTCATGGACAGCCTGCCCGCGGAGGAACCGACGAAGGTGTGACGCCTCCGGGCGGTGGAGACGGGAGGGCGCCGGCATGCCGCCGGCGCCCTTTCGCGCGTTCCGGGAAGCGCCGAGAGGCTCCTCTCCCCCTCCCGCGGCGACCGCGCTTGCCTCCCGGGCCTTGATATGCGGGGGATCGAGGAGGACGGTGAGTCGGAACGCGGTTGCGGTGCGTATGACAGGGCGGAGTGGTGGGGCACGGCGGACACGAAAGCGTCCACCCGCCGGTCCGCGATCCACGGTGACGCATCCGGCGGCTGCGGGTGGGGGGCCGGGGCGTGGCCCGGCGGCTGAGCACGGCAGATGTGGCGCCGGGGACCGGTGGTGCGGGTGACACGGAGGATCCGTGGCACGACCAACGGTAACCGGATTTGAATATGCCGCTTGTCAGTTGTGCGGAAGACGTGAAAAGCTCGGGTCCTGCCGCGAGGTTCCCCCCAACTCCATTGCCGATGTGGTGAGTTGACCTCGCTTTTGATGCAGGAGACCCATGCCCGACCTGCCGATCCCCCAGGACGCCGCCGAGGCAGCGCTGTTCTCCGAATGCTGGGACGCGGTGCTCTCCTACGCCGACCTGTGCACGTCCGGATCTCTGACGGCCAATCAACTGGCCACCGAGGCCTTCGCCCTCGGCATGCGCGAGGCCCGTGACACGGACCCCACCGCCGCCCGCAGCGGCGGCCGGCGCTCCGCCCGGCTCCCGATGATCCCGCTGCTGCTCACGGCCGTCCGCAACACGGCCGCCGGCTGGGAGTCCGACGGGCACGGCCACAGGCTCGATCCGGACCTCAGACTGTGGCTCAACTCCGAGAAGGCCACCCGGTACGCCGGTCCGCCCCTGCAGCGGCCCGTCGCACTGCGCGGCCTGCGCGACATGCAGGAGGCGGACGCCGCACTGCTGTGGCTGGCCGAGGTGGAGGCGCTGCCGCTGACCTCGGTGGCCCGCCGGCTCGGCCTCGACGCGGCCGTCGCCGCCCAGGAACTGGAACAGGTGCGCGGCCTGTTCCGGGACCGCTGCCACCGTGCGCACCTCGACACGCCCATGGCAGCCGAGTGCCGGAGCTACGCGCGTCTCCTGGACGCCGTCACCCGGTCCGCCGCCGCCGACACGCCCGACGACCTCTCCCGGCACCTCGCCACCTGTGTGCAGTGCGCCGAGGCCGCCGCCTGTCTGCGGCTGCACGGCGGCGGCCTGCCCGCGGCGCTGGCCGGCGGGGTCGTGGGCTGGGGCGGCCTCGCCTACCTGGAGCGCCGCCGCCGCGCGGCCGAGGTACGGCTCGGCGCCGGCCGCCCGGGCGCCGGTGACACCGACGGCGCGGACCCCGCGGAGGGGGCCGGCCGGAGCCGGGTGCTGCGCCACGGACTGCTCGGCGCGGCGGTCCTGATCTCACTGGTGGCGCTCGGCGTGTCGATGATGCCGATGGGCGGCGGCGGTGCCGACGACGCGGCCACCGCCTCCCAGGACGACCGCCAGCCGGTCGCCGACCCCACCTCCGTCCCGCCGCCGTCCACCCGGGCGACCGCGACCCACAGTGCCTCCGCGGCCCCGTCCGCGTCCGCCACCCCGACCGGGCCGGCCGGCGGCAACCCCGACCCGGAGCCCCAGGGCACCTCCACCGCCCCGGCGAGCACCGGCGGCCGGACCACCGGCCCCGCCTCGCCGTCCCCCACGCCGACGCCCACGCACTCCGCGGCGGGCACCTGCCGGGTCGCCTACGACCTGGTCAACCAGTGGACCAACGGCTTCCAGGCCACCGTCACCGTCACCACCACCCAGGCCCTGTCCGGCTGGCGGGTCCAGTGGGACTTCCGGGACGGCCAGAAGGTCACCCAGATGTGGGACGCCAACGTCAGTCAGAGCGGCGGCCGGGTCAGCGCGGCCTCAGCCTCCTACAACCAGTCGGTCGCCCCGAACGGCACCCTCTCCTTCGGGTTCCTCGGCACCTGGAGCGGCAGGAACTCCGCGCCGTCCGGCTTCACGCTGAACGGCGACTCCTGCTCGACCGGTTGACCGGTACGGGCACTGCGTACGGCGGCCGGCCGGACCCCGGAGTGCGGGCCCGGCCGGCCGTCGGAAACCCGTCAGACCGGGTCGCCGGAACCCGGTGTCAGCACTGCGACTTGTAGAAGTACTTGCTGACCGACGCGTCGTCCATGTTGTCCTTGGTGATCGCCACCATGTCGGTGCCGATCGTCTTGCTCACCGACTTGCCCTCGAACGAGTCGGCGAGCTGGTCCACCGCCTGCCTGCCGATCGACGCGGGGTCCTGGGCGACCAGCACCTGGAGGGTGCCCGCCTTCAGCGCGGCGACCTCGTCGGGCTCGGCGTCGAACGCGGCCACCTTCACCTTGCCCTGCTTGCCGGCCTGCTTCAGACCGGTGGCGATGCCCGTGCCGGTGTTGGTGTTGCCCGCGAACGCCCCGCCCAGGTCCGGGTGGGCGGCGAGGGTCGACTGGATCTGGGAGGCCGCGGTGGCGGGCAGGTCGTTGTCGTAGAGCGTCGGCAGCACCTTGATGCCCGGGTACTTGCCCATCTCCTCGGTGAAGCCCTTGATCCGGGCGTCCGTCGTCGACACACCGGGCTTGACGCTGATGACGACGACCGAACCCTTCTCGTTCATCAGCTTGGCCAGCGCGTCCGCGGCCACCCGGCCGCCCTTCTCGTTGTCCGAGGAGATCCGGGTGATCCCGACCGAGTCGTCGCTCACCGTCGTGTCCACCAGCGCCACCTTGGTGCCCGCGGACTGGATCTGCTTGAGCGAGGGGGTCAGCGCGCTGGTGTCCACCGGCGAGATCAGCAGCCCGTCGGGCCGGGCCGCCGCCACCGAGTCCAGGAGCGGACGCTGCACCGACACGTCCCACTGCGCGGAACCGTCGGCGGTGAAGTCCATCCCCTTGGCCTTGGCCTCCTGCTGGGCGGCACAGGTCATGGTGATGTAGAAGGGGTCGCTCTTCACCCCGGTGATCAGCCGCACCTTCTTGCCCTTGGCGCCGCCCGAACTCCCCGAGCCGCCACCGTCGTCCGACGAGCCGCATGCCGAGGCCGCGCCGAGGGCCAGCACCGTGCCCACCGCGACCAGCAACCCGCGCCTGCTGCGAATGCTCCTCATCACAGAGTTCTCCTTGTCCTACGCGAACGAGTCGTCCCGCGCGATCGAGTTGTGCCGTGCGATCGAGTTGTCCTGTGCGATCGGGTTGTGCCGTGCCAGGCGGTCGTGCCCGACGGCGTCACGCGCGTTCCCGGGTCTTCCTGCGCATCTGGTCGACGTAGACCGCCACGACCAGCACCACGCCCACCGCCACGTCCTGCCAGTACTGCTGGACGCCGATCACGATCAGCCCGGTGGTCAGCACCGCCGGGATGAACACGCCGATCACCGTGCCCAGCACCGAACCCCGGCCGCCGAACAGGCTGGTGCCGCCCAGCACCACCGCGGTGATCACCTTGAGGTTGTCCGTAGAGTGCCCGGCGATCGACGTCGTGCCGTACGAGGCCAGCCACATCACCGCGCCCAGCCCGGCGAGCAGCCCCATCAGGCCGTACACCTTCACCAGTTGGCGGCCCACCGGAATGCCCGCCCGC
This sequence comes from Streptomyces sp. NPDC001068, assembly GCF_042897315.1. Taxonomy (NCBI): domain Bacteria; kingdom Bacillati; phylum Actinomycetota; class Actinomycetes; order Kitasatosporales; family Streptomycetaceae; genus Streptomyces; species Streptomyces sp. NPDC001068. The sequence continues at coordinate 831,242 of NZ_JBIAYD010000001.1, read as the reverse complement.
CGGACGGCCGTCGGGTTCGACCCGATCGCCAGGGTGTGCTCGCCGAACCGGGTCGTGGCCAGCACCGCGCCGAAGATCGCGGTCACCACGGCGGCCAGGATCACCATCCAGGGGATCCCCAGCAGCTTGCCGAAGCCGAGGCTGTTCTGCAGATGCGTGGAGGCCGCGCCCGCCGGGTCCTGGCCACCGGTGGCGAGTTCGGCGATGCCCAGCGCGGCACCGAGCCCGCCCAGGGTCACGATCAGCGGCGGCACCTTGCCGCTGGCGACCACCAGGCCCTGCAGCGCGCCCCAGGCCGTGCCCACGGCCAGCGCGATCACGACACAGAGCGCGACCGTGCCCCAGCCCGACGCCGGCCCGCCGTGGTGGATGTTGAACTCGCCCGCCGCCACCGCTGCCAGTACCAGCACCGACCCGATCGACAGGTCGATGCCCGCCGTGATGATCACGAACGTCATGCCGACGCCGAGCACCAGGTAGATGGCCGCGTTCACGGCGATCTGGGTGATGTCGTACGTGGTGAAGAACTTGCCAGGCGCCGCGATGGTGAAGAACACCACCAGCGCCAGGAGGATCACGAAGGTCCACAGTTCGTTGAGCGTCGCCGCGCGCCGCAGCCAGTCCGGCATCCCCGCACGGCCGCCCGCGGCCACGGGCACCTTCTCGCTCTCGGCCGTCATCGTGCGCCCTCCGCTTCCTTGCCGCCGAGCGGTCCGTCCAGGGACCCGGTCATCGCCCCGACGAGTTCCTCGATCGTGGTGTCCGCCGCGGTGTACGACGCGACGCGCCGGCCCAGCCGCAGCACCTCCACCCGGTCCGCCACCGACAGCACCTCGGGCATGTTGTGGCTGATGAGCACCACGCAGATGCCCCGGTCGGCGACCCGGCGGACGGTCTCCAGGACCCGGGCCCGCTGAACCACCCCCAGGGCGGCGGTCGGCTCGTCCATGAAGATCACCTTGTTGGCGAAGGCGACCGCCCGGGCCACCGCGACGGACTGCCGCTGACCTCCAGACAACGTTGTCACAGCAGCGGTGACATCCTTGAGCTCCACGCCGAGTTCGGCGAAGGCCCGGACCGCCTCCCGGCGCATCGCGGGCCGGTCGAGCATGCCGATCCGCCCGAGCAGGCCTCCGCGCACGATCTCCCGGCCGAGGTAGAGATTGGCGGCCGCGTCGAGATCCGGCGCGAGCGACAGGTCCTGGTAGACCGTCTCCACGCCGTGCCGCTGTGCGTCCATCGGTCCGGAGAAACGCACCGGTTCGCCGTCCAGGCGGACTTCGCCGCCGTCGGGGGCGAGGACGCCCGACAGGACGTTCACCAGAGTGGACTTGCCGGCGCCGTTGTCGCCGATGAGGGCGACGACCTCGCCGGGGTATGCCGTGAAATCGGCGCCCTGGAGCGCCTGGACGTGGCCGAAACGCTTGACCACGCCATGTGCGGTGAGCAGTGGTTCCCTTGCAGAGGCCATGTTGTGCCTTCTGGTTGGTATCGTTAACAGCTTGGCTGATTCTTGGGGCGCTCGCAGCGGGGTGTCAAGGGTGGTGCAGCCGATCCGGGACCGCGCCGTCCGGCCCTCCAACTCCTTGTATTTGCACGTCTGTTGATATGCCGTCGAGTTGGTAACGTTAACGAGTCGACGCTCAACCGTGACGCAGGTGGAGGACGTGGCGTGGCAGCCACCCGGCCGACCATGAAGGACGTTGCCGCGGAAGCGGGCGTCAGCGCGATGACGGTGTCCCGGGTCGTCAACGGCGATGCGGCCGTCGCCCCGCGCACCGCCGCGCGGGTGGAGGCCGCGGTCCGCAAGCTGGGCTACCAACGCGACGACGTGGCACGCCAGTTACGTCGTACCCACGAACTGAGCCAGACCATAGGGCTGTTGGTCGACGACGTGGCCGACCCCTTCATGGCCGCGGTGGCCTCCGCGGCCGAGGACGTCGCCCGGCAGCGCGGCAGCGTCATGCTGGTCGGCTCCAGCCGCGCCGACCTGCGCCGCGAGCGCGAGGTGATCGCCGCGTTCACCGCCCGCCGGGTGGACGGGCTGATCCTCACCCCGGCCGCGGGCAGCCACCGCTTCCTGCGCCCGGCCCAGGCGCAGGGCACGAAGATCGTGTGCGTGGACCGGGCGGCACCCGGACTGAACGTGGACACCGTGGTGGTCGACAACTTCGGCGCGGTGCGCGAGGCGGTGGGACGGCTGGCGGCGAACGGCCACCGCAGGATCGGGTACCTCGGCGACACCCCGCGGATCTGGACGTTCGGCGAACGCCGGCGGGGCTACCTGGCCGCGCTCGCGGCGGCCGGCGTCACCGCCGACCCGGCACTGGTCAGGGACGGTCTGCGGTCCGGTCCGGCGGCGGCCCGCGCCGTCACCGAGATGCTGGCCCTGCCCGACCCGCCGACGGCCCTGCTGGCCGGCAACGAGATCCTCGCCTTCAGCGCCCTCACCGTCCTCCCGGCCGGCCTGGCGTTCGTCGCCTTCGACGACTTCGCGCTCGCCGCCCGGCTGACCCCGCCCGTCACCGTGATCGCCCAGGACCCGGTCGCCCTCGCCACCAGCGCGGCGCACCTGCTGTTCGCGCGCATCCACGGCGACGCCTCACCACCGCGCACCGTCGTCATGCCCACCCGGCTGATCGAGCGCGGCTCGGGGGAACTGCCGGGCCCGTTCGCCGCGTAGCCGGACCGTCCGGCCGCCGCTCACACCGCGTCCGGGCAACCGCCGCTCACACCGCGTCCGGGCAACCGCCGCTCGCCCCGGTCGGTATGGCACCCGTACCGGCCACCAGGTGCCGAACGCCCGGACCCGCTCTCACGCCCGGCCCGTCGCCCCCGCCGTGGTGGGCCGTTCCGGGCGCTGGGCCGTCGTCCGCCGGGTCAGCATCACCAGCGCCGTGCCCAGTACCAGGCCCACGGCAGGCAGGACGGGGAGCCGGCCGTCGGGTGCGAACCCCCGTACGGCGAAGCGGGCCAGAGCGGCGACGTCCATCGCCAGGCCGAGCCACAGCGGCCAGGCGTGCCGCAGGTCCGCGTCCGGCCCCGTCCGTTCGTACAGCGCCGTCAGCCCGCGTTCCAGGGGCCGGAGCGCGGACACGACGCCGGCCAGGACCACGCCGAGCACCAGCAGCCACGGGATCCGCAGCCCCCACCACGCGGCGGACCCGAGGGCCGGCTCGGGCGCCAGACCGGTGAGGTAGAAGGCGGCCGCGACCACCAGGACCGGCAGCATGTGCCACAGGTAGAGGGTCATGCTGGTGGCCCCCACGGGGCGCACCACGCGCCACACCCGCTCGCGGTCCAGCAGCCGCCGCACCGCCGGCGCGGCGAGCAGACACAGCCCGACCTGGGTCACCACCCACGCCAGCATCGCGGCCGACGGCGGATCGGTGTTGCCGGGGTGCTGCCCGGTCACCAGGATCAGGCTGACCGGGAACGGCCCGAGGACCACGAGCGCGGCGAAGGCCACCGCACCGCCCGCCGCCATCAGGACCGGCACGGGGCGCCGCCGGGTCAGCAGACCGTCCCGCCAGCAGAAGCCCAACTGGTAGGCGACACCCCAGACGAGCACGTAGTTCAGCAGCCCCACGTACGGCGTGTGCACCGCCACCACGAGCACGTCGACGGCCAGCGCGACCACCCCCATCACCACCGGGACGCGCCCGCCCCAGCGCCGGTGCGCCGCGTGCATCGGCGGTGTCAGGGCGCTGAGCAGCAGGTACACCGGCAGGAACCAGAACTGCATGGCCATCGCCCAGCCCACCAGCGAGAGCGTGCCCGCGTCCACGTCCGCCGCCGAACAGACAGCCACGGCGAGCAGCACCAGGCCGCTGTACAGGCCCGTCGGCAGCAGCAGCCGCAGCGCCCGCCGCCCCAGCCACCCGGCGGCCGTCCCCCCGGCCGCCCGGTGCCGCGGCCAGGAACCGCCCGCGGCATGGCCCCCGGCGAGGAAGAACAGCGGCATGATCTGGAAGACCAGGGTCAGCCACTGGGTCCAGTCCACGGTCGCCAGCAGCTCCGGGGCGGTGATCCGTCCACCGGGCTCCCGGACCAGGGCCGTGATCAGCCAGTGGCCGAGGACCACCAGCACGATGGCCCACGCGCGCAGGAAGTCGACGTAACGGTCTCTGCTCATGGCCCGTCATGCTGCCCGCGGCCACGGCGCCGGCATGCCCGGAAGTCCATGCCGCAACCAATCCGTGCCCGGTACGACATCCCCCGCGGCCCGGCACGGCTCCCCGGAGGGCACCGCCACGGCTCCTCGGACGGCACCGCCACGGCTCCTCGACGGCACCGCCCGGAACACAGCCGGAAAAACGGTTGGCGTCCCGGTGGGCGTGCCCTCTAGGGTGAGGTCGCTCGGTGCGGCGGATACGGATTCGCCGCCGCTGTTGGCCGATTGACGCACAGGAGGTGTGACCGATGGCTGTCGTTGCGATGGGCGCTGCCCGTGACCAGAAGTTCATCCATTCCACCTCCGCGGCCACCGGCTGACCTACCCGAATTCCCGGGGCCGCCCTGTGAAGGGTCACCCTTGTCCTCCAGCTCCGCTGCTGTTTTCTCCGCGCTCGCTCCCTACGGCTGGGACGAGACCTGGGCGAAGGAGTTCGCCCCCTACGCCGCCGAAGGCCTGCTGGCCGGGCGGGTCGTCCGCGTCGACCGCGGGCAGTGCGACATCGTCACCGCTGGCGGGCCGCTGCGCGCCGACACGGCGTTCGTCACCCCGCACGATCCGCTGCGGGTCGTGTGCACCGGCGACTGGGTCGCCGTGGAACCCGGCGGCAACCCCCGTTACGTACGCGCGTATCTGCCGCGCCGTACCGCCTTCGTGCGCTCCACCTCCTCCAAGCGCTCCGAGGGGCAGATCCTCGCGGCCAACGTCGACCACGCGATCGTCGCGGTGTCCCTCGCCGTCGAACTCGACCTCGGCCGGATCGAACGGTTCCTGGCGCTCGCCTGGGAGTCCGGGGCCCAGCCGGTCGTGGTCCTCACCAAGGCGGACCTCGTCCCCGACCCGGTGACCCTCGCGCACCTGGTCCAGGACGTCGAGACCAGCGCCCCCGGCGTCCCGGTCCTCACCGTCAGCGCGATGGCGGGGGACGGCCTGGACCTCCTCGTCGCGCTCGTCGGCTCCGGGACGTCCGTCCTGCTCGGCCAGTCCGGCGCGGGCAAGTCCACCCTCGCCAACGCGCTGGTCGGCGAGGACGTGATGGACGTCCGGGCCGCCCGCGACGTCGACGGCAAGGGCCGGCACACCACGACCACCCGCAACCTGCTGGCGCTGCCCGGCGGGGGAGTCCTGATCGACACACCGGGGCTGCGCGGCGTGGGCCTGTTCGACGCCGGTACCGGGGTCGGCCAGGTGTTCTCCGAGATCGAGGAACTGGCCGAGGGGTGCCGGTTCTCCGACTGCGGGCACGAGAGCGAGCCGGGCTGCGCGGTGCGCCTCGCCGTGGAGACCGGTGAGCTGCCCGTACGCCGGCTGGAGAGCTACCGCAAGCTGATGCGGGAGAACCAGTGGATCGTCGCCAAGACGGACGCCCGGCTCCGGTCCGAGATCAAGAAGGACTGGAAGAAGCGGGGGGCGGAAGGCAAGGCGGCGATGGAGGCGAAGCGGGGACGCCTGCGGTAGCGACGCCCGCGGGCACCGTGTCCGATTTCCGCCGGACCTGACGCGTCCGGTCGTCCACACTTGAGTACGTGATGGACGAAGACACCAGGTACGAGGCGGTGCGCAGCCGGGACGGACGGTTCGACGGCGCGTTCTTCTTCGCCGTACGGACCACCGGTATCTACTGCCGTCCCAGCTGCCCCGCCGTCACCCCCAAGCGGCAGAACGTCCGTTTCTTCCGTACCGCCGCCGCCGCGCAGGGCTCGGGGTTCCGGGCCTGCCGACGGTGCCGGCCGGACGCCGTCCCGGGGTCCGCCGAGTGGAACGCCCGCGCCGACGTCGTCGGCCGGGCCATGCGGCTGATCGGTGACGGCGTCGTGGACCGGGAGGGCGTCGGCGGTCTCGCCGGCCGGCTCGGCTACAGCGCCCGCCAGGTGCAGCGGCAGCTCACCGCCGAACTCGGCGCCGGCCCGGTCGCCCTCGCCAGGGCCCAGCGGGCCCACACCGCACGCGTGCTGCTCCAGACCACCGAGCTGCCGGTCACGGAGATCGCGTTCGCGAGCGGATTCGCCAGCGTCCGGCAGTTCAACGACACCGTACGGGCCGTGTACGCCACGACCCCCAGCCGGCTGCGCGAGGCCGCGCCCGGCGGCCGGGGCGCCCGGCGCGGCTCGGCCACCGCCGGGATCCCGCTGCGGCTCGCCCACCGCGGCCCGTACCAGGCCGGCCCCGTCTTCGACCTGCTCGAACACGAGGCCGTGCCCGGCGTCGAGGAGGTCACCGGCACCCCCGGTGCCCGCACCTACCGCCGTACCCTGCGCCTGCCGTACGGTCACGCCCTCGTCGCCGTGGAGGAGGCCACCGGTGCCGCGGCCGGCGGTGCCCGGCCCGGCGGCTGGCTCGACGCCCGGCTGCGGCTGACCGACCCGCGCGACCTGACCACCGCCGTGCAGCGGCTGCGCCGGCTCTTCGACCTCGACGCCGACCCGTACGCCGTCGACGAGCGGCTCGCCGAGGACCCGCGGCTCGCTCCGCTGGTCGCCGCGCGGCCCGGGCTGCGCTCGCCCGGCACGGCCGACCCGGCCGAGGCCGCGGTACGGGCGCTGGTCGGCACCGGCGGCGCCGAGCGGCTGGTCCAGCGGTACGGCAAGGCGCTGGACGCGCCCGCCGGCGGCCTCACCCACCTCTTCCCGGAGCCCGCCGTGCTGGCCGGGGCCGAGCCGGACGGCGGCCTCGGCGCGCTCGCCGCCGCGCTCGCGGACGGCGCCGTACGGCTGGATCCGGGCGTCGACCGGGACGACGCGGAGGCGGCCCTGCGGGCCCTGCCCGGCATGGGACCGGCGGTGGTCGCGGAGATCCGCGTCCGCGCGCTCGGCGACCCCGACGTGGCCGCACCCGGCCTGGACATACCCGAGGACTGGCGGCCCTGGCGGTCGTACGCCGTCCGGCACCTGCTGGTCGAAGGAGAGCTGAGGAACTGATGGGTGACACGTACTGGACACGGATCGCCTCGCCGGTGGGGGAGTTGCTCCTGACGGCGGACCGGGACGGAGCGCTGACCTCGCTGTCCGTCCCCGGGCAGAAGGGCGGTCGTGCCGTCGAGGCGGACTGGCTCGCCGACGCGGGCCCCTTCCGGGCGGCCGAGGAACAGCTCGCCGCCTACTTCGCCGGTGAACTCAAGGAGTTCCGGCTGGAGTCGAGGACCAGCGGCACCGAGTTCCGGGAGCGGGTGTGGAGTGCCCTGGACGATGTTCCGTACGGCGGGACCACGACGTACGGGGAGATCGCCGCGCGGATCGGGGCGTCCAGGATGGCGGTACGGGCGGTCGGCGGCGCGATCGGGGCCAACCCGTTGCTGATCGTGCGGCCCTGCCACCGGGTGATCGGCGCGGACGGGTCGATGACCGGGTACGCGGGCGGACTCGACCGGAAGGTACGGCTGCTGACCATGGAGGGAGCGGTGGGCCTGGGGTGAGGCGCGCCCGTCGGGGCCCGGCCCCCGCGTGAGCGACCGCGCGCGGCCTCCCGCGTGAGCGTCCACGCGCGGGGGCGGCGTGAGCGTCCACGCGCTGAGGCCGCGTGTGCCACCGCGGGGGAGCGCGTGAGTGACCGCGTACTGCCCGCGGCCCGGACGGTCGCGGGGGAGCGCTTGAGCGACCCGGTACTGCCCGCGGCCCGGACGCGTACCGACCGCGTACTGACCGCGGACCGGACGCGCTCCGCGCTACGCGTTCCGCGGCGCAGCTCCGTCGGGCCCGCGCTGCGCCACCCGGGTGGTCCACCGGTCGGGTCGCCGCCGCCGTTCCCCCCGCGTGTGCCACCTTCCCCTCCAGTGGGCCTCACGAAGGGCGGGTGCGGATGCGCAAGGTCGGGCGGGTCCTCGGCGCGGCGCTGCTGATCGCGGTGGGTACGTCGGGGCGGGCCGGTGCGGACACCGGCCCGTCGCCGTGGACGGGGAGCTGGGAGGCCGCGCCCTCCGGTACGGCCCCCGCGGTGCCGGGCGCCGCCTACCGCAACGTGGTCCACCTCAGCGTCGGCGGCGGCGCGGTACGGGTCCGCGTCAGCAACCGGCTGGGCAGCGCGCCGCTACGGCTCGGCGCGGTCACCGTCGCGCTGCGCCGTGGCACCGGCCCGGACGCCGTGCCCGGGTCCATGCGCGCCGCCACCTTCGACGGCGCCCGCACCGCGGTCGTACCGGCCGGGCAGGACCTGGTGAGCGATCCGGTGCCGCTCGCCGTGCCGGCCGCCGCCGATCTCCTGATCACGGTCGAGACCCCGGGCCGCCCCGGCCCCGCCACCTACCACCGGGTCGCGCTCCAGACCGGCTACCTCGCCGCGCACGGTGCCGGCCGGGCCGCCGACGAGCACGGGGACGCGTACACCGGGACCACCGGGAACTGGTACTACGTCACCGGTGTCGACGTGCGCGGTGTGACCCTCGGCAGCGTGGTCGCCTTCGGCGACTCCCTGACCGACGGCAACGGCTCCAGCTTCGGCACCAACCACCGCTGGCCCGACCGTCTCGCGGAGCGGCTGCGCCCCTACCGGATCGGCGTCCTCAACGCCGGGATCTCCGGCAACCGGCTGCTGCTCGACAGCACGGGCGGACCCGGCGCCCTGAGCCGGCTGGACGCCGACGGGCTGGCCCGGGCGGGGGTCAGGACCCTGGTCCTGCTCGAAGGCATCAACGACATCAAGGGCACCCCGGAGGCCACCGACCCCGCCGAGTTCGTGCGGGCGTACCGGACGGTCGTGTCCCGCGCCCATGCCCGCGGGATCCGGGTGGTGGGCGCGACGCTCACCCCCTACGAGGGGTTCAGCGGCTACACCGGGGCCCGGGAGTCCGTACGGCAGCGGGTCAACGCGCTGATCCGCACCGGGCACGTCTTCGACGCCTACGCCGACTTCGACGCCGTCGTCCGCGACCCGGACCGGCCGACGCGGATCAGGCCCGGCTACGACCCCGGCGACCACCTGCACTTCAACGACGCGGGCATGCACGCCCTGGCCGCGGCCGTGCGCCTCGTCGATCTGCTCTGACCCCTCAGCCGCCCCAGACCACCGCCACCAGCCAGCCGGCCGTGATCAGCAGGCAGGCGAACAGCTCCGCCAGCACGCTGGAGCCGCCCGCGTCCATGGTCGTGCGCAGCGCGGCCAGTGCCTCGGCGCGGCGGCCGAGACGGAGGCGTTCGTGCAGGTAGATCCCGGCCATGAAGCCGGGAATCGCGCCGACCACGGGAAGCAGCACGAAGCCGACGACGGCGCCGGTCCCCGCGTACGCGCCCATGCGAGGGGTGGCACCGCTCGCCCGCAGCCGGCGCGGCGGCAGGGTCCAGCGGACCACCTGGGTGAGGAGCAGTACGACCGAGGCGCCGACCAGGACGGCCCAGGCCAGCGGGCGCGGGTCGTACAGTGCCCACCACAGCACCGCGGCCCAGACCAGCCACGAACCCGGTACGCCGGGCACCAGCACTCCGCACAGGCCGAGCACCAGCACGAGGCCGACCAGCAGGAGTTCCCCTGCTCCCATCTGCCCAGAGTGCCGCGCGCGTCAGTCCCGGGCCACCCAGCCCCGCTCGTGGCAGTGCCAGCCCAGTTGCAGCCGGGTCGTCGCCCCGGCCAGCTCCATCAGCCGTTTCACCCGGCGCTGCACGGTCCGCAGGCCGAGGCCGAGCTGTTTGGCCACGCTCTCGTCGGTCAGCCCGGCCAGCAGCAGCGACAGCACCTCCAGATCGGTGCCGTCGGGGGCGTGAGGCCGCTCCTCGGCCACCCCGGAGCCGCCCAGCCGGAGCGGCAGGGCCGTCCGCCACACCGACTCGAACAACTCGGACAGCAGCTCCAGCAGGCCGCTCTCGTGCACCACCAGCGCGGCCGGCTCCGAGGTGTGCGAGGTGAGCGGGACCATCGCGAGGGAGCGGTCCGCCACGACCAGCTTCGTCGGGACCCGGTCCACCACCCGCACCTGTTCGCCGCGGTGCAGCGCGGCGGTCGACTCCGCGGTCCCGCCCGGCAGATCGAGCACCGCGCGCTCCACCACCACCCGGTAGCGCACGCCACGGCCGGCCGCCTGCTCCTCCGCCTCGTTCTCCGTGCCGGAGACCACCACCGGGTTGCCGGTGACCAGTGCGCACACCTCGTCGGCGGCGCCCAGCTGCAGCTGGAGGAAGCGCTGGGCGACGGCCGGGGCGCCGGTCACCACCTCCACCAGGTCGTGCGCCGCCGGTTCGACGGCCGCCGCCCGGTACTCCTCGGCCAGCAGCGCCGCCGCCAGTTCCGCCTTCTCCAGCTCGTGCCGCTGCTGGGCGAGCAGCGCGCCCAGCGCCACCCCGGGCGGCGCCGCCACCCAGCGGCCCGGCCGGGCCGACGACTGTGCCGCGAGGCCGTGCCGCTCCAGGCGGCGCAGCGCCCGCCCGGTGTCCGGTTCGGACAGCGCGAGGCGCCGTGCCAGATCGGGAGCGTCGGCCGCGCCCACCGAGACCAGCGTCCGGTACGCCGACTCGTCCTTCTCGTCCAGACCGAGCGCCGTCAGCATCGACCCGTGTCCCTCCCTCGAAGCCGGGTGCCGTGGCGGGAACCGGCCATGGCGTGAACCCGCCGCGGCATATCATCGCCGAACCGGCGGTCACTCTGCCAAGATCGCGTCACCGCGGCACCCTTCCACGGCATCCGGATCCGCTATCCACGGCCGTTCGCACGGAAGACCCGCCACGGTCGGCTCGCGGCCGACGCCGCCGCGTCCGGCCGCGGAGCGGTGACCCGGGCCCGTGACGCGCGCGGGCGCAGGGGATCCGGGGCCGGGTCACTCAGCTGTCGCCGGGTGGTTCTCCCGTGGGGGGTGGGACCACCCGGCGACTCACACGTGTCACGAGCACCGCCCCTTCCCCGTACGGGTGTTCGGGTTGTCCCCCGCCAGGCCGTTCGACGGCGGCTCGGGTACGGGATTTTCCCGATGCCCCGTTTTCATCCGGCCCCGGCGGTGGACAATTAGGGGCATGAGCCAGCCAGGGGGTAGGCCCACCCGTCATGAGGACGACTGGTGGGGGCAGTTGTACGACAGCTCCACCGAGGACACCGGCTCCACGGCCGCGCCCGATTCCCTGGACGACCGCTTCGCCTCGGCGAAGAACACGGTGACGGGCCAGGACCGCCGAGGAACCCCGGACGACCCGGCCACCACCACGTCCGCACCGCCACCGAACCCGCGCGACGCCGCACCGCCACCGAACCCGCGCGACGCCGCACCGCCACCGAACCCGCGCGACGCCGCACCGCCACCGAACCCGCGCGACCCCTCACGGCCACCGAACCCGCGCGACCCCTCACGGCCACCCAGCCCGCCCGACGCCTCACGGCCACAGAGCCCGCCCGACGCCTCGGACGCACCGGCCCCGCCGTTCCCTTCGGCCGCCCCGCGCCCACCCGGGTCGCCGGCCCAGCCGGGCCCGTCGGCACCTCTGCCGGGCGCGTCGGCATCTCCGCGGGGTTCGTCGGCACCTCCGGCGGCTGGGAGCCCGGGCGGGCCCCCGCCGATGCCGAGCGCCCCGCCCGCGCCGCCCGCTGCGGGAGCGGCGGCCGCTTCCGGCCCGACCGCCCGTTCGGGTGCACCGGCCGGGCCGATCCCGCCGGCCCCGCCCGCGCCCCCGGCCTCGTCCGCGCCCCCGGCCTCGTCCATGCCCCCCGCCCCGTCCGCGCCCCCGGCGCCGCCGGGCCCACCGGCCGATGGCGGACCGTCCGCACCGCTGGCGCGGCCGGGCCCGCTGGTCGCTCCCGGCTCGTCCGCACCTCCGACCCCGTCCGCACCTCCGACCCCGTCCGCACCTCCGACCCCGTCCGCACCTCCGACCCCGTCCGCACCTCCGGCCTCGTCCGTGCCCCCGGCGCCGTCGGGCTCACCGGTCGCTTCCGGTGCGGCGGTGCCGCCGGGCGCGCTTCCGGCTCCGCCCGACGCCGGCGCCGCCGGGGCACCCGCGGTCGCGGGGCCGCCGACCCTGCCGGTGGCACCGAGGCCGCTCGGGGCGGCGACAGCAGCCGGGTGGGGGCCGGCGGGCGGTTCCGTCGTCCCGCCGGGCGTGGTGGCACCGCCGAGCGTGCCGGTGCAGCGCACACCGGGTGAGGACACCGCCGGCGCCCGCAAACCCTGGCCGTGGGACGTGGCGGATCCGGAGTTCCCGGACACCGGGGACGACGCCTGGGCCGCCAGGCCCCCCGCCACCCGCGGCGACCCGGTCGTCCCGGACTCCGCCGTGGAGTACGTCGGTTCCGGCCCGCCCACCTACGACCCCGAACCGACCGCCCTGCCCGCCGCCGACCCCGACGGGCTGGACGACCTGGTCGCCGACACCGTCCTGGACGGCGCCCGCTACGGCACCTGCACCCTGCGGGCCGTCTCCCAGCGCGGCGACTCCGCCCGCTACCGCGGCGAACCGCGCCGCGACGCCCTCCTCACCGCCCGGTTCGGCTCGGGCGACCAGGCGCTGCTCCTGGTCGCGACGGCCACCGGCGCCCGGGCCACCCCCGGCGCCCACCGGGCCGCCGCCGAGGTCTGCGAGTGGATCGCCCGCGCGGTGGGCCGCAGCCACCAACGGCTCACCGAGGACATCCAGGCCGCCCGGCGCGGCGACCTCAAGTCCGGACTGCACCGGCTCACCGACCGCAGCCTCGGCAGGCTCCGCGCGAGCGCCGCCGAACAGGGCGTCCCCGCCGACGAGCACGCGGCCAGCCTGCGCTGCCTGCTCGTCCCGGCCCACCCCCAGTGCCGTACCCGGGTGTTCTTCGGCGTCGGCGACGGCGGGCTGTTCCGGCTCCGGGACGGCGAGTGGCAGGACATCGAACCGCAGGCCGGCACCGACACGGTCGGCGAGCCCGTGGTCGGCTACGGTTCGCCGCCCGCGGAGACCCCGGAGGGCGACCGGCTCACCATGGACCTCGGCATCCCCACCCCGCCGAGCCCCTACGAACCGGCGCCCGAACCACCCCGCGCGCCCTTCCTCTTCCGGGCCTCGGTAGCCCGCCCGGGTGATGCCCTGGTGATGTGCAGCGGCGGCCTCGCCGACCCGCTGCGCGGCGAACCCGCCCTGTGCGCCTATCTGGCCAGGCGCTGGTCCGGCCCCACCCCGCCGGGGCTCGCCGCGTTCCTCGCGGACACCCAGGTGCGGGTGAAGGGATACGCCGACGACCGTACGGCGGCCGTCGTCTGGGAGGCGTGACACCGGTCCCTGTGCGTGGATGGGAGGTATTCGCCGGGAGGCATCCGCGTACAGGGAAGGGGCACCCGTCCGTCATGGCCAAGCAGAACGTCGCCGAGCAGTTCGTCGACATCCTCGTCCGCGCCGGAGTCCGCCGCCTCTACGGCGTCGTCGGCGACAGCCTCAACCCGGTGGTCGACGCGGTCCGCCGCAACTCCGCCATCGACTGGATCCACGTCCGCCACGAGGAGACCGCCGCCTTCGCGGCCGGAGCGGAGGCCCAGGTCACCGGCAGGCTGGCGGCCTGCGCCGGCTCCTGCGGACCGGGCAACCTGCACCTCATCAACGGCCTGTACGACGCCCACCGTTCGATGGCACCGGTGCTCGCCCTCGCCTCGCAGATCCCCTCCAGCGAGATCGGTCTCGGCTACTTCCAGGAGACCCACCCCGACCGGCTCTTCCAGGAGTGCAGCCACTACAGCGAGCTGATCTCCAGCCCCAAGCAGATGCCCCGGCTGCTCCAGACCGCCATCCAGCACGCGGTCGGCCGCAGCGGGGTGAGTGTGGTGAGCCTGCCGGGCGACATCGCCGACGAGCCCGCGCCGGACCATCCGGTCGAGAACGCGATCGTCACCTCCCGGCCCACCGTCCGCCCCGGTGACGAGGAACTCGACAAGCTGGTCGCGATGATCGACGCGGCGGACAAGGTGACGCTGTTCTGCGGCAGCGGCACGGCCGGCGCGCACGCGGAGGTCATGGAACTCGCCGGGAAGATCAAGTCCCCGGTGGGACACGCCCTGCGCGGCAAGGAGCACATCCAGTACGACAACCCCTACGACGTGGGCATGAGCGGACTGCTCGGCTACGGCGCCGCCTACGAGGCCACCCACGAGTGCGACCTGCTGATCCTGCTCGGCACCGACTTCCCGTACAACGCCTTCCTCCCCGACGACGTGCAGATCGTCCAGGTCGACGTGCGCCCGGAGGTGCTGGGCCGCCGGTCCCGTCTCGACCTCGCCGTCTGGGGCGACGTGCGCGAGACCCTGCGCTGCCTGGTCCCGCGGGTGCGGGCCAAGGAGAACCGGCGGTTCCTCGACCGGATGCTCAAGAAGCACGCGGACGCGCTGGAGGGGGTGGTGAAGGCGTACACCCGCAAGGTGGAGAAGCACACCCCGATCCATCCCGAGTACGTGGCCTCCGTGCTCGACGAACTCGCCGACGAGGACGCGGTGTTCACGGTCGACACCGGTATGTGCAACGTCTGGGCGGCCCGGTACATCTCGCCCAACGGCCGCCGCCGGGTGATCGGTTCCTTCTCGCACGGCTCGATGGCCAACGCGCTGCCGATGGCCATCGGCGCCCAGTTCACCGACCGGCGGCGGCAGGTCGTGTCGATGTCAGGGGACGGCGGCTTCGCCATGCTGATGGGCGACTTCCTCACCCTCGTGCAGTACGACCTTCCGGTGAAGGTCGTCCTGTTCAACAACTCGGCGCTCAGCATGGTCGAGTTGGAGATGCTGGTCGCGGGGCTGCCCTCGTACGGCACCACCAACGTGAACCCCGACTTCGCCGCCGTCGCCCAGGCCTGCGGCGCCTACGGCGTGCGGGTCGAGAAACCCAAGCAGCTGGCCGGCGCGCTCAGGGACGCCTTCAAGCACAAGGGCCCGGCCCTGATCGACGTGGTCACCGACCCCAACGCGCTGTCCATCCCGCCGAAGATCAAGGCCGACATGGTCACCGGCTTCGCGCTCTCCGCGTCCAAGATGGTCCTCGACGGAGGCGTCGGCCGGATGGTCCAGTTGGCCCGCTCCAACCTGCGCAACGTGCCGAGGCCGTAGCGGACGCCGTCCGGCTCAGCCCTCGACCGGCACCCACCGGCGGACACCGTCCACGAAGCCGTACCAGTAGTGCGGCAGGCCCTTGATGGAACTGGTGCGGAACGGCCGGCCGTGGTCGTCGATCCGGAGCGTGCCGGAGCGGCCCTGCGAGGACCAGTCCAGCTCCAGGTACCAGCGGCAGTCGCAGCCCTCGGTGTGCGCCTGGACGCGGAGCACCTCCGGGTCGGTGGACGAGACCCGGTAGGGCAGCCGCATCGTGGAGACGGTCCGCCCGTCCGGGCCCTGGCCGGCCACCGGGCGGGCGAGCGGGCGGTCCTTGTCCAGGTCGACGTCGAAGTAGCGTGGGGTGAGCCCGCCGCCGCAGCCGTCCGCCATGGAGTAGGCGACGCCGGGCGCGGGCGTGGTCCGGCCGGCGACCCGCACCCGCAGGTCCTCCAGGACGACGGCCGTGGACGAGCGTCCCTGCACCGAGATCTGGACGATCGTGTCGTGGCCGTGCACCGCGTCCTGGGTGGCCGCCCAGGTGCCGGCGTCCTGCGGTACGGGCGGCGGCGGGACCTGGGCGGGCTGCTTGCCGATGACGTAGTCGTGGTCGCAGCCCAGTTCCCAGATCTGGGAATCGGCGGTCCAGGCGAGCGGGACGCCGGTGGGGGCGGGGGTGGTGTGCGTGCCCGGGGCGCCCGAGGCGGGGGCCTTGGTGCCGTCCGGCGCGGGGGAGGCCGAACGGCGGCCCGGCGAGGCGGAGACGTTCGGGGAATTGGCGGTGGAGGTGGAGGTGGAGGGAGAGGCGGGTCGGGGGTGGCGCGCGTCCCCGGCGGCGGTGGGGGAGGACGCGGCGGACCGGGCCGGGGCGCCGTTCGACGGCCGGTCGTCCGAGGGCGCGATCAGCGTGCCCAGGGTCACCAGCAGGACGAGGGCCACGGCCGAGCCGACCAGGGTGCGGCGCCGGCGGTACCAGGGGCGGGGCACGACGGCGGACACGGACTGTGGCACCGCGCCCGGTTCGCCGTCCGTACCGGCCTCGGTCTCGATTTCGGTCTCGGTCTCGGCCGAGATGCGATCCGGGGCCGACAGCTCCGCCGATTCAGTCGATTGAGCCGATTCCGCTGGTTCCACCGGTTCCACCGGTTCCGCCGGGCCCGGCTCCTCGGGGCTGGGGATCGCCGCCGCGCGTGGCCGCTGCCGGGCCGCCACCGCCCGTAACCAGCGTTCGTGGAGTTCGAGCCGTTCGTGCGGGCTCGCCCCGCAGAAGGCGGCCAGCCGTTCGACCGGTGCGAAGTCCAGCGGCACCGCCTCGCCCGCGCAGTACCGGTGCAGGGTGGAGGTGTTCATGTTCAGACGGCGGGCCAGCGAGCCGTAGCTCCGGTCCGTACGGTCCTTCAACCGCCGCAGCAGCGCCGCGAACTCCTCGACGTCCTCGCCCACGCGCACCCTCCCCCGTTCGCCCGTATCCCAGGCACTCATATACCTGCACGTCAACAGGGCTGGGATGGTTCCAGGGCGGCGGAACGGGCGGTGGTCGTTGCGATTGCCGCGAAGGACCGCCGATGCTTGTGGTGCCGCACCGACCAGGGCCGGACCGACCAGCCGGCGCCGTCGGCGGCATCCCACATCCACGCACCGATCCGACGGGGGACCACCCATGCCCAAGCGCACCCGAGCAGGCGCGCTCACCGTACTCGCAGGCGCCGCACTGGCCGTGGGCGGCACGCTCGCCGTCCCGGCGGCGGCCGCCCCGAAGCCTCCCGGCTTCCTCGCGGCGGCCGACCTGCCGCCGCACCCGAGTTCGTCCTGGACGGCCGGCAAGGTCACCGCGGGCGTGCCGGAGGCCGTGCAGCGGGACCTCTGCCTGGGCGTCGTCCTCGGCGGCGGTCAGAACACCTGGTACCGGGAGTTCCGGACCGATCTCGACACCCACGCCCGCCAGGTCAGCGTGGAACTGCCCAGTGCCGACGCGGCGAAGAGCCGGGTCAGGAAGCTGGACGAGGACATCGTGTCCTGCGCGGACCGCATCGAGATGGAGGACCCGGAGACCCGGGCCGCCTTCCAGGACCACGGCGACCTGCGTGTCGGGGACGGCGCCCACGTCTACGCCATCCGCACCGAGACCTCCTGGGGCGCCAGTGACATCCGGCTGCTCTCGCTCGGACGGGAGGGAAGCACCATGACGGTCGTGGACTGGGGGCAGTTGGGCGGCTTCCAGGACGCGCCGGTGAAGGCGTTCAAGAGGACGACCGTCACGGCCGTGCACAAGCTCCACTGAGGAACGGGGCCGTCCTCCCGCTCGGGGGAGGGGAGGACGGCCCCGGCACCGCCGCACACCCATCACCGATCATCACCGATCACCGCAGAAAACGGGGAATCAGACATGAGCACCAAGACCCGCACCGTCCTCACCGCCGGCGTCCTCGCCGTGGCCCTCGGGCTGGGCGTCACCGCCCAGGCCTCGGCCGGTGCTTCGCGCAGCGTCACCGGGGACCCGTCGGACAACCTCACCCGGGTCGCCGACTTCTACGGCGCCTACATCGACGCGGAGAGCGACCTGGACGGAAGCGGCGGCCTGCCCACCGCACTGCGCGCCTACTACATCGACCCGACCTACCTGAAGGCACTGAAGGCCTGGGAGAACCGGGAGCACGCCGACGGGGTGCTCCGGGCCCAGAACACCCCGCTCAAGTGGAAGGTCACCGGCAACGGCACGGCGAGGAACCACACCGAGGCCGTCGTCACCCTCACCTGGAGCCGGAACACGACCACGAAGCTGTACGTCGACATGAGCCGCGGCACCCACAAGATCATCCACATCGGCACCAAGGGTCTCGGGAACAAGTAGGCGGAACGGTAGGTTTCGGCCAGGTTCGGCGGTGCCGTGAACCGCGTGAAACAGCTTCGGCGGTCGTCCGAGGGGCTGTTTCACGCCGGGTCCGCGGCACCGTTGGCGCGTACGGGGCGGTCCGGGAGGCGACGTACGGGCCGGGACCGGTTCAGGACATGGCCGAACACCCGGCCGTCGGCGGCGTGACATGACTGGCGCGTGCCCGAACGGGCATGGATCCCCGTGAACGTGTTCGATCAGGAGGGGATCCGGCAACAGCGCGCGGGCGGGGGTCATGAACAGTCAGGCACGAGGGAGCGGTCCCGTGGCCATCGGGGCCTCCTCGGCTGGGACGGCGGGGGAAGACACCGACACGGCGGCACGGGAACACCCGTCACAGCTCAGGCGCCGACTGGGACGGTCGGATCTGCGGGCGGTGCCCGAGGCGCGCCGGGAGCTGCGGGAACTGCTACGGCACTGGGGGAAACCGGGCCGCTCGGAGATCGCGGAACTGCTCACCAGCGAACTGGTCACCAACGCTCTCGTCCACACCGACCACGAGGCCGTGCTGACGGCCGTCGTGGGACCCGGTCAACTGCGTGTGGAGGTCCGGGACTTCGTGGGCCGCCGGCCGCGCGTGTGCGCCCCGGACACCGGGGACGGCACCCACGGGCGGGGCATGGTGCTGGTCGACTCCCTCGCGGACGCCTGGGGAGTCCAGCCGCACGAGGTCGGCAAGTCGGTCTGGTTCGAACTGGACGCGGACGCCGCCTGAACGGCGTCCCCACGCAACGGGACGGGGGCGTGACCCCTGAGGTCACGCCCCCGTCCCGATGTGCCGTCCGGCGGCAGCCGGTCAGCCGAACTGCTGCTCCAGGTCCTTGAGCTTGCGCTCCAGGGAGTCGAGGCGCGGCAGCGCCATGGTGTCGTCCTCCGCGGTCAGGTCGACCGTGATCGGGTCAGACCCTTTGCGGACTGGCTGAAGGGAGGGCCGCTGGCGTACGGGCAGCTGCTCCGGCGCCGATATGGCAGGCTCCGCAGTGGGCTGGGAGGGCCCACGCTCGACCTGATGCACCTCGTCCTGCCGGCCGGGACGTCCGACGAAGCCCCGGTGGCCGCGGCTTATCGCCTTCAGCTGAGCCTTCTCCAGGCGGTTCTGCTCGCGGCGGCGCAGTCGGTTCTCCTCCTTCTGGCGCTTGTCGTCGCGCACCTCCTCGACCGCCTCGTCCAGGCTGCGCACGCCCTCCAGGAGCATCAGCGACCAGGCCCGGTACGTCTCGAGGGGGGCGCGCATCCAGCGCACTATGCGGATCTGCGGCAGCGGGCGCGGCACCAGACCCTGCTCACGCAGGGCGGCCCGGCGGGTCTGCTTCAGGGCGCGGTCGAAGAGGACGGCGGCCGAGAGCGACATGCCGGAGAAGAACTGCGGAGCGCCGTCGTGGCCGCCGCCCCTGGGCGCGTGCACCCAGTTGAACCAGGCGGACGCGCCCGCGAAGGTCCACACCAGTATCCGGGAGCCGAGCGCCGCGTCACCGTGGCTGGCCTCGCGCACCGCGAGGACGGAGCAGAACATCGCCGCGCCGTCCAGACCGAACGGCACCAGGTACTCCCAGCCGCCGGACAGGTTCAGGTTCTGCTGGCCGAAGCCGACCAGCCCGTGGAAGGAGAGCGCGGCGGCGACCGCCGCACAGCAGAACAGGAGTACATAGGAAGCGGTGGCGTATATGGCTTCCTTGCGCCTGCGCCGCTCTTCGCTGCGCTCCCACGAGTCGTCCTTCGCGTGCTCCCCGCCGGACCGCTTGGATCGCGTCAGCACCGCCACCGCGACCAGTATGCCCAGGAGCAGTACGGCGCCCGGAAGCAACCAGTTCAGCGATATGTCGGTCAGTCTCATCTGGGGTCCCTTGCATTGGGATAGGGCGTATCGCCCGCCATAGTGGCCCAATCCCGGCGGCCCTCAGGGGGTTTCGGGGCAAGAGACCGCCAACGAAGTGCAAGGGCTTGCCCCAGGGCGGCATTCTGCTCGAACTGCCGCGTGAGGGGCGGGAGTTGAGTTCGAGTAAGAGTACCCATACGGGTGGTTCCTCGGAAAGTTCCTGCGGCAAGTGAGGAAGTTGTGAATTCCCTGTAGGCGCACGGAGGATCCAGCCCTAGATGATCTTAGTGGACGCCGCGGGGTGCTCCGTACCCCGAGCTCCGCGCCCCGAGCTCCGTGCTCCTGAGGGGACCTCAGGCCGCAGCCTCCGCAACGGCCTTGGTGACCCGGCCGTCGTCGCGGGTGCGCGGGCAGGTGGCGCAGGTGTCCTCGGGGCGCAGCGTGTAGTACATGCAGCAGCTCGCCCGGTCCCTGGTCGGCTGCGACTCGCCCGCCGGCCCGGCCGGCATCCGGAAGGCGGCCGAGCCGACGTACGGCCTGGTGGCGCCCGGCAGCAGGCGTTCGAGCTCGCGTACGGCCCGCTCCTCGTCGCCGAGGAGTCCGGCGACGTACCAGAGCCCCTCGACGACCTCGTCCGTCGCCATGCCCCACAGGGCGCGCCCGCGCCGCCGCATCCGCGGCCCGAAGGCGCCGAGGACCGGTTCCAGGTGCTCGGCGACGGCCGCCCGCACCTCGGCCCGCAGCGCCTCCTCGTCGGCGACGACGGCCGCGCCGGGCAGTGCGGCCGCCGGGTCGTCGGGGAGGCAGGCGAAGGAGGAGACGCGCACCGCCATGCGGCCGGCCACCCGGTCGTAGGAGACGTCCGTCACGGGCAGCCGCGGGACCCGGCGGTCCAGGAACCAGGGGAGGGTGATCAGGAGGCAGGCGGCCCAGCCGTAGCGGTGCAGGCCGAAGCTGGCCACCACGTCGGGGCGCCCGGGCTGCCCGTAGTCCCGCAGGATCTGGTCCTCGTCCCAGGCCAGGAAGGTGTCCAGGCCGGTGCCGCCGTCCGCGAGCGCGGCGGCGCCGACCCAGTCGCCGCCCCGGGGCGCGTGCTCGCCCGGCTCCAGCACCGTGACCACCAGGTCCGGGCAGACCTCCGCGAGGCGGGCGTAGGCGGCGGAGACGGGGGAGGGCATGGGCTACCACCGATCTGGTGCGGGCCGACTGCTGGATAAGTAAGCCTTACCTTACCCATCCGTTCGGAAATTTGAACTATCGCCCCGGGCGCCTAAGGTGCTTGACGGACGAGTAACAACCCGCCGTTAATGACCCAAGCCCCGACGAGTCGGAGGAGGACCCGTGGACCATCGCGAGCACCCGGCTCCGGCCGCCACGGCCAGGGTGCCGGCGCAGACCCGGACCGGGGAGCCGGCCTGGGAGGCGGGCGCACACCCCGCCGGCACGCCGGCGGCACGCGGCGAGCACACGCACGGCGAGGGGCCCCTTCCGCAGCCCAGGGCCGCCGTGCAGCGGTCGTCGGTACGCGGGCAGATCCTGGACGCGTTGCGCACCGCGCTGGCGAGCGGGGAGCTGACGCCCGGCGAGGTGTACTCGGCGCCGGCGCTGGGAGAACGGTTCGGGGTCTCCGCGACTCCCGTGCGCGAGGCCATGCAGCAGCTGGCCCTGGAGGGCGCGGTCGAGGTCGTGCCCAACCGCGGGTTCCGGGTCGTGCGGCGCGGCGCGCGGGAACTGGCCGAACTGGCCGAGGTGCGGGCGCTGATCGAGGTGCCGGTGATGATGCGGCTGGCGCGCACCGTACCGGCCGAGCGGTGGGCCGCGTTGCGGCCGCTGGCCGAGGAGTCGGTGCGGGCGGCGGCACTGGGGTGCCGGGCGACGTACGCGGAGGCCGACCGGGCCTTCCACCGGGCGGTGCTGGCCCTCGCGGGCAACGAGCAACTGGTGCAGATCGCGGAGGACCTGCAGCGACGGGCGGTTCCGCTGCGGGGCGGCCGGGCCGACCTGATGGCGGACGCGGGTGAGCACGCGGCGCTGCTTGACGCGTTGGCGGCGGGCGAGCTGGACGCGGTGCGGAGGTTGGTGGCCGGGCATTTCGCCACCGCGGGTTGAGTGGCGGCGGGGTGCTTTCGCGGCGTCCCGCCGTGCGGGGTGGCGGCGCGTCGCCCGGGTGCGGGTGCGTCGTGGCCGATCGCGCAGTTCCCCGCGCCCCTTAAGGGGCGCTGACGGTCGCGCCTCTGAAGGGGCGGCGGGGAACTGCGCGACGAGCAGGCACCGGGCCGCGGACGCGTATCGCGTCGTCGCGGTCACCCGGATCTCGGATGCCGGGCTACGCGGTGGCCGCGCCCGGGGCCGGTGGGGTCAACTGGGCCGCCAGCCAGGTCGGGACGCCGCCCAGGAGGCGGAAGAGGCGGCCCGCCTCCTCCCGCAGCCGTGACGCCTCCGGCTCGGACTCCGTCTCCGCCAGGGACGCGAGCGCCGGAGCCGTGCCCACCAGATAGCCCAGCTCCTCCCTGATCCGCAGCGACTCCGCGAAGCCGTGCCGGGCCTCGGCCAACTCCCCGTCGCGCAGCGCCAGTCCGGCCAGATGGCGCCAGGTGAACGAGAGCAGCAGCGGGTCGGTGTGGGCCGTGGCGGCCGCGTGGGCCCGGCGGTAGGCCGCCCGCGCCGCCTGCGGGGAGCGGGTCAGGTTCTCCGCCAGCAGGCCCCGGCGGAAGTCCAGCAGGGCTCGTCCCGGCGCCCCCGGAGGGATCAGCGCCGCGGCCCTGCCGAGCGCGGCCCGCGCCTCGTCGGCCCGGTCCCGCACCCCGTGCAGGGTGGCCGCGTAGGCGAGTTGGCCGCGCTCGCACGCGGCGGCGCCCCGTTCCTCGTCGGTGCGGGCCACCGCCTCCGCCGTGCGCAGCGCGTCCTCCGCCTCGCCCCAGCCGCCCTCGGTGTAGAGACACCGCTCGACCATCAGCGCCGCCCGTTGCAGGGCGCACGCCGGCGTGTCCGTCGGCAGGAGTGCCGCCGCGTCGGCCCAGCAGGCCCGCGAGCGCAGCCGCCATACCGCGGTCTGGAGCGGATCGTCACCGGAGTTCGTTCCGTTCCCGGACACGGCGGAGTCCGCCACGTTGCCCTCCCCAGGGTCCTGCCCTTCGGCTCAGCCCGGGGTCGCGGGGCGGGGCGCGCACGGCCGCGGCGGCGCGCCGGTCGCCGACGCCCGGCGTCGACTCCCTCCGCCGCCGCGCGGCCGCACGCACCCCGCCCCGGTCATCGGCGTCGGAAGGCGACATGCCCCGACACCGACCTGATCCGAAGGGCAGGCCCAGCGCGCCGTCGAGCTGTGAAGTGGTGGCCGCATTCCAGCATTGATCGCCACGCCGGGCCAAGAGGGTGGGTGAATAATTTCACAAAGTCGTGGGACGGTGACCGCACTTGGCGGGAGCCGATCACGGACCCGGGTGACCTCAGCTCATCCGCAACGCCAAGAAGAAATCGAGCTTGTCCTCCAGCCGCGACAGGTCCCGGCCCGTCAACTGCTCGATCCTGCCCACGCGATAGCGCAGTGTGTTGACGTGCAGGTGGAGCCGGGTGGCGCAGCGGGTCCAGGAGCCGTCGCAGTCGAGGAACGCCTCCAGGGTCGGGATCAGCTCGGCGCGGTGCCGGCGGTCGTAGTCCCGCAGCGGATCCAGCAGGCGGGCGGTGAAGGCGCGGCGGACGTCGTCGGGGACGAAGGGGAGCAGCAGGACGTGCGAGGCCAGCTCCTGGTGGCCGGCCGCGCAGACCCGGCCGGGGCGGGCGGCGGCCACCCGGCGGGCGTGCCGGGCCTCCTCCAGGGCGCCGCGCAGTCCCTCCGCCGAGTGCACGGCCGCGCTGACGCCGAGGGTGACCCGGCCGTCCTCGTCCAGGCCCGCCGACAGCGGGCCGCGTACCGACTTCAGCAGGGCGTCGGCGTGCACGCCGGACTCCGAGCCGTCGTGCTCGGTGGAGACCGCGGGGAGCGGGACCAGCGCGATCGCCTCGTCGCCGGTGTGGGCGACGGCTATCCGGTCGGACGGCTCCGGTCCGGTGGCGAGCGGGTCGACCAGGATCTCCTCCAGCAGCGACTGCGCCACCGGGCCGCCCTCGACCTCGCCGCCGTCCCACTCGACGCGGGCCACCACCACCTGCCAGTGCGGGGCCGCGCCGAGGCCCGGCAGCAGGACGGGGGCTGCCACCCGCAGGCGCGCGGCGATCTCGGCCGGGGCCGCTCCGGTCTGGACCAGCTCCAGCACCTCCTGCGCGAGCCGGCGCCGTACCGTACGGGCCGCGTCGCGGCGGTCGCGCTCGACGGCGATCAGCTGGGTGACGCCCTGGAGCAGGTCGAGGCGTTCGTCCTGCCAGTCCCCGGCGTCCGCCTCGACGGCCAGCAGCCAGTCCGAGAGCACGCTCTCGCGCACGTCCCGGACGCCCTGCGCGGACCGTCCCGCGCCCGCCGGTGCCGGACGGTGCCCCGAGGAGCGGACCGGGAAGAGCGAGTACGTGGAGCCGTCCAGCAGGACCCGGTGCGGGCCCCTGCGGCCGGTGCGGACCGCGGCCAGGTGCTCGGCGGCCAGCCGGGCGCACGTGTCGGCCGGCAGCGCGGGCCCGGACACCTTGGAACCGGCGATCAGGCGGCCGGTGGGGGAGAGCACCCAGGCCCGCAGGTCGAGGTCCGAGCCGAGCAGGTCCAGGACCACGTCGGGGCCGCCGCCGGCCGGACCCGAGGTCATCATCCGGCGGTGCCGGTCCACGACGGCCGCGAGGTCCCCGGCCCGCTCGCCGCTGACCTGCCGTACGACGTGCTCGGTGATGGTCGCGAACGCCACCGACTCGTGCACCGCGAAGAGCGGGAGGCGGTGCCGGGCGCAGGCCGCCACCAGGTCGTCCGGGACGTCCCCGAGCTCGGCCTCACCGGCCGCCAGCGCGGCCACCCCGGCCTGCGCGAGCAGTCGTACGAACGGCTCGGTGTCCGCGGCGTCCCGGCGCCAGGCCAGGCCGGTCAGCACCAGCTCGCCGCCGGAGAGGTAGCGGCTGGGGTCACGCAGGTCGGTGGTCATCACCCCGCGCACCGCGCGGTCCAGCTCGTCCGCGCCGCCGAGCAGCCGCAGGCCCAGCGCGTCGGTGTCCAGCAGTGCGCGCAGCCGCATCTCGTCGCCGCCGTTCTGTGTCTCGAAATCTACGATGGATCTTGCAGTGTCGTGGAGGTGGCGTCCGGCGTGCGAGGTCACGGACCGCGATCACGAGGTGCCTGGGCGTTTCCATCGTTTCCACTGGAAAGCCAGGAGGTTACTGAGGACCTCCGTTCATACGAATCTACAAGATGCCTCTGTTGGCCAGCCAACTCCTTCATGGTTTCGGTGACTGACCCCACTGGAGTACGGGGCGGTGTACTGGCGTCATTCCGCGTTAACAGGACATGAACGAGCCGGGCCCGCCGCACACGGATTGGCTCAATCCGCACGACTCACGAGACTCACGAGACGGAGAAGAGAGCCGGTCATGGACTTCCTTCGCCCCGCCAGCTGGGAGGAGGCGCTCGCCGCCAAGGCCGAGCACCCCACCGCAGTGCCGATCGCGGGTGGTACCGATGTGATGGTCGAGATCAACTTCGACCACCGCCGGCCCGAGTACCTCCTCGACCTCAACCGCATCAGCGATCTCGGCGAATGGGAGGTCGGCGAGGAGAGCGTACGCCTCGGCGCCTCCGTGCCGTACACCCGGATCATGGAGAACCTGCGCGCCGAACTGCCGGGCCTGGCCCTCGCCTCGCACACCGTCGCCTCCCCGCAGATCCGCAACCGCGGCGGCGTCGGCGGCAACCTCGGCACCGCCTCCCCGGCCGGCGACGCCCACCCGGCGCTGCTCGCGGCCGGCGCCGAGGTGGAGGCCGAGTCGGTGCGCGGCACCCGGCTCATCCCCGTCGACGAGTTCTACACCGGCGTCAAGCGCAACGCCCTGGCGCCGGACGAGCTGATCCGCGCGGTGCACGTGAAGAAGGCCGACGGCCCGCAGCAGTACTCGAAGGTCGGCACGCGCAACGCCATGGTGATCGCGGTGTGCGCCTTCGGGCTCGCCCTGCACCCGGAGACCAGGACGGTCCGTACCGGCATCGGTTCCGCCGCCCCGACACCGGTGCGCGCCAAGACCGCCGAGGACTTCCTGAACGCGGCGCTCGACGAGGGCGGCTTCTGGGACAACGGGAAGATCGTCACCCCGTCGGTCGCCAAGCAGTTCGCGGACCTGTGCGCCGCCGCCTGCAACCCGATCGACGACGTCCGCGGCACCGCGAGCTACCGCCGCCACGCGGTCGGTGTGATGGCCCGCCGGACGCTCACCTGGACCTGGGAGTCGTACCGCGGCGCCCGCCGCCTCACGGAGGGAGCCGCGTAATGCGCGTCAACTTCACTGTCAACGGACGCCCCCAGGAAGCAGACGACGTCTGGGAGGGCGAGTCCCTGCTGTACGTCCTGCGGGAGCGCCTCGGCCTGCCCGGTTCCAAGAACGCCTGCGAGCAGGGCGAGTGCGGCTCCTGCACCGTCCGCCTGGACGGAGTCCCGGTCTGCTCCTGCCTGGTCGCGGCCGGTCAGGCGGAGGGCCGCGAGGTGGTCACCGTCGAGGGCCTCGCGGACTACGCCAAGGACCGCGCCGGCGGTACGACGCTCGACGAGGCGAAGCGCTGGCAAGCCCGGCCGGCCGCCGACTCCCGGACCGGCGAGGGCACCGAACTCTCGCCCATCCAGCAGGCGTTCATCGACGCGGGGGCCGTGCAGTGCGGCTTCTGCACGCCCGGTCTGCTGGTCGCCGCCGACGAGATGCTGGAGCACAACCCGAACCCCACCGACGCGGACATCCGCGAGGCGCTCTCGGGCAACCTGTGCCGCTGCACCGGCTACGAGAAGATCATGGACGCGGTCCGCCTCGCGGCCGCCCGGCAGGGAGAGGCGGTCTGAGCCACATGCCCACCATCGGCACTCCCACCAAGATCACCCAGGGTTCCCGGACCAGGGGCGGCGTCGGCGAGTCCACGCTCCGCCCGGACGGCACCCTCAAGGTCACCGGCGAGTTCGCGTACTCGTCCGACATGTGGCACGAGGACATGCTCTGGGGCCAGATCCTGCGCTCCACGGTCGCCCACGCCGAGATCGTCTCGATCGACACCGCCGAGGCGCTCGCCCAGCCCGGCGTCTACGCCGTAATGACCTACGACGACCTGCCCACCGAGGTGAAGAACTACGGCCTGGAGATCCAGGACACCCCGGTCCTCGCGCACGGCAGGGTCCGCCACCACGGCGAGCCGGTCGCGATCGTGGCCGCCGACCACCCGGAGACCGCCCGCCGCGCGGCCGCCAAGATCAAGGTCGAGTACCGCGAGCTGCCCGTCATCACCGACGAGGCCTCCGCGACCGCCCCGGACGCCGTCCACATCCACGAGAACCGCGACGATCACCACATCGGCCACGTCCCGCACCCGAACATCGTGCACCGGCAGCCGATCGTCCGCGGCGACGCCGACGAGGCCGCGAAGAGGGCCGACGTCATCGTCAAGGGCGAGTACTACTTCGGCATGCAGGACCAGGCCTTCCTCGGCCCCGAGTCCGGCCTCGCGGTGCCCGAGGAGGACGGCGGCGTCCACCTCTACATCGCCACCCAGTGGCTCCACTCCGACCTGCGCCAGATCGCCCCGGTCCTCGGCCTGCCCGAGGAGAAGGTGCGGATGACGCTGTCCGGCGTCGGCGGCGCGTTCGGCGGCCGCGAGGACCTGTCGATGCAGATCCACGCCTGCCTGCTGGCGCTGCGCACCGGTAAGCCGGTCAAGATCGTCTACAACAGGTTCGAGTCCTTCTTCGGGCACGTCCACCGCCATCCGGCCCGCCTCTACTACGAGCACGGCGCCACCCGCGAGGGCCGGCTGACGCACGTCAAGTGCCGGATCGTGCTCGACGGCGGCGCCTACGCCTCCGCCTCCCCGGCCGTCGTCGGCAACGCCTCCTCGCTCGGCATCGGCCCCTACGTCGTCGACGACGTCGAGGTCGAGGCCATCGCCCTGTACACCAACAACCCGCCCTGCGGCGCGATGCGCGGCTTCGGCGCGGTCCAGGCGTGCTTCGCCTACGAGGCGCAGATGGACAAGGTGGCCGGGCAACTCGGCATGGATCCGGTGGAGTTCAGGAAGCTGAACGCCATGGAGCAGGGCAGCCTGCTGCCCACCGGACAGCCGGTCGACTCGCCGGCCCCGGTCGCCGAACTCCTGCGCCGGGTCAAGGCGATGCCGCTGCCGCCCGAGCAGCAGTGGCTCTCGGCCGGCGAGGAGGCGGACGTACGGCAGCTGCCCGGCGGCCTGTCCAACACCACGCACGGCGAAGGCGTGGTCCGCGGGATCGGCTACGCGGTCGGCATCAAGAACGTCGGCTTCTCCGAGGGCTTCGACGACTACTCCACCGCCAAGGTCCGGATGGAGGTCGTCGGCGGGGAACCGGTCGCCACCGTGCACACCGCGATGGCGGAGGTCGGCCAGGGCGGGGTCACCGTCCACGCGCAGATCGCCCGGACCGAACTCGGCGTCGCCCAGGTCACCATCCACCCCGCCGACACCCAGGTGGGCAGCGCCGGTTCGACCTCGGCCTCGCGCCAGACGTACGTCACCGGCGGCGCCGTCAAGAACTCCTGCGAACTCGTCCGCGAGAAGGTGCTGGAGCTGGGGCGCCGCAGGTTCGGCACCTACCACCCGGCCTGGGCCACCGCCGAACTGCTCCTGGAGGGCGGCAAGGTGGTCACCGACGGCGGCGAGGTGCTCGCCGACCTGGCCGACGTGCTCGGCGACGACGTGGTCGAGATCGAGGCGGAGTGGCGGCACCGGCCGACCGTCCCCTTCGACCTGCGCACCGGCCAGGGCAACGGCCATGTCCAGTACAGCTTCGCCGCGCACCGCGCGGTCGTCGAGGTCGACACCGAGCTGGGCCTGGTCAAGGTGGTCGAACTGGCCTGCGCCCAGGACGTCGGCAAGGCGCTCAACCCGCTCTCGGTCGTCGGCCAGATCCAGGGCGGCACGACCCAGGGGCTGGGAGTCGCGGTGATGGAGGAGATCATCGTCGACCCGAAGACCGCGAAGGTCAGGAACCCGTCCTTCACCGACTACCTGATCCCGACCATCCTCGACACGCCGACCATCCCGGTCGACGTCCTCGAACTCGCCGACGACCACGCCCCCTACGGGCTCCGTGGCATCGGCGAAGCCCCGACCCTGTCGTCGACCCCGGCCGTCCTCGCGGCGATCCGGAACGCGACGGGCCTGGAGCTGAACCGCACACCGGTCCGACCGGAACACCTCACCGGCACCGGCCCCTCCGGGGTCTGAACCGCTGAGCCGTCCCGGGGGACTCCGGTCCCCCGGGACCCCTTCGAATGTTCGCCTCGGGCCGTCCCCCGGGTCGGGCACCTCCCCAAATCCCGCCCATCGCCACAGGCATGCGCGGGTGCCCCTTTGAACCTTGGGAGCAGGCCCATATGACCCAGCAGTCACTCGAGCCGGAGACCGTCGCCGACGACGCGGGCGCGGGAACCCGCGTCCCCGCCGGACGGTCCTGGCTCGACCGGTACTTCCACATATCCCGCAGAGGATCCACCGTCGCGCGAGAGGTCCGCGGCGGCGTCACCACCTTCATGGCGATGGCGTACATCCTCCTGCTCAACCCCCTGATCCTGTCCGGCAAGGACGTGGCGGGGGACGCCCTCGGCCAGAAGGCGCTGATCACCGCGACCGCGTTCGCGGCGGCCTTCACCACGCTGCTGATGGGCTTCGTCGGCAAGGTGCCGCTCGCGCTCGCCGCCGGCCTGTCCGTCTCCGGCGTGCTCTCCTCGCAGGTCGCCCCGCAGATGACCTGGCCGCAGGCGATGGGCATGTGCGTGCTGTACGGCGCGGTCATCATGCTCCTGGTCGTCACCGGCCTGCGCGAGATGATCATGAACGCGATACCGCTCGCCCTCAAACACGGCATCACCATGGGCATCGGCCTGTTCATCGCGCTCATCGGTCTCTACAAGTCCGGCTTCGTGCACCAGGGCAAGGCCACCCCGCTCAGCCTCGGCCCGGCGGGCGAACTCACCGGCTGGCCGGTGCTGCTCTTCGCCGGCACCCTGCTGCTGATCTTCATGCTGCAGGCCCGGAACGTCCCCGGTGCCATCCTGATCGGCATCGTCGGCGGCACCGTCGTGGCCGCCGTGCTCAACGGCCTCGGTGTCATCGACCCGAAGCAGTGGGCCAACGGCGCCCCCGAACTGCACGGCTCCGCCGTCTCCATGCCGGACTTCTCGCTCTTCGGGCACGTCGAGTTCGGCGGCTGGGGGCAGGTCGGTGCGATGACGGTCGCGATGATCGTCTTCACGCTGGTGCTCGCCGGGTTCTTCGACGCGATGGCCACCATCATCGGAGTCGGCACGGAAGCCGGGCTCGCCGACGACAAGGGCCGGATGCCGGGCCTGTCCAAGGCGCTGTTCATCGACGGAGCGGGCGGCGCGATCGGCGGCGTTGCCGGGGGCTCCGGGCAGACCGTGTTCATCGAGTCGGCGACCGGCGTCGGAGAGGGCGCCCGCACCGGACTCGCCTCCGTGGTCACCGGCCTGTTCTTCGCGGCCTGCCTGTTCTTCACCCCGCTCACCGCGATCGTCCCGCAGGAGGTCGCCTCGGCCGCCCTGGTGGTCATCGGCGCGATGATGCTGATGAACGCCCGCCACGTGGACTGGGCCGACCGGGCCACCGCCATCCCGGTGTTCCTGACGGTCGTCCTGATGCCGTTCACCTACACCATCACCACGGGTGTGGCCGCCGGTGTCATCTCCTACACCGCCATCAAGGCAGCTCAGGGGAGGGTCCGGGAGATCGGGGCATTCATGTGGGGCCTGACCGGGATCTTCCTGGTCTATTTCGCCCTCAATCCCATAGAGAGCTGGCTCGGCGTCCACTAGGCGCTCCGCTGGTTCAGCCGTGACGGGCCGGTGGTCGGGTGCCGGTCCGTCACGGCCGGTCGCGCAGTTCCTCCCCCAGCCTCCGGTCGGGGGGACCCCCAGCGCCCCTTATGGGACGCCTGTCCTCAACCTCGTCAAGGAGATCCGGACATGTTGGACATCGCCGAGGAGCTGAACCGGTGGGTCGCGGACGGCCGTGACTTCGCCGTGGCCACGGTGGTGGCGGTCGGCGGCAGCGCCCCGCGCCAGCCCGGCGCCGCCCTCGCGGTGGACTCCGACGGCACCGCCGTCGGCTCGGTCTCCGGCGGGTGCGTGGAGGGGGCCGTGTACGAGCTGTGCCGGCAGGCGCTGGAGGACGGCGAAACCGTCCTCGAGCGCTTCGGCTACAGCGACGAGGACGCCTTCGCCGTCGGCCTGACCTGCGGCGGCGTCATCGACATCCTCGTCACCCCGGTACGGGCGGCCGACCCCGCCCGGCCGGTGGTCGAGGCCGCGCTGGCCGCGGCCGTGCGCGGGGAGGCGGCGGCCGTCGCACGGATCGTCACCGGGCCCGCCGAACTCCTCGGCCGCGCCCTGCTGGTGACCGCCGACGGCACCCGGCGGGGCGGCTTCGGAGCCCACCCCGAACTCGACCGCACGGTGGCCGCGGAGGCGGTCGCCCAGCTGGACGCCGGCCGGACCGGCACGCTGGAGATCGGAGAGCAGGGCTCGCGCTGCGGAGCACCGCTCACGGTGCTGGTCGAGTCGTCCGTCCCCCCGCCCCGCATGATCGTCTTCGGCGCGATCGACTTCGCTTCCGCACTGGTCCGCGTCGGCAAGTTCCTCGGTCACCACGTGACGGTGTGCGACGCGCGGCCCGTCTTCGCCACGAAGGCCCGCTTCCCCGACGCGGACGAGATCCTCGTCGAGTGGCCGCACAAGTACCTGGAGCGGACTCGGGTGGACAGCCGTACCGTCCTGTGCGTCCTCACCCACGACGCCAAGTTCGACATCCCGCTGCTCCGGCTGGCCCTGCGCCTGCCGGTGGCGTACGTCGGCGCGATGGGCTCCCGCCGCACCCACCTGGACCGCAACCGGAGGCTGCGCGAGGCCGGCGTCACCGAACCGGAACTGTCCCGCCTCAGGTCCCCGATCGGCCTGGACCTCGGCGCCCGGACACCCGAGGAGACCGCGCTGTCCATCGCCGCCGAGATCGTCGCCGCCCGCCGCGGCGGCAGCGGCCTCTCCCTGACCGGAGCCCACACCCCGATCCACCACGAGCCGGCGGCGACACCGGTGCGACGGATCGGCTCGCCGGCCTGAGCCGTCGTTCGTGAATCACCTGGCCGAGGCCGGGCAGCGCGGTCCCCGCGTTCCCTTAGACTCCGCACGCACGGTGGCCCGTCCCGCTCGACAGCCGTCCAGGGATCGTCAGACGCGTGGGTCGTGCCGGGGAGCCAGCGCGGTCCGCGCCAGATCGCGGAGCCAGACGTGCGCGGGGTCGGTGTCATAACGCTGATGCCACGACAGGTACACCACGGCCGACGGCAGTTCGAGCGGCAGCGGCAGCAGGGCCAGACGGAGGGCCGCGGCCGCCGGACGCACCGTCGACTCGGGGGCCGTCACGACGAGGTCGGAGCCGCGCACGAACTCGAACGCGGCCCCCTCGGTGGGTACGGTCGCCACCACCCGCCGGGTGAGACCGAGCCGCGCGAGGGCGTCGTCCAGGGCGTTGCCGAGCCTTCCGCGCCGCGAGACGGTGACGTGCTCGGCCGCGGCGTACCGCGCGGCGGTGACACCCTTGACCCGGGTGAGCGGGTGCCCTCGCCGCACGACGACGACGTGCGGGGTCTCGGCCACCCGGTCGGCGCGGATGTCGGGTGCGGTCGGGAGGTTCGCGTTCGCCTCCAGGTCCACCTCGCCGCGCCGCAGCCCTGGGGTGTCGACGCTCGATTCCGCGATGAAGCGCAGACGCACGCCCGGCGCCTGCTCGCGGACGGCCGCGAGCAGGCCGGGGCCGGCGAGGGCGACGAGCGAGTCGTGCCAGCGGAGCGTGAAGGTGCGGTCGAGCGTCGTGAGGTCGAGTTCGCGGCTCGGCGCCAGCACGCCCCGCACCTGTTGGAGCAGCTCGTGCACCTGTTCCCGGACGGCGATCGCGTACGGGGTCGGGGTCATCGTGCGCCCGGTGCGCACCAGGATCTGATCCCCCGTCGTACGCCGGATCCGGCCGAGGCTCCGGCTCATCGCCGGGGCGGTGACGTGCAGGCGCTCGGCGGCTCCGGCCACGCTGCCCTCCTCCAGGAGCGCGTCGAGCGCGGCGAGCAGGTTCAAGTCCAATTGCATGGGAGTCATCCTAGGCGTGTTTTACATGCACTTGCAGTTAATGATGGGTCCTCCTACCTTCGAGATGCGGGCGCGAAAGAGACAACGGTTCTCGCCCGGTCCGCCTCATCACCCCCTGCACAGACGGGAGCACTGCCGTGCCCGAGTCGACTCAGCCCACCGGAACCGCCGTGACCGCCGACTTCGCGTCCGACGCCGACCTGCTCGCGCAGACCGCGACCGCCGTGCGCGCGGCCGGCGCGGTGCTCCGGGAGCGGTTCGGTGACGTCGTCCGCTACCAGACGCGTGAAGAGCTGATGCGCGCCCTCGCGGCCAACGACGACGCGGCCCTCGACGTCCTGCGCCCCCGCCTCGCCCGCCTGCGCCCGGGCGCCCGCCTGGTGGAGGACGAACTCGCGGGCGGGGCCCTGCCGTCCGGAGAGTGGTGGGTCCTGGACCCGGCCGAAGGCAACGTCAACCACCTGCACGCCCTGCCGGAGTGGGCCGTGACCGCCACTCTCGTGCGCGACAACCAGCCGGTGCTGACCGCGGTTCACCTGCCGTTGACCGGCGAGACCTACACCGCGCTCGCCGGCGGCGGAGCCCACCTCGACGGCCGCCCGCTGCAGGTGTCCCGGACCGCGGACCTCGGCCTGGGCATCGTGGCCACGAGCCAGGCCAGGCCGGACGAGGACGAGAAGGTCGTGCGCCGCGTCGGCTCCTCGATCACCGCGATGCTCTTCGACGCGCTCGTGGTACGGACGTCCGTGCCCGCCACCCTGCACCTGCTGAACGTGGCCGCCGGCCGGATCGACGCCTTCTGGCAGTTCGCCGGGGCCCGCGCTGACCTGCTTCCCGGGGCGCTGCTCGTCACCGAGGCCGGCGGGCGGATATCCGACGCCGAGGGCCGCCCCTGGACCCCGCAGAGCGAGAGTTTCCTGGCCGCCGGGCCCGGCGTGCACGCGCAGGCCGTCAGCACGCTCTCCCGCTGACCGCCACGAGAACCACGACCACCGGAAGGACCACACCAGCATGACCATGATCGCCGTACTCGGAAACGGCCGTGTCGGCGGCAGCCTCGCCTCTGCCCTCACCCGGGCCGGGCACGAGGTGACCGTGGCGGACCGCTCACCGGGCTCCGCCGTCGAAGCCGCCAGGACAGCGCGGATCGTCATCAACGCCACTCCCGGCGCGGGCTCGTTGGAGCGGCTCGGCGCGCTGCGCGAGGAACTGCGGGGCAAGATCCTCGTGGACGTCTCCAACGCCACCGTCGACGGACCGGACGGACTGCCGGCCGGGCTGCTGCACCCCGGCTCGAGCCTCGCGGAGAAGCTTCAGGAAGCTCTCCCCGGCACGCGCGTCGTCAAGACCCTCAACACGATGCTGTACACGGTGATGACCGCGCCCGCCACGCTGGCCAGGACACCGACCGTGTTCCTCTCCGGCGAGGACCCGGAGGCCAAGCAGGTCGTACGCGGGCTGCTCGCCGACCTCGGCTGGCAGCAGGAATGGATCACGGACCTCGGCGGGATCGAGAGCGCACGGGCCACCGAGGCCGCGGTCCTGTTCGTACCGCACGTGATCCGCTCCAGCGGATTCGCGCCCTTCGCGATCTCGGTCGCCCGCTGAAGGCCCGCCGCGACTCCTCCCGAGGCTGACCGAGACTGACCCAAGGACGCGGTGGCGGGCCGGAGTCGGTGGTGAGGGGGGCTCCCCGCCGGACGCGCCCGGGCCTCGGAGCCCCGGCCCCGGGAGGCTAGGCTGTGGCGGCCGCGTACGGCGGCTCCGGACACACGATGGTGTCGGCCCGACGGGAACGAGGCTCTCGAAGATGGGGATTTGGCCGGCGCGGCTGTTCACGAGGAGACGGCCCCCGCCGCCGGTGCGGGTCGAGTACTCGCCGGAGGAACGTGTGGTGCTGCTCGTCGGAATCCTCGACGATCCCGCGGCGCGCGAGGACGAGAAGTACGACGCGGCGATGGACCTCGAGGAATTCTCCGGCCCGCTCGTCGAATCGTGCCTGATCCGGATCGTTCGCGCGGAGGACTTCACCAGCGTGCTGGCGCAGCTGTGCGCCGAGTCCCTCGCCGGTATCTGGGCCAGGACCGGCCGTGTCGACCCCGCCTTCATGGCGGAGTTGCGGGGTCCGGCGAAGAACGAGGTCTTCAGCATCCTCCGCGACCGCGCTCCGCACCTGCTGCCCCCGGACGCCCGCGAGAGTATCTCCGGCGACCGAGGCCCCGACGGGTAGGGGCGGCGCCCCCGGATCGCCGGCCCCCGTCACCCCCCGAGCGCTGCCGTGGAGAGCGCGACGAGGGCGCCCGCCAGGCTGAGGCCGGGGCCCAGCCACTCCGGGAGCCCGATCGTGGTGTGTTTCTCGAAGCCGTGTCCGGCCCTCGGCGCGGCGGCGGCGCGGCGCCGCAGCAACTCCCGTGCGACGGCGTCCCGTTTGCGCCTGCCGGTCAGCGGGGCGGCGCCGATCGCGGCCACCGGCAGACGGCCGTACCCGGACACGACAAGGGAGAGGGCGCTCCTGCCCTCCGCTTCGGTGATCAGGTGGTACGGGACGAGGTAGCGCGTGAACATGTTGTTCACCCGAAGGCGGTCCGGCCCGAACGAGACGTAGGGGTTCAGGTAGACCCGCCAGATCACGTACACGATGGACGGCACGGGAGCCGCCGGGATCAGCCGCGTCGTCCATGAACCGGTCACGGGCTCGTCCTGCAGCGCCACTTGCAGGGCCAGCAGCCCGGCGATCGACACGAGGGCCCACATCACTCTCGGGGTTCTTCTGATCCTTACCACCGAGCGGGCCCTTTCGCGATCTTCAGGATGTTTCCGTCCCGCCCCGTGACCGGGGCGGGACGATCAACCTACCGGGCGGTGTCCGGCGGCCCGTCCCGGCCCCGTGCCCGACGGCGTGCGGCGGTCGTCCGCGGCGTTGGGCCGCGGACGCCGGCGGGTCAGGAGGAGGCCGCGGGGGCCGGTGCCGCGTGCCGCTTGAGCTGGTCGGCGACGTTGGCGAGCAGTTCGTCCGAGAGGGCGGGGTCGGCGACGGCCCGGGACATGAGTGTCGCGCCGACCAGCGCGCTGAGGGTGAGCATGGCCTCGGACCGGGCCTCCTCGGACCCCTCGCCGAGACCGGCGATCAGCTCCAGGTAGGAGCGGACCTGCCTCTCGTAGGCCTCCTTGAAGCCCGCGTCCGCGCGTCCGGCCGCGGCACCGAGCGTGACCAGGGCGCAGCCCGTGGCCGGTGCGTCCCGGTGCCGCTTGCCCAGGTAGGCGTCGATGAGACCGGTGCGCGGCTCCGTCTCGTTCTTGCGTGCGGCCCGCTCCATCTTCGCGGTGCCCTCGGCAAGCGCCTCCGTCACGGCCTGGCCGATCAGGTCCTCGCGCGAGGCGAAGTGCTTGTAGAAGCCGCCGTGCGTGAGCCCGGCCTCCTTCATCAGTTCGGCGATGCCGGGGCGGGTGACGCCCTCCGCGCGGACCTTGCGAGCCGCGATCCGCAGTACCCGCTCACGGGACGCCGCCTTCTCAGCCTGTGAGTGTCCCATGCCGGGCCTCCCTCCGAGTGGGCGGCCGTCACCGCCCAGAAAGTAGATGAAGCCCATCATACAACCCGGCTGCAAATTAGCTCTGAGCTGCGAATTCTCTACAGATGGGATGATGGAGAGCTTCCTGATTCCGCTGGTTCCCGCGGCCACCGGCCCCGGGCGTGGAGCAGTGCGGCGCAGGGTCGGCGGCGAGCTGTCGACGCACCTCGGGACTCGGCCGGGCGCGACCCGGCGAGCCGGGCGTGGCCGGGTGCGGGGGGATGCCCGGCGGCCGGGACCCGGTGCGGGCGCCCCTCGCACGCCGTGCGTCCGGGATCCGCCGGCTTCGCGGGGGTCAGTTCACGCGGGCCGGCGGCCTGTTGGCCGTTGCGGGCTCGTCCAGCGGTCGGTGCCCGGCGAGTTGCGGGACCTGGCGGCGGTGCCGAGGCGCCCACGGGGACATGGCCCGACGTTCATCCGGCGGATGATCATTCCTCAACTCGATGAATCACCGTATTCAGTGCCTGAGAGTTCGCTGTGGATCATGTTTGGTTTGATAACACAACGCACTCATTCACGGGGTCATGCCGTGAGACGTCGCGCGGCGTCGGCCACCGGCGTCGCCGCACTCGCACTCGTCCTGACGAGCATGTCCACACCGGCCGCGCCGTTCGCCTCCGGCGACACCCCGTGGCTCCCCCGGCAGCTCGACTCCTGGTCGACCATCACCCGGCAGACGATGTCCGAGCCGGCCCAGGTGACGGAGGGGGTCACCTACTCCGGCGGCGCGATCGACGCGATCGACGGCCGGGTGCCGGTCGGCGTCGTGTCCGCGGACACCCGGAACTCGAACGTGCGCCTCGGCGTTGCGGTCTCGCACGATGCCGTGGTCGACCCGCAGGACGAGACGACGACGTCGATGGCCGTCCGCACCGGGGCGGTCGCCGGGATCAACGGCGGCTATTTCCAGATCAACGCGTCCGGTCAGGCGAACGACGGCGAGATCGTCGGCGGTGAGATCTGGAAGAGCCCGACAGCGAACCACGAGGGCACCGTCGCGGTGCTGCGCGACGGCTCCGTCGCCTACGGGGACCAGGTCTTCAGCGGTTCCGTCGCCGTCGACGGCGGCGCGAGCCGTCCGCTCACCTCGGTGAACCGGCTGGCCGACGCGAGCGGTGACGGCATCACCGAGATCACGCCGCGACTGGGCGACGTCTCGAAGACCTGGTTCGGCGGCACCAAGGTCGTCGCGGTGGGCACCTCGGACGACAAGGGCGCGACGATCCGGATCACCGGTGTGACCACCGCCGACTCGGTCTCGGGACAGCAGTACGGCCTGGTCGGCGGCGACGCGGCCGACGCGAGCGGCCGGTGGATCCAGGAGAACGTCAAGGTCGGTTCGGTCGTGACCACCACGCACCGGATCAGCCCGGACAACGACATCCAGGAGATGATCCAGGGCCCGGGCCGCATCCTCAAGGACGGGGCGGTCTTCCGGGACCCGGTCAACCAGATGCCCAGCGGCCTGCACCCGGAGTCGGCGATCGGCAGCACCGCCGACGGGCACCTGGTCATGGCGACGTTCGACGGCCAGAAGGCGGCGGACGTCGCGCTCGGCGTGGGCTGGCAGCAGGTGGCCTCCTACCTGCAGTCCATCGGCGTGCGGGACGCGGTCCTGCTCGACGGCGGCGGCTCGACCGCCATGGCGGTGCGTCAGCCGGGCGACACCCGGGCCACGCTGGCCAACACGCCCTCCGACCTCTCCGAGCGGCCGGTCGCCAACGGCCTGTTCGTGTACTCGACCTCGACCACGGCAGGCAAGGCGAGGAACGCCTACGTCAACGACGACGACGACCTGTCGACGGCCGAGGGCGTCGTCTCGAAGGTGAAGGCCTTCGCGACGGACCGCGCCGGCAACCCCTCCAGCGACCCGGTCTCCGTCACGGCCGAGCCCAGCAGCCTGGGCACCTGGTCCGGCGGAGTCTTCAAGGCCGGCACCGCCGGTTCCGGCAAGCTGATCGTGCACGCGGGCAGCAGGACCGGCCACGTGAAGATCACGGTGGCGCCGACCTTCGACAAGCTGGGCGTCACCCCCGCCCAGCAGGGTCTGGCCAACAACGCCTCGCAGAAGTTCACGGTGCGGGGCACGAACGAGAAGTCCGCGGCGGTCGACGTCGCGCCCGAGTCCGTGACCTGGACGCTCGACCGTAGCGACCTGGGCAGGATCGACCCGGCCACGGGGGTGTTCACCGCGGCCGCCACGGGCAGCGGCGAGGTCCACGTCACGGCCGCCGCCGGCGGCCGCACGGCGACCGCGACGCTGAGCATCGGCTCGGTCATCAAGCCGCTGCTCACGGCCGACAACGCCGCGGAGTGGCAGATGCGCGCGGACGGCGGCGCCGTCACGGTGCCCGCCGACCGCTTCGCCGAGACCAGCGACGTGCCGCCGGGCTCCGGCCAGGCGCGTGCGCTGCAGGTGCAGTACTCGTTCCCGAACGACACCAAGCAGCACCGGGTGCGGGTGATCCCGAACAACGGCGCCGGCGCCAAGGCCGACAAGAACGAACTGGGCCAGGTGCCGCAGAGCCTGCGCTTCCAGTTCAAGGTCGAGAGCGCGGCCCCGCAGAAGTCGTGGATGGTCCTCAACGTCTCCGACGCCGAGGGGCACCTGATGGGGCTCTGGCTGGAGCTCGCCCCGAGCGACTACAACCGGTGGAACGAGCGCAGCGCGAAGCTGGTCTGGGGCGTGTTCACGTCCTACCCGCTGACCATCCAGGACATCAGCCTGGTGGGCCAGAACGCGACCGGCGCCAACGTCGGCAAGTTCACCTTCGCGGGGATGAAGCTCCAGTACTCCGTCGGCACGCCCGCGCAGGAGACGCCGTACCAGGCGATCAACCCGAACAACCCGTCCTGGCTGCAGTACACCGAGGACCCGGCCGACTTCCGGCCCGGCGGCCAGACGTTCATCATCGGCGACGACGGCCACCTGGTCGCGGCCAACCCCGACTCGACGAGCGTCAAGAACATCGCCGGCATGGTGAACCGCACCACCGGCCAGCCGTTCCGGACCGTGTCCGGCCAGACCGTCGCGCCACTGCCGGCGCAGGCCCGTCCGGACGTCGCGCTGAGCCTCGGTGACATCGCCGACACCGGCAACAAGGACGACCTCTCCTACGCCAAGGCGCAGTGGGAGCAGTTCGGCCTGCCGGTGTACGACGTGGTCGGCAACCACGAGGTGAGCCAGGGCGCCATCCCGGAGAACACCAACTTCTACGACGTGTTCAAGCAGAACACGCACTTCTCGTTCCGGCAGGGCCAGGCGACCTTCATCGGGCTGGACAACTCCAGCGGCTCGATCTCGGCCTCCGACAGGTTCCAGCAGCCCGCGGAGCCGCAGTACCCGTGGCTGGCGCAGCAGTTGGAGAAGGCCACGACCCCGGTGGTGTTCGTCGGTGTGCACATGCCCGCCTACGACCACGCCCCGAACAAGTCGAACCAGTTCTCCAGCCGCTGGGAGGCGCAGCAGTACCTCCAGCTGGTCCAGGACTACCGGCTGTCGCACCCGAACCAGCGTGTGGTGCTGATGTACGGCCACTCGCGCGGCTTCGCCGACCAGCTCATCGACCCGCTGGGCAACGAGGCGGACGCGAAGCTCGGCATCCCGCAGTTCACGATCGCCGACATCGGCACGCGGCCGTACGTCGCCGCCGACAAGGGAGGCCTCTTCCACTTCGCGCTGTTCCACGTCAACCAGGACGGGACGGTCCAGTACTCGGTCCAGGCCATGCTCAAGTCGATGACCATCGACCAGGGCACCGCGGGCTCCGACGCGGACGCTCCGCGCACCGGCACCATGGTCGCCGGTGAGGCGAAGCAGTTCACGGCGACCGCCGTGAACGCCAACGGCAACGACATCAGCGACCCGCCGACGATGCCGGTGGCCGACCCGATGTCCCATGTCTGGGAGAGCTCGAACAGCAAGGTCGCCAAGGTCGACCCGGTGACCGGCGCGGTGACGGCGCTCAAGCCCGGCACCACCACGATCTCGGTCACCACGGGCGGCATCACCAGCAGGCTCGACCTGACGGTGTCCAAGGCGGCCGTGAGCTGACCCCCACCACCCCCTGAACCGGGGCGGCCGGCCCTCCGCCCGGAGCCGCCGGCCGCCCCTCGGCCGAGTCCCCGACATCCCACGGGGCGCCACCGCTTCGCATCTCCTGCGGCGACCCGGCCGCGTCGGCTCCGGTGGCCCCTGGCCCGGCAGCCCGTTCGCGGCCCTGACCGAGCGGCTGCGCGACGAACCGGGCCGGCGGGTTCACGAGATCCCCGTCGGTCACAACATGGCCCGCCGCGACCCGCAGGCCCTCGCCGCCGTTCTCGGCGCGCTGCCGTCCGGTCCCGGCTGACGCGCGGTCACCCGCCGTCGGCGCCCTCGCGTCTCCGCCCGCGGTGCGTGTCATGGAGGTCTCCGGGAGGGGTGTCGGAGCGCGAGCGGGCAGGCGCCGCGGCACGTGGCAGTGCATGCCGAAGGCAGCTCCCCGACGCTTAGTTCACGTCTTGATTTAACTGGTGAGGTTCAGTGGGAGGCAAGCCCTCCGCAGCCGGAATCTTTCCCGGGCCGCCTCGGACGGAGCCCTTGACACCTTGATGACATGGCCTCAACACTCCATCACGGGAGAGCGCTCTCCCATCCGTCTCCCGGTGCCCCCTCGCGTCGGTTCGACCGACATCACGTCATGCGGGCGTCTGGCGACGACCTCTGACACCCCCACCGTTCAGGAGGAGGTCTCCATGCCACGGAGATCGAAAGGACTGTCAGCCACGCTGATCACCGGCGCGCTCCTGCTGACCTCGCTCGGCCTCGGCGGTATCGCCGTCAGCGCCGGGCCGCCCGCACCGAACAGCGCCGCCGCCAGGTCGTTCGCGGCCACCCACTCCGGTCACGCGATGGCCGCGTCCACGGCCAACTCCCCGGAGGACCCGGACGGAGACGGCTACATCCTCGCCAACCCGCAGGTCACCGGCGTCACCCCGTCCACCCAGGACCCGCCGCACCGCTACTTCCACGAGTTCCAGGCCAACTGCTCGGTCACCCACACCAGGCCGGACGACCCCATCGTCTACCCGCAGCAGCCGGGCAAGTCCCACGACCACACCTTCATGGGCAACACGACCACCGACGCCAACAGCACGACCGCCTCGCTGACGGCCGGCGGCACCACGTGCAAGGCCCCCGGCGACCTGTCCGGCTACTGGATGCCCACCCTCTACAACGGCGACCAGCAGATCCTGCCCGTCGGCCCGCAGGTCATCTACTACAAGGCCGGTGTCACCGACTACACCAGCGTCCGGCCCTTCCCCAAGGGCCTGCGTTTCGTCGTCGGCAGCCCCATGCAGAGCGCCGACGAGTTCCGGCACCACCCCGGGTTCGTCGAGGGCTGGGAGTGCGGTGACAGCTACTTCAACACCGAGTTCCCCGCGACCTGCCCCAACCGGGCGGACGTCCAGCTCAACATCCGCTTCCAGGCCCCCAGTTGCTGGGACGGCAAGTACCTCGACACCCCCGACCACAAGAGCCACATGGCCTACCCCGTGGTCAAGCCCGGCACCAACGACAACATGTGCCCGGCCGACCACCCGGTGGCACTGCCGATGATCGAGTTCAAGATGGCCTTCCCCGTCAACGGCGACATGTCGAAGGTGCGGCTGTCCAGCGGCACCGGACACAGCTTCCACTACGACTTCTTCAACGCCTGGGACGCGCCCACGCTCAAGGCCCTGGTCGACCACTGCGTCGTCGGCGGTCTCCAGTGCGACGCGCGCGGCTACGACGAGACCCACCCGGAGGCGGGCGCCGCGCTCGACGAGCACTACCGACTGCCCTGAGGAGCCTGCCGAGATGACCTCACGCACCCGCATCCGTAACCGAACCCCCCGCCGCATCGCGGCGCCCCTCACCGCCGGCGTGCTGGCCGCCGGGTTCCTCGCCGCCCTGCCCGCCGCCCAGGCCCACGCCGCGGGCAGCGTCGTCAAGGTCACCGGCGGCCAGGGCGCCTGGCAGCTGACCGTGGACGGGCAGCCGTACCAGATAAAGGGCCTGACCTGGGGCCCGAGCGTCTCGGACGCCGAGAAGTACCTGCCCGACCTCAAGTCCATGGGCGTCAACACCATCCGCACCTGGGGCACCGACGCCACCAGCAAGCCGCTGTTCGACTCCGCCGCCGCCCACGGCGTCAAGGTGATCGCCGGCTTCTGGCTCCAGCCGGGCGGCGGCCCCGGCAGCGGCGGCTGCGTCAACTACCTGACCGACACCGCCTACCGGAACCAGGTGCTCGACGAGTTCCCCAAGTGGGTCCAGACGTACAAGGACAACCCCGGCGTGCTCATGTGGGACGTCGGCAACGAGTCGGTCCTCGGACTCCAGAACTGCTACAGCGGCGACGAGTTGGAGAGGCAGCGCGACGCCTACACCACGCTCGTCAACGACATCACCAGGAAGATCCACGCGATCGACCCCAACCACCCGGTCACGTCCACGGACGCGTGGGTCGGCGCCTGGCCCTACTTCAAGAAGAACGCCCCGGACCTCGACCTGTACGCCGTCAACTCCTACAACGCGGTCTGCGACGTCAAGGCCGCCTGGCAGCAGGGGGGTTACACCAAGCCCTACATCGTCACCGAGACCGGTCCGGCCGGCGAGTGGGAGGTCCCCGACGACGCCAACGGCGTTCCGCTGGAGCCCTCCGACCAGGCCAAGGCCGACGGCTACACCCGGGCCTGGGGCTGTGTCACCGGGCACAAGGGGGTCGCGCTCGGCGCCACGATGTTCCACTACGGCACCGAGTACGACTTCGGCGGCATCTGGTTCAACCTGCTGCCCGCCGGCCAGAAGCGCCTGTCGTA
The DNA here is from genome assembly GCF_042897315.1 of Streptomyces sp. NPDC001068. Lineage (NCBI taxonomy): Bacteria > Bacillati > Actinomycetota > Actinomycetes > Kitasatosporales > Streptomycetaceae > Streptomyces > Streptomyces sp. NPDC001068. The sequence continues at coordinate 787,715 of NZ_JBIAYD010000001.1, read as the reverse complement.
CTACGCCGTGAAGCGGGCCTACGGCGGCGACACCAGCCACGACAACACCCCGCCCGTCATCTCCGACCTGACCGTGGAGGGCGGCGCGGGACAGGTGCAGGCCGGCCGTGACCTCGTGCTGTCCGTGAAGGCCACGGACCCCGACGGCGACCGGATCTCCTACGAGGTCCTCGACAACAGCAACTACATCGACCAGAGCAAGAACCTCGCCTCACTGCCCTTCACCGACCTCGGCGGCGGCCGGCTGAGGTTCACCGCGCCGGACCGGCCGGGCGTCTGGAAGGTCTACGTCAAGGCGACCGACGGCAAGGGCAACGTCGGCGTCGAGACCCGCTCGATCCGGGTCGTCCCGCCGGTCCCCTCCGGCACGAACGTGGCCCGCGGCAAGCCGGCCACCGCCTCGTCGTACCAGGCGAGTTACGGTGACTGCCCGTGCACCGCGGCCAACGCGGTCGACGGCAACCAGACCACGCGCTGGGCCAGCGACTGGAGCGACCCCCAGTGGCTCCAGGTCGACCTCGGCACCCGCACCACGTTCCGGCACGTACAACTGTCGTGGGAGGCCTCGTACGCCAAGGCGTACACGATCCAGACCTCCGACGACGGCCAGAACTGGCAGACCGTGCGCACCGTGACCGACGGCAACGGCGGCATCGACGACTTCGACGTCACCGGCACCGGCCGCTACGTCCGCGTCAACGGCACCGCACGGGGCACCGGCTGGGGCTACTCGCTGTACGAGTTCGGCGTCTACGCCTGACGGACGGACCTCTCCCGGAGCGCGCACCCGCTCCGGGAGAGCGCTCTATTGCCGCAATCGCAGGTCCGTTAGGGTGCTCCCATGAACAGACGGGCCCCGACGCTGGAGGACGTCGCCCGGGAGGCGGGTGTCTCCCGGGCGACCGTGTCCCGGGTCGTCAACGGCATCCGCAACGTCGATCCGGAGATACAGGAACTGGTCCGCGGGGCCATCGAACGGACGGGCTACGCGCCCAACCGGGCCGCCCGTTCGCTCGTGACCCGGCGGGCCGAGACCGTCGCCCTGGTGGTCTCCGGAGCCGGCGGCGCCCCCGCGGACGGCGGCAGCGACGGCTTCACCACCCCGGTGTTCGCGGACCCCTTCTTCGGTCGGGTCGTCAGCGGGATCGTGGGCTTCCTGCGGCCCCGCTCGATGCATCCCGTCCTGATGTTCGCCGACTCCGCCGAGGCCCGCCAGGAGGTGCTGACCTACCTGCGGCAGGGGCGCGCCGACGGCGCCCTCGTGGTCTCCACCGCCGCGGACGACCCGCTGCCCGCCCTGCTCGCCGACGCGCGGCTGCCCGCGGTCCTCTTCGCCCGCCCCTCCCGCCCGGTCCCGCTCAGCTACGTGGACCTGGCGCACCGGGACGGCGGGCGGCTGGCCGCGGAACACCTCCTGGCGCGCGGCTGCCGCCGGCCCGCCACGGTCTGCGGCCCCCTCGACGTGGCCGCGAGCCAGGAGCGGCTCGCCGGGTTCCGTGACACCCTCGCCCGCCACGGCCACCCGTACGTGCCGGTCGCCGAGGGCGGGTTCACCCTGGACAGCGGTCTCGCCGCCATGTCCGACCTGCTGGACCGCCACCCGGACACGGACGGCGTGTTCGCCGCCAACGACCTCATGGCGCAGGGCGCCTGCCAGATCCTGCTGGAGCGCGGACGCCGGGTCCCCGAGGACGTCGCGGTCGTCGGCTTCGACGACTCCAGCATCGCCCTGACCTGCCGGCCCCGGCTCACCACGATCCGCCAGCCGGTCGAGGAGATGGCCGCGGAGATGGCCCGCCTGCTCGACGAGCACATCCACGGCGCGCGCACCGACCCGACGTCCGTCGTCTTCGACCCCCACCTGGTGCTGCGCGACTCGGCCTAAGGGCTGTCCCGTAGTCCCCGGCGGGCGCACGACGACAGCTACGGCACCTCGCGGCGTTGTCGGGGTCGCCCGAATACGCCCAGTATGAGGGCGACCCTCCGCCTTGCGATGCACCGCATCCGACGCCGTGCGCCGACCCACCGGGGATTACGGGACAGCCCATAGGCGTGTCGCCCTCCCGTGCCGCCTAGGCCTTCCTGAGCAGTGTGTTGACGGCCCGGCCGAACACCGCCCTGGAGGTTCCGTGCACCAGCGGGTCGAGAGCCGACGGCAGGCCCCGGACCGCCAGTTCCTCGTGCCAGCTCACCCGGGTGCGGCCGCCGGGTCCCGGGTGCACCGCCAGTTCGGCCCAGCCGCGCACCACCCGGCCGCGTTTGACCAGGCGGCAGCGGCCGGGACCGCCGTCCTCGGGGGGCTCCCAGACGGTCACCTCCATGGGGTCCTCGAAGGCCAGCGGCCCGAGCCCGGAACGGGCCACGAAGACCGTGCCCACGCGGGTCGGTGGATCGGTGAGCACGGTGACGCGGGTCAGGGGGACCGCGTCGGCGTGCGCGGACCACTCCGTGAGCCGGCGCCACGCCTCGTCGATCGGCAGCGGAACCGTGCGTTGGAGAAGGAAGGTGACCACGGAACGATCGTAGAGAACCGGACAGGCTCCGCGGGTCGCACACCGTCTGTTCACAGGACCGTCAGAAACGTCCAACCTGGGACCGGCGGCGGGTCCGGGCCCGTACGATTCGCGCCATGGGCGGGCAAACCGCCTGCCCGCACGGGGAGTTGGTCGACATGCCGTTGAAGACCTATGGCGTACTGATCGGCCGGGCCGTCGACGTCCGGCGCGAGGGCGCCGGCGACAGCCCGCACTACCAGATCCACCTCACGGATGACACCGGCGTCCACTACCGGGCCGCGGTCAACGTCCTCTCGCAGCAGAAGCCCGCCGAACTGCTCTACCTCGTCGACGACGACTTCCGGCACCCCCTCACCGCCCGCCTCCAGGGCCTGGCGGGCGGCTGGAACACCCTGCCGCCCGGGCCCGGCGGCCCCAACCTCGACTTCGTGCGCGGCAACCTCTTCGACCCGGCGAAGATGCGCGTCCTGCCGGCCGACCGCACCGGCCCCGACAACGACCTCGCGGACCTGCTCGACCACTACGTGCGCCGGGCCGTCGACGACCCGAGCGCCCGCCTCCACCTCTTCGGCGAGCGCTGGGGGCCCGAGACCGGCGTCAAGGACAAGATCTTCGGCTTCCTGCCCGGCAACGGCGTCCACGACATCCACATGAACCAGGGCAACAGCGGCCGCTTCAGCAGCGACGACGGTGTGTGGCAGGACGGCGGGCTGCTGATCCGGCTCCCCGGAGACGGCGGGGGCCCGGAGCGCTGGGTCGGGATCTTCCTGGCCTTCCAGAACCAGGCCTGGCACACCGACGACGTCACGGGCCACGCCCTCGACGGGGTCGACACCTCCCGTCCGGCACCCGGTGACCAGCCGGTCCGGATCTTCGCGGCGCTGGTGGACCCGGCCGGCCCGGCGCCCGAGGCGGAGGCCGTCACCCTCTTCAACGCCTCGCCCGCGCCGGTCGACCTCACCGGCTGGCGGCTGCTCGACCGCATCGGCCAGGCCTCCCCGGTCCCGCCCGGTGCCCTGGCCGCCGGCGCCGTGCTCGCCGTGCCGCTCTCCGGCGGCGCCCGGCTCGGCAACCACGGCGGCGAGATCACCCTCCTCGACGCCGGCGGCCTCAAGGTGCACGGGGTGTCCTACACGGCCGGACAGGCGGCCCGCGAGGGGTGGTGGGTGGTCTTCTGACCCCGGCGGCTCGTGGGCCGGTGGGGTCGGTGGCGGGTGCCGGGGTCCGTGCGCCTCGCCGTGCGCATCCCACGGCCGGACCCGGCCCCCGGCGCCTCGGGGTGTGACCATGGGAGAAGGGGACCGATCCCCGGCCGGAGAGGGCGAGCCGTGCGCTACCGCGACCGAGCCCAGGCCGGCCGCGAACTCGCGGCCGTCCTGCGCGAACTGAGCGACGAGGGCGGCCTGCCGGACCCCGTGGTGCTGGCGCTGCCGCGGGGCGGCGTGGCCGTCGCCGTCCCGGTCGCGCGCGAGCTGTCGGCCGCGCTGGACGTGCTCGTCGTACGCAAGATCGGCGCCCCGCACCACGAGGAGTTCGGCGTCGGCGCGATCGCCGGCGACGACCCCCCGCTGCTCGACCGGGAGGCCCTGGCCGGTCTGGGCCTGGCCGGGGGCGCCCTGGCCGCCGTGGTGGAGCGCGAGCGGCGGGAACTGCGCCGCCGCGAGCGCTGTTACCGGCACGGGCGGCCGGCGCCCGACCTGCGCGGCCGGACCGTGATCGTCGTCGACGACGGCCTGGCCACCGGCTCGACCGCCCGTGCCGCGCTGTGCCACGTACGGGTCCGGGGTCCGGCCCGGACCGTGCTCGCCGTCCCGGTCGGCGCGCCGGACTCCCTGGACGCGCTCGCCGCCGAGGCGGACCTGGTCGTCTGCCCGTACCGGCCCGTGGTGTTCAGCGCGGTCGGCCAGTGGTACGACGACTTCGCACAACTGACGGACGCCGACGTGCTGGACGCGCTCGGCGGTATCTGACCGGGAAGGGGACGCCGTGCCGGAACTGGCCGGGGACGAGGCGCGGCGGCGGTTCGCCGGGGCACGCGTGGCACGGCTCGCGACCGTCGACGGAAGCGGCCGCCCGCACCTGGTGCCGGTGGTCTTCGCGTGCCACGGGACCGACGGGATCGTCACCGCCGTGGACCACAAGCCCAAGACCACCCCGCGCCTCAAGCGGCTGCGCAACATCGCGGCGAACCCGTCCGTCACCCTGCTCGTGGACGAGTACGACGAGGACTGGGACCACCTGTGGTGGGTCCGGGCGGACGGCGACGCCCGGGTGGTTCCCGACGGCGCGCCGGCGGTCGCGGGGCCGCTGCGGGAGAAGTACCCGCAGTACCGGGAGCGGCCGCCGAACGGCCCGGTGATCATCGTGACCGTGGCGCGCTGGACCGGCTGGCAGGCGGTCGCGGGATAGGCGCCGGCGGCGTGCCCCACCCCGGGCGGGAGCTCCGCCCGGCTGGTTACGATGTGGACAGACCGGACACGCTACGGGCTGGACACGCCATGGCGACGCGCATCGCGGGTTACGAGGTCGGGGGCGAGATCGGACGGGGCGGAATGGCCGTCGTCTACCGTGCGACGGACCTGCGCCTGGACCGCACCGTCGCCCTGAAGCTGCTCGCCCCCGAGATGGCCCGCAACGACACCTTCCGCCGCCGCTTCACCCACGAGTCGCGCGTGGCGGCGGCCCTCGACCACCCCCACATCGTGCCGATCTTCGAGGCCGGCGAGACGGACGGCGTGCTGTACATCGCGATGCGCTACGTGCCGGGCCCGGACCTGCGCGCGCTGCTCGACCGGGAGGGCGTGCTGCCGGTGGCCGCGGCCCTGCGGATCGCCGCGCAGATCGCCTCGGCGCTGGACGCGGCCCACGAGCACGATCTGGTGCACCGGGACGTGAAGCCCGGCAACGTGCTCGTGGCGCGGGGCACCGACGGCGACCACCCGGAGCACGTGTATCTCACGGACTTCGGGCTCACCAAGAAGTCGCTGTCGCTGACGGGGTTCACGACGGTCGGCGAGTTCGTCGGCACGCTGGACTACGTGGCGCCGGAGCAGATCTCGGGCCGGCCGGTCGACGGCCGGTGCGATCTCTACAGCCTCGCCTGCGTGGTCTTCGAGATGCTGGCGGGCGGCCCGCCGTTCGTCCGGGACGAGGACATCGCCCTGCTGTGGGCGCACCAGTACGACCGGCCGCCCGTGCTCAGCGAGGTGCGGTCCGGACTGGCGCCGGGGCTGGACGAGGTGTTCGCCAGGGCGCTGGCCAAGGTTCCCGAGGACCGTTACGGCTCCTGCCTGGAGTTCGTGGGCGCGCTGCGGCTCGCCGCGTTCGGCGTCGTACCGGGGGAGTCCGTCCCGCCGGAGCCGGCGGCGCGGCGGACCCCCACGGTCCGCCGGGACGCCACGCCCGCCCCCGGCCCGCCCGCCTGGGCCCAGCCGGTGTTCGGCCCCTAGGCGGTGTTGTGCCCCTGCCCCCCATTGCCCCCGCCCCGCCGCGCGCCCGCCCCGCCGCGGCCCTCGGCGCCTCAGCCCTCGGCGAGGAACTGTTCGGCCCAGACGGTCTTCCCGGTGGTGGCGTGGCGGGTGCCCCAGCGCTGGGTGAGCTGGCCGACCAGGAGCAGACCGCGGCCGCCCTCGTCGTAGGTGTGGGCCCGCCGCATGTGCGGTGCCGTGTTGCTGGAGTCGAAGACCTCGCAGGTGAGCGTGTGGTCGTCGTGGATGAGACGGAGCCGGACGGGCGGCCGCCCGTACCGGAACGCGTTGGTGACCATCTCGCTGACGACCAGCTCGGTGGTGAACGCGGCCTCCTCCAGGTGCCAGGCGAGCAGTTTGTCGGTGGCCTGTTTGCGGGCGTCGGCGACGGCGGACAGGTCGAAGGGCAGTTCCCAGGTGGCGACCCGGTCGGCGTGCAGGGCCCGGGTGCGGGCGACGAGCAGGGCGATGTCGTCGTCGGGGCGGTGCGTGAGCATGGTCGTCAGGACCCGGTCGCAGATGGTGTCCAGGCTCTCCGCGGGGCACGCGAGCGCGCCGAACATCTTGTCCAGGGACTCGTCGATGTCGTGGTCGCGGGGCTCGAGCAGTCCGTTGGTGTAGAGGGCGATCAGGCTGCCCTCGGGCAGCTCGGTCTCGAAGGACTCGAAGGGCAGCCCGCCCAGGCCCAGCGGGGGCCCGGCGGGGACGTCGAGGAAGCGGACGGTGCCCGAGGTGACCACGGCGGGCGGCGGGTGTCCGGCCCGTGCGACGGTGAACCGGCGGGTGACCGGGTCGTACACGCCGTACAGGCAGGTCGTGCCGACCCCGCCCGCGGACTCCTCCGCGTTGTCGGCGCCGGACTCCTCGGCGGACAGGTGGGCGACCAGGTCGTCGAGGTGGCTGAGGAGTTCGTCGGGGGGCAGGTCGACGTCGGCCAGGGTGCGTACGGCCGTGCGGACCCGGCCCATGGTGGCCGCGGCCCGCATGCCGTGACCGACCACGTCGCCCACGACGAGCGCGACCCGCGTCCCGGACAGCGGGATCACGTCGAACCAGTCGCCGCCCACCCCGGCCTGGCTGACCGAGGGCAGGTAGCGGGTGGCGATGTCCAGCGCCGCCTGGTCGGGCAGCGTCTGCGGGAGCAGGCTGCGCTGGAGGGTCATCGTGGTGGTGTGCTGGCGCCTCGCGCGTTCGGAGCCCCGGATGCTGGTGGCGGTGCGGGCGGCCAGCTGCTCGGCCAGCCACAGGTCCTCCGGGGCGAACGGCTCGCTGCGCAGATGCCGTACGAACAGGGCCACCCCGAAGGTGGTGCCGGCCGCGCGGAGCGGCACCGCCATCAGCGAGTGCGCCCCGCTCTCCCGGACCCACGCGGCCGCCAGCGGATCCTCCCGGGCCCAGCGGGCCACGATCTCGTCGTTGCACGCGTACACCGTGCCCCGCCCCTCGGTCAGACACCGGCCCGAGGGCGACCAGGGCGGGCAGAGCAGGATGTCGCCGGAGGGGTGGGGGAGCGGCGGCCCCTGGGGCGCCGCCCGTACCGCCGCCCGGCGCAGCGCCCGCCTGCCGTCGGCGGGCGCCCCCGGTCCGGCCGCGTCCAGCAGGTCGACGGCGCAGGCGTCGGCGAAGGCGGGGACCACCACGTCGGCCAGTTCCCGCGCGGTGCGCTGCACGTCGGAGGTGGTGCCGATCCGCACGCCCGCGTCGCTCAGCAGCAGCATCCGCCGCCACACCAGCTGCTCGGCAGGATCGGAGTGGACCGTCAGCGTCACGGCCCGCACCCGCCCGTCCGTGTCCGTGAGCGGGGCGAGCTGTCCGTGCCAGTCGTGGTCCGGGGTGGCCGGGTCCAGACGCAGGCGGACGTCCTCGGGTCCGCCGCCGGCCAGGATCCGCCGCATGCCGGACTCGGCCTCGGCGCAGCCCCCGAACGGTGCCAGGTCGGTCAGCCGCAGCCCGCGCATCGTGCCCTCGGCCAGGGACAGGCTGCGCTGCATGCCGACGCTGGCCAGTACCAGCCGCAGTCCCTCGTCGAAGACGGCGGCGACGCACGGGGACTGGTCGAAGGCCCATTCCCCGAGGGTGCGGTCGGCGGCGGCCACCCGCGACGCGGTGAGGGCGCACACCACCCGCCATTCCGTGCCGCCCGGCCGGTCGCCGGAGGCGCGGCGGTGCACGAGCACGTCCCGGTCCAGCCGGTGCCCGTCCCGGTGGCGCAGGGCGGCGGTCCCGCTCCACCGCGGGCACGCGGCCGCCTCGCGCCAGGTGTCCCCGCCCGGGTCGGCGAGCAGCCGGCAGGCTTCCTGCCCCAGGATCTCGGCGGGCGGGTAGCCGAGCAGCAGTGCCGCCCCGTCGCTCCAGCCGGCCACGGCACCCCGCTCGTCGACCGTCACCACGGCGGTGTAGGCGCTCTGCGGTACGGCGTGGGCCTGCGCCCGGCTGCTGGGAGGGGTGGGACGTCGTTCCATGCCGCTCATCCTTCGCGGAACCTGCACGGCCGGCTCTTCTCCCAGGATGATCCCGGCGGACACGGAGCACCAATCCGCCGCCGGTACCACCCGGCCGTCGACGGCACACGCACCCGGGGTCGCTGTGACAGGCCTGTGACGGACGGCGGACGCCGTCATGACGTGGGCTTGTGAGGGTTCTGTAAACGGACAAATCGTAGGTAATCGTAGTTATCGGTCAATCCGGCAAGGGAATCCACATGAGCTCCGCCGTTGTCACCCAGCGCACCGAGAACGCCGCCGTCGCGCTGGCCCCGCGGGAGCGCGAGACGCTGAAACACATCGCGGCGGGCTGCACCTACCTGCAGGCCGCGCGCCTGATGGGGCTCTCCCGGCACACCGTCGACGCCTACCTCCGCCGGATCCGCGCCAAGCTCGACATCAACACCACGGCCGAGCTGACCCGGCTGGCCGTCTCACTTGGCCTGTGAGATCCGCCCGGCCGTGACAGCGTGGGAGCAACGGCTGCGCACGGGGTCCAGGAGGCGGAGATGACAGTGAACGGGCTCGGACTGGTGGTCCACGGGGGCCGGGCGGAGGCGGTGGACGCCGCCCGGACCGTACGCGCGTGGGCGGCGGAGCACGCCGTGCCGTGCGCGGACATCGACGTGTGGAACGACGGCGGACGGCACAGCTCCGACGAGGAGGTCGCGGCCGCGGGCGACCCCGACCTGATCGTCACGCTGGGCGGCGACGGCACCTTCCTGCGCGGCGCCCGGCTCGCCGCCCACAGCGACGCCCTGGTCCTCGGCGTCGACCTGGGCCGGGTCGGCTTCCTGACCGAGGTGGCGGCCTGTTCGGTACGGGAGGCGCTGGACGCGATCCGCGAGGACCGGTACAGCGTCGACAGCCGGATGCTGCTCACCATGCGCGCCTCCCGCCGGCTGGAGATGCCCTCCGACGTGGAGGACCTGATGCGCTACGGCCGCGGGCCGCTGCTGCCGCCGCCGCAGGTGCGCACCGACTGCCAGGAGGACATCGACTGGGGGGTGCCCCTGCACGTCGTCGCGGTCAACGACATCGTGCTGGAGAAGCTGTCCCGGGACCGTCAGGTGTCGGTCGGCGTGTACATCTCCGGGCGGCTGCTCGCCTCCTACTCCGCCGACGCGCTGCTGGTGGCGACCCCGACCGGCTCGACCGCCTACAGCTTCGCGGCCGGCGGTCCCGTCGTCTCGCCCTGCGCGGACGCGCTCGTCTTCACCCCGGTCGCCCCGCACATGACGTTCAACCGCTCGGTGGTCACCGCCCCGGACGAGGCCGTCGGCCTGCGGGTCCTGGAGCGCTCCGGGCGGGCCGCGGTCAGCGTCGACGGACAGGTCCGCGGCATCCTGGAGCCGGGGGACTGGATCGGCGTGTACGCAGCCCCGGCCCGGCTGCGGGTGGTCCGGCTGTCGCCGACGGACTTCTACGGCCGGCTGCGCGAGCGCATGAACCTCACCGACGCCCCGGCCGCGGTCGCCGACGGCACCCCTCCGCCCCTGTGGTCGTCGCGGACGCCTCCCCCCGACGACATGGCGCACCTCTCGCTGCTGCCCGTCGGCCTGCTGCCCGCCGAGGAGGAACCCTGCTTCGAGGTGCCGAGGGAGACGGCGAAGGACGACGCCGCCGCGGCGCCCGGACGGAGCTGACCTACCCGCAGGGCATGGGCGTGCGGACCGGGGATGAGTGACGGGGCGTGCGGGACCGGCGCCGCCGCCTCCCCGCGCCGGCCACCCCTCCGCGGTGAGCCGTCACCACCCGGTGAACAGCAGATGGTTCAGCAGCAGCGCGAGCAGCGCCTGTCCCGTCAGCCAGGCGCGCGGCCGGGGCAGGAACGCGCACGCCGGCAGCAGCCACATCGCGAACGGCAGCCAGATCCGCTCCGTCTCCGCCTTGCTCATCCCCGACAGATCGGCGGCCAGCAGCGCGAGCAGCGCGACCGCCACCAGGAAGGCGAGGCGGACCGGCGCGGAAGCCGTCGTACGGCGGTGGACCAGCGCGGCGCCGGCCCGCCGCAGCCCCGCCACCGTCGCCGGACCGACGACGAGCACCGTGCAGGCCAGGTTGGCCCACACCCAGTAGCCGTACGGCCGGGTGCCGCCGACACCCTGGTAGTAGCGGGTCACCAGCAGCCGGTACCCCTGCCACCAGTCGAACCCGGCGAGGGTGAACACGACCGGGACGACCGCCGCCCCCGCCACCAGCAGCGCGAGGACCACCGGCCGCGCCCGGACCCGGCGCCGGCCGAGCACCAGCACAGCCGCCCCGATCAGCGCGAAGAGTGTCAGGCCGTACGACAGGTAGCAGGTCAGCCCGTACAGCAGTCCCGCGCCTGCCGCCCACCCCACGGACCGTCCGGTGACCGCCAGCGCGAGCAGCGCCACCGTCCAGGCGGCGACGGCCGCGAAGTACCCGTCCGCCGAGGCGCCCACCCACACCGCCGCCGGCGCCATGACCAGGAACGGCGCGGCCTGCCGGGCGAGCCGCTCGGCGGCCAGCGCCCGTACCGCGACCAGTACGGCGACACAGGCGGTGGAGCCGACGGTGATGCACCAGGCGCCCGCCCAGCCGCCGCCGCCCAGCCCGGCGCGGTCGAGGAGGACGAAGGTCAGGGTGGCCGCCGGCGGGTGCCCGGCGATGTGGGCGGGCCAGGGCGCGGGGGTGCCGCTCACGATGTGGTGGGTGAAGTCGCGCAGGGCCGCCGGGATGTCGTGGAAGCGGCCGATGACGGTGAGGTACTCGTTCGGGCTGGTGAGCCGCCCGGCCACGCCCCGCTGCCAGCCGTCCACCAGCGCCAGCGACCAGGTCCAGGCCAGACAGGCGCCCCAGGACGCGGCCAGCAGCCCGCGCCAGGGCAGACGCACCGCCAGGGCCGGCCCGTACGCCACCACGGCGGCGGCGACCAGCAGGGCGGCCGGGGTGCCCGGGCCCACGTGCGGGTCCCAGTTGGCGAACACCGGAGGCCAGTTCACGAACAGGTTGTGGAAGTCGTCCTGGAGGTGCCGGCCGACCAGGACGGCGGCGAGCACCAGCAGTGCGGCGGTGAGGACGGCGTACAGGTCGCCGAGGCGGTCGCGATGGGGAGCACGGGTCACACCGGAACGTTAGGTCGGCGACCGGGCGCAAGACCGGATCAAGCGGCTGACGTCAGACTTTCGTCATGGGTCGCGCACCCGTTCCGGGGGTTCTCCCGGCCTACGGTCTGACCATGCGACACGACGACCCACGGCTTCCCACCTCACCCGGTTTCTGGCGCAGCCCGCTGCGAGGCACCTGGTTCACCGCGGTGCTCGGCCTCGTACTGCTCGGCGGGATCACCGTGCTGTTCGTCACCGGTCTGGTGTCGTACGCCGCGTACAACCCCGACCTGGCCCCGGTGAACGACCAGACCCCGGACAAGGGAATCCTCGGCTTCTACCTCTTCTCGTGGCCGACCGACCCGTCCTGGCTCTACCGCTTCACCCAGGGCCTGCACGTCACCCTCGGCGTCACCCTGATCCCGGTGCTGCTCGCCAAGCTGTGGTCGGTGGTGCCGAAGCTGTTCACGCTGCCCCCGGCCCGCTCGCTCGTCCACGCGCTGGAGCGGATCTCGCTGCTGCTGCTGGTCGGCGGCGGCCTGTTCGAGTTCACCACCGGCGTCCTCAACGTCCAGCTCGACTACGTCTTCCCCGGCTCCTTCTACCCCCTGCACTTCTACGGCGCCTGGGTGTTCTTCGCCGCGTTCCTGGCGCACGCGGCCCTGAAGACCCCGGCCGCGCTCAGGGCGGTCCGGCAACGGCGGCGGGACGAGGCCGAGCTGGCGGCCGTACGTCCCGACGCGCCGACCGTGTCCCGGCGCGGGGCACTGTGGTTCGTCGGGGGCGCCTCCCTGCTCCTCCTCGTCACCACCGCCGGGCAGAGCATCGGAGGCGCGCTGCGGCGCACCGCCCTGCTGGCACCGCACGGCGGAGCCGACCCCGGCAGCGGCCCGAACGGCTTCCAGATCAACAAGACGGCCGCCTACGCCGGCATCGACGCCAGGGTGACCGGCGGCGAGGCCTGGCGTCTGACCGTCGTGGGACGGGACGGCCGGACGGTCCGTCTCAGCCGCGCCGAACTCCTCCGACTGCCCCTGCACAGTGCCGCGCTGCCCATCGCCTGCGTCGAGGGCTGGTCCACCGCCGACCAGTGGTGGCGAGGCGTGCGGCTGCGGGATCTCGCGGCTCTCGTGGGCCACGACGGCGACCCGCCGGACGTCATGGTCGAGTCGCTCCAACTGCACGGCGCCTTCCGCCGGGCGGCCCTGCGCGCCAACCAGGTCGCCGACCCGCGCTCCCTGCTCGCCCTGACGGTGAACGGCGAGGACCTGTCCCCCGACCACGGCTATCCGGCGCGCGTGATCGTGCCCGCCGCGCCCGGTGTGCTCAACACCAAGTGGGTGGCCCGGCTCACCTTCGGAGACCTGTGATGCGACGACGTCCCGTCCTCGGCAGCCCCCTGCAACTCCTTCTGCTGGCCTGCTCGTTCGCGCTCGCCGTATACGCCGGTCTACGGCTGCTGTCCGGCGACTGGCTCGGCGTGGCCCTGTGGGTGGTGGGCGCCGCCCTGCTGCACGACCTCGTGCTGCTGCCGCTGTACTCGCTCGCCGACCGGGTGACCCTGGGCGGGCTCGGCGCCGTGGGCCGCCGGGAGTGGGCGATGTACGTCCGCGTCCCGGCCGCGCTCTCCGCACTGCTCCTGCTGGTGTGGTTCCCGCTGATCAGCGGGATGGTGGCCGAGCACTACCGGTCGGCCACCGGCCGCTCCGCGGACGGTTTCCTGACCCGCTGGCTGCTGATCACCGCCGTGCTCTTCGGCGGTTCGGCGCTGCTGCTCGCGGGCCGGCGGCGCAGGGCGGCGAAGCGCCTCCCGCCGTCCGCCCACTGACCGGCCGGTTCCCAGCCCCGCGCGTACCGCAGCAGGGCGGCGGTGCCGAGCCGCGCCCACAGGAAGGGGGCACCGACCGCCTCCTGGGCGTCGGTCAGGCGTACCCGGGCGCGTTCGTCGACGTCCACGGGGGCGGTCTCGACGATGAGCAGGCCACCGGGGGCGAGGAGTTCAGCCGACCGGTCGAGCAGGCCGCGCGGGTCGCCGCCGATCCCGACGTTGCCGTCCATCAGCAGGACGGTGCCCCAGCGGCCCTCGCCGGGCAGCGGCTCGAAGACCGAGCGGCGCAGCGCCTGACCGCCGAGACGGACGGTGTGGTCGACGGCGGCCGCGCTGACGTCGATGCCGAGGGCGGTACGGCCCCGGGCGGCGAGTTCGGCGACCAGCCGCCCGGGACCGCAGCCGACGTCGAGGACGGCTCCCTCGCAGCGGTCCAGGACCCGCCGGTCGACCGGGTCGGCCCGCGCGCACCAGCGTTCGACCTCCAGGGGCAGCAGCCACCCGTCGGTGCGGCGCAGGAACAGCGGGCCCCGGCCGGTGCGCAGGGCGGTGGCGTAGGGGTCGGCGCCGGTCCAGGCGAGAGGCGGCGAGGTGGTCATCGGCGGGCCGTCCCGCCCTGCGCGGTGTACCGGTCCAGCCGGGCGGCGAAGCGGCCGTGCGGGGCGAGGGCGGCGACGGCGGCCGCGTCCGCGGCGGTGTCCACGTCCCGCAGCCGCGGCAGGTCGCCGACCCGCAGCCCGGCGGCGACCAGCCGCCGCCGCTGGACCGCGCCGGTCTCCGGGCTCGACATCGGCACCCCGAGCAGCAGCGCGGGGTCCGGGTCGGCGAGCCCCAGCGCCCAGAAGCCGCCGTCGTCGGCGGGACCGAAGTACGCGTCGTGGTCCGCGAAGTCCACGGTGAGCAGGGCCGGGGTGACCTGCGGAGTGTCCATCCCGATGAGCAGGGCCGGGCCCTCGCAGTGGCCGAAGGCGTCGGCGAGACGCGCGTCGAGACCGCCCGCGCACTGCGGTACGACGTCGAAGCCGGGCGGCAGCCAGGGGCCGGGGCTTCCGTCGAGCACCAGCACGCGGCGGGTGGCGGGGGACTCGGCCACGGCGCGCAGGGTGTCGGCGAGCAGCGCCTCGGCGAGCGCGGCGGCCTGCTCGGGCGAGAACGGCGGGGTGAGCCGGGTCTTGACCCGGCCGGGCCGGGGTTCCTTGGCGATGACGAGGAGGGTGGTCATGGGACGTCCTTGAGTGGTGGTGGGGCTGGGTCCCCGGGACTTCCGGGCTCCGGGACTTCCGTGCGCCGGGACTTGCGGGCTCCGTGCTCCGGATTCCGGGACTTCCGTGCTCCGTGCCTCCCGCGCTCCGTGCCGTCCGCGCTCCGGGTTCCGGGCGGGACGCGACCGCGAGCCCGTGGCCGGACTGGAGGGAACGGCGGGCGGAGCACCCGGTCAGGGGCGCGGGGAACCGCGCGACCAGTCCCCGCCGGCCGGCACCCGGGGCGGCTCCTTCAGCACCCGGCTCATGTCCCGCACCGCCTGCCAGGTGCCGCGCCAGGTACCGGTCACCTTGGACGTACCGGTGCGCGGCAGGTACGGCACGCCGTGCTCGGCGATCCGCCAGCCCGCGTCCGCCGCCCGCACCACCATCTGGAGCGGATAACCGCTGCGCCGGTCGTCGAGCGACAGCCCGAGCAGTGCCTCCCGGCGGGCCGCCCGCAACGGGCCGAGGTCGTGCAGCCGCAGCCCGGTCCGCTGCCGCAGCATCCGGGCCAGCGCCAGGTTCCCGGCCCGGGCGTGCGCCGGCCACGCCCCCCGGCCCTGCGGCCGTCGTCGGCCGAGCACCAGGTCCGCCTCGCCGTCGAGGACTTCCCGCACGAACGGCACCAGCAGTCCGGGATCCAGCGAGGCGTCGCAGTCGCAGAAGCAGACGATGTCGGCGGTCGCCGCGGTCAGTCCCGCGTGGCACGCCGCGCCGAAGCCGCGCCGCGCCTCGTGGACGACGGTCGCACCGAGCGCCCGGGCGATGTCCGCCGAGCCGTCCGTGGAACCGTTGTCCACCACGAGGGCCCGCCAGCCCGCCGGGATCCGGTCGAGCACCCAGGGCAGGGCGGCGGCCTCGTTCAGGCACGGGAGGACGACGTCCACGTCCGGCGTCGGGGAGGTTGGTGAGGTGGTCACGCTGTCACCCTACGAATGCGAACCGGGCATAACGGGCGTCGGCACCTTACGAAACGCGGACGTCGCAGCCCAGGCGACCCTCGGGTGCGACATGCGCGACGGCCCGGTGCGAGGGTGGAGCCATGCATCAGCCGTACGAGCTCACCGAGGACCGGGCCGGGGCCGCCGCCGTGGCCGTCCGGGTCCTGGTCGTCGACGACGACCCGACCGTCGCCGAGGTCGTCACCGGGTACCTCGACCGTGCCGGGTACCTGGTCGACCACGCCGGCGACGGTCCCGCCGCCCTGGCCCGGGCCGCGGCCAACTGGCCGGACCTGGTGGTCCTGGACCTGATGCTGCCCGGTATGGACGGCCTGGAGGTCTGCCGGCGGCTGCGCGGCCGCGCCCCCGTCCCGGTCATCATGCTCACCGCGCGCGGTGACGAGGACGACCGGATCCTGGGCCTGGAGGTCGGCGCCGACGACTACGTCACCAAGCCCTTCAGCCCCCGCGAACTGGTCCTGCGCGTCGAGTCGGTGCTGCGCCGCGCCCGCCCCGCGCCCGCCGCGCACTCCCTGACCACGGCCGGCCTCACCCTCGATCCGAACGCCCGCCGGGCCACCCGGAACGGCGCCGAACTCGCCCTCACCCTGCGTGAGTTCGACCTCCTCGCCTTCTTCCTGCGGAACCCCGGCCGGGCCTTCGGCAGGGAGGACCTGATGCGCGAGGTCTGGGGCTGGGACTTCGGTGATCTGTCCACCGTGACGGTCCACGTCCGCAGACTGCGCGCCAAGGTCGAGGACGATCCGGCCCGGCCCTGCCTGATCCAGACGGTGTGGGGCGTCGGCTACCGGTTCGACCCCGAGGGCGACGGACGGGAGGCCGGCTGACATGCGCGACACCCTCCTGATCGCCCTGTACGCGCTGGGCGGCGCCGCCCTCACCGGCCTGGCCGGGGCGGCAGCCCTGCGCCTGCTCCGGCGCCGCTCGCTCACCGCGTCCATCGCCGTGGTCGCCGCCGTGGGCGTGGTCGCGATGCTGGCCGGCACGCTGGCCGTCGCCTGGGCGATGTTCCTCTCCTCGCACGACCTGTCGGTGGTGACGACGGTGGTCGCGATGGCGGCCGTGGTCTCGCTCGGCAGCGCGCTGATACTGGGCCGCTGGGTGGGCGCCCGCAGCCGTGAACTCGCCCTGGCGGCACGATCGTTCGGCGAGGAGGGCGACTTCGCGGCGCCGCCCGCCCCGGCCACCGCCGAACTGGCCCAGGTGAGCCGCGAGCTGGCGGCCACCAGCGCGAAGCTCGCCGAATCCCGTCGGCGGGAACGGGCGTTGGAGACCTCACGCCGGGAGCTGGTGGCCTGGATCTCGCACGACCTGCGCACCCCGCTGGCCGGTCTGCGTGCCATGTCGGAGGCGCTGGAGGACGGGGTCGCCACCGACCCGGACCGCTACCTCAAGCAGATCCGCACCGAGGTCGAGCGCCTCAACGACATGGTCGGCGACCTCTTCGAGCTCTCCCGCATCCACGCCGGGGCGCTGGCGCTGAGCCCGAGCCGGATGTCCCTGTACGACCTGGTCGGTGACGCTCTCGCGGGAGCCGACCCGCTCGCCCGCGCCCAGGGCGTACGGCTGGTCGGCGACCTGGTGGAGCCGGTGCCCGTGGAAGTGGACGGCAAGGAGATGAGCCGGGTGCTGGGCAATCTGCTGGTGAACGCGATCCGCCGGACACCGCCCGACGGCACGGTCGCGGTCGCCGCCGGACGCGGACCCGAGGGGGTCGTGCTGTCCGTCACGGACGGCTGCGGCGGCATCCCCGAGGAGGACCTGCCGCGTGTCTTCGACACGGGCTGGCGCGGCAGCCACGCCCGGACGCCCCCGGCCGGAGCGGGACTCGGCCTCGCCATCGTGCGCGGGATCGTGGAGGCCCACCAGGGGCGTGCCACCGTGCACAACATTCCCGGTGGCTGCCGGTTCGAGGTGGTGCTGCCCGCCGCCGCTTCCTGATCGCGGGCAGCACCACCGGTCCGTCCGGGCGAACGCCGGACCCGTCGCGACGGGCCCTACGCGCCCCGCATCCCCGCCCGCGCGAACTCCCGCATCCCGTCCGCGAACCCGACCTCGGGCTTCCAGCCCAGGTCGGCCCGCAGCCGTGCGGAGTCGGCGGTGATGTGCCGTACGTCCCCCAGCCGGAACTCCCCGGTGACCTCCGGTTCGGGCCCGCCATGGGCGTCGGCCAGCGCGCGGGCCATCTCGCCGACGGTGTGCGGCTCGCCGCTGCCGGTGTTGTAGGCGGTCAGCGCGCCCGGCTCGGGCCGGGCCTCCAGGGCCACCGCGTTCGCGGCGGCCACGTCCCGGACGTGCACGAAGTCCCGGCGCTGCCGGCCGTCCTCGAACACCCGGGGTGCCTCACCCCTGGCCAGCGCCGAGCGGAAGAACGCCGCCACGCCCGCATAGGGGGTGTCACGCGGCATCCCGGGCCCGTACACGTTGTGGTAGCGCAGCGACACCGCCGTCCCGCCCGTCGACCTGGCCCAGGCGGCGGCCAGGTGCTCCTGGGCCAGCTTGGTGGTCGCGTACACGTTCCGCGGATCCGTGGGCGCGTCCTCGGCGACCAGCCCCGGTGCCAGATCGGCACCGCACACCGGACACCGCGGCTCGAACCTCCCCGCCTCCAGGTCGGTGACCGCGCGCGGCCCGGGTCGTACGACACCGTGGCTCGGACACTCGTAGCGGCCCTCGCCGTACACCACCATCGACCCGGCCAGCACGAGGTGCCGTACCCCCGCCTCGGCCATCGCGGCCAGCAGCACGGCCGTACCGAGATCGTTGCGGGAGACGTACTCCGCGGCGTCCCCGAAGCCCACGCCCAGCCCGACCATCGCGGCCTGGTGGCAGACCGCGTCCACACCGTCGAGCGCCCGCCCGACGGCCACCGGACTGCGCACGTCGGCGCCCGGATCGGCACGCACGTCGAACACGACCGCCTCGTGCCCGCGCTCAGTCAGCGCCTCGACGACATGGGACCCGATGAACCCGGCACCGCCGGTGACCAGTACACGCATACCGGCCACGCTAGGCCCGGCCGCCCGGTCGGCCGCGCGTCCGCGCCCGCACGTCACCACTCCGTAAGAGGTGGGGCGGACGCCGAGGGAGCCGCTACGCCTTGGGGGGCTTGACCGCGACGTCGAGGTAGAAGGCGTCGATGCTGCGCACCGCCGTCTCGAACTCCGCCAGGTTCACCGGCTTGGTGACGTACG
This sequence comes from Streptomyces sp. NPDC001068, assembly GCF_042897315.1. NCBI lineage: Bacteria > Bacillati > Actinomycetota > Actinomycetes > Kitasatosporales > Streptomycetaceae > Streptomyces > Streptomyces sp. NPDC001068. Next base: position 768,947 of record NZ_JBIAYD010000001.1, on the reverse strand, counting down.
CGTTGGCGTGGTGGTGGTACGCGCCGTTGACGTCGTCGGGGGCCACGGACGTGGTCAGCACGACGATCGGGATGGTCCGCAGCTCCGCGTCCTCCTTCACCACGGCGAGGAACTCGCGCCCGTTCATCCGGGGCATGTTCAGGTCGAGCACGATCAGGTCGGGGCGTTCGTTGTCCGGGTCGCGCAGGTAGTCCAGGGCCTCGACACCGTCGGAGACCTGAGTGAGATTGCGCGTACCGCGTTCGGTGAGCGCGTCCTGGATGAGCATCGCGTCGGCGACGTCGTCCTCGACCAGCAGCACGTCGTACGGGCGGATTGCGGCGGCAGCCATGATTCAGGAGCTCCGGTGTGTGGGGCGGGGCGAGTGGTCTGTGCTGTTGGTGACGAGTCCGGGCCAGCGGCGCCGAGCCCCTTGGCGGCTCATGCTCACCGCCCGGCCGATCTCCGGGTAGCCGGCGCCGCTCGCGGCGGCCGCGTGCGCCGTCTCGTCCTCCAGGTGTCTGACGGTCTGCTTGACCTCGGCGAGTACCCGCAGCCTCAGCAAAGCATGCCAGCGGGCCTCGCCCGCCCCGTCGACGGGGTCCGCGGGCGGCCGGACGGTCGCCAGCGTGAGCAGCCGGGTGAGTTCGTCCACCATCTGGGTAACCAGTACGTCCGTGTCCCCGACCGCGGGACCGGGAGAGGGAGAGGTGACGGGCATGGCCTCACCCTAGGGCGTTGATCGGGGAAGGGACAACATGCGTTGTCGGACTCCCGAGTACAGTGTGGTTGCCGCGCGCCGAGGTGCGGCCAGGACGGCCGGCCTAGGGAGCAGCGCACCGCTATGACAAGCACGCCGTCAGGCGCCGATGGCGCGTTCGCCGGCTGGACGACCCGGCGCTGGCTCCGGGTGGGTGTGGCCTGCACTCTCGTCGTCCTGGCGGTTCTGGGGTCGCTGGGCGCCTGGGCGATGTGGCGGACCTCGCAGATCACCGCCTCGCTGGTGGACCGGCGGTCCCCGGCCCTGATCGAGTCGATGCGGGTCGAGGAGGCGCTGGTCAACCAGGAGACCGGCATCCGCGGCTACGGTCTGTCCGGCCGCCGGGACTACCTGCAGCCCTACGCCGAGGGTGTGACCGGCGAGGAGACCGCGCTGCGACGGCTGCGGCCGCTGGTCGCCGACGACGGCCGGGCCCGCGCCGACCTGGCCGCGGTGGAGCGGCTCGCCGGCACCTGGCAGCAGCGCATCGCGATACCCGTCTCGACGGCCTCTCCGACCGAGGCCGCGACGATCACCTCGGTACGCACCGCCGAGGGCAAGGCCGCCTTCGACGCGCTGCGAGGCGCGATGACCCGCCAGCAGAGCCACCTGGAGCAGGAGCGGGAGGAGGCCACCCGCCAGCTTCGGCGGGCGGTGACCCTGCGGAACTGGGTGTTCGCCGTCATAGCCGTCGTCATCGTCCTGGTGGCCGGACTGGTCTTCGAGGGCCTGCGACGCGGGGTGACCGGCCCGCTCGGCAGGCTCGGCTCGGCAGTCCGTGACGTGACGCAGGGCCGGTTCGACCGGTCCCTGGACGGCACCGGCCCCGCCGACCTGCGACGGCTCACCGCCGACGTGGAGTCGATGCGCCTGCGCCTGGTGGCGGAGCTGCGGTTCAGCGAGGAGGCCCGCGGGCTGCTGGACGACCAGGCCGAGGACCTGAAGCGGTCGAACGCCGAACTGGAGCAGTTCGCCTACGTGGCCTCGCACGACCTCCAGGAACCGCTGCGCAAGGTGTCCAGCTTCACCCAGCTCCTGCAACGGCGGTACGGCGGACAGCTGGACGACAAGGCCGACCAGTACATCGGCTTCGCCGTCGACGGCGCCAACCGCATGCAGAGCCTCATCAACGACCTGCTCGCCTTCTCACGCGTCGGCCGGGTCCACAACGAGCAGCGGACCGTGGACCTGGAGAGGGTGCTGAACACCACCCTGGGCGACCTCAGCGTGACCGTCGAGGAGACCGGCGCCGAGATCACCCACGACCCGCTGCCGTCCGTGCTCGGGGACGCGACCCAGCTGGGCATGCTGCTGCAGAACCTGCTCTCCAACGCGATCAAGTTCCGCCACCCCGACCGGCCGCCGCGCATCCACCTCGGCGTGACCGAGGCCGGGGGGAACTGGGAGTTCGAGGTCCGCGACAACGGCATCGGGATCGCGCCGGAGTTCCAGGAGAAGGTCTTCGTCATCTTCCAGCGGCTGCACACCAAGGACGCCTATCCGGGCACCGGCATCGGGCTGGCGATGTGCAAGAAGGTCGTGGAGTTCCACGGCGGCACCATCTCCATCGACCCCGACACTCCGACGGGCACCCGCGTCCTGTTCACGCTGCCCACCCTGCCCGCCGTATCCGCGTCAGCCCCGGCGGCCCCGACGGCCGTCCCGGACAGAGAGACACAGTCGTGACCGGTCCCTCCGCAGCCGGCGACGAGCGGCACGCCGAGCAGTACGACGTCCTGCTGGTGGAGGACGACGACGGAGACGCCCTCCTGGTCGAGGAACTGCTCCACGACACCGATCTGCCGTACACCCTGACCCGGTGCCACACCGCCGCCGAGGCCCACCGGGCACTCGCGGCCGGCCGCGTCGACTGCGTCCTGCTCGACCTGCACCTGCCCGACGCCTCGGGACTGGAGATCATCCCGACCATCCAGGCCGACACGCACGCCGCCATCATCGTCCTGACCGGCCTGGACGAGCCCCGCGCCGGAGTCGAGTCACTCGCCTTCGGCGCCCAGGACTACCTGGTCAAGGGCAAGGTCGAACCCGACCTGATGCAGCGCGCCCTGCGTTACGCCGTCCAGCGCAAGCAGGCCGAGCTCGCCAACGCCGCCCTCCAGATCGGGAAGCTGCGCGCCGAGGAGAACGCCCGTCTGGAACGCGGCCTGCTGCCCGAACCCCTGCTGTCGTCCGCCGCGGTCACCGCCTCCAGCCGCTACTACCCCGGCCGGGCCCAGGCCCTGCTGGGCGGCGACTTCCTCGACGTCGTCCAGACCGGGGACGGGCAGGTCCACGCGATCATCGGAGACGTCAGCGGGCACGGCCCGGACGCCGCCGCGCTCGGCGTCTGCCTGCGCATCGCCTGGCGCGCGCTCACCCTCGGCGGCCACCGGGACCAGCGCCTGCTGCGTCTGCTGGAGCAGATACACATCGCCGAACGCGCCGGCAGCGACCTGTTCACCACCTGCACGCTGATCACCCTGGACCCGGGCGCCGGCACCCTGACCCTGCACCTGGCCGGCCACCACGAACCCCTGATCGTCACCCCCGACGGAACGCGGGAGGTCGCCGCGGCCCACGGGATCGCCCTGGGCATAGCACCCGGAGTGGGCGACTGGCCCGCCACCACGCTGGCACTGCCGGCGGACGGGGCGCTCATCGCCTACACCGACGGACTGATCGAGGGCTTCGTGGACGGCTCAGGCGCCCGGCTCGGGGTCGACGGCCTGCTGCGGATCATCGACACGCTGCACACGTCCGACCCGGGCACCCACCTGGACCGGCTCATCGCCCGCACCCGCGCCCTCAACGCGGACCGTCACACCGACGACCTCGCGGTCCTGCGCCTGGACTGGCACACGGCGGGGGCGGCGGTGCCGTCTCACTCCTCCTGAGCGGCCTTCGCCAGCTCCGCGTTGAACTGGGCGCCGACCAGCAGGGCCAGGTTGGACAGCCACAGCCAGATCAGGAAGACCACCACACCGCCCAGCGAACCGTACAACCGGTTGTAGCTGCCGACATGGGAGGTGTAGAGGGTGCAGCCCAGCGAGACGACCAGCAGGAGCGCCACCGCCAGCACACCGCCCGGTGCCATCTTCCCGACGGGCCGGGAGGACTCGGGGCCCGAGTGGTACAGGACCAGGACCGTGACGACGGCGACCGCCACCACCAGCGGCCACCGCAGCGCGTGCCAGGCGGCCTGCGGCCCGGTACCGAGATCCAGCGCCCGGCCCAGGAAGTCGGCCAGGCTGCCGGTGAGGAACAGCGCCAGCACCGAGGTGAGCAGCAGCAGGATCAGGACCAGGGCCGTGGTGATGATGCGGGGCGCGGTCCGCCACAGCGGCCGCTGCGAGCTGACCCGGTGCATGGCGTGCAACGCCCGTCGGAAGACGCTCAGATAGCTGGACCCCGACCACAGCGCACCCGCCCCGCCCAGGACGATCAGCGTCCAGGCCGCCGACGACTGCCCGGCCATCTGCCGCAGCGTGCCGCGCAGCAGGGCCCGGGAGGCGAGCGGGGCGGCCTGCGCGATGCGGTCGATGACCTCCGGCTTGGCCGTGGGGATGGTCAGACCGAGGACGGAGAGGATGACCAGCAGGACGGGGAACAGGGCCAGGACCGCGTAGTAGGTCAGCGCGGCGGCCCAGTCCGTGACGTCGTCGTTCCAGACGGACACCGGCGTGCGGCGCAGGGCCGCACCCCAACGAGCCACGCGACCGCCCACATCGTCCATGCAACGGATGCTCTCACTCCACGGGGTTCGCGGCGGGCAGGTGCGGGGCTCAGCGTCGGCCGGCGGCGCGCACGTGCAGGTGGTTCAGGGCGTCGATCACCACGGTGTTGTGGTGCCAGAGCAGCCACCGGCCCACCTCCCGGCCGAGCTGCTCCAGTTCGGCCAGCTGGGCCGGCGCGAGCTCGGACAGCGGGTGCTCGTGGTGCGCGGAGATCATGCCGACCACCGCTCCCTTCGGGCTGACCAGGGGGACGCTGTGACAGGCGCGGCTGCCGGCCTGGAGGATCGTCTCCCGGGAACGTTCGTCGAAGAGGTCGCAGGCGGCGACGTCCTTCACGGTGACCTGCCGGGCCTCCTCCGCCGCCTGCGCGCAGGCGGTGGTGCCGCTGTCGACGAAGGTGAAGAAGTCGGTGAAGCGCTGGTTCAGCCCGGTGTGCCGCACCAAGCGCAGCAGCCGGTTCTCGACCAGCTGCACGTTGCCCATCCGGGTGCCCGTGATGTGCAGGGTGCGCCGCAGCGCGGGATCGAGGACCGCCCCCTGGCTCAGCGGACGGGTGCCGTCCAGGCGCAGGGCGGGCACCGGCGGCGGCCCCCCGTGCGGCCGGCCCGCGACCCAGCGCGGGTCCGTCGCCCCGGGTGCCGGAAGCCGGACGACGGCCGCGGCGAGCGTGTGCAGTTTGAGGTTGAACCGCTGGGAGGCGTCGCGCAGCAGCCCGAAGGACTCCTCGCGTGAGCCGAGCCGGTAGTACGTCAGCAGCAGCTCCTCGGCGCGGGCCACACCGGCACGCGCCAGACGCCTGTTGCGCTCGTCCGTGACGCGCCGCTCCTCGGCGTCGGCCGGGTCGTCCGGCGGTGGGGCGGGGATGTCGGGATACGCGGACACGGGCACACCTCCTCGCCGTACGCCTACCCGCGGCCCGCCCCGGCAGGCCCCCGGTCTTCGGCACCCTGGCCGGGGGCGTGCCGGATTCCTCCGCCGCGATGAGTTCCGGCCGGGCCGCGAGTCTGCCCCCGTGACCGTCGCAGGACGCACCGGAAACCTCGGAGGACGCCATGACCGCCACACCCGACGAACCGACCACCGCGGGTCCCGGCCGGCCGCCCGTGGTCGACCTGGCCACCTGGCAGGCGGCCCGGGACGAACTGCTGGTCCGGGAGAAGGCCCACACCCGTGAGGGCGACGCGATCGCCGCGGCCCGCCGCCGGCTCCCGATGGTGGAGTTCGACGGGACGGTGGAGGTCGTCGGAGCCGACGGCCCGGTGCCGTTCCTGGACCTCTTCCAGGGCCGCGACGAACTCGTGGTCTACAAGCACATGTGGCACGACGGCGCGCCGCACCAGGGGCAGTGCGAGGGCTGCACCACCACGGCCTGGCACCTCCAGGACGCCGCCTACCTCAACGCCCGCGGTGTGTCCTTCGCCGTCCTGACCACCGGGGGCTGGGACGAGGTGGCCCCCTACGTCGAGTTCATGGGATACACCCCGCCCTGGTACTCGGTGCGCGGTGTGGACGGCCCGGCCGGCGGACCCATGGGGTACCTCACCAGCTACCTGCGCGCCGGCGACCGGGTGTTCCTCACCTACTCGACCACCGGCCGCGGCAACGAGCGGGTCAACGGGTCCCTCGGCCTGCTCGACATGACGACCTACGGCCGCGGCGAGGCATGGGAGGACAACCCGGAGGACCGGCCCAAGGGGGACAGCCCCTGCTGGTCCTGGCGCTCGGACGCGGACGGGAACGCCACCTGGGGCCCGACCAGCCGTCCGGTGCCCCAGTGGACCCGGCCCGGCGCGACCCCGGTGGACACCCTCGGCCGCCACGGCCACCACCACTGAAACCGGCCGGGGGGCACCCTACGGCTGCCGGACGGTCAGGCGGGCTGCCACAGTTCGATCCGGTTGCCCTCCGGGTCGGTGACCCAGCCGAACCGGCCGACGCCGTCCATGTCCTGCGTCTCCGCGGCCACGTCGGCACCGGCGGCGCGGAGCTGCGCGAGCATGGCGTCCAGGTCGCGGACCCGGAAGTTCAGCATGGTCTGCTGGGCGCGGGATCCGAAGTAGTCGGTCCCGGACTCGAAGGCCGCGAAGACGGTGGGCCCGGTCTCCTGACGCCACAGCCCGTGGTCGTCGGTGTCCAGGCCCAGGCAGTCGCGGTACCACGTGGTCAGGGCCGCGGGGTCGGCGGCCCGCAGAAAGTACCCACCGATTCCAAGCACACGTTCCATACGGACATCCTGCCAGGACGGCGTCCGCGACGGCGGTCGGGACGGTGCACCCGACGGCGGTCGGGACGCCCGGATCGGGCCCGGTCGTCGTGTTCCGCGGCCGGTCGGCGGCGTCGGTGCGCGCACGGGCGGGATCCGGGGAAGAAGGACACTCCCGCACCGCTTCCCAAGGAGACCCGCCACGTGCGTTCCGTCCTCGCCCTCGCGCTCGACTGTGTCGTCGGAGCACTGGAGAAGACCCCCGGTCCCGCCGGCTTCGCCCTGCAGCGCGCCCCCGCAGCCGGACGCGCCCAACTGGCGGACACCGGATACGGGATCGTCGGCTCCATGCCCTCCGGGGTACGGCTGGAGATGCTCACGGACGCCACCGAGGTCGAGGTGGACGCCCAGCTCACCCAGGTCGTGATGGCGGGCTGCGAGCCGTCCGACGCGGTCTTCGACCTGGTCGTCGACGGCGAGCTGCGGGCCCCCGTCACCACCTGCGACCAGTCCCTCGTCCATGTCGACCCCGTCACCGAGGCCATGGACGAGCACCCGTCCGCACCGGCCACCCTGCGGTTCTCGCTCGGTGCCGGAGCACGTGAGCGCCGGGTCGAGATCTGGCTGCCCCACTCGCGGGCCACCCTGCTCGTCGACGTACGGATCCCCGAGGGGGCGTCGGTGCGTCCGGCCCCGGCGAGCGGCCCGGTGTGGGTGCACCACGGCAGCTCGATCAGCCAGTGCTCGGAGGCGGACCGCCCGACCGGCACCTGGCCGGCGATCGTGGCCCGGCGCGCGGGCCGCTCCCTGGTCAACCTCGGTCTCGGCGGCGAGTGCCACCTCGACCCCTTCATGGCCCGGGCCATCCGCGACCTGCCCGCCGACGCGATCAGCCTCGAACTGGGCATCAACGTCGTGAACGCCGACACCATGCGGGAACGCGCCTTCGTCCCGGCGTTCCACGGTTTCCTCGACACCGTCCGGGACGGGCACCCGGACACCCCGGTCCTCGTGATCAGCCCCTTGGTCTGCCCGGCCCTCGAAACCCGGCCGGGACCCACGCTGCCGGGCACCGACGGGATGGTGCACGCTCTGCACCGACCCACCGAACTGTCCCTGGGTGCACTGACGTTGACCCGAGTACGGGAACTGCTGGCCGAGCACGTGGAACGCCGCCGCGCGGTCGGGGACCGGCGTCTGCACCTCGTCGACGGCACCACGCTCTTCGGTTCCGGGGACATCGCCGACCTCCCCGACGGCCTGCACCCGAACCCGGCCGGCTACGCCCGCATCGCCGAACGCTTCCTGCCCCGCGCGTTCGGCCCGGCGGGGCTGCTCCGCTAGGCGTGTCCGCGGGGTCCTGCCCGCCCCGCGCCGGACACGACCTCGGCCGAGGGCGTCCCAGGGCTCCGCGCTGGACCCGCAGATTTAACCGCACACCCCTTGTTACGCCATTTCTACGCGCGTAACCTCAGCCGGTCGCATGGATCCCACCGGCCGACGGCACGTCAAGTGGCGGCCGACCGGCGGACGTTGAAGGAGTCATCCTCGTGAAGATTCACAGACCCAGCGCATCGCGGGTAGCGGGCGCCGCGTTCGTGGCCGCGGCGGCCACGGCGGCCGTCATCGTGGCTCCGCTGCCCGCCGCGTTCGCCACCCCGTCGGCGAACGCGGTCATCTCGGAGGCGTACGGTGGCGGAGGCAACTCCGGAGCGACCCTCACCAACGACTTCGTGGAGCTGGCCAACCGCTCCACGGCGGCCTACTCGCTGGACGGTTACAGCGTCCAGTACCTCCCGGCCTCCGCGTCCGCCAACTCGCCCTGGCAGGTCACCCCCCTCACCGGCGCGCTGCCCGCCGGGGGCACCTACCTGGTCGGCGAGGGCGCGGGCGCCGGCGGCACGACCGCGCTGCCGACCGCCGACGCGACCGGCTCCATCGCGATGTCCGCGACCGCGGGCACCGTGGCCCTGGTCAAGGGCACCACGGCACTGACCTGCAAGACGGCCGCCGACTGCACCGGCGACGCGAACGTCGTGGACCTCCTCGGCTACGGCACCGCCGTCGTCCGCGAGGGCGCCGGCGCACCGGCGACGAGCAACACCACCTCCGTGTCCCGGGCCGCCTCGCTCACCGACACCGACGACAACTCGGCGGACTTCACGGCCGGTACGCCGACCCCCACCAACAGCGCTGGGGACACCGCGAGCGGCGGCTCCGGCGGCGGCCCGGGCGGCCCCACCGAGCCCGGCGCCTTCCGTATCCACGACATCCAGGGCAGCACCCGTATCTCGCCCCTCAAGGGCCAGAACGTCGTGGGTGTCCCCGGCATCGTCACCGCCGTGCGCACCACCGGCAGCAAGGGCTACTGGATCCAGGACCCCACCCCGGACGCCGATCCCGCCACCAGCGAGGGCCTGTTCGTCTACACTGGCTCCGCCGCGCCCACCGTCTCGGTCGGCGACTCGGTCCTGGTCAGCGGCAAGGTGTCGGAGTACTACCCGTCCGCCGCCGCCCAGTCGGTCACCGAACTGGGCAGCCCGGTCTCCACCACTCTCTCCACCGGCAACGCCCTGTCGGCCCCGGTCGCGCTCGACGCCTCCACGATCCCGGCCGAGTACACCCCCACGGCCGGCGGCGGCAGCATCGAGGGCCTCACCCTCCAGCCCGCCGTCTACTCGCAGGACTTCTACGAGTCCGTGGAGGGCATGCGCGCCTCGGTCACCGACGCCCGCGTGGTCGGCGCGACCAACAGCTACGGCGAGATGTTCGTGACCGCCAAGCCGCACGAGAACCCCACCAGGCGCGGCGGCACTCTCTACGGCGGCTACGACCAGCAGAACACCGGCCGCATCGAGATCGTCTCGGCCGACGGAACCACGCCCGTCCTCAACGTCGGTGACGAACTGGCCGGCACCACCACCGGCCCGGTCGACTACTCCGGCTTCGGCGGCTACCTGCTCGCGCCCTCCGCCGCCACCACCGGCGCGGCCGTCGACAAGGGCCTCAAGCAGGAGGTGACGCGCAAGCAGTCCCGCGACGAACTGGCGCTCGCCACCTACAACGTGGAGAACCTCGACCCGACCGACGGCGACGACAAGTTCGCCCGGCTCGGCAAGGGCGTCGTCAAGAACCTCTCCTCGCCCGACATCGTCACCCTGGAGGAGATCCAGGACGACAACGGCGCCACCGACGACGGCACCGTCTCCGCCGAGGCGACCCTGAAGAAGTTCACCGCGGCGATCGTCGCGGCCGGCGGCCCGAAGTACTCCTGGCGCTACGTCGACCCGGTCGACGACAAGGACGGTGGCGAGCCCGGCGGCAACATCCGCCAGGTCTTCCTCTTCAACGCCAAGCGGGTCTCCTTCGTGGACCGGGCCGCCGCCGGCGACCCCTCCACGACCCCCGTCTCCGTGGTCAAGGACCGCAAGGGCCAGGCCCACCTGTCCGCCTCCCCGGGCCGCATCGACCCGGCGAGCGCCGCCTGGACGGACAGCCGCAAGCCCCTCGTCGGCGAGTTCGAGTTCCAGGGGCAGACCGTCTTCGTCATCGCCAACCACTTCATCTCCAAGGGCGGCGACGACCCGGTCCACGGCCGCTACCAGGAGCCGACCCGCTCCTCGGAGACCCAGCGGGGGCTCCAGGCCGAGGAGGAGAACGCCTTCGTCGAGTCGCTGCTCGCGGCCGACCCGCGGGCCCGGATCGTGGCCGCCGGAGACCTGAACGACTTCGAGTTCTCCGACGCGGTCCGGACCCTGACCGACGACGGCAACGACCTCACCGACCTCATCGACACCCTTCCGAGGTCCGAGCGGTACAGCTACGTCTACGACGGCAACAGCCAGACCCTGGACCACATCCTGACCAGCCCCGCAATCACCCGCTTCGACTACGACGTCGTCCACATCAACGCCGAGTTCGCCGACCAGGCGAGCGACCACGACCCGCAGGTCGTCCGGATCGACGTGAAGAAGTGCGGCGGGAAGTCCCACCGGCCGAAGCCGCACGGGAGGTGACGGGACCGGGCCGGGGCACCGAGGGTGCCCCGGCCCGGCGGATCCGCGGCGGTCAGGAGGCGGACAGTTCCGTACGCACCGTGCGGGCCGCGCTGACCAGGTTCTCCAGGGAGGCGCGGGTCTCGGGCCAGCCGCGGGTCTTCAGGCCGCAGTCGGGATTGACCCACAGGCGTTCGGCGGGGATCGCCCGCAGGCCGGTGCGCAGGAGCCCGGCGGCCTCCTCCGCGCTCGGGACGCGCGGCGAGTGGATGTCGTAGACACCGGGTCCGGCCTCGCGCGGGTAGCCGTGGGCGGCGAGTTCGCGGGCGACCTGCATGTGCGAGCGGGCCGCCTCCAGGCTGATGACGTCCGCGTCCAGGTCGTCGATGGCCTGGACGATGTCGCCGAACTCGGCGTAGCACATGTGGGTGTGGATCTGAGTCCGTGGCCGGACCCCCGCGGTGGTCAGCCGGAACGACTCCGTCGCCCACGCGAGATAGTCCGGACGGTCCCCGGCCCGCAGCGGGAGTGTCTCGCGCAGGGCGGGTTCGTCGACCTGGATGACCGAAGTACCCGCGGCCTCAAGGTCGTTCACCTCGTCGCGCAGGGCGAGGGCGACCTGGCGGGCGGTGTCGCCGAGCGGCTGGTCGTCACGGACGAAGGACCAGGCCAGCATGGTGACCGGCCCGGTCAGCATGCCCTTGACCGGACGGCCGGTGAGGGACTGGGCGTAGGCCGTCCAGCGCACCGTCATCGGCTCGGGCCGCGAGATGTCACCCGCCAGGACCGGCGGCCGTACGTACCGGGTGCCGTAGGACTGGACCCAGCCGTGCCGGGTGGCCAGGTACCCGGTGAGCTGTTCGGCGAAGTACTGGACCATGTCGTTGCGTTCGGCCTCGCCGTGCACCAGGACGTCGATCCCGGACTTCTCCTGGAAGGAGACGACCTCCCGGATCTCGGCCCTGATCCGCTCCTCGTAGCCGGCCGTGTCGATCCGTCCGGTACGCAGGTCCGCCCGGGCGGTGCGCAGTTCGCCGGTCTGCGGGAACGAGCCGATGGTGGTCGTCGGCAGCAACGGCAGCCCGAGGTGGGCGCGTTGGGCGGCGGCCCGCTCGGGGTAGGGCAGGGAACGGCGCAGGTCCGCGGCCGTGACCGCGGCGGTACGGGCGCGGACCGCCGGGTCGCGGGTGATGGGGGAGCGCTCACGGGAGGCGAGGTCGGCCCGGTTGGCGGCGAGTTCGGCGGCGATGGTGTCGGTGCCCCGGGCGAGGCCCCTGGCGAGGGTGACGACCTCGGCGGTCTTCTGCTTCGCGAACGCCAGCCAGCGCAGGATCTGCGGCTCGATGTCGCGCTCGGCCGCGGTGTCGAGCGGCACGTGGAGCAGGGAGCAGGAGGTGGCGACGTCGACCCGGCCGGCCAGCCCCAGCAGGGTGCCGAGCGTCGACAGTGAGGTGGCGAGGTCGTTGACCCAGATGTTGCGGCCGTTGACGACGCCCGCGACCAGCCGCTTGCCGGGCAGCCCGCCGACCGCCGCCAGGGCGCCCAGGTTGGCGGCGGCGGACCCGGTGAAGTCCAGGGCGAGGCCCTCGACGGGTGCCTTGGCCAGCACCGGCAGCGCGTCGCCGAGGCGGTCGAAGTAGGAGGCCACCAGCAGCTTCGGACGGTCGGTGAGCCCGCCGAGGTCACGGTAGGCGCGTGCGGCGGCGTTCAGCTCGGCGGGGGTGCGGTCCTGGACCAGGGCCGGTTCGTCGAGCTGCACCCATTCGGCACCGGCCGCCCGCAGGTCGGCGAGGACGTGGGCGTACACGGGCAGCAGCCGGTCCAGCAGGGTGAGCGGCTCGAAGTCCGCGGGGGCGTCCGGCGCGGGCTTGGCCAGCAGCAGGTAGGTGACCGGGCCGACGAGCACGGGCCGGGCGGCGAGGCCGAGCGCCAGGGCCTCGCGCAGTTCGCCGACCTGCTTGCCGGAGTCGGCGCCGAAGACGGTGTCGGGACCCAACTCCGGCACCAGGTAGTGGTAATTCGTGTCGAACCATTTCGTCATCTCCAGCGGCGCCACGTCCTGGGTGCCGCGGGCCATGGCGAAGTACCCGTCCAGCGCGTCGGCGTCGACGGCGGCCCGGTGGCGGGCCGGGATCGCACCGACCATCACGGTGGTGTCCAGGACGTGGTCGTAGTACGAGAAGTCGCCGGTCGGGACTTCGTGCAGGCCGGCACCGGCGAGCTGCCGCCAGGTGTCGCGGCGCAGCCCTGCGGCGGTGGCGTGCAGCGCCCCGGCGTCGACCCGGCCCTTCCAGTAGCCCTCGATCGCCTTCTTCAGCTCCCGGTCCGGGCCCTGACGGGGATAGCCGTACACGGTGGCCCGTGCTGCCGCGGCTGCGGTCTCGGTGGTCACGGAGATCTCCTTCGCGAGATGGATCCCTGAGATCCCTGGTGACGGGACGAGGACGCGAAGGGGTGACGATCCGGGCGGGGCCGACCCGGTGCGCTCGGCACGGTCGTCCGCCTGGTGTGCACGCCGACCTGCCCACGAGGTCACCGGGATGTCCGCGCGCGAGTGGTTCGCACGCGGGCAGTCGGCAGGTCTTCGGACTCGCGGGCACGTCCTCCGGTCTCCCGGCGGACACCTACTGGCCGTCGCTTCCCAGGCCCGGTACGTCGGACCCAGTGCGTATGACGGCGGTCGTTCCCGCTCACCGCTGCGGGGCAGTCCCGGATTCCCACCGGGTTCCCTCTTACGACGACCCGCCTGGCGGACGGGTCGAACCAGCTGCACGGGTCACCCTACGGGGTAGCACCGCGCGGGGCATCGACATGTCCGTCATCCGGATGGTGCGAACCGGCCCCGGCGGCGGGTCTCAGGCGCGCGGAGCCGCTTCCAGGAATCGGTGGAGGGAGGCGGTCATGCCGGCCACGAAGGTGTCGCGGGTGCGGTCGTCGACCAGGTCGAGGGAGAGGTAGGGGTTGAGGTCCTCCAGCTCCACCAGGAGCAGGGCGCCCTCCCGGGTACGACAGGCGTCCACGCGCTGGATGCCGTGGTCGAGCGTGTTCCACTCGATGAAGCGCCGGGCGAAGGCGAGATCCGCCGCGGAGGGCTCGTACGGTTCCAGCTCCCAGCGGCGGGCGGGGTCGGGGGCGTACAGCGCGTACTGGAAGGTGTCGTCGACGTAGTAGAAGGACACCTCGTAGCGGAAGTCGACGCGCGGCTGGACCAGGATGTCACCGTAGGCGAGGCCCGCCAGCCGGTCCCCGGTCACGAAGGTCAGGCCTATGGAGTCCGCGCCGGTCCGGGGCTTGACCGCGTACTGGTCGCTCTCGGGCAGGCGGTCGAGGTGCTCGGGCCGGTCGACGGTCGGGATGACCGGGTGTCCGGCCGCGGTCAGGTCCAGCAGGTACCCCTTGCCCGCCATGTCGGCGCGGCCGTGCAGCGGGTTGTAGACCCGGGTGCGGCGCGCGGTGGCCCGGTCACGGAAGGCGTCGTACGCCCGCCGGTAGTGGAGCACCGGGCCGCTGTTGCGGACCACGACCGCGTCGAAGCGGTCCATCAGGGCGCCGGCGTCCAGCGGTTGGCACAGGGCGATGTCGAAGTCCGCGCGCAGCCGGGAGGTCAGGAACACGTCCTCGTCGCCGTACCGGCGCCCGCGCGCCGGGTAGGCGAGGTCGGTCACGTACAGGAGGCTCGGGCGGTGCATTCGGTTCTCCTCGGCGGGGGATCACGCGTGCGGTCAGCCGATGGTGGCACGGCCGTGAGGGGCCGCACGCTCCCGGCCCCCGCCCGCCCCGGACCGCGGACCGTGGACCTACGGCAGGCGGCGGGCTCCCGGGCCCAGCCGGGCGGTGACCTCGCCGGGGGCGAGGGCGGTGTGGTCCGCGGAGCACTGCACGACGACGCGGACCGGGGCGTCGCAGCCGGTGTGGCGGACGTCGATCGGCGCGTCCTCCCCGGGGTCGAGGGCATAGGCCTCGCCCCACTGGCTCAGCGCCATCAGGACCGGCCACAGGTCCCAGCCCTTGCGGGTCAGCCGGTACTCGTTGCGGACGCGGCTGCCGGGCTCCCGGTAGGGGACGGTCGTCAGGACGCCGGCCGCGATCAGCTTCCGCAGGCGATCGCTGAGAACGGCCTCCGAGAGGCCGATGTGCCGGTGGAAGTCGTCGAAGCGGCGGACCCCGTTGACGGCGTCGCGCAGGATCAGCAGCGTCCATTTCTCCCCGACCAGGTCGAGGGTGCGCTGGACCGGACAGTTCTCCGTGCTCGCCTCTAGCCACTCCATGGCGCCATGGTAGGGCCCTGGCTTCGTCATTGACAGTCAGATGAAGCGGGGGCTAGCTTCGTTTGGGAAAGTCAGATGACTCGCGGAAGCCGAAGCGGCAGGACTCGCGGAGGTCGGAGGAAAGGGACCAGCACTGTGGGACGGACACGGACGTACGAGTGGGACGATCCCGCGGTCCTGGCGGAAGCCGCCGGACGCCTGGCCGGTATCGACTTCCTCCGCGAGCTGCAGGCCGGAGCGCTGCCGGTCGCGCCGGTCAACCGCACCGTCGACTTCGTCCTGGACGAGGTGGAGCCGGGGCGGGCGGTCTTCTCCCTGACCCCCGGTGAGGAGCACTACAACCCGATCGGCAGCGTGCACGGCGGCATCTTCGCCGTCCTGCTGGACTCGGCGGCGGGATGTGCCGTGCAGTCCACCCTCCCGCAGGGCATGGCGTACACCTCGCTCGACCTGACGGTGAAGTTCCTGCGCCGCATCACCGTGGAGACCGGTACGGTGCGCGCCATCGGCACGGTGGTCAACAAGGGCCGTCAGACCGCCCTCGCGCAGGCGCGGCTGGTGGACGGTGCGGACCGGCTGCTCGCCCACGCCACCAGCAGCTGCATGCTCTTCCCGGTGCCGCCGCCGCGCTGACCCGTCGACGGGAGCGCCCCCGGCCCGCCGGGGGGCGAGCCGGGGGCGAGGCGTGTCCCGGGAGCGGCTCCGGGACACGTGACGCGGGTGCGGTCAGGCCGCCCCGGTACCCGCATCGGCCAAGGTGTCCTCGTGAGCCGGTTTGATTCTCCCACTCAGTGATCGCGAAAGTATCCCGAGTGGGTCTTGAAACACAACCGACAGAGGTAACGTGGCCTCATGGACGTACGACCGCAGCAGGCCGCGGAGCCGCCGACGGACCGCACCGGGACCGCGGGCGGACCGCCCGTCTCCGCGAAGACCGTCTCCGCGATGGCGGACATGCCCGTAGGGGTGCGCCCCTGTTCGATGGCGGCCGCGCTGCAGGTGGTCGGCGAACGGTGGTCGCTGCTCGCGCTCCGCGAGATGTCGTACGGCGTGCACCGCTTCGCCAGGATCGCCGGTTACACGGGCGCGCCGCGCGACATCCTGGCCGACCGGCTGCGCAAGCTGGAGGCGGCGGGGGTGATCGAGCGCCGCCAGTACAGCGAGCGCCCGCCCCGTCACGAGTACCACCTGACGCAGGCGGGACTGGAGCTGTTCCCCGTCATGATCGGCCTGCTGCAGTGGGGCGACAGGTGGGCGGTGGACGCCCCCGCCGTCGCCTTCCGGCACGACTGCGGACACGTGCTGCGGATCGAGTCCGGGTGCGCGCACTGCGCGGGAGGGGTCACCCCCGGGTCGCTCACCCCGCTCGCCCCGGACCCGCGCCCCTGAACCCCGCCCCCGCGCCGGCCCCGGCCGTTCAGCCGGGGTCACGGAGCCGCGGCAGCCGGTCCGCCGGCTTCCGCCTCCTGGTAGGACCAGCGCTGCTGCGCCCACGCGTCGGCGACGTTGTGATAGCCGCGTTCCTCCCAGAAACCGCGGCGGTCCGCGGTCATGTACTCGATGCCGCGCAGCCACTTCGGGCTCTTGTACCCGTACAGGTGCGGGACGACCAGACGGAGCGGGAAGCCGTGCTCGGCCGTGAGGGGTTCGCCGTTGTGGTGGGTGGCCATGAGGGTCTGCGGTGAGGTGAAGTCGGCCAGGCGCAGGTTGGCGGAGAAGCCGTACTCCGCCCAGGCCATGACGTGGGTGACCCCGGGGGCCGGCGGCACCACGTCCAGGACCGTGCCGGCGGGGATGCCGTACCACTCGTGGCCGGTGGAGGTGGGGCCGCTGGCGCAGTGCAGGTCCGCGACGACCGTGACGTGCGGCAGGGTGGCCAGGTCGTCGAACGCCCACTCGTGCGTCCCGCCGGAAGCGGTGGCACCGAAGACCCGCAGGTTCCAGCGGTCGGGCCGGAAGCGGGGGACCGGACCGTAGTGCGAGACCGGCCAGCCGTGCACGAGACGCTGGCCGGGAGGAATCCGGCCGGCGGTCCCGGCCGTCTCCGCTCGCTCGCTCGTCATGCGGCTCCCCTCTCCTCGCAGGCCCGTGACGGTCGCCTTCCCCGTCTGCCGCCTTCCCCGTCTGCCGCCTTCCCCGCGTACCGCTTTCCCCGTGCGGGGCAATGCTCACGTCCGACGCGTCCGTACCCGTACCGTCCCGCACCCGCACCCGCACCCGCACCCGCACCCGCACCCGCACCCGCACCCGCACCCGTCGGGCCGTTACCGGGTCACACGGTCGCGAGGGAGACCTCCGTCGACTTGATCAGCGCCACCACCGGCGACCCGGCCGCCAGTCCGAGATCGGTGACCGCGTCCCGGGTGATCGCCGAGGTGAGCTCGCCCCCGTCGACGGCGACCTTGACGGTGGCCATCGCCCCGCCCACGGCCACCTCGCGGACCGTGCCGGGCAGCCGGTTGCGGATGGACAGCCCTGTCACCGGGCCGGTGGCGAGGGCGACCTCGGTGGACTTCATCATGGCCCGGACCGCCGACCCCTCGGCGAGCCCCAGGTCCTTGACCGCCTCCAGGGTGATCGCCGCGGTCAGGTCCTGGCCGCCGTCCAGGCGCAGCCGCACGGTCGCCATCACCTCGCCGGGGGTCACGGAGGTGACGGTTCCGGAGATCTGGTTGCGGATGCTCAGACTCATGACTCGGCACCTCACAGAATCGAACGGGCAAGGACAGGGCCGAGTGGCCGGGCCTCGCGTGGACCGTCGGTCCCAACCTAACCGCTCCGGCGGCCCCCGTCCGGTTCCCGCTCTCATGCGCCACCCGGACAACCGTCCCGGCCCGGCACCTCCGAGAAGGTGACGGTCCCGCCCGGGGCGAGGGCCAATCCGATTGACTCGCGAATGCGGCCAAACCTACCGTCCGTGCCATGGCTGATGACGAACCCACACGGGCGGCCCGACTGCTGGACGCCCAGGCCAGGGCCGAGCGGCTCTTCGCCGAGATGGAGCGGCGGGGGCTGGTGGCACCCGGCGAAGGGGAGCGGGCGGTCAGTGACCGTGTCCGCGACCTTGCCAACGAGCTCTTCGGCACGACCCGCCACTGGCACAAGCGCATCGTGCGCTCCGGCCCCAACACCCTCGAGCCGTACCGGGAGAACCCGCCGGACCGGCTGATCGGCACGGACGACATCGTGTTCGCCGACTTCGGGCCGATCTTCGAGGAGTACGAGGCCGACTTCGGGCGGACCTTCGTCCTCGGCGACGACCCGGTCAAGCGACGGCTGCGCGACGACCTGCCGGAGATCTTCGCGGCGGGCAAGCGGTTCTTCGAGGCCGATCCGGACATCACCGGGGAGCGCCTGTACACCGAGGTGCGGCGGCTGGCCGCCGAGGCCGGCTGGGAACTGGGCGGCTGGCACGCCGGCCACCTGGTGGGCGAGTTCCCGCACGAGAGGATCGACGGCGCGGACACCGAGTCGTACATCGCACCCGCCAACGACACGCCCCTGCGCCGCACCGACAAGGCGGGCCGCAGCTGCCACTGGATCCTGGAGATCCATCTCATCGACCGGCGACGGGAGTTCGGCGGCTTCTACGAGGAACTGCTCACGCTCTGAACCGACTCGCGTACGGCTCCGCGGCCAGGCCCCCGCAACGGGCGCCGGGCCGCGGCCGTACGACGGTCAGCCGCGGGCGAATTCGAGGAGGTCCTTGTTGAAGATCTCGGCGAACTCGGGAACCATCGCGAGCCCGTGCGGTGCGCCGGGGTAGACCTTGTAGACGCAGTCCTTGACGAGCTTCGAGGACTTGTCACCCGCGGCGACCTTCGGGACGATCTGGTCGTCGTCGCCGTGCACGATGAGCGTGGGCACGTCGATCTTCTTGAGGTCCTCGGTGGTGTCCGTCTCGGAGAACGCCTTGACGCAGTCGTAGGCGCCCTTGATGCCGACGGTCATGCTCCAGAGCCAGAACTCGTCGCGGGTGCCCTGCGTGACGGTCGAGCCGTCGCGGTTGGCGCCGTAGAAGGGGGCGCTGAGGTCCCGGTAGAACTGCGAGCGGTCCGTCTCGACGCCCTTGCGGATCTCGTCGAAGACCTCGATCGGCAGCCCCTCCGGGTTGGCGTCGGTCTTGAGCATGAGCGGGGGGATCGCGCCGACCAGGACGGCCTTGGCCACCCGGCCGGTGCCGTGCCGGCCCATGTAGCGGGTGACCTCGCCGCCGCCCGTGGAGTGGCCGACCAGGATGACGTCGTGGAGGTCCTCGGCCTCGATGACCGCGGCCAGGTCGTCGGCGTACGTGTCGAGGTCGTTGCCCTCCCAGGGCTGCCCGGAGCGTCCGCCACCACGCCGGTCGTGGGCGATGGCGCGGAAGCCGTTGTCCACCATCACCTTCATCTGGGGGTCCCAGGCGTCCGCGGTGAGCGGCCAGCCGTGGGAGAAGACGACGGGCTGGCCCGATCCCCAGTCCTTGTAGAAGATCTGCGTGCCGTCCTTGGCGGTGGCGAAGGGCATGACTGACTTCCTTTCGGGACTGGTCGAGAGCGCCGCGGGGCAGCGGGGTCGGTGCTCGGTTCGGTTTCTCCGACGCGACGGAACGGCTTCGGACGAACAGGAGTCGACGGACGGGGCGGCGGCAGCGCGGAGTGACCGGAGTGTGAGCACGTCGTCGCCCTCACTGTAACCGCGGGGCGCCCCTTCAGCGCGTCGAGAACGCTCCGGCACGAGTCCGGCACGAGGGGCCCCGGGAGCCCGGTCACCATGACCGGGGGGCCGCGGGGACCCGGTCACCGCGACCGTCGGCGCGCCGCCGTCGCTTCCTCAGGACGACGCCCCGGCGGACCGGCCGGGCCACCGGGTGAAGCGGCTGATCCCCCGTCGCGTCGGCTTGAGGGGCTCGTCCTCGGGCGCGACCCGCTCCTGCCCCGTGGTCAGGGCCGGCGCGGAGGACGGGGCCGCGACCGTCCGGCCGCCCCGGCCGAGCCGGCTCCGGACGGCCTGCGCCATGGCCTGATGGGACGGCTCCAGGACCATGCCCCCCGCCGACAGCGTCTCCCACATGTGCAGCAGCTCCTGCCCCCTGGTGGCCACCTGGGCCTCGTCGATCAGCCGCTGCCAGGCCGCGGTGGCGCGGGCCACCTCGGGGGCCGCCCGGTTCAGGTCGGTACGGCAGCGGATGCGCGCGACGGTCAGCGCGAGCACCGTGGAGAGCATGTAGTCGCCCCGCTGGTAGGCGAGGTACGCCTCGATCGCCCGCGCCTCCAGGGAGAGTTCGTCCTCCGCGCCCCTGCGCAGCGTGAGGTGCTCCCGCAGCGCGCTGGCCAGGACGAACGCGGCATGCAGCTCCTGGCGCTGGGCGTGCTGGATGATCCGCTCGACGCGGGCGAGCGGCGGGAAGGACTCCTCCTCCGCGGCCGTGCGCTCACGCCCCGGCGGCAGGTCCTCCTCGTCGGCGATGGTCCGGCTGGATCCGTCCGGGTACACCCGCAGCCGCGCCACCTGCTGCACGGTCCGGTCGATGACGGTGGCCGCCACCGGAGCCCGCAGCGTGCGGGCGAACATGGCGATGGCGTCGAGTATCGCCTCGTTGGGCGGACGTGTGCCGCCCATCTCCAGCAGATGGCCGTTGACCACCGTCGACCCGTCCTCCGCCACGTAGGCGTCGAGCCGGATCAGCGGTGGTGCGCTGAGCGCGGGCAGGTTTCCCCCGTCACGAGGGGTCAGCGAGTGGGTCATCCGTTCAGACTCCGGGTCGGACGACACCGACGATGGGCATGGAGGCGGCCGGCGCGATGGTGACCGTGCGTCCGGGACGCGGCGCGTGCACGACCCGCCCGCCGCCTATGTACATGCCCACGTGGGTGGCGTTGTAGTAGATGATCAGGTCCCCGGGCCGCGCGGAGGACAGGCTGACCCGGGTCAGCCCCTGCCACTGTGCTTGCGAGGTACGGGGAATGGGGTGCCCGGCCGCCGCCCAGGCCGTGGAGGTGAGCCCCGAGCAGTCGTACGACGAGGGGCCCACGGCACCCCACACGTACGGTTTGCCGATCTGGGCCATCGCGAAGTCGACGGCCCTCGCGGCCGCGCCGCTCGCCTGCGACCCGCCGCTGCCCGAACCGCCGCCCGCGGAAGAGCCGCCCGCAGAAGAGCCGCCGGAAACCGTCCCCGTCCACCTGGACTCGGCCTCCTTCGCCTCCTGCTTCTCCAACTGGGCCAGCTTGCGGGTCTGTTCCTTCTTGAGTCCCGCCTCGATCGCCTCGGCCTCGGCGATCCTCTTCTCGATCTTCTTCTTCAGCTCCGCCTTGTCCGCGCGGCTGTCCTTCAGCTCCCGCAGCTTCTCGGCGGCGTCGTCGGTCTGCCGGTCCAGGTCCGCACGGGCGGCCCGCTGCGACTCGGAGACGTTGACCAGGTTCCGCATGGCCTGACGGGCCTGGGAGGCGTCGTCGAGGGCGTGGTCGGGGTGGTCGCCGAGCAGCAACTGGATACCCGTGGCGTCCAGGTTGCCACCGCGGTACTGCGTCCGGGCGGCCACTCCCACGAGGGTGTGCAGATCGTCCAGCCGGCTCTCGGTGCGCGCCAGGTCCTTGTGGAGCGACGTCAGCCGCTTCTCCTGCTCGGTGGCCTTCACGTCGGCGGTGTTGTACGCCTCGGTGGCCACCTCGGCCTGCCGGTAGAGGCCGTTCAGCTCGTTGTGGATGTCCTCGATCGACTGATCGTCGCGTGGATCGGGTGTGCCCGGGGCCGCGTAACTCGGGCCGGGTAACAGAGCGATCGCACAGACGAAGGCTGCTGTCGCGGCATGGGTGCGCAGCCGTCTGCCGCCGGTCGACACGTTCATCGGCTCCATCTTCAGAGGTCGTGTGCAGGCGGCTCTGACGGGCGGCCTGCCCATCGCGGTCGCCACCGCGGTTCTCACGGAGGAACGTTCGAGCCTTGAACACACTACCTCCCCTTACCCGGTGGCCTCTTGTATCCCCACACGTGTCGCCCGCCGGTCGGTTCCCGAGCTCCAAGATCTCAACGACCGGACGGCCAACAGGTTTTCGAGGGGTTACGGCCCGGCATGCAACCGGAGAGAAGGGGTGATGTCGTCCCAAAAAGGCACACCGGCCGGCCACGGAGAGACAATGATCACTGAACGACAGTGCGGGGGACGGGGATCCCGATGCTCAGCCCAGTGCGTCCAGCAGGGCGGCGACGTAACCGTCCAGCCGCTTCTCCACGGCCCGCGTGGTCAGTTCCGCCCGCCCCGCCCGCCGCCACGGCCGGGCCACCGACCGGACATCCGACGCGAACGCCAGGGCGTCCAGCAGCCGCCAGTACAACCGCTCCCTCGCCACCGCGGCGAGCACTCCGCCGGCCTCCTCGTACGCCTCCGCGAACCGCAGCCCCCACGAGGGGCCGTGCAGCAGCGCCAGATTGGTGGAGCAGTGGGCCACGTCCAGGTCCGCCGGACCCCACGAGTTCTCCACCCAGTCCACGACCCCGGTGATCCGGGGACCGGACACGTCGAACAGCACGTTGCCCGGGTGGAAGTCCCGGTGCAGGAACCGCCCTTCGTAGCGTGGCACCGGCCCGCGGATCACGTCGGCCGCCACGGCCCACGCCCCCGCGTCGGCGCCAGGTGGCGGGACGACGGCGTCGGCGGTCACCCAAGCCCCGTACGTCCGGGGCCGCTCGACGGGCCGCAGCGCGTGGATCGCGACGAGCTGGCGGGCCAGCAGGGGCAGCCGCGCCTCGAGCCCCCGGTCGCCCAGGACGGTCTCGCCGGGCAGATGCGTCATCAGGAGCGACGGATACTCGCAGTGCGCGCCGACCGCGTCGACCGCGACCGACCCGGGCGCGGGCACCCCGGTGCCCGCGAGGTAGATCAGGGCCCCGGCCTCCCGGTTCAGCAGCCTTTCGGCGTCCGTCGCGAAGGACGGGTCGGCGAAGGTACGCAACACCAGGTCGCGGGTGCCGCCGTCCGGTGCGCCGACGGTCAGCCGCCGCATCTCGGCGGTGATGCCACCGTGCAGCACCTCGGCGCCGACGAGCCGCTCACCTGGGGCCAGTTGCCCTCGCACCCAGGCCAGAGTCCGCGGCCGGACGGTCCCCGCCGCATCCCGACCGGTCACCTGCCGACCCCCCGTCCACGAGCGCCCCGACCGGCCGCAGCACGCCTCCTCGCGATTCGCCGCGATCCACAACTCCCCGCCCCGTTCGACCCGCGACGGGGACCCGGTCGCCGCGCTCAGGCGGTCGAGACATGGAAACTCATGACGTCGATCTTAGTGATCGCCCGCGGGCCCCGCGGACGACTGCCCTCGGTCATGGTTCGAGTCGTGCGTACCTGGCTGCGCCCGCGGCCGCAGCGCAGGACGAGTCGGGCTCAGGCGCGGGCGCGCAGAGCGACGAAGTGACGTTCCGTCGAAGGGGTGGTCCACTGCTCGGCGACCGTCCAGCCCGACATCTGGGCGTACCGGATCAGGGCGGGAGAGCCGATGGTCGCCCACGAGAAGAAGGGCCCGACGGGCCGCTGCCCGGCGTGCATGCGGACACGGCGGCACTCGTCCACGTCGCTCTCGACGCACTCCACGATGAGCAGTCCCTGACCGTGGACGAGGCCCCGGATGCGCCGCAGAAGCATGCGGGGCGCGCCACCGATCCCGATGTTTCCGTCGATCAGCAGCGCCGTGTCCCACGAGCCCTCCTTCGGCAGGGGACCGAACACCGACCCGCTGCGTGCCGCGCCACCGCGCAGCAAGGTGGAGGCCACCGCCGAGGGCGACACGTCGATCCCGAGCACCTCGTTCCCGCATGACGCCAGCGCCTCGACGAGCCGGCCGCCGCCGCAGCCGATGTCCAGCACCCGGCCCACGCACCGTGCCACGACCGACCGGTCCCCGGCGTCCGCCCGCCCTGTCCACCGCCTGACATCGAGAGGCAGACTCCAGCCTTCCCTGTCCCGCAGCGACAGGTCGCCCGCCCCCGCACTGACCGCCTGTCCGTAGGCGGGGCCTGCCCAGGGGTCCGGGAAGTCGGCCTCCGGTGATCCGGCGGTGGTCACACACACTCCCCGTGGTCGTGAGTTCCTCTCCTGGCCGGAACGGCCGCGCACGACGTTAGTGAGTCCTGCGCCGGCCCGCCTTCCGGGAGCGTCGGACGGGCGTGCGCAGAGCACAGTCGCTTGTTGCGCCTTTCGAGTGAATGCGGCGGGTTGGACCTGGCCTCGGGTGATGCGGGCCCGGGTTACCGCCGTCCGAGGCGAACTGCGTGTCGGACGCCGGTCGGATCCGCCGATGTCGGCTCCATGGAGGAGAAGAGCCCGGTGAACACTCCCGTCGATGCCTGCGGCAACCCGGTCGACGTGATCGCTCCGATCAACCCGGCCTGGTCGACACCCTCGACGACACCCGGGGCATCGCGGTGTTCGCGCCGATCAACGACGCCCTCGCCAAGATCCCGAAGGCGATCCTCGACAAGGCCCTCGCCGACAAGGCCCGGCTGACCACATCCGGTTCCGGCGAGTACTGCTCCGTCAACGGCTCGGCCGAGGTCGTCTGCGGCAACGTCAAGACCGTTGACGCTGACGTCTACATCATCGACACCGCCCTGACGCCGTCCAGTTGACGATCCATCCGCCCGCCCGTCTGCTCGGGCAGGCCGCCTGACATGATTCCTACTCGACAGTAGCTTGAGGCTGCCGGTGGGAGGCAGTGCAGTGACCCGAGTGTTCACCGTGAGCGGCAGCATCGTCATCGACGTCCCGCCGGAGGTCGTCTACCAGGCCGTGAGCCGTCCCGGTGACATGGGGCGCTGGAGTCCGGAGAACCTGGGCACGACAGGGGACACAGGGGGCGGTGTCCTCGAGTTGGGCGACAGGTTCGTGGGACGCAACAGGCGGGGAAGGTTCCGGTGGGTGACACGCTGCACCGGGACGGCGGCCGATCCGGGGCGTCGGTTCGCCTTTCGCGTCCACGCCATCGGTCGCACCCGTCCGCGCCTGCGCGGCCCGATCGCCACCTGGGAGTACCGCTGCGAACCGGCCGCCCGGGGCACACGGGTCACGGAGACCTGGCGTGACGACCGGCGCGCCTGGCCGGCCTTCATGGCGAACGCCTTCGACCGGCTCGTCACTCCGGGCAGGACGTTCGCCGAATTCCAGGCCGGCAATATCGGCACGACCCTGCGCAACCTCAAGCGGGAACTGGAACAGGATCACTCCGCATGAGCTGA
The DNA here is from genome assembly GCF_042897315.1 of Streptomyces sp. NPDC001068. NCBI lineage: Bacteria > Bacillati > Actinomycetota > Actinomycetes > Kitasatosporales > Streptomycetaceae > Streptomyces > Streptomyces sp. NPDC001068. Next base: position 743,799 of record NZ_JBIAYD010000001.1, on the reverse strand, counting down.
CCCGCCCCAGGCGCCTGACGCATCCGGGGGCGGCACGGAGACTTGGACTTGAAGTGGCGCGAGATTCGCCTCGATGTGTAATCGCGCCACGACGTTCAAGAGGCTCCAATGGCGCCTCTCACCGTTCGCGCTCGTGTCGAGTTTCACGTGGTGAGCAGCCGGTTGAAGAAGGAGCGATAGCGACGCAGAGCCCTGCGCAGCTCCTCCGTGTCGACCTGCTCGCCCTGCCCCCATTGGTCCTCCAGGTCCTTCTTGTGCTGAGCGAACGTGGTGGCGAGGGTCTGCATGACGTCTGCGACGAGAGCGTCGGCGCCGTGCACGGCCTCGCGGGGGTCGTCCACGAAGTTGTTCTGGATCCTCTGCCAGCGGTCACGGAAGCCCAGGTCATCGTCCTCCGTGAGCAGCTTCGGGGCCTCGTCGTCCGAGGTGTCCGGGACGCGCGCGGCGTCCGTGGCGGCGGCCGGCGCGTCGGATCGGGCAGCGGACCGGTCTGCGTCGGCCACGGAGGTGGGGCCCCTGGTCTGCGGCGTCGCGACGCTCTCGCCGGGGTACATCGGGGCTCTTCCGGAGGCACCCTCTGCTGTTTCGGGCATCCCCGTGGTGGCGGCGGAGGGCTGTGCGAGATCCTCAGTGGTCAGGCCGCTGGTGGCGCGGCTCGTGTCGTCGTTGTTGTCCATGGTGTTGTCTCCGCCCAGGTCAAGGCCAAGGTCGAGGTCGGCGTCAGGAGCGGGTGGGCTGGGTCTGGCCGCCGTCGGTGAGCAACTCGTTGAACAGCGTGCGGTAGTGCACCATGGCACCCCGCAGTTGCTCGGTCGTCGCCCGGCTGTGGGCGCTGAGGGCTTCCACCTCGTGTGCGGCGCGGTAGTGCTCGAGGGTGCGCCCGTGTTCCACCGAGAGGTCCTTCGTCTGCTGATCGAACCCTTCGGTCGGGTAGCCGCGGTCGTGCATCAGGGAGGTCACCAGCTGATCTGCGTCGTGCACCGCGTCTTGCGGCCGGTCCACGAACTCATCCTGGACGTTGCTCCACTCACGCGTGTAGCGGTCACGCGAGACCGGAGGGAGCGGTTTGATGTCAAGCGCATCGTGTCGCTTCTCGCGTTCCCTGAGTTCCCGTTCGGCGGCGAGCCGACCGCCGGAGCTCTCCATGGTCCGTTCGTACTCCGGGCCGAAGCGCTCACGGAGATGGCGGCGTCGCGCCATGAGCGCAATCACTACAGCGGCAACGGCAAGCACCACTACGACCGCAATGATGATCGTCAAAAGTGTTCCGGTGGACATGAGCACAGGCTCCTTGCGGAGAGGTGAGGTACCTCCCCCGAGTTCCCGTTTATCCGATATTCATCACCTTTGTGCCGAATGGTGTATGAGGAGACACCGTGACGTGGGCGACGAGGCCCGACGGCGTCAGGGCACGCGCACGGCGAGCACGACGACATCGTCCCCGGGGTGTGGGTCTGCCAGCCGCTTGCTGATTCGGTGGACCAGGTGGGGCAGCGGTTCGTCCCCGTGGCGGGCCAGCAGGTCGACGAGTTGCGCGATGGCGGTGTCGATGTCGTGCCCTGGGCGCTCGACGAGGCCGTCGGTGTAGAGCAGCAGGGTCGAGTTCGGGGGGAGTGCGAGCCGGTGCTCGGTGCGGTGGGACGGTTCGAAGTCCTGGTGCAGGAGGATGTCGTGCTGGGTGAGGAGGGCGACGTGGGTGTCGGGAGTGCGGAGGAGAGGTGGGGGGTGTCCGGCGTTGGACCAGGTCAGGTTCCAGCCGGGGCCGTCGCGGGCGGGGTCCAGGCGGGCGTGGACCAGAGTGCCGCCGACCTCGATGGGCAGGACGGCGCATGCCGCCTCCAGGGCGGTGACAGCGGTCGCGGGGCTGTAGGGGGGATGGTCGAGAGTGGCCTGTCTCAGCATGCTTCGGACCTGGCCCATGACGGTCGCGGCGTGCATGTCGTGGCCGGTGACGTCGCCCACCGTGATCATGAGAGGAGCCGGTCCGCCGGAGGGGGCGGATCGCAGATGATAGGCGTCGTACCAGTCGCCGCCGATCATGTTGTCGTTCGCGGACGGTTGATACAGGGCGCTGAGCTCGACGTGGTCGGCCAGGTGGAGATCGGTGAGCATGGCTTCCTGCAGCTGCCGGGCGACCGAGACCCGCTCGTCCAGGTAGAGAGCACGCTCCACTGCCTGCGCGATGTAGCCGGCCGCGGCGGTGAGCGTGGCCCGCTCGGTGATGCTCACCTGGTGTGGCTTGGTCCAGCAGATGGTGAGGACTCCGAGCAGGGCGCGGCTGCCCCAGAGCGGCAGGCACAGCACCGTGCTGAAGCCCATGCGGTCGAAGGCTGTGACCGCCTCAGGGCCGTGGTCGGCGAGGAGCGCCAGGCGGTCGGGTACGAACACCGTACGGCGTTCACGGAAGGCCAGGGCGCTCGGGAAGGCGGCGTCAGTGGCGAGGAGAGGGACTTCCCGTTCCAACGCGTACACGATGTCCGGGTGGGGGATCCGGCGCAGTTCTTGCTTGTCGGCGACCAGCAGCCCCACGTAGGCGGGCTTTCCGACGCCGCTGAACAGATCCCGCAGCCGCCGGCGCACGTCCTCCAGGCCGGAGGTCTGAGCCAGCTCCTCCGAGGCCCGCAGCAGCAGCTCGGCGTGGTCGAGGCCGGCCTGGGCCTCGCGCTCCAGGCGCTCCGCGTCGCTCCGTGCCTGTTCGGCGATGGCCCGCGCGGTCTCCAGTACCTCTTGCGTGGACCGGCGCTGAGCCGACAGGATCCGCAGGCGTAGTTCGGCGGAGCAGGCCGCTGCGAGGTCGGCCAGGTCTCGCTGCTCGCTGTCGCTCCAAGTGCGGGGCTTGTGGACGTGGGCGCACAGGGATCCAAGGACGAGGCCGTCGGCGTCGGTGAGCGGCATCCCGGCGTACGCGACCACTCCGAGGTCCGCGAACGCCGGGTCGGTGCGCAGCCGGTCGTCTGCACGGGCATCGGGCACGATCAGCGGCTGCCCGGACGCCACCACATGGCGGGACGGCGAATGCGCCAGCGGCAGCTCGCGACTGCTCGCCCAGGGTTCGGGCAGACCTGTCATCCCGGGCAGGATCACCCTGTCCCGCTCCATGAGTGACACGAGTGCCACGGGCACACGGAGCAGTCGTGTCACCAGCCGGGCGAACCGGTCCATTCCGGTATCGGGGGCAGACGAGAGACCGGCTCGCCGCACCACCTGCTGCCGTGTGGCGTCCGGGCCCGTCCGCGTCATGGGCTTCGGGATCTGCTCCGCCATGTGCCCCTCCGGTACCGCCGCCCGAGGCCGTTCTCAACGGCATCGTAGAACAGCGAGAGGCGTGCCGACCGGCGCCGCCGGAACCGCTGCTTCGGCGCTGGGCGGCCAGGCAGGGTGGAATGCGCCGACGGAGGCCGCGTCACCCTTTCCACGGAGACTCCTCCGGCCCGGGAGATGCGAGGGCATCCGAGCGCGCGCACCATGGCGGTGACACCGCATAGCGGCAAGAAGACGTCCGACCTTCCCGTGCGTTTCAGCCGTGTGCGAGCGCCGGGTACGAACACGAGCAGGCGCTCTCGGCGCCGCGTGACGCGGCTGTGCGGTACATCGGCCGTTCCCGTGGAAGGGGCCTGTCCATGGCCGTCCTTCATCAGCTGATCCAGCGTCCCCCGCACGCCGTGTGGACGGTGCCGGCCGATCCTGCGTGCTACGGGAGTGGGTGGTGGGGCCGGCTGGACAATACTTCCGGTAGGGGCGGGGATCGGAGAGGCCGAAGGCCCCGGGGCCTCCCCGGCCTTTCCATCGCCCGGTACCTTCCGCGGTGCCGGACCCTGCGAGATGCCGCCGCCCGGGAGCCGATCCTCAACTGCCGCCTTCCAATGGCGAGTCGACGAACCACCCCGCACCTTCCAGCTGCCGCGGTCCTGTTCACCGCCGTCTGAGGCGAGGTGAGTGCCGCTGTCCGGTGAAGTTCCGCTCTCCGCGTGCGGCTGCTGGCGTCTCCGCACAGACTTGGAGAAGCGGAGTGATGAGCGTGGCCGTGGGCCACTGCTCCATTCGAATCCTCCGCCTGCGAGGCGCGAGACCCTTGCGAGGGCGTCCCGCGCAGGCCGGAGCGTACGCCCGGCAGCCCTTCGAAAGGGAAATCCGATGGCTGATGTACCCAAGATCGCTCTCGCCGCCGCCGTTCTCGGTGGGTACGTGCTGGGCCGGACGAAGAAGGGGCGGGTCGCGTTCGGTGCGGCGACCTATCTCGCCGGCCGCCGGTTCGGGCTGGAACCACAACAGTTGCTGACGGAGGGAGTCAAGAGACTGCGAGAGCTTCCCCAGTTCGCCGATCTCAACGAACAGCTGCGCGGCGAGGCGTTGGAAGCGGGGCGCAAGGCGCTGAGCGCGGTCGCCGACCGCAAGCTCGCCGATCTGGCAGGCGCTCTCCACCAGCGCACCGAGCGCGTAGGCGGCAGGGGCGAGGAGGAGGAGCCGCAGGACGAAGACGAAGAGCCGGATGACGAGTACGAGGAGGAAGAGGAGGAGCCCGAGGAGGAAGAGGAAGAGGCCGAAGACGCGTACGAGGAGGACGAGGAAGAAGAACCTGAGGAGGAGTTGGAAGAAGAAGGGGAGGAAGAGGAGGAGCCGCAAGAGCCCGCGCGCCGCCGTCGCGCGGCCCGGCAGCCGGACACGGACCACAAGGGGAGCGCCCGGCACGATCGCGGCCGTGGGCGTCGCCCCGAGAAGCCCGCCGCTCGCGAGGCACCGTCCAAGAAGGCGAGTCCTGCGAGGAAGGCGAGTCCTGCGAGGAAGGCGACTCCTGCCAAGAAGGCGAGTCCTGCCAAGAAGGCGACTCCGGCGAAGAAGGCACCAGGGGCGAGGAAGTCCACGGTCCCGCCCAAGAAGGCCGCGGCGAGGAAGACGACGGCCAAGAAGACGACCGCGAAGAAGACGACCGCGAAGAAGACATCCCCCGGGCGGCGGAGGTAGATCCATGGCCGATCATGCACGCGACTCCAGACGCGAGGAGAGCTCGGGACTTGACCAGCTGCGCGGCGCGTTCAAGAGCTTCGTGGGAGCCCAGGTGGAGAACCTGGCTGACAAGGCTGGCGACAAACTGGGTGACATCACCAGCGGACTCACGGGCGTGGCTGAGAACGGCGGGGTGCTCCCCAAGGCCGGTATGCGGATGCTCCAAGGTGATTCACCGCTGAAGGCTCTGATCGGCGAGAAGGCGAAAAGCGTCAAGGACAACCTGTTCGGCAAGGTCAAAGAGGCGTTCGGCGGCGGCGGAGGCAAGGGCCGTGGGTCCGGCACGACGAAGGTCATGAACATCATTGAGGTGCTGGATGTAGGCATACCGATACGCGACGCCTACGACCACTGGACCCAGTACGAGAAGTTCAGCGGTTTCACCAAGGGCGTCCGCAGCGCCTCCAAGGGCAAGGAGGCCGACAGCGACTGGAAGGTGAAGGTCGGGCCCTCCACCCGCGGATGGAAGGCCACGACCCAGGAACAGATCCCGGACGAACGCATCGTGTGGACCTCGGAGGGGGCCAAGGGCACCACACGCGGCTGTGTCAGCTTTCACGAACTGACTCCCACGCTGACGCGCATCGTCCTGGTCGTCGAGTACTACCCTTCCGGTCTCTTCGAGAAGACCGGCAACATCTGGCGCGCTCAGGGGCGGCGCCTGCGGCTGGATTTCAAGCACTTCCAGCGCTACGTCACCCTCACCAACGAGGAGCCGGAAGGCTGGCGTGGTGAAATCCGCGACGGCGAGGTGGTCCGTACCCACGAGGAGGCCATCGAGGAGGAAGAGGCCGCCGACGAGGAGGAAGGCGCCGAGGACGACACCGACGAGGAATACCCCGAGGACGAGTATCCAGAGGACGAATATCCAGAGGAAGAGGACGAGGAGGAGGAATACGAGGAAGACGAGGACGAACGAGCCGCTGACGGCGAACAGGACGAGGAGGAGCAGGACGAGGAAGAGGAGGAGTGATCACCGGGCCCACGTGGGCGACAGGGACGCGGGACCGTCCACCGGCGAGGTGAGGCGAGTCAAGCGGCCTCGGGCATTGAGGTCCCGTCTCATCCTCGCCGCTTCAGCGCGCACGCCACGCGCGGGAGTTCCTCGTGAAGGAGCCGGCCGACCAGAGCACCGCCGAAGACGACAGTGCCCACACCGACCAGCCAGGACTGGATGACAAGGACGGTGCCAACGGGACCGTAGGTGATGACGCTGGACGCGATCAGCGGCGAGTAGACGAGCCGGGAGAAGACCCTGAGACCGAGCAGCCCGACCGCGGTGGCCACCGCGCCGGGCAGCAGGGCGCGCCAGCGAACCCGTCCGCCGAGCAGTGTGCGCTGCGACCACCAGAAGAACAGGACGGCGCTCAGGGACGCGGCGAACGCCCCGGCCAGGGACTGGGGTCGCAGCGTCGTGGTGGCGGAGGCGAAGAGGTAGCCGACGAGTACGCCGAGCCACACCACGTGGCGCCATCTGGCCCACCAGCGGGCCTGGGGCAGGTCCCAGACCTTTTCGTAGCCGGACTGCACCGCGGCCCCGAAGGTCAGGCCGAAGGCGGCGAGGACGGCGATTCCGAAGGCGGTCGTGGTCCGCAGGGCCTGAGTGGGGCTGGTGAACAACTGCTCCACATGTCTCCTGGCGTTCGTCGACACGCCGAGTCCTTCCCCGAGCCACTGCGCGAATCCCCGGCCATGCTCCGGGTCGGCAGAGGAGACAATGGTCAGCAGCGGGACCAGCGTGAGGAATCCCAGGGCCGCGAAGCCCAGCGAGCGCTGCCCCAGTTGCAGATCGCCGCTGCGGCGCCAGCCGCGTCCGACCGGTGAATGGCCGAACAGACGCCCCAGCCGCTCGAAGAGAGAGGAAGGGCCTGCGGCACTCGGGGACTTCTTCGGCATACCTGTCGACTACCACAGTCGGGATCGGTGCCCCGCGTGGGCGCGACGCGCGGCTTCCCGAACGGCTCAGGAGCGTAGCCGTTGGGGTCGACCTGGTCGGGAGCGAACCGCCTGATCCGCGGGGGCGGCCGTCCTGGGTGGCGGCGGTGATCTCGGGGGGCGGGAGTTGCGTGCCGTCGGCCGTGTCCCTGGGTGTGTGACGGCGGGTTCACTCGAGGAGGGCGAGGCCCTCGGCGGCGCTTCCGCGCCATTCGATCAGCAGGAGTGTCGCATCGTCCGTGGTGATCCCGCCCCGCGCCCGTCGCAGCGTGTGGGAGAGGGAGCGCGCCACCGTCCGGATCTGTCGGGCCGTGGGCTCAAGGCGGTTCACCCACCCGATGAGCTGCTCCTCACCGAACTCCTCGCCGCCGAGATCGCGCTCCTCTATCAGTCCGTCGGTGAAACACATGATCCGGTCGCCGGGGGCGAGATCCGCTTCACTGATCCGGGGTTCGTGACCGCCGAAGCCGATGGGCAGCGTCGTCGGGCCGTGCAGCCGTCGTACGACACGGTGTCCACGGATCAACAGAGGAGCGGGATGCCCGGCGTTGACCCACTGAAGCCTGCCCGTGGCCGTGTTGAGCCGCATCATCTGAGCGGTCACGAAGTGGTCGGGGCCGAACTGCCCGGCGACGGCCCGGTCCATGAACGCATAGATCTCCGACAGGCCGACGCTGATGCGCCGGGCGTGCCGGTACGCTCCGATGACGACCGTGGCCATCGCGGCGGCATCCAGTCCGTGGCCCATCGCGTCGACCATGGCCACATGCAGGACGTCGCCGTTCAGAGCGTAGTCGAAGCTGTCGCCGGCCACGTCGTAGGCGGGTTCCAGCATCCCGGCCAGCTCGACCCGGGGCGTCGACATCGCAAGCGGTGGCAGCAGCGACCACTGGATCTCCGCCGCCACACTCATCGGTTCCCTGCGGCGCAGCCGGAAGAACAGATCGGTGTAACCGTGCTTGGTCACCAGCATGTCGGCCACGAGTGAGGCGAGCCTGCACAGCAGTCGCCGCTCGTCGTCCTGGAGGCGGGCCAGGGTGACGGCCATGACGCCCACCTGGTCGCCACCGTCCAGCAGGGGCAGATAGACCCGCACGCCGCCGGCCTGCGGCACCTCGACGGGACGCGCCTCCTGGAAGGCGCGACCGGCATCGGAGCCGTCGATCGGCTGCGGTTCGCCGGCCGCCAGCCCGTCACCCGGCAGGGGGACGAGCCACACCTGTCCGTAGTCCTGCAAGAAGATCGAGGTCTCGCGGCCGTCGAGCCTGCCGATCTGTCGTGCGACGAGCGGACCGAGCTGATGCGGTGGCAACTCGTGCCCCTGGTCCAACATGACTCCCAGAAACTCCTCCCCGAAGCGCTCCGGCCGGGTGGAGCCCCCCGCGGGTCCCTGCCGCTCACCGCCCGTCAGCGCCGTGGCCCGGGGCGGACGTGCTTGCGGATCTTCAAAGGTGCGGTGCATACGAACTCCCGACGGAGACTCACCGGCCGACGCGGTGTGGAAGTTCCGCCCGGATCGTGGGGGCCGACCCACCGACTCCCCGACGAGTCGAATGTGCGCTCGTACGGCGGTGACCGGCACCACGGCCGTCGAGCGCGCCCCGGCCGAGCCGCGGCGGCTGGTCGGCACCGGCGGCGGCCTCAGCCACCACCGGTGGGCGGGACAGTTGCCCTGCAGAGCGGTGATCCGGGCCGCGGGCAGACCGGCAGACGGCGCCGACCCCGCCAGGACGTGCGCGGCGGCGGACGACGACGGAGAGGTCGATCCGGCGTCGCCGGGCGACGGTGTCTCCCATCGCACCCAGGATGATCATGATCTCTCCTTCGGGGAGTGGTGCCGACGCGCGCGAACTGCTCTGGGCCGCGAGGGCGTCGGCGGGAACGGCCGCGCTCTCTCCTCCCTACTCCACGCGGTGTGGACCGTGGCGGCTGACCTGTAGGCGGACCTCGGCGGGCATGTCGATATCGCCGGTGGACCGACGCGCGGTGCTGAGCGGGCCTTCGCACAGGGCGCCGAGAGTGGCGCCGGGCGCGCCCTCGGGGGTGAGGGTGAGCCTGATGTGCGTGTGGGTGCGGGGGCGGCCCGGCCGGCCGGTGATGAGTACGGCCGCGTGGCCTACCCCTGGCAGGGCACCGGCTTCGTTCGCGATCGCGTCGCTGAGTGCGCGGTCGCGTAGTTCGACGCCCTCCTGTGGGGTGGGTCCGCCGACGGTCAGGGAGCCGGGGCGGCGTCGGCTCAGCTGGGCGAGCAGCCACCACAGGGCGAGCAGGGCGATGAGGGCGAGGGCGGCGATGACCGCGGGCCACCACCACCAGCCCTGGCCGCTCCAGCGGGCCCGGTCGGCGGAGCCGAGCAGGACGTCGGCCGGGTGGGTCAGGGGCCAGCCGGCGGGCGGGGCCAGACCGTGCCGCCGGTAGAGGTCCAGTCCGGCGAAGAGGATGAGCAGTCCGCCGCCGAGGAGGACCAGTCCGGCGAGGGCCAGCAGGGTGCGGTTGAGTGCGGATCGCGGTGTCATGGCGGGCTCCGGTGGCTACGGGTGCTGCGTCAGTGGGAGCCTCGCCGCACCCGTACGGCGATGCGGGGAGGACGTGCGAGGGCCAGTCGGTCGCGTTCCTCGTCGAGGACGGCGGTGAGGTCGTCCCTCACCTGCCGGGGGTCGCGGAAGCGGACGTCCGCGCGAGCTTTGATGCGGTGGCGGCCCACCAGGACGTGCGTCGCGCCGACTCCGGGAACCCGCATGGCGGCGTCACGCAGCAGGAGGGCGGCCCCGTCGCGGTCCACGAAGGCCCGCACCCGCGGGCGGCCGGCGGGGGAGCGCAGGGGCAGCCAACGGCGCTGGCCGGGGGTGAGGGCCAGGACGATCAGCCAGACGCCGACAGCGGCCGCCACGGCGGCGCCCGTCAGTATCCACACGTCGTCCACCGGACGGGTTGCCAGTTCGTCGGCCAGGTGCCGTCGCCAGGCCGCGGCCGGACGTCCCGCCCGTACGGCGACGACGTCGACGAGCGCTGCGACCGCGGCCACGAGGATCACCGCGGCGACCAGCGCCGCCGAGATGCGGCGCGCCGACCACCCACGATGGGTTCGGTGCCCTTCTCCGCGCTCACCGGCCGTGAGGTCCGAGGCGGACACGTCACCCTCCGGGGGGTCGGGCTCCTTTGTCAGCGGTACTGCGGACCGGTCCGCGGACGACACGGAGGCGCGGCCCGCGGGACGTGGATCGGGTGTCATCGCGATCGCCCTTCCTGCACGGTGTGACCGGTGACCCGGGCCGCCCGGCCCGTCAACGGACCCGCCCCCGACGGGAGTCGGCGGCGGTCACCAGCCGCCGGACGGTGAGGAGGACCTCTCCCACCCGCAGCCCGGTCAGCTGGGCGACCCGTTCGGCGACGTCCCGCTGGATCCGCTCGCAGACACGGGGGATGTCGGTGGGGTAGGGCAGGTCCACGGTCAGATGCAGGCGCACCGATCCGCTCCGGACGGCGGCGGAGGCGTCGGGTGCCGCGGATCCGCCCCGATCGTGCGGTACGGCGGCCCGCCGCGACTGCGCCGCGCGCGCGGCCTGCGCGGCGATGCGGGCGACCACCCTGTCCGGGATGAGGGTGGCGCCCCGCTCGGCCGGGGGCGGCAGCCCGCCGGCCGGCGCCGGTGGAACCGACCCCTCGCCGGGGGAACCGGGCCGGGTCTTCACCGCTGCCTCCGTGTCCGGAGGTCGAGGTCGCCCTGTACGACGAGGCCGACGATCAGCCCCGCCGCGCCCAGGACCAGCACCAGCAGAAACGCCCAGAAGCCGCCGAAGTAGCCGGCGAAACCCAGGGCCATGCCGGCTGCGAGGCCGGTCGTCGCTGTGTTCATCTTGCCCTCACCCGTCTCGCGAGTGTGCCCTTGCGCCATGGTCGTCCGCTCATGCCCGAGGACACGGCGGTGGTCCCGGCGGCGGTCACCTGACGCGGCCCTCGTCCGGTTCGGTCTCCTCCTCCTCGTCGTCGGGGAGGTGGACGTCGTCGACGACGATGTTCACCTCGACGACCTCCAGGCCCGTCATCCGCTCCACGGCGTTGATGACGTTGGTGCGCACGCCGCCCGCGACGTCGACGATGGAAACGCCGTACTCGACGACGACGTCCAGGTCCAGTGCGGCCTGCCGCTCACCGACCTCGACCTTGACGCCGCGGGTGACCGCTCCCCCTCCCGCAGCGCCGGGGACGCGTTCCCGCATGGCGCCGAAGGCGCGGGCCATGCCCGCTCCCAGGTTGTAGATGCCCGGTACCTCGCGGGCGGCCATGCCCGCGATCTTGGCCACCACACCGTCGGCGATGGTGGTCCTGCCCCGCGTCTCGGCCGGAGCCCCGGCCCCGGTGCGGCCCTTGAGCGCGCTCACGCCTGTCTCGGGCCGGCTGCTCCTGCCGACACTGGTGATGTTGTCCGTCATGGCGGTCGCCTCGATCGGTCGCTCGGACACCGGTGCGGCGTCCTCCGATGGATTGGACATAGCGGGCGCCATGATCCTCACACTCGGCGAATGTGATGTGGGTCACGTGCTGCCTGTCGGGTACTCGGCAGGTCCAAGCCGTGTGTGAGGGCGTCATGATCGAAAATGCTGTTCTCCCGGCGTCGGGGCATGACCCGTCGGAAGGCGACCTGCCGGACCGACTCCTGGCCGTACGGGCGGCCGAGGGGGACGACGACTCGTTCGCCGTGCTGGTCCAGCGGCACAGCCAGTCCCTGCTGACCCTGGCCCGCTGCATGCTGGGCAACCCGCAGGACGCTGAAGAGGCCGTCCAGGACGCCTTCATCAGCGCTTGGCGTCACCTGCCGGAATACCGGCACGGCGCGGAGTTCCACACCTGGCTGTACCGGATCACCGTCAACCGCTGCCAGACCATGCGACGTCGCAGGCCGCCGCCCGTCCCCCTGGACGCCGTGGCCGAACCCGCGGCGGGCGACGCGTGGAGCCAGCCCGCCCGGGCCGCCGAGCAGGAGGCGGCCACGGCCGCACTGTCCTGCGCACTTGCCGACCTGGACGCCGGACAGCGGGTCTGCTGGATCCTGCGGGAGGTGCAGGGCCTGCCCTACAAGGAGATAGCCGACGTGACGCGCACCGGCGAGCAGACGGTACGCGGCAGACTTTTCAGGGCACGCAGATCCTTGCAGGAGGCGATGGGCCCATGGCGCTGAACGGCCCGCACCCGGGGCCTCCCGGACCCGACGGGTCCCGCGACGTCTCGATCGCCGCCGACTTGCCCCCGTTCGCCGGTGATGAGGTGCTCTCCTGCGGCCGTCTGCTGAGCCGGGTCTGGGAACAGGCACGGGACGCGCCGCCGGCCCCGGACCCGCACTCGGTGTCCTGTCCGCACTGCCGAGAGGCCGTCGACGGACTGGCCACGGTGGACGCGGCTGCCCGGGCGCTGCTCGACAAGGACCCCCCGGGCCTGCGCGCACTCGTCGACCGGGTCATGGACGTCGTCAGGGCCGAGGCCCGGTTCGGGCGACTGCTGCCCCTGGCCGACCCCGACCCCGACCGGGACCGGGACCGGGACCTGCGGATCGCCGAGAGCGCCGCGGCGAAGGTGCTGCGGCAGGCCGCGGACACGGTCCCCGGTTCCCGGGCCGCGACCTGCCGGCTCATACCCGAGGGCAACGGCACCGACGTGCGGGTGACCATGACCCTGGCCGCCGCCCTCGACCGCCCGCTGCCCGACCGGGTCCACCAGGTACGCCGAACGGTCCTTCGCTCGGCCGGACAGGACCTGGGGCTCACGGTGACAGCCGTCGACATCACCGTGGCGGACGTACTGGAACCGGAGCCGACCCAGGGTCCCCGCCTCGCGACGGACGGTGGGGCCTGATGAGCGCCACTCGCACCACCGCGCTCCTCGGCGTAGCGGCCGAGGCGGCCCTCGCGGTTCCTGGCGTGGCCGCCCTGCAACCCCGCCTCGCCCGGCGCCTCGCGGCAGCCGCCGCGCCCACCCGGGCGGACACCACGCGGCCCGAGGCCGGCATCCGCGCCGACCGGGCGCCGGACGGTTCGGGCTGGCACGTCGAGGTGCGCTGCGTCCTGGCAGAGGGACGGCGGGCGCTGGACATCGCCCGAAACGTCCACGACCGGGTGGCGGGCGCCCTCATCACCCACCTCGCCACCCACGGCCTCGCGGAGCCGGTCACCGTCGTGGTCACGGTGACCGAAATCGCCGCCCGGCACGACGCGGCATGAGCGGCGGCGCGGGAACGGGTACCGCGAACCGTCGCTTCCTCGTGCTCCCGCGCACCCCATCGCTCCGCATGGGTCCGCCCGGCCCCGACGTGGAGTACCTGGTGATCACCGAGGGCATTCCGTACACCAGGGGGGCGCATCCGCGCACCGGGAATGATCCCCGCGACCGGGGCCGGCCGCGGGCTCACCGCAGGATGGCGAGGTAGTCCGCGGTCCCCCCGCGCCAATCGATCGACCAGTGTTGCGACGACCGGTCGAGTCCGGGGATCGGACGCCGGTCGTTGTGGGCGGATCACAAGGCCGGCGTCTTTGCGTCACTCTCTGTCACGTGCCTCGGGCAGGCCGGCGCGGCGGAAGCCGGTGAACGGCGAGACACGGCGGGGTCGTTGTGCCTGGCGGACGGCGAGCAGCGGCATTCGATTCTCCCCGGATTCTCCCCAGCGTCGACAGGCGCTCAAAGGGCCAGGTCAAAGGCGTGGCTTCGTGAGGGCGAGGAGATCACCCGCATCACTTCTCCCCAGAGACTCCCCACGGCCGATCCTGAGCCGATCTGCAGCGGATGCGTGAGCAAAGGGTGTACAGGGACTTGAGTGTGGCGCGTGGGGCTAGAGCCAGTCCCGTCGCTTGAAAATCACGTACAGACTGGCGCAAACGACCCCCATGAGGCCGATCGCGAAGGGGTATCCGAAGGTCCATCCCAGCTCAGGCATGTGCTCAAAGTTCATGCCGTAAATAGTTCCTACGAGTGTGGGAGCAAAGAGAATCGCGGCCCAGCTTGAAATCTTCTTGATCTCCTCGTTCTGTTCGAAGCCCGCTTCCGCCAGCGCCCTCATCTCCGCGTTCTGCTGCTGCGTGACCAGGGTCGCGTTGACCGTGAGGATCTCCGTGAGGGCCACTCGGAAGCCGTCGACGCGTTCGCTGATGTGGGTGACGTGGTCGGCGACGTCGCGCAGGTAGCGCTGGAGCTCCTCGTCCGTGTCGTACTTGGCGAACCCGGCGATCAGGTTGTGCAGCATGCCGACCAGGGGCCGGGTGGCGCGCTGGAACTCGACCGTCTCGCGGGAGAGTTCGTAGATGCGGCGGGAGACCTCCGGGTCGCCGCGGAAGACCTCCGTCTCGATCTCGTCGATGTCGTTCTGGACGCCCTCGACGACGGGCACGTAGCCGTCCACCACCGCGTCGAGTATCGCGTAGAGGACCGCCTCGGGGCCCAGCCCCAGCAGGTCGGGGCTGTCCTCCATGCGGTGGCGGACCGCCGAGAGGTCCGGCGCCGCCCCGTGCCGGACCGTGATCACGAAGTCCGGGCCCACGAAGACGTGCAGTTCGGCGAAGTCGACCTCCTCCGGCGCGTCCAGATAGCGGGCGGCGCGCAGGACGACGAACAGGGTCTCGCCGTACCGCTCCAGCTTCGGGCGCTGGTGTGCCTCCATCGCGTCCTCGACCGCCAGCGGATGCAGGTCGAACTCGGCGGCCAGGGAGAGGAGTTCGTCCGAGGTGGGGCGGGCCAGGCCGATCCACGCCATCCCCGAGGGCTGGTCGCGCAGTTCGCGGTAGGTCTCCGCGAGGGTCGCCGGCGTCGACACCCGCACCCCGTCCCGGTACAGCGCCGCGTCCACCACGCTCGGCGGCTCACCCGGCCCCGCCGTTCCGGAGCCCGGCTCCGGCAGTTCGGCCGTGTCCTGCTCGGGCGGCAGGGCGCGGCGCCAGACGGACCTTCTGGCACTCCGCCCGTTCCGGCCGTTCCCGGAGTTCTTCGCGGCCGGGCTGGGGCGTCGCTCGGACATCGCGGCCGCCTCTCGGTGGGGAGTGCTCGGGGGTGTTCCCTGCGATCGTAGTGATCGGATGCGGATCGGTGGGGCCCGGAGGGTCCCGCCGGGCCGAGGAGCACGACAGAAGCAGGGTAGAGGAGCACGACAGAAGCAGGATATACGGGGCATACGGCTGGGAACCGGGGAGGGAAGGCGGTCAGGATCCGTCCTCGGTGGACGCTAGCGTGCGCGTCATGGCGAAGACGTCCCCCGGCCCGCTCCTCGGCAGCCGCGCCCTCAACCGTGCCACCCTCGACCGCCAGTTCCTGCTGCGCCGCTCCCTCCGTTCGGCCGAGGATGCCGTGACGCACCTCGTCGGCCTCCAGGCGCAGAACGTGAAGCCGCCCTACCAGGCACTCGCCGCCCGCCTCGACGGTTTCCGCCCCGATGACCTCTCCCGGCTGATGGCGGACCGCCGGGTCGTGCGGATCGTCACCCTGAGGTCGACCATCCACACCCACACCGCCGACGACGCCCGTACCCTGCGCCCGCTCGTCCAGCCCGCCCGCGACCGGGAGCTGACCGCCTTCCGCAAGGGCCTCGCCGGCGTCGACCTGGGCCGGCTCGCCGCACTCGCCCGCGACCTGGTCGAGGCCGAGCCGCGCACCATGGCCGAACTGCGCCAGGCCCTTCTCGCACAGTGGCCCGAAGCGGACCCGCAGTCCCTGGCCGTCGCCGCCCGCTGCACCCTGCCCCTCGTCCAGGTTCCCCCACGGGGCCTGTGGGGCCGGTCCGGGCGGGTCGCCCTGACGACCGCCGAGCACTGGCTGGGCCGTCCCGCCGCGCCCGCCCCGGCGCCGGACGGGACCGTGCTGCGCTATCTCGCCGCCTTCGGACCGGCCTCCGTCAAGGACATGCAGACCTGGGCCGGACTGACCCGGCTGCGCGAGGTCTTCGAACGGCTCCGGCCCCGCCTCCTCACCTTCCGGGACGCGCGCGGCGTCGAACTCTTCGACCTGCCCGACGCCCCCCGCCCCGACCCCGAGACCCCCGCCCCGCCGCGTTTCCTGCCCGAGTACGACAACCTCCTCCTCTCGCACGCCGACCGCACCCGGGTCGTCCCGCCCGAGCACCGGGGCCGCCTGTGGCAGGGCAACCAGCCCCACCGCGCCCTGCTCGTCGACGGTTTCCTGGCGGGCGCGTGGAAGCCCGTGGACGACACCCTGGTCGTCGAGACCTTCGGGCCGCTGAGCCGGGCCGAGCGGACGGCGGTGCTGGCGGAGGGTGAGCGGATGACGGCCACCCTGCACCCCGGTACGCCGTACGACATCCGGTTCGGGACGGTCGTACCCTCTTCGGGCCGTTGACCTCTCGTCCGCCCGGTCCGTCACCCCCGCATCCGCGCCACTCGTTCAGAGCACATTCAGACGGTGCCTCTAGAGTCGGGGCCATGGAACTGCGGCAGCTCACCTACTTCGTCGCCGTCGCCGAGGAGTTGCACTTCGGGAGGGCCGCCGGCCGGCTGCACATCGTGCAGTCCGCGGTGAGCATGCAGATACAGCGGCTGGAGCGGGAGCTGGGCGCCGAACTGTTCGACCGTTCGCCGCGCCGGGTGCGGCTCACCGGCGCGGGGGAGCGGCTGCTGCCCGAGGCGCGGGCGGTGCTGGCGGCGGCCGAGAAGGCCCGGGCCGCCGTCGCCCCGCCGGGCGCCGCCGGCACCGGCCCGGGAACGGCGGGGATCGGCCCGCCCGCCGACAAGTAGCCGGTCCGGGACGTGGATAGGGGGCGCTGCGGGCTGCTCGTGGAAGCCCGCAACGCCCCCCGGTCACTCACCCGGGCGATGCCCGGGAGGTCTTCTGGTTACGAGTCGACCTGTGCGGTCACCAGGTTCGAGAAGGTGGTCAGCCGGGTGTAGACACCCGGGTAACCGGCCTCCGCGCACCCCTCTCCCCAGGAAGTGATCCCTGCCAGGACGCCCCCGATGAGCAGGGGACCGCCGCTGTCGCCCTGGCAGGTGTCTACGCCGCCGGACGTGTATCCGGCGCAAACCATGTCGGTCTGGACGAAGTCCGAACCGTAGGAGCTCTTGCAGCTGGTGTCGGACACGACCGGGACGGTCGCCGTCCGCAGCTGGTTGGAGGAGCTGCCGTTCTCCGAGGTGGTGCCCCAGCCGAGGATGCGGGCCGTGGTGCCGGCCGCGTACAGGCTGGTCTGGGAGGAGGTGACGTACGAGGCCGGGGTGTACGGCATCGCCGTCGAGAGGGTCAGGACGGACACGTCGTCGCCGTTGGTGGCGTCCGTGTAGTCCGGGTTGATCCAGATCTTGCCGACCCGGCTCACCGTGCCGTTGGTGCCGTTCAGGTTCGTCCGGCCGCCGACCACGCGGACGCTGCTGGTGGTCTCGCCCTCCATGCAGTGAGCCGCGGTGACCACCTTGGTGGCCGAGACCAGGGTGCCGCCGCAGAACTGGCTGCCCGACGCGTCCGTGATCTGCATCATGAACGGGTACGCGGTCGTCGTGGTCGTCGTGCCGCCGACGATCGGCTGCGGGGCTGCTGACGCGGTGGGGGACGCGATCAGCGCAGTCGCTGCGGCGGCAGCCGTCGCCGCCAGCACGGCGGCGGTCTGTCTGGCGCGGTTTGGCCCGAACATGAGTCTCCTCAGTGGGGGTTGCCGGTGGGGGGTCGCGCGGGCGTGGGGGGAGCACGGGGGTCGCGGGACCGACCCCCGTATGCCCGGGCGAGCGGCACATCCATAAGCTAGAACGCGGAACCCCACCCTCCCAATGAGGGAACCCCCTAGGGGGATGGGGGAGGGAAAACCCTCGGTCCGCCTCAGTTAACCGGGAGCGCTCTCACTTCGCGCGCCGCCCTGCCGCCAAACGGACTATGTCCACCCGCGATCGTATGCCCAGCTTGCGGTAGACCCGGGTCAGGGTCGCCTCCACCGTCTTGACGCTGACGAACAGCCGGGCGGCGATCTCCCGGTTGGTGGCGCCCTCCATGACCAGCGCGGCGACCTGACGCTCCATCGCGGCCAGCCCGTCCAGGGCGTCCAGCGCGGCCGGCGCCTCGACCGGCGGCTCCGGGGCCGACACGGCCTCGTCCACCTGGCGCAGCCACGGCAGCGCCCGGCACCGGCGGAACAGCCGGGTGGCCTCGTCGTACGCCGTGGGGGAGCGCCGCTCGCGCAGCGAGGCCAGCGCGAACGCGGCCCGGGCCTCCTCCAGGCCGTAGCCCAGTTTGGCGAACCGGTCCTGAGCCGAGGTCAGCTGGGCGACGGCCGCCTCGTGCTCCCCGTGCGCCGCCCGGACCAGCGCCTCGGCCCGGTCCAGCACGGCGAGGACACTCTCCCGGCCGAGTCTGAGCGCGTGCTCCCGGGTGACGTCGATGACGTCCTGCGCCTCGGCGGTCTCACCCACCCGGACCAGTGCCTCGGCCAGGTCGCCCTGCCAGCGGCCGCGGGCCGGGTCGGTGATGCCGAGGCTCCGCTCCAGCTCCCGCACCCGGCGCAGCGAGCGCACCGTGCCCGCCGGGTCGCCCGCCACCAACTGGGCGTATCCGAGGGCGCCGAGCGCCCGGGACAGGTACATGGTGTCGCCGTCCTGCTCGGCGTGGTCCACCGCCTCCCGGGCCAGCGCGAGCCCCCGGTCCACGTCTCCGCCGGAGGACTCGGCCAGTGAGGTGAGCATCGCCGAGGCGGTCTCGCCGATCCCGCAGTCATGGGCCAGGTGCAGGCCCTCGCGGGCCAGGTCGAGCGCCCGGCCGCAGTGCCCGGAGCGCAGTTCGGTCTCGGCGAGCCCGCGCAGGAAGTGCACCTCGCTCTCCACCTGGCCGCGTCGGCGCACCTCGCGCAGCAGCGCGGTGACCGTGGTCCGCGCCTCGGCCAGCTGGTCGCCCATCACCAGCCAGCGGAACCGGGCGCTGCCGGCCCCGTTGTGATGGCACGACACGCTGGGGTCCTGCGGTTCGCGCAGCGCGCGCTTGATGGTGGCCGGTGCCCCCGGATGGCCCATCAGGGTCTCGACCTGCGCCTGCAGGGAGAGCGCGAGCAACTCGGTGCGCCGGTCCTCGCCGCGTGCCGCGAGGCCCGCGGAGTGCGCGGCCGCCCGCCGGGCCTCGGTGAAGTCGCCCTCCACGATCAGGGCCCGCCAGGCCAGCTGGTAGTGGACCTTGCCGAGCAGCCGCGGGTCGTCGCCGGCGTCGGCGAGGGCGTGCGGGAAGGCCGCGTCGACCTCGGTCATGGTGTGGCCGGCGGAATCGATCACCAGGATCCAGGCCCGTACCCGGTCGACGGGCCGGGTGGCCCGGGTGAGCACCTCGCGTGCGATGTCCTGGGCGAGGTCCACCTCGCCGGCGCTGATCGCGTCCTCGGCGGCCCGCAGCCGCCGCTCGTCCGGGCCGGGCCGGTTGTCACCGGGGGTGTGCCGGGCGGCGAGCAGCCCGAGCTGCGCGGCCACCGAGGGCGCCCCCCGGTCCCGGGCCTGGGCCGCGGCCTCGGCGAGCCGGGCGGCCACCTCAGGGTCGGTGCCGGTGGCGGCCAGGGCCAGGTGCCGGGCCCGTTCGATCGGGTCGGAGGCGGCCGTGGACAGTGCCGCGTGCGCGGCCCGCCGCTCCTGGGCGGGCGCCTCGGCGTACAGCGCGGCGGAGATGAGCGGGTGCGCGAAGCGCACGGCGGGGCCTTCCGGCTCGGTGGCCAGCAGCCCGAGTTCGGCCGCCTGGGCGCACTCGGCCTCGGCGTTCTCCCGGCCGGCCGCGTGCAGCAGGGCGTGGGTGGGCCGGGCGCCGGCACTGGCCACCAGGAGGGTGCGGCGGGCCTCCACGGAGAGCATGTCCAGGCGGGTGAGGACCAGGGCACGCAGCGAGGTCGGCACCGGCAGTGGCTCGCCGGGCCGGGGCGGGGTGGGGTTCTCGGCGAGGGCGCGGCCGAGCTCCAGGGCGAACAGCGGGTTGCCGCCGCTGGTGCGGTGGATCTCCCGGACCGCGGCCCGGGTCAGCGCCGCGTGTCCGCGGAGGTCGAGGAGGTCGGCGACCTGGGCGCGGGTGAGCGGGCCGAGGCGCACGGCGACGGTGTCCGGCGGTGACGCGCGTAGGTGGCGGTCGTACTCCTGGCCCTCGGTGCGGACCGCGCAGAGCAGTTGGACGGGGGTGCCGCCGAGGCGGCGGGCGGCGAAGCCGAGGAGTTCGGCGCTGGCCGGATCCAGCCACTGGAGGTCGTCGGCGACGATCAGCACGGGCCCGTCGGCGGCCAGCACGCGCAGCGTGGAGAGCACCGCGAGGCGCAGGGCGAGGCCGTCGCGCTGGAGGGTGGACTCGCCGCGGCCGGTGAGCGCCGACTCCAGGGCGGTGCGCTGGGCGCCGGGCAGGTGGGGCGCGACCTCGTCGAGGACCAGTCCGAAGAGGTCGGCGAGGGCCAGAAACGGAAGGTGGGATTCGGACTCGGTGGCCGAGCAGCGCAGCACGGTGCGGGCGGCACCGGAGTATTCGGTCTCCAGGGCTCGCAGGACGGTGGATTTCCCAATTCCGGCGGGCCCGTGCAGGAGCACGCTGCCGCCCGAGGCGAGCTGGTCACGGGCGGCCGACAACAGCTCCGCCCGGCCGATGACCAGGTCGGGGCGGCATCGGGCAGGCTCCTGGAAGTCCCGTCGCACGGTCACCGCTCCCCTCGTGTGTCGTGTTCGGGCCAAATTCTAGGCAACGAACCCCGAAATCCGGTCGAACGCCATGGTGAGGGAAATAACAGCGGCCTTGCATCGGGTAATTCAAAGCGCGCATGCATGAATGGAATGGGTTCCCTCCGCTACGGCAACAACCCCGTCCGACGAGCCGCCGACACCGCCTCCCCCCGCGTGTGCGCGCCCAGTTTCCGCATCGCCGAGCGCAGGTACCCCTTGACCGTCTCGGGCCGCAGCCCCAGCCGTTCGGCCACCACCGCGTTGGTCGCACCGGCCGCAACCCAGGCCAGCACATCCAGCTCCCGGGGCGCCA
The DNA here is from genome assembly GCF_042897315.1 of Streptomyces sp. NPDC001068. Lineage (NCBI taxonomy): Bacteria > Bacillati > Actinomycetota > Actinomycetes > Kitasatosporales > Streptomycetaceae > Streptomyces > Streptomyces sp. NPDC001068. Next base: position 722,910 of record NZ_JBIAYD010000001.1, on the reverse strand, counting down.
GCGGCCTCTCGGCCGCGGGTGCCTGGGCGGTCAACAGTCCGCAGGCGGCCAGCAGTTCGGCGCGCAGTCCGGGGTCGGAGATCCGCGGGGCCAGCGCCCGCAGCGCGGCATGCGCCTCCCGCACCTGCTCCCAGGCCGCGCCCGGCCCCGGTACCGCCGCGGGATGGGGCCGCGCCGCCGCCAGCAGGCCGCGCACCTCGTCCCGGACGACCAGCGCCTGTTCCACGTCCCGTGCCGCCGCCACCGCCGCGCCGAGCGTGCGGTCGCCCAGCGGTTCGGCGGTGCGCAGCGCCCCGTACAGCACGCCCCGCACCCGGCGCCGTACCACCACCGGCACCGCGAGGACCGAGCGGATGCCCTCGGCCGCCACCGGGATGTCGTACTCGTGGCTGATCTGCCGGGAGACCGAGTAGTCGGTGACCGCGCACGGACGGGCCAGCAGCACCGCCCGGCCGCCCAGGCCGTTGCCGGAGGTGACCGCGAGCGAGCGCAGGGCGGCCGTGTTGGTGCCGGTCAGCTCGCTGATCCGGACCTGCGGCCGGCCGGCGTCGACCAGTCCGCCGAAGGCGATCGGGAGCCCGGTGGCGCGCCGGAGTCTGGCCAGCGCACCGCGTATCTCCACCGCCCCGGCGACCTCTGCTGCCACCTGCCCTGCTCCTTCGACCCCGGTCTCGTGCTGTCCGCACCCCCGTTCGGGGGTAGTGAGACCTGCATCACGGATTACACGATGCCAGAGAGCCGCCCGGCAATGGTCCGGTACCGAAGGAGACGCGAATGACGAGTGCGACGGAGGACTTCCGCAGGGCACGGGACTTCCTGCTGGAACACCGTACGGACTACGCAGCCGCCTACGAGGGCTTCGTGTGGCCGCGTCCGGACCATTTCAACTGGGCGCTCGACTGGTTCGACGTCATCGCCGAGGGCAACGACCGCACCGCCCTGCACATCGTCGAGGAGGACGGCACCGAGACGAAGCTGTCCTTCGCCGAACTGTCCGAGCGTTCCGACCGGGTCGCGGTCCACCTGCGGGCGCGGGGCGTCGAGCCGGAGGACCGCGTCCTCGTCATGCTCGGCAACCAGGCCGAGCTGTGGGAGACCGCGCTGGCCGCGATGAAGCTGCGCGCCGTCGTCATCCCGGCCACGCCGCTGCTCGGCCCCGCCGACCTGCGCGACCGCGTGGACCGGGGCCGGGTGAAGCACGTGATCGCGCGCGCCGGGGACGCCGTCAAGTTCGCGGAGGTCGCGGGGACGTACACCAGGATCACGGTGGGCGGCCTCGCGGAGGGCTGGGAGGCGTACGAGGACGCGTACGCCGCGGACCCCGGGTTCGTGCCGGACGGGCCGACGCTCGCCGACGACCCGCTGATGCTCTACTTCACCTCCGGCACCACCGCCCGGCCCAAACTGGTCGAGCACACCCACACCTCGTACCCCATCGGACACCTGGCCACCCTGTACTGGATCGGTCTCAGGCCCGGCGACGTGCACCTGAACATCTCCTCGCCGGGCTGGGCCAAGCACGCCTGGTCGAACCTGTTCGCGCCGTGGAACGCGGAGGCGACCGTCTTCATCCACAACTACAGCCGGTTCGACGCGGGCCGGCTGATGGCCGAGATGGACCGGCACGGGGTGACGTCCTTCTGCGCCCCGCCGACGGTGTGGCGGATGCTGATCCAGGCCGACCTGACCCAGCTGCGCACCCCGCCCCGCGAGGTGGTGGCGGCCGGCGAGCCGCTCAACCCCGAGGTGATCGAGCAGGTCAGGCGGGCCTGGAACGTCACCGTGCGGGACGGGTTCGGGCAGACGGAGACGGCCGTGCAGGTCTCCAACAGCCCCGGGCAGCCGCTGAAGACGGGCTCCATGGGCCGTCCCAGCCCGGGATACCGCGTCGAGCTGCTCGACCCGGTGTCGGGTGCGCCGGGCGCCACGGAGGGCGAGATCGCCCTGGACCTGTCGGTACTGCCGGTGGGCCTGATGACCGGGTACCACGGGGACGCGGACCGCACGGCGGAGGCGATGGCCGGCGGCTACTACCGCACCGGTGACATCGGCTCCCGGGACGAGGACGGCTACATCACCTACGTGGGCCGCGCGGACGACGTGTTCAAGGCGTCCGACTACAAGATCAGCCCGTTCGAGCTGGAGAGCGCGCTGCTCGAACACGAGGCGGTGGCCGAGGCGGCCGTCGTCCCGGCGCCGGACGAACTGCGGCTGGCCGTGCCCAAGGCGTACGTCGTGCTGGCCGAGGGCTGGGAGCCGGGCCCGGACACCGCCAAGATGCTGTTCGAGCACTCCCGTCAGGTCCTGGCCCCCTACAAGCGGGTTCGCAGGCTGGAGTTCGGGGAACTGCCCAAGACCGTCTCCGGCAAGATCCGCCGGATCGAACTGCGCGAGGCCACCGCTGCCGGGGCGACCGACGAGTACCGCGAGGAGGACTTCCGGTGAGCATCTCCTACACGCACGGCACGAGCGCCACCACGCTGCTCGGCGACACCATCGGCGCCAACCTCGACCGGGCCGTCGCGGCCTGGCCGGACCGCGAGGCGCTCGTCGACGTGCCGTCCGGGCGCCGCTGGACGTACCGCGAGTTCGGCGCGGACGTCGACCGGCTGGCGTGCGCCCTGCTGGCGAGCGGGGTCGCCAAGGGCGACCGGGTGGGTGTCTGGGCGGTCAACTGCGCCGAGTGGATGCTGGTGCAGTACGCCACCGCGCGGATCGGCGCCATCATGGTCAACATCAACCCCGCGTACCGCACCCACGAGGTCGAGTACGTCCTCAACCAGGCGGGGATCTCCCTGCTGTTCGCCTCCCTCAGCCACAAGGGCAGCGACTACCGGGCGATGGTCGAGGAAGTGCGGGGCCGGTGCCCGCAGTTGCGGGAGACCGTTTACATCGGGGATCCGAGCTGGGAGACGCTGACCGCGCGCGGCACGGCCGACGCCAGTGGTGGACTCACGGCCCGCGCGGCGGAGCTGTCCTGCGACGACCCCATCAACATCCAGTACACCTCGGGCACCACCGGCTTTCCGAAGGGCGCCACCCTCTCCCACCACAACATCCTGAACAACGGCTACTTCGTGGGGGAGTTGGTCAACTACACCGAGCAGGACCGGATCTGCGTCCCGGTGCCCTTCTACCACTGCTTCGGCATGGTGATGGGGAACCTGGCCGCCACCTCGCACGGCGCCTGCATCGTGATCCCGGCCCCGTCCTTCGAGCCGAAGGCCACGCTGGAGGCGGTCCAGCGGGAGCGCTGCACCTCGCTGTACGGCGTACCGACCATGTTCATCGCCGAGTTGAACCTCCCCGACTTCGCCTCGTACGACCTCTCGACGCTGCGCACCGGCATCATGGCGGGCTCGCCCTGCCCGGTCGAGGTGATGAAGCGGGTGGTCGCGGAGATGCACATGGCGGAGGTCTCCATCTGCTACGGCATGACCGAGACCAGCCCGGTGTCCCTGCAGACCCGCATCGACGACGACCTGGAGCACCGCACCGGAACGGTCGGCCGCGTGCTGCCGCACCTGGAGGTCAAGGTCGTCGACCCGGCCACGGGGGTCACCCTGCCCCGGGGCGCGGCGGGCGAACTGTGCACCCGGGGCTACAGCGTGATGCTCGGCTACTGGAACGAGCCCGACAAGACCGCGGAGGCCGTCGACCCGGGACGCTGGATGCACACCGGCGACCTGGCGACGATGCGTGCCGACGGGTACGTGGAGATCGTCGGCCGGATCAAGGACATGATCATCCGGGGTGGCGAGAACATCTACCCGCGCGAGATCGAGGAGTTCCTCTACGGCCACCCGAAGGTCCGTGACGTCCAGGTGGTCGGGGTGCCGCACGAGCGGTACGGCGAGGAGGTCCTCGCCTGCGTCGTCCCGCACGACCCCGCCGCGCCCCCGACCCTGGAGGAGCTGCGCGCCTTCTGCGCGGGCCGCCTGGCCCACTACAAGGCGCCGAGCCGGATCCAGATCCTGGAGGCCTTTCCCATGACGGTGTCGGGGAAGGTCCGGAAGATCGAACTGAGGGAGCGGTTCAGCGCCTCGTAGCGACGCGGCCGGTCAGCCGCCCGCGGCACGCAGGTCGTCGGCGGGACGGTTGACCGGCTGCGGTGTCCCCGTGAGGTCCAGGACGAACAGCGCCACGCCGAGCGCGTCGGCCCGGTCGCGGGCGTCCTGCTCGTACCCCGCGAGGGAGAAGCAGACGCAGTCCGAGTCCTCGGTCATCGCCGTCAGCCACAGGCACTCCACGTCCCGCGGCGAGGTCGGCCGCAGGTCCGGGTTCACCTGGGCGACCAGGCCGTGTGCGGCCAGCCCGATGCCGGACGGCGGCCGCTGGTCGGCGCGGCGGATGTCCCGGTGGCCGAGCCAGCGCAGATAGAGCGCGGCGGCGGTGACCGCGTCCCGCGAGGTCCGGATCGTGACCGGCCGGAAGGGCGGCCGGGGTTCGGGTGCGGGCGCCGGGGCCGAGCCGGTCCCGGCGAGCGGCACGCGCAGCACCGTCCCGCACGGGCAGCCCAGCTCCGGCTGCGGCCACTGGTCCCGGCGGCCGCAGGAGCCGCAGCTCACCGTGACCCATTCCTCGTCCCAGGCGCGGTGCGCCACCCGCGCGGGCTTCGCCCCGCCGTCGAGGGACGGGGTGACCGGGGCGCCGCAGGCGCACGGGTACGACGGCGCGGTGTAGACGTGCTCGCGTCGGCAGGCAGGACAGCGCACCGGCACGGTCTCGGACATGGCCCCACCCCAGGCGTCGCGTCGCTTCGGCCGTCCCATGGTGCTCCTGCCGGGGCCCGGCTGTCCCTCTCTTGACGACGTTTGCCCCCCGACCTACATTGATTCCAGATAGTAGAAGTAATTTTCCATCATACGGAATTCAGCTCACCGCGGGGCGCGACGGGAGCCGGCATCCGACAGTCGGAGCAGGAGTACTCGATGGCTCGAATGACCGCTGCCCGCGCGGCAGTTGAGATCCTCAAGCGGGAGGGCGTCAGCGCCGCGTTCGGGGTGCCGGGCGCGGCGATCAACCCGTTCTACGCGGCACTCAAGGCCTCCGGAGGCATCAACCACACCCTCGCCCGGCATGTCGAGGGCGCCTCGCACATGGCCGAGGGGTACACCCGGACCCGCCCCGGCAACATCGGCGTCTGCATCGGCACGTCCGGACCCGCCGGCACCGACATGATCACCGGGCTGTACTCGGCCACCGGTGACTCCGTCCCGATCCTCTGCATCACCGGCCAGGCCCCGACCGCGGTGATCCACAAGGAGGACTTCCAGGCCGTCGACATCGCCTCGATCGCGGGGCCGGTGACCAAGATGGCGGTCACCGTGCTGGAGGCGGCCCAGGTCCCGGGCGTCTTCCAGCAGGCCTTCCACCTGATGCGCTCCGGCCGGCCCGGCCCGGTCCTGGTCGACCTGCCGATCGACGTCCAGCTCACCGAGATCGAGTTCGACCCGGAGACCTACGAGCCGCTGCCGGTCTACAAGCCGGCCGCGAGCCGCGCCCAGATCGAGAAGGCGATCGGCCTGCTGAACGCGTCCGAGCGGCCGCTGATCGTCGCGGGCGGCGGGGTCATCAACGCGGACGCGGCGGAACTCCTGGTGGAGTTCGCCGAGTTGACCGGAACCCCGGTCGTCCCCACCCTGATGGGCTGGGGCGTGCTCCCCGACGACCACGAGCTGAACGCCGGCATGGTGGGCCTGCAGACCTCGCACCGCTACGGCAACGCGACCTTCCTGGAGTCCGACTTCGTCCTCGGGATCGGCAACCGCTGGGCCAACCGCCACACCGGCAGGCTGGACGTCTACACGGCCGGCCGCACCTTCGTGCACGTCGACATCGAGCCCACCCAGATCGGCAGGATCTTCGCCCCCGACTACGGCATCGCCTCCGACGCCGGGGCGGCGCTGGAGCTCTTCGTCGAGGTGGCACGGGAGTTGAGGGCGGCGGGCCGGCTCCCCGACCGGAGCGCGTGGGCCGCCGCGGCCCAGGAGAGGAAGGCCACCCTCCAGCGCCGTACCCACTTCGACGACATCCCGATCAAGCCGCAGCGCGTCTACGAGGAGATGAACAAGGCCTTCGGTCCGGAGACCCGGTACGTCTCCACGATCGGCCTCTCGCAGATCGCCGGCGCGCAGATGCTGCACGTCTTCCGGCCGCGGCACTGGATCAACTGCGGCCAGGCCGGGCCGCTCGGCTGGACGATCCCGGCCGCGCTGGGCGTGGCCAAGGCCGACCCCGAGGCCTCGGTGGTCGCCCTCTCCGGCGACTACGACTTCCAGTTCATGCTGGAGGAGCTGGCCGTCGGAGCGCAGCACAGGATCCCGTACGTGCACGTCCTGGTCAACAACTCCTACCTGGGCCTGATCCGCCAGGCGCAGCGGGCGTTCGACATCGACTTCCAGGTCAACCTGGAGTTCGAGAACATCAACTCGCCCGAGCTGGGCGTCTACGGCGTCGACCACGTGAAGGTCGCCGAGGGGCTCGGCTGCAAGGCGATCCGGGTCACCGACCCGAACGAACTGGGCGCTGCCTTCGAGCAGGCCAGGAAGCTGGCGCAGGAGCACCGGGTGCCGGTGGTGGTGGAGGCGATCCTGGAGCGGGTCACCAACATCTCGATGTCCACGACCAACGACATCGGCAACGTCGTCGAGTTCGAGGAGATCGCGACCGAGCCCGGCCACGCGCCGACGTCGATCAGGACGCTGAAGGCCTGAACCGGTCCCCACGCGAGCGGGCGGCCCATCCGAAAGGACGGGCCGCCCGCTTCGCGCTGTGGGTGACACGGGGGCCGCCGCCCCCGTGCCGGCGGCCTCCGTGTGCAGTGAATATGCCCCATGACCGGTGCGGTCGAAGCATGTTGAACATGATTCAGAGCTTGATTTGAGGATTCGCCGTCCGCTTCACCCGGGTTCAGGGGCTTTCCGGATGTTCGGCGAGTCCCGGCCAGTCGTCCGGCCCGCCGCCCTGCCACTCGATGAGATCGCTCTCCTCGACCTCGATGCGGTCCAGGTCGGCCATCCGCAGGATCTCGACCACGTCGTCGAGGTGCGAGGCGATCCCCAGGGTCACCTCCCCCTCGGTGACCCGCCGGGAACCGTCCAGGGCGGGGGCGTGCACGACGATACGGGGGAACTCCGTCGGTGGGTGTGCAGTCATGCCTTCAGCGTGCTGCGCGACCGGCGGATGCGCACGCCGAAGCGCCGAGAGCGCCGGGGCGCCGGACATGGGTGGTTCCGTGTCCGGCGCCCCGGCGCTCTCGGCGACGGTTCCGCGTCTGTGGCCGTCCGACGGCGCGAGGCCGGGCGCGACAGGTCGTTCGCGCCGCCGGACGGGGTCCGCTACGGCTGGGACCGCGGCGGGTGCGACGGAACCGGGCGGCCTTCCCTCAGGTCGAGAAGGGCGTTCCGGTCCTTCACCACCGCACTGGCTCGCACGCCGCCGCGGTCCTTGCCACGCCCGCGCACCGCCGGTCGGCAACCCCTCATCCGGGCCGTCCTGCCGTGCGCGGGCCGTCTGTGTCAGTCCTCGCGCAGCGCGCGGACCGCCTCCTCCACGCGCCTGCCGTACTCCGGGTCGGCGGCGTGGAAGTGGGCCAGGTTCTTCTCGACCACGTCGTCGCGGGAGACCTGGGAGAGGCCGCCGGCGATGTTCGCGACCAGCCGCCGCTTCTCCTCCGCCGACATCAGCCGGTACAACTCGCCCGCCTGCGAGAAGTCGTCGTCCTTTGTGTGCTGCGGGGTCTCGTGGGTGCCCGTGTGGCCGGTCACGGCCAGCGGCGCCGACAGGGGGCGGCCGGACTCCACCGGGCCGCCGTAGGAGTTCGGCTCGTAGTTCTTGGCGTGCCTGCCCTGCGCGTTGACGGCCATGAGGCCGTCCCGGCCGTAGTTGTGCGCGGTCGTCGCCCGCGGGGCGTTGACGGCCAGCAGGGTGTGGTTGACGCCCAGCCGGTAGCGGTGCGCGTCCGCGTAGGCGAACAGGCGGCCCTGGAGCATCTTGTCGGGGGAGGGGCCGATGCCCGGAACGAAGTTGTTCGGGGAGAACGCGGCCTGCTCGACCTCGGCGAAGACGTTGTCCGGGTTGCGGTCGAGGACCAGGCGGCCCACGCGCTGGAGCGGGTAGTCCCGGTGCGGCCACACCTTGGTCAGGTCGAAGGGGTTGAAGCGGTACTCCGCCGCCTCGGCCGCCGGCATGATCTGCACGTGCAGGGTCCAGGACGGGTTGACGCCCCGCTCGATGGCCTGGAGCAGGTCCGTCTGGTGCGAGGCGGGGTCCTTGCCCGCGAGTTCGGCCGCCTGCTCGCTGCTCAGGCTGCGCACACCCTGGTTGGTCCTGAAGTGGTACTTGACGAAGAAGGCCGCGCCCTCGGCGTTCGTCCACTGGTAGGTGTGCGAGCCGTAGCCGTTCATGTGGCGGTACGACGCCGGGATGCCCCGGTCGCCCATCAGCCAGGTGACCTGGTGGGTGGCCTCGGGGGAGTGTGCCCAGAAGTCCCAGACGTTGTCGGGCTCCTGACGGCCCGTGAACGGGTCCCGCTTCTGGGAGTGGATGAAGTCCGGGAACTTGACCGGGTCCTTGATGAAGAAGACCGGGGTGTTGTTCCCGACGAGGTCGTAGTTCCCCTCCGCCGTGTAGAACTTGACGGCGAAGCCGCGCGGGTCGCGGACGGCGTCGGCCCCGCCGAGGGAGTCGGCCACCGTCGAGAAGCGCAGGAAGACCTCGGTTCGCCGGCCGACGGTGCTCAGGAAGTCGGCGTGGGTGAAGCCGGTGACGTCGTCGGTCACCTCGAAGTAGCCGTACGCGCCGCTGCCGCGGGCGTGCACCACGCGCTCCGGGATCCGCTCGCGGTTGAAGCGCGCGAGCTTCTCCAGGAGGTGCTGGTCCTGGAGCAGGAGCGGGCCGCCGACGCCGGCGGAGGCGGAGTTCTGGTTGTCGGCGACCGGGGCGCCGGACTCGGTGGTGAGCACGCGCTTCGACATCGGGGACCTTCCGTACGGGTGTCAGCGGAAGTTCATTTCCGCTTCGTGGAGCCTAGGATCGGATCGGCCGAGGCGTCAACAATTTGTTGAAGGGGTTTCCGGGCGGTGCCGTCGCCTGGGCGCGACAGGACAGGTGTCGGCGACGGCACCGCCCGGAGTCATGGGGCGCCGCTCAGAGCTGGGCGCCGGAGAGGCGCTCGACGGCGCGCAGCAGGGCGGAGTGGTCCAGGCCGCCGTCGCCCTGCGCGCGCAGGGAGGCCACCAGCTGGGCCACCACGGCACCGACCGGCAGGGCGGCGCCGACGTTGCGGGCCGCGTCCGTCACGATGCCCATGTCCTTGTGGTGCAGGTCGATCCGGAAGCCCGGCCGGAAGTCGCGGTTCAGGAAGTTGTCCTTCTTCCGGGTCAGCACGGTCGAGCCGGCCAGGCCGCCGTTCAGCACGTCCAGGGCGGCCGTCAGGTCCACGCCGGACTTCTCCAGGAAGACCACGGCCTCGGCGCACGCCTGGATGTTCACGGCGACGATCAGCTGGTTGGCCGCCTTCACGGTCTGACCGGAGCCGTGCGGACCGCACAGCACGATGGTCCTGCCCAGCGCCTCGAAGATCGGCTTCGCGGTGTCGAAGTCGGCCTGTTCGCCGCCGACCATGATGGACAGCACCGCCTCGACCGCCCCGGCCTCGCCGCCGGAGACCGGCGCGTCCAGCACGCGGACGTCCTTGTCCCGGGCCGCCTTCGCGAGGTCGACCGAGGTCTGCGGGGTGATGGACGACATGTCGATCAGCAGTGCGCCCGGCCTGGCGTTCTCCAGGATGCCGTCGGGACCGTAGGCGATGGCCTCGACCTGCGGCGACGCGGGCACCATGGTGATGATCACGTCGGCCTCGCGCACCGCCTCGGCGATCGAGGCGGCCGCGGTGCCGCCGGCGGCCGCCAGTCGGTCCAGCTTGTCCTGTTCCAGGGTGAAGCCGGTGACGTCGTAACCCGCCTTGACCAGGTTCTCGGACATGGGGGAGCCCATGATGCCGAGGCCGATCCACGCGATCGCCGGGCGGGAGGTAGCGGGAAGGGTGCTCATGATGGGGGTGCCTCTCTCAACTGCTCTGCGAAGTCGGGGGGTTCAGCGCGCGGCGCGGGCGTCGCGCGGCAGCCAGTCGAAGGCCTCGGCGCTCGGGCGGTCGCCCGGCTTGTACTCCAGGCCCACCCAGCCGTCGTAACCGGCCTTCCGCAGCCGGCCGAGCAGCTCCTCCAGGGGGAGCGAGCCCGTGCCCGGGGCGCCGCGGCCGGGGTTGTCCGCGATCTGCACGTGGCCGGTGATCGCGGCATGGCGTTCGATCACCGACGGGAGGTCCTCGCCGTTCATGGACAGGTGGTAGAGATCCATGAGGAAGCGGGCGTTGTCCAGCCCCGTGGCCTCGTTGACCTTGTCGACGACGGCGACCGCGGCCGGCGCGCTCACCAGCGGATACCGCGGCGACTCGGGCCGGTTGAGGGCCTCGACCAGGAGTACCGCGCCGATCCGGTCGGCCGCCCGCGCAGCCAGCGCCAGGTTCTCCAGGGCCAGCGCGTCCTGTTCGGCCGGGTCCACGCCGTCGACGCGGTTGCCGTACAGCGCGTTGAGCGCCCCGCAGCCGAGCGACTGCGCGAAGCCGGCCGCCACCTCGATGTTGGCGCGGAACCTCTCGGACTCCGCGCCCGGGACCGACAGGGCGCCCCGGTCGGGTCCCGGGAGCTGTCCGGCGTAGAAGTTCAGGCCTGTCAGCCGCACGCCCGCGTCCTCGATCGCGCTCTTCAGCGCGTCCGGCTCGGACCGCCCGGGGGTGGGGGAGTCGACCCAGGGCCACCAGAGCTCGACCGCGCCGAAGCCGGCCGCGGCGGCGGCCGCGGGGCGCTCCAGGAGCGGGAGTTCGGTGAAGAGGATCGACAGGTTGACGCTGTAGCGCTGCTCTGCGGCTGCGCTCACTTCGAAACCCGGCATCGGGGTCGGCGCCCCCTTCCGTTGTCTCTGCTTCCACATCGCGATTTCCGTATTGCGGAAGTTGCTTTCTGCTTAATGGAAGACTGCCTGTGCCCGGGGAGAGCTGTCAAGAGCGCCCGCGCAAAAGCCGCGCCCTACCCTGAAGGCATGGCACGGTCCAACGACGAGGTCGCCGCGCTGCTCCGGGAGTACGCGGACCTGATCTCCATCACCGGTGGGGACGCCTTCAGGGCGCGGGTCTACGAGAAGGCAGCCCGCGCGGTAGGCGGCCACCACGCCGACGTCGCCGCACTCGACCTCAAGGGACTCCAGGAGATCCCGAACGTCGGGAAGTCCATCGCCCAGAAGATCCTGGAGTTCTTCGACCAGGGCAGCGTGTCCGCCGTGGAGGAGCTGCGGGCGAGGATCCCCGACGGCGTGCGGCGGCTGACCGCCATCCCCACGCTCGGCCCGAAGAAGGCCATGGCGGTCTACGAGGAACTGGGTGTCTCCTCGGTCGAGGAACTCGCCGAGGCCATCCACCAGGAACGGCTGCGCGACCTCAAGGGCTTCGGGCCCAGGACGGAGGAGAACATCCTGCACGGCATCGAACTGCTCCGGTCGGCCGGCGGCCGGGTGGGCATCGATGTCGCCATGGACCTGGCGGAGGACATCGTCCGGGCGCTGTCCGAGGTGCCCGGCTGCGAGAAGTGCGTCTACGCCGGTTCGCTGCGCCGGTGCCGCGAGACGATCGGTGACATCGACATCCTCGTCGCGGCCGAGGATTCGGCGCCGGTCATGCGGGCGTTCACCGGGCTGCCGTACGTCACCGAGGTCATCGGACAGGGCGGGACCAAGACCTCCGTGCGCACCGGCAAGGGGCTCGACGTCGACCTGCGGGTGGTGCCGCCGGACTCCTGGGGAGCCGCGCTCCAGTACTTCACCGGCTCCAAGGCCCACAACATCCGCACCCGCGAACGGGCCGTGCACCAGGGGCTCAAGCTCTCCGAGTACGGACTCTTCGACGCCGAGAGCGGCGAGAAGATCGTCTCCGAGACCGAGGAGGAGGTGTACGGCCGCCTCGGCCTGCCCTGGATCCCGCCGCCGCTGCGCGAGGACCGCGGCGAGATCGAGGCCGGGCTGCGCGGCGAGCTGCCGGACCTGGTCACCGAGGCCGACCTGCGCGGCGACCTGCACACCCACACCGACCTCACCGACGGGCTCGCCCCGCTGGAGGAGATGGCGGCCGCGGCCGCCCGGCGCGGCTACGCCTACTACGCGATCACCGACCACGCGCCCGACCTGGTCATGCAGCGCATGACCGACGAGCGGATGCTGGCCCAGCGGGAGCGGGTGCGCGAGCTGGACGGCACCTTCCCCACCAAGGGGCGGCGCGGCGGACTACGGCTGCTGCACGGCACCGAACTGAACATCGGCCCCGACGGCGAGGTGGACTGGCCGGGCGACTTCCTCGCCGGCTTCGACCTGTGCGTGGCCTCGGTCCACTCGCACTTCAACCAGAGCCGGGACGCCCTGACCCGCCGCCTCGTGAGGGCCTGCGAGAACCCCCATGTCCACATCATCGGCCACCCCACCACCCGCCTCATCGGCAAGCGGCCCGGCATCGACGCCGACCTCGACGCGGTCTTCGAGGCCTGCGCCCGCACCGGCACGGCCCTGGAGATCAACGCCCACCCGTCCCGCCTGGACCTGCGCGACGAGGACATCCTGCGGGCCCGGCGGTACGGGGTGAGGTTCGCCGTGAACAGCGACGCCCACGCCGTCCCGCAACTGGACGTCATGCGCTACGGCATCGGCACGGCCCAGCGCGGCCGGCTGACCAAGGAGGACGTGATCAACACCTGGCCGGAGCGCCGGCTGCGGAGCTTCCTGCGCAAGCGCGGCTGAGCACCGTGGCAGCACGAGCGCGGCTGAGCACCGTGGCACGAGCGCGGCTGAGCACCGTGGCACGAGCGCGGCTGAGCCGCGGCCGGGCCGGGGCGCCGGTCGCGGCCCGCGCGGAGCTCAGTCGAAGACGATGACCTGGCGTCCGACCACGTCGCCGCGGCCGAGGGCCTCCAGATTCTCGTTGACGTCCTCGAGGGCGACCTCGGTGACGTTGTGCGTGACCAGACCCGCCTCGGCGAGGGAGAGCGCCTCGACGAGGTCCAGGTGGTTGCCCCAGAAGGAGCCGAGATACGACAACTCGGTGCCGACGAAGGGGAACTGGCGGTGCTCGACGCGGTCGCTCATGAGGCCGACGGCCGCCAGCGCGCCCTCCGGGCCCAGCAGGTCGAACCCCATGGAGACGGACGCCTCGCTGCCGACGCAGTCCAGGATGGCGTGGACCGTCCGCCGGCCCGTCAGGCTCTCCAGCTCGTCCTGGATGGTCTCGACGGACTTGTCCCTGACGTTGATCCCGTAGTCCGCGCCGTTCTCCCGGGCCACGTCCAGCTTGCCGTCGCTGCGCGCGAACGCCACCACGGTGGCGCCGCCGCCCAGCAGCCTCGCGTACTGGATCGCGTAACTGCCCAGCCCGCCGATGCCCGTGACCGCGACCGTGCGGCCGGGCCCCAGCTTGCCCGCGTCCCGGAGCTTCTTCATCCCGCGGTACGGGGTCATGCCCGCGTCGGTCATGGGCGCGAGGAACTGGGGGAACTTCGCGGCGTCCTCCGAGACCGGGATCGCGTGCCGGCACTCCACCGCCATGTACTCGGCGAATCCACCGGGCGGGCCGAACCCCACCCATCTGCCGTTGCCGCTGCACAGGTTCTCGTTGCCCTCGCGGCACTGCCGGCAGGTGCCGTCACCCCAGCTGGGGTTGACCACCACCATGTCGCCCTCCGAGTAACCCACCGACTTCGGCACACCGCTGCCCATCCCCGCCACCCGGCCGGTGACCTCGTGGCCAGGGATGTAAGGGAGTTCCACGGGGAACGGCCCCTCGAAATATCCGTCCAGAAGCTGGTAGTCGCTTCGGCACATGCCCGTGGCGGCGACTTTCAACAGGATCTCGTCCGGCCCGGGATCGGGCACCGGGACCTCGTCGATGCGAAGGGGTTGCCGGTATCCGTGCATCCGAGCTGCGCGCATCTGCATCAGGCGGCCTCGCTTCCCTACAGACGTGTCCATCAAGTCTGAACGGCCCGTACAGGACGGGCAACTCAGGGCGGACCGGGGTCCCTAGGCGGTGCGGCGAGCCGATCGGGCGGTGCATGATCGAAGATCCGGAGAGCGAACAAGCCCCTCGCCGGACGGCGGGACGGCGATCCGGCCCTCAGGAGGGATTGCCATGATCAAGCCCTATGGACCGTACGACTTCATGCCGGAGATCCGCACCTTCCAGGTCACCTCGCAGTCCGTCGCCGACGGCGGCCGGCTCGCCCGGGAGCAGGTGAGCGGCATCCTGGGAGCGGGCGGGATGGACGTCTCACCGCAGCTGAGCTGGTCCGGCTTTCCCGAGGAGACGCGGAGTTTCGCGGTCGCGATGTTCGACCCGGACGTGCCGACCGCCTCCGGTTTCTGGCACTGGGCGGTGGCCGACCTGCCCGCCTCCGTGACCGAGCTGGCGGAAGGGGCGGGCGACGGCAGGGATCTGCCGGGCAGGGCGAAGACGCTGGCCAACGACGCCGGCCACCGGAGGTACCTCGGCCCCGCGACGCCTCCGGGCAACGGCCCGGACCGCTACTTCCTCGTGGTCCACGCCGTCGGCGTCGAGGAGCTGGGGGTGACCGAGAGCTCCACCCCGGCCGCCATGGACTTCCTCCTGTTCACCCACGCGATCGCGCGAGCGACCATGTACGGCACGTTCGAGCGCGCCTAACGCGCCTGGCGCGGATCCGGAGCGTCGGGATCCGGGGCGTCCGGTGCCGGTCGGCGGCCGGGCGGAGGGGGGCTCCGGTCGGCTAGGGTCGCCTCGTGGCGGACACAGCGGTTCCGTCGCGGTGGAACTGACGGGCCCGGGTGCGTCACGGCTGTGCGGGGGTCGGCCGAAGCGCAGGTCAGGGACGTTTTCTGGGGGCGCAATGCGATTGAGAGTGGAGTTCACGACCGAGCCCTTCGACCTGGACGAGGCACCCGCGCACGCGGTGGTCGCCCGTGAGGTCATCGAGGGTGCTCAGCTGGACGCGGTGGACGTCGGGCCGTTCGGGAACACGGCCGAGGGCGGCACCGACGCCGTGCTCACCGCCGTGGACGCGCTGCTGCGCAGGACCCTGGAGGCCGGGGCCACCCGGATCTCGCTCCAGGTCAACGTGGTGGGGGAGGACGGCGACAAGTGACCGGAAACGCGGACGAGCCCTTCATCACGGCCGTGAAGCCGCTGGTGGACGCCATGGGCGGGGAGATGCTTCCGCCCGACGAGGCCGGCGCCGACGATGTCGTGCTCGCCTGGGAGGGCGTGGACGTGGTCGCCGTGCGGCTGCCCCAGCTCGCCGACTCGCTCGACCACATCCTGGCCGCCATGGAGCGCAAGCGGGGCAGGCCGCTGGCCGATCTGGACCGCAAGGCGAAGCAGGAGGTCGTGCGGATGCTGGAGGCGCGGGGTGCCTTCTCGGTCCGGCACGGCGTGGAGACGGTGGCGAGCGCGCTCGGCGTGAGCCGCTTCACCGTCTACAACTACCTCAACCGCGACAAGGAGAGCTGACCGGCACGTCCCCGGCCTCCGGCGGGCGCCGGAGGCCCCGTGGTGGCCCCGGGGCGTTGTTACGCGGAATTTTCAACAAAGTGTTGACGTCGCCTTCCGGAGAGCGTTAGCTAACGGCAGCCCGTTCAGCACGAAGGCCGCCAACGGCCACGGAGGCTCCCGTGACGTCGACTTCCACGCCCCCGGGCCTGGCCCGGTTCAACGACCTGGAGGAGTCCGCGGCATCCGCCGCCCTCCACGAGGCGTGCGCCTCCACCGCATGGGTACGGCACCTGCTCGCCGCCCGCCCCTACGCCTCGGCCGAGGCCCTGTACTCCGCGAGCGACGCGGCCACGGCCGACCTGGGCACGGCCGACCTGGCGGAGGCCATGGCCGGCCACCCGCCGATCGGCCGCCCCAAGCCCGGCGACCCGGCCTCGGCCCGCGAACAGTCCGGCATGGCCGGCGCCGCCGAGGCGCTCAGGGCGGAGATGCTCGAACTCAACCTGGCCTACCAGGAGAGGTTCGGACACGTCTTCCTGATCTGCGCGACCGGCCGCACCGCCGAGGAGATGCGGGACGCGGTCAAGGAGCGGATCGGCAACGCGCCCGGCCAGGAGCGCGAGATCGTCCGCACCGAACTGGGCAGGATCAACCGCATCCGGCTCGCCCGACTCGTCGCAGAGGACGCCTGACACCATGAGCACCAGCACCACCGCCTCCGTGTCCACCCACATCCTGGACACCTCGCTCGGCCGCCCCGCCGAGGGCGTCGCCGTCCGGCTCTCCGCCCGCCGGGGCCGTGCGGCGGACTGGCAGGCACTCGGCGCCGGCGCGACCGACCCGGACGGCCGGTGCAAGGACCTGCCGGCGCCGCCGGAGGGGACCACCCACGTACGGCTCGACTTCGCCGTGGAGCCGTATTTCGAGAAGAAGCAAGCCGATGCGCAGCAGGACGCCCCCGCGAATCGGGACAGCGGACCGGCCGTGTTCTTCCCGGAGGTGGCGATCACGTTCGCCGTCGAACCCGGGGAGCACTACCACGTACCGCTGCTGCTCAACCCGTTCGGCTACTCCGTATACCGAGGGAGCTAGCAGACATGCCCACGATCCTGGGACAGAACCAGTACGGCAAGGCCGAGAACCGAGTCGTAAAGATCACGCGGGACGGCGCCACCCACCACATCAAGGACCTGAACGTCTCCGTCGCGCTCTCGGGAGACATGGACGAGGTCCACTACTCCGGCTCGAACGCCAGCGTCCTGCCGACGGACACCACCAAGAACACCGTGTACGCGTTCGCCAAGGAACACGGCATCGAGTCCGCCGAGCAGTTCGGCATCCACCTGGCCCGTCACTTCGTGACCAGCCAGGAGCCGATCCACCGGGCCCGTATCCGCATCGAGGAGTACGCCTGGGAGCGCATCGAGGCCTCCGACGCCAACTCCCGGTTCATCGGCGCGGACGAGGTCAAGCACTCCTTCGTCCGCAAGGGCCAGGAGACCCGGCTGACCCAGATCACCTACGACGGCTCGTCGTGGGAGATCGTCTCCGGCCTCAAGGACCTCGTCGTGATGAACTCGACGAACTCCGAGTTCTGGGGCTACGTCAAGGACAAGTACACGACGCTCCCCGAGGCGTACGACCGCATCCTCGCCACCCAGGTCGCCGCCCGCTGGCGGTTCAACTGGACCGACGACGAACAGCGGATGCCCAACTGGGAGAAGTCCTACGAGCAGACGCGCAGGCATATGCTCCAGGCCTTCGCCGAGACCTACTCCCTCTCCCTGCAGCAGACGCTTTACCAGATGGGCTCGCGCATCATCGAGAACCGCGGTGAGATCGACGAGGTCCGCTTCTCGCTGCCCAACAAGCACCACTTCCTGGTGGACCTCGAACCCTTCGGCCTGAAGAACGACAACGAGGTGTACTTCGCCGCCGACCGCCCCTACGGCCTCATCGAGGCCACCGTCCTGCGGGACGGCTGCGAGGCGCGCATTCCCACGGACCTCACCAACCTCTGACCTCAGCAGTCTCGGCACCCGTGGCCGGGAGCGCGTCTCCCGGCCACGGCACTCAAATCCCCCGGGGTCCTGCCGTGCCCTCTCCACATCAGCGCAAAGGACGAACCATGGCAGCAGACCGGCGCATCGTCATCGAGAACTGTGCGATCGCGACCGTGGACGCCGACGACACCGAGTACGGGAACGGGCACGTCGTCATCGCCGGCAACCGCGTCGAATCGCTGGGCGCCGGCCGGGCCCCCGAAGGTCTGGAGAACGTCGACCGGCGCATCGACGCCACCGGGCACCTGGTCACCCCCGGCCTGGTCAACACCCACCACCACTACTACCAGTGGATCACCAGGGGCCTCGCCACCGACCACAACCTCTTCGACTGGCTGGTCGCGCTCTACCCGACCTGGGCGCGCATCGACGAGCCCATGGTGTACGCGGCCGCCCAGGGCTCGCTCGCGATGATGGCCCGCGGCGGTGTCACCACCGCGATGGACCACCACTACGTCTACCCGCGGGGCTCCGGTGACCTGTCCGGCGCCATCATCCGCGCCGCCCGCGAGACCGGCGTCCGCTTCACCCTCGCCCGCGGCTCCATGGACCGCAGCGAGAAGGACGGCGGTCTGCCGCCGGACTTCGCCGTCGAGACCCTCGAAGGCGCCCTCGCCGCCACCGAGGCGACCGTCGCCGAGCACCACGACCCCTCCTTCGACGCGATGACCCAGGTGGCCGTCGCGCCCTGCTCGCCGTTCTCCGTCTCCACCGAACTCCTGCGCCAGGGAGCCGAGCTGGCCCGCCGCCTGGGAGTGCGGCTGCACACCCACGGCTCGGAGACCGTCGAGGAGGAGCAGTTCTGCAAGGAGCTGTTCGGGATGGGCCCGACCGACTACTTCGAGTCCACCGGCTGGCTCGGCGAGGACGTGTGGATGGCGCACTGCGTCCACATGAACGACTCCGACATCGCCGCGTTCGCCCGCACGAGGACCGGCGTCGCCCACTGCCCGTCGTCCAACGCCCGCCTCGCGGCCGGCATCGCCCGCGTCCCCGACATGCTCGCGGCCGGCGTCCCGGTCGGCCTCGGCGTCGACGGCACCGCGTCCAACGAGTCCGGCGAACTCCACACCGAACTGCGCAACGCCCTGCTGATCAACCGCCTCGGCGCGCACCGGGAGGCGGCCCTCGACGCCCGTCAGGCGCTGCGCCTGGGCACCTACGGCGGCGCCCAGGTCCTCGGCCGGGCAGACCAGATCGGGTCCCTGGAACCCGGCAAGCTGGCCGACCTGGTGCTGTGGAAGCTGGACACCCTCGCCCACGCCTCCATCGCCGACCCGGTCACCGCCCTGGTCTTCGGCGCGGCCGCCCCGGTCACGGCCTCCTTCGTGAACGGCCGTCAGATCGCCGAGGCGGGCCGCCTGCTGCATGTCGACGAGGACGCGATCGCGCGCTCCACCCGGGCCGAGGCCCAGCGCCTCGCCCAGCTCGCCGCCGGGTGAACCCCCCGAACCGTCACGGTACTTGAGCTCCGGCAGGGAGGGACGGCTCCCAGCCGGTAGTCGTGGACCCGGACGGGTCCACGACGGCCGTCCGCCGGGCGCGCGCTTCCTCGCGCGCGCCCGGGAACGGTCACCGTCCTCCTCACGGGTCCCGCACGACCTGGATCACGCACCACCTCCCTGAAACCCGCGTCAGAGCCGACGCGTACCCGACCGGAGGAGAGCCGCCGTGTCCTCGCACCCCGTCGACGAGAAACTCCCGCCCCTGAGAATGGCCACCACCGGCCTCCAGCACGTGGCCGCCATGTACGCCGGAGTCGTCGCCCCGCCCCTGATCGTCGGCGCCGCCATCGGACTGACCGGCGCCGACCTGACCTTCCTCACCGGCGCCTGCCTCTTCACCGCGGGCCTCGCCACCTTCCTGCAGACCCTCGGCATCTGGAAGATCGGCGCCCGGCTGCCCTTCGTCAACGGCGTCACCTTCGCCGGGGTCGCCCCGATGACCGCGATCGCCGCCTCCACCCACGACAGGTCCGACGCCCTGCCCGTCATCTTCGGCGCGGTGATCGTCGCCGGACTCCTCGGCTTCCTCGCCGCCCCCTTCTTCAGCATGGCCGTGCGCTTCTTCCCGCCCGTCGTCACCGGCACGGTCATCACCCTGATCGGCGTCTCGCTGCTCCCGGTGGCCTTCGGCTGGGCCCAGGGACCCGACCCGGCCGCGCACGACTACGGATCGGCCAAGTACCTGGGCCTGGCCGCCGCGACCCTCCTCCTGGTGCTGCTGCTGCGCCGTTTCACCCGCGGTTTCGTCAAGCAGATCGCCGTGCTGATCGGCCTGGTCGCCGGCACGGTCGTCGCCCTGCCCTTCGGCGTCACGGACTTCGGCCCGGTCGCGGACGCGGACGTCGTCGGCTTCCCGGCCCCCTTCCACTTCGGGGCCCCGCAGTTCCACATCGCCGCGATCCTGTCCATGTGCGTGGTGATGGTGGTCTCGATGACCGAATCGACCGCCGACATGCTGGCGTTGGGCGAGATCGTGGAACGCCCCGCGGACGAGCGGACCATCGCGGCGGGCCTGCGCGCCGACACCCTCGGCTCGGCGATCAGCCCGCTCTTCAACGGGTTCATGTGCAGCGCCTTCGCCCAGAACATCGGCCTGGTCGCGATGACCCGGATCCGCAGCCGGTTCGTGGTCGCCGTCGGCGGCGGGTTCCTGGTGCTGATGGGCCTGTGCCCGGCCGCCGCCGCGCTGATCGCCGTCGTACCCCGGCCGGTGCTGGGCGGCGCGGGTGTGGTGCTGTTCGGCTCGGTGGCCGCCAGCGGCATCCAGACCCTGGTCGGGGCGGGGCTGGAGAAGGACGAGAACGTGCTCGTCGTCGCGGTGTCGCTGGCCGTCGGCATCGTTCCGATCACCGCGCCGGACTTCTACCACGCCTTCCCGGAGACCGCCCGGATCGTCCTGGACTCGGGCATCTCCACGGGCTGCGTGGCGGCCGTCCTGCTCAACCTCGTCTTCAACCACCTGGGGCACCGCAGTGCCGGGACGACGCCGGGCACGGCTCCCGAAGCCCCCGGGATCCCGGGGGCCGTACCGCTCGTCACCCCGGAGTCGATCCCGTGACCGTCCGCGACCCGTGGCGGGGCCGCCGGTGCGGGCCCCGGTGTTCCGGTGGTGGCCGAGGCGGCCTCTGGCGATCATGAGGGGGACGTTAAGGAGGCAGCTCGATGTCCCAGCGGAACACCGGTGCGACCGCGCGGGTCGTGGACGAGGACCCCTGCCCGGTCCGTGAGGTCCTCGACAGGGTCGCCGGCAAGTGGAGCGTCCAGATCCTGCTCGCGGCGTCGCAGGGCCCCATCCGGTTCACCGGACTGGAGCGCGGCATCGAGGGCATCAGCCGCCGGATGCTGACCCTCACCCTGCGCAACCTGGAGCGCGACGGGCTGGTCACCCGCACGGTGTATCCGACCGTGCCCCCGAAGGTGGAGTACGGACTCACCCCGGTGGCCCTCGAACTGCACGCGACGCTGTCGCGGCTGACCGACTGGGCCGAGCGCAACCGTGGCTACGTCGCGCGGGCGCGGGCGGCCTACGACGCCGAGCACCGGCCCGAACTGCTCGACGCGTAGGCGGTGCCGGTCCGGGGCCGGACGGCTCAGGAGCCGGGGCGAGCCGCTCGAAGACCTCGGCCGGACAGCCGGCCGGCGCATCGAGCCCCCGGGCGCGCGGCCGGCCGGCATCGAGCCCCGCGGGCCTCCGATTGCGACCCGCCGGCGGCCGGGCCGCCCCGCACGGGTGCCGTGTGCGGGGCGGTGCTCGCTCACCGGCATCCCGGCCCGGCCGTCACACCCGGCGCGGTGAGGCCAGCAGATAGCGCGTGCGCGACCGCGGCCCGGTGTACTCGCCGGTCTGCCATCCCGCCCGCTCCAGGGTGGCCGCGCAGGCCCGCAGCGGCTCGCCTTCCGGCGCGTGCACCGCGACCGCCTCGGGCTGCGGAGTCGCCCGCACCCGGTAGCCGGCCGTCGCCGGTCCCTCGGGCGGATGCCCGGCCGCCTCCAGGGCGAGCGCGGCGGCCCGCACCAGATGCGTACGCTCCCAGGCGCACGGCCGGTCCGTGGCGCCGTCGGAATTGGTCATCCGGCGCAGCTCCAGGAGCCCCTGCCAGGCGCTGTGCACCTCGCGTGCCCGGGCGGGACCGTCCACCGCGGTCTCCTCGCCGCCGACCCGCGCGGCGAACACCCGGTCCGGTTCGGCCGGGGGCGGCTCCGGGGGACGCGGAACCGCCCCCGGCGCCTCCTCCTCCCGCACCCGGTGCCCCGCCGGTGTCAGGAAGTGGTCGTGGGGCGGCCGCGGATGCCGGAAGGCGAGCCCGTGCCTCACCAGCGCCGCCAACTGCGCCTCGGTGCCCCGCAGCCGTCCGGTCACCGGATCGGCGGCGTCGATGACCCGCCGCTGCGCGGCGGAGGGCGGTCGGGTCACGGCGTGCTCCTCCCGGAACGTCGGTCCGTGCGGACGCGTAGCGGTCCGCTCCTGAGAAGGCTACGACCGCGCACTGACACCGGGCCGGAGGGAGGTCAGCGGCCGCCGGCGGCCGTCACCGGCCCGGCTCGGCCGGGCGGATGTTCCAGCCCGCGATCACCGGGCGGTCGTGTTCCGTGCCGAGCCGGCACAGGGTGCCGGTCGCCAGCTGGAAGAGGGCGCCGTCGGCCGGGGGCAGGCCGAGGCGGCGGGCGGTCAGGACGCGCAGGAAGTGGCCGTGCGCCACCAGCAGCACGACCCCCTCGGTGTTGGCGAGGGCCGCCTCGACCTTGGACAGCATCCGGTCGGCCCGCTCGCCGACCTGCTCCGGGGTCTCGCCGGGGTGCTCGGGCGGGCCGGGCGCGACCCCGTCGGTGAAGAGGAACCAGCCGGGCCGGGTGCGCTGGATCTCCACGGTGGTCACGCCCTCGTAGCCGCCGTAGTCCCATTCCCGCAGGTCCGCGTCGACCCGGGCGTCGGGCACGCCGATCAGCTCGGCGGTCTCCCGGGCCCGTTGGAGCGGGCTGACGAAGGCCGCGCCGATGCGGTGCGAGCGGATCAACGGGACCAGCCGCCGTGCCTCCTCCCGCCCGTGCTCGGTGAGGGGAACGTCGGTCCACCCGGTGTGCCGTCCGGACCGCGACCACTCGGTCTCACCGTGCCGGACGAGAAAGACATCAGCCATGGGTCAGAGGCTATGAGCCCAGCGTTCCAGTTCGGCGAACTCACGCGCCCGCAGACCGTGGCGCGGGTCGACCGGAAGGAGCAACGCGGGGCCGTCGTGGTGCTGGGCGACATGGCGGACGTCCAGCTCGGTGACCATGTCGTCGACCCACACGAACGGCCGCCCCGCCGCCCAGGCCACCACGGTCCGCGTCTTCCAGTACAGCCCGTCCGGGTCCTTCGCGAACAGCTCGGGCCACTCGATGACGGGCAGTTCGGGCAGTCCGACGGCCGGACCGATCATCTCGTTGGCCTCGTGCATCCAGGTGGTGGCCCAGGCCAGGTCGTACGGCAGTGCGAGCAGGCGGGCCCCGTGTCCCGGGTGCAGCCGCACCCTCAGGCCGCGGCGGAGCCTGCGTGAGCCCGGCCGCTGGCGGGCCGACCAGTTCGCCGGACGCAGCCGGTGGGTCACGTACCCGCGATGGCGCAGCAGCCGGGCCCGGAACGGGTTGAGGGGTCCGTCGACGTCGAGGAGGAGCAGCGGGCGCTGGGTCATGGGTAGGGGCTACCCGGGATGACCGGCCCGCGCACCGGCCTACTGCCGGTACCCGCTCAGGAACCGCCCGATCCGGCCGATCGCGGTCTCCAGGTCCTCGGCGTGCGGGAGGGTGAGGATGCGGAAGTGGTCCGGGGTGGGCCAGTTGAAGCCGGTGCCCTGGACGACCTGGATCTTCTCCTGGAGGAGCAGGTCCAGGACGAACTTCTCGTCGTCGTGGATCCGGTGCACCTTGGGGTCCAGGCGCGGGAAGGCGTACAGGGCGCCCTTCGGCTTGACGCAGCTCACGCCGGGGATCTCGTTGAGCTTCTCCCAGGCCACCGTGCGCTGTTCGTACAGCCGGCCGCCGGGCGCGACGAGGTCGCGGACCGACTGGCGGCCGCCGAGCGCGGCCTGGATGGCGTACTGGGCGGGCGCGTTGGCGCACAGCCGCATGGAGGCCAGCATGGTGAGGCCCTCCAGGTAGTCCTTCGCGTGCTGCCTGGGGCCGGTGACCACCAGCCAGCCGGAGCGGAAGCCGGCCACCCGGTAGGTCTTGGACAGGCCGCAGAAGGTGAGGACCACCAGGTCGGGGGCGAGGGCCGCGGCCGAGTGGTGGACGGCGTCGTCGTAGAGGATCTGGTCGTAGATCTCGTCGGCGAAGACCATCAGGCCGTGCCGCCGGGCCAGGTCGAGGACGCCCTCGACGATCTCCTTCGGGTAGACGGCGCCGGTGGGGTTGTTGGGGTTGATGATCACCACGGCCTTGGTGCGGTCCGTGATCCTGGACTCCATGTCGGCCAGGTCCGGGTACCAGTCGGCCTGTTCGTCGCAGAGGTAGTGCACGGCCTTGCCGCCGGCCAGGGTGGTCACCGCGGTCCACAGGGGGAAGTCCGGGGCGGGGATCAGGATCTCGTCGCCGTCCTCGACCAGCGCCTGTACGGCCATGGAGACCAGTTCCGAGACGCCGTTGCCGAGGAAGACGTCGTCGACGTCCACCTCCAGGCCGAGCGCCTGGTAGCGCTGGGCCACGGCCCGGCGGGCGGAGAGGATGCCGCGGGAGTCCGTGTAGCCGTGGGCCTGCGGGAGCATCCGGATCATGTCCTGGAGGATCTCCTCCGGTGCCTCGAAGCCGAAGGCCGCCGGGTTGCCGGTGTTCAGGCGCAGCACGCTGTGGCCCGCCTCCTCCAGCGCGTTGGCGTGCTCGATCACCGGTCCGCGGATCTCGTAACAGACCTCGCTGAGCTTGTTGGACTGCCGGAACTCCATGCGCCCCTCCGGGAACTCGTGTTGCTTGGTTTTACCAAGTGACAGCTTGGAAAGTCCAACATCTTGTCTAGACTGCGCCGCATGTCACCTCGCCGAAGCTACGACCAGTTCTGTTCCGCGGCCCGCGCCCTCGACGTCGTCGGCGACCGCTGGACCCTGCTGATCGTCCGGGAGCTGCTCGCCGGTCCCCGCCGCTACACGGACCTGCACGCGGATCTGCCCGGGGTCAGCACGGACGTCCTCGCCTCCCGGCTGAAGGACATGGAGCGGGACGGGCTCGCGAACCGGCGTCGGATGCCCCCGCCGGCCGCGGCGTACGTGTACGAACTCACCGACCGGGGACGGGAGTTGCTACCGGTTCTGCAGGCGCTCGGGAGCTGGGGGGAGTCCGAGCTGGGCGAGCGTGGGCCCACCGACGCGGTGCGCGCCCACTGGTTCGCGCTGCCGCTGCTGCGGGCCCTCGACAGCGAGGGGCTGGTCGAAGTCCGGCTCGACGAAGGTGACTTCCATCTGTACGCCGGCGCGGAGGACGGCCCGGTGTACGGCGACGGTCCCGCGCCGCGCGAGCCCGACGCGCGGCTCCTGCTCGACGCCGCGACCTGTACGGCCCTGGCCCGCGGGGAGTTGGGCCTGCCGGACGCGGTCCGGGCCGGGCGGGTGACGGTCACCGGGGACGGCGCGCTGGCCAAGGAGCTGCGGGAGACCTGAAACGGCGACCGGGCCCGCCGCGAACGGGGGCCCGGTCACCGGAACACGCAGGGTCAGGCGCCCGGCGGCACCCGGTACGGCCGGCCGGCTCCCCGGGTCAGCGCGTATCCGCCGATGCCGGCCAGCGCGGCCAGCACCCCGCCGATCCCGGTCCACACCCAGCGGTCGGTCCACCAGCCCGACGACCAGCCGTCGTTGGAACCGAAGCTGGAGAGCACCGCGGTCTTCTTGTCGCCGTCGCTCTTCTCGGAGGTGACCGCGATCCCGGGCACCAGCGGCTTGGCCAGCGAACCGTCCACGGCCGCCGAACCGCCGATGTCCTTCGAGTCCACCTCGACCTCGGCGCCCACCGGCTTGCCGAGGTCGGCGTTGCCGAGGTCCACCGCCGTCAGCCGGACGTAGTACGTGCCGGGCAGCGGGTCGTTGGCCCACGGCTCCGACCAGGCCCGGACGGTACGCGTCACGCAGGCGAGCTCCACCGACGTGGCGCCCTGCGGCGCGGTGCGGGTCGCCGCACCGTACTGGCAGGCCTGGCGGCGCCGCAGACCGTCGTACACGTCGATCTGCCAGGTCTGCGCCCCGTGCGAGTCGGGGAGCTTCACCGTCGCCCTGACGTCCGGGCGCTGACCGGTGTCGGCGGCGAACGACCAGTACATGTAGTCGCCCGTCGACCCGCTGGCGGTGGCCTGCTGACCCTGGTCGACCTCGGTCGCCGTACGGAAGGACGTACCCGCCTGGGTGGGCGCGCCGCTGTCCTCCGAGGCGCTGGGGGAGGGCGAGGCATCGTCGGCGACGGCCGGGCCGGCGGCCAGTCCCACCGCCAGCAGGGCGGCGCTCAGCACACGTGTGATCGACATCAGTTGGTCCTCCAGACCGCTACCCGCCAGCGGGACACCCAGCCCCAGATCAGACCCGCGAGGAAGCCGGCCACCACCAGCGCCCCGAGCAGCCACCAGCCACGGCCGAGACCGAAGGAGGCCACGTCGGAGGCCTTCGACGGTCCGTCCACCACGTCCACCGTCAGTTCGACGGGCATGCCCGGGCTGGTCTTCACGCCGGCCGCGGCCGAGAAGGAGTTGGTCACCTGGAGACAGACGGTCTCCGGCGTGGTGTCCTCGTCGTCGTCGCTCTCGGCCTTCGGGTACCGCAGGCCGGTCGAGATCACGTCGGTGCGGTCGGTGCCCGAGGCCTCGCCGCGGACGATCTCGCGTCCGTGCGCGGTCACCGCGCGCAGCAGTACGCCGTAGTCCGGGTTGACGGCCCGGTCGGCGGCGACGCTGACCGAAGCCCGCAGCTCCTGGCCGGGGTTGACGTCGACCTTGTACCAGCGCTGCTGCCCGAACTCCTCGCGGTCGGTGTACAGCCCGGACTTCAGCGCGGGCGCCGAGGAGCACTGCCCGGCGCCGTCCGTCGCCACCGGCGTCACCACCGGATCGGCCGCCCGGTCCACCAACTGCCCGACCCGGTCGGTCAGTTCCTCCTTGTGCTGAACGGAGGTGTAGGTGCCGCCGGTCGCGTCCGCGATGCAGGTCAGCTGGTCACGGGTCTTGGCGTCCGGCACCAGGCCGAGGGTGTCGATGGTCAGCCCGACGCCCTTCGCGGCTATCTCGCGGGCCACCTCGCACGGGTCCAGCGGCGGGCAGGTGTCCTCGCCGTCGCTGATCAGGACGATGCGGCGGGTCCCGGAGCCGCCTTGGAGGTCGTCGGCCGCCTTGAGCAGCGCCGGACCGATCGGGGTCCACCCGGTCGGCGACAGCGTGGCGACGGCGGTCTTCGCCTCCGTGCGGTCCAGGGTGCTGACCGGGTAGAGCTGCGCGGTGTCCTTGCAGCCGGTCTTCTTGTCGTTCCCGGCGTAGTTGGCGCCGAGCGTGCGGATGCCGAGCTGAACGCCCTCGGGCGTCGCGTCCAGCACCTCGTTGAACGCCTGCTTGGCCGCGGCCATCCGCGTCCCGCCGTCGATGTCCGCCGTCCGCATGGATCCGCTGACGTCCAGCACGAGTTCCACCTTGGGAGCGGCCTGGTCGGTCTCGTCGGCGACCGCTCCACCGGGGAACGCGATCCCTGCCGCCAGGGCGGCGAGCAGTGCGCAGACTCCCGCCGCCAGCCGTTGTGTTCTGATCATCGGCGGATCCTATTGATCAGAGGCGCCGGGCTCCAAAACGAGGTCCGGAGACCAAAAGCGGGGCGGCCTTGAGGCCAACGGAGGGTGGCGGCCCGGAAGGTGAGCGCTCACTCCGCCGCCACCAGCGGATTCGGCAGCGCCGCCCACCGGTCCCCGGGCGCCTGCGGCGACAGCCGCATCAGCGTCAGCGCCTTCGCCGGCAGCGGACCTTCCAGGAGGGCCGCCAGGTCGGGACCGGCCGGAAGGTCCCGCGCGGCGGTCTCCAGCGCCGCCGCCAGCGCCGGCGCGGAACCCGCCGTCCCGGCGAGGGCACCCGCGACCAGGGAACCGAACAGCTTGCGCCGCAGCGTCGTCTCGTCGTCGGTGACCAGGCGCCCCGTCAGCCCGGGCGGGGTGATGCCGTGCCGGGTCAGACGGGCCGGGCTCAGACGGATGTCGGCGAGGTCGCGGTAGACCAGCCGGAGCGGGGCGCCGGTCGCGGAGAGCACCACCAGGAGGTTCTGGCCGTGCGCCTCCAGGGCCACGCCCAGCTCCAGCAGCCGCAGCCCCACCGTCAGGGCGAGCCGGGTGAAGTCGGCCAGCCAGGAGGGCGACGCGGGCAGGGCGGTGGTGGCCAGGGCGGCCACCGGCAGGACCCGCTCACCGGGTGCCGCGTACGCCTCGGGCGACTCGCGCAGCACGGCCGCCAGGTCGGCGGAGCCCGCGGTCGCCGCGCCCAGGGTACGGGTGACGTGCAGGAGCCCGTCCGTACGGGACGCGAGGTCGGTGGCGAACTCCGACAGGGTGACGGCCGCGTCGACCGAGTACGCCGAGATGTCGCGGACGGACGACGTCAGCCGGGCGCTGAGCGCGGTCTTCACGTGCGGTCCGCCGGGCAGCGCCAGGGTGCGCAGGGACATCAGCGGGTGCGCGGTCCGCCAGGGTTCGCCCGGGCCGTCCTTGAGGACATGGGCGGTCTGCCAGGGATGCACCGGGATCAGCAGCCGCCCCGCGTCCCGGAGTTCGTCCGGCCAGTCACCGGTCAGCAGGCAGTCGCCGGCCGCCACCGGGACCGTCTCCAGTCGTACCAGCGGACGGTGCTCCGGCCCGTAGCCGAGCTGCTCGGCGACCGAGAAGCCGGGCCGGGAGCGGCAGTTGGGATGGAACGGATGCCCGTCGACCACCCGCTGCTCCCACTCCCAGTCCCTCCCGGGCCACTCCTGCCCGGGGGCCTGCCGGTTCGCCCGCGAGAGCGCCAGCGACGCAGCGCTGTGCCCGAGTTCGGCCGCGAACCCCGCCGAGTGCGGCCATCCCAGGTCGGTCATCAGCCGCGCCGGGTCGTCGTAGGACACCCCGTCCAGACGTACGGCGGTGACATACGCGCCGGTGGCGTACGGGTCCGCGGGCGGGCCGTGCAGGACGCGTCCGTCGGCCAGCCCGAGGGCCAGGCTGTGCGCCCCGCGCACCCGGCGGGTCACCCGGGGCAGCGGCTCGTGCGCCAGCGCCCGCCACAGCCTGGTCAGGACCGCCGCCCGCGCACCGGGCAGCTCGGCCGTGTACCCGGGCACGAGGTCCGGCCGGGCCTCGGCCAGCTCCGTGGCGAGCTGTGTCTCGATGGGGGAGGGACGGTGCACGGAGAGGCTCCTCGGCGACGGGTTCGGCGGTCATGATGGCGGTGGACGACAGACATACTGATCACGATCGGACCGTGCGGACGTAGCGAACGAATGGAACGCGTGGATCTCATGCCCCCCGGTGACGGCATCGGCGAACGCGCCGACGCGTACGCCGCCGCGCCCCTGCTCAACTGCCTGCTGCGGGAGGTGGCCGAGCCGCTCCCCGACGACGGGGCAGGGCCGCCGCCGCAGGCCGGGGACGGCTCGTTCCCGGACCTGGGGCAGGGCGGGCCGCGGACCTACCGGCTGCCCGGCGGCGGCCGGCTGCTGCGGGTGCGCGGCGCCCGCCGGCCCGCCGCGCCCGAGGTGTACGTGGCCGGCCGCTGGCACCGCGTCGGCCACACCGAGCTGGTGAAACTCGTCGCCGAGGAGCTGCGCGGACACACCGGGCTGTCCAACGGCGATCTGCCCGCGGAGATGATCGACAGCCGGGACGCGGTCGCCGCGCTGCTCACGGCACGCGCCCGGGCGACGGCGCCCGGCGACCCGTACCAGCGCTCGGAGCAGTCCCTCATCACCGGCCATCCCTACCACCCGGCCCCCAAGGCGCGCGGTGGCGGCCCGGTGACCGCCTGGTTGCCGTACGCGCCCGAGGCACACGCCCGGTTCCCGCTGGTGCTGCTCGGGGTGCGCGAGGACCAGGTGGCCGAGGAGGGCGACACGTCGGCGCTGGACGCGCTGGCCGTCGTACCGCCGGGCTACCGGCTGCTCCCGGCCCACCCCTGGCAGCTCGACCTGGTCGGCCGTGAACTGGAGGCGGCCTTCGCCGACGGGCGGCTGGTGCGGCTGCCGGAGACCGGCGGCGAGGTCTGGCCGACGGCCGCGATCCGCACGGTGTACGACCCGGCGCGCGATCTCTTCCTGAAGTTCAGCCTGGACGTCCGCATC
Source organism: Streptomyces sp. NPDC001068 (assembly GCF_042897315.1). Lineage (NCBI taxonomy): Bacteria > Bacillati > Actinomycetota > Actinomycetes > Kitasatosporales > Streptomycetaceae > Streptomyces > Streptomyces sp. NPDC001068. The sequence continues at coordinate 692,987 of NZ_JBIAYD010000001.1, read as the reverse complement.
ACCAACGACATCCGTCGGCTGTGGGCGCACGACCTGCGGAGACTGCGCCGTACGGACGCGGCCGCGACCGCCGCCTTCGCGGCGCAGGACGGGCCCGCGGCGTGGCTCGGCGACCGCGGCTACCGCACCGCCCGCTTCGCCTTCGAGGAACTCGCGGTGGTGGTCCGGGACGGGCTGCGCGGTCCGCTGCTCCCCGGGGCCACCCCGCTGCTCGCGGCGGGCCTGGTGGAGGGTTTCGAGGGCAGCCCCCTGGCCGCGACGCGGGACCCGGACGCCTGGTGGCGGGCGTACCTGCGCGCGGTCGTACCCCCGGCGCTCACGGCCTTCGCCGACCACGGCGTCGTACTCGAGGCGCATCTGCAGAACACCCTGGTCGCCGTCGACGCGGACGGCATGCCGGTGCAGGCGCTGTACCGGGACGCCGAGGGCGTCAAGCTGCTGGCCGACGTGGAGCGGGCGGCCGGGTGGGAGCGGCTGGTGTACTGCCTGGTCGTCAACCATCTGATCGAGGTCGCCGGCGCGCTCGCCGAGCAGCACGCCGGGTTCGACCCCTGGCCCGCGGTCCGCCGGGAGCTGGCGGGGCATCCGCTGCCGGAGGCCGCCGCGCTCCCGTCGTCGCCCACCCTGCCGGGCAAGACGAACCTGCTGCTGCGCTGGACGGGCGCGGACGGCGCCGACGCGCGCTATCTGCCGTTGCCGAACCCGCTGGCCCCGCCGGGGCCGCGGCGGCGGTGATCGCCGCCCGCGCCGGCGATCACCCTCGGTTACTATGGTCACTTGGCGCCGGGGGACAGCTGCGGGCGAAGGGACGGGTGACCCGGGGAGATGTTGAGACAGGTCACCGCGACCCGCTATGTCGAACCCCTGCGGTCCGGCGGGTCGGTTCCCGGGATCGTCGAGGCCGACGACCTCGGGACGTACGTCGTGAAGTTCACCGGCTCCGCGCAGGGCCGCAAGGCGCTGGTCGCCGAGGTGATCGTGGGGGAGCTGGCGCGGGCCCTGGGCCTGCGGTTCCCGGAACTGGTCCTCGTGCACTTCGATCCGGCGATCGCCGGGCACGAGCCGCACCAGGAGGTGCGCGAGCTGCACGCGGCCAGCGCCGGGGTGAACCTCGGGATGGACTTCCTGCCCGGCGCGAAGGACTTCACCCCGGAGATCGCCGAGGTCTTCCCGGTGGACCCGCTGGAGGCCGGCCGGATCGTCTGGCTGGACGCGCTCACCGTCAACGTCGACCGTACGGTGCACAGCTCCAACCTCATGGTCTGGCCGACGTTCGGCACCTCGCCCCCGCGCCTGTGGCTCATCGACCACGGAGCGGCCCTGGTCTTCCACCACCGCTGGGACACCTCGGTGCCCGAGAAGGCCTACGACTTCCGGCACCACGCCCTCGGCCGGTACCGCCCCGACACCCGGGCCGCCGACGCCGAACTCGTTCCCCGGGTGACCGAGAAGCTGCTCAGGGACACCCTCGCCGAGGTCCCCGACGCCTGGCTCACCGACTTCGGCACGCCCGACGGGATGCGTGAGGCCTACCTCGGTTACCTGCTGGCCCGGGTCCGGTCCTCCGCGCGGTGGCTGCCCACCGACTTCCCCGGCAGCGAGCAGCTCGCGGCCGAGGAGGCCGCCCGCACGGCCCGGGCGCAGCGGGGACGCCCGGCCTGGCTGAAGCAGGTTCCCGACCTGCACGGCAAGCCCGCGGCCGAACAGGACTGGTCGGTGCATCTCGGATGAGCGACAGCCGGCGGGTCGAGATCGAGTACTGCACCCAGTGCCGCTGGCTGCCCCGCGCGGCCTGGCTGGCGCAGGAGCTGCTGACCACCTTCGAGACCGAGCTGACGGAGCTGGCCCTGAAGCCGGGCAAGGGCGGTGTCTTCGTCGTGCGGGTCGGTGACGAGGTGGTGTGGGACCGGCGCGAACAGGGGTTCCCGGAGCCGACGGCCGTGAAGCGGGCGGTACGCGACCGAGTGGCCCCGGGGAGGTCCCTGGGCCACTCGGACGGCGCCGGGCGGGAATAGGCCGGGTCAGCCCCGCAGCTGCCGGTAGGCGGGCAGCGTCAGGAAGTCCGCGTAGTCGTCGTCCAGGGCGACGGTGAGCAGCAGGTCGTGGGCCTGCTGCCAGTGGCCGGCCGCGAAGGCCTGCTCGCCGATCTCCTTCCGGATGCCGTCGAGTTCCTCGGCGGCGATCTTGCGGGCCAGCTCCGGGGTCGCCTTCTCGCCGTTCTCGAACTCGACGCCCGCGTTGATCCACTGCCAGATCTGCGAGCGCGAGATCTCCGCGGTGGCCGCGTCCTCCATCAGGTTGAAGATGGCCACCGCGCCCAGGCCGCGCAGCCAGGCCTCGATGTAACGGATGCCCACCTGGACGGCGTTGACCAGACCGGGATACGTCGGCCGGGCGTCCAGCGAGTCGACCGCGATCAGGTCGGCGGCCTCGACGTGGACCTCCTCGCGCAGCCGGTCCTTCTGGTTGGGCCGGTCGCCGAGGACCCGGTCGAAGGACTCCATGGCGATCGGGACCAGGTCGGGGTGGGCGACCCAGGAGCCGTCGAAACCGTCGTCCGCCTCGCGGTCCTTGTCGGCGCGGACCTTCTCGAAGGCCACCTTGTTGACCTCGGGGTCCCGCCGGGAGGGGATGAAGGCGGCCATGCCGCCGATCGCGTGCGCGCCGCGCTTGTGGCAGGTGCGGACGAGGAGTTCGGTGTACGCCCGCATGAACGGGGCGGTCATCGTCACGGCGTTGCGGTCCGGCAGGACGAACCGGGGCCCGCCGTCCCGGAAGTTCTTGACGATGGAGAACAGGTAGTCCCAGCGGCCGGCGTTCAGTCCCGAGGCGTGGTCGCGGAGTTCGTAGAGGATCTCCTCCATCTCGTACGCGGCCGTGATCGTCTCGATCAGCACGGTCGCGCGGACGGTGCCCTGCGGGATGCCGACGTGGTCCTGCGCGAAGACGAACACGTCGTTCCACAGCCGGGCTTCGAGGTGCGACTCGGTCTTCGGCAGGTAGAAGTAGGGGCCCTTGCCGAGGTCGAGCAGCCGTCGCGCGTTGTGGAAGAAGTAGAGCCCGAAGTCGACGAAGGCGCCGGGCACCTGCTCACCGTCGACCTCGACGTGCCGCTCGTCCAGGTGCCAGCCGCGCGGCCGCACGACGACCGTCGCGAGCTCCTCGTCCGGGCGCAGGGCGTACGACTTGCCGCTCGCCGGGTCCGTGAAGTCGATGTTCCGGGTGTAGGCGTCGATCAGGTTCAGTTGGCCCAGGACGACGTTCTCCCAGGTCGGGGCGGAGGCGTCCTCGAAGTCCGCGAGCCATACCCGGGCGCCCGAGTTGAGGGCGTTGATGGTCATCTTGCGGTCGGTGGGGCCGGTGATCTCGACCCGCCGGTCGTCGAGCGCGGCGGGGGAGGGGGCCACCCGCCAGGAGTCGTCGGCGCGGATCGCGGCGGTCTCCGGGAGGAAGTCGAGCGTGGAGGTGCGGGCGATCTCGGCCCGGCGTGCGGCCCGGCGGGCGAGGAGTTCGGCGCGGCGCGGCGAGAACCGCCGGTGCAGTTCCGCGACGAACGCGAGCGCCGCGTCGGTGAGCACCTCCTCCTGGCGGGGCAGGGGCTCGGCGTCGACGATGGCCGGCGGAGACGGCGCTGCTGCGGACATGAGCGGTCACTTCCTTCAGCGGTGGCACCGGGTGCCAGTCGTTCCGGGTGGAGCGGAGCACGCCCGATCAGCGGTCGGACGCTTCTGAACAGTGGATACTAGTTTCCTCATCGTGGAAGTTCAATGGTTTGTTGATATCGAGATTCTCCGGGTCGAGCCAAGGTGGCGCTCGGTGCCACCCCGTTCACTCAAGGTGGCCCAGATCCGCTTCCGTGTCGATGTCGAACGGCTCGGCCACGTCCCCGCACTCGACCAGCGTGACGGCGGCCCGGTGCGCCCCGAGATAGGCGCGGGCGCCCCGGTCGCCGGTCGCGGCCGCCGCGATCCCCGGCCAGTGCCGGGCCCCGAACAGCACGGGATGGCCGCGTACCCCGTCGTAGGAGGCCGCCACCAGCGAGTCCTCGTCCCGGTAGCCGCCCAGCACCCGAGCCACCGCCTCGCCCCCGATCCCCGGCTGGTCCACCAACGACACCAGCGCGGCCCGCGCCCCCGTCCCGGCCAGCGAGGCCAGCCCCGCCCGCAGCGAGGACCCCATCCCCTCGGCCCAGTCCGGGTTCTCCACGACCAAGCAGCCCTCCAGCCGGGCCAGCTCCCGCACGTCGTCCGCGCGGGCCCCCAGAACCACGTGCACGGACCCGCAGCCGCCCGCGCGCAGTACCCCGACCGCGTACTCCACCAGCGGGCGTCCGCGATGGGTGAGCAGTGCCTTGGGGCGTCCGCCGAGCCGTCTGCCGCCGCCCGCGGCGAGCAGCAGCCCGGCGATCCGGTGATCCGTGTCCGTCATGCGTCCTGCATACCCGACGCCGGGACGGACGGCCGGTCCCGCAGGGCTGAATTTCGGTCCGCGCTGTAGCGCGTCGCGCCGGGGAGGGCGTTTACTGACCCGCGTCCCCAGGCGCCCGACCACCGTCATGGGGCGACGGGCGAGAGGGGGAGGGCTGTGTTGCAGAGCTTGGGGCAGAGACCAGTGACCGGCAGTGACGAGGATCCGAGGGTTACCGGGCTACGCACGGCGGTCTCCCGGCTGCGCCGCGAACTGGCCGCGCATCCGGCCGAGTTCACCGACCGCGCGATAGCCGAGGACGAGCTTGCCGCCCTCGCGGCGATGGCGACCGGAGGCCTGCCGGAGATCCCCCGCCTGCGCCGCTCCCTGTTACTGATCGCGGGAGCCATCGGATCCGTGAGCGCGCTGTCCCGGGGGCTTTCGGACGTGCGTGCGGCGGTCGACCTGTTCGGGGAGACGCCGGGACGCTGAGCGCCGGCGAGGGCCTGGGGGTGTGCCCGTACCCGGGTTCGCCGCCCGGGCGCGGCCGACACCCCACCGGGGCGCGGCCGTTCCGTCCCTCAGGCTCCTGAACTGGCCAACGCCTGGGACAACTCGACGGCCACCTGCTGGAGCACCGGCACGATCTTCTCGGTCGCGGCCTCGGTGACCCGGCCCGCGGGCCCGGAGATCGAGATGGCCGCGGCGGTGGGCGAGTCCGGCACGGACACCGCCAGGCACCGCACCCCGACCTCCTGCTCGCTGTCGTCCACGGCGTACCCGAGCCGCCGCACCTCCGCGAGGGCGTTCAGGAACCCCTCCGCGGTGGTGATCGTCCGCTCGGTGGCCGCCGGCATCCCGGTCCGGGACAGCAGCGACCGGACCTCGGCGTCCGGCACGCTCGCCAGCAGCGCCTTGCCCACCCCGGTGGAGTGCGGCAGCACCCGCCGGCCCACCTCGGTGAACATCCGCATCGAGTGCTTGGACGGCACCTGTGCCACGTACACGATCTCGTCCCCGTCGAGCAGCGCCATGTTCGCCGTCTCGCCGGTCTCCTCGACCAGCCGGGCGAGGTACGGCCGGGCCCAGGTGCCCAGCAGCCGGGAGGCCGACTCCCCGAGCCGGATCAGCCGGGGCCCGAGCGCGTACCGCCGGTTGGGCTGCTGGCGCACGTAGCCGCAGACGACCAGGGTGCGCATCAGCCGGTGGATCGTCGGCAGCGGCAGCCCGCTGCTCGCGGACAGCTCGCTCAGTCCGACCTCGCCACCCGCGTCCGCCATCCGCTCCAGCAGATCGAAGGCGCGTTCCAGGGACTGGACCCCGCCCGTGCCGGACTTGGCGGAATCGGGGGTGCTGGCGCTGGACGTCGGCACGGCGCGTTCCTTTCGTGGCCGCCTTCTCGGGCCGGGCGGAAGAGCAGAAGCCTACCCGGCGGCCGGTCGACGACCTGTTCGTGCGTAGCTACGTTCTGCCTGGCGGAATTGTAATTTCACTTTGTGGAAACGTCCAGAGTGTGTGCCGGTGTCGCCTCGGGAAGCAGTGTGCCCTTGACGGCGCGGAGGCGGGGGTGAAGACTCCTTCAACAGAACGTTGAATTCCGTTACATGCGGGTAGATCCCGTTCCCGGAAGCAGGACTGCGGCAGAGAGAGGGGTCCGGGTGTCCGACGCTGAACTGGTGCTGCGCTCGACGCGCGTCATCACCCCCGAGGGGACACGGGCCGCCGCGGTCGCCGTGTCCGCCGGGACCATCACGGCCGTACTGCCCCACGACACCCCGGTCCCGGCGGCCGCCCGCATCGAGGACCTCGGCGACGACGTGCTCATGCCCGGCCTGGTCGACACCCACGTCCACGTGAACGACCCGGGCCGCACCGACTGGGAGGGCTTCTGGACCGCCACGCGCGCGGCGGCGGCCGGCGGCATCACCACCCTCGTCGACATGCCGCTCAACTCCCTCCCGCCCACCACGACCGCCGACCACCTCCGCGTCAAGCGGGAGGTCGCCGCCGACAAGGCGCACATGGACGTCGGTTTCTGGGGCGGCGCGCTGCCCGGCAACGTCAAGGACCTGCGCCCGCTGCACGAGGCCGGGGTCTTCGGCTTCAAGGCGTTCCTGTCACCGTCCGGCGTGGACGAGTTCCCGCACCTCGACCAGGAGCAGCTCGCCCGGTCCCTGGCGGAGATCACCTCCTTCGGCGGCCTGCTGATCGTGCACGCCGAGGACCCGCACCACCTTGCCGCCGCCCCGCAGCACGGCGGTCCCCGGTACGCCGACTTCCTGGCCTCCCGTCCGCGCGACGCGGAGGACACGGCGATCGCGCAGCTCATCGCCCAGGCGAAACGCCTCGACGCGCGCGTGCACGTGCTGCACCTGTCCTCCTCGGACGCGCTGCCGCTGATCGCCGAGGCCAAACGGGACGGTGTCCGGATCACCGTCGAGACCTGCCCGCACTACCTCACCCTCACCGCCGAGGAAGTCCCGGACGGCGCGAGCGAGTTCAAGTGCTGCCCGCCCATCCGGGAGGCGGCCAACCAGGACCTGCTCTGGCAGGCGCTGGCCGACGGCACCATCGACTGCGTGGTCACCGACCACTCGCCCTCGACCGCCGACCTGAAGACCGCCGACTTCGCGACCGCCTGGGGCGGCATCTCGGGTCTCCAGCTCAGCCTGCCCGCCGTGTGGACCGCGGCCCGCGACCGCGGCCACGGCCTGGAGGACGTGGTCCGCTGGATGTCCGCCCGCACGGCCGCGCTCGTCGGCCTCGACGACCGCAAGGGCGCCATCGCACCGGGCCGGGACGCGGACTTCGCGGTCCTCGCGCCCGACGGGACCTTCACCGTGGACCCGGCGGGCCTCCAGCACCGCAACCGGGTCACCGCGTACGCGGGCAGAACCCTGTACGGCGTCGTGAGGTCCACCTGGCTGCGCGGTGAACGCATCGTCGCGGACGGCGTGTTCACCGCCCCCAGGGGACGCCTGCTGACCCGCACTCCCTGACGCCGCCCGTTCCGCACCCGCAGCGGCCGACACCCGAGAGGACGACCTTCTTTGACGGCGATCCCGACCTTCACCGGCGACGCGCACCCCTACTCCGGCGGCGACCCGTACGCCGACTACCGCACCGCGGACCTCCCCTTCACCCGGTACGCCAACCTCGCCGACCGGCAGCTCGGCGCCGGGGTCGTCGCCGCCAACGACGAGTTCTTCGCCCAGCGGGAGAACCTGCTGCTGGCGGGACGGGCCGAGTTCGACCCCGAGCACTTCGGGCACAAGGGCAAGATCATGGACGGCTGGGAGACCCGCCGCCGCCGCGGAACCTCGGCCGGGCACCCCTGGCCGGCGGCCGAGGACCACGACTGGGCGCTGGTCCGGCTCGGCGCTCCCGGCGTCGTCCGCGGGATCGTCGTCGACACGGCGCACTTCCGCGGCAACTATCCGCAGGCGGTGTCGGTCGAGGGCACGTCGGCGCCCGGCTCGCCGTCCCCCGCCGAACTCCTCGGCGACGACGTGAAATGGACGACGCTGGTGCCGCGCACACCCGTGGGCGGCCACGCGGCGAACGGCTTCGCCGTCTCCGTCGAACAGCGTTTCACCCACCTCCGCGTCAACCAGCACCCCGACGGGGGCATCGCCCGGCTGCGTGTGTACGGCGAGGTCGTCCCGGACCCCGAGTGGCTCGCCGTGCTCGGCACCTTCGACGTGCTCGCCCTGGAGAACGGCGGCCGGGTCGAGGACGCCTCCGACCGCTTCTACTCGCCGGCCACCAACACCATCCAGCCCGGACGCTCCCGCAAGATGGACGACGGCTGGGAGACGCGCCGGCGCCGCGACCGGGGCAACGACTGGATCCGCTACCGGCTGGCGGCCCAGTCCCAGATCCGGGCGGTCGAGATCGACACGGCGTACCTCAAGGGCAACAGCGCGGGCTGGGCGTCGGTGTCGGTGCGGGACGGCGAGGACGGCGACTGGCGGGAGGTCCTCCCGCGCACCCGCCTCCAGCCGGACACGAACCACCGTTTCGTGCCGGCCGCCCCGGCCGTGGGCACGCACGCGCGCGTGGACATCTTCCCGGACGGCGGGATCTCCCGCCTGCGGCTGTTCGGAACGCCGACCGGGACGGGTGCGGCGGACCTGGCCGCACGCCACCGCGAACTGTCCTGACGCCCCGTGCCCGCCCTCCCGTGCCCGCCTCCCCGGCACGGGAGGGCGGGCACGGGGAACCGGTGGACCGTCGGCTACGTTGTTCTGCCGTGACCCTTCAGCAAGAAATCGTCGGCAACGCCATGCAGATGGCGGTCGTCAACCTGCACCCCGGCCAGACCGTCTACTGTGAAGCCGGAAAGTTCCTGTTCAAGACCACGAACGTGACCATGGAGACCCGCCTCGGCGGCTCCGGTGGCGGACAGTCGCAGGGTGGTGGCGGTGGCGGTGGCATGGGCGGCATGCTGCGCCAGGCCATGGGCACGGCCATGCAGGTCGGCCAGCGCATGCTCGCCGGCGAGTCGCTGGCCTTCCAGTACTTCAGCGCGCAGGGCGGTGAGGGCACCGTCGGCTTCGCGGGCGTGCTGCCCGGCGAGATGCGCGCCCTGGAGCTGAACGGCACGCGCGCGTGGTTCGCCGAGAAGGACGCCTTCGTGGCCGCCGAGTCCACCGTCGAGTTCGGCATCGCCTTCCAGGGCGGGCGCACCGGCATGAGCGGCGGCGAGGGCTTCATCCTGGAGAAGTTCACGGGTCACGGCACCGTGATCATCGCCGGCGCCGGCAATTTCATCGACCTCAACCCCGCCGACTTCGGCGGCCGCATCGAGGTCGACACGGGCTGCGTCGTCGCCTTCGAGGAGGGCATCCAGTACGGCGTCCAGCGCGTCGGCGGCCTCAACCGCCAGGGCCTCATGAACGCGGTCTTCGGCGGTGAGGGCCTCTCCCTGGCCACCCTGGAGGGCAACGGCCGGGTGATCCTGCAGTCCCTCACCATCGAGAGCCTCGCCAACGCGTTGAAGAAGGCCCAGGGCGGCGACAAGCAGGGCCCGACCGGCGGACTGTTCTCGACCCACACGGGGTGACGGCCGCGGTCCCCGGACCGACCCCCTGAAGCCGGCGTCCGCGACGGCACCGCGGTGCGCCCGACCCCGCCCGCGGTGACGCACGCTGCCGGGAGGCCGGGTTCCACCGGTCATCGACCCCCACTCCCGGTTTTCGCTCGGCACACCCCACGCATTCGGGAGAAAAAGCCCAGCGCACGGCATTCCGCGGCCCGCTTTGGCGCCGCGGCTTCCCGGGTTCCCCGGGTTGATCGGACCGGTATAGTTGCGCAGCGAACAGCAGGTTATGCGCGGAGCGAGGTCGGTTCGGCAGTCGTCGGCCGGGGTATTCGAGTCGGTTCGCCGCTCTGCACTTCAGCTTCCACGCGCATTCGATTTCATTTCCCGGGGGGGGAAAATCTTGGCGACGCCGCAGCAGAACATCGAACCGTATCCGGTTCCGGCGGCTCAACCCGCTCCCGCGCCCCTTCCGAATCCGCAGGGCTGCCAATTCTGCGGCGGGACGCCGACGCTGAAGACCACGGTCCGAGGGCATCAGGGCATGGTGATCATCATGCGGTTCCTCAAGGTGCGGGGGCTCTTCTGCCGTACCTGCGGCATCGCCGTGCACCGTGAGATGACCACCAAGACACTGTGGCAGGGGTGGTGGGGCATCGCCTCTCTCGTCATCGCTCCGATCACCCTGGTCATCAACCTTGTCGCACGTGTCCGTTTCGGCCGGATGACGCCTCCGGCCAACGGAATGCGACCGCCGCTCGACCCTGGCAAACCGGTCATAAGACGCGCCGGGGCGATAGGTGTCCTCGCGCCGTTCCTCATCGTCGGTGCCGTCGCCCTCGGCGCGGAACTGGACGACAGTGCGGACACCGCGGAAGTCGGCGCCTGCATGCACATCGGCGGCACGGAAAACGCTCCTGAAGCCAATGTCGTCGACTGCGGTTCGGCCGAGGCCCAGTTCAAGGTCGCCGAGCGGCACGAGGGCAGTGACGCCCACTGCGACCGCACGGTCTATTCCGAATACGCCGAATACGGAGGCCGGGAAAGCTTCACCCTCTGCCTTGCTCCGCTTCCGTAGGACGCCGTTTCTCTAAGGGCTGTCCCGTAATCCCCGGCGGGCGCACGACGACAGCTACGGCACCTCGCGGCGTTGTCGGGGTCGCCCGAATACGCCCAGTATGAGGACGACCCTCCGCCTTGCGATGCACCGCATCCGACGCCGTGCGCCGACCCACCGGGGATTACGGGACAGCCCTTAGGCTCGGTCCTCAGGAAATCTCGGGTGCCGGCCGCTTTATTCGTCGAATGTGCCGGAGGGCGTCCGCGGCTGTGGCCGCCGGACGGCCTCCGCGGCCCGCCGGCCCGGCCGGGCGGGCCGGTCGCGTTCAGCCGGGCTTCCGGCTCTCCGCGAGGGCGAACAGCGCGAACGCCAGCACGAGCAGGGCGACGCTCGCGTAGACGCCGTAGCCGTCGAGGAATCCGAGCCGTCGCAGGAGACCCACGTGCCAGTGGGTGAACTCGTGCAGCAGGCCCAGCGCACCCTGCACCAGAGCGACGAAGCCGAACACTTCCAGCACCTGTTTCACGGCACGACTCTCGCCCCGCCGCCTCCCCCCACGCCATCGGCCGCGGGGTGGGTCCTGCCCGCCGGAAGTCCGCGCCGACGCGCGCGTGGCGCGACCGAAGTCCACGCGGGCCGAACTTTGGTCGACGATCCGCCGCGCGGGGAGGTGGCGCGGTGCGGACCTGCGTAGATTTGTCGACCGTGAGCAGTGACATGTCGGTACGTACGTTCGAGGGGCGGCGGTGGCTCTTCCCGTCCGCCGTGATCCATGAACTCGACCCCGATGCCGGCCCGGCCGACCGGCGGCCCCGGCGCACCGCGCGCGACTGGCTCGTCGACTTCAGCTGCTTCGTGCTCGCGGTCCTGCTGGGCGTGACCGCCGCCAAGACGGTGTGGCAGGACCCGCACGTCCCGCACGGTCTCGCCGTCACCGACCAGCTGGTCGGCGGGCTGGCCTGCGCCGCGGTCTGGCTGCGCCGCCGCTGGCCGACAGGGCTCGCGATCGCGATGATCCCGGTCAGCCTGGTCTCCGACACCGCGGGCGGCGCCGCCATGGTCGCCCTGTTCACGGTGGTCGTGCACCGCCCGTTCCGGTACGGCGCCTGGATCGTCGGCGCCAACCTCGCGACCGTTCCGTTCTTCTACTGGCTGCGCCCCGACCCCGACCTGCCCTACCTGGCCGTCGTCGCCCTGGTGACGCTCTTCGTCCTCCTGGTCACCAGCCTCGCCCTGTTCGTCCGCTCAAAGCGGCAGCTGATGGTCAGCCTGCGCGAGAGGGCCCGGCGCGCCGAGACCGAGGCCGGGCTGCGCGCCGAGCGGGCCCAGCGGCTGGCCAGGGAGGCCATCGCCCGCGAGATGCACGACGTCCTCGCCCACCGGCTGACCCTGCTCAGCGTGCACGCCGGCGCCCTCGAGTTCCGTCCCGACGCGCCCCGGGAGGAGATAGCCCGCGCGGCCGGAGTGATCCGGGAGAGCGCCCACGAGGCCCTCCAGGACCTGCGCGAGATCATCGGCGTGCTGCGGGCCGCCGAGGGCGACGAGGCGGGCGGCCGTCCGCAGCCCACCCTGGCCGCGCTCGACGCCCTGGTCGGCGAGTCCCGCCAGGCGGGCATGAAGGTCACCCTCGACCGGCACGTCGGCGACCCGTCGGCCGTGCCCGCCTCCGTGGGCCGCACCGCCTACCGGATCGCCCAGGAAGGCCTCACCAACGCCCGCAAGCACGCCCCGGGCGCCGAGGTCACCGTGCGCGTCACCGGTGCCCCCGGCGACGGCCTGGACATCACCGTGCGCAACCCCGCCCCGGAGTCCGAGGCGCCGCACGTCCCCGGTTCGGGCCAGGGCCTGATCGGCCTGACCGAACGCGCGACGCTGGCCGGCGGACGGCTGGAGCACCGGGCCACCGGCGACGGAGGCTTCGAGGTGCGCGCCTGGCTGCCGTGGGCCGCCGCCTGAGCGACCCCGCCGGCCGGCCGAACGGCCACGAGACGTCGTACCCGCGTGCTTTCGTAGGAGCCATGACCGCGATCAGACTGCTCCTCGTCGACGACGACCCCCTGGTGCGGGCGGGGCTGTCCCTCATGATGGGCGGGGCCGGTGACATCGAGATCGTCGGCGAGGGCGCCGACGGCGACGAGGTCGAGGCACTCGTCGACCGCACCCACCCGGACGTCGTCCTGATGGACATCCGCATGCCGACCGTGGACGGGCTGACCGCCACCGAGCGGCTGCGCGCGCGGACGGACGCCCCGCAGGTCGTCGTCCTGACCACCTTCCACGCCGACGAACAGGTGCTGCACGCCCTGCGCGCGGGAGCCGCCGGATTCGTCCTCAAGGACACCCCGCCCGCCGAGATCGTGGCCGCGGTGCGCCGGGTCGCGGCCGGTGACCCCGTCCTGTCGCCCGCCGTCACCCGTCAGCTGATGCGGCACGCCGCCGGGACCCCCGCCGACACCCGGCGGGCACGCGCGCGTGACCGGCTCGCCGCCCTCAACGACCGTGAGCGCGAGGTCGCCGTCGCGGTCGGCCGCGGCCTCGCCAACGCCGAGATCGCGGTCGGCCTGTTCATGAGCGTCGCCACCGTCAAGACCCACGTCTCCCGCATCCTGGCCAAGCTCGGCCTGAACAACCGCGTCCAGGTCGCACTGCTCGCCTACGACGCGGGACTCCTGGAGGAGTAGGGGCACCAGCGCGGCGTCCCGGGCGTTGTCGGGGTGAGGAACGGCCTCGGGGACCCAAGGGGGAGTACCGGATGCAGGTGACCGACCTCGGTGAGTACGGCGACGGCCTTCGCACCGACCCGCACACGGTGTACGCCCGGCTGCGCGAGCGCGGTCCGGTGCACCGGGTGCGCTGGCCGCTGACCGACGCGTACCACGACACCTGGCTGGTCGTGGGGTACGCGGAGGCCCGCGCGGCGCTGGCCGACCCCAGACTGGTCAAGGACACCGAGAAGATCGGCTTCAGGTTCCTCGACGAGGAGCGGATCGGCAAGCACCTGCTGGCCGCCGACCCGCCCCAGCACACCAGGCTGCGCGGCCTGATCACGCGCGCGTTCACCGCTCGCCGGGTGGCCGGACTGGAGCCGCGGATCCAGGAGATCACCGACCGTCTGCTCGACGAGATGCTGCCCCGCGGCCGAGCCGACCTCATGGACGCCCTCGCCTACCCACTGCCGATCACGGTGATCAGCGAACTGCTCGGCGTCCCCGAGCTGGACCGCGCCCGGTTCCGGAAACTCTCCAACGAGGTGGTCGGCTCCGCCCGTCCGACCGGCGAGTACGACGCCTTCGCCGAGCTCGCCGACTATCTGGCGGAACTCATCGAGGACAAGCGGTGCGCGGGCCCGAGCGGCGACCTGCTCAGCGACCTGATCCGCACCACCACCGAGGACGGCGACCGGCTCTCCCTCGGGGAACTGCGCGGCATGGCCTACGTGCTGTTGATCGCCGGCCACGAGACCACCGTCAACCTGATCGGCAACGGCGTCCTCGCCCTGCTCACCCACCCCGGCCAACTCGCCGCCCTGCGCGCCGACATGAGCCTGCTGGACGGCGCGGTCGAGGAGATCCTGCGCTGGGAGGGCCCGGTGGAGAACGCGACGTACCGGTTCGCCGCCGAGCCCCTGGAGATCGCCGGCACCGCCATCGACCAGGGCGAACCGGTGATGATCGGGCTCACGGCCGCCGACCGCGACGGCGCCCGCTTTCCCGAGCCCGACCGGTTCGACATCCGCCGTGACAACCGCGGCCACCTCGCCTTCGGGCACGGCATCCACTTCTGCCTGGGCGCGCCCCTGGCCCGCCTGGAGAGCCGCACGGCTCTGCGGTCCCTCCTGGAGCGCGCCCCGGACCTGGCCCTGGACGGCCCGCACGGCGAGTGGCTGCCGGGCACTCTGATGAGGGGGGTGCGCGACCTCCCGGTGCGCTGGTAGCGGTCGGTCGGTCGTTCCCGGCAGGGCCGGGACGGCCGCGGTCAGCCCAGCCGGTCCGGGATCTCCGCGAGCGCCACCGGCCTGCGCTCGCGCCGGGAGAGTTCGCAGGCCTCCGCGATCCGCAGCGCCTGGAGCGCCTCGCGTCCGTCGCAGGGGTTGGCGAGTCCGCCGCGCACCACGTCGACGAAGGAGCACAGCTCGGCCTCATAGGCCGGGCCGAACCGCTCCAGGAAGCCGGGCCAGGGTTTGTCCGCGGGCGGCGGCCCGGTCGGTTCGGTGGAGGCCACCGGCGTACGGTCGTCCAGCCCGACCACCACGGTGTCCCGCTCCCCGGACAGCTCCATCCGCACGTCGTACCCGGCGCCGTTCAGCCGCGTCGCGGTGGCGGTGGCGAGCATGCCGTCGTCCAGGGTGAGCAGGGCCGCACCGGTGTCCACGTCGCCGGCCTCGCGGAACATGGCGGGCCCGGCGTCCGAACCGGTCGCGTAGACGTCCACGACCTCGCGACCGGTCACCCAGCGCAGCACGTCGAAGTCGTGGATCAGCGTGTCCCGGAACAGCCCGCCGGACAGCGGCAGCCACTCCGGCGGGGGCGGCGACTGGTCGGAGGTCAGCGCCCGCACCGTGTGCAGCCGTCCGAGCCGGCCCGAGCGGACGGCCTCCCGGGCACCGACGTAGCCCTTGTCGAAGCGCCGCTGGAAGCCCATCTGCAGTACCGTCCCGGCCTTCTCCACCTCGGCGAGGGCGTGCAGCGTGCCGGGCAGGTCGAGGGCGATCGGCTTCTCGCAGAAGACCGGGAGCCCCGAGCGCGCGGCCCGGCCGATCAGGTCGGCGTGCGCCGATGTCGCGGTGGTGATCACCACCGCGTCCACGCCCCACCGGAAGATCTCGTCCGCCCCGGGCGCCGCGGTCTCCCCGAGCCGGTGCGCCAGATCCTGGGCCCGTGCCGGATCCACGTCCGAGAGGATCAGTGATCCGACCTCGCGATGACGGCTGAGGGTGTTCGCATGAATGGTTCCGATGCGACCCGTACCGATGACCCCGATGCGCATGGGAACAAGGTGGTGGTGCACCCGGTGCGCTGTCAATCCGTATGTCCGGACAATCGGACTACACAACTTCCCGTCAACTCGCCACGGGGATACGCTCGGGCCCGTGCCGAAACCAGATGTGGACCCCACCGTGCCGCTCGACCTGAGAGTGGACCGGAGCTCGCCGGTGCCGTTGTACTTCCAGCTGGCCCAGCAGCTGGAGGCGGCCATCGAGCACGGCTCGCTCACTCCCGGCAGCCTGCTGGGCAACGAGATCGAGCTCGCGGCACGGCTCGGCCTGTCCCGTCCGACGGTGCGCCAGGCGATCCAGTCGCTCGTCGACAAGGGCCTGCTGGTGCGTCGGCGGGGCGTCGGCACCCAGGTCGTGCACAGCCAGGTCAAGCGCCCCCTGGAACTCAGCAGCCTCTACGACGACCTGGAGTCGGCCGGCCAGCGTCCCGCCACGAAGGTGCTGGTCAACGCGGTCGTCCCGGCGTCCGCCGAGGTCGCCGCCGCCCTGTCGGTGGCGGAGGGCACCGAGGTGCACCGCATCGAGCGGCTGCGCCTGGCGCACGGCGAGCCGATGGCGTACCTGACCAACTACCTGCCGCCGGGTCTGCTCGACCTGGACACCGGACAGCTGGAGGCGACCGGCCTCTACCGCCTGATGCGGGCCGCCGGGATCACCCTGCACAGCGCCCGCCAGTCCATCGGCGCCCGCGGTGCCACGGGCGCCGAGGCCGAGCGGCTCGCCGAGCCGGAGGGCGCCCCGCTGCTCACCATGCGGCGCACCACGTACGACGACACCGGCCGTGCCGTCGAGTTCGGCGACCACATCTACCGGCCGAGCCGCTACTCCTTCGAGTTCCAGCTGCTCGTGCGCTCCTGAGCGGGTCCCGGCCGCCCCCCGGTTCCGACGCTCCGTTAGTAGCAATGTCCGGACAATGTGAGCGCAGAGTGCCGCCCGCCGACGCCGGGGATGCCCCCATGTTCGATACTGAGGCTTTTGGGGCAGGCGAGGTCGCCGTCGGTGGTCACCCACGGTGAGCTTCGCCCGCCCCTCTCGCACGTATGAGCACGGCAAGAAGGGCACGGCCTCGTGGCACGGTTTCGGACCTGGGTGGGCATCGCGGTGGCGGGGGCGCTCGGCGTCACCCTCGCCGGGTGCAGCAGTACCGGCGGCAAGCGGGCGGAGGACGCCCGCAGCGCGGCGGCGGCCCAGGGGCGGGCGGCGGTGAACACCCCCCGCTGGACCTTCGCGATGATCACGCACTCGGGAGACGGCGACACCTTCTGGGACATCGTGCAGAGCGGTGCGAAGCAGGCCGCCCGCAAGGACAACATCAACTTCCTGTACTCGCACGACGACGAGGCCCAGCAGCAGGCCCAGCTCGTGGACGCGGCCATCGACAAGAAGGTCGACGGCATCATCGTCACCCTCGCCAAGCCGGACGCCCTCAAGGCGGCGGTGGCCCGCGCCGAGAAGGCCGGCATCCCGGTGATCACCGTGAACTCCGGCTCCGAGGAGTCCAGGGCCTTCGGCGCCCTCGCGCACATCGGCCAGGACGAGACCATCGCGGGCCAGGCGGTGGGCGACGAGCTGAACCGGCGCGGACGGAAGAAGGCCCTGTGCGTCCTGCACGAGCAGGGCAACGTCGGCCACGAGCAGCGCTGCGCGGGCGTCGCGAAGAACTTCCAAGGCGAGGTCGAGAACCTCTACGTCAACGGCACCAACATGCCCGACGTGCAGTCCTCGATCGAGGCGAAGCTCCAGGCCGACCGGTCGGTCGACGCGGTCGTCACGCTGGGGGCGCCGTACGCCGACACCGCCGTGCAGGCGAGGACGGACGCGGGCAGCACGGCCGAGGTCGACACCTTCGACCTCAACGCCAAGGTCGCCGCCGAGCTGACGGACGGCACCCTCGGTTTCGCCGTGGACCAGCAGCCCTACCTCCAGGGCTACCAGGCGGTCGACCTGCTGTGGCTCTACAAGTACAACGGGGACGTCCTCGGCGGCGGGCAGCCGGTGCTCACCGGCCCGCAGATCGTCACCAAGGACCAGGCGGCCGCGCTGGCGAAGTACACCGAGCGGGGCACCCGATGAGCGCCGCCGCGGACCACACCTATGAAGAAACGATTCTGCGGAGCTCTCCGCTGCGGAAGCTCCTGTCCCGTCCGGAACTGGGCTCGGTCGTCGGCGCGCTCGCCGTCCTCCTCTTCTTCGCCGTGGCCGCCGACGGCTTCCTGCGCGCGTCCAGCATCAGCACGGTCCTGTACGCCTCCTCGACGATCGGGATCATGGCCGTACCGGTCGCACTGCTGATGATCGGCGGCGAGTTCGACCTCTCCGCGGGTGTCCTGGTGACGTCCTCCGCGCTGGTCTCCTCGATGTTCAGCTACCAGATGACGGCGAACACCTGGGTCGGTGTCGGGGTCTCGCTCCTGGTGACCCTCGCCGTCGGCGCCCTCAACGGCTTCGTGCTGACCCGCACCAGGCTCCCGAGCTTCATCGTCACCCTGGGCACCTTCCTCATGCTCACCGGCGCGAACCTCGGCCTCACCAAACTGGTCGACGGCACCGTCTCCACCAAGACGATCGCCGACATGGAGGGCTTCTCGTCCGCCCGCGCGGTCTTCGCCTCCACGCTCACCGTCGGCGGGGTCGACTTCAAGATCACGATCCTGTGGTGGCTCGTCCTGGTCGCGATCGCCTCCTGGATCCTGCTGCGCACCCGCGCCGGCAACTGGATCTTCGCGGTCGGCGGCAACCAGGACGCGGCCCGCGCGGTCGGCGTCCCCGTCGCCAGGACCAAGATCGGCCTGTACATGGGCGTCGCCCTCGGCGCCTGGATATCCGGCCAGCACCTGCTCTTCTCCTACGACGCCGTCCAGTCCGGCGAGGGCGTCGGCAACGAGCTGATCTACATCATCGCGGCCGTCATCGGCGGCTGCCTGATCACCGGCGGCCACGGCAGCGCGGTCGGCTCGGCGGTCGGGGCGCTCATCTTCGGCATGACCAGCAAGGGCATCGTCTTCGCCGAGTGGAACCCCGACTGGTTCAAGTTCTTCCTCGGAGCGATGCTGCTCCTCGCGACCCTGCTCAACACCTGGGTCCGCAAGCGCGCGGAGGCCACCGCATGACCCTCGTACAGCTGACCGACGTCAGCAAGAACTACGGCACCGTGCGCGCCCTGGACGGCGTCTCCCTGGAGGTCCGCGCGGGCGAGATCACCTGTGTCCTCGGCGACAACGGGGCCGGCAAGTCCACCCTGATCAAGATCGTCGCCGGGCTGCACCGGCACGACGGCGGCAGCCTGCGCATCGAGGGCGAGGAGACGACCCTCACCTCGCCGCGCGAGGCCCTGGACCGGGGCATCGCCACGGTGTACCAGGACCTCGCGGTGGTGCCGCTGATGCCGGTGTGGCGCAACTTCTTCCTGGGCTCCGAGCCCCGCAAGGGCCCGTTCAAGCGCCTCGACGTCGACCACATGCGCCGCACCACCCGCGCCGAACTCCTCCGCATGGGCATCGACCTGCGGGACGTCGACCAGCCCATCGGCACCCTGTCGGGCGGCGAACGCCAGTGCGTGGCGATCGCACGCGCCGTCCACTTCGGCGCCAAGGTCCTGATCCTGGACGAGCCGACGGCGGCACTGGGAGTGAAACAGGCGGGTGTGGTCCTGAAATACGTGGCTGCGGCACGCGACCAAGGCCTGGGTGTTGTGTTGATCACCCACAACCCGCATCACGCGTATCTCGTGGGGGACCGGTTCGTGCTGCTGAGGAGGGGCGCCATGGTGGGGAACCACACACGTGACGAGATCACACTGGAAGAACTGACCGGTCAGATGGCGGGCGGAAGCGACCTGGACGCTCTACGCCATGAGCTGCGACGCCCCTGAAAGAGGCGGCGAACCGCGCGACAGCCCAGGTACGGCCCGTACCCGGCAACGGCGACGCAACCGCTCCTTATCTCCCCCGAACGGCGCCACCCCTCCCCGTGCGGCAGAATCGAGCCCGATGAGCACCTACCGCGACCTCACCGCCCCCATAGGCTCCCGCCGGGCCCCCGTCCTGCGGACGGTCGGCACCAGGGAACGCCGGTCCCACCTGACGGCCCCCCGGGTCCCCACCGTCGGCATCGACATCGGGGGCACCAAGGTCATGGCGGGCGTGGTGGACGCCGACGGCAACATCCTGGAGAAGCTCCGCACGGAGACCCCGGACAAGTCGAAGAGCCCGAAGGTCGTCGAGGACACGATCGTCGAGCTGGTCCTCGACCTGTCCGACCGGCACGACGTGCACGCCGTCGGCATCGGCGCGGCCGGCTGGGTCGACGCCGACCGCAACCGCGTGCTGTTCGCCCCGCACCTGTCCTGGCGCAACGAACCCCTGCGCGACCGCCTCTCCGGGCGCCTGTCGGTCCCGGTCCTCGTCGACAACGACGCCAACACCGCCGCCTGGGCGGAGTGGCGGTTCGGCGCCGGCCGCGGCGAGGACCACCTGGTCATGATCACGCTCGGCACCGGCATCGGCGGCGCCATCCTGGAGGACGGCCAGGTCAAGCGCGGCAAGTTCGGTGTCGCCGGCGAGTTCGGCCACATGCAGGTCGTGCCCGGCGGCCACCGCTGCGCGTGCGGCAACCGCGGCTGCTGGGAGCAGTACAGCTCCGGCAACGCGCTGGTCCGCGAGGCCAAGGAGCTGGCCCAGGCCGACTCCCCGGTGGCCTACGGGATCATCGAGCACGTCAAGGGCAACATCGGCGAGATCACCGGCCCGATGATCACCGAGCTGGCCCGCGAGGGCGACGCGATGTGCGTCGAACTGCTCCAGGACATCGGCCAGTGGCTCGGCGTCGGCATCGCCAACCTCGCCGCCGCCCTCGACCCGTCCTGCTTCGTCATCGGCGGTGGCGTCAGCGCCGCCGACGACCTGCTGATCGGCCCCGCTCGGGACGCGTTCAAGCGCCAGCTCACCGGCCGCGGCTACCGCCCCGAGGCCCGGATCGCCCGCGCCCAGCTGGGCCCCGAGGCCGGCATGGTCGGCGCCGCCGACCTCGCCCGCCTGGTCGCCCGCCGCTTCCGGCGCGCCAAGCGGCGCCGGGTCGAGCGGCACGAGCGCTACGAGCGGTTCGCGGAGGCCCGCCGAACCCGGGACACCGCATGACCGCTGCACTGCCCCGTCAGGCCGCGCCCCCGGACGAACCGAAGCGCCCGCCGGAGACCCCGGGGCACAAGGCGCGCCGCCGGGCACTGACCCTGCTGATCATCGTCCTGCTCATCGGCGTGCCCGCCGGCTACCTGGTGATCTCCGCCAACCAGAGCCGCAACAGCGGCAAGGACAAGGAGTCCAAGTACTCCGCGACCGGCCTCTCCGAGGGCTGGCCGTCCAAGGTGCAGCGGCGCCTGTACCAGGTGCCCGTCCCGCACCCGGCCGACACGATCGCCTACTACGAGACGAACAACTGGAAGACCAGCAGGCTCTACGTCCAGTTCCGCACCAACAACGCGGGACTGGACAGCTTCCTGGAAGGCATGGGCGTCAACCGGGACGACCTCGAGAAGGACCGCATCAGCATCGGCACCCGCGACCAGAAGATCTCCGGCTGGAAGTTCGGCGGACCCGGTACCTGGTCGGGACTGACGCACAAGCAGAAGAACCCGGCACCCACCCAGGACGTGGTGGTGAACACCGCCGACCCGAACTACCCGATGATCTACGTCGTCTCGCGCACGGTGCCGTAGGGCTCGCGCACGGTGCCGTGGGCCTCGCGCACGGTCCAGTAGGGACGGCCCCGGCCGGACGCCGGGGCCGAATGTCAGACCCCGCCCGTACAGTCGAAGACGTCTGATCCGGCATCCGGGCGGGAGGTGGCAGAACGTATGAGCGGCACGACGACCGTGGCACCCGAGGGCGTCCCGGCGCGCCTGGCGGCGGTCTACCTGCCCGCCGACCTCCCGCGCCACGGCCGCGTCGCCTTCTGGGACCCGGACGGCGACCCGCTGCCCGCCGCCACCGAGGACCTCACGGTGGTACGGCCGCACGGTGCCGGTGTCCGCCGCCGGCAGGTGCCCGCGCTGACCCTGCCGCTCGGCGAGGCCCTCCCGCTGCTCGTCCGCGCCCGGCACGACCCCGCCGCCCACCCCGCCACCGCCTGCTGGGGCGCCGCCGCCCAGCACGCGCTGAGCCTCGCCGCGCGGGGCCGCCTGCTGCCCGGCCTCACCCCGGCCGGCCACGACGCCTGGCGCGCCGGTCCCCTGGAGCCCGCCGACATCGCCCACCTGCGCGCGGTGGCCGCCGCCCTGCCCGCCGAGGGCCACGCCGTCCCGCTGCCCGGCCCCGGCCCCCTCCGGCTGCCCGGGCCGGAAGCGCTGGTCCGCTCCTTCGTGGACGCCGTCGCCGACACCCTGCCCCGCACCCCGGCCGCCCCCTACACCTCGGGCAGGCCGTTCGCCGCCCGCGAGGCCCAGCGGCTCCCCGACGCGCAGGAATGGGCCGCGGAGGTGGCCGCCGGCATGGACGCGGGCGTCCGCGTCTCCCTCCGCCTCGACCTGTCGGCGTACGACCTCTTCGACGATGGCGAGGGCGCGCACCGCGCGGGAGCCGCGATCGTCCAGGTGCACAGCCTGGCCGACCCCACCCTGATGACCGACGCGGCCGCCCTGTGGGCCGGGCGGTCCGACGCCGCCTTCGGCCCCCGCGCGCGGGTCGACGCGGCGCTCGCGGTCCGGCGGGCCGCGCGGGTGTGGCCGCCGCTGGACCGGCTGGCCGAGCAGGACGTACCGGACGTGCTCGCCCTCTCCGAGGACGAGCTGGGCGACCTGCTCGGCGTGGCCGCGACCCGGCTGGCGGCGGCCGGCGTCGCCGTGCACTGGCCCCGGGACCTGGCACAGGACCTCACCGCCGCCGCCGTGATCCGCTCCGCCCCCGGCTCGGCGACCGACGGCACCGGCTTCTTCGAGAGCGGGGAACTGCTCCAGTTCCGCTGGCAGCTGGCGCTCGGCGGCGACCCGCTGACCGACGCCGAGATGGACGCCCTGGCCGAGGCCCACCGCCCGGTCGTGCGGCTGCGGGACCGCTGGGTGCTCGTCGACCCGGCCCTGGTCCGCAAGGCCCGCAAACGCGAACTGGGCCTGCTCGACCCGGTAGACGCGCTCTCCGCGGCGCTCACCGGCGAGGCGGAGGTGGACGGCGAGAGCGTCGCGGCGGTCCCCGTCGGCCTGCTCGCAGCCCTGCGCGACCGCCTCACGGCCGGCCTCCAGCCGGCCGAGCCGCCCGCCGCCCTGCACGCGACCCTCCGTGACTACCAACTGCGGGGCCTGGCCTGGCTCGACCTCATGACCTCCCTCGGCCTCGGCGGCTGCCTCGCCGACGACATGGGCCTCGGCAAGACGGTCACCGTCATCGCCCTGCACCTCAAGCGGGCGCGCACCGCACCGACCCTCGTGGTGTGCCCCGCCTCGCTGCTCGGCAACTGGCAGCGCGAGATCACCCGGTTCGCCCCCGGCGTACCCGTCCGCCGCTTCCACGGCCAGGGCCGCACCCTGGACGGCCTCGACGGCGGCTTCGTCCTGACCACCTACGGCACCATGCGCGCCACCGCCGACACCCTCGCCGACCGGCCCTGGGGCATGGTCGTCGCCGACGAGGCACAGCACGTCAAGAACCCCTACTCGGCCACCGCCAAGGCGCTGCGCACCATCCCGACGCCCGCCCGGGTCGCCCTCACCGGCACCCCGGTGGAGAACAACCTCTCCGAGCTCTGGGCGCTGCTCGACTGGACCACCCCCGGCCTCCTCGGCCCGCTGAAGTCCTTCCGCGCCCGGCACGCGCGCGCGGTGGAGAACGGCGAGGACGAGCAGGCGGTGGCCCGGCTCGCCGCCCTCGTCCGCCCCTTCCTGCTGCGGCGCAAGAAGACCGACCCGGGCATCGTGCCCGAGCTGCCGCCCAAGACCGAGACCGACCACGCCGTCCCCCTCACCCGCGAGCAGGCGGCGCTCTACGAGGCGGTGGTCCGCGAGTCGATGCTCGCCATCGAGACGACGGACGGCATCGCGCGCCGGGGCCTGGTGCTCAAACTGCTCGGCGCCCTCAAGCAGATCTGCGACCACCCCGCGCTCTACCTCAAGGAGGAGCCGCACGGCGACGGCCTGGCCACCCGCTCCGGCAAGCTCGCGCTGCTCGACGAACTGCTGGACACCGTCCTGGCCGAGGACGGCTCGGTGCTGGTCTTCACCCAGTACGTCGGCATGGCCCGCATGATCACCGCACATCTCCAGGCCCGCGCGGTCCCGGTCGACCTGCTGCACGGCGGCACCCCGGTACCGGAGCGGGAGCACATGGTGGACCGCTTCCAGAACGGCGCGACGCCGGTCCTGGTGCTCTCGCTGAAGGCCGCCGGCACCGGGCTCAACCTCACCCGCGCGGGCCATGTCGTCCACTTCGACCGCTGGTGGAACCCGGCGGTGGAGGAGCAGGCCACCGACCGCGCGTACCGCATCGGCCAGACCCAGCCCGTGCAGGTGCACCGCCTGGTCACCGAGGGCACCGTGGAGGACCGCATCGCCGAGATGCTGGAGGCCAAGCGTGCCCTCGCCGACGCGATCCTGGGCTCCGGCGAGTCCGCCCTGACCGAGCTGACGGACCGCGAGCTGTCCGACCTGGTGTCGCTGCGGAGGACGTCATGAGCGAGGGCGGGCAGCGGCCGGGAGACGCGGCGCGCAGGGCGCTGCGGGCCACCCTGGGACGCGGCGCGGAGACCGGGGGCGACGCCACGGCCACGGCCGCCGGGCAGCGGCCGCCCGGACCGGCCGACGCGGCACGGCTGGCCCTCCGCGCGGCCGCGGCCTCGAAGCGGACGGAACGGCGGGACACCGAGTCCGATACGGGGGCCGACCCTGGCGGGGCCGATACCGGGGCCGAGGCGGGCACGGCCGGGGCGGACGGCATCGATCCGGGCGGCGCCGCCGTCGCCCCCGACGCCGGTCCGGCCGACGGCGTCCGCTCGGTTCCCGGTGCCGGGCGGGAGGACGCCGCCGCCCCGGCTGCCGGCGCCGTACGCCCTGGCGCCCGGCCCGGTGACGCGGCGCGCGAGGCGCTGCGGGCGGCACGCGCGCAGGCCCGGCGGGCCGAGGCGGCAGCGGCGGCGGCCTCGGAGGAGGCGCCGGCGCCCGCGGCACGCCGACTGCCGGTGCCGGCACCCGCCGCGACCACTCGTGGCCGAACCGCCCGCGACCTGAAGCAGTTCCTGGCGACGGCGTTCAGGATGCCCCCGGAGGAGACGGACCCGGAGGAGACGGCCCTGGAGGAGACGGAGCCGGCGAAGACCGAACCGCAGGGACCGGAAACGGCGAAGACCGAACCGCAGGGACCGGAACCGGCGAACTCCCCGGCGGCTCCGGCGACTTCGACGACGCCCCTCGACGAGGACCGCCCGCGGCCCACCGCGACGCGACGCACCGAGTCGGACCCCGAACCCGGCGACCACCCGCGGACGACGGCCGCCCCCGTGCCCGCCACCTCCGCCGGTCCCCGGGATCCGGACCCCCATCCGCCCGCGGCCTCCGCCGGTCCCCGGGATCCGGACACCTCCGTGCCCGCCGCCCCCGCCGGTCGCCGGGATCCGGCCGCCCCCGTGCCCGCCGCCCCCGCCGGCCGCCGGTCTCCGGACACCTCCGTGCCCGCCACCTCCACCGGTAGCCGGGACGCGGGCACCCCCGTACCCGCCACCCCCGCCGGTCCCCGGGATTCCGACACCTCCGTGCCCGCGGCCTCCGTCGGTCCCCGGGATCCGGGCACCCCCGTCTCCCCCGTCCCCGCCACCCCCGCCGGTCTTCCGGAGCCCGGTACCCCCGTGCCCGCTGCCACTCCCGGTCCGCGGGATCCGGTCGACTCCGTGATGGCCGCCGGCGGTGAACCGAGGTCCGGGTCCGGCGCTCCCCGCGTGCCCCGCACCATGGCCAGCCCGCACCGCGACACCGAACTCCGCAGGACCTTCCCGGCGCTGACAGCCCGGGCCTCCGCCGGGGCGGAGTTCGCCGGCACCTGGTGGGGGAACGCCTGGGTGCGGGCGTTGGAGGAGGGGGCGCTGGACGTGTCCCGGCTCGCCCGGGGGCGCGGTTATGCCGAGCGGGGGCACGTGGACGCCATCACGGTGACACCCGGTCTGGTCCTGGCGTACGTTCAGGGGAGCCGACCGCGGCCGTACCGCGTACAGGTGCGGTTGCGTACCTTCGGCGAGGACGAGTGGGAGCGGTTCCTGGAGGCCGCCGCCGACCGGCCCGGCGACATCGCCGCCCTGCTCGACAGGGAGCTGCCGCAGGCCCTCGCCGAGAGCGGGGTGTCCCTGCTGCCGGGACCCGGCGAACTCGAACCCCGTTGCAGCTGCCCCGACTTCGGGCACCCCTGCAAGCACGCGGCCGCCCTCTGCTACCAGACCGCCCGGCTGCTGGACGCCGACCCGTTCGTCCTGCTTCTGCTGCGTGGCCGCGGCGAGCGCGAGGTGCTCGACGCGCTGTCCCGGCGCAACGCCGCCCGCGCCGCCCGGGAACGGCAGCCGGTGTCACTGCCCGGCGTCCGTGCCACCGAGGCCCTGGCGCCGCGTCGACTCCCCGCGCTGCCCGCCCCGTTGCCGGTGCCGCCGCACCCCGGGCAGCCCCCGGTGTATCCAGGTGTGCCCGGCGGACCCGACCCCTTCACGCTGGACCAGCTGGCCTGTGACGCCGCCGCCCGCGCCCACGCCCTGCTCGCCACCGGACGCGACCCGGTCGGTGAACTGACCCTCTGGCAGGACGCGGTACGCCTCGCCGCGGCCCGCCCCGGCTCCGGGCTGACCGCCTCCACCCGCGCCCTCTACGCCGCGCTCGCCGCCGCCGTCGGCCGTACCCCGGGCGACCTGGCCCGCGCGGTCGCCGCCTGGCGTCAGGGCGGCCACGAGGGACTGGCCGCGCTGGAGGAGCCCTGGGATCCGCCGGCCGGCCGTTTCGACCGGGCCAGACCGCTGCTGCTGGCCGCCGACCTACCGGCCTTCCGGCCCTGGCGCAACCGGCTGACCCACCCCGGCGGCCACGTCCAGCTCAGGCTGGGCCGCGACGGCCTGTGGTACGCCTACGAATCCGAACCGGGCGACGACGACTGGTGGCCCCGGGGCACCCCGGACCTGGATCCGGTGGGGGCCCTGACGGGACTCGGGTCGGAGGACGGCCTCTAGACCGCGTCCCGGGACCCGCGCGTCCGGGCGTTCTCGCCGATGTCGTCGTGCCGGGCCTCGAACCGGGCCTCGCCCCCCGCCACCCGGTAGAGGAACCAGCCGCCGTCCGTGCCGGTCCTCAGGTACTGGCTCTGGCTCTCGTAGCTGAACCGGCGGGTGATGCCCTGCCAGGGCTCGCGCAGCAACTCCGCGCGCAGTGCGTCGCGTTCGCCGCCGCCGAGGCCGGCGAGCCCGTGGGCGGCGTAGCGGACGGCGTCGTACGCCTCGGCCGCCCAGGGTGGGGGAGCGGTGCGGTGGCGGCCGCGGTAGGCGGCGGCGAAGGCACGGGTTCCCGGATCGGCGGCCGCGTCGCAGTAGCCCGTGCTGATCCACCAGCCCGTGCCCGCCTTCAGGAAGGAGGCGCCGAGGATGTGCTCGTCGCCCCCGCGGACACCCCGGTGACCGGCTGCCGTGAGGGCCCGGGCACAGGCGGCGGCCCGGTCCGGGACGCCGCCCGCGAAGATCACCGCGGCGTCCGGGTGGGCGGAGAGAGCCTGGGCGACCTCGGTGAAGCCGCCACCCGCGGCCACCGCGACGGAATCGACGGTGCCCGCCTCCAGCGACACGGTGACCGCGAGAACGGTCGCTTCGCCCTCCGCGGCGTCGGCCAGGTCGTGCACGACGACGGTCCGCGCGGGCCGGACGACCCGGTTGAGGTACCTGACCAGGGAACCGGGGCCCGCGCTGCGGGTGGAGCGCAGCACCAGGGAACTGGTGGTGTGGGTGGCGTTGAGCGCGTCGGTGTCGGCCCGGGTGATCAGCAGGCACACGCCGGCACCGGTGCACACGGGTACGGCGGCGGGCACCGCCGTGTTGGTGCCGGCGCCGATCACGGCGTACACCTCGGGTGCGGCGATAAGCCGCCTGGCCGCCGCGGCCGACCCGGCAGCCGTGCCCCGGTCGTCGGCCGTGCGCAGTACCAGGTCGAAGGTGCGGCCGGCGCCGGCGTTGTGCCCGGCCACCGCCAGCCGCGCCCCGCGCACCTGCGCCTGGACGACCGCGGTGGACAGGTCGCCGAGCATCGCGACGGTCCGGACCGGCAGCGGCCGCCGCCCGGCCGTCGGCGCCCCGGCGCGCCCCCAGCGCCACCACGCGGTACCGGCGCCCACCGCGCTCACGCCCACCGCCGCCGAGGCGACCAGCAGCCGCCGCCGGGACGGCGCGGCCCCCGGGTCCGGTGCGGACAGGGCGGTGGGGTCCGGCACCGGAAGGTCGAGGACGCCCGTTGCCCGGTCCGCGACCAGGGCCGGCAGACCCTCGGGCAGCCACGACGCGGCGGTGAAGTCGCCGAACTCGGCGCGCAGCGCGCTCACGGCGGGCCGGCCGGCGGGGTCCTTGGCCAGACAGGCCCGCAGCACCGGTACCAGGTCCTCCGGCAGTCCGGCCAGGTCCGGTTCCTGGTGCACGGTCCGGTACAGCACGGCCGCGGCACCCCCGGTGCCGAACGGCGGCCGCCCGGTGGCCGTACGGGCCAGGACACAGCCCATCGAGAAGACGTCGGCGGGCGGCCCCACGGTCCTGCCGCGCGCCTGTTCCGGCGAGAGGTAGCCGGGGGAGCCGATGACCGAGCCGTCGGTGGTGAGCGCGGTCGCGCCCAGCGCGCGGGCGATGCCGAAGTCGATGAGCCGTGGCCCGTCGGCGCCGAGCAGCACGTTGGCCGGTTTCACGTCCCGGTGGACGAGCCCGGCCCGGTGCACGTCCTCCAGGGCCGCGGCGAGCGCGGCGGCCAGTGCCCGCACCTGCGGGTGGGGCCAGGGGCCGCGCAGCGCCAGCGCCTCGGACAGGGGCAGGCCCGGTACGTAGGCGGTGGCCAGCCAGGGCGAGCGGGCGTCCGCGTCGGCGGCGAGCACCGGCACCGTCCAGGGGCCGGCCAGCCGGGACCCCAGCTCCGTCTCGCGGCGGAACCGGGCGTGGAAGCCGGGGTCGTCGGCGTACTCCTCGCGGATCACCTTCAGCGCCACCCACGCGCCGTGCGGCGACCGCGCCAGGTAGACCACGCCCATCCCACCGGCCCCGAGCCGCCCCACCAGCCGGTGCCCGCCGATCGACGAGGGATCGGCGGGCAGCAGCCGCTCCACCTCCGCTACCCCTTCTGCCGGGCCGCCAGGATCGGCCCGAGCTGCCTGAAGCGACCGTCGTGCACCTGGTGGACGTAGGTCTCGCCGCCCAAGGACTGCGTGGTGTCGTCGTACTGGTTGTAGGCGTTGAAGCGGTAGGTGCGCGCGATGCCGTGATAGGTGACCTTGTGGAGCAGCCTGGCGAGCGCGAGCCGCTCCGGGCGGCCGCCGCCCGCGGGCACGGTGCGGGCGAAGGTCTGGAGCACCATCCGGACGCTGTCGTACGCCTCCGCCGCGTACGGGTCGGGAACGCCGCCGTACTCCTCGCGCCAGGCCGAGGTGAACCGTTCGGCCGCCGGTGTCCGCAGGACGCTCGCGTCGACGGCGGGCGTCACCACGAACCAGCCCTCGCCCGCCGCGCCCGCGAGCCTCGGGAATCCGGAGCCGTACAGGAGGTGTGACATCCAGCGCGGACCCGTGAAGTGCGCGGCGGCCAGTTGCCGCGCCGCCCGGACCGTCGCCTCCAGCGGGCCCAGGTACACGAAGTCGTCGACGCCGTGGGCGAGGACGTCGCGCACCGCGGCCGGCGCGTCGTCCGTGTCCTCCGCGACCACCCTCGGGACCACCTCGCCCCGCAGGACCTGGCGCCACTGGGTGACCAGCACACCCCCCTGGTCGTGTTCGACGGATCCCCCGGAACGGTCGATGACGATGCCGGCCCGGCCCGCCCGGTGCGAGGCCAGCGCGTGCAGCGCGATCGCGGTGCCCGCCGCCTGGTGGGGTGCGCCGGTCTGGAAGGTGACGGTGGGCGACCAGACGTAGTAGTCGTTCTGTCCGGTCGTGCTCGTGACGTGGGTCAGCCCGGCCGAGGCGTAGACGCGTGAGGCCGCGCGCAGGGTCAGCTCGGTGAGCGGGCCGAGCACGGCCACCACGTCGGGGTCGGCGGCGAGCCGGTGGGCGGCGTCGGTGGCCCCGGCGGTGGTGCCGCGGTCGTCGACGACCCGTACGGCGAGATCGAAGGCACGGCCCCTGGTCGCGTTGTGCTGGGCGACGGCCAGCCGCGCGGCCCGCTCCGAGGTCCGTGCGAGCCTCGCGTCCGCGCCGCTCCCGGTGACCTGCACACCGAGGACGTACGACGGCCGGGCCGTCGCCCCCCGGTCCTGGTCGTGGTCGCGTCCGGCCGCCCACAGCACCGTCCCGGTCCCGCCGCCCGCCAGCAGGAGCGCGCCGCCGGCCAGCAGCAGGCGCCGCCGGGAGGTGGTGCCGACGGGCCGCCCGGCGCCGTCGGCCACCGTCGGTTCGACGTCCGGCAGGGCGAGGCTCTCCGCCGCCCGGGCCGCCACCATGCGGGCGACCGGGTCCGGCAGCCAGTCCGCGGGCGAACCGGGGGTGTCGGCGGCGAGCCGTGCGGTCACCTCCCCCGGGCCGGGCCGGTCTCCGGGATCCTTGGCCAGGCAGGCGGCCAGCGTTTCGCGGAGGGCGGTGTCCACGCCCTCCAGGTCGGGCTCGTCGTGGACGGTGCGGTACAGCAGCGCGTCCGGTGTGCCGGTGCCGAACGGCGGCCGGCCGGTCGCGGCGTACGCGAGCACGCAGCCGAGCGCGAAGACGTCGCCGGCCGGTCCGGCGACCTCACCGCGTGCCTGCTCGGGGGCGAGGAAGCCCGGGGTGCCGACCACCATGCCGGACGCGGTGAGGGCGGTGTCGTCGGCGGCACGGGCGATGCCGAAGTCGATCAGGCGCGGGCCGTTCGGCGCGAGCAGTATGTTGCCCGGTTTCACGTCCCGGTGCACCAGGCCCGCCGTGTGCACGGCGGCCAGGGCGGTGGCGAGCAGCGAGCCCAGCACCCCTACGGCGGACGGCGGCAGCGGCCCGAGGTCGCGGACCGCCTCCGCCAGCGCGGGCCCGGCCACGAACGCGGTCGCCAGCCACGGGTCGCGTGCCGTGGCGTCCGCGTCGAGCACCGGCACCACCCAGGGGCTGTCGACCCGGCCGGCCAGCTCCGCCTCCCGCGCGAACCGGGCGCGGAAGCCGTCGTCGTGGGCGCCCTCCGCCCGGATCACCTTCACGGCGGCCAGCGCACCCGTGCCGGAACGGCCCAGGTAGACCACGCCCATGCCGCCGGCGCCGAGCCGGCGCAGCAGCCGGAAGCCGCCGACGGACGAGGGGTCGGAGGGCCGCAGGGGTTCAGTCATCGCCCGCTCCCTTCGGCTCGACGGAGGGAGACCCCGAGGGCGGCCCCGACGGGGAACCCGAGGCGGACGCGGCAGGGGACCCGGCAGGCGAGCCCGCCGGTCCGGAGGGCGTGGCGGAGGTTCTGGTCCTGCCGTACCGGTCCACGTTCGCCGTCACGAAGCCGACGCCCCGCAGCGCGGCCTGGGTGACGGCCGTGTGCTCCTGGTCCGTCTCCCCGGCCGCGTGCCGCACGGTGGCGGCCACGGTCACCGGCCCCAGCCGGTGCTTGTACCAGTCGAAGCGCCGCGGCTTCGACTCCCCGTCCACGACGTACTGGCCGTACTCGGTGAGGTCGTCGTCGGAGGTCGCCGTGCGCTGCTCGGTGTACGGGTCGCCCCGTGAGGACATGTCCTCGACGGTGTCGGTGGCGTTCAGCCGCTGCCGCGGGCAGCGC
The DNA here is from genome assembly GCF_042897315.1 of Streptomyces sp. NPDC001068. NCBI lineage: Bacteria > Bacillati > Actinomycetota > Actinomycetes > Kitasatosporales > Streptomycetaceae > Streptomyces > Streptomyces sp. NPDC001068. The sequence goes on along the minus strand of NZ_JBIAYD010000001.1, from coordinate 661,583 downwards.
AGTGGTTCCTCCAGCGAGGACGCCATGTCCCGGCGGGCCTGGAGCGTCGAGCTGTGCACGGTGACCGTGACGGACACGTACACCGCGCCCTTGCCGCCCGCGGCCGGCCGGACGAAGGAGCGGGTCAGGCTGGCCGGCACGGTGGCCGGTACCGGCTCGCGCCGCCACAGGCAGTCGTCGCCGAGGACGGCCCAGGTGGTGGGTCCCAGTTCGTACGGATCGCGCCTGCGGAACCCGGTGCCGAAGTACTCCGGCTGCACGGCCAGCCCGCGCACGAACGCCGCCGCCTCGGCCCGGGTCCTGGGCGCGACGGCCTCGGCCAGCGTGAACGGTTCGTTCTCCGCGGCCGCGGAGGCACCGGGGCTCGCGCTGCCCGACGCGCTCGCCGTGGTCACGGGGGTCCCGCGGCCGTCCTCGCCGCCGTGTCCGTCTTCCTGTCCGCCGTCCGTGCACCCCGCGAGCAGCAGTGCCGTCGCAGCCGCGCACAGGACCGGTCCGCGTCCCCTCACGCTCGCCCCCCAGCAGGCTGTCGTACGGGCCCCTTCCGCGGGGACCGTACGGCGAACGCTAGCGCCATGCGGCGTCAACTGAGCCTGATCGGAGAGGAGTTGAGGTGAACGGTAACCCCTTGGCCATCACTTGGTGACACTGGGCGCCGGCCACGGATGGGACCGCGCGGTCCGGGCGTCACCCGGTACGTCAGACCCGGGTGACGCCGACCGGTACGGCCGGGGCGCCTGCGTGCCTGCCGGTGCCGCTCAGGGGCAGTACCACGTCGAAGAAGACGGGCAGGTCGTCGAGGGTGACCGTCGAGGCGTGCGGCCGGTGGCCGTCGGCCGTCGCGATCAGGGTGTACCGGCCCGGGCCGGGTGCGCCGAGCGCGTACGTGCCGCCGGCACGCGTGGTGGCCAGGCCCACCTGGTGACCGGAGACGGACACGAGGGTGAGCGCGGTACCGGGGACCGGACGGCCGTGCGGGTCCTGGACCCGGCCGTAGACGCCCGCTCCGGTGACGGGCACCGCGGCGGGTCGCACGGGAGGGACCGTGGCGGGTACGACGTCGGGGACGGTGCCCTCCGTCGCGGTGCCCTCGGTCGCGGGCGCCTCCGCCGTGGTCCCCGCCGCCGTGGCGGGGGACGTCAGCGCCGCGGCGGCCCGGTGCAGGGCCGCGAGCTGCTGGGGGGTCAGGCGCTGGTGCCCGCGGCGGTCCCGGCGCCGGGCGACGGCGAAGCCCAGCGCGAGCCCGAGCAGACCGCCGACGGCGATCATGCTCCAGCCGCGGTCCAGTCCGGCGTCCGCGCGGGCGTCGAAGTAGAGCAGTGCGCGGATGCCGTCGTTGATCTGCCGCATCGGCTCGAACTCGGCGAGCCAGCGGAAGGGGCCGGGAACCGCCTCCAGGGGGAAGCTGCCGCCGGAGGAGGGTACGGCCAGGGCGACGAAGAAGATCATGCCGACGAGCGAGCCGAGGCCGCCGAAGAGCGCGATGAGCGCCTGGGTGCTGACGGCGACGGCGATCGACGCGCAGACGGCGTACGCCCACAGCTGGGCGGGGTGGCTCACGTCCATGTGGAGGACGAGCGTGCAGGTGAGCAGGATGGTGCTCGCGGTCACCGTGGCGAGCCCGGCCGAGACGGCGGTCTTGGTCAGCAGGGTCTGGGTGCGGGTGATGGGCAGCGGGAGCCGGCTGGACCAGCGGCGCCCTCTCTCGGCGGACTGGTAGCCCAGCGCGGTGTCGACGGTGCTGCTGACGAGGCCGGCGCCGACGTAGGCGGTCAGCACGAGCAGCAGGGTGAGGTAGAACGAGGTGAGTCCGAAGCCCGAGTGGTTCCCGAGCGGCCGGTGTTCGGTGGTCACCAGGGTGACCGGGTGGGCCAGCAGGATCTTGCGGGCGGCCGATCCCGTCCCGGTGTGGACCTGCTGCTTCAGCTCGGCGGCGACCTGCTGGGAGACGGCCTGGGCGGCCCGGTCGCCGATGGCCTGCGCGAGGGAGGTGGCCACGCTGCCGGAACGCGGGTTGGTGAGCAGACGCAGCGTGGGCTGGCGGGGGGCCGCCGTGTGCGAGGGGGCGGAGGAGGCCAGGGCCAGCGTGTCGGCGCTGAAGCGGGCGGGGATGACCAGGGCGCCGTAGACCTTGTCGTCGTCCATCGCCGCCACGGCCTGGCGCAGGCTCGTGGTGCGCCACGCGACGCGCCCCCGCGGGTCGGGCGCGCTGGTGATGCCCTCGGCGATCCGCGGACCCAGGTGTACCTGCCCGCCGTCCGCGTGGACCGCGCGGTCCTGGTCCACGACGGCCAGTGGCAGCCGGTGCAGGTTGCCCGCCGGATTGATGATGCCGCCGAGGTAGGACAGCGACAGCACGGCGCTGAGGACGACCAGGACCAGCGCGGGGAAGGTCCACAGGCCGCGCTTGCGCAGCAGCTGGCGGGCGGTGGCCCTGGGCACGCCGGGTATGTGGCCGGGTACGTGGAGTCTCATCGGGCCTCGGCCGCCTTCCGGGTGCGTGCCGGCCGCCCGGGTGCGGCTGACGGGTGCGGGGGCGGCGCGGTGGCCGGCCGCCGCACGGGAGGGCCGGTCACGCCGGGGCGGCGGGTGACGGTGTCGGACCGCGCGGCGCGCGTGGTTGCCATCGGGGACTCCAGGGAGGACGGGGCGGCGGAACGGACTCCGGGCCCGGGGCGCGGCTCTCGCGGCGGGAGGTGGACGTCCACCCGTCGGCCGCTTTGTTGAGCAACGCTTAATAACTGTGTACGACACCTATTGAGCACTTGTCAACAAGAGCGGGTGCGGGGTTATGGTGCTGTCCGGGCGCGGCCCGTCACGAGGCGTCCGCCCGGTGACCGCCCCGTCCCGACCGCCTCCGAGACCGGAAACCATGACCGCAAAACGCGCCAGCCGCCTCGCCCCCGAACAGCGTCGGGCCCAGCTGCTCGACATCGGACTGCAACTGCTCACCGAACAGTCCCCCGACGAACTGTCCACGGACGAGGTCGCCCGCCGGGCGGGCATCTCCCGCGGTCTGCTCTTCCACTACTTCGCGAGCAAGCGCGAGTTCCACGAGGCCATCGTCCGCAAGGCGTGCGACGAGCTGATCGCCGCCACCACCCCCGACCCGTCGCTGGACACGGAGGCGTGGCTGGACGCCGCGATGTCCGGCTTCGTCGACTACGTGCTGGCCAACCGCACCGCGTACCTGACCGTCGTGCGCGGCGCTCCCACCGGCAATCCGGCGGTCCAGGAGATCGTCGACGAGACCCACCGGACGCTCGCCGGGCGCGTCCTCGCGTACCACCGACGGGTCGGCCTGCCCGACCAGCCGCACCTGGACGTCGTCGCGCAGGCGTGGATGGCGCTCTCCCAGGAGGCCACCGTCAACTGGCCGCTGCACGAACCGGGCGCCCGGGACGAGCTGAACAGGTTCCTCAAGCGCAGCCTCACCGCCGTGCTGGCGGTGCCCGTCCGCGAGGAGAGCGCAGGCCCCGCCCGGACGGGAATGTGAGCGCCGTAAAGCCATATAGAAGCGATATGTGAAACAGGGCATCGGGAATCTTCGCGAAGTCGCCACAATGGTCGGTTCTTTGGCGCAGGAAGACAGAAATCGTTCATCGTGCGGGACTCAATCCGCAGGTCGGCGAGATCTGAGAGGGTTTCCTGCCGGACCCGCCACGGCCGCGGGAGACCACAGCCGTTAGGTTCGGACCGGCGATGTGGGATTTCGTGATGCATGAGAGGGTCAGACGGGTGAGCGAGACACCACCGAACACCCTGCAATACCGCTTTGACGGACCAGAAGACGCTCCTGTCCTGATCCTGGGCCCCTCACTGGGGACCACCTGGCACATGTGGGACCGCCAGGTCCCGGAACTGACCCAGCAGTGGCGGGTCTTCCGCTACGACCTTCCCGGGCACGGCGGCTCCCCGGCGCACCCGGCCGGTTCGGTCGCCGAACTGACCGCCCGGCTGCTGGCCACCCTCGACGCGTTCGGCGTGCAGCGCTTCGGCTACGCGGGCTGCGCGCTCGGCGGCGCGGTCGGCATCGAGCTCGCCCTGCGGCACCCGGAGCGGATCGCCTCGCTCGCGCTGGTCGCCGCCTCGCCCCGGTTCGGGACGGCGGACGAGTTCCGCCAGCGCGGTGTGATCGTGCGGACCAACGGCCTCGACCCGATCGCCCGGACCTCGCCCGAGCGCTGGTTCACCGGCGGGTTCGCGGCCGCCCAGCCCGCCATCACCGAGTGGGCCGTCCAGATGGTGCGCACCACCGACCCGGGCTGCTACATCGCCGCCTGCGAGGCCCTGGCGGGCTTCGACGTACGGCACGAACTCGCCCGGATCGGTGTGCCCACACTCGTCCTGGTCGGCTCGGACGACCAGGTCACTGGCCCCGCCGAGGCCCGCACCCTGGTCGCCGGGATCCCGGACGCCCGGCTGGCCGTGGTGCCCGGCGCCTCCCACCTGGTGCCGGTCGAGCAGCCCGCGGCCGTCACCGACCTGCTGGTGCGGCACTTCTCCACCGCCTGGCAGCCGGCCTACGACTCCACCACCGGCCAGATCGCCATCCCGGCCGCCCCGCCGAAGCCGGTCCTGCCGGTCGCGCCGCAGGCCGTGCCGCACGGTGTTCCCCAGGTCGCTCCGCAGGTCACGCCCCTCGCCGAGATCGCCCCGCCCGTCGCCGTGCCGCAGCCGCTCGGGCGGCCCGACCCGTACGACGCGGGGCTGAAGGTCCGCCGGGAGGTGCTCGGGGACGCGCACGTGGACCGCGCGCTGGCCCAGGCCGACGAGTTCTCCGGGGACTTCCAGGAGTTCGTCACCCGCTACGCGTGGGGCGAGATCTGGGACCGGCCCGGACTCGACCGGCGCTCGCGCAGCTGCGTCACGCTCACCGCGCTGGTGGCGGGCGGCCACCTGGAGGAGCTGGGCTTCCACGTCCGGGCGGCGCTGCGCAACGGCCTCACCCCGGAGGAGATCAAGGAGGTCCTGCTCCAGGCGGCGGTGTACTGCGGGGTGCCGGCGGCCAACAGCGCGTTCCGGGTCGCCCAGCGGATCATCCGCGAGGAGACCACTCCCGAGGACTGACGGGCCGACCGGGGGCAGGATGGTGACCATGAAGCTCACGAAGAAGTCCCACTCCTGCGTGCGGCTGGAGAAGGACGGGCGCACGCTCGTCCTCGACCCCGGAGGGTTCAGCGAGGAGGACGCGGCCCTCGGCGCGGACGTGATCCTGATCACGCACGAACACGCCGACCACTTCGACGAGGGCCGCGTGCGGGCCGCGCTGGAGGCGGACCCGGCCGCCGAGGTCTGGACCCTGAGGTCCGTCGCCGAGCAGCTCGCGGCGGCCTTCCCGGGCCGGGTGCACACCGTCGGCCACGGGGACACCTTCACCGCCGCCGGTTTCGAGGTGCAGGTGCACGGCGAACTGCACGCGGTGATCCACCCCGACATCCCGCGGATCACCAACGTCGGTTTCCTCGTCGACGGCGGCAGGGTCTTCCACCCCGGCGACGCCCTCACCGTTCCCGACCACCCCGTCGACACGCTGATGCTCCCGGTGATGGCCCCGTGGAACAAGATCTCCGAGGTCATCGACTACGTCCGCGAGGTGCGGCCGCGGCGCGCCTACGACATCCACGACGCCCTGCTCACCGACCTGGCCCGTCCGATCTACGACCGGCAGATCGGCGCCCTGGGCGGCGGCGCGGACCACCGCCGGCTGGCCCCGGGGGCCTCGGCGGACGTCTGACCCGGATTGTCACAGGGGGCCGGTAGGTTGTCGGGCATGCGCATCGCGACCTGGAACGTGAACTCGATCACCGCCCGCCTGCCGAGGCTCCTCGCCTGGCTGGAGAGCAGCGGCACCGACGTGCTCTGCCTCCAGGAGGCCAAGGTCGCCGAGGCCCAGTTCCCGGCCGAGCAGCTCCGCGAGCTGGGCTACGAGGCGGCGGTCCACGCCACCGGCCGGTGGAACGGCGTGGCGGTGCTCTCCCGGGTCGGCCTGGCGGACGTCGTCAAGGGTCTGCCCGGCGACCCCGGGTACGACGGGAGCGTGGAGCCCCGCGCGATCTCGGCGACCTGCGGCCCGGTCCGCGTGTGGTCGGTGTACGTGCCCAACGGCCGCGAGGTGGACCACCCGCACTACGCCTACAAGCTCCAGTGGTTCGAGGCCCTCCGGGCCGCCGTGGCCGGGGACGCGGCCGGCGGCCGTCCCTTCGCGGTCCTCGGTGACTACAACGTGGCGCCCACGGACGACGACGTCTTCGACCCGGCCGCCTTCGAGGGACTCACCCATGTCACCCCGGCCGAGCGCGCCGCCCTGACCGCGCTGCGCGGGACCGGTCTGTCCGACGTGGTCCCGCGCCCCCTGAAGTACGACCACCCGTACACCTACTGGGACTACCGCCAGCTGGCCTTCCCCAAGAACCGCGGCATGCGCATCGACCTGGTGTACGGCAACGAACCCTTCGCCAAGGCCGTGCGGGACTCCTACGTCGACCGCGAGGAGCGCAAGGGAAAGGGCGCCTCCGATCACGCTCCGGTGGTGGTGGACCTGGACGTGTAGGTGTCAACCTGGGCTCATGAACATCCCCTTTCTGGGTAACAGGCGCCCCGGGACCGCGGGCGTGCCGCTGACCGCCGACGCCGGTCTGCTCGCCGAGTGCGAGCTGCTGCGGGCCCAGGCGGCCGAGGACGGTGTCACGCTCGACGACACCCCGGCCTCGCTGGAGGCCCTCGACCAGCTGGTCCCGCGCTGGCGGGACGACGAGGAGACCGTGACCTGGCTCGGCACCGACGCCGGCCTGTATCTGGGCACCGTCCTGATCCGGACCGTGCCGGGTGCGCGATGGGAGATCCGGGCGGACGGCGAGCCGGTCGTACGGCTGGAGTCGGGACGGGAGTTCGCGGTCGTGGAGTCCGGTCACGACTGGGCCGCGAGCGGTGTCCCCGAGCTCTCCCAGCTCTACGCGGAGGTCGCCGAGGCCTGACCTAAAGACGGCGTAAATACGGCTAATGCCCGAAAAGTGCGTGTCGTGCCCCCACTCCACGCGCGGCTGGATAGTTTGCGGCAACCACGACACAGCTGAGAGTGGGTAGGGCTGCGTATGGCCGTCGATCCTTTGATCGAGCTGCGGGACGTCAACAAGTACTTCGGCGAGCTCCATGTCCTGCGGGACATCGATCTCACCGTCGGCAAGGGGGAGGTCGTCGTCGTCATCGGCCCCTCCGGGTCGGGCAAGTCGACGCTGTGCCGCACGATCAACCGCCTGGAGACCATCCACTCCGGGAGGATCACGCTCGACGGACAGCCGCTCCCCGAGGAGGGCAGGGCCCTCGCCCGGCTCCGCTCCGAGGTCGGCATGGTCTTCCAGTCCTTCAACCTGTTCGCCCACAAGACGGTGCTGCAGAACGTCTCCCTCGCTCCGGTCAAGGTCCGCCGGCGCAGGAGGGAGCAGGCGGACCGGCGTTCGTACGAACTCCTGGACCGCGTGGGCCTGTCGGCGCAGGCCGGGAAGTTCCCCGCCCAGCTCTCCGGCGGCCAGCAGCAGCGGGTGGCCATCGCGCGTGCCCTCGCCATGGACCCCAAGGCCCTTCTCTTCGACGAGCCCACCTCGGCCCTCGACCCCGAGATGATCAACGAGGTGCTCGACGTCATGCGGCAGCTCGCCCGGGACGGCATGACCATGGTCGTCGTCACCCACGAGATGGGCTTCGCCCGCTCCGCCGCCCACCGCGTGGTGTTCATGGCCGAGGGCCGGATCGTCGAGGACCGCGCCCCCGAGGAGTTCTTCACCGCCCCGCGCAGCGAACGCGCCAGGGACTTCCTCGCCAAGATCCTCAAGCACTGAGCGGGGACGCGACCATGTTCCACAGCACCCGTGTGCCCGCCGCTCCCGCCCTGCTGGGCGTCCTGTTCGCCGCGCTCCTCGCCGCCGGAACCGCCGGCTGCGGCAAGGAGGGCAGCCCGCCGCGCAAGGGGCCGGCGGCCGGGACCCTGCCCCACTACCAGGTGGCGCCGAACGTCCGGCTGCCCGCCTCGCGGACCTGGACCCGTGCCAGACGGCGCGGCTACTTCGTCGTCGGCGCCAAGGAGGACCAGCCCTACCTCGGCGAGCGGGACCCGGCAACCGGCGTCTACTCGGGCTTCGACATCGAGATCGCCAAGATGATGTCCGCCTCACTCGGCCTTCCCCCGGGGACCATCAGGTTCCGGACGATCGCCTCCGCCAACCGCGAGACCGCCCTGCAGAACGGCCAGATCGACTACTACGTCGGCACCTACACCATCAACGCCAACCGCCGGAAACTGGTCGGCTTCGCCGGGCCCTACTACCTGGCCGGCCAGTCCCTGCTGGTGCGCCACGGCGAGAACGACATCCACGGCCCCCAGGACCTGGCCGGCAAACGCGTCTGCTCGGCCGCCGGTTCGACGCCGTACCAGCGGATCAGGGACGACTACCCGAAGGCGGTCCTCGTCGCCTACGACACCTACTCCGTGTGCGTGGACAACCTGCTCACCTACCAGGTGGACGCCGTCACCACCGACGACGCCATCCTCATCGGCTACGCGGCGAAGGCCCCCGGCGAACTCAAGGTCGTCGGCAGGCCCTTCTCCGAGGAGCCGTACGGCATCGGCGTCCCGCGCGACGACACCGCCCTGCGCTTCGCGATGGACGACGCATTGGAGGCACGTGAGAAGAACGGCGACTGGAAGAAGGCGTACGACGCGACGCTCGGCCTGTCCGGCGTCCCCGCACCGAAGCCGCCCCCGATCGACCGCTACCCCGCGAGCTGAGCGAGGACGGCGTGAACGTACTGACAGACAACTTCCCCACGTTCGCCGAGGGTTTCCTCGGCACCCTCGAACTGACCGTCTACGCCTCGCTCCTGGCCCTGGCCCTGGGCTTCCTGACGGCGTCCTTCCGGGTCGCCCCCGTCGGGTCCCTGCGGATCCTCGGTACGGCCTGGGTCACCGTGCTCCGCAACACCCCTCTCACCCTGCTGTTCTTCGCGGTGCTGCTCGGCCTGCCCCGGTTCGGGCTCGTACTGCCCTTCCAGGCGTTCGCGGTCCTCGCGCTCGGCTGCTACACCTCGGCGTTCGTCTGCGAGGTGCTGCGCGCCGGTATCAACACCGTGCCGAAGGGGCAGGGTGAGGCCGCCCGCAGTCTCGGCATGACCTTCGGGCAGACGCTCGCCCTGGTGATCCTGCCGCAGGCGTTCCGGTCGGTCATCCCGCCGGTCGGCTCCACCCTCATCGCGCTCGCCAAGAACTCCGCGATCGCCGGCGCGTTCAGCGTCACCGAACTCCTCGGCACCTACAAGACCCTGAGCGAGCTCGGCTACAACATCGTCTGGACCTTCGCCTGGATCGCCGTCGGCTACCTCGTCATCACCCTGGCCATCAGCGCCCTGTTCACCGTGCTGGAGCGGAAGTGGGGGATCGCCCGATGACCGAGGCCACCGCGCTCTACGACGTCCCGGGACCCGTCACCAGACGACGGCACACGCTGTACGGCGTCCTGTCGGCCCTGGTGATCCTCGGCCTTGCCGCCTGGGTCCTGTATCTCCTCTTCGACACCGGCCAGTTCACCTACACGAAGTGGATGCCCTTCGCCTACGAGGGAATCCAGGAACTCCTGCTGCGGGGGCTCGGGCACACGCTCGTGGCCTTCGCCGCCGCCGCGGTGCTCTCCCTCGCGCTCGGCGGTCTGCTGGCCACCGGGCGGCTCTCCGAGCACCGCGCGCTGCGCTGGACGGCCACCGCGGTCGTGGAGTTCTTCCGGGCCATGCCCGTCCTGGTCATGATCTTCTTCATCTTCGTCGCGCTCAGGGTCCAGCCGCTGCCCGCCCTGGTCGCCGGACTCACCCTCTACAACGGCTCGGTGCTCGCCGAGGTGTTCCGTTCCGGGGTGAACAGCGTCGAACGCGGCCAGCGGGAGGCCGCGTTCGCGCTCGGCATGCGCAAGACCCAGGTCATGTCGTACGTCCTGGTCCCGCAGGCCGTACGGGCCATGCTGCCCGCCATCATCAGCCAGCTCGTGGTGGCCCTCAAGGACACCTCGCTGGGCTATCTCATCACCTATGAGGAGTTCCTCCATGCCGGGAAACTGATCGCGTCCAACCTCGACTACGATTTGCCCTTCATCCCCGTGGTGATGGTGATCTCGCCGATCTACATCGGGATGTGCATGTTGCTCTCGTGGTTCGCCGGCTGGGTGGCCAGAAGGGAGCAGCGCAGTCCAAGGACCGAGGCCGCGAAGGTGGCCCCGGCCGAACGGGGGACGCTGCTGCCGTAGGGGGTGGCAGCCAGGGCCAGGCCCGGCCGGCGGCAGCCGGAGATCACTGCTCGCGCAGCGGAACGGACACGTACGACGGGTCGTCCACCGGCGAGGAGAAGGTCAGCTGCGCGCCGGACGGGTTGTGCTCGATGTAGAGCGGGTCCACCGTGTCGACCACCAGCGCGAGCCGGTGCCCGGCCGGCACGTCGTAGGCCGTGGCGAACAGGTCGAGGTCCACGTCGAAGGCCTGGCCGGGGGCGCGGTCGTACCACGTGTAGGGGGCGTGGGTGACCAGCTTGCCGAAGCCGAGCGGGCCGACGTCGTACAGGTAGGCGACCAGGGTGCCGCTCTCCTTCGTCGGGGTGAGGGTGGTGTGCAGCCGGGCCGTGCCGCGCACCCGCCGGGCGCCGGCGTACCGCTCGGACTGCCAGACGGCCGCCCAGCGGCGGGGCAGCAGCGGGATCGACGCGAGCGGCGGCAGCCGGGTGATCTGGTCGAGGAGGCCGGACAGCAGGACCACTCCGCCGTCCGCGCCCGAGTCGACGTTCGCGTGGATCGTGGCGGAGCCGGTGAGCGCGACCTTCGTACGGGTGGCGCCCACCGACTTCCAGTCCGGGTACCCCTCGTAGCCCCCGTCGGTGCGGGACTCGAGCTGCACCGGCTGCTCGCGGTCGATGCCGTTGTCGTCGCCCTTGAGGTAGCGGTCGAACCAGCGCTCGGTGTCGGACCACACGTCGTTGGGCAGTCCCAGCAGGCCTCCGATCTCGGCGGTGGCGTGGTCGCCGGGGCGCAGTTCGAGGCGTTTCGGACCGGTCAGCCTGCCGTAGAAGTCGGCGTACTGGTTGGCCGGGAAGATGGAGTCGCTCCAGGCGTTGGCCATGAGTACGGCCGCGCCGTTCTTGTTGAGCTGGTCGACGTAGGTCGCGACGGAACGCTTCCGTCCCCAGGCGATCATGTCCTGTTCCCGGTCCAGGTTCGAGGCGTAGAAGTCCTTGAAGATCTGCCGGACTTCGGGGCTCTCCCGCCCGGTGAGGGTCGCCGTGCCGTCCAGGAGGGCGGTCGCCTCGACGTGCTGGGTCCGGCCCGAGTAGATGGAGTCGATCAGATCCGTCCACCCGCTGAGCGCGCCGACCGCCTTGATGCGCTTGTCGTGCGCGGCGGCCAGCAGGCTGATCCCGGCGCCGTAGGAGACCCCCGCGATCCCGATGTGCGCGGGATCCGCGGCGGTGTTGGCGAGGGCCCAGTCGATGACCCTGGACGCGTCCGCCACGTCCGGCGGACCGGCCACTTCTATCTGCCCGCCGGACTGCCAGAACCCGCGCACGTTGTAACTGAGGACGAGGTAACCGGCGTCGGCGAGTTTCTGGGCCTGTGCCAGGTACTCGACCTGGGGCAGCGACCAGCTCGTGGGGAGCACGATGAGCGGGTAGCGCCGGCCGGCGTCGGCGTCCGCGGGCGTGACGAGGTTCGCCTTCAGGACCGTGCCGCCGTCACCGGTGATGTCGACGAAGCGGACGGCTGCGGCGGCCTGGGCGGCCGGTGCCAGACCGGCGAGGGTGCCGGCGATCAGGGCCGCCGAGACGGCTCCCGCGGCGGTCGTGCGCACGCCGGCGGCACGGCGGGCGGGGCGGCGGTTCGGGGTGGTGCGACCGTGTCCCACGGGTCACTCCTCACTCGTGTCAGTGCAAAGTGACCCGACGGTAACCGTGGCCCCTTACCGTAAGTAACCCGTCGGTAAGTTACGTACGGGTAAAGATTGTTGAACCGCGCGGGCAGTCGGTGGACGCGGTGCGGGGAGCAGGTCAGGAGGCGCGGTGCGAGGACCGGGGCGTCTCGGTCGCGGCGGGCGGCAGCGGCGCCTGCGCGGCGCGGGTGACGTCCTCGACGAGTTCGACCACGTCGGGCCCGTACGCCTGCGAGTTGACCACCTTGAGCAGCAGCACGAAGGAGTTGTTGCCGTGCTTGCGGGCGAGCCGCCGGTGATTGCGGGCCAGGTAGCGGGTGGCCGCCTGGTTGGTGATGGCACGCTGTCCGCAGAACAGGAACACCGGCCGGGCGTCCGGGCGCTGGCCGGCGGTGAGGCGGGCCAGCAGCACGTGCTCGGTGATGCCGGGTTCGAGGCGGTAGCGCTCGCCGCCGATCTGGAAGGCGCCGCGGTCCGGGCCCGGCTCCGGATCGACGTTGACCCGCACGCCCGGCAGCATCGCCGCCATGTGCGCCACCATCCGCCGGTTCGACCCCGGCCCGCCCACGCAGAACTCGGTGCGCTCACCGAAACCCTGCTGCACGTTGTCCTGCGTCACCATCTGCAGGTTCGCGCCGCAGTCCTTGATCAGCGCGGCCAGCTCCAGGAGCGCGAACACGTCGAAGCGGTGCACCGCCGGTTCGGAGGTGGCCGGATCGCGGTTGACGACCAGCAGCGACTCCGAGTTCTCCGGCAGCCCGAAGAAGGCCTGCTTGCGGCGCAGCGCGCGCCGCGACACGGTGGTGCGGGCCAGCCAGCCGAGCGCCGCGCTGATGCCGGCGGCCACGACGCCAAGGATAATGTTGCGCAGGTCGTCATTCATGGGCGCGCATGCTAGCGGTCGCGGATGGCCGGAACGTACCCGTGTTCGATGTGTGGCGGTCGTATGACAGTGCCCTGAATGTGGCTGTCGGGCCCGGGGCCCCGCCGATACGCTGCGCGGACGTTCCGGAACTGGAGGTGCGGATGCGTCGCCCTGTCACGCGGAAACTGACCGTCCTGGCGGTCTCGGCCGTCGTGGTGTCGGTGGGGGCGGCGGCGCCTCCCGCCGCCGGCGGCGCGGCCGTCGCGAAATCGCCGGTGGCCGTCGGCTACGGCGGCGCGGTCTCCAGCGTCGACGCGGACGCCACCGCCGCCGGCATCGAGGTGCTCCGCAAGGGCGGCAACGCGGTCGACGCGGCCGTCGCGACCGCGGCCGCGCTCGGCGTCACCGAGCCCTACTCCTCCGGCGTCGGCGGTGGCGGCTACTTCGTCTACTACGACGCCAAGTCCCGTACCGTGCACACCATCGACGGCCGCGAGACCGCGCCGCTGACCGCCGACTCGAACCTCTTCGTGGAGAACGGCAAGCCACTCGCGTTCGCGGACGCGGTGAGCAGCGGACTGAGCGTCGGCACGCCCGGCACGCCGGCCACCTGGCAGACCGCGCTGGACCGTTGGGGCAGCAGGCGGCTGGGCACGGTACTGAAGCCGGCCGAGCGGATCGCGCGCCACGGCTTCGTCGTCGACGACACCTTCAGGTCGCAGACCGCGTCCAACGAGACCCGGTTCCGCTACTTCCCCGACACGGCGAAGCTGTTCCTGCCGGGCGGCCGGCTGCCGGTGGTGGGATCCACCTTCAAGAACCCCGAACTGGCCCGGACCTACCAGGAGCTGGGCAGGAAGGGGATCGCGGCCGTCTACCGGGGCGACCTCGGCAAGGACATCGTGTCGACGGTCGACAACCCGCCGGTGGACCCGGGTTCGGGCTGGAAGGCGCGAGCGGGCAGGCTGTCCCTGAAGGACCTGTCCGCCTACCGGGCCAAGGTGCAGGCGCCCACCGAGACCGGGTACCGCGGCCTCGAGGTCTACTCGATCGCACCGTCCTCGTCGGGCGGCACGACGGTCGGGGAGGCCCTCAACATCCTGGAGAACACCGACCTCTCCAAGGCCGACGAGGTGCAGTACCTGCACCACTTCATCGAGGCGAGCCGGATCTCCTTCGCCGACCGCGGACGCTGGGTCGGCGACCCGGCGTTCGAGAACGTGCCGACCAAGGGGCTGCTGTCGCAGCGCTACGCCGACGAGCGGGCGAAGCTGATCAGCGACGACGCGGTGCTGACCAGCCCGGTCGCGCCCGGTGACCCGAACAGCCCCGGGTCCACCGGCACGCCGGCACCGACCACGTACGAGGGTGAGAACACCACCCACCTCACGGTCGCCGACAAGTGGGGGAACGTCGTCTCCTACACGCTGACCATCGAGCAGACCGGCGGCAGCGCGATCACGGTCCCGGGACGGGGCTTCCTGCTCAACAACGAACTGACCGACTTCTCGTTCGCGCCGGCCAACCCCGCGGTGCACGACCCGAACCTGCCGGGACCGGGCAAGCGGCCGCGGTCCTCCATCTCGCCGACGATCGTGCTGGACAAGGCCGGCCGGCCCGTGGTGGCGGTCGGTTCGCCCGGCGGGGCGACCATCATCACCACCGTCCTCCAGGTGCTGACCGAGTTCCTCGACCGGCACCTGCCGCTGGTGGACGCGATCGCGGCGCCCCGGGCGTCCCAGCGCAACGCGGCGACGACCGAGCTGGAACCGGCGCTGTACAACGACCCCGCGCTGCGCGGGAAGCTGGAGGCCATCGGGCACGCGTTCTCGCTGAACCCCGAGATCGGGGCGGCCACCGGGGTGCAGCGGCTGCCGGGCGGCAAGTGGCTGGCGGCGGCCGAGACGGTGCGCCGGGGCGGCGGGTCCGCGCAGGTGGTGGATCCGGCTCCGTAGCCCCCTCTCCCGCTACGCGGGCGCCTTCTCGGGGCGGAACTCCAGGTGGCCGTCCGTCGCGTCCACCGTCACCTCGTCGCCCTCCGAGACCGTGCCGTCCAGCAGCAGGCGGGAGAGCTGGTTGTCGACCTGCCGCTGGATGGTCCGGCGCAGCGGCCGGGCGCCGTACTCGGGCCGGTAGCCGTGCTCCGCGAGCCAGTTGACCGCCGCGTCCGTGAAGTGCGCGGTGATGCCCTGGGCGTGCAGCATGCGCCGGGTGTGCTCCAGGAGCAGCTCGGTGATCTGGTGCAGCTGCTCACCGGTGAGCTGGCGGAAGACCACGATCTCGTCGATGCGGTTCAGGAACTCCGGGCGGAAGTGCTCCCGCAGCGGGCGCAGGACCTGCTCGCGGCGCGCCTCCTGGGTCGCCTCCTCGCCACCGGGGCCGAAGCCGATCCCGGCGCCGCGCCGGATGATCGCGTCCGAGCCCAGGTTGCTCGTCATCACGATGACCGTGTTGGTGAAGTCCACCGTGCGGCCCTGGGAGTCGGTCAGGCGGCCGTCGTCCAGGACCTGGAGCAGGATGTTGAAGACGTCCGGGTGGGCCTTCTCCACCTCGTCGAGGAGAAGCAGTGAGTAGGGGTGGCGGCGGACGACCTCGGTGAGCTGCCCCGCCTCCTCGTGGCCGACGTAGCCGGGCGGGGCGCCGACCAGCCGGGAGACGGTGTGGCGTTCCTGGTACTCGCTCATGTCCAGGCGCACCATCCGTTCCTCGCTGCCGAACAGGACCTCCGCGAGGGCACGGGCCAGTTCGGTCTTGCCGACGCCGGTCGGGCCGAGGAAGAGGAAGCTGCCGATCGGACGGGCCGGGCTGGCGAGTCCGGCGCGGGAGCGGAGCACCGCCTCGGAGACGGCCGCGACCGCCTCCTCCTGGCCGATGACCCGCTGGTGCAGATGGGCCTCCAGACCGAGCAGCCGCTCCTTCTCCTCCTGGGTGAGGCTGCTGACCGGGATGCCGGTCTGGCGGGACACCACCTCGGCGATCGCCTCGGCCGTCACCTCCAGGTTCATCCCCTCGTCCGCCTGGTCCTCGCCGGAGAGTTCGGTGCTGCGCGTCCTCAACTCGACGATGCGGTCGCGGAGCTGGGTCGCCAGCTCGTAACTCTCGTCGGCGACCGCCTGGTCCTTGTCCCGGGTGAGCTGCTCGATCTCGCGCTCCATGGCCCGTACGTCACTGCCCTTGGCGCGGGACCCCAGGCGGACCCGGGCACCGGCCTGGTCGATCAGGTCGATCGCCTTGTCCGGCAGCCTGCGGTCGGTGAGGTAGCGGTCGGACAGCTCCACGGCGGCGACCAGGGCCTCGTCGGTGTAGCGGACCTGGTGGTGGGCCTCGTAGCGGTCGCGCAGGCCGCGCAGGATCTCGATGGTGTCCGGGACGGTCGGCTCGGGCACCAGGATCGGCTGGAAGCGGCGGGCCAGCGCCGCGTCCTTCTCGATCTTGCGGAACTCCTCCAGCGTGGTCGCCCCCACGATGTGCAGCTCGCCGCGGGCCAGCGCCGGCTTGAGGATGTTGCCGGCGTCCATCGAGTTGCTCTCGCCGCCGCCTCCGGCGCCGACCACGGTGTGCAGTTCGTCGATGAAGACGATCAGCTGGTCGGAGTGGGCGCGGATCTCGTTCACGATGTTGTTGAGGCGTTCCTCGAAGTCGCCCCGGAAGCGGGTGCCCGCGACCACGCCGGGCAGGTCGAGGGCGATCACCCGGCGCCCGGCGAGGATGTCCGGCACGTCGCCGTCGGCGATCCGCTGGGACAGGCCCTCGACTATCGCGGTCTTGCCGACCCCGGCGTCGCCGATCAGCACGGGGTTGTTCTTGCCGCGCCGGGACAGCACCTCGATGGTCTGCTCGATCTCGTCCTCCCGGCCGATGACCGGGTCGATGCGGCCCTCCCCGGCCAGCTCGGTCAGATCACGGCCGTACTTGTCCAGGGTGGGTGTGCCGGTCCGGCGGCGGCTGTCCGTGCTGGAGAGCACGCGGTCGGTGTCCGGGACGTCCGGTGGCAGGCCGGCGGCGAACCGGGCCGCGTTCAGGATGTGGCCGGCGGCCGAGTCCGGGTTGGCGGCCAGCGCGCCCAGCACGTGTTCGGGGCCGATGTACCCGGCGCCGCTGGCCCGGGCCAGGTCGTGCGCGTCCAGCAGGGCGCGCTTGACGGCCGGCGTCAGGGACAGCGAGGTCGGCGGGGGCGCCTCGCCGGGCGGGTGCTGGACCGGGCCGGCCCGGCCGTCGATCGCCGTGGCCAGCGAGTCCGGATCCGCGCCCGACCTGCTCAGCAGGGAGCGGGTCGGCTCCGCCGTCAGGGCCGCGCGCAGCAGGTGCTCGGTGTCGAGATCCCGGCTGCCGTGCTCGGCGGCGTACAGGGCGGCGCCCCGGACCAGTTCCCTGGCGGGCTGGCTGAGCAGCCTGCCGATGTCCACCTGGCGGGGACCCTGACGATCCCCGCCGCCGAAGAAACGGGCGAGGAACTCTCCGAAAGGATCTTGTCCGAAGTCGTTCGGTCCGGGGTAGCCGCTGCTCATGAGCGTTCGTTCCGTTCCGGCGTCCCGGCGCCTGGCGGGACGCGCTCGCTGGTCGTCGTGCCGGTCCACGCGGGTGTCCCTGCAGGTCCCGGTCACACCACCTTCGCACGCCTGCCCGAGGGGGGCATGTCCAGCACTCCGGGCCCGGGTGCCGCCCCACGGGCGGGGCGGCACCCGGGCGGTCGCGTACGGCCCGGGTCAGTTCCCGGGAGTCCGCGCCGTGAGGATCCGGGGGCCCGCGTCCGTGATCGCCACGGTGTGTTCCACGTGCGCCGCGCGGGAGCCGTCGTCGGTGCGCAGGGTCCAGCCGTCGGGGGCCTCGTGGTAGCCGTCCCGGCCGCTCCCGATCAGCATCGGCTCGATGGCGAGCGCCATGCCGTGGCGGAGCGGCATCCCGCGGCCGGGGCGGCCCTCGTTGGGCACCTCCGGGTCCTCGTGCATACGACGGCCCACGCCGTGCCCGCCGAAACCCTGCGGGATGCCGTAGCCGGCCTCGCGGCAGACCCTGCCCACGGCGTGCGCGATGTCGCCGATGCGGTTGCCGACGACCGCCGCCGCGATGCCGGCGGCCAGGGCCCGCTCGGCGGTCTCGACGAGCCGTACGTCCTCCGGGCGCGGCCTGCCGACCGTGAAGCTGACGGCCGAGTCGCCGACCCAGCCGTCGAGCTCGGCGCCGCAGTCGATGGAGACCAGGTCGCCGTCGCGCAGCCGGTAGGCGGTCGGGATGCCGTGCACGATCGCGTCGTTGACCGAGGCGCAGATGACCGCGGGGAACGGTGTGGTCGCGAAGGAGGGCCGGTAGCCGAGGAAGGGCGAGGAGGCCCCGGCCGCCCGCAGCACCTCGCGCGCCACCTCGTCCAGCTCCAGGAGGGAGACGCCGACGTCCGCGGCCTTCCGCACGGCTGTCAGGGCCTGCCCGAGAACCTGACCGGCCTCGTACATCGCTTCGATCGACACGTCTGTCTTCAGTTCCACCATGCCAATTACTATACCGGCTTTCTCGACCGGATAAGAATCACGGCTTAGAATGACGGCATGGTGCGCACCCCCCTCACCCCGGAAGAGCGTGAACGCGGCGAGCGGCTCGGGCAGATGCTGCGCGAGGCGCGCGGCGGCCGGAGCATGACCGAGGTGGCCGCCGAGGCCGGCATCTCGGCCGAGACGCTCCGCAAGATCGAGACCGGCCGGGCGCCGACACCCGCGTTCTTCACCGTCGCCGCGCTGGCCCGCGCGCTCGGCCTGTCCATGGACGAACTGGTCTCCCGCTGCGCCCTGGCCCCGGTGTGACGGCGGTGGCCGGGATCCCGTGATCCCGTACTGCGCGCCCGTCGCAAACTCCCCGTAGCAGCCCCGTAACACGACTGGTGTTGCCTACCAGGCCGAAGGGTTCCGGTCGGTTGGGGGCGGCGATGACAGTGGATCAGCTCCCGGGCCGGGTAAGGGAGTTCGCGGATCACCTCAACTCCGTGCTGGCCCGCCTGGACCAGGGCGGCGGCTGGTGCGCGGTGTTCTGGCAGCGCGATCCCGACGGCATGCGGGCCTGCCTCGGCGGCCGGGAGATCCCGCCCTGGGACGTCGTCGAGGCGCTGCTCCAGGATCTCGCGAGCGTCCACGGCCCCGAGGCCGCCGCCCGCGCGGCCGACCGGGCCCGGCGGCTGCACGCGGGTGCCCTCGCCGCGTACGACACCCGGCCGGGCGCCCGTGCGGAGCTCACCGACCGCCTCGGAGCCATGCTCCGCGAGCAGCGCCGCGCCGCGGAACGGCTGGCCCGGCTCGGCCGCGCCTACAGCTCCGCGCACTCGCGCGAGGAGGCCGAGTCCCTCGACATCGACCTCGCATGGGCCCGCGACGACCACGAACGGGCCTCCGCCCGGTGCGTCGAACTCCGCGCGCGCATCGACAGGTCCCCGCGGTCCGAACCGGGCCCGCACCACCCGGCGAACCGGACGGCACCGGCACGGGACCACGTGACCGGCGGCACGCCTGACGGTGGCCCGAGCGCCGGCCGGCCGGTGCCGGAACAGGCGGCCGGGACCGGCGGCACGGTCCACGGCACCCCGGCACCGGGCTCCCCGGCAGCGTCCGCCGCCGGCGCGCACGGTGTCCCGGCGGTCGGTGGGGCGGTGCCGGGGTTCGAGGCCGTGTCCGCCGCCGGCCCGCACGGTGTCCCGGCGGTCGGTCGGGCGGTGCCGGGGTTCGCGGCCACGGGCGGTGCCGGTGTGCACGGCGGTCCGGGTGGCGACCCGACCGCGTCGGCACCCGTGGTCGCGCGCGGGGGTGGAGCGGACGGCGACTCGGTGGGCGGGGCGTCGGGCGGCGGACCGGTGGCTGGGGACGCTGCCCCGGGAGCCGGTGGTGCGGATGCCGCGGCGGCCGGCCGGGAACCGGTCCGAGGCCCGGCCCCCGCCCCCTCCGGCAGGCAGCGCAGGCGGCGGGGCAGCGCCCGGTTCGCCGGGATGGTGGAGGACGAGGGCGCGCCCGGTGCCGTACCGCAGGCGCCGCCGGCACCGTCCGCCGTCCCCGGAGGCCGCCGAACCCCGCGCGGGGCCCGCTTCGCCGGTGCCGCCGAGGCGCCGGCGCGACCGGAGCCGGTGGCGGAGCAGGCCGACCGGGAGGCGGAGCGGGCCGTGGCGGGGGCCGTCGCCCGGCTCGAACGGCTTCGGGGCGCGGGCCGCACGGGGGAGGCGCACGCGTTGCTGGCCGAGGCCGCCCGGTGGCCCGCCGCCCGCTTCCCCCTGCTCGCGGACGCCCTCCAGCACGCCGGGCTCGGCTCCGACTGGGCCACGCTGCTGTGGGAGTCGGCCTCGCTGCCGCCCGACCGGCTGGTGGCGGCGGCCGACGCGCTGACCGCCGCGGGGGGGACGGCCGACGCCCGCCAGATCCTCCGCCAGGGCGTGGCCCGCCCCGCCTCCGAGATCGGCGAGGCCGTCCTCGCCCTGGAGACTCAGGGCCGCGACCGCGAGGTCCGGGCCCTGCTGGACGCCTACGTCCGGGTCCGCCCGCCGGAGGAGGCGGCGCACAGCGCCGAACCCGACCCGCGCCGCCTGGTCCCACTGCTGCTGCGCTCGGCGCTGACGGTCTCGGACCAGCGCCACTGGGACCTGCTGCACGCGCTGCGGGTGGCGGGTCTCGCCTCCTGACGGCCCGCGCACCGGCCCCGCGTCCGCCAGCCAGGTTAGAAACGGGATCGACTCGGCGGCTTAACGACGATGGTCTTGGCAAGTACTCCGAGGAGGCTTACTTTCGACCCTCTACGGGCGTAGAAGGAGCAGCTCATGGCCAACGTCGTACGCGCCGCTCTGGTCCAGGCCACCTGGACCGGCGACACCGAGTCCATGGTGGCGAAACACGAGGCGCACGCCCGGGAGGCGGCCCGGCAGGGTGCGAAGATCATCGGATTTCAGGAAGTCTTCAACGCCCCCTACTTCTGCCAGGTCCAGGAACCCGAGCACTACCGCTGGGCCGAGCCGGTCCCCGACGGTCCCACGGTCCGCCGGATGCGGGAGCTGGCCCGCGAGACCGGCATGGTGATCGTGGTCCCGGTGTTCGAGGTCGAGCAGTCCGGGTTCTACTACAACACCGCCGTCGTGATCGACGCCGACGGCAGCGTCCTCGGCAAGTACCGCAAGCATCACATCCCGCAGGTCAAGGGCTTCTGGGAGAAGTACTACTTCAAGCCCGGGAACGCCGGCTGGCCGGTCTTCGACACCGCCGTCGGCAGGGTCGGCGTGTACATCTGCTACGACCGCCACTTCCCCGAGGGCTGGCGGCAACTCGGCCTCAACGGGGCTCAGCTGGTCTACAACCCGTCGGCCACCTCGCGTGGTCTCTCGGCCTACCTCTGGCAGCTGGAGCAGCCCGCGGCCGCCGTCGCCAACGAGTACTTCGTCGCCGCCATCAACCGGGTCGGCCAGGAGGAGTACGGCGACAACGACTTCTACGGCACGAGCTACTTCGTCGATCCGCGCGGGCAGTTCGTGGGGGAGACCGCGAGCGACAAGGACGAGGAACTCGTCGTCCGGGACCTCGACTTCGACCTGATCGACGAGGTACGCCAGCAGTGGGCCTTCTACCGTGACCGCCGTCCCGACGCCTACGAAGGGCTGGTACAGCCGTGAACGACCTCTTCGCCCGCCACCGTCAGGTCCTGCCCGACTGGCTGGCCCTCTACTACGACGAGCCGCTGGAGATCACCCACGGCGAGGGCCGGCACGTCTGGGACACGGACGGCAACCGCTACCTCGACTTCTTCGGCGGCATCCTCACCACGATGACCGCGCACGCCCTCCCCGAGGTGACGAAGGCGGTGAGCGAGCAGGCCGGGCGGATCATCCACTCCTCCACGCTCTACCTCAACCGTCCGATGGTCGAACTGGCCGAACGGGTAGCCCACTTGAGCGGGATCCCGGACGCCAGGGTGTTCTTCACCACCTCCGGCACCGAGGCCAACGACACCGCCCTGCTGCTCGCGACGACCTACCGCCGGACCAACACCGTCCTGGCGATGCGCAACAGCTACCACGGCCGCTCCTTCAGCGCCGTCGGCATCACCGGCAACAGGGGCTGGTCCCCGACCGCCCTCTCGCCGCTGCAGACGCTCTACGTCCACGGCGGCGTCCGCACCCGCGGCCCGTACGCCGAACTCAACGACCGTGACTTCATCGCCGCCTGCGTCGACGACCTGCGCGATCTCCTCGGCCACACCCGTCCTCCGGCGGCGCTGATCGCCGAGCCCATCCAGGGCGTCGGCGGCTTCACCTCCCCGCCCGACGGGCTGTACGCGGCCTTCCGCAAGGTCCTACAGGAGCAGGGCATCCTCTGGATCGCCGACGAGGTGCAGACCGGCTGGGGCCGCACCGGCGAGCACTTCTGGGGCTGGCAGGCGCACGGCCAGAGCGGCCCGCCGGACATCGTCACCTTCGCCAAGGGCATCGGCAACGGCATGTCCGTCGGCGGCGTGATCGCCCGCTCCGAGATCATGAACTGCCTGGACTCCAACAGCATCTCGACGTTCGGCGGTACCCAGATCACCATGGCGGCGGGCCTCGCCAACCTGTCGTACCTCCTCGAACACGACCTCCAGGGCAACGCCCGCCGGGTGGGCGGCCTGCTCATCGAACGCCTCCGCTGCGTCGCCGCCCAACTGCCCGGCGTGCGGGAGGTCAGGGGCCGCGGCCTGATGATCGGCGTCGAACTGGTCAAGCCGGGCACGGACGAGGCCGACCCCAAGTCCGCGTCGACCGTGCTGGAGAGCGCCCGCGAGGCCGGCCTCCTGATCGGCAAGGGCGGCGGCCACAACACGAGCGCGCTGCGCATCGCCCCGCCGCTGTCCCTGACGGTGGCCGAGGCGGAGGAGGGCGCGACGATTCTCGAACAGGCCTTGAGGAGCGCCTACTAGGCGCTCCGCCGTGTGCCGGCTGCGGCGCCGTCGTTGCTGGTCGCGCAGTTCCCCGCGCCCCTAAAAGCAGGGGGTTGCGCACCACACCGAATGTTATGTGGCCGGGCACAGCCCGCCAAAACCCCACCGGCCCGCAGCCTCCGAACGCACCGCACCGACCAAGGGACACACAAGATGACCGCCACTTGGGATCCCCCCAACACCACAGACACCCCCATACTGTCGGTCCGTCAGATCCTGTCCCTGGAGCGGGTCCTCGCCGGAGACCCCGAGGTGGTCGCCGGAGCCGCGCACCTCGACCGCCCCGTCCGCTGGGTGCACGTCGCCGAGGCCCCCGACGTCGGCGTCATGCTCACCGGCGGTGAGATGGTCCTCACCACCGGCGTCCTGCTGGCCGGCGACCCCCACAAACAGGCCGACTACATCCAGTCCCTGTACCGGGCCGAGGCCGCCGCGGTCGTCCTCGGGCTCGGCCGGGCCTTCCCGGCCCCGCCCGACGCCATGCGCCGCGCGGCGGACCGGTGCGGCCTGCCACTGGTGGTCATGCACCGCCCCTTCCCCTTCGCCGAGCTGACCGAGGAGGTCCAGTCCCGCCTGGTGCGCCGCAAGTTCGCCGCGGTCAGCCTCTCCGAGGCGGTCCGTACCGCCCTCACCGGGCTCATCACCGCCGGCGCCCCCCTGCAACGCCTCCTCGACGAGGTCGCCGTGCACAGCGCCTGTCCCGTCGTCGTCACCAACCTCGCCCACCGGGTCCTGGCCACCGCGGGGGAGCGGTCGGCCGTGGACGACGTGCTGCGGGACTGGGAGCGCATCGCCCGGCAGGCCGGCGGCGGCGAGGGCGACGGCTGGATCCGCGCCGAACTCGCCGGCCGGGGTGAGCGGTGGGGAGAGATCATGCTCTGCGGGTACCGGGGCGACACCGCCACCGGGCGGCTGCTCGCCGACCGCGGCGCCGAGGCCCTCGTCCTGCACCGCATGCTCGGCGGCGGCGCCGCGCGCAGTTGGGAGGAGCAGTCCGCGCAGGGCCTGCTGACCGACCTGGTCTCCGGGGTCGTACCGGCCCGTCAACTGCTGCCCCGGGCCCGGGCGGCCGGACTGCCGGTCAACCGGCGGACCTTCGTCCCCGTCGTCGTACGCGACGCCGAACCGGCGCAGGTGGAGCGGATCCTGCGCCTGCTGGGGCTGCCCGGACTCGTCGCCGAACTGACCGAACGCGTCACCGCCGTCCTGCTCAGCCTCGCCCGTGACCAGGACGCGGACGCCCTCGCCACGCACTTCGCCCTCCGGCTGCACGACGAGACGCCGCGGCCGCACGCGGTGGTGGCCGCGGCCTGCCCCCGCACCGGCTGGGACGAGGTGCCCACCGGCCTGCGCGAGGCGCGGCACGTGGCCGACGCCGTGGCCGACTCCTCGGCCGCCCTGGACCTGCCACCCGTCGTGCGGCTCAGGGACGTACACCTGCGGGGCCTGATCCGGCTGCTCCGCGACGACCCGCACGTCCAGGCCTTCGCCGAGCGCGAGCTGGACGGACTGCTGTGTCCGGTCGGTACCGACCAGGACCTCCTCGCCGTCCTGCGGACCTACCTCGCCACCGGGCGCAACAAGTCCCGTACCGCCCAGCTTCACCACGTCTCGCGGCCCGCGCTGTACCGCCGCCTGGAGGCGATACAGAGCAGGCTCGGCGTCGACCTGGACGACTTCGAACAGGCGGCCTCCGTGCACATCGCGCTCCTCTCACATGACGCGCAACAGGGGTGAAACATGCGACGACCTGGGAAAACGGCGGGGAAACATGAGTCGGCGCACGCGTGACACGGTGACACGGGGAACGCCCGCAGACGTGACACACCGGTACTCAAAGCCGGCCCCCGGACTTCCTAGGCTCCTCGCACACCGAGCGACCGGAGGTCCCGATGAGCCGAGTGATTCGCGCCGCCCTGTTCCAGACCGCCTGGACCGGCGACAAGGAGTCGATGATCCGGGTCCACGAGCAGGCGGCCCGCGACGCGGCCGCGCAGGGCGCCCAGGTCCTGTGCTTCCAGGAGCTGTTCTACGGACCCTACTTCTGCCAGGTCCAGGACAAGGCGTTCTACGAGTACGCCGAGCAGGTGCCGGACGGCCCGGTCGTCCAGCGTTTCCAGTCCCTCGCACGGGAGCTGGGCATCGTCCTGATCCTGCCGGTGTACGAGGAGGAGCAGCCCGGCGTCCTCTACAACACCGCGGCCGTGATCGACGCGGACGGCTCGTACCTCGGCAAGTACCGCAAGCACCACATCCCGCAAGTGCCGGGATTCTGGGAGAAGTTCTACTTCCGCCCGGGGAACGCCGGCTGGCCCGTCTTCGAGACCGCGGTCGGGCGGATCGGCGTCTACATCTGCTACGACCGGCACTTCCCGGAGGGCTGGCGGGCCCTGGGCCTCGCGGGCGCCGAGATCGTCTTCAATCCGTCGGCCACCTCACGCGGGCTCTCCCGCTACCTCTGGCAGTTGGAGCAGCCGGCGGCGGCCGTCGCCAACGAGTACTTCGTCGGCGCGATCAACCGGGTCGGGGTCGAGGACCTCGGCGACAACGACTTCTACGGGACCTCGTACTTCGTGGACCCGGAGGGCCAGTTCGCCGGCGAGGTGGCCTCCGACAAGGAGACCGAACTCGTCGTCCGCGACCTGGACCTGGCCAAGCTGCGCGAGGTCCGCGACCGCTGGCAGTTCTTCCGGGACCGCCGGCCCGACGCGTACGGCCCGATCACGGCTCCCTGACAAGCAGACGGCGGGTTCCGCGCCCCCGCAGGGGCGCTGGGGGTACCCCCGGCCGCAGGCCGGGGGAGGAACCACGCGACCAGCCACAGACGACCGGTACCTTCCCGACAACCGAACGGAGCGTGAACCCATGACCGGCCGCACCCTCATCCACGGCGGTCTCGTCATCACCGCGTCCGACGAGATCCACGCGGACGTCCTGATCGAGGACGGCCGTATCGCCGCCCTCGCCGCCTCCGGAACCCCCGCCGCCGAGACCTTCACCGCCGAGCGCACCATCGACGCCACCGGCAAGTACGTCATCCCGGGCGGTGTCGACGCCCACACCCACATGGAACTGCCGTTCGGCGGCACCTTCGCCTCCGACACCTTCGAGACCGGCACCCGGGCCGCGGCCTGGGGAGGCACGACGACGATCGTCGACTTCGCCGTGCAGAGCGTCGGGCACGGTCTGCGCGAGGGGCTCGACGCCTGGCACGCCAAGGCCGAGGGCAACTGTGCGATCGACTACGGCTTCCACATGATCGTCTCCGACGTGAACCAGGACACGCTCAAGGAGATGGACCTGCTGGTCGAGG
The DNA here is from genome assembly GCF_042897315.1 of Streptomyces sp. NPDC001068. Taxonomy (NCBI): domain Bacteria; kingdom Bacillati; phylum Actinomycetota; class Actinomycetes; order Kitasatosporales; family Streptomycetaceae; genus Streptomyces; species Streptomyces sp. NPDC001068. The sequence goes on along the minus strand of NZ_JBIAYD010000001.1, from coordinate 635,526 downwards.
AGGGGGTGACCTCCTTCAAGCAGTTCATGGCCTACCCCGGGGTCTTCTACTCCGACGACGGCCAGATCCTGCGCGCCATGCAGCGCTCCGCCGAGAACGGCGGCCTGATCATGATGCACGCCGAGAACGGCATCGCCATCGACGTACTGGTGGAACAGGCGCTGGCCCGCGGCGAGACCGACCCCCGCTACCACGGCGAGGTCCGCAAGGCGCTCCTGGAGGCAGAGGCCACGCACCGCGCCATCAGGCTCGCCCAGGTGGCCGGAGCGCCGCTCTACGTCGTCCACGTCTCCGCGATGGAGGCGGTGGCCGAGCTGGCGCGGGCGCGCGACGAGGGGCTGCCGGTCTTCGGCGAGACCTGCCCGCAGTACCTGTTCCTGTCGACCGACAACCTCGCGGAGCCGGACTTCGAGGGCTCGAAGTACGTGTGCAGCACCCCGCTTCGTCCCAGGGAGCACCAGGCCAAGCTCTGGCAGGGCCTGCGCACCGACGACCTCCAGGTGGTCTCCACCGACCACTGCCCGTTCTGCTTCGTGGGCCAGAAGGAACTGGGCCGCGGCGACTTCTCGAAGATCCCCAACGGCCTGCCCGGCGTCGAGAACCGCATGGACCTGCTCCACCAGGCGGTCGTCGACGGACACATCACGCGCCGCCGCTGGATCGAGATCGCCTGCGCCAACCCGGCCCGGATGTTCGGCATGTATCCGAAGAAGGGCACCATCACCCCCGGTGCCGACGCCGACGTCGTCATCTACGACCCGCACGCCGAGCAGGTCGTCTCCGCCGAGACCCACCACATGAACGTCGACTACTCGGCGTACGAGGGGAGGCGGCTCACCGGCCGGGTCGAGACGGTCCTCTCACGCGGCGAACCCGTCATCACCGAGCGGGAGTACACCGGACACGCCGGGCACGGCGTCTACACCCCGCGCTCCACCTGTCAGTACCTCACCTAGGAGTGGCGCCCATGGACTTCGGACTCGTCCTGCAGACCGACCCGCCGGCCTCCCGTGTCATCAGCCTGATGAAGCGGGCGGAACGCAACGGGTTCTCGTACGGATGGACCTTCGACTCCGCCGTGCTCTGGCAGGAGCCGTTCGTGATCTACAGTCAGATCCTCGCCAACACAGGCAAGCTGACGGTCGGACCGATGGTCACCAACCCGGGCACCCGCACCTGGGAGGTCACCGCCTCCACCTTCGCCACCCTCAACGACATGTTCGGCAACCGCACGGTCTGCGGCATCGGCCGCGGCGACTCCGCGATGCGGGTGGCCGGGCGCAAGCCCAACACCCTCGCCCGGATCAGCGAGGCCATGAAGGTCATCCGGGCGCTGGGCCGGGGCGAGGAGGCGGACCTCGGCGGCACGGTGATCCGCTTCCCGTGGATCCGGCCCGGTGCCGAACTCCCCGTCTGGATGGCCGCGTACGGCCCGAAGGCACTCAAGATGACCGGTGAGGAGGCCGACGGCTTCATCCTCCAGCTCTCCGACCTCTACCTCACCGAGTACATGGTGAAGGCGGTGAAGGACGCGGCGACGGCCGCCGGACGTGACCCGTCCGAGGTCAGGATCTGCGTCGCCGCCCCGGCCTACGTCACCGAGGACGACTCGCCCGAGGCGCTGGCCCACGCCCGCGACCAGTGCCGCTGGTTCGGCGGGATGGTCGGCAACCACGTGGCCGACCTGGTCGCCAAGTACGGCGAGCACTCCGCCGCCGTCCCCGACGAACTCACCGACTACATCAAGTCCCGTCAGGCCTACGACTACGCGCACCACGGGCGCAGCGGCAACCCCGACACCGAGTTCGTCCCCGACGAGATCGTCGACCGGTTCTGCGTCGTCGGACCGGTCGAGAAGCACATCGAGAAGCTGAACGCCCTGCGCGAGCTGGGCGTCGACCAGTTCGCCGTCTACGACATGCACGACGCGCAGGAAGCCACCATCGACGCCTACGGGAGCAAGGTCATCCCGTCCGTCAACGGCTGATCCGCACCCAACGGTTGATCTCCCCCTTCCCGCCGTCCCGGGAAGGGGGCCCCGGCGCACCCCCCGCCCGCCCCTCCGGACGCCACCCGCACGGCCTGTCTTCCGTCCCCTCTCCTCCTGATTGGCCTGCCCATGACCGACACCGCACCCACGGCCATACCGCCGTCCGGACAAGTGACCACCTCCGACGGGCGCGTCGAGCTCGCCCCGGGCTCCCCGTCGCCGACCGGCCCCTACGCCAACGCGGACCTGCTCCCGGTCCCCGTCGAGAAGCGCACCTGGACCACGTACAACTTCTCCGCCCTCTGGGTCGGCATGGCGCACAACACGGCGTCCTGGACCCTGGCCTCCGGGCTGATCGCGGTCGGCATGGACTGGAAACAGGCCGTGTTCACCATCGCCCTGGCCAACCTGATCGTCCTCGTGCCCATGCTGCTCACCGGGCACGCCGGACCGAAGTACGGCATCCCCTTCCCGGTCTTCGCCCGCGCCAGCTTCGGGATACGCGGCGCCAACCTCCCTGCCGTCGTAAGGGCGTTGGTGGCCTGCGGCTGGTTCGGCATCCAGACCTGGATCGGTGGCGAGGCGATCTACTTCCTGGCCGGCAAGCTGATCGGCGACAGCTGGGCGAACGCCTCGCACGTCGGCGGCTACGCCTGGACCATGTGGCTGTCGTTCGCGCTCTTCTGGGTGCTGCAGGTCGCCATCATCTACCGGGGCATGGAGACCATCCGACGGTTCGAGAACTGGGCGGCGCCGTTCGTGATCGTCGGCGCGGTGGTCATGCTGATCTGGATGAGCGACAAGGCCGGCGGTCTCGGCCCGCTCTTCGACCAGCCCTCCAAGCTCGGCTGGGGCGGCGGCTTCTGGAAGATCTTCTGGCCCTCGCTGATGGGGATGATCGGCTTCTGGTCGACGCTGTCGCTGAACATCCCCGACTTCACCCGGTACGGCAGGAGCCAGAAGGCGCAGACCTGGGGGCAGGCCCTGGGGCTGCCGACCACCATGACGCTGTTCGCGTTCCTGTCGGTCCTGGTCACCTCCGGTTCGCAGGCCGTCTACGGGCAGCCGGTCTGGGACCCGGTCCAGCTGGCCGCCAAGACCGACAACGTGGTCGGACTGCTCTACGCCCTGGTCACCGTCCTGGTCGCGACCCTGTCCGTGAACATCGCCGCCAACCTGGTGTCGCCCGCCTTCGACTTCTCCAACATCGCGCCCCGGAAGATCAGCTTCCGCACCGGCGCGCTGATCACCTCGGTCCTCGCGGTACTGATCTTCCCCTGGAAGCTGTACGCCGACCCCCAGGGCTACATCTTCACCTGGCTCGGCCTGGTCGGCGGACTGCTCGGCACGGTCGCCGGCATCCTCATCGCGGACTACTGGCTGCTGCGCCGCACCCGCCTCGACCTGACCGACCTGTACCGCACGGGCGGCCGCTACTGGTACGACGGCGGCTGGAACTGGCGGGCGGTCCTCGCCTTCCTGGTGGGAGGCGTCCTCGCCGTCGGCGGTGCCAGTTTCAAGCCGCTGATCGACGGACGTCCGATCCCGGCGCTGTCCCCGCTCGCCGACTACGGCTGGGCGGTGGGCCTCGGTACGTCCCTGGTGCTGTACGTGGGGCTGACCCTGCTCACCGGGCGCACGTCCGAAGAGGCCTGAGCGCGAAGGGCGGCCGGTTCGGCTACCGGCTGCCCTTCAGCGCGGTCACCGCGGCCTTCGCCGCCTTGATCGCGCCCTTGTTGATCTCGTCCGTGTCCGGCGCCTTCTTGTTCTCGAAGTCGCTGCCGTTGTACGTGACGACCACCAGCGCGTTGGAGACCTGGGCCATGACCACGCCCTCCCGGGTCTGCTGCTTGTCCTCGGTGGTGAGGTTGACCACCGAGTAGCCGCCGTCGCCGAGCCCCGGCACGGCCCCGCCGCCGCTCTTCTCCGCGACCCGCTCCTTGTACTCCTTGGCCGCCGCCGCGTCCGTGTCCATGATCTCGAAGGAGACGTCGAGCCAGCGGTAGTCGAACCCCTTGAGCGCGTTCCAGGAGCAGGTGCGGCGCAGCTTGGTGTCCGTGGAGGGGATCTCCTTGCCGGCCGTCTTCGCGCCCGGCACCAGCGACTTGATGGTGGCCACGGGGATGCTGCCGCAGGGCGCGGGCGCCCCGGCGTACGTCTTGACGGCCGTCGAGGAGGTCGCGGAGGACGACGGGGCGTCGCTCGCGGACTGGCCGGCCGTCTGCTGGGACGAGGTGGCACCGGAGGTGTCGGCGGACGTCTTGGCGGGACCCGACGACATCGCCCAGCCCGCACAGGCGAGCACGGCGACCGGCGTCAGGCGCGCGGTGAGGGCGAGTGGCAGTGGTAGAGAACGCAAGTCGCACTTCTCGTGGGGGACGGTGTGCCGAGGTGTCCACACTGCGGACGGGACGCCAGTGTCACACGACTGTCCGCGGGGTGGAAGTGGAATCGGTGCTCTGCCTGTAGGGCAGGCGGCGACGCCCTGTTGACGGGGTCCGCGGGGCCGTCCCCGTACATCCGGAATGTCATGTGACCGCGGTCCGGGTACTTCCGGAATGTCGTGACTGCGGCCGGGCGGGAAGGGTGACCGGAGTCACCGCCGCGCGCGGTCGCGGGAGTCGCCGAACAGCAGCCGGTAGGCGATGAGGAGGACCAGGGAGCCTGCGACGGCGGCGCCCCAGGTGTAGAGGTCGAAGAACTGCTTCTCCACCGGGCGGTCGAGGAAGCGGGCCGAGAGCCAGCCGCCGAGGAAGGCGCCCGCGATGCCGATGAGGGTGGTGCCGATCAGGCCGCCCGGGTCCCGGCCGGGCAGCAGGATCTTGGCGATGGCTCCGGCGAGGAGGCCGAGGATGATCCAGCTGATGATGCCCACGTTCGTTGTCCTCCCGGTAGGGATGGCGTCCTGTTCAGTTGCCTTGTTGCGCAAGCTTATGAACGGCGAGGACCCCTGGCGGCGCCTGACGCCGAGCCGTCGATGATCTGTCACCGGGTCATGACAATGCGGAGAACGTGTGGCGGACATTCCGGGGAGGCGGTGCGGGGGAGGGTGACCGTCCGCCTACACTGAGTGCACTTCTGGGCGGCGGTGGGGGAGGGAGCGGGCTGTGGAGGAGCACATCGGTGGTGTCGCGGACCCCTCCGACGGGGTGCTGACGGAGGCGGCGGCGGTGTTCGGGCTGCTCGCCTCGCCGGCCCGGCTGCACCTGGTGTGGGCGCTCTCCCAGGGCGAGAGCGACGTGTCGTGCCTCGCCGACCGGGTCGGGGGCGCCCTGCCCGCGGTCAGCCAGCACCTGGCCAAGCTCAAGCTCGCCGGGCTCGTGCGGTCCCGCCGGGAAGGCCGCCGGCAGATCTACTACGTGGACGATCCGGACATCGTGACCGTGGTACGGGTGGCCGTCGGACAGCTGACCGCCCGCTCCTACCAGCCTCCCGCGCCGTTGCGGCGGCTGCGCGAGGCCGGGGTCTGAGGGCGCGCCGGGGCGGTCCCGACGGCGCGGGCGCTCCGGGGGCGCGCGATGGTTCCCGGACGTTGCCATGAGATCACTCACCTGTGAAATGAGACGGGATCTGTGCTGCTCGGGCCGTGGGTTTGTTAGATTGCGCAATCACGCAACCCAATTGGGCCCACCTCGCGCCTGCCCGTGCACCGCCGCGTACGGGAGACCCTGACGTCGCGGGCCCAACCCGTTCATGGGAGTGGAAGATGACCGACCCGTGGGACGGCCCGGGGGGGCAGGCCACGCGGAGCCGCACCGACCGGGTGCCCGGACAGCGTGGTGCCCTGCCTGACGGGACGCGCTCGACCGGTGGCCGGGCCGCGGCCCGGCAGGCGGCCAGATCCCGTGGCGGCAAAGGTGCCCGACGCGCCAAGTCGCCCGGTCGCGGCAAGCGCGTCCTGAAGATCGTCGGGCTGGTCACCTCGGTCCTGGTCCTGGTCACGGCCGGTGCGGGCTGGTGGTTCTACCAGCACCTGAACGGCAACATCAACAGCGTCTCCCTCGACGGCAAGGGCGGCACGGAGAAGGCCGACGCGTTCGGCCGGACCCCGATCAACATCCTGGTCATCGGCTCGGACGGCCGGACCAGCTCCGCGGACTGCAAGCTCGGCGGCGGCTGCAAGACGACCGGGGTGCAGACCGGCAACGGCAACGCCGACGTCGAGATGGTCGTCCACATATCCGCGGACCGCTCCAACGCCACGGTCATGAGCATCCCCCGCGACACCATGGTCAACGTGCCGGCCTGCAAGGACAGCAAGAGCGGCCAGTCCACGTCCGGCTACTACGGGCAGGTCAACAGCGCCCTGGAGTACGGGCCCGCCTGCCAGGTCGACACCGTCCACCAGCTCACCGGCATCACCATCGACCACTTCGTCAAGCTCGACTTCTCCGGCGTGGTCAAGATGTCCGACGCCGTCGGCGGCGTCTCCGTGTGCGTCAACTCCAACGTGTACGACACCTACTCGCACCTCAAGCTGTCCAAGGGCGCCCACACCCTCAAGGGCGAGGCCGCGCTGGAGTTCGTCCGCTCCCGGCACGGCTTCGGGGACGGCAGCGACCTCGGCCGTACCGTCTCCCAGCACATCTTCCTCAGCGCGATGATGCGCAACTTCAAGAGCGCGGGCACGCTCACCGACCCCGCCGCGGTCTACAAGCTCGCCGACGCCGCCACCAAGGCGCTCACCGTCGACGACGGCCTCGGCACCGTCAAGAAGCTGATCTCGCTCGCGGCCGACGTGAACAAGGTCCCCACCAAGCGGATGACCTTCACCACCATGCAGACCGCCCCCGACCCGGCGAACGAGAACCGTGTGGTGGTGGGGGACGGCGCCAAGGACCTGTTCGCCACCATGGCCAACGACCAGTCGCTGACCACCAGTTCCGGCAAGAAGTCGTCGGCCGCCGCGGCCACCGCGAAGCCGAGGGCCACCACCCCCTCGGTGCCCGCCGGCCAGATCGCCGTGACCGTCGAGAACGGCACCGAGATCACGGGCCGTGCCTCCGCGATCGCCAACGCGCTGGTCTCCCAGGGCTTCAGCAGCGGGACGAGCACCGCCAACGCGCCGAGTTCCGCGACCACGACCACCGTGACCTACGGCAGCGGCGACAAGGGCGCGGCGCAGACCGTCGCCAAGGCGCTGGACGTGCCCGCCTCGCACGTCAAGCAGGGCACCGGCAGCGGCGTGACGCTGGTCATCGGCAGCGACTGGACGACCGGCACCAGCTACCCGGCCAAGTCCGGCGACACCAAGGCCGCCGTCTCCAACGCGAACGCCTCCACCGCCGACGACTCCAAGACCTGCGCCAAGGTCAGCCCCTACAAGACGGTCAGCCTCAACGGCGTCCCGATGACACCGGCGCAGGCCTACGCGGCGGCCGGGAACAAGCCCGACTCGGACGACGACTAGGACGTGTCCGGCGGCACGGGGCGCGGGAGACCCGCCGCGCCCCGTCACCGCCGGCCGGCCGGCTTCCCGGCAGGTCGCCCCGAGGGCGTGACACCGCCGCCGCGTGGAGTCGCCTCCGGTGGGTAGGGTGCTGCGTGACCAGGGCGAACGGAGCCGAGCCGGACCGCCCGGAACCGCTCGGCCCCGGCCGACGCGCGCTCCCACCGAGGTGACCGATGTCCTTCACCACCCGGCCCACGCTCCAGGGGACCTTCGGCATGGTGGCCTCCACGCACTGGCTGGCCTCCCAGTCGGCGATGGCGGTCCTGGAGAGCGGGGGCAACGCTTACGACGCGGCCGTCGCCGGCGCGTTCGTCCTGCACGTGGTCGAACCGCACCTCAACGGACCGGCCGGCGAGGTGCCGATCCTGCTCGCGCCGGCCGGCGGCGAGGTGCGGGTGCTGTGCGGGCAGGGCGTGGCCCCGGCCGGCGCCACCGTCGCCCACTACCGGGGGCTCGGCCTGGACCTGGTCCCCGGCACCGGACCGCTGGCCGCCGCCGTCCCCGGAGCCTTCGACGCCTGGCTGCTCCTGCTGCGCGACCACGGCACCAAGCCGCTGGACGAGATCCTGGCGTACGCCATCGGGTACGCCGAGCACGGACACCCGCCGGTGGAGAACGTCGGCGCGACGGTGGCGAGCGTCCGGGAGCTGTTCGAGACCGAGTGGACCTCCTCGGCCGAGGTGTACCTGCCCGGCGGCCGTCCGCCCCGGCCCGGCGAGCTGTTCCGCAACCCGGCGCTCGCCGCCACCTGGCGGCGGCTGCTCGCCGAGACCGCGGGCGCCGGGGACCGGGAGGCGCGGATCGACGCGGCCCGCGCGGTGTGGCGCACCGGCTTCATCGCCGAGGCGCTGGTCCGCCAGGCGGCCCGCCCCACCCTGGACACCAGCGGCGAGCGGCACACCGGCACCCTCACCGCCGCCGACCTGGCCGGCTGGTCCGCGGGCTACGAGGCCCCGGTGTCGTACGACTGGAACGGCTGGACCGTGTGCAAGGCGGGGCCCTGGAGCCAGGGACCCGCCTTCCTCCAGCAGCTGGCCCTGCTGCCGCCCGAGCTGCCCGGCCACGGTTCCGCCGACTACATGCACCTCCTGATCGAGGGCTGCAAACTCGCCATGGCCGACCGCGAGGCCTGGTACGGGGACGCGGCCGAGGTGCCGCTCGCCGAACTGCTCTCCGACTCCTACAACGCCGGGCGGCGCGGCCTGGTCGGCGCCGCCGCGTCCGGGGAGCTGCGGCCCGGCAGCCCCGGCGGGCGGGTGCCGCGGCTGCCCGCGTACGCGCGCGTGGAGGCCGCCGGCTCCACCGCCTTCGACCCGCTGGGCGCCGGTGAGCCGACGGTCGCGCAGGTCGCCTCCGACGGCGCCACCCGGGGCGACACCTGCCACCTGGACGTCGTCGACCGCTGGGGCAACATGGTCGCGGCGACCCCGAGCGGCGGCTGGCTCCAGTCCAACCCCGTCGTTCCCGAGCTGGGCTTCCCGCTGGGCACCCGGCTCCAGATGGCGTGGCTGGAGGAGGGCCTGCCGAACTCCCTCACCCCCGGCCGCCGCCCCCGCACCACGCTCACCCCGTCCGTCGCCCTGCGCGACGGGGTCCCGGTGCTGGCCTTCGGCACCCCCGGCGGCGACCAGCAGGACCAGTGGCAGCTGCACTTCTTCCTCGCCGTCGCGCTGCGCGGCGAGGTGCGCGGCGGACTCGACCTCCAGGGCGCGATCGACGCCCCCAACTGGCACAACGACAGCTTCCCCAGTTCCTTCTTTCCGCGCGGGCGCCGCCCCGCGAGCGTGACCGTCGAGTCGCGCACGGACCCCCGGGTGGTGGCGGAGCTGCGCCGGCGCGGCCACGACGTGACGGTGGGGCCGGGCTGGTCGGAGGGACGGCTGTGCGCGGTGGCCAGGGACCCCGGGACCGGGGTGCTGTCGGCGGCGGCCAACCCGCGCGGGATGCAGGGGTATGCGGTGGGGCGCTGACCTGCTGCGTCGTCCGGCGGTCCACTGATCGTCGGCACCGGTTGTTCCTCGCTATTCCATGTCCCGTACATCCGAGCGGCGAGGATTGTCAGTGACACGTGCTCTCATGGAGGCATGATCGAAGCAACGGAGACCATCGACGAGTTTCTCCTCCAGCACGCCGGTGACGTCGAGGACGCCGTCCGCAAGGCCGCCCGGACCGAGATCCTGCCGCGCTGGCGCCGGCTCGCCGACCACGAGGTCGACCAGAAGAGCGGGCCGCACGACCTGGTGACGGACGCCGACCGGCTCGCCGAGAAGTACCTCACCGGGGCGCTCGGCGCCCTGCTGCCGGGCTCCGTCGTGGTCGGCGAGGAGGCGGTGCACGCGGACCCGGAGACCTACGAGGCCCTCCGGGGCGACGCGCCGGTGTGGATCGTCGACCCGGTCGACGGCACCCGCGAGTTCGTGCGCGGCGAGGATGGCTTCTGCACCCTGGTGGCGCTCGCCCACCGGGGTGTCCTGCTCGCCTCCTGGACCTACGCCCCGGTCCGCGAGCAACTCGCCACCGCGGTACGGGGGAAGGGCGCCTACCTGGACGGCGTACGGCTGCACGCCGGGCCCCCCGCCGCCGACCGTGACCTGCGGATAGCCACCTCCCACCCGGACTACACGACGGACGCGCAGAAGCGCGCGCTGTTCGCCCTGTGGGTCGATGGTGTCGCCCCGCGCCCCTGCGGCTCGGCGGGCCTCGAGTATCTCGCCGTCGCCCGCGGGGAGTTGGACGCGACCGCGTTCTCCTGGGAGGCGGCCTGGGACCACGCGGCCGGGCTGCTCCTGGTGGAGGAGGCGGGCGGCGCCCACCTCACACTCGCCGGCGAGCCGTTCCGGATCACCGGGGACAACGTCCTGCCGTTCACCGCGGCCCGCGACGCGGCCACCGCCCAGCGGGTGCTGGACCTGCTGCAGAACCCGCACTGGTAACCCCGGACGAGGGCGGTGTCAGTCCTGCGGCATATCCTGAACCCGAGTGGCCATTCGGCTGACGAAGGGGTGCGAAGGTGCCGTCGATGCTCGATACGGTCGTGGTGGGGGCGGGACCGAACGGCCTGACGGCCGCTGTGGAGCTGGCCCGGCGCGGCTTCTCCGTCGCGGTCTTCGAGGCGCGCGACACCGTGGGCGGGGGTGCCCGCACCGAGGAGCTGACCCTGCCGGGCTTCCGGCACGACCCGTGTTCCGCCGCCCACCCGCTCGGCGTCAACTCACCCGCGTTCCGCGACCTGCCCCTGGAGCGCTACGGCCTGGAGTGGCTGCACCCCGAGCTGCCGATGGCGCACCCCTTCCCCGACGGACGGGCCGCCGTACTGGCCCGCTCGGTCGCCGAGACCGCCGCCTCCTTCGGGCCGCGCGACGCGGGCACCTACCGCAGACTGGTCGAGCCGTTCATGCCCCACTGGGACACCCTGGCCCGGGACTTCATGTCCCTGCCGCTCACCGCGCTGCCCCGGGACCCGGTCACCCTCGGGCGCTTCGGCCTGGTCGGGCTGCCGCCCGCCGCCCTGCTGCTGCGGCGCTTCCGTGACGAGCGGGCCCGAACCCTCTTCGCCGGACTGGTCGCCCATGTCATGGCCCCGCTCAGCGGCTTCGGGACCGGTGCCGTCGGCCTGGTCTTCGCACTCGCCGCGCACGCCCGCGGCTGGCCGGTGGCCCGGGGCGGCTCGCAGGCCATCTCGGACGCCCTCGCCGGCTACCTCGGGGACCTCGGCGGCGCGATCCACACCGACTACGAGGTCAAGCGCCTGGACGACCTGCCGCCCGCCCGGTCCTACGTCTTCGACACCTCGCCGACCGCCCTCGCCCGCATCGCCGGCCTCGGCAACTACTACCGGGACTACCGCTACGGCCCGGGCGTCTTCAAGATCGACTACGCGCTGGACGGCCCGGTCCCCTGGACGGCTCCGGAGGCCCGCCGCGCCGGGACGGTGCAGATCGGCGCGGACAGCGCGGAGATCGGCAGCGCCCTGCGGGCCGCCTCCCGCGAGGGGCGCGCCCCCGACCGGCCTTTCATGATCACCGTGCAGCCCGGAGTGGTGGACCCCTCCCGCGCCCCCGAGGGCAAGCAGGTCTTCTGGGCCTACGCCCATGTGCCGAGCGGCTGGACCGGGAACCTCACCGACGTGATGGAGCGTCAACTGGAGCGCTTCGCGCCGGGGTTCCGCGACCGCGTGCTGGCCCGTGCCGTCGCGGGCCCCGCCGAACTCGCGGCCCGCAACGCCAACTACGTCGGCGGCGACATCGGCACCGGTGCCGTCTCGGGCCTGCAGATCCTGCTGCGCCCCAAGCTCTCCCTGTTCCCGTACGGCACCCCGCACCCGGCCGTCTTCATCTGCTCGTCGGCGACCCCGCCCGGCCCGGGAGTGCACGGAATGTCCGGGCACAACGCCGCCAAGGCCGTCTGGAGGAGGCTGAGACAGCCATGACCCGCATCACGCTCGTCCAGGGCGACATCACCCGGCAGACCGCCGACGCGATCGTCAACGCGGCCAACTCGTCCCTGCTCGGTGGCGGAGGCGTCGACGGCGCCATCCACCGGCGCGGCGGCCCCGCGATCCTCGAGGAGTGCCGCAGGCTCCGCGCCGGCCTCCCCCACTCTCGGCTTCGCTCGAGCGGGGGGACCCCCATCGGCAAGGGCCTGCCCACCGGCCAGGCCGTCGCCACCACCGCCGGCGACCTCGACGCCCGGTGGGTCATCCACACCGTCGGGCCCGTCCACTCCGCCACCGAGGACCGCTCCGAGCTGCTGGCCTCCTGCTACCGCGAGTCCCTGCGGCGAGCCGACGAGCTCGGCGCCCGCACGGTCGCGTTCCCCGCAGTCTCCACCGGGATCTACGGCTGGCCGCTGGACGACGGCGCCCGGATCGCCGTCACGACCGTCCGGGAGACCGACACGGCCGTCGAGGAGGTCCGCTTCGTGCTCTTCGACGAACGGGCCTACCAGGCGTTCGCCGCGTGGCTGACCTGAGCGGACCCATGCCCGGCAGGAGCCGCGGAGGCCCGGAGGTCAGCGCACCTACGTGTCGGATTTCCGCCAGCACCGGCCGCCTGAGGTGGCCGATGCTGGACTCATGCAGAACGGGACGAACCTCGACCGAGAGCACTGTGTACGGGCCGTGCGGTCCAAGGACGCCCGGTTCGACGGCTGGTTCTTCACGGCCGTCCTGACCACCCGCATCTACTGCCGGCCCAGTTGCCCGGTGGTGCCGCCCAAGCCCGAGAACATGACGTTCTACCCGAGTGCGGCCGCCTGCCAGCAGGCCGGATTCCGGGCCTGCAAGCGCTGCCGCCCGGACACCAGCCCCGGCTCCCCGGAGTGGAACCAGCGCGCCGACCTGGTCGCCCGCGCCACCCGGCTGATCGCCGACGGGGTCGTGGACCGCGAGGGCGTGCCCGGGCTCGCCGCCCGGCTCGGCTACAGCGCCCGCCAGGTCGAACGCCAGCTGCTCGCCGAACTCGGCGCGGGCCCGCTGGCCCTCGCCCGGGCCCAGCGGGCGCAGACCGCCCGCCTCCTGATCGAGACGTCCGCGCTGCCGATGGCGGAGATCGCCTTCGCGGCCGGCTTCTCCTCGATCCGCACCTTCAACGACACCGTCCGCGAGGTCTTCGCGCTGTCCCCGAGCGAGCTGCGCGCCAGGGCCCCGAAGAGCGCGTCCAGCGCTCCTGGAGCGCTGTCCCTCCGGCTGCCGTTCCGCGCGCCCCTGAACCCCGACAACCTCTTCGGCCACCTGGCGGCGACCGCCGTGCCAGGCGTCGAGGAGTGGCGGGACGGCGCCTACCGGCGGACCCTGCGGCTGCCGTACGGCCACGGCATCGCCGCCCTGACCCCGAAGCCCGACCACATCGCCTGCCGGCTCACCCTCAGTGACCTGCGGGACCTGCCCGTCGCCATCAGCCGCTGCCGGCGGATGCTCGACCTGGACGCCGACCCGGTCGCGGTCGACGACCAGCTGCGCACCGATCCCGTGCTGGCGCCGCTGGTGGACAAGGCGCCCGGCCGCCGGGTGCCCCGCACCGTCGACGAGGCGGAGTTCGCGGTACGGGCGGTACTGGGCCAGCAGGTCTCCACGGCCGCCGCCCGCACCCACGCGAGCCGCCTGGTGACGGCCCACGGCACGCCGGTCGACGACCCGGAGGGCGGCCTCACCCACCTCTTCCCGGACCCCGGGGCACTGGCCGGACTGGACCCCGAGTCGCTGGCGATGCCCCGCACCCGCCGCACCACCTTCACCACCCTGGTGGGCAGGCTCGCCGACGGCACCCTCCACCTCGGCGTGGAGAGCGACTGGGAGGAGGCCCGCGCCAAGCTCCTCGAACTCCCGGGCTTCGGGCCCTGGACCGTCGACGTCATCGCCATGCGGGCGCTCGGCGATCCCGACGCCTTCCTCCCCACCGACCTCGGCGTCCGCCGGGCCGCGCTGGAGCTGGGCCTGCCCGGCACCCCGGCCGCCCTCACCGCCCGCGCGGCCGCCTGGCGCCCCTGGCGCGCCTACGCGGTCCAGTACCTGTGGGCGACCGACAGCCACCCGATCAACTTCCTTCCCGTGTAAGGACCCAGCCGTGAAGAACCACACGATCACCGACAGCCCCTACGGCCCCCTCACCCTGGTCGCCGAGGACGGCGTCCTGTGCGGCCTCTACATGGTGGACCAGCGCCACCGCCCGCCCGAGGAGAACTTCGGCGCCCGCGACGACGGCCTGTTCGCCGCGGCGGAGGAACAGCTGACCGCGTACTTCGCGGGCGAGCTGACGGAGTTCACCCTCGAACTGCGCCTGAACGGAACCCCGTTCCAGCGCAGCGTCTGGGAACAGCTCAGTCTCATCCCCTACGGCGAGACCCGGTCCTACGGCGAACTGGCCGACGCCCTGGGCAATCCGCAGGCGTCCCGGGCGGTGGGCCTCGCCAACGGCAGGAACCCGATCGGCATCATCGTCCCCTGCCACCGCGTCGTCGGCGCCGACGGCAGCCTCACCGGCTACGGCGGCGGCCTGCCCCGCAAGCGGCGCCTGCTCGACTTCGAACGGGACGCGGGCCTCTTCTAGGCGTCCCGCAGCTCCGCGAGCAGCCTCGGCAGCGCGGTGCCGATCGGTTCCCGGACGACTTCGTCCGCCCGGTCGTCGTACGGCGTGGGTTCGGCGTTGACGACGATCAGCCGGGCGCCGTGGTCGGCGGCGATGCCCGCGAGGCCGGCGGCGGGGTGGACCTGGAGACTGCTGCCGACCGCGATGAACACCGTGCACGCCTTGCTGATGGCGAGGGCCTGGCCGAGGACGACGGGGTCGAGGTTCTCGCCGAACATGACGGTCGCGGACTTGAGGACGCCCCCGCACTCCAGGCACGGCGGGTCGTCCTCGCCGGCCTCGACGCGGGCGATCGCGTCCGTCATCGCTCCCCGCGCATGGCACTTGGTGCACACCACGCCGTGGGCAGAGCCGTGCAGTTCGAGCACCTTGCGGGCGGGCAGCCCGGCGAGCTGGTGCAGTCCGTCCACGTTCTGTGTGATCACCCGCACCGGCGTCCCCGAACGCTCCAGTTCGGCGACGGCGCGGTGTGCCACGTTCGGCTCGGCCGCGAGCGCCCGGTTCTGCCGTCGCATCTGCCAGGACCTGCGCCGGATCTCGGGGTCGCCCATGTAGTAGTCGTACGTCACGAGCTTCTCGGCCTCAGGGTCCCTGCGCCACAGCCCGTTCGGACCGCGGTAGTCGGGGATCCCGGAGTCAGTGGAGATGCCCGCTCCGCTGAGGATGGCGACGAGTGGCCTGTTCATGGGCCGAGCGTAGGATGCGCGCCCGCCCGGGGCGAACGGATATCCGAGCCGCCGCGGGGTCGGGGGGTTCCGCGGGCGGGGTCGGCGACCGCCGTTCGGATCACCCGGGGAGACCCTTCGGATGATTGCCGGGCGTCTCACGAGCCGGACGCCCGTCGCAGGGAATCCACGTCTCGGCAAGGGACGAACCCGGTACGCCGTGAGGAGCTCGAAGATGTACGTGGCAGTCCGGCGGTACGAAGGGGTGACCGATCCGGCCGAGGCGGCACGGCTCGTGAACGAGGGGTTCGTGCCGCTCATGCGCCGGGTCTCCGGCTTCGTCGCCTACTACTGGATCGACGCGGGAGACGGCGTGATGGTCTCGACCAGCGTCTTCCAGGACCGGGCCGGCGCCGAGGAGTCGATCTCGACGGCCTCGGACTTCGTGCGGGACCATCTCGCGTCACTGCTCCCCAACCCTCCCCAGGTCATGGCCGGCGAGGTGGTGGCTTCCGCGTGACCGTACGGGGTCCGCGGGGCCGCGTCACGTGAGACGTGCGCGTCACGTGAGACGCGCGGGTCGCGCGCGGACCGCGGGTCGGGGACGCGGGTGGGGCGGGGGTCCGGCGCGCGCGGGGTGTTCCAGCAGCTCGACCGGCTCACCGAAGGACTGCTCCCCGTGCCCCTACGGCCCTTCCGCGCTGCGTTCCCCACTCGCTTCCACGTGGCTCCATGACTCGTTCTGCATGTCTCGGGCGGGTCAGGTCTCGGTGCTGCTGAAGCGGCTGGCGCCGGCGTCCGGTTCACGGGTCCACAGGGAGAGGTCGCTGCTCGTCGCTACGGCAAGGGTCTGCCCGGAGGGCGAGAATCCAACGGCACGGAGCTCGGAGTAGTCGGAGTGGAAGATGTGCCACCAGCGGTCCCCGTGCGGACCGGAGTGCGGCAGACCGCCGTCGCGAGAGAGCAGGACACGCTCGTTCGGCCACGCCGGGGCAACGACCTCCAGCTTCCAACCGTCTCCGCTGATGGTGTGCAGTCCTCCGCCGAAAAGTCCGGCGATGCGCACCCGGCTCCCGGCGACCGGTCCCAGTCCAGGACACCACTCGGCGGGGTCCGCGTCACGGTTGTCGTCGTCGGCGTCCGGGTCACGATCCCGCGCGATCTTCTCGCCGGTGACGGCGTCGAAGAGCCCGTGCCCGTCGTGGGAGACGGCCATCACCAGATCGTGGCCGGTGCCGGGGTCCGTCGCGAAGCCGATCCCGAGCAGTCCGCCGACAGGGGTGCCGTACGCGTGCTCGAAGACCGGCCGCCAGGGGTCGGGCGCGGGCACCACCGGGGCCGCGAGAATTCGGTTCCGCATCGCCCGCTGGTAGTCCGAGAGTTCGGGCTCGTGATCGGACTGGCCGACCGGGGGCGTCTCCTTCGTCCACTTCATCACGAGACCATGATCCTCGCCCCGACACCTCGGTCCAGCGCGTGGGCACAGGTTCTCGTCGGCTGGGAACGCTGCTTGACGACCCACGTCAGGCAGCGTTCGCGAGCCTTTTGCGAGTTGAATCGGACTGGGATCATTCGGTTGACGGGCAACCCGGCCGCACTCCGGCTACACGGACACGCAGTCGCGGCCGGTGAGCAGGGCGCGCAGCGGGGCGGTGTCGGGTGTGTCGGTGACGGCCGCGTCGATGGCGTCGTCCAGGCCCTTCTCCCACGGCTCGGGCAGAAGGAGTCCAGGCCGCCCCGACCAGGCGATGTCCGGTCTGGCGTGTCCCGACTCGACGAGTCGCAGGTGGACCAGGCCCGCGAGCCCGTCGAAGATCTCGGGCCGAATGAAATTGCGGGCGGACGGCCCTGTCAGTCGTGACGCCTGATACGGCTTGGGCATGCGGTCGGCGACCTCCATCCACAGCAGACCGCGGTCGATCGCGTCGAGTACCTCCTCCAAGCCGGGCAGGACGTCGTTGACCGCCTCCTCGGACGTGGCATCTCGGCGTGCGGGCACCGTTCCCTCAGCACCCTGCGCCGATGAGCGAAGCGCCCTGGCCACGGCGAGCCGCAGCGGCCGGGACCAGCCGTCGGCGTCCTCGACCGCGCGGGCCATGACGAGGTCGTCCCAACTCCTCCGCCGCATGAGCGCCGCCTCCCGCGACAGCGTGCGTTCCTCCAGTGCGGCGAACACCCTGTCCGTGTCCCGCAGCAGGGTCAGCGCCGCCGTCCCATCGGCCGGCTCGGAGGGGCGGTCGTCGGTGGGCAGCTCCTCGATCAGGGCGATCCGCTCGGCTGTCGGCGGGTGCGAATCGTACGGGTGCGGCCGCGGCGGACGCTGCCCGGCGGAGAGTTCAGCGAGTCGCTCCCCGGTACGGACGGCGAGCAACCGCCGGAAACCGCCGTGCACCTCGCCCACAGGCGGCAGCGCTCCCTGCGACGTGCCCATCCCGGCGTACGTCTCCAGGTAGTGGGTGTACGCACCGGCGAGCACCGGAATGATGCGCAGGGCGGCGGCCGTCGCGTCACGCCCTGCGTGCCGGGCGGCCATCCGGTCGGCGGCGAACTCCTGGTGACGGGCGACGGACTGCGAGGTACGCAGGAACATCCGGGCGTAACCGACGTACAGGGCGCCGATCACGAAGTGGAACCTGGTTCCGCCCTGCTGAAAGGCCTGCACCGTGTGCACTACTGCTTTCCGTCCGCGCATCGTGACAGCGCCGAGCCGGGTGTCGAGGTTTGCGTAGTGGCCGAACTCGTGGGCGAGGACGGCGCGCAACTGTGGGACGGTCAGTCCGGCGAGCAGCGGCAGACCGAGACGCATGCGGCGGCGTCCGGACACCAGCCCCAGCAGGTGGCTGTGTTCGGCGACTCCCGCGTTGACCACTGCGTCCAGGTAGAGCTCGTCCGGTGGCCGCTGTCCCGTCACTTCGGCGGCGATGCGTATCTGTTCCCACAGCTCGGGCTGGTCCTCGGGAGTGACCGCGACCGCGTCCGACACCGGGCCGAGACGCCCGGCCCGCAGAAAGGCGAACATGCCCCGCACAATCGCGGCCGCCAGCAGAACGGTGACGGTCAGGACCGTGCCCTCCAGCCAGGCCGCCTGAGCGGTGAACAGGCGTGTCGTGAGCAGCCAGTCCAGCACCGCCATGGCCGACAGCAGGACCGCGCCCATCAGAAAGAAGCCGACCAGCAAAGCGAACGCGCGGACAGCGCGCAGCCGAAACGTCATCGAGGAATCTCCCACCCACCTGGTTCAGCAGCCTGAGGAGGCCAAAGCGCTTGCGGATACTACCTGCGGCTTTCCGAGGGGGCCGCTCCCTGGGGCGTCGAGCCGGACGTGCAGGCCGGCGACCGCGGCGATCAGTCCCAGCCGTGACGGATACGCGGCACTTGTCGAGTCGGGGCTCGGCGCGACACGTTCCGACGGCCGTGGAGTCCGTCGGCCGGCTGACATCTCAGAGCTCCTGCGGGCCGCGGAGGCGGCGACTTCGGCGAGGCGAACTCAGTGCGGCGTGCCGTAGGGCGAGCGGAAGTCGTTCATCGCGCACTCGACCCTTCATGCGTTGAGGTGGGCAAGTCCCGCGTCTCCGACGGGATAGGGGCGTTCTTGGGGCAGCAGGCGGGCGGCGGAGTCCAGGTCACCGCTGCGGACAACGGCGTGGATCTCGTGGGCGAGTGGGGTCACGTCGCGGATGGTGACCGTCCACTCGTCCGCGTAGCGTCGTGCGGCCTCACCGCTGAGGCCGAGTTGCAGGGACCGGTACGGCAGGGGCTGGAGGTGCAGGTCCCGTTCGGGATCCCACTGGACCCGGGCCGGTGCGCGCTTGAGGTCACGCTGCCAGCTGCCGCGGTCGGGGTGCAGCCCGCGGACGTAGCTCGACAGACAGGCGTGGCGCAGCGCCCAGTCGAAGCCGTCACGGCGGATCTCCACGGCGAGGACGGTCTCCTGCGCCTCCTTCGTGCCCCACCCGGAGCGGTACATCATCCACGTGAAACTGGGTTTGATCCACGTCATTCGGTCGGGTTTCCACGCTGCCGGAAAGTGGCCGTCCCGGGCGGCGGGGAGTCCGATCTCAGGGGAGTACGCCTGGTAGACGGTGATCGTGGACGCCGTGTGGAGCGCGCGGATCCTGTGGAGCTCTTCTTTCATGGCGTTCAGCGTGAAGCTCGGTCAGTCCGGGTGACCACCGATTTTCGACCGAGCGTCACGCAACAGGTCCGTGGCGGGGATTCGCGGGGTCGGCTCCGGCCGTACCCGCTCGTCGGCGGCGGGCCGTGGCGACACGAATCCGGGCCGCGGTCACCGTCCGCGCCCTGGGGCCGCCGCGTCCGACGTCGCGTGATCACGTGGGGGAGGAAAACAAGCGGGACCCGTCTTCCGTCGGGTTTGATGGGAACTGCGGGTTCCGGCCGGGAGCGGCCACGACCGAGGGGAGACCATGTCCGACGACCATGTCACCGTCGCGGTCACCGGAGTGACCGGGGCACTGGGCAGCCGTGTCGCGGCTCGGCTCGCCGACCGTGGCGTCCCCCAACTGCTCGTCGGAAGACGGCCCGACCGGATGCCCGGACTGCCGGGCGCACGGCGGCGTGGTCCGGCCGGGTACGGCGACGCCTCCGCAATGCGTGAGGCGCTGGAGGGCGCGTCGACGCTCGTCCTGGTGTCCGGACACCGGACGGGACGCCGGCTGGAGGAGCACGCCACCGCCGTCGAGGCCGCGATCGCGGCCGGTGTCGACCGGGTCCTGTACGTGTCCCTCGTCGGCGCCTCGCCCACCGCCACCTATCTGAACGCCCGCGACCAGTGGCTGACCGAGCAGTTCCTGGCCGGAGCCGGGATCCGGCACACGGTACTCCGGGCGGGCTTCTACACGTCGACGCCGGCCGCCCTGGCCGACGGGGAATTCGTCGTCAGCGGCCCCGCGAGCACCGGCCGGGCCGCTTTCACCACCCACGAGGACATCGCGGACGTGATCACCGCTGTCGCGCTCGACGAGGGTGTCCCCTCCGAGTACGACGGCGCGGTACTGGAGATCACCGGGCCCGAGGCCCTGACCCTGGACGAAGCGGTCACCCGGATCGCGGCGGCCACCGGCCGGCCCTACCGGTTCGAAACGGAGACCCTCGAGGAGGCCTTCGCGCGGCGGTGGCGGCAGGGCATGAGCGGGGAACAGATCGAGACCTGGATCTCGTGGTACCAGGCGATCGAGAAGGGCGAGATCTCCGCGGTCACCGACGTCGTCCAACGGCTCACCGGCTCACCGGCGACGCCCGTCTCCGACGCGGCCTGGTGGCCCGCACCGAACACCGCGCGCGGCACCCCCTGAACGCGCGCGGACGTGACGACCGCCCTTCTCCCTTCGCTCTCCGGTCGTCCCGCGCGATTCGGCGTCACCCCGCGCGAACCGGTGTCACCCCGTGCGAACCGGCGTCACCTCGTACGAATCGGCGTCACCCCGCGCGGTCGCCGTTCTCCAGTTCCGCGGTGCCCGTGCCCTCGTCCAGCACGTCCAGCGCGGCCAGTACGCGGCGTCCCAGGGAGCCCGGCAGGTACGTGGTGAGTTCGGCGCGGGCGACCAGCCGCCAGGACAGGAGTTCCTCCTCCTGGAGGCGGATCGACCCGAGGTCGGCGTCGGTGACGAGACCGCCGTCGTACAGGTAGGCGACGATCGGCGGCCGGCCGGTGCCGTGCACCCAGTCCACCGCGAGCAGCCGGCCCATCTCGCGGTCCAGGCCGATCTCCTCCAGGGTCTCCCGGCGGGCGCCCTGGCGCGGGGTCTCCCCGTCGTCGGACTCGACGGTCCCGCCGGGCAGCGCCCAGCCCTCCCGGTAGTTCGGCTCGACGAGCAGCACCCGTCCCTCGGCGTCCCGGAGGAGCGCGGCCGCCCCGGCGAGGATCCGGGGGAGGCTCGCGATGTACGCGGCGTAGGCGTCAGTGGTGGTCACCCGGAAAGGGTATCCAGCGGGGGGCCGGGCTCCCCACGGACGAGGGCCGCCCTCCCCGGTACGGCCGGGTTCCCGGGCCGCTCCCGGGACCTGTCCGGGCCTCGGCCGGGAAATGACGGCGGGGGTGTCCTGCGGTTAAGGTCGCAGCGGCGCGACTGGCCTTGACATGTGCGAGGCCCGGAGAGCAAGGGGATACAGGTGACGCAGCGCGTGCTCATCGCCGCGGACAAGTTCAAGGGATCGCTGACGGCCGTACAGGTCGCCGAGCGGGTGACCGCGGGGCTCCGCCGGATCGTGCCCGGCGTGGAGGTGGCGGCGCTGCCCGTCGCGGACGGCGGGGACGGCACGGTGGCCGCGGCGGTCGCGGCCGGATTCGAGCGCCACGAGCGGCGGGTCGCCGGCCCGTTGGGGCGGGAGGTCGGTGCCGCGTTCGCGCTGCGCGGCGACACCGCGGTGGTGGAGATGGCCGAGGCGAGCGGACTGCAACGGCTGCCGGCCGGTGTGTTCGCGCCCCTGGCGGCCTCGACGTACGGCTCCGGAGAGCTGCTGCGGGCCGCGCTGGACGCGGGTGCCCGCACGATCGTCTTCGGCGTCGGGGGCAGCGCCACGACCGACGGCGGTGCCGGGATGCTGACGGCGCTCGGGGCCCGGTTCCTGGACCAGGACGGCGAGCCGGTGGCGCCGGGCGGAGGCGGCCTCGCCGACCTGGCCCGCGCGGACCTGTCCGGCCTGGACCCCCGGCTGTCGTCGGTCGACCTGATCCTCGCCAGCGACGTCGACAACCCGCTGACCGGGCCGAAGGGCGCGCCCGCCGTGTACGGCCCGCAGAAGGGTGCCTCGCCGGACGACGTGGGGGTCCTGGACAGGGCCCTCGCGCACTTCGCGAAGGTGCTGGAGGCGGAGGCCGGCCCGCGTGCGGCGGAGTACGCCGTGGCGCCGGGCGCCGGGGCCGCCGGTGGCATCGGGTTCGGGGCGCTGCTGCTCGGTGCGCGGTTCCGGGCCGGCATCGAGGTCATGCTCGACGTGCTGGGCTTCGCGCCGGCCCTGGAGGGGGCCGAGCTCGTCATCACCGGCGAGGGCTCCCTGGACGAGCAGACGCTGCACGGGAAGGCGCCGGCGGGGGTGGCCGCGGCCGCGCGTGCCGCAGGCAAGGAGGTCGTGGCGGTGTGCGGGCGGCTGGCGCTGGCGCCGGCGGAGCTCGGGCGGGCGGGGATCCGGCGGGCGTACCCGCTGACGTCCGTGGAGCCGGACGTCGCGAAGTGCATCGCGGACGCGGGACCGATCCTGGAGCGCGTCGCGGAGCAGATCGCGCGGGACTTCCTGACCTGAGCGCACCGTCCCTGGACACCGTCCCGGGGGACCGTCCGGGGGCTCCGCCCCCGGTCCTGCGGGATCCTCGCCCACCCACCACCCGACTCGGTTGGGCAAGGGGTGAACCGAGGCGCCAGAGACGGTGGTGACGCGTCCAGGGACGGCCACGGAGACGAGGCGCGTCCCGGGAGGGAACCGGGGAGGGAGCCGGGGGGAGGGCACCTCCGGCGGTGACGCTCGAAGGGCCCCGGGAGGGACCCGGCGAAGAGCCGCGGTAGGAACGGTGAAGGGCCCCGGACCGGAAATCGGTTCGGGGCCCTTCGCCGTTGGTGCGGGTAGGCGGTTACGGCAGCTGCGCCGCCCTCGCCTCGCGGCGGTTGTCGCGGATGTTGTTCACCCGGCGGGCCGTGGCGAACAGCGGGATCACCGCGCCCATCACCAGCTGCAGCGCGCAGCCGGTCTGGAGCAGCAGCTGGCCGCCGGGGGCGTCGAAGGCCCAGGCCGCCAGGAGCCCCATGGACAGGACGATCCAGGACAGCATCGCCCCGGCGAGACGCCCACGCGGCTTCGGGTACTCGACCCGGCTCACCATCAGCCAGGCCGTACCGAGGATCGCGAGGAGCGTCGCGACGAAGGGCAGTTCCAGCAGCACGATCGAGACGACCGTGAGCGCGCCGAACGGCGACGGCATGCCCTGGAACATGCCGTTCGGCGGGGTCACGCAGCTGAAGCGGGCCAGCCGCAGCACCACCGCCAGCAGGACGACCACCGCTCCGACCGCGGCCACCTTCTGGTACGCGTCGTCGGCCACCATGCCGTAGACGAGCACGAAGTACGCGGGGGCCAGGCCGAAGCTGACCAGGTCCGAGAGGTTGTCCAGCTCGGCGCCCATGGGCGAGGAGCGCAGCTTGCGCGCGACCAGGCCGTCGAACAGGTCGAAGACCGCCGCGCAGAGCATGAGGATGACCGCGGTGGCGGCGCTGTGCCGCGCCATGCCCGCCGACTGGTCGTCCCCGGTGAGGTGCGGGATCAGGAT
Source organism: Streptomyces sp. NPDC001068 (assembly GCF_042897315.1). NCBI lineage: Bacteria > Bacillati > Actinomycetota > Actinomycetes > Kitasatosporales > Streptomycetaceae > Streptomyces > Streptomyces sp. NPDC001068. The sequence continues at coordinate 612,056 of NZ_JBIAYD010000001.1, read as the reverse complement.
GCCGGTGGTGGTGAAGTACACCGCCATGAAGCCGCACGTGGCGTTGCCCAGGGTGAGGGTGTCCGCTATCGAGAGGCGGAGAGAGAGCGGCATCTCCTCCTCGTCGTCGCCGACCTCGTCGGCCTCGGGCACCCAGCCCGCCTGGGTCTCCGGATCAATCACGGTCAATGCGAGTCACCCCAGCCACGGTCTTCTGTCCGACCTCGACCGCGACCTCCACGCCCTCGGGCAGGTAGATGTCGACGCGCGAGCCGAAGCGGATCAGACCGATGCGGTCGCCCTGCTCGACCTTCGTGCCCTGCGGGAGGTAGGGCACGATGCGGCGGGCCACCGCGCCGGCGATCTGGATCATCTCGATGTCGCCGAGTTCGGTGTCGAAATGCCAGACTACGCGCTCGTTGTTCTCGCTCTCCTTGTTGAAGGCGGGAACGAAGCCACCGGGGATGTGCTCCACCGACGTCACGGTGCCGGACAGCGGTGCCCGGTTGACGTGGACGTTGAGCGGGCTCATGAAGATCGCGACGCGGGTGCGCCCGTCCTTCCACGGCATGATGCTCTGCACCACACCGTCGGCGGGGGAGATGACGCGGCCCTGGGCGATCTCACGCTCGGGGTCGCGGAAGAACCACAGCATGCCCGCGGCGAGCGCGGTGGCGGGCACGGCGACGGCCTTCGCGGCGCCGGAGCGACGGGCACGCAGGAGGCTGACGGCTGCGGTGGCGACGGTCGGGAGAAGCCACGGCGATGCTCCGCGCGCGAGGCGTACGCCGGCCAGGCTGTCTCGATGTGCAGAGGTTTGGCTGTGGGGCATGGATGACCTTCGTAGCGGATGATGCCGCGCGGTGATAGGGGACGGCGGCTTTCCGGGATCGTACCGGTCGTGGGCCACAACTGGGCAAGCCAGGATACCGAGTCGGCGGCCGAAGACCGTTGACGGGGTGTGATCTTCTTCTCGAAGAAAACACCCCGCACCGGGACAATCAGCCCTGGAACCGATACTCTTCGAGCAGCCTTCGGCCGATGATCATTTTCTGGATCTCGGCGGTGCCTTCGCCGATCAGCAGCATCGGCGCCTCGCGGTAGAGCCGCTCGATCTCGTACTCCTTGGAGAATCCGTAGCCTCCGTGGATCCGGAAGGCGTCCTCCACGACCTCCTTGCAGTACTCGGAGGCGAGGTACTTCGCCATCCCGGCCTCCAGGTCGTTTCGTTCCCCGGAGTCCTTTTTACGTGCGGCGTTCACCATCATGGCATGGGCGGCCTCGACCTTGGTGGCCATCTCCGCGAGCTTGAACTGGATGGCCTGGTGCTGGGCGATCGCCTTGCCGAAAGTGTGACGCTGCTGGGCGTACCGGACGCCGAGTTCGAAGGCACGCTGTGCGACGCCGCAGCCACGCGCCGCCACGTTGACGCGGCCGACCTCGACTCCGTCCATCATTTGGTAAAAACCTCGGCCGGTGACCCCGCCGAGCACCCGATCGGCCGGAATCCGCAGCCCGTCCATGATCAGCTCGGTGGTGTCGACGCCCTTGTAGCCCATCTTGTCGATCTTGCCCGGGATGGTGAGGCCGGGGCGGACCTCTCCGAAGCCGGGCTCCTTCTCGACCAGGAAGGTCGTCATCGACTTGTGGGGGGCCGTTCCCTCGGGGTGGCCTTCGTCACTTCGTACGAGGACGGCCACGAGCGAGGAGGTGCCGCCGTTGGTCAGCCACATCTTCTGGCCGTTCAGGACGTACTCCTCGCCGTCCTTCACCGCCTTCGAGGTGATGGCGGAGACGTCCGAGCCGAGGGCCGGCTCCGACATCGAGAACGCGCCCCGGACGTCGCCGGCCGCCATCCGCGGCAGGAAGTGGTCCTTCTGCTCCTGCGTGCCGTGCTGCTTGAGCATGTACGCCACGATGAAGTGCGTGTTGATGATGCCGGAGACGGACATCCAGCCCCGGGCGATCTCCTCGACGCACAGCGCGTACGTCAGGAGCGACTCGCCCAGGCCGCCGTACTCCTCGGGGATCATCAGGCCGAAGAGGCCGAGCTCCTTCAGGCCGTCGACGATGTCCTGCGGGTATTCGTCGCGGTGCTCCAGCTCGGTGGCGACCGGGATGATCTCCTTGTCCACGAAGTCGCGGACGGTGGAGAGGATCTCCTGCTGGACGTCGGTCAGACCGGCGGTCTGGGCGAGACGGGCCATGGCTACTTCTCCTGCTCCCTCAGCTCGGGGCGGCCCGGCTGCTCGCCGCCGCGCTCCTTGATGTACGTCTCGGTCGGCACCATCACCTTGCGGCGGAAGACGCAGACCAGCGTGCCGTCCTGCTTGTAGCCCTTGGTCTCGACGTAGACGATCCCGCGGTCGTTCTTCGACTTGGAGGGCCACTTGTCGAGCACGGTGGTCTGCCCGTAGACCGTGTCGCCGTGGAAGGTCGGCGCCACGTGCCTGAGCGACTCGATCTCCAGGTTGGCGATCGCCTTGCCCGAGACGTCCGGCACGCTCATGCCGAGCAGCAGCGAGTAGATGTAGTTCCCGACCACCACGTTCTTGCCGAAGTCCGTCGTCTTCTCGGCGTAGTTGGTGTCCATGTGGAGCGGGTGGTGGTTCATGGTGAGCAGGCAGAACAGGTGGTCGTCGTACTCCGTGACCGTCTTCCCGGGCCAGTGCTTGTACGTCGCCCCGACCTCGAACTCCTCGTACGTGCGTCCGAACTGCATCGCGCTCAGCCCTCCGGGATCTCGAACTTCGAGGTGCGCTGCATGCCGGCCGCGCGGCCCTTGCCGGAGATGACCAGGGCCATCTTGCGGCTGGCCTCGTCGATCATCTCGTCGCCGAGCATCGCGGAGCCCTTCTTGCCGCCCGCCTCGGACGTGTAGTAGTCGTACGCGTCCAGGATCAGCTCGGCGTGGTCGTAGTCCTCCTGGGACGGCGAGAAGATCTCGTTGGACGCCTCGACCTGGCCCGGGTGCAGGACCCACTTGCCGTCGAAGCCGAGGGCCGCGGCACGCTGGGCGACCGCGCGGTAGCCCTCCACGTTGCGGATCTGGAGGTAGGGGCCGTCGATCGCCTGGAGGTTGTTGGCGCGGGCGGCCATCAGGATCTTCATCAGGATGTAGTGGTAGGCGTCCGCCGGGTAGCCGGGCGGCTGCTCGCCCACGACCAGCGACTTCATGTTGATGGACGCCATGAAGTCGGCCGGGCCGAAGATGATGGTCTCCACGCGCGGGGAGGCCTGCGCGATCTCGTTGACGTTGTTGAGGCCCTGCGCGTTCTCGATCTGCGCCTCGATGCCGATCTTGCCGACCTCGAAGCCCATGGTCTTCTCGATCTGGGTGAGCAGCAGGTCCAGCGCGACGACCTGCTGGGCCGTCTGCACCTTCGGCAGCATGATGCAGTCGAGGTTCTGGCCGGCGCCCTCGACCACCGTGACGACGTCGCGGTACGTCCACTCGGTGGTCCAGTCGTTGACGCGCACCACCCGCGTCTTGCCGGTCCAGTCGCCCTCGTTGAGGAACTTCACGATGGTGTGCCGCGCCCCGGGCTTGGCGAGCGGCGCGCACGCGTCCTCCAGGTCCAGGAAGACCTGGTCCGCCGGGAGACCCTGCGCCTTCTCCAGGAAGCGCGGGTTCGAGCCGGGCACCGCGAGGCACGAGCGCCGCGGGCGCAGACGGTTGACGGGCGTCGTCATGCGGGGACCTCCAGGGGGTCGAGCTTGTTCGCTTTGCGGATCTCGTCGACGATGCGGCCGATGATCCCGGTGATGTCGAAGTCCTTCGGGGTGAAGACCGCGGCCACTCCGGCTTCCCTGAGCTGCTCGGCATCACCGTTCGGGATGATGCCACCGGCGATCACCGGTATATCTGTGGCACCGGCCACACGGAGGCGTTCCAGGACGTCGGGGACCAGCTGGGCGTGCGATCCGGACAGGATCGACAGTCCCACCGCGTGCACGTCCTCGGCGAGCGCGGCGTCCACGATCTGCTCGGGCGTCAGCCGGATGCCCTGGTAGACCACTTCGAAGCCGGCGTCCCTGGCCCGTACGGCGATCTGCTCGGCGCCGTTGGAGTGCCCGTCCAGGCCGGGCTTGCCGACCAGGAAGCGGAGCTTGCCGGTGCCCAGGTCGCGGGCGGTGGCGTCCACCCGCGCGCGCACCCCGGCCATCGCCGAGCCGGCCTCGGCGGGCACCGCCACCGGAGCCGAGGAGACGCCGGTGGGCGCCCGGAACTCGCCGAACACCTCGCGCAGCGCCCCCGCCCACTCTCCGGTCGTGACCCCGGCGCGGGCGCACTCCAGAGTGGCCTCCATGAGGTTGTCGGTGCCCTTGGCGGCCTCCTTCAGCCGCTCCAGCGCCTTGCAGGGGCGCGGGTGGTTGAACGGCGGCTGGTAGCGCGTGTCGCGCCAGCGGCCGATCGCCTCCACCACCCGGGCCTCGACCGCCGGGTCGACCGTCTGGATCGCGGTGTCCAGGTCGGCGGTGAGCGGGTTGGGCTCGGTCGTCTCGAAGATGTTGACGCCGACGATCTTCTCCTGCCCGGACTCGATCCGCCCCCGGCGCTCCGCGTGCGAGGCGACCAGCTGCGACTTGAGGTACCCGGACTCGACGGCGGCCATCGCGCCGCCCATCTTTTGGATGCGGTCCATCTCGGCGAGGCAGTCCTCGACCAGCTGCGCGACCTTCGCCTCGATGACGTGCGAGCCCTCGAAGATGTCCTCGTACTCCAGCAGGTCGCTCTCGTGGGCGAGCACCTGCTGGATGCGCAGCGACCACTGCTGGTCCCAGGGCCGGGGCAGGCCGAGCGCCTCGTTCCAGGCGGGCAGCTGCACGGCACGCGCGCGGGCGTCCTTGGACAGCGTGACGGCGAGCATCTCGAGCACGATCCGCTGGACGTTGTTCTCCGGCTGCGCCTCGGTCAGGCCGAGCGAGTTCACCTGGACGCCGTAGCGGAACCGCCGCTGCTTGGGGTTCTCGATGCCGTAGCGCTCGCGGGTGACCTTGTCCCAGATGCGGCCGAACGCACGCATCTTGCACATCTCCTCGACGAAGCGGACGCCCGCGTTCACGAAGAAGGAGATCCGCGCGACCACGTCGCCCATCCGCTCCTGCGGCACCTGGCCGGAGTCGCGGACGGCGTCGAGCACGGCGATCGCGGTGGACATCGCGTACGCGATCTCCTGGACCGGGGTGGCGCCCGCCTCCTGCAGGTGGTAGCTGCAGATGTTGATCGGGTTCCACTTCGGGATGTGGGAGACCGTGTACGCGATCATGTCCGTCGTCAGCCGGAGACTCGGTCCGGGCGGGAAGACGTGCGTCCCCCGGGACAGGTACTCCTTGACGATGTCGTTCTGGGTGGTGCCCTGGAGCTTGGTGACGTCGGCGCCCTGTTCCTCGGCGACGACCTGGTAGAGCGCCAGCAGCCACATGGCGGTGGCGTTGATCGTCATCGAGGTGTTCATCTGCTCCAGGGGGATGTCCTGGAACAGCCGGCGCATGTCACCGAGGTGCGAGACGGGCACGCCCACCCGGCCGACCTCGCCGCGGGCGAGGATGTGGTCGGGGTCGTAGCCGGTCTGCGTCGGCAGGTCGAACGCGACCGACAGGCCGGTCTGGCCCTTGTCGAGGTTGCGCCGGTACAGCTCGTTGGAGGCCTCGGCGGTGGAGTGCCCGGCATACGTCCGCATGAGCCACGGCCGGTCCTTCTCCCGTGCGGTCGGCGGAACGGACTCCCGCCCGCCGTCGGCGATCTGACGCTCAGTCATCTATGACCTCGGGTGTCTCAGACGTTGCGGAAGCGGTTGATGGCGTCGAGGTGCTTGGCGCGCATCTCCTCGTCGCGCACGCCGAGGCCCTCCTGGGGGGCCAGGCACAGGACGCCGACCTTGCCCTGGTGGACGTTGCGGTGCACGTCGTGGGCGGCCTGGCCGGTCTCCTCCAGCGAGTAGACCTTCGACAGGGTCGGGTGGATCCGGCCCTTCGCGATCAGCCGGTTGGCCTCCCAGGCCTCGCGGTAGTTGGCGAAGTGCGAGCCGATGATCCGCTTCAGGGACATCCACAGGTAGCGGTTGTCGTACTCGTGCATGTAGCCCGAGGTGGAGGCGCAGGTGGTGATCGTGCCGCCCTTGCGGGTGACGAAGACGCTCGCGCCGAAGGTCTCGCGGCCGGGGTGCTCGAAGACGATGTCGATGTCCTCGCCGCCGGTGAGTTCGCGGATGCGCTTGCCGAAGCGCTTCCACTCCTTGGGGTCCTGGGTCTGCTCGTCCTTCCAGAACCGGTAGCCCTCGGCGCTGCGGTCGATGATCGCCTCGGCGCCCATCGAGCGGCAGATGTCCGCCTTCTGGTCGCTGGAGACGACGCAGATCGGGTTGGCGCCGCCGGCCAGCGCGAACTGGGTGGCGTAGGAGCCGAGTCCGCCGCTGGCGCCCCAGATCAGCACGTTGTCGCCCTGCTTCATGCCGGCGCCGTTGCGGGAGACCAGCTGCCGGTAGGCGGTGGAGTTGACCAGGCCCGGGGCGGCGGCCTCCTCCCAGCTGAGGTGGCCGGGCTTCGGCATCAGCTGGTTGGACTTGACGAGCGCGATCTCGGCGAGGCCGCCGAAGTTGGTCTCGAAGCCCCAGATCCGCTGCTCGGGGTCGAGCATCGTGTCGTTGTGCCCGTCCGAGGACTCCATCTCGACGGACAGGCAGTGCGCGACGACCTCGTCACCGGGCTTCCAGGCGTTGACGCCCGGGCCGGTGCGCAGGACCACGCCCGCGAGGTCGGATCCGATGATGTGGTAGGGCAGGTCGTGGCGCTTGGCCAGGTCGTTGGTGCGGCCGTAGCGCTCCAGGAACCCGAAGGTGGACAGCGGCTCGAAGATCGAGGTCCACACCGAGTTGTAGTTGACCGAGGAGGCCATGACGGCCACCAGCGCCTCGCCCGGGCCCAGCTCGGGCACCGGGACGTCGTCCAGGTGGATCGACTTGCGCGGGTCCTTGTCGCGGGTCTCCAGGCCCGCGAACATCTCCGTCTCGTCCTTGTGCACGGTGATCGCGCGGTACGACTCCGGGAGGGGCAGGGCGGCGAAGTCGGCCGGCGTCGAGTCCTGCGACTGGATCGCGTCGAGAATGGCCTGAGTGGTCACGGTGTTGCCTCCGGCGGTCGGCGCCCCCTGAGGGGAGGGGCGCTGAGGGTTACGTCGGTGCTGCTGAGGGTTTCGGGAGGGTGCCGTCGGTTCGGCGGGGGTGGTGCTTCGGCAGCGCTTTGTGGCGCGGGAGGTTGCCTGTGACGCAGGCGTCCGGCGGGCGGGCTGGTGGGCTCGCCGGGACAGGCCGGACACCCATCAACGTATGACACCGCGTGTCAGGTGGCAAGGCACTGAGTGCCAGAACTTACTCTCAGATGAAATCTTTACGTAACAAATGAGCGATGATCGATCAAAGCTACTGACGGGTAGGCCAAGGTGTGCCGACTTGTGGGGGTCCTCCCGATGTCGGAGCCGTCACCCGGCACCCAGTGCCATCAGGCCGGAAAAAAGGAACGCGCCCCCCGGGACAGGGGGGCGCGTCGGCGGTGTCCGTCCGCGGTACGCGGTCAGCGCTCCTTGAGCGCCTGCTCGATGGTCCGCATCACCTCGTCGAGCGGGGCGTCGGTCCTGGCCACCGTCACCAGCACCTCGCCCTGCGAGGCCACCGTGGCCGGCGCGGTGGACCGGGGAGAGGTCTCCCGGCCCGCCCCGATGCCCGTCCCGAACGTCTTCCGCACGATCGCGAAGGCGTGGTCCAGCTGCGTCTCCACGTCCCCCTGCCCGCCGGCCCGCAGCCAGCGCCGCAGCACGTGGTTGTGGGCGGTGACCACCGCCGACGCGGCCACCTCGGCCAGCAGCGGGTCGTCGTTGGCGTCGTCCGCGTGCGCGTGCTCGTCGAAGTGGCCGAGCAGGTAGCGGGTGAAGAGACGCTCGTAGCGGGCCACCGAGGCGATCTCGGCCTCACGGAGGGTCGGCACCTCGCGGGTGAGCTTGTAGCGGGCGACCGAGATGTCCGGCCGGGCCGCGTACATCTTCATGACCTCCTTGATGCCGCGGCACACGGTGTCGAGCGGATGCTCGTGCGCCGGGGCCGCGTTGAGCACGGCCTCCGCACGGATCAGGGTGTCGTCGTGGTCCGGGAAGATCGCCTCTTCCTTGGAACGGAAGTGGCGGAAGAAGGTGCGCCGGGCGACCCCGGCCGCGGCCGCGATCTCGTCGACGGTGGTCGCCTCGTACCCCTTGGTCGCGAACAGCTCCATCGCGGCGGCCGCGAGCTCGCGGCGCATCTTGAGCCGCTGCGCGGCCGCGCGGCTGCCCGCGGCACTCTCCGGCGCGTCGGACGTGGCGGGTGTACGTGAGGACCTGGCGGACTGGGGCATGTCCCGAACGTACTGCATGTGCGCAGCTTGATGGGCATGACCGGGGTTTCCCCCGCCCGCGAGGGGCGGGGGAGCGCAGGGCGGGGGAGCCGGGCGGAGCGGGACGGGCGGCGGTCCGCCGCCCGGGTCGAGCAGCCCGCCCCAGTCCCGCTCGTCCCGGTACCGGTCGCCGAGGCCCTCAGCGGCGGGCATATTCGCGGAAGCCACGGCCGGTCTTGCGGCCGAGGCAGCCCGCGGCCACCAGGTGCTCGAGGAGCGGCGCGGGCGCCAGCCCCGGATCGCGGAACTCCCGGTGCAGCACCTTCTCGATCGCGAGCGACACGTCCAGGCCGACCACGTCCAGCAGCTCGAACGGGCCCATCGGGTAGCCGCCGCCGAGCTTCATCGCCGCGTCGATGTCGTCCAGCGAGGCGTAGTGCTCCTCGACCATCTTGATCGCGTTGTTGAGGTACGGGAACAGCAGCGCGTTCACGATGAACCCGGCCCGGTCGCCGCAGTCCACGGGGTGCTTCCTGATGGTCGCGCAGACCTCGCGGACCGTCGCGTGCACGTCCTCGCCGGTCAGCACGGTACGGACGACCTCGACCAGCTTCATGGCCGGCGCCGGGTTGAAGAAGTGCATGCCGATCACGTCCTGGGGACGCGAGGTGGCCCGGGCGCAGGCCACGACCGGCAGCGAGGAGGTCGTGGTGGCCAGCACCGCGCCGGGCTTGCAGACCTTGTCGAGGGTTGCGAACAGCTGCCGCTTGATCTCCAGGTCCTCGGCGACCGCCTCCACCGCCAGGTCGACGTCGGCGAAGGCGTCGTACGAGCCCGCGGCGGTGATTAGGTCCAGGGTCCGGGCGGCGGCCTCGGGGGTCATCCGGCCCTTGCCGACGGAGCGGTCCAGGGACTTGCCGACGCGGGCCTTGGCGGCCTGCGCCTTGTCCTCGCTGCGGGCGGCCAGGACGACCTGGTAGCCGGCCTTGGCGAAGACCTCGGCGATGCCGGAGGCCATGGTTCCGGAGCCGGCCACCCCGACCGAGCGGACCGGGCGGCCCTCGCCGACGGCGGCGCCGTCCAGCGGGGTCAGCGCGTCCCGGACCACCGTGGTGCTGCCCGGGGCCTCGTAGGTGTAGAAACCGCGCCCGGACTTGCGGCCGGTCAGGCCCGCCTCGCTGAGCTGCTTGAGGACGGGGGCCGGGGCGTGCAGCCGGTCGCGGGACTCGGCGTACATGGCCTCCAGGACCGTGCGCGCGGTGTCGACGCCGATCAGGTCGAGCAGGGCGAGCGGGCCCATCGGCAGACCGCAGCCGAGCCGCATGGCGGCGTCGATGTCCTCACGGGAGGCGTACTTCGCCTCGTACATCGCGGCGGCCTGGTTGAGGTAGCCGAAGAGCAGCCCGTCCGCGACGAACCCGGGGCGGTCGCCGACCGCGACCGGCTCCTTGCCGAGTTCCAGCGCCAGATCGGTGACGGCGGCGACCGCGCCGGGCGCGGTGAGCACCGAGGAGACGACCTCGACCAGCTTCATCGCCGGGGCGGGGTTGAAGAAGTGCAGGCCGAGGACGCGTTCGGGACGGGCCGAGTCGGCGGCCAGCCGGGTCACGGAGAGCGCGTTGGTACCGGTGGCGAGGATGGTCCCCGGGCGGACGATGCCGTCCAGCTCGCGGAAGACCTGGTGCTTGATGTCGTACGACTCCGGGACCACCTCGATGACGAGGTCGGCGTCGGCCGCGGCCGTCAGGTCGGTGCCGGTGCGGACCCGGGCGAGGACGTCGGCGCGCTCCTGCTCGGTCAGCCTGCCGCGGCCCACGGCACGGGCCGTGGAGGCCTCCAGGGCGGCGAGCGAACCGGCCGCCTGGGCCTCGCTGACGTCGATGCCGATCACATGGCGGCCGGCCCTGGCGAGGACCTCGGTGATGCCGGTGCCCATGGTGCCGAGGCCGACCACGGCGACGGTCCTGAGCGGGGACAGGGAGGGGTCGGACTGGGGAGTGGCCATCGCGGGACTCCAGGAATGAGGGTGACGACTGGAAACGGCCCGGGTGCGCCGGGAGGGCGCACCGGGTGCCGAAAGAGCTGCGTGGATGCGGGTGTTGGCCGGGCTGCTTGCGCACACGCCCGGTGCCGTCGCCACGGGCGTGCACACGCCCGGCGGCGGCCGGTCCCGACCGGCCCTGTCCCGGAGCCGAGCCGTACATGCGGTACGAGGTACCGAACCGACTGGATGCTCACGACGGCTGCGTCACCAAACCGGAGTGAGCGTTCACGCGAGTGGGTGACTCGCTCGATTGAGCTTAACCGGCGGGTAACGAGCGCGCCAGCCCCCCGACTTTGTGATGTAGGTCCCTCCGCTCCCGCGACGCCTCTACGCTGGGCTTCGTGGACGAAGAGTTGCGATCGCTCACGGAGCGTCTGCGCCAGGAGTCCCAGGGAACGGCCGCCTTCGACCGGCTCCTGGCGACCGAGGAACCCGACGAGCTGGCGGAGGTCCTCACCGCGGCCGGACAGCCCCTGTGGGCCAGGGAGTTGGCGGCCTGCCGGCTGGGGGCGGCCGGCGACCGGCGCGCCTTCGAGACCCTGGTCCTCCTGCTGAACCACCGGGACCCGCCCCGTTGCGCCTCCGCCGCGCACGCGCTCGCCCGCCTGCGGGACCCGCGTACGGCCCGCGCCGCCGCCGCCCTCGCCACCAACGAGCTGCGGATCGCCTACGCCCTGCACCCGGTCCGGCTCCTGGTCGTGCTCCGCGCCCCGGAGTCCGTCCCGGCCCTCATCACCACCCTGGAGCGCCGGCTGCGCCCGCACGACCCCTACCGCAAGGTCGCCCTCGCCTGCGTGGAGGGTCTCGGCGCGCTGGGCGACGCCCGTGCCCGGCGCGTCCTGAACGAGGCCCTGGCCCACCCGAACCTCGCCGAGGCCGCGGTCCGGGCCCTCTCCCACATCCCTAGGCCGAGGTGAGGTCGCGGTTCCTGACGTACCGCACCTCCGGCACGGGCACCCCGTCGACCTCGTAGGGCTCCTCCACGCCGTCGGGCCGGAAGCCCGCCCTCTCGTAGAACCGCCGGGCGCGCGCGTTCTCCTTCAGCACCCACAGGTACACGCGCGCGTGCCGGGCGCACTGCGCCAGCACCGTCTCCAGCAGCCGCCGGCCGGCGCCGGTGCCGACATGGGCGGGGTCGAGGTAGATCGCGTACAGCTCGGCGTCGCCGGTGCGCACGTCGCCGTCCCGGTACGGCCCGTGCGCCGCCCAGCCGACGATCTCGCCGCCCCGCTCGGCGACGAGGTCGGTGACCCCGTTCTCGCCGTCCCGGAACCGGGCCCGGCGGCGCACCGCGTCGCGTTCCGCGCTGAGCCCGTCGAGGAAGGGCTGCGGCATCAGCCCCCGGTAGGCGTACTGCCAGCCCCGGATGCGTATCTCGGAGACGCGGTCGCAGTCGTCGAGGGTCATCGGCCGGATGCGGAGGGAGTCGTCGCTCATGACGGCACCCTAGGAAGACGACGGCTTCGCCCGCCCGGGTTTTCGCCGGGTCCGCCGCCGACGGTTCGTCAGGTCCGTTTCAGCCGCGGAAGCCCAGCAGCCCGTGCAGGATGGAGCCGCGGGACGACGTGGACGCCGCCCTCGTGCTCAGGGGCCTGGGGTCGGGGGTCCTGGGGCAGACCGCGTCGGCGGTGCCGTCGCCGCGCGGCACCGTGCCGTCGGCCAGGTAGGCCGCGAGGTGGTCGTCCAGGCAGGTGTTGCCGCTCAGTGTGATCCCGTGGTTGCCGCCGCCCTCCTCGACGACCAGGCTGGAGCCGGCCAGCAGCCGGTGGGTGGTGACGCCGCCCTGGTAGGGCGTGGCCGCGTCGTCGGTGGCCTGGAAGAGAAGGGCCGGCGGCAGCCGGTCGTTGGCGATGGACGGCGGCTTCAGGGCGGACGTCGGCCAGGACGCGCACGCCGCGTTGTACCAGGCGTTGTTCCAGACCATGAAGGGCGCCTTCTCGTAGGCCGCCCAGTTGTCCTTGCGCCACTGGGCCCAGTCCCGTGGCCAGCCGGCGTCCCGGCACTGGACGGCCGCGTACACGCTGTACCCGTTGTCGCCCGCGGCGTCGACGGCGCCGAAGTTGTCGTACGCCTCGACCAGCGCCGCCGTCTTCCGGCCGTGTACGTAGGCCGAGAACGCCTCCGCCAGGTAGGGCCAGTAGCCGTTGTAGTAGCCGCCCGGGATGAAGGTGTCCTCCAGTTCGGAGGCGCCCACCTTGCCGCCGGCCGGCTTCTCGGCCAGCGCCGCCCGCATGGCGTACCACTCGGACTCCACCCGCGCCGGGTCGGAGCCGAGCTTGTAGGTGGAGTCGTACTTGGCGATCCACGCCATCAGGGCGCGGTGACGGTCGTCGAACGCGTAGTCCTGGCCGAGGTTGTCGTCGTACCAGACCCCCGTCGGGTCCACGACCGAGTCCAGGACCAGGCGGTGGATCCGGTCCGGGTGCAGCTTGGCGTAGACGGCGCCCAGGTAGGTGCCGTACGAGTAGCCGAAGTAGCTGATCCGGGCGGCACCGAGGGCCTGGCGGACGGAGTCCATGTCCTCGGCGGCGCTGACCGTGTCGAGGTACGGCAGCACGCTCGCGTACTTCCTGCCGCAGGCCGCGGCGAACGACCGCACCCGCTCCAGGTTCGCCCGTTCCAGCTCGGGCGTGGCCGGCACCGAGTCCGGGCGCACCGGATCGAAGTAGCCGGGCGCGCAGTCGATCGCCGGGCTGCTCTCGCCCACACCGCGCGGGTCGAAGCCGATGACGTCGTACCGGCTCGCCACCTCCTTGGGCAGCGTGGAGGCGACGAAGCCGGCGAGGCTCGTCCCGCTGCCGCCGGGGCCGCCGGGGTTGACCAGCAGCGGGCCCTGGTAGGCGGACGCGGTGTGCGGCACGCGGGAGAGGGCCAGGGTGATCTTCCTGCCGCCCGGGTCCCGGTGGTCGAGGGGTACCTGGAGGGTGCCGCACTGCAGCGTCGGATAGTCGGTGGTGCCGCACTTCTTCCAGGCCACCGAGGGCACCCGGACGGCGGCGCTCGCGGGCGGGGCGGTGACCGAACCGGCCATGACGGCGGCGGCGCACAGCACGGCTGCGCGTGTTCGCATGGGGTCCTCCCAGGACGGAGGTGTCGCGGACCGCACGGGTCACGGTCCTCGCCGCATCGTCCCGGCAAGAGCACCCGGAAGAACCTGTTCTGACGATTATTGACCCAATTGGGCCGAGGGTTGCGCTCGAACGCTCCCCGCCGAACGCCTGGTCGGCGACCGTGCTCAGAGCAGGGTCAGTTGGGTCGGCTCCGGCGGCGCGGGCTCCTCCTCCGGCACCGCGACCGGCGGCCGCCGGACCGCCCCGGCGCGGCCGGGACCGATGCCGTACTCCTCGGCCAGTTCGTGCACCTGGCCGGTGATCCGGCGCTGGTACCACTTCGGCGCGTAGGCGCCCTCCGCGTAGAGCCGCTCGTAGCGCCGCACCAGGTGCGGGTGGTGGGCCGCGAGCCAGCTCATGAACCACTCGCGGGCACCGGGGCGCAGATGCAGCACCAGGGGTGTCACCGAAGTGGCCCCGGCGGCCGCGATCGCCCTTACGGTGGACCGTAGTTGGGCCGGGTGGTCACCCAGGAACGGGATCACGGGGGCCATCAGGACCCCGCAGCCGATGCCGGCGCCGGCGAGCGCCCGCACCACGTCCAGGCGGCGCTCGGGCGCCGGGGTGCCCGGCTCCACGGTGCGCCACAGCTCGGGGTCGACGAAACCGACCGAGACCGAGATGCCGACGTCCGTGACCTGGGCCGCCCGCCGCAGCAGGTCTAGGTCGCGCAGGATCAGCGTGCCCTTGGTGAGGATCGAGAAGGGGTTCGCGTGGTCGGTGAGGGCCGAGATGATCCCCGGCATCAGCCGGTAGCGGCCCTCCGCGCGCTGGTAGCAGTCGACGTTGGTGCCCATCGCGACGTGGTCGCCCTGCCAGCGCCGTGAGGCCAGCTGGCGGCGGAGCAGCTCGGGGGCGTTGACCTTGACCACGATCTGGGTGTCGAAGCCGATCCCGGTGTCGAGGTCCAGATAACCGTGGGTCTTGCGGGCGAAGCAGTACACGCACGCGTGCGAGCAGCCCCGGTACGGGTTCACCGTCCATTCGAACGGCATCCGCGAGGCGCCCGGCACCCGGTTGACGATCGACCGCGCCCGCACCTCGTGGAAGGTGATCCCGCGGAATTCGGGCGTGTCGAAGGTGCGGGTCGTGACCGCGTCCGCACCGAACAGCGCGGTCCCGGCGCGGCCGTGTTCGGCCTCCTCGGTGAGGTTCTCCCAGCGCATGACGCCTCCTCGGTAGCACTGGACCCAGAATAGAACATCTGTTCCCATGATCGTGCGGACGATCCGTGGAGACCGTGCGCACACCGTTTCCGACCGCTTCCGCCACCCCGATTTGGGCGGCCGGGCGCCGGGGTGGTTGGCTTGCCGTCAACCCCGAGAACTCAGGTGCTGGAGGAACTCAATGGCGCAGGTCGAGGCCACTACGGAGCGGGTCGTCGCCGCCGACGCGGAGACGGTGTTCGACGCGCTCGCGGACTACAGCGGCACGCGCGCGAAGCTGCTGCCCCAGCACTTCAGCGAGTACGAGGTGCGCGAGGGCGGCGACGGCGAGGGCACCCTGGTCCACTGGAAGCTCCAGGCCACGAGCAAGCGCGTCCGCGACTGCCTGCTGGAGGTCAGCGAGCCCACCGACGGCGAGCTGGTCGAGAAGGACCGCAACTCCTCCATGGTCACCACCTGGCGCGTCACGCCGGCCGGTGAGGGCAGCTCCCGGGTCGTGGTGCACACCACCTGGCAGGGCGCCGGCGGCATCGGCGGTTTCTTCGAGAAGACCTTCGCGCCCAAGGGGCTCGGCCGGATCTACGACGAGGTGCTCGGCAAGCTGGCCACCGAGGTCGAGAAGTAGCCCTCGTACGACGGCGGCAGACAACCGCCGGATGAACAGAGGGCGTTGACCTCTCCGGCCGGTTCTCACCGGTTCGAGTGGATCTCCGGCCCGGCCGGCCCCGTGCCGTAACTCGTCGTGCTTGCCCACAGTTGTCGCCCAGCGGGACACCAGGCGGTGACCGTGCGCAGGCGCGACGAGGGGAGCGGTACGTGGGGACGACTCTGGTGCAGTACGAGGAGCCGGCCGCGGCACCCGCCGACGTCCTCGTGCCGGAACCCGCTTTGCCGCCCGTCCCGGGGCTCGGGCCGCGCCGTACCCGGCTGGTGTTCTGCGGGCTGATGCTCGCCCTGCTGCTGGCCGCCCTGGACCAGATGATCGTCGCCACCGCGCTGCCGCGGATCGTCGGCGAACTGCACGGCCTGGACCGGATGTCCTGGGCGATCACCGCCTACCTGCTCACCTCCATGGTCGGCCTCCCGGTCTACGGCAAACTCGGCGACCTCGTCGGCCGCAAGAGCGTCTTCCAGTTCGCGATCCTGGTCTTCGTCGTCGGCTCGGCCCTGGCCGGCCGGGCGCAGAGCATGGACCAGCTGATCGCCTTCCGCGCGGTGCAGGGCGTCGGCGCCGGCGGCCTGATGATCGGCGTCCAGGCGATCATCGCCGACATCGTGCCGCCCCGGCAGCGCGGCCGCTTCATGGGGCTGATCGGCGCCGCCTTCGGCCTCGCCTCGGTCGCCGGACCGCTGCTCGGCGGCTACTTCACCGACCACCTCTCCTGGCGTTGGTGCTTCTACGTCAACGTGCCCTTCGGCCTGGTCACGCTGGCCGTCGTCACCGCCGTGCTGAAGCTGCCCAAGCCGCCCACCCGGGCCCGTTTCGACGTCGTGGGGGCCCTGTTGCTGGGCGCCGCCTCCACCTGCCTGGTCCTGCTGACCAGTTGGGGCGGCACCGAGTACGCGTGGGGTTCGCGTGTCGTCCTCGGGCTCGGCGCCGGTGCCGTGGCCGCCACCGCGCTGTTCCTGTTCGCCGAGCACCGGGCCGCCGAACCCCTCATCCCGCTGCGGCTGTTCCGGGACTCCGTCTTCAACGTGAGCGCACTCGTCGGACTGGTCATCGGCGTCGCGCTGTTCGGCGCCGCCAGCTACCTGCCGACCTTCCTGCAGATGGTCGACGGCGCCTCGGCCACCGAGTCCGGACTGCTGATGCTCCCCATGATGGGCGGGATCGTCGGCGCCTCGATCGTCGGCGGCCAGCTGATCAGCCACACCGGGCGCTACCGGGTCTACCCGGTGCTCGGCGGGGGACTGGCCGCGGCCGGCATGTGGCTGCTGTCCCGGCTGGAGGTGGACACCCCGCGCTGGCAGTACAGCGTCTGGATGGCCGTGCTCGGCGCCGGCATCGGCCTGGTGATGCCCGTGCTCGTGCTGGCCGTGCAGAACTCCGTGCCGCCCTCCGACCTCGGCACCGCCACCAGCGCAAACAACTACTTCCGGCAGATCGGCGGCAGCGTCGGCGCCGCCGTCTTCGGCACCCTGTTCGCCGACCGGCTCACCGACGCCCTGCGTACCCGCCTGCCCGCCCACGCAGGGCTGCCCGACCCCGAGTCCCTGACCCCGCAGCTCGTGCACGCGCTGCCCCCGGACCTGCGCGACGCCTACATCCGCGCGTACGCCGACGCGATGCCCCGGATCTTCCTCTACCTGGTCCCGTTGCTCGTCCTCGGCCTGCTCATCGCCTGCTTCCTCAAGGAGAAACCGCTGGTGTCCCACCACGCCGCCGAAACCGAGTCCGCCGCCCTGCACACCGCGATCCCGCAGGCCCGCCCCGAATCCCCGGCCGGCGGCACCCACACCTCGCCGCGCTCGCCGCACGGCGCCGGGATCGCGGTCTGCGGCACGGTGCAGCACCCCGACGGGACCGTGGTGCCGCGCGCCGCCCTCACCCTCATCGACGCGGTCGGCCGGCAGATCGGCCGGGGCGCCAGCGGCGACGACGGACGGTACGCCCTGGCGACGCCGGGCGCCGGGGCGTACGTCCTGATCGCCGCCGCCGGCGGCCACCAGCCGCAGGCGGTCACCGTGACCGTCGGCGAGCGTCCCGTCGAACTCGACGTCGTCCTCGGCGGCGCCGGACGCCTCGCCGGCACCGTCCGCACCGCCGACGGCACCCCCGTCCGCGACGCCACCGTCACCCTCACCAACGTGCAGGGCGAGGTCGTCGCCAGCACCCGCAGCGGACGCGAGGGCGGCTACGTCATCACCGAGCTGGTGGCCGGCGAGTACACCCTGGCCGGCAGCGCCCCCGCCTTCCGCCCGGCCGCCCTCCCGGTCACCGTGCAGGCGTCCCGGGAGACCCGGCAGGACGTCGAACTCGCGGGCGGCGCGGTGCTGAAGGGCACCGTACGGGCCGGCGGCGGGCGGCCCGTGGAGGACGCGCGCGTGACCCTGCTCGACGCCGCCGGGAACGTCGTGGACACCCTCACCACCGGTCCCGACGGAACCTTCCGGTTCGTCGACCTCTCCTCAGGCGAATACACCGTCATCGCCGCCGGTTACCCGCCGGTCGCCACGGTGCTGCAGGTGGCCGGCGGCGGCCGGACCGAACGCGATCTCCAACTGGGCCACGAGGACTGACCGGAAGGGCGCGCGGGAGCCGATCGCGCGGGGCGCGGGGACGCGGACCTGCGCGCCGGTGTGCTCCGGTGAAACCAATTCCAGAATTGCCACACATCGCAACCGACGGCCACCGTACGGTAGTGGCGGGCGGCACAGATCTTTCGCGCAGTCGTGGGGAGAGAGGGCCTGAGCCATGGACCATGGCGGCGAGCGGGACGCACCCCCCGGCCTCGGTGCCGGCGGAGGGGCCGCGGGCCGGATCCCCCTGTCCGTGGTCGTCGTGGGCCGCGACAGCCTGGTGTCGCACTGGAGCACCGGAGCACGCCGGCTGTTCGGAGCCGTGCGGGAACAGGCCGTCGGCCGCCCCGTCCTCGACCTGCTGCCGGTCTCCGGAGCGCTCCCCGAGGACGACGAGATCACCCCGTACGGCGCCTACGCGGCCTACGACGGGCTCGGTCCCGACCTGGAGTCCTCCCTCGACGGGCGGCTCAACTTCCCCGCCGCGGGCCGCGCCCGGATCACCGTGCCCGAGCGCGACCGTGTCGATGTGCTGTGGTGGGCCTACCCGCTGGTCGGACCCGGCGAGGAGCGGCTGCTGGTGCTCGCCGCCGACGCCGGGCTGCTGCGGCGGTCCGAGCCCGCCGACGACGGGGTCTTCGAGCGCGTCGCACCCGGATTCGCCCTGCACACCGACTTCCCCGGTGCCGAGGAACTCGCCCGCAGACTCCCGGACATCCTGCCCAGCATGAGCGTCGACGAGAGCGCCCGGATCGTCGCCCAGGTGCTCGAACTCGGCTACCCCATATTGGAGTTCAGCCAGAACGACCGGGTGCCCGTCACCCCGGACTGGGGTGTCGCCCGGCGCACCGAGCGCAAGGCCCGCCGGGAGCGGGCCGCCCGGGCGGCCGCGCAGGGCCTGCCGGTGCCCGCCGCCCTCGCCGACGACGAGGGCGAGGACCTGGAGTACGCGGCCGTCCGCGACCGCCTGGAGTTCCTCAACGAGGTCAGCGGCCGGATCGGCACCTCGCTCGACCTGTCCCGGACCATCGTCGAGGTGAGCCGCGCCGTCGTGCCCCGCTTCACCGACGTCGCGGGCACCTACCTGCGCGAACAGGTCGTCGCGGGCGAGGGGTTCCCGGACGGTGCGCCCGACACCACCACCATGTGGCACCGGGTGGCCCTGGAGCACACCGACGAACCCGGCCGCTGGGACGACGTCGTCCCGGTCGGGGAGGCCATGCCCTTCCCCGCGCACACCCCGTTCTTCCAGTGCATGACCAGCGGCGAACCGGTCCTGGTGCCGCGCATCAGCGTGGAGGCGGGCCACGCCATCGCCGCGCAGTTCGAGAAGCGCGACATCCGGCCGCTGATCACCGGCCGCTCGATGCTGGTGGTCCCGCTCAAGGCGCGCCAGGTCGTGCTCGGCTTCATGATCCTGCTGCGCCACCCCGAGCGCGAGACGTTCGACGACATGGACCGTGTCACCGGTGCCGAACTCGCCGCCCGCGCGGGCCTGGTACTCGACAACGCGCGCATGTACACCTTCCAGGAGAGCGTCGCCGAGACCCTCCAGGACAGCATGCTGCCGCACATACCGCCGCGCATGGCCGGCTGCGACATCGCCACCCGGTACCTGCCCGGCACCCTGCTCGGGCGCATCGGCGGCGACTGGTTCGACTCCGTGAAGCTCCCCGGCGCCCGGACCGCCCTGGTGGTCGGCGACGTCATGGGCCACGGCCTCAACTCGGCCGCGATGATGGGTCAGTTGCGGACGGCCGTGCAGACCATGGCGGCCCTGGACCTGCCGCCGGCCCAACTCCTGCGCAACCTGGACGACCTGGCCCAGCGGCTCGGCGAGGGCTACCTCGCGACCTGCCTGTACGCCGTCTACGACCCGATCCGGGGCGAACTCCACCTCGCCAACGCCGGTCACATCCCGCCCGTACTGGTCCGGGCCGTCGACGGTACCAGCGAACTGCTCGACCTGCCCACCGGGGCGCCCGTCGGGGTCGGCGGGGTCGCCTTCGAGTCGCTGCGGGTGCGCGTGCAGCCCGGTGACCGGCTGGTGATGTGCACCGACGGGCTGGTCGAGATGCGCGGCGAGGACATCGGGGTCGGGCTCGCCGCCCTCTGCGAGTCCGCCGCCCACCCGGCCGCCTCCATGGACGACGCCTGCGACACCATTGTCCGTGCCCTGGCCGCGACCTTCCCGGAGACCGGCCGCGGCGGCCGCAAGGACGACGTCGCCCTGCTGATGACCCGCCTCAACGGCATCGAGCCGGACGACGTCGCCGAATGGCGGCTCGCCCTCGACCCCGCCGAGGTCGGCAGGGCCCGTGCCGCCGTCCGCGAACAGCTCCACGGCTGGGGCCTGGCCCGGCTCGCGGACCCGGCCGGCCTGCTGGTCAGCGAACTCGTCACCAACGCGATCCGGCACTCCCACAGCCGGCCCGTCCAGCTCCGGCTGATCCGCGGCGAGACCCTGCTCTGCGAGGTCGACGACGACGACCACACCCTGCCGACCCTGCTCGGCACCGATCCCGGAGCCGAGGCCGGACGCGGACTGCGGGTGGTCAGCACACTGGCCCGGGAGTGGGGCACCAGCCGTACCGCCGCCGGAAAGACCGTCTGGTTCGAACTCACCTCGCGCCGCGGTTGACGGAGGGGCGCACGTTCTTCGAAAGCGGCGTGAAGGAACGCGCCAGGCGCTTGTCGCCGAAACCGGCGCAGGGTAGACCGTACTGGCCCGTCGTACACGGCGGCCTTCTGCGGTCACACCCTGGGGAGTTGGGCATGAGCGTGACGAGTCGGTACCGGGACGCCTGGGAGGGCTTCTGGCGCGAGGCGCCTGGCGGGACGGGGGCGGTGTTCTGGGACGCCGAGCCGGGCGTGACCGCCGAGGCCCATGTCTCCCTCTTCGAACCCCACCTGGTCGACCCCGGCCTGCCGCTGGTCGACCTCGGCTGCGGCAACGGCACCCAGACCCGCTTCCTGGCCGGGCGCTTCCCGCGTGTGCTGGGCACCGACATCGCCGAGGCCGCCCTGGAACACGCCCGTCGCGCCGACCCGGCCGGGCAGGCCCGGTACCGGCAGCTGGACGCGGCCGAGAAGACCGAGGCCGAGGCACTGCACGCGGAACTCGGTGACGCCAACGTCTACATGAGGGGCGTCCTGCACCAGTGCGACCCCGACGACCGGCAGCCGCTGGCCGACACCCTCGCCACTCTCGTCGGCGACCGCGGCCGGGCCTTCCTCGTCGAACTCTCCGAGGCCGCCCGCCCCCTCCTCGGCGGCCTCGCCCAGAGCCCGTCCGGTCCGCCGCCCAAGCTCGCCCCGATCTTCCGGCACGGCATCGCCCCCGGCGAGGTCGCCGACGCCGCGGTGCCCGAGTACCTGCGCAACGCCGGCCTGACGATCCTGGCGAGTGGCCAACTGCCTTTGATGACGGCCGAGTTCACGCCGGACGGCGAACCGGTCGTGCTGCCGTCCCAGTGGGTGGTGACCGGCCGCCCGAACTGACCCGGCCGGAGCGGCCGCCGGCCTCGTGGCGGGGCCGGCGCGTCCCGCCGCCGAGGGGGAAGGCCCGCTTCCTGGTCGGCGGCCGCCCGGACGCGTAACGTGACGCCCCATGAAGATCCTCATCAGCGCCGACATGGAGGGCGCCACCGGGGTGACCTGGCCCGGTGACGTGCTGCCCGGTACGCCGCAGTGGGAGCGGTGCCGGTCGATGTTCACCTCGGACGTCAACGCCGCCGTGCTCGGCTTCCTCGACGGCGGTGCCGACGAGGTCCTCGTCAACGAGGCCCACTGGAGCATGCGCAACCTGCTCCTGGAGAAGCTCGACGACCGCGCCGAGATGATCACCGGCCGGCACAAGAACCTCTCCATGGTCGAGGGCGTCCAGCACGGCGACGTCGACGGCATCGCCTTCATCGGGTACCACACCGGTGCCGGCATGGAGGGCGTCCTCGCCCACACCTACCTCGCCAACTCCATCACCGGCGTCTGGCTCAACGACGTCCGCGCCAGCGAGGGCCTGCTCAACGCCCACGTCGTCGCCGAGTACGGCGTCCCCGTCGTCCTGGTCACCGGCGACGACCTGGCCTGCGAGGACGCCCTCGGCTACGCGCCCGAGGCCCTCAAGGTCGCCGTCAAGGACCATGTGTCGAGGTACGCGGCCAAGTGCCGCACGCCCGCCAGGACCGCCGCGGACATCCGGGCCGCCGCCAAGGAGGCGGCCGCGCTCGCGGTGCGCCACGAACCCGTGACCGGCGGGCCGTTCACGATCGCCCTGGAGTTCGACGCCGAGCACCTGGCGCTCTCCGCCACCGTCGTCCCCGGCGTGGAGCGGATCGGCGAACGGAAGGTCGCGTACACCGAGGGGACCATGTACGACGGCATCCGCACCTTCAAGGCGGTCACCACGATCGTCTCGGCCGCGGTGGAGGAGCAGTATGGCTGACGAGCAGGCGCTCGACGAGGTGGTCCGGTTCACCTCCGAGCTGATCCGGATCGACACCAGCAACTTCGGCGGCGGCGACTGCCGGGAGCGGCCCGCCGCCGAGTACGCGGCCGAGCGGCTGGCCGGAGCCGGCCTGGAGCCGATCCTGCTGGAACGCACCGAGGGCCGCACCAACGTCGTCGCGCGCATCGAGGGGACCGACGCGTCGGCGGACGCGCTCCTCGTCCACGGTCACCTCGACGTGGTGCCCGCGCAGGCCGCCGACTGGCGCGTCGACCCCTTCTCCGGGGAGATCCGCGACGGGGTCGTGTGGGGCCGGGGCGCCGTCGACATGAAGAACATGGACGCCATG
The DNA here is from genome assembly GCF_042897315.1 of Streptomyces sp. NPDC001068. Taxonomy (NCBI): domain Bacteria; kingdom Bacillati; phylum Actinomycetota; class Actinomycetes; order Kitasatosporales; family Streptomycetaceae; genus Streptomyces; species Streptomyces sp. NPDC001068. Next base: position 589,357 of record NZ_JBIAYD010000001.1, on the reverse strand, counting down.
ATCCTGGCCGTGGTCCGGGCCTGGGCCCGGCAGGGGGTGCGGCCGCGCCGGGACATCGTCGTCGCGTTCACCGCCGACGAGGAGGCCAGCGCCGAGGACGGCTCCGGGTTCCTCGCCGACCACCACCCCGAGCTGTTCGAGGGCTGCACCGAGGGCGTCAGCGAGTCGGGCGCCTTCACCTTCCACGACGGCCTGGGCCGGCAGCTCTACCCCATCGCCGCGGGCGAGCGCGGCACCGGGTGGCTGAAGCTCACCGCGCACGGACGCGCCGGACACGGATCCAAGGTCAACAACGAGAACGCGGTCACCCGGCTCGCCGCCGCCGTCACCCGCATCGGCGAGCACAGCTGGCCGCTCCGGCTCACCCCGACGGTCACCGCCGCCCTCACCGAACTCGCCGCCCTCTACGGCGTCGAGCCCGACCTCACCCAGGTCGACCTGCTCCTCGCCAAGCTCGGCCCGGCCGCCAAGCTGGTCGAGTCCACCGTCCGCAACAGCGCCAACCCCACCATGCTGAGCGCCGGTTACAAGGTCAACGTCATCCCCGGCGAGGCCGTCGCCCACGTCGACGGACGCCATCTGCACGGCACCGAGGACGAGTTCCGCGCCACCCTGGACGAACTCACCGGGCCCGACGTGGACTGGGAGTTCCAGCACCGCGAGACCGCCCTCCAGGCGCCGCTGGACTCGCCGACGTACGCCCGGATGCGCGCCGCCGTCGAGGAGTTCGCACCCGAGGGGCACGTCGTGCCCTACTGCATGTCGGGCGGCACGGACGCCAAGCAGTTCTCCCGGCTCGGCATCACCGGTTACGGTTTCACGCCGCTGCGGCTGCCCGAGGGGTACGACTACCAGGCCATGTTCCACGGCGTGGACGAACGTGTCCCCGTCGAGGCACTGCACTTCGGCGTCCGGGTCCTGGACCGCTTCCTGCGCACCGCATAGGAGACATCGTGGAGACCAAGCCGTACGGCTCCTGGCCCTCGCCCATCGACGCGGCCCTGGCGGCCGCGCACGACGGCAGCCCCGAGTGGGTGGGCTTCGTCGGCGGTGAACCCTGGTGGACCGAACCCCGCCCGGCGGAGGGCGGTCGCCGGACCCTGGTGCGGGGCGGCACCGGGGAGTCGGTGCTGCCCGCGCCGTGGAACGTCCGCAGCCGGGTCATCGAGTACGGCGGACAGCCCTGGGCCGGCGCGGTGCCCGAGGCCGGCGGCCAACCGCTGCTGGTCTTCGTCCACTTCGACGACCAGCGGCTGTACCGGTTCGAGCCGGGCTCCGAGCCGCGCCCGCTGACCCCTTCCGGACTCCGCTGGGCCGACCCGCGGTTGCTGCCCGACCGGGGTGAGGTCTGGTGCGTCCTAGAGGAGTTCACCGGGGACGGTCCGAGCGACGTCCGGCGGGTGCTCGCCGCCGTACCGCTGGACGGCTCGGCCGCCGAGGACCGCAGCGCGGTGCGCGAACTCACCGCCGAACGGCACCGGTTCGTCACCGGCCCGCGTCTGTCGCCCGACGGGAAGCGGGCCGCCTGGCTCGCCTGGGACCACCCCCGGATGCCGTGGGACGGCACCGAGGTGCTGGTCGGCGAGGTCGGCGACGACGGGACGCTGCACGGGATCCGCACGGTCGCGGGCGGCCCGGAGGAGTCGATCGCCCAGGTCGAGTGGGCGAAGGACGGCCGGCTCCTGTACGCGAGCGACCGCAGCGGCTGGTGGAACCTCTACCGCGACGGAAGCCCGCTGTGCCCGCGCGAGGAGGAGTTCGCCGGGCCGCTCTGGAAGCTGGGCCAGCGCTGGTTCGCCCCGCTGGACAACGGGCTGATCGCCGTCGTGCACGGGCGGGGGGCGACCACGCTCGGGATACTCGACCCGGAAACCGGTGCCCTCGTCGACGCCGCCGGTCCGTGGACCGAGTTCGCCCCCTCCCTGGCGGGCCAGGGCACCCGCGTCGTCGCGGTCGGCGCGAGCCCGCGCACCGCGTACGAGGTGGTCGAACTCGACACCGCGAGCGGCCGCGCCCGGGTCGTCGGCGCCGCCCACCACGACCCGGTGGACCCCGCCCACTACCCCGAGCCGCGGGTGCGCACCTTCGCCGGCCCCGGCGGCCGCGAGGTGCACGCCCACATCTACCCGCCCCACCATCCCGGCCACCGGGCGCCCGACGGCGAGCTGCCCCCGTACGTCGTGTGGGCGCACGGCGGCCCCACCGGCCGGGCGCCCCTCGTCCTCGACCTGGCGATCGGCTACTTCACCTCCCGCGGCATCGGCGTCGCCGAGGTCAACTACGGCGGCTCCACCGGGTACGGGCGGGAGTACCGCAACCGGCTGCGCGAGCAGTGGGGCGTGGTCGACGTCGAGGACTGCGCGGCCGTCGCCGTCGCCCTCGCCGAGGAGGGCACCGCCGACCGCGCCCGGCTGGCGATCCGGGGCGGCAGCGCCGGCGGCTGGACCGCCGCCGCCTCGCTGACCGGCACCGACGTCTACGCCTGCGGCACCATCTCCTACCCCATCCTCGACCTCACCGGCTGGGGCACGGGGGAGACCCACGACTTCGAGTCCAGGTACCTGGAGTCACTGATCGGGCCGCTGGCCGAGGTCCCCGAGCGGTACGCCGAGCGCTCGCCCAGCGAGCACTCCGACCGGCTCTCCGCGCCCTTCCTGCTGCTCCAGGGCCTGGACGACGTGATCTGCCCGCCCGTGCAGTGCGAACGCTTCCTCGCGGGCCTCGACGGGCGGCGCGTGCCGCACGCCTACCTCACCTTCCCGGGGGAGGGCCACGGCTTCCGCCGCGCCGAGACCATGGTGCGCGCCCTGGAGGCCGAACTTTCCCTGTACGCCCAGGTGTTCGGACTGAACGTGTCCGGGATCCCCGAGCTGGAGCTGGTGAAGTGAGAGAGCCGGTACGACCGCCGAGGCTCGTCCCCGGAGCCCGGGTCGCCGTGGTGGCGCCGAGCGGGCCGGTGGTGGAGGAGCGGCTCCAGGCGGGCCTCGACATCCTGCGCGGCTGGGACCTCGACCCGGTGGTGGCACCCCACGTGCTCGCCAGGGACCCGGAGCTGGGCTACCTCGCCGGCTCCGACGCCGACCGGGCCGCCGACCTCCAGCGGGCCTGGTGCGACCCGTCGGTCTCCGCGGTGCTCTGCGCGCGCGGCGGTTACGGCGCCCAGCGCATGGTCGACCTGCTCGACTGGGAGGCGATGCGGGCCGCCGGACCGAAGGCGTTCGTCGGCTTCAGCGACGCGACCGTGCTGCACGAGGCGTTCGCCGCCAGGCTCGGGCTCGCCACCCTGTACGGGCCGGTGGCCGCGGGCGTCGACTTCGTCAAGAGCACCGAGGCACAGGAGCACCTGCGGGCCACGCTCTTCGCCCCGGAGACGGTCCGCACGATCATCGGCCGGGGCCGCGCACTGGTGCCCGGCCGGGCCCGGGGCGTCACGGTCGGCGGCTGCCTGCGCCTGCTCGCCACCGGCATCGGCACCCCGCACACCCTCCCCGGCGCGCGCGGCGCGCTGCTCCTGCTGGAGGACGTGGGCGAGCAGCCGTACAGCCTCGACCGGAGCATCACCCAGCTGCTGCGGTCCGGCCGGCTCGACGGCGTCGCCGGGATCCTGCTCGGGTCCTGGGACCGCTGCGGGCCGTACGAGGGGGTGCGGGCGGTACTCGCTGACCGGCTCGGCGGGCTCGGGGTGCCGGTCGTGGAGGAGTTCGGCTTCGGACACTGCGCGTCCGCCCTGACCATGCCGCTCGGCGTCACGGCGGAGCTGGACGCCGACGCCGGCACGCTCACCCTGGTGGGGCCCGCGCTGAGCTGAGTCCGCGGGGCCCGTTCCGCGCAGCGGGCGGCCCGGCTGCGCATAGGCTGGCGGAATGCCGCACATCGCTTCCCGCTATCTCGCCGAGGGCCCCCGGGTGGGCATCCGCCACTTCAGCTACGAGGACGGGGCCGAGTTCATCGCCCGGGCCCGGGAGAGCAAGGACCTCCACCAGCCCTGGCTGTTCCCGCCCACCACCGACGCGGCCTACGCCGGCTACGCGGGACGGCTGATCGAGGACCGCACCAAGGCCGGGTTCCTGGTCTGCGAGAAGGAGGGCGGAGAGCACGGCGGGGCGATCGCCGGGTTCATCAACATCAACAACATCGTCGAGGGCGGCTTCCAGTGCGGCGCCCTCGGCTACGGGGTGTTCGCGCACGCGGCCGGGCGCGGGCTGATGCGGGAGGCCCTGGGGCTGGTCGTCGACCACGCCTTCGGCCCGATGCGGCTGCACCGGCTGGAGATCAACGTACAGCCCGGCAATACCGCGTCCATCGCGCTCGCGCGCGGCGCCGGTTTCCGGCTGGAGGGCTTCTCACCGGCCATGATCTACATCGACGGGGCCTGGCGCGACCACGAGCGGTGGGCGATCACCGCCGAGATGCGCTGAACCCGGGGATCCGCACCAGCCCGGCCTTTGCGCAATCCTGACCGGCAGCTCCCCTGGCCGGTTCGTCCCGTGCCGGGTTCCATGGCGATCGTGACCAGGATCCGACGTGAGGTACTGACCCTGCCCGCGGCCGAGTTGGGCCCGGACAACCCGCTGCCCCCGCTCCGCCCCCTCGACGAGGTCCACCGAGTCCACGAGCGCGACCGGGACGGCCTGCCCGCGGACATGGCCCGGCAGCTCGGCCACGAGCCGCTGCGCAGCCTGCTGCCGGTGCGGATCCGCGACGGCTACGGCAGAACCCGCCACCCCCGCACCCTCGACGCGCTCGTGATCGAGAACGACCGGCTGCGCGCCACCGTCCTGCCCGGCCTCGGCGGCCGGATCGCCTCCCTGGTCCGGCTGCCCGCCGGCCCTGAACTCCTCTACCGCAACCCGGTGTTCCAGCCGGCGAACTTCGCCCTGAACGGCGCCTGGTACGCCGGTGGCATCGAATGGAACATCGGGGCCACCGGCCACACCACGCTGTCCTGCGCCCCGCTGCACGCGGCCCGGGTGCCCGCCCCCGACGGCGGCGAGATGCTCCGGCTCTGGGAGTGGGAGCGGCTGCGTGACCTGCCCTTCCAGGTCGACCTGTGGCTGCCGGACGGCTCCGACTTCCTCTACGTCGGCGTCCGGGTCCGCAATCCGCACGAGCGCCCCGCACCGCTGTACTGGTGGTCCAACACGGCCGTGCCCGAGGACCGCCGGATCGTGGTCCCGGCCACGCGGGCCTGGGAGTTCGGGCCGGAGCGGCGGCTGCGACCGGTGCCCGTGCCCCCGCACGGCACCCGGCACCCCTACGCCACCGACTACTTCTACGACCTGCCGGAGGGCCGGCGCCGCTGGATCGCCGCGCTGGACCCGGCCGGGCGCGGACTGGCGCAGACCTCGACCGACGTGCTGCGCGGCCGGAAGCTGTTCGTGTGGGGCTCGGGCCCCGGTGGCCGGCGCTGGCAGGAATGGCTCGGCGAACCGGGCACCGGCGGCTACCTCGAGATCCAGGCCGGACCGGCCCGCACCCAGCTGGAGCACGTCAGGCTGGAGGCGCGGAGCGAGGTCTGCTGGCTGGAGGCGTACGGGCCGCTCTCGGTCGAGCCGGGTACGGCGACGGGCACGGCCGAGGAGACGCTCGTGGCGGCGGTCGAGGACCGGCTGGCGGACGCCCTGCCCCGTGCCGCGCTCGACTCCGCGCACGAGGCCTGGCGGCCGTACGCCGACTCACCGCCCGGCGAGCTCCTCGCCACCGGCTCGGGGTGGGGCGCCCTGGAGGTCCTGCGGACGGACCTGAAACTGCCCGGCACGCCGTTCCCGGAGTCGACGCTCGGTGCGGAGCAGGCGCCGTGGCGCGAACTGCTGCGCACCGGCACGCTGCCCGAACCCCGCCGGGTCCGGCCGCCGGGCCCCACCCTGGTCGCCCCGCACTGGCGGGACATGCTGGAGACGGCCCCCGCGACCCCGCACACCGAGTACCACCTGGGCGTCGCCCAGTGGCACGCCGGTGACCGCGCCCAGGCCGTCCGCAGCTGGGAGCGGGCCCTGCACCTCGCACCCTCGCTGTGGCCGCTGCTGCGCTGCCTGGCCGTCGCCGACCAGGAGTACGGGCACCACGAACGGGCCGCCGAGCGGTACGCCGACGCCTTCGACGACCTGAGCCGGGAGCGCCGCGACGACGGCGAGGTCTGGACGGCGGCGGCCGCCGCGCTGGGCCGGGAGGCCCTCCAAGCGCTGTTGCGGGCCGGGCGGGCCGCCGACGCCCGAGCCGTATGGGAGGCGCTGCCCAGGGCCGCCCGGGAGCGCGGCCGGTTCCGGCTCCTGGAGGCGGAGCTGCTGCTCGCCGAGGGGCGGCGGGCCGCGGCCCGGGCCGTGTTCGAGGCCGGGTTCGAGGTCGCCGACCTGCGGGAAGGCGACGACGCCGTGGACCGGCTGTGGGCACGGCTCACCGACGACCCGCTGCCCGGCCGGTACGACTTCCGGATGCGCCCGCGGCAGCCCTGATCAGGACGGCTGCTGGTCGACGTACTCGAAGACCGAACCGTCGGGATGCATCGCGAGCAGGTTGCGGCCCGCGGGGGTGGGCACCGGCCCGGCGAGGATGCGGGCGCCGAGGCCGTCCAGCAGCCGGTGGGCCGCGTCGACGTCCCGCACCGCGATCGTCGCGGTCACCTTGCGCAGCACCTCCAGCTCGGCCTCCGGGCCGCTCATCAGCAGAAAGGATCCGACCGCGGCGACCTGGACGCCCCCGCGTTCGAACCGGAGGGCCGTACCGCCGGAGAGGCGTTCGTAGAACGGGATCGCGGCTTCGAGGTCGTCGACGCAGATGCGCAGGGAGGCGCCCAGAATCTCCATGCGAGGAGCCTAGTTGGCGCCGGGGCGCGGGGGCGCCGCCTCCGGTGATCTCCTGTTACGGCTTTTCCCGTCCGGGTACCCGCCCCGCATGGCACATCTGGATCATCTCGAACATCTGGACAAGGACCTCGTCGACGAACTGGCTCAGGTCGCCCGCGAGACCGTACGGGATGAGCTGCGCGAGCAGGGACGCAAGCGGCGGCGGGCCGCCCTGCTGTACGGCGCCTCCGGCGCGGTCGCCCTCTACGCCGGGGCGGCGGTGGCCGCGGCCGCGGGCCTGGCCCTGGCCCTCGTGCTGCCGGGGTGGGCGGCGGCCCTGGTCACCGCGGTGGTCCTGGGCGCGGTCGCCGCGGCGCTGAGGAAGGCCGCGCGGCCCGGCCACCGGCACGCTCACCACCGGCTCCCCGAGGGCTCGGCGCCCGCCGGGCCGCCGGCCGGGCCGGGGCTGCCGTATCCGCCCGTGCCGGGGCAGCCGCCGGTACCGCCGATCACACCGGTCGTGCCCCTCGCGCCCGACGCCGGTCCGGACGCACCGCGCCGCCGGGCCTGACCCGGGCCGCACGGTCTCGGCGGGCGCCGCGCGACGGGCCCGCCTACGGTTTTACGTGGGAGGCCTCGGGAACCCGGACGCGCTCCCGGAGGCGCGCCGTGAGCCGTCGACCCCGGGCCGTGACCGGCCCCCGCCGGTCCGCCGGTCCGCCGGGGGCCGCACGGCCGATCCTCCGCGCGGCCGGCCCGGAACCGTCCCCGGCGTCCCTTTGCGCCGTCCCGCCAGAGCCGTCCGGGAAGCCCGCAACCGCCACGGACACTCCCTTCGAAGGAGTCGCATGAACACCGCCGAACTCGTCGAACTCGCCCAGCAGTTGCGCGTGGACAGCGTACGGGCGGCCGCCGCGGCCGAGTCCGGGCATCCGACCTCGTCGATGTCCGCCGCCGACGTGATGGCCGTCCTGCTCGCCCGCCACCTGCGCTACGACTTCGACCGGCCCGCCCACCCGGGCAACGACCGCTTCATCCTCTCCAAGGGGCACGCCTCGCCCCTGCTGTACGCCGCCTACAAGGCGGTCGGCGCCATCGAGGACGCCGAACTGCTCACCTTCCGGCAACTCGGCTCCCACCTGGAGGGACACCCCACCCCGCGCCGGGTGCCCTGGGTGGAGACCGCCACCGGCTCCCTGGGCCAGGGACTGCCGGTCGGTGTCGGCATCGCACTGTCCGGCAAACGGCTGGAGCACGGCCCCTACCGGGTCTGGGTGCTGTGCGGGGACAGCGAGCTGGCCGAGGGCTCGGTGTGGGAGGCGGCCGAGCACGCCGGGTACGAGCACCTCGACAACCTCGTCGCGATCGTCGACGTCAACCGGCTCGGTCAGCGCGGCCCCACCCGGCACGGCCACGACCTGGACGCCTACGCCCGCCGCTTCGAGGCCTTCGGCTGGCACACCGTGCAGGTCGACGGCCACGACGTGGAAGCCGTCGACCGCGCCTGCGCGGAGGCCACGGGCACCGCGGGACAGCCCACCGTGATCCTGGCCCGCACCCGCAAGGGGCGGGGCGTCGCCGCCGTCGAGGACCGGGAGGGCATGCACGGCAAGCCGCTGCCCGACCCCGAGGAGGCCATCGCCGAACTGGGCGGGGTGCGGGACCTGCGGGTCCACGTGCAGGAGCCTCCGGCGGCCCGCGCCCTGCACTCCGTGCCCACCGGCGCGCTCGAACTGCCGCGCTTCGACCAGGGGGACGAGGTGGCCACCCGTGACGCCTTCGGCCGGGCGCTGGCCGCGCTCGGCACCGCCCGTGCCGACGTCGTCGCACTGGACGGCGAGGTCGGGGACTCCACCCGCACCGAACTCTTCGCCAAGGAACACCCCGACCGGTACTTCGAGTTCTACATCGCGGAGCAGCAACTCGTGGCGGGCGCGGTCGGCATGGCCACCCGTGGCTGGGTACCGTACGCGGCCACCTTCGCCGCCTTCCTGACCCGCGCCCACGACTTCGTCCGGATGGCGGCGATCAGCGGCAGCGGCATCAACCTGGTCGGCTCGCACGCGGGCGTCGCGATCGGCCAGGACGGGCCCTCCCAGATGGGCCTGGAGGACCTGGCGATGTTCCGCTCGCTGTACGGCTCGACCGTGCTCTACCCCTGCGACGCCAACCAGACCGCCAAGCTCGTCGCGACCATGGCCGGGCTGGAGGGCATCCGCTACCTGCGCACCTCGCGCGGTGCCCACCCGGTGATCTACGGACCGGAGGAGGAGTTCCCGGTGGGCGGGTCCAAGGTGCTGCGCTCCTCCGACGCGGACCGGCTCACCGTGGTGGCCGCGGGGGTCACCCTGCACGAGGCGCTGAAGGCCGCCGACGCGCTCGCCGAGGAGGACATCCGGATCCGGGTCGTCGACCTCTACTCGGTCAAGCCCGTCGACCAGCGGACGCTGCGCCTGGCCGCCGAGGAGACCGGCTGCCTGCTCACCGTCGAGGACCACCACGAGGAGGGCGGGCTCGGCGACGCGGTCGCCGAGGCCTTCGCGGACGGCCGGCCGGTACCGCGCCTGGTACGGCTCGCCGTGCGGACCATGCCCGGCTCGGCCGCGCCCGACCAGCAACTGCACGCGGCGGGCATCGACGCCGACGCGATCGCGGCGGCCGGCCGGCTGCTCGTCGAAGAGGCGGTGGTGCGATGACCCGCGCCGGGACGGCGATCGCGGCGGCCGGCCGCGGACCCCGACAGCAGGAGGGGCCATGACCGGACCGACCGGCCCGCGCTACGTGTACGCCCTCTGCCGCCCCTTCACCGCCGCCCTGCAGGCCCAGCTCACGGGCGTGGCCGGGGCCCCGCCCGGGCTCCTGCGGCACCACGGTCTGGTCGCCGTCGTCAGTACGGTCCCGGAGAGCGACTTCGCCGAGGCGCCGCTGCGGGACCGTCTGACGGACCGGGAGTGGCTGGCCGTGACCGCACGCGCCCATCAGGGCGTGGTCGACGCGCTCACCACGGTCACCACCCCGCTGCCGCTGCCGCCCGCCACGGTCTTCCGGGACGACAGCGCCGTACGGACCATGATGGAGGCCCACGAGGCCGCCATCACGGACGCCCTGGACCGGCTCGCCGGCAGGGTCGAATGGGGTGTCACGCTGTACGCCGACGCCTCCGTGGAGGACCCGGCGGCCGCGCGGGAGTTCGCGCGCGGCCTGCACGAGCGGCTCTCCCGGCACGCCGAGGACTCCCGGCTGCGCTCCCCGGCCGGCGCCGCGCCGGCCAGGGTCCAGGCACGGAATCTGCTCGACGCCGCCTACCTGGTGGCCCGCGCGGACTGCGAGTCGTTCGTGGAGACGGTGGACCGTACGAAGGACGAGGCGCCGGACGTCCACGTGGAACTCAGCGGCCCCTGGGCGGCCTACTCGTTCACCGGTGACATCGTGCGGACCTGAAGGCGGACGGTGGGTTCCGGACGCCCGGCTCACTTGCGGCAGAGGATCTCCCCGTGCAGGACGGCGAACCAGCCGTCCTCCCGGGAGGCCCACGCCCGCCAGGCCTCCGCGACGGCGCGCAGTTCCGCGGCGGTCGCGTGGCCGCCCTCGGTGGCCCGCTCGGCGTACGCCGAGTCGACCGTGCGGTCCGCCCACAGCCCGCCCCACCACGCCCGTTCCTCGGCCGTGCTGTACGTCCAGGTGCCGGAGGTGGCGGTGATGTCGGTCAGTCCCGCGGCCAGCGCCCAGGACTTCAGCCGCCGCCCGGCGTCCGGCTCGCCCCCGTTGGCACGGGCCACCCGCCGGTACAGCTCCCGCCAGTCGTCGAGGCCCGGTTCCGCCGGGTACCAGGTCATCGCCGCGTAGTCCGAGTCCCGTACGGCGATGAACCCGCCGGGCCTGGTGACCCGGCGCATCTCGCGCAGCGCCCGTACCGGGTCGCCCACGTGCTGGAGCACCTGATGGGCGTGGACCACGCAGAAGGTGTCGTCCGGGTAGTCCAGGGCGTGCACGTCGGCGACCGTGAAGTCCACGTTCGTCAGCCCGCGCCCGTCGGCGGTCCGCCGGGCCTGCTCCAGGATGCCCGGCGCCTGGTCGGCGCCGGTGACCCGGCCGTCGGGGACCAGCTCGGCCAGGTCGGCGGTGATCGTGCCGGGACCGCAGCCGATGTCCAGGATCCGCATGTGGGGCTTGAGCGAACCGAGCAGGTACCCGGCGGAGTTGGCGGCGGTGCGCCAGGTGTGGGAACGCAGCACCGACTCGTGGTGCCCGTGCGTGTAGACGGCGGTCTCCTGCGGCTTCGACATGGCTTCGCCCCTTCGTTCACACCAGGCGGACGGGGCCGGACGGCCCCGTCCCGCGGTATCCGCAACGCTACGCGCGCATGCCGAATGATGAGACCAGCGTTTTACGATGTGGACTGACAGGATGTCAACAGTGATCGTCAGTGCGGCCGGTAGACGGTCAGCGCCGCCGGCAGCTTGTCCACGGTCACCTCGCCCTTCACGTCGGTCACCTCACCGTCGAAGGCCAGCGGGGTGCCGTTCCGCAGCCCGGTGAGGCGCAGCCGGCGGACCCGCACCTCCGCGTGCGCGGGGGAGCGGCTCAGCGCCCCCGCGACCGCGGCGGTGAGCAGACGCAGCGCCGGGTGCCGGCCGCCGTGCACCACGCGGACGTCCAGCTGCCCGTCCGCCAGGTCGGTACGGCGGCCCGGTGTCAGGCCCATCCGGTGGTAGACGCAGTTGCCGACGAACAGCAGCCACAACGGGTGCGCCGAGCCGCCGAGTTCGACCTCCAGCGGATGCCGGTCGGTGCGCAGCACGCGCAGCGCCGCCAGCACCTCGGCGGGCCGGCCGCCGATGCGGTGCGACCAGCGCTCCCGCTCGCGCACCAGCTCCGGGTAGACACCGAGGCTCAGCGTGTTCAGGAAGATGCCCTCCCGGCCGTCACTGGTGAAGCGGCCCACGTCCACCCGGACCGCCTCCCCCTCGCGCACCGCGTGGCCCAGGCCGCGGCCGTCCTCCACGGTCAGGTCGTAGGCGAAATGGTTGAGCGTGCCGCCGGGCAGCACCGCGAGCGGCAGCGCGTGCCGCAGCGCGATCCGGGCGGCCGCGTTCACGGTGCCGTCGCCGCCGCACACCCCGAGCGCCTGCGCCCGCAGCGCCGCCTTCTCCAGCTCCGCCCCCACCTCGTCCGGTTCGCACTCGACCACTTCCGCCTTCGGCAGCTCGTCGTGCAGCGCCCGGACCCGGTCCGAGCTGCCCGAGGCCCGGTTCGCCACCACCACCAGGCCGTCCCCCTCGGGCAGGGCCGGGGCCTGTGCGCGCGGCTTGGGCAGCGGCCCGATCTGCGCCCTGGTCGGCACCAGCCGGCGTACGACGAACGCGGCGCCCACCCCCAGGGCCGCGCCCGCCAGCACGTCGCTCGGGAAGTGCACGCCCGTGTAGACCCGGGACATGGCGACGGAGAACGCCACCGGCGCCACCACCGCCCCCCAGCCCGGGGACTCCAGCGCCACCCCGGCCGCGAACGCCGCCGCCGAAGCGGCGTGCCCGGAGGGGAAGGACGTGGTGATCGGCTGCCGCTTCAGTTGCCGTACCGCCGGCACCGGGTCGAGGACCGGACGGGGCCGGCGCACCGAGCGCTTGCCGACGGTGTTGATGGCCAGGGAGGCGAGACCGAGCGACGCCAGGCCCCGGACGGCGGCCCGGCGGGCCCGGGGGGTGCGGGACGCGGCCACCGCGGCCGCCGTCGCGAACCACAGCACGCCGTGGTTGGCGCTGCGGCTCAGCCGGGGCAGCACCGGCTCGGCGAACGGCCAGTTCCGCTCGGCGGCCACCTCGAAGAGTTTCATGTCGAGTGCGAGCAGCCGGTTGCGCAGCGCGTGCCGGCCGGGCTTGAGGACGGTCAGGTCAACATCTGGGCTCATGCGGATCCGGTTACCCTGAAGCGGCTGTTTCCTGCCGTCCCACGGCGTGGCCGAGTGAGAGGAACCCTCCGGATGCGCCTGCTCCTCATACGTTACGGGCAGACCCCGACCAACGTCGACTTCCTGCTCGACACCGCCGTGCCGGGCCCCGGTCTGACCGAGCTCGGCGAGCGGCAGGCGGCGGCCCTGCCCGCGGCCCTCGCCGACGAGGACATCGAACTCCTCTACGTCTCGACCCTGACCCGCACCCAGCTCACCGCCGCGCCACTGGCCGCGGCCCGCGGACTCGTCCCGGTGGTCCGCGACGGCCTCCGCGAGGTCTTCGCCGGCGACCTGGAACTGCTGCCCGGCCACTCCGAGCACGGCCAGGAGTACATGCGGACCGTGTTCGCGTGGGCGGCCGGGGACACCGCGCTGCGGATGCCCGGCGGGGAGGACGGGGCCGAGACCCTGTCCCGCTACGACGCGGTGATCGCCGAGGCCGCGGCGCGGGGCCCGGACGGTCGCCGTGATCAGTCACGGCGCCGTGATCCGCCTGTGGACGGCGGCCCGCGCCGACAACGTCGACGTCCCCTTCGCGGCGGCCCGCCCCCTCGACAACACCGGCGTGGTCGTCCTGGAGGGCTCCCCGGCCGACGGCTGGAAGGCGCTGTCCTGGCAGGGCGCGGTCGTGGAGCCGGCGGGGGAGAGCGGGCCGGCGGGGGAGCGGGTGGAGTCGGCCGCGGAGTGAGACGCCGGTCACGGACGTCGGCCGCGGGCCCGGTGGGGGCTGGTCGCGCAGTTCCCCGCGCCCCTTGAGGGGCGCCCGGTGGACGCCCCTGAAAGGGGCGCGGGGAACTGCGCGAGCAACCACCACGTGCCCGCGGACGAAGACGGTGGGGCGATATCGGTTTGCCCCCGGTCAGGGACTCCGCGCAGAATCCCTGACCATGGGACATCTGGAAGCCGCGCACCTCGAGTACTACCTCCCCGACGGGAGGGCGCTGCTCGGCGACGTCTCCTTCCGGGTCGGCGAAGGCGCCGCCGTCGCCCTCGTGGGACCCAACGGCGCCGGCAAGACCACCCTGCTGCGGCTGATCTCCGGCGAGCTGAAGCCGCACGGCGGCACCGTCACCGTGAGCGGCGGCCTCGGCGTGATGCGCCAGTTCGTGGGCTCCGTCCGGGACGAGACCTCCGTCCGTGACCTGCTGGTCTCGGTGGCACCCCCCGGCATCCGAGAGGCCGCGCGGGCCGTGGACCGGGCCGAGCACGGCATCATGACCGTCGACGACGAGGCCGCCCAGCTCCGCTACGCGCAGGCACTGGCCGACTGGGCCGAGGTGCGCGGCTACGAGCACGAGACGCTCTGGGACATGTGCACGATGGCCGCGCTCGGCGTGCCCTACGACAAGGCCCAGTTCCGGGAGGTGCGCACCCTCTCCGGCGGCGAGCAGAAGCGCCTGGTGCTGGAGGCCCTGTTCCGCGGCACCGACGAGGTGCTGCTGCTCGACGAGCCGGACAACTACCTCGACGTCCCCGGCAAGCGCTGGCTGGAGGCGCAGCTGGCGGAGACCCGCAAGACGGTCCTGTTCGTCTCCCACGACCGGGAGCTCCTCGCCCGCGCCGCCGAGAAGATCGTCTCCGTGGAGCCCTCGCCCACCGGCGCCGACGCCTGGGTGCACGGCGGCGGCTTCGCCACCTACCACGACGCCCGGCGGGAACGCTTCGCCCGCTTCGAGGAACTGCGCCGCCGCTGGGACGAGAAGCACGCCCAGCTGAAGAAGCTGGTGCTCAACCTCCGCCAGGCCGCCGCGGTCTCCCACGAGATGGCGTCCCGGTACGCGGCCGCGCAGACCCGGCTGCGCAAGTTCGAGGAGGCCGGGCCGCCCCCGGAGCCGCCGCGCGACCAGGACATCAGGATGCGGCTGCGCGGCGGCCGTACCGGCGTGCGGGCCGTGACCTGCGAGCAGCTCGAACTCACCGGCCTGATGAAACCCTTCGACCTGGAGGTCTTCTACGGCGAACGGGTCGCCGTCCTCGGCTCCAACGGCTCCGGCAAGTCGCACTTCCTGCGGCTGCTGGCCGGCGAGGAGGTGGCGCACACGGGGCGGTGGAAGCTGGGCGCGCGCGTGGTGCCCGGGCACTTCGCCCAGACCCATGCCCACCCCGAGCTGCAGGGCCGTACCCTGCTGGACATCCTGTGGAGCGAACACTCCCAGGACCGGGGCGCGGCGATGTCCCGGCTGCGCCGCTACGAGCTGACCAACCAGGCCGAGCAGACCTTCGAACGGCTCTCCGGCGGCCAGCAGGCCCGGTTCCAGATCCTCCTGCTGGAGCTGCAGGGTGTCACGGCACTGCTGCTCGACGAGCCGACCGACAACCTCGACCTGGAGTCGGCGGAAGCCCTCCAGGAGGGCCTTGAGGCCTTCGACGGCACGGTGCTCGCCGTCACCCACGACCGCTGGTTCGCCCGGGCCTTCGACCGCTACCTGGTCTTCGGCACCGACGGCCGGGTCCGCGAGACCCCCGAGCCGGTCTGGGACGAGCGCCGGGTGGAGCGCGCCCGCTAGACAGGACCGGCGGCCCGGACCTTCGTACAGTGGATGCAGGGTCCGGACCGCCGGGACGGACACGACGAGCGGGGTACCAATATGACCGGAGTCGACCCCAGCCGGCTGGACGACCAGCAGCTCATGAAGGAGCTGGAGACCATCCACCGGACACGCCACGACACCCTGCTGTACGGCTCCAACGACGCACTGCGCGCCCACAACGAACGCATGGCCCAGCTGGAGGGCGAGTACCTGCGCCGCAACCCGCGCCGCATCGTCGCCGCCGGCCGCACACGCGAGGGTGCCCGGGAGCGCGGCTGCGCGGAGACGGCGACACCGCGCGCCTCCGCCGGCTGAGCCGACCCCACGCGGGGCGGGGCCGGGAGCCTTCCGGGGCTCAGGCCCCGCCGAGGGCGTCGAGGAGGGCCTCGCCGAAGGCCTTGAGGTCGTCCGGCCTGCGGCTGGTGACCAGCGTGTTGGGACCGGCCCCGCAGACCTGGACCTGTTCGTCGACCCAGGTGCCGCCGGCGTTGCGGATGTCGGTCCGCAGACTCGGCCACGAGGTCAGGGTGCGGCCGCGCACGACGTCGGCCTCGACCAGCGTCCAGGGCGCGTGACAGATCGCGGCGACGGGCCGGCCCGCCTCGAAGAAGTCCCGCACGAAGGCCACGGCCCGTTCGTCGGTCCGCAGGAAGTCCGGGTTGGCGACCCCGCCGGGCAGCACCAGTGCCCCGAACGAGTCCGCCGACGCGTCGCCGACCACCTCGTCCACGGGGAACGTGTCCGCCTTGTCGAGATGGTCGAAGCCCTGCACCCGCCCCGGCTCCGTCGACACCAGCACCGGCTCGTGCCCGGCGTCCGAAACCGTCTTCCACGGCTCGGTCAGCTCCACCTGCTCGACGCCCTCGGGCGCGGTCAGAAACGCGATACGCATGACGTCCACTCCTCACTTCCCCGGCTTCCTCTCGCTGTACGGCCGCCTCGGCGTGCCGGGGTGCGGCACGCGTACCCGGTGGCGGCGGGACGACACGCCGGAACCGGCCCGTCTCGTCACCCGAACGGGGCCGGGCCGTCCCGCGAATGGGGGTCGGCCGCGCGCGGCACGGCGGGCGGCGGGCTGAGATGGCTGCGGGGGCACCGGCCGGGTGTCCCCGAAACCGTCCGCTGCGAGGAGCCATCCCATGCGCCGCACCGCTCGCGCCCTGTCCGTCGCCGTCCTGACGGGGGCCGCGTTCGGCGTCGTCGGTCCGGCCGCCGCCCTGGCCGGCCCCGCCGCCGAGGCGGGCCCCGGCGTGGGACCGCCCGCGACCGCCGCGCCCCTGACCTGCGTACCCACCGGGGGAAACTGTCCGGCGACGGGCGGGGGACCGGCGCAGCCACCGGACGCGGGCCTCACGGCGGCAGGGGGCGAGGGCGGCGCCGTTCCGCCTCCGTCGCTCCCGGTCGACGGCGGCGTGGTCGTCGGCGAGGAGGGCGGCACGGTGCCCGGCGCGGACGGCGGGCTCGCGCGCGGCGACGACGGTACGGGGGTCCCGCACGACGACTCCGCCGGCACGCCCCGGGGCGGGGGCGGCACGGGTGCGCTCGGCGACGGCACCGGCACGGGTGCGCTCGGCGACGACGGCACGGCGGCTCGGGGTGACGCGGGCACGGGAGGCCGGGGTGACGCGGGCACGGGTGGCCGGGGTGACGCGGGCACGGGTGGCCGGGGGGATGCGGGCACGGGTGGCCGGGGTGACGGCGACACGGGTTCCCGGGGGGACGACGGGGGCGGCGGACATGACTGTGCCTCCTCGGGTTCATCGGGAGCCTCCGGTCACGGCGGGTCCGGCGGGTCCGGCGGTTACGGCGGGTCCGGCGAAGCCGGTGCGGCCGGGCCCTGCGCCGGTGACCACGGGGTGGAGGCCGGGGCGGGCGGAACCTTCACGGACTCGGTCCCCGCGCTGGCCGCGGGCGCCGCGCTGATCGCGGCCGCGTGCGCCGGCGCGGTGTACCGGCTCTCCGCCGGGAGGCCGCGCGCGCACGGATGACGCACGGATGACACGGACCGCCACCGGGTACCCGGGGCGGCCACTCCGGCAGCGCACCGGCCCCCGGACGAGGAACCCGGCCCGGCAGGAGACGGCACACGGCACCACGGACTGCGCGGAGGCGGACATGCGGCGGACGGATCCCGAGGGCCAGGGGCCGGTCCGTGACACGCCCGCGCGGGGCCACGGACCCGTCCGGTACGGACCGCCGCTGCCCGACGACGGACTGCCCGTCCTGCCCGAACTCGCCTCCGCGCTGGCCACCGCCGCGGTCCGGGGTGGCGAGGAACCCGTCGGCGGCGGCCCCGCGCTGCTCGACGCGGCGCTCGGCCACTGGGAGCGCCGTGGGCTGCCCGCCGCGTCCGGACTCGTGACCGCCGGACCCGGCGCCCCCGCCCTCCTGCTGGCGCTCACCGCGGCGCTCGGCGGCGACGTCCTGGTGCCGCGCCCCTGCGCCGCCTGGTGGGCACCGTACGCCCGGCTCCTCGGGCGGCCCGTCTTCCACGTGGCCACCCCGGCCGAGTCCGGGGGCGTACCCGACCCCTACGCGCTGCTGGAGACCGTACGCCGGGTCCGGGACGAGGGCGGCGAACCGCGGCTGCTCGTGCTCTCCGTCGCCGACGACCCGACCGCCACCGTCGCGCCGCCCGAACTCCTGCACGCCACCGTCGAGGCGGCCGCCGCCGAGGGACTCCACCTGGTCAGCGACGAGACCTGGCGCGACACCCGGCACGCCCCGCACGCCACCGTGCCGCTCAGCCCCGCCGAGATGCTCCCCGACCGGGTCACCGTCGTCACCGACCTGGCCGGCGCCCTGCTGCCGGCCGGCTGGCCCGCCGCCGTCGCCCGGTTCCCCGCGGGCGGCACCGGTACGGACCTGCACGCACGCGTGCTCGACGTCCTCACCGCCCTCGGTGCCCGGCTCGCCGGGCCGGTCGCCGTCGCGGCCGCCTACGCACTCGGCGAACCCGAGCCGGTCACCGCCCGCCGGGAGGCCGTGGTACGCCTGCACGCGCGCGTGGCCGCCGCCCTGCACGGCGCGGTGGTCGACGGCGGCGGCGTGGCCCGGCCCCCGCAGGCCGGCCGGCACCTGTACGCCGACCTGGAGCCCCTGCGCGTCGGGCTCGGCGTCCGGGGGGTCGGCGACGCACAGGAGTTGGAGGACTTCCTCACCGCCCGGCTCGGCATGCCCGTGCCCGGGGGCCACCGCTTCGGCGACGACCTCCAGGCGCTGCGCGTCCGGTTCGCCACCGGGCCGCTGCTGGGCGGCACCGACGCGGAGCGCCTGGAATGCCTCATGTCACCCGCGCCGTTGGAACTGCCACACGTGCAACGCGCGTTGATGTCCTTGAGGTCGGTACTCGACGATCTCCGCGACGACGCTCAGCGATGGGAGCCTCCTCGATGACGCAGCAGACGCAAGAGTCAGGGTCCGCCACGACGACCGCCCTCACGACGCCTGCCCCCACGACCACTGCCGACGAGACGACCACCCCCGGGACGCCCGCCCCCGCGACCGCCCCCACGGCCGCCACGACGGCCCGGGACGCCGTTGTCACCCCGCCCGCCCCGGCCCCGTTCCCACCGCTCGCCGAACCCCGCCCGCTGGGCGAGGTCCGGTTCTGGCCGCGGACCTTCCACGACCGTCTGACCGCACCCCTGCCCGGCCTCAAGGCGATGGCCCGGTTCGCCCGCGAAGGCTCCGTGCGCCCCGGCCGGGAGGGCCTCGCCGACATCCCGCTGCTGCCCTACGAACCGGGCCCGCTGCCCCGCGCCGACGCCGGCACCGTCGCCGTCACCTGGGCGGGGCACGCCAGTTGGATCGTCCGTATCGGCGGTCTGACCGTCCTCACGGACCCCGTCTGGTCCCGCCGCATCATCGGCACCCCGGCCCGGGTCACCCCGGTCGGCGTCGCCTGGGAGGAACTGCCGCGCGTCGACGCGGTCGTCATCAGCCACAACCACTACGACCACCTGGACGCCCCCACCCTGCGCCGCCTCCCGCGCGACACCCCGGTGTTCGCACCGGCCGGCCTGGGCCGCTGGTTCCGGCGCCGCCGCTTCACCACCGTCACCGAGCTGGACTGGTGGGAGGCGGCCGAACTGTCCGGTGTCCGCTTCGACTTCGTCCCGGCCCACCACTGGTCCAAGCGCACCCTCACCGACACCTGCCACAGTCTCTGGGGCGGCTGGGTGCTCACCGCCGCCGACGGCCGACGCGTCTACTTCGCCGGCGACACGGGGTACGGCCACTGGTTCTCCCGGATCGGCGGCCGTTACCCCGGTATCGACCTCGCCCTGATGCCCATCGGTGCCTACGACCCCCGCTGGTGGCTGAGCGACGTCCACCTGGATCCGGAGGAGGCGGTCCGGGCGACCCTGGACCTGGGGGCACGGCGGATGGCGCCCATGCACTGGGGCACGTTCATCCTGTCCGCGGAGCCGGTGCTGGAGCCGCGGACGCGGGTGCGGGCGGCCTGGGAGAAGGCGGGACTGGACCGGGAGGACCTGTGGGACCTGCCGGTGGGCGGCTCGAACGTCCTGGAACGGACGTCGCTGCGCGGCACCGTCGAGTAGCGGCGCGGACGGGGGGCGCGGGGGAGCGTGTGATCGGCCGTCAGCGAACCGCGCCCCGCGGCGCGCCCTCAGCCCACGGACCGGACCCGCCGCCAGAGACTCGGCGCCACACTGATCAGCACCGTCAGCGCGACCGCGAGCACGACCCCCTCCCAGGGCTCCGGGAACAGCGACCCGCCCAGGATCCCGATCAGCTGATAGGTCGCGGCCCACGCCACACAGGCCGGCGCGTTCCCCCGGGCGAACCGCCGCAGCGGCCACTTCGCCAGCAGACACGCCAGCATCACCGGTATCCGTCCGGCCGGCACCAGGCGCGACAGCACCAGCACCAGCACCCCGTGCTCGGCCAGCCTGTCCTGCGCCTGCCCGAGCCGTTCCTCCGGCGCCCGTGACCGTATCGCCTCCAGCCACCGCGACCCGTTCTTCGACCCCAGCCCGCGCCGTCCGAGCCAGTACAGCGCCGCGTCCCCGAGGAAGGCGGCCAGCGACGCCGTCACCAGCACCAGCGCCAGCGCGAACGGCGCCGTCTGGTGGAACGCCACCACGGCCGCCGAACTCACCAGCGCCCCCGTCGGCACCACCGGCACCAGTGCCCCGATCAGCACCAGCAGGAACAGCGTGGGATACCCGATCGCCTGCTGCGCGGACTCGGTGGACGAGGAGGTCGCCGCCGTGGACCCGGCGGCCGCCACCACCGTCAGCAGTCTCACCGCGAGACCTCCGGCCGCACGGCCTCCCCGTGACCGAGCCGGTGCACCGTCACCCGCGGCGCGTACTGCGCCGCGAGGCGTACGAACTCGTCGCCCGGTGCGTGGAACTCGTGCGGGCGCACGCCGTCCATGCCGATCGGCCAGTACGTCCCGTAGTGCACCGGCACCGCGCTGCGCGGCGACAGCAGGGCCAGGGCGCGCGCCGCCCGCCCGGCGTCCAGGTGCCCCTCCCCGAGATGGGGTCCCCAGCCGCCGACCGGCAGCAGGGCCACGTCCACCGGTCCGACCGCCTCGGCCATCTCGTCGAACAGCCCGGTGTCGCCGGCGAAGTACGTCCGTGCCGCGCCCTCGACGACATATCCGAGGGCGGGACAGCGGTGCGGGCCGACCGGCAGCCGGCGCCCGTCGTGACGGGCGGGCACCGCGCGTACGACCAGGGGTCCGGCGGATATCTCGTCCCCGACGGCGACCTCGGTGATCCGAAGGTGCCGGAGCCGGCGGAGCGCGGGCACCGCGCGTGGTGCGCCCCGGGGCACCAGAAGGCGCGTGCCCGGGGCGAGTCCGGCCAGCGACGGCACGTGCAGATGGTCGGCGTGCAGGTGGGAGACGAGCGCGAGATCGGCACGGCGGGCCTCGGGCGGCGGCGGGGCGCCCCGGCGGCGGCGCAGGTGCGCGAGCCGGCGCGCGAACAGGGGATCGGTGAGCAGTCGTACGCCCGAATCCTCGATCGTGCAGGTGGCGTGACCCCACCAGGTGATCTCCACCGGCACCTCTTTGCCTCCTTCGCGCGACTCCCCGAAGCCTACGTGCAGGAGTAGGGTCGGCGGCGAAACCCGGAGGTGAGGGGGCTCCATGGGACAGATGCGGGGTGCCTACGGCGGGCTCGCACCGGTGCGGGTGACCGCCATCGCGAGCCTGACGCCCCTGGAGGAACTGGAGATCGACCCCTTCCTGGTCGACTCCCGCAGCCAGCACGCCATGTGCGCGCGCTGGGCCCTGGAGCACGGGTACGTCATCGCGCGGGAACTGCTGGTCCGGGGGCTGCGCCACGACCACAGCGCCCTGTGGGCGGGCGTCCTGCCCGGCCTCGACGTCTTCGTCGCACCGAGCAGACGGGTGCTGGAGAGCGCGCTGTCCTCGGTCGAGGAGTTCACCGCGGAGTGCGCGAGACGCGGGGTGCGGGTGGAGACGGTGGGGCGGGCCGAGCCCTGTTACGACGCCCAGATGAAGGCGCGGGTGCACCGGAGACTGTCGATGCCGACGGCGGGCTACGACGGGAGGTGAGTCCGCTCGCGCCCGCGGCCGTGTGACAGTGTGGGCGGCAGCAGACCCGCGGCGGACGCGGGTCGCGGACGTGAGGTCGGTGGGGCGTGCGGTGGCGGCGGGTCGTCGGTCAGACCGGGCGGAGCGTCGTGGTGTGGGCGGTGTCGACCGTGACCATGCTGGTCCTCGCCGGGATCCTGCCGGACTTCCGGCTCCAGTCCGCCGACGGTGACAGCGCCACCCGGATCGCGGTGACCGCGGCGCTCGGCGCGGGCGTCTTCGGTGTGCTGTCGGCCGTCGTGTGGCCCCTGCTCGTACGACTGCTGCTGCTGGTGCCCGCCCTCGTCCTCGGCCTGCTGGTCTTCTTCCTCAACGGCTCCCTCCTCCTGCTCGCGCTGCGCGTCAACCCCTCGGGGCAGAGCGAGGCCGCCCCGGAGACCGCCGTGATCGTGGCCGCCGTGATGTCGGCCGTGGCCTCCGCCACCGGCGGCGCCCTGGCCGTCCGCGACGACGACGCCTACCGGCGCCGGCTCTCCCGCCTGGCCACCCGCCGCCGCGGTTCCCGCCCGCCCTGCCCGTCCGCCCCCGGCACCGTCCTCATCCAGCTCGACGGCGTCGGCCACGACGTCCTCACCGCGGCCGTCGCCAGGGGTCTCATGCCGACGGTGGCGGGCTGGCTGGGCTCCACCCACCGGCTCACCCCCTGGCGCACCGACTGGTCCAGCCAGACCGGCGCCAGCCAGCTGGGCATCCTGCACGGCTCCACCTTCGACGTCCCGGCCTTCCGCTGGTACGAGAAGGACGGCGGGGAGGTGATGGTCTGCAACCGGCCGACCAGCGCCGCCGAACTCCAGCGCCGTGCCGTCGAGCGCACCGCCGACGGCGGACTGCTCACCCTCGACGGCGCCAGCCGCGGCAACCTGTTCGGCGGCGGCGCCGACGAACAGGCCCTGGTGCTGTCCATAGCGACCCGGCGCCGGGGCCGGCAGAACCGTTCCCGCGCCGGCTACTTCGCCTACTTCTCCGACCCGGCCAACGCCGTCCGCACCGCGCTCTCCTTCGTCGCCGAGGTGGGCCGCGAACTCGGCCAGTCGGCCGCGGCCCGGATGCGCGGGCAACGGCCGCGCGTCGGACGCGGCGGCCTCTACCCCTTCGTCCGCGCCTTCGCCACCGTCGTCGAACGCGACGTCGTCGTCGCGGCGGTCATGGGCGATCTGCTGGCCGGCCGCACCGCCGTCTACGCCGACCTCGTCGCCTACGACGAGGTCGCCCACCACTCGGGCCCGCACAGCCGCGACGCCGACAAGGTGCTGCAACGCCTGGACCGGGCCCTCGCGCTGATCGGGAAGGTCGCCGAGCACGCCCCCCGGACGTACCGGATCGTGGTCCTCTCCGACCACGGGCAGAGCCCCGGCGAGACCTTCCGCTCCCGGTACGGCCTCACCCTGGGCGACCTGGTCCGGGCCGGTTCCGGACTGCACGTGCCGCGCCGTGCCGAGCGCACCCACAGCGGCACCGAGGCCCGGGCCGCCGTCCGCGCGGCCCTGCGCAGGCCGGTCGAGGAGGGTGGCGAGAAGCACCGGCCCACCCGGCACACCGAACCGGTCGTGCTCGCCTCCGGCAACCTCGGCCTGGTCTCCTTCCCGGACGTGCCGCACCGCATGACCAAGGAGGAGATCGACGCCCGGCACCCCGCCCTGCTCACCACCCTCGCCAACCACCCCGGCGTCGGGTTCCTGCTGGTGCGCAGCGAGGAGCACGGCGGGGTGGTGCTCGGCGCGTACGGTGCGGAGGTACCGCTGGACCGGCTCGACGGCACCCCCGGGCCGCTCGCCGCCTTCGGACCGGGCGCGGCCGACGCCGTGCGCCGCACCCACTCCTTCCCGCACACCGCCGACATCATGGTGAACTCGTGGTTCGACCCGGAAGCCGGGGAGGTGCTCGCCTTCGAGGAGCAGATCGGGTCGCACGGCGGGCTGGGGGGCGCGCAGGGGCGGCCGTTCCTGTTGTCGCCGCTCTGCGTCTCGGCTCCGGTGGGGGAAGGAGAGGAACTCGTGGGGGCGGAGGGCGTGCATCGGGTGCTGCGGCGGTGGCTCCGGGAGGGGGCCGGACCGCAGGTTCCGATTGCCACGGATGCGGAAGAGGAACGGGCCGCGTAGTTCCTCGGGTGCGGGTGGCCGGGGGCTGGTCGCGCCCACGCGGCGGAGCCGCATGCCGGCAGAGCGCCGCGCCCCACGCCCTGCACTCCTTCGGACGCGACCTCGACGAGGAGACCCTGAAGGTCCTCGCGCACGGCATGCTCACCCCGGCGCACGCCGTCGCCTTCAGCGGTTACGTCAAGATCGTGCGCAGCCGGTTCGGGATCGAGGCGATCCTCCGGGGCGACGCCGGCTGGCCGCACCGGATCGAGGACCGCGACCTGCTGTACTACCTCGCGAAGTCGTTCCGCGGGCGGCTGGTCAAGGAACTGCCCGCCGCCAAGGAGCACATGTCGGCGAACGGCCGGCAGACCGCGTACCGCGCCAAGTCACTGCTCGTGCAGCTCGCCGAGACCTCCGTCGAGGTCGCCCAGACCGTCATCGCCCCCGACGCCGACGGCAACCCCGTGCTGCCCTCCTGGTTCCTGATCGAGGCCGCCCGGGACATGCCCCGGCTGGTCGAGGCCCGCCGATGAGCCCCGGCGGCCACAAGGGACGGAAGAAGGAACAGAAGAAGGGACAGAAGAAGGACCCGGCCGCGGAGAACTTCGCGGCCGGAGTCGAACTGCTGCGCGCCAACCCGGCCATGCAGGCGGTGGAGTTCACCCTCTGCCGGCACGAGACGTGCGAACTCGCGCCGGGTGAGGGCCTGGTACGGGCCGACTCCAACGGCGTCCTGCACGCCCACGCCACCCGGCGGGCCGAACCTGCCGAGTGGGCCTGGGCGCTGGCCCACTGCACCATCCACCTCGGCTTCGGCCACCTGCCCGCCGCCACCGGACCGCGCGCCGAACCCGACCGCTACGACCTCGCCGCCCGCTGCACGGTCGTCAACCGCTTCCTGGCGACCTTCCCGGTCGGCGAGGCACCGGACCACCTGCCCGTGTCCTATCCGGAGGGCGACGAGGACCGGCTCGCCGCCGGGTGGCGCCGGGTCGGCGGCGTCCCGGCCGCCTACGAGCACGGCGGCACCAGCGGCGGCGAGCCCGACCAGCTGCTCCTCCCCTGGAACAAGTGGGCCGGCCAGGTCCCCGACTGGCAGGCCGGGTTCGCGCACGCGCTGACCCGGACCATGTCCCGGGCGATGGACCTGGCCGGCGGCCGCCGCATCTCCCTGACCGGGCCGCCCACCCCGCTGCGGCCCTGGGAACGGGCGCTGAGCTGGTTCGTCTCCTCCTACCCGCTGCTCGGCGGCATCGCCGCAGGCATCAAGGTGGTCGCCGACGCCGAACTGGCCCGCGCCCACGACATCGCGATCGCCGCCGTCGACCCCGGGGCCGGCGAGATCTACGTCAACCCGCTGCGCACCCTGGACGACGACGAGTGGCGATTCGTCCTCGCCCACGAGATGCTGCACGCCGCCCTGCGCCACGGCGACCGGCTCGGCACCCGCGACCCCTATCTCTTCAACGTCGCCTGCGACTACGTCATCAACGGCTGGCTGGTGGGGATGCGCGTCGGCACCATGCCCGAAGGGTCGCTGTACGACCCGGAGTTGACGAACCTCTCGGCGGAGGAGGTCTACGACCGGATCGCCGTCGACCTGCGCCGGACGCGACGCCTGGCCACCCTGCGCGGCAAGGGGCGCGGCGATGTCCTGGGCGGGCCCCTCGGGCCGCCCGGCGCCCGCGTCGACCTCGACGAGTTCTACCGCCGGGGCCTCGGACAGGGGCTGGACCTGCACCGGGCGCAGGGCCGCGGCCTCCTGCCCGGCGGCCTGGTCGAGGAGATCCGCGCGCTCAGCCATCCGCCGCTGCCGTGGGACGCCCGACTGGCCCGCTGGTTCGACGAGTTCGTGCCCCGGCCGGAGGCCGTACGGACCTACTCCCGGCTCTCCCGCCGTCAGTCGTCCACCCCGGACATCCCGCGCGCCGGCCGCCACTTCCCGCCCGAGGAGGTCGCCCGCTGCACCTTCGGCGTGGTCCTGGACACCTCCGGCTCCATGGACCGCACCCTGCTCGGCAAGGCTCTCGGCGCTATCGCCTCCTACGCCGAGGCCCGTGACGTACCGGCCGCGCGGGTGGTGTTCTGCGACGCCGCCCCGTACGACGCCGGGTACCTGCCGGCCACCGAGATCGCCGGACGGGTCCGGGTGCACGGCCGGGGCGGTACCGTCCTCCAGCCCGGGATCGACCTGCTGCAGCGCGCGGACGACTTCCCGCCCGCCGCGCCGGTCCTGGTGATCACCGACGGCTGGTGCGACGTGCTGCGGGTCCGGCGCGAGCACGCGTACCTCGTACCCGACGGCCGTCGCCTGCCGTTCACCCCCCGTGGGCCGGTCTTCCGCGTGCGGTGAGCCCTGATGTGATCGGATGGGAGCGAGCGAAACCGGTTCACTCGCCTTCGTACGCCGAAAGGAACAACCGTGGCCACCACGCGCACCGCACACACCGTTTGGGAAGGCACCCTCCTCGAGGGCAACGGTGTCATCACCTTCGACTCCTCCGGTATCGGCCAGCAGCCGGTCACCTGGGCCTCGCGGTCCCAGGAGGCGAACGGCAAGACCAGCCCGGAGGAGCTGATCGCCGGCGCCCACTCCAGCTGCTTCTCCATGGCCCTGTCGCACGCCCTGGCAGGCGCCGGCACCCCGGCCACCCGCC
Organism: Streptomyces sp. NPDC001068; assembly: GCF_042897315.1. Taxonomy (NCBI): domain Bacteria; kingdom Bacillati; phylum Actinomycetota; class Actinomycetes; order Kitasatosporales; family Streptomycetaceae; genus Streptomyces; species Streptomyces sp. NPDC001068. Next base: position 562,758 of record NZ_JBIAYD010000001.1, on the reverse strand, counting down.
TGGTGACCAACGCCCACGTCAAGTTCCAGCCGGGTGAGGGCATCACCGGGATCCACCTGACCGTCGAGGGCACGGTGCCCGGCCTGGACGAGGCCGGCTTCGCCGCCGCCGCCGAGGACGCCAAGAAGAACTGCCCGGTCAGCCAGGCCCTGGCGGGCACCACCATCACCCTGGACGCGAAGCTCGCCTGAGCGTCGCGGCCCCGCCGATGCCGCGTCCCCTCCCGGGGCGCGGCATCGCCGTTCCCGGGACGGGGCGCGGCATTGACAACGGCCCGCCCGAGTCCTGTCGTGGAGTCGGGGAAGTGGCCGGGCGGAAGGGGACGGACATGGCACGTGCGGTCGGGATCGACCTCGGGACGACGAACTCGGTGGTGGCCGTGCTGGAGGGCGGTGAGCCCACCGTCGTCGCCAACGCCGAGGGAGCGCGCACCACCCCGTCGGTGGTGGCCTTCGCGAAGAACGGCGACGTGCTGGTCGGCGAGGTCGCCAAGCGGCAGGCGGTGACCAACGTGGACCGCACCGCCCGGTCGGTGAAGCGGCACATGGGCGACGGGTCCTGGCGGTTCCCGGAGAGCGGCGGCGTGGACGGCACCCGGTACCGGGCCCAGGAGCTGTCCGCGCGGGTGCTGCAGAAGCTCAAGCGGGACACCGAGGCGTACCTCGGCGAGGACGTGACCGACGCGGTGATCACCGTGCCCGCCTACTTCGACGACGCGCAGCGCCAGGCCACCAAGGAGGCCGGGGAGATCGCCGGCCTGAGGGTACTGCGGATCATCAACGAGCCGACCGCCGCGGCGCTTGCCTATGGCCTGGGCCGGGGCGAGGAACAGACGGTCCTCGTCTTCGACCTGGGCGGGGGCACCTTCGACGTCTCCCTCCTCGAGATCGGCGACGGCGTGATCGAGGTCAAGGCCACCAACGGCGACACCGGTCTGGGCGGCGACGACTGGGACCAGCGGGTCGTCGAGCACCTGGTCACCCGCTTCAAGGGGCAGAACGGCATCGACCTCGGCAAGGACCGGATGGCCGTGCAACGGCTGCGCGAGGGCGCCGAGAAGGCGAAGATCGAGCTGTCCTCGGCCACCGAGACGTCGGTCAACCTCCCGTACATCACGGCCACCGCGGCGGGCCCGCTGCACCTGGAGGAGAAGCTGACCCGCGCCCAGTTCCAGGAGCTGACCGCCGATCTGCTGGACCGCTGCCGGAAGCCCTTCCACCAGGCGGTCAAGGACGCGGGCGTGCAACTGGCCGCGATCGACCACGTGATCCTGGTCGGTGGTTCGACGCGGATGCCCGCCGTCACCGACCTGGTGAAGGACCTCACCGGAAAGGACCCGCACAAGGGCGTCAACCCGGACGAGGTGGTGGCGGTCGGCGCCGCCCTCCAGGCCGGCGTCATCCGCGGTGACGTCAAGGACGTCCTGCTGCTGGACGTCACCCCGCTGTCCCTCGGCATCGAGACCAAGGGCGGCATCATGACCACGCTGATCGAGCGCAACACCACCATCCCGACCCGGCGTTCGGAGATCTTCACGACCGCCGCGGACAACCAGCCCTCGGTGGGCATCCAGGTCTACCAGGGCGAACGGGAGATCGCCGCCTACAACAAGAAGCTCGGCGTCTTCGACCTCACCGGTCTGCCGCCCGCACCGCGCGGTGTCCCGCAGATCGAGGTCGCCTTCGACATCGACGCCAACGGGATCATGCACGTCTCGGCGAAGGACCTGGCGACCGGGCGGGAGCAGAAGATGACCGTGACCGGCGGTTCCGCGCTGCCCAAGGACGACATCGACCGCATGATGCGGGAGGCCGAGCGGTACGCCGAGGAGGACCGGGCGCGCCGTGAGGCCGCCGAGACCCGCAACCAGGCCGAGCAACTCGTCTACCAGACCGAGAAGTTCCTCCACGAGAACGAGGCCCCGGTGCCCGCCGGCACGAGGACCGAGGTGGAGGAGGCGATCACCGCGCTCAGGACCCTGCTGGACCGCGACACCGACACCGCCGAACTGCGCGGCGGCGTCGAGCACCTGGCGACCGTGAGCCAGCGCATGGGCCAGGCCATGTACGCGGGCGCCTCCGGCACTCCGGCCGGGGAACGGCCCCCGGCGGACCCGGACGCGGACGCGGACACGGACGAGGAGGGCGTGGTGGACGCGGAGATCGTGGACGACGAAAGGGACACGGCCGGCTGAGGCACCGCCGGAACCCGCCGTCGTGGCCGGGCGCCGTCACCGCGGAGCGGGTGGCGGTGGGCGGCGCCCCACCGCGGGACGCTCATGGGCGTGCCCGGGTGCTCGCGGTCGGCATGGCCGCCCAGACCGCGTCCAGCACGCTCGCGTACGGCGTGCCGAAGTCGGTGAGACTGCGCCGGAGTTCGGCGAGGCAGTCACGGTGCTCGGTGAGCAGGTCGGTGTTGCCGGTGCGGGCCGTGAACTCCAGGACGGCGGGCAGGAAGTCCGGCAGCTCCTCGCCGGTGAACTCCATGCCGTACTCCTGGTACACCTCCTTGAAGCGGACCAGGGACATGTCCCGGCGGCGGGTGTCGCCGTCGTGCCACCAACTGAGGTAGAGACTGTGCCGGTTCTCGAAGTCGAAGACCTGCACATAGTGCTCGGCCAGCTCCCGGGGCGGGGTCGCCGCCGCGTGGTCGGTGAACCGCCGTAGCTGCGGGGCCGCTTGACGCAGCAGCGGCAGCCGGGCGACGAAGTCGTCGTCCGGGTAGGTGAGGCAGAGCGCCGCCGCCTGGTAGAACACCGCGTCCGTGGACATCAGGTCTCCTTCGCCTTCTCCGGTGTGCCGGCGGTCTGCCGTCTGTGCAGCGGACGGGAGTTCTCCACCGGCATCAGGGGGAGCAGTTTCCGGCCCGAGTCCTGGCCGAAGGGTCCGTCGCCGCCCATGCCGGGGCCGCCGTCGTGATCCAGGCTGCACCCCTCGGGGAGCGCGGACTCCTCCAGCCGGCGCGCGTCGCCGACCGCCGCGGTCGGGATCACATACCGGTCCTCGTGCTTGGCGATCGCCAGCAGCCGGTACATCGACTCGATCTGTGCCGCGGTCATCCCCACCGCGGCGGCCGTCCTCGCGTCCGGTTCCTCACCCAGGTTGAGCGCCCGCATGTGGGAGCGCATGGCGGCCAGCTTCTCCAGGGACGCCCGTACGGGTGCGGGGTCGCCCGCCGTGAACAGTTCGGCCAGGTAGGCGAGGGGGATGCGCAGGGTGTCGATGGCGGCGAAGAGGTTCTCGGCGTCCTCGCCGTCGTGACCCGTCCCGGACAGCGCGTCCACGACGGGGGACAGGGGCGGGATGTACCAGACCATGGGCATGGTGCGGTACTCCGGATGCAGGGGCAGGGCCACCCGGTAGGTGTGGATCAGCTTGTACACCGGTGACCGGCGGGCCGCCTCCAGCCAGTCGCGGGAGATGCCCGCCTCCTCGCACGCCCGCCGCACGTCCAGATCCTCCGGGTCGAGGAAGACGCCCAACTGTGCCTCGTACAGTGCCTTCTCGTCCTCGGTCTCGGCCGCCGCGGTCACCTGGTCGGCGTCGTAGAGGATCACCCCGAGATAGCGCAGCCGGCCCACGCAGGTCTCCGAGCAGACCGTCGGCTGCCCCGCCGCCAGGCGCGGCGAGCACATCGTGCACTTCTCGGCCTTGCCGGTGGCGTGGTTGAAGTAGACCTTCTTGTACGGGCATCCGGTCACGCACATCCGCCGGCCCCGGCAGCGGTCCTGGTCGACGAGGACGATGCCGTCCTCGGCCCGCTTGTACATCGCCCCGGACGGACAGGCGGCCACGCACGACGGGTTGAGGCAGTGCTCGCAGATGCGCGGCAGATAGAACGTGAAGGCCTGCTCGAACTCGAACCGCACCTTGTCCTCGGCCTTGCGGCGGGTCCGCTCGACCATCGGGTCCAGGTCGCCGTGGGCGGGGGCACCGGCCAGGTCGTCGTCCCCGTCGGAGGACCACCGCGTCTTCGCGGGCTTGCCGTCGAGGTGGGAGGCGGGACCGGCGACCGGGTGGTCGTCGCCCGGCGGGGCGCCGGTGAGGTTGCGGTACTCGTACGTCCAGGGCTCGTGGTAGTCCTTGACCGCCGGGAGTCCCGGGTTGTGGAAGACCCCGGCGAGCCTGCGCAGCCGTCCGCCCGCCCGGAGCTTCAGCGCCCCGCGCCGGTTCAGCTCCCAGCCGCCGCGCCCGGTCTCCTGGTCCTCGTAGCGGCGCGGATAGCCCGGGCCGGGGCGGGTCTCGACGTTGTTGAACCAGACGTGCTCCATGCCCCGCCGGTCGGTCCACGCCTGCTTGCAGGTGACCGAACAGGTGTGGCAGCCGATGCACTTGTCTAGGTTCATGACCATCGCGATCTGGGCCATGGGACGCATCAGTGCTCGACCTCCCGGACGCGGCGGCGGACCACCGTCACCTCGTCACCCCGGCTGCCCGTCGGGCCCAGGTAGTCGAAGGCCCAGGTCAGCTGCGCGTACCCGCCGACCAGGTGCGAGGGCTTGAGGAGCGGCCGGGTGGGCGAGTCGGGGACACCGTGGCTCGTCCGGGTGCTCCCCGGCCCCGGGACCGCCGGCGTGCGTTCCCGCGCGTGGTCCATGTAGACCGTGCCGGGCGGTATCCGGTGCGAGACGACCGCCCGGGCCGTCACCACGCCGTGCCGGTCGACGGCCTCGACCCACTCGTCGTCCTCGACCCCGATCGCCTCCGCGACCCGCGGGGACATCCATATGTTCCGGCCGCCCCCGGAGAGCGCGAGCATGAACAGGTCGTCCTGGTGCTCGGAGTGGATCGACCACCTGTCGTGCGGCGTGAGATGACGCACCGTCACTTCCCGTCGGCCGTCCGGGGCGAGGCGCGGCTCGCCGAGCAGCCGGTCCAGGTCCACCGGCGGCCGGTACACCGGGAGCGCCTCGCCCAGCTCGTGGATCCAGTCGTGGTCGAGGAAGAAGTGCTGGCGGCCGGTGAGCGTGTGCCACGGTTTGAGGTGCTCGGTGTTGAGGGTGAACGCGGTGTGGCGGCGGCCGCCGGACTCGCTGCCGGAACACTCCGGGGAGGTGATCACCGCGACCGGGGCGGCCCGGGTGTCGGCGTAGGTGATCCGCCTGTCCTCGTGGTCCGCGGCGAGCCGGGCCATCGGCTGCCCGGTGCGCTGCTCCAGGGTGCGGAAACCCTCGGTGGCGAGACGGCCGTTGGTGGTGCCGGACAGCGCCAGGATGGTGTCGGCGGCCTTCACCGCGGTGTCCAGGGACGGGCGGCCCAGGTAGCCGGTGCCGTTCGACTCCCGCAGCCGCGCGACCTCCTGGCCGGGCCGGAGGGTGATGCCCTTGGCGGGCAGGCCCCGCTGCTCCACGAGGGGGCCCAGCGCCGCGAACTTGGCGCCGACCGCCGTGTAGTCCCGTTCCACCACCACCAGGTTCGGCATGGTCCGACCGGGCAGCGGCTCGCACTCCCCGCGCCGCCAGTCCCGCACCACCCCGCCGGGCTGGGCGGTCTCGCCCGGGGTGTCGTGCTGGAGCGGGACGGCCACCAGGTCCTTGCGGACGCCGAGCCGGCCCACGGCCAGTTCGCTCAGCCGCTCGGCGAGCGCCTTGAACGTGTCGAAGTCGGTGCGCGCCTGCCACGGCGGGTCCACGGCCGGGGTGAACGCGTGCACGCAGGGGTGCGTGCCGGTCGACGACAGGTCGTGTTTCTCGTACCGGGTGGCGGCCGGCAGCACCACGTCCGACAGCAGGGTGGAGGAGGTCTGCCGGAAATCCAGAGACAGGAGCAGGTCGAGCTTGCCCTCGGGGGCCTCCTCGCGCCAGGTCACGTCCCGGGGCCGCTCGCCGGGCGCCGCCTCCTCGGCGCGAGGCGAGGAGTGCGTGCCGAGCAGGTGTCTGCTGAAGTACTCGGCGCCCCTCGCCGACGAGTCCAGCGGGTCGGCCCGCCAGAGGGTGAGGACCCGCGGCCAGTTCTGCGGGGCGTCCGGGTCCTCGCACGCGAACTTGAGGGTGCCCGCGCGCAGTTCCGCCACGGCGCCGGCCACCGGGTCACCTGGGACGCCGCCGAGTTCGAGCGGGTTGCGGTCGAAGGTCGGGTAGGACGGCATCCAGCCCGCGCGGACCGACAGCGCCAGGCAGTCGGCGCCGGTCATCCCGGCGAACCTGCCCTCACCGAGCGGCGAGGCCAGGACGTCGGCGCCGAGGCGGTCGTAGCGCCACTGGTCGGAGTTGAGATACCAGAAGGCGGTGCCGGTCATCTGGCGCGGCGGCCGGGACCAGTCGCCCGCCGAGGCCAGCGTGGCCCAGCCGGTGACCGGGCGGCACTTCTCCTGGCCGGCGTCGTGCGCCCAGCCGCCGCCGTCGCGGCCCTGGCAGCCGGTGAGCTGGAGCAGGGCCAGGAAGGCGCGGTAGATCGTCTCGGCGTGGAACCAGTGGTCGGTGCCCGCGCCCATCAGGATCATGCACCGGCCCTTGGAGCGTTCCGCGGTCCGCGCGAACTCCCGGGCGATCTTCACGCACCGGGCGGCCGGAACCGAGGTCTGCCGCTCCTGCCAGGCGGGGGTGCCCGGAGCCCGCGCGTCCTCGTAGCCCGCGGGCCAACTCCCCGGCAGACCGGGCCGCCACACCCCGTACTGGGCCAGCAGCAGGTCGAAGACCGTCGTCACGAGAGGGCCCCTCGCCCCGTCCAGCCGCGTGGCCGGCACCCCGCGCCGCAGCACCGCGCCGCGGCCCTGCCCGTCCTCACCGCCGTCGGTGTCGGTGTCGGTGTCGAAGCGTGGCAGCAGCACCTCGACCCCGTTCGCGCCCTCCCTGCCGTGCAGACTCAACAGCGGTCGCAGGGACCCGAGTTCGAGGTTCCAGAGGCCCTCGCCCGAATCGGTCCAGCGAAAGCCGAGGGAGCCGTTCGGGACGACCGCGCGGCCCGAGGCGGCGTCCAGGACGACCGTCTTCCACTCGGCGCCCTCGCCGTGCTCCCCGACGTCGGCGGCGCGCAGGAACTTTCCCGGCACGTGTCCGCCGTCCCGTTCGGTGAGGGTCACCAGGAACGGCAGGTCGGTGAACTTCCGTACGTAGTCGGTGAAGTACGGGGTCTCCCGGTCGACGAAGAACTCCTTCAGGACCACGTGGCCCATCGCGAGCGCCAGCGCGCCGTCCGTCCCGGGATGCGGGTGCAGCCACTCGTCCGCGAACCTGGCGTCGGCCGCGCGGTCCGGAGCGACCACCACCACCTTCTGACCCCGGTACCGGGCCTCCGCCGTCCGGCGGGCGTCCGGGGCACGGGCCACCGGGACGTCCGAGCCACAGGTGACCAGATAGGCCGCGTCCCACCAGTCGCCCGGCTCCGGGACGTCCGCCTGGTCGCCGAAGACCTGCGGCGAGGCCACCGGCAGGTCGGCGCACCGGTCGTCGTACGACAGCATCGGCGCGCCGATGAGCGAGTGGTAGCGGGCGCCGGCCGCGTGCGACACCATCGACTTCGCCGGGACGGGGGACAAGCCGGCGATCCGGTCCGGGCCGTACGCCATGACGGTGTACACATGGGCGGCGGCGACGATCTCCACCGCCTCGTCCCAGGTGGCCCGCACCAGGCCGCCCTCGCCGCGCGCCCGCTGGTAACTCCGGCGCCGTTCGGGGTCGTTCTGGATGTCCGCCCAGGCGGCCACCGGATCCCGCAGCCGCCGTTTCGCCTCCCGGTACATCTCCAGCAGCACGCCCCGGACATACGGATACCGCACCCGGGTCGGGGAGTACGTGTACCAGGAGAACGCGGCGCCGGGCGGGCAGCCGTGAGGCTCGTACCCGGGGCGGTCGGGGCCCGCCGAGGGGTGGCCGGTCCCCTGGACATCCTGGGTCTGCAAGGTGGTGATGCCGTCCTTGACGTACACCTGCCGGCGGCGGGAGCCGGTGCCGTGCGGGCCGTGCGTGGAGTTCACGACCTTGTCGTGGCCCCGGCGGTCACGGCGGAAGGCGTCCGCCTGCCGGCCGGTCGGGGCCACACCGTGCGGGTCGCGCGCGGGCGTGCCGGGCCGGAAGAACCGGGCGGCACCGAGCAGCGCCGCGCCGGGTTCCCTGGGGGGTGTCTGCGTGTCGGTCACCTGCGCTCCCTTGGTCACCCTTCGCTTCGAAGCTAGGGGCGGGCGCGGGAACGCACCTGTCCAGACGATCCGAACGGGTCACTCGGCAGGGCCGCCCGGGGCTACCTGTCCAGGACATCCGGGAGTGTCGCGGACCGGTACACCCGAACGGCTCAGCCCTCGCGGGCGACGGCTCCGTACACCGGAACCACTCCCCGACCCGGCGACGGCACGCAGGGCCCGCCGCACCAAGCGACCTCCGGCACGCGCCGCGCCCGGCGCCGGGCCGTCCACGGCGGGGATCCGACGGGCCGGCTGCACGTCCACCGGTTGGTCGTCCTTGCCGCCGGGCCACCGGTCGTACACCCGCACGGGATGCGGGCGGTCGGCGTCGACGGCGGTGGGTGCGGGCTCGGGCAAGGCCACGGTCGCTGCCCCCTCAGAGGCCGTCGCGGAACTCCCGGAGCAGTTGTGCGGTCCGTTGTGCCGAGGCGGATCGGGCCGTCATGTGGTCCAGTACCTCCAGGTGGGCGCCGACCTCGTCCCGGGAGTCCAGGTACAGGGCACCGGTCAGGTACTCGGTGAAGACCATGTCGGGGAGTTCGGGCTCGGCGAACCGGAACAGTGTGAACGGCGCGTACGTCCCCGGGTGCGGACCGCTCGCGAACTCGGCGATCTGGAGCGTGATCCGGTCCCGTCCGGCGAAGGCGAGGAGCTTGTCGACCTGCTCCCGCATGACCTCGCGGTCGGAGCTGACCGGACGCCGCAGCACCGTCTCGTCCATGATCACCCACAGGTGGGGCGGATCGTCCTGCTCCAGCAGCCGCTGCCGGGTCAGGCGCAGCGACACGTGCCGTTCCACGGCGCCGGGATCGCTGTGGCCTATCGTCCCGGCCTCCAGCACCGCCCGCGCGTACGCCTCGGTCTGCAACAGGCCCGGGACGAAGTGCGGTTCGTAGGAGCGGACCACCCGGGCCGCGCCCTCCAGGCTCACGTACAGGCTGAACCAGTCCGGCAGCACGTCGTGGAAACGCTGCCACCAGCCCGGCTGGTTGGCCTCCTCGGCCAGCCGTACGAACGCGGCGTGCTCCTCCTCCGGCACCCCGTACGTCTCCAGCAGCACCTGGACGTACGGGATCTTGAGCGCGACCTCGGCCATCTCCATCCGCCGCACGGTCGCCTGCGCCACCCGCAACACCCGTGCGGCCTCGTCCCGGCCGAGGCCCGAGGCCTCCCGCAGTTCCTGCAACCGCTTGCCGAGCACGACCTGCCCTACCGTGGGCGCAGCACGCCGTTCACTCACGCCACGCCTCCCCTACGCGCACAAGTACGGGCAGCAGTGTGTCACGCGATGCCGTCCCGCACATCCGATCGAGGCGACCACTTCCGTCAACTTACCAACGAGTTCAAGTACTTGGCCGTCGCCGGATCGGCGGGCAGGAACGTCTCGATGGCCAGTTCGGCGACCGTCACGTCCATCGGCGTGTTGAACGTCGAGATCGACGACACGAAGGACAGCACCCGGCCCGCGTGCTCGATCCGCAACGGCAGCGCGAACCAGGTCGCCCGCTCCACCGGCCGGCCGTCGTCCGCGCCCGCCGGAGCCGGATAGGCGGCGACCTCCTCGTACAACTGCCGCAGTGCGTCCGAGCGGTGCAGCGCGATCTGCCGTTCCATCTGCGCCAGCAGATGCCCGCGCCACTCGGGCAGGTTGCGGATGCGCGGTGCCAGTCCCTCGGGGTGCAGGGTCAGCCGCATCGCGTTCGGCACGGGCGTGCGCAGCGACTCCGGTACCCCCTCCAGCAGCATCGCGACGCCCCGGTTGGCGGCGATCACCGTGTACGTCGCGTCCACCACCAGCGCGGGGTACGGCTCGTAGCCCTGGATCAGCCGTTCCATGCCGTCGCGCAGCGCGTCCAGGGCGGGATCGTCCAGCGGGGTCTGCGGATAGCGCGGGGCGTAGCCGGCGGCCAGGAGCAGGGCGTTGCGCTCCCGGACCGGCACGTCCAGGTGTTCGGCCAGCCGCAGCACCAACTCCTCGCTGGGGCGCGACCTGCCGGTCTCGACGAAGCTGATGTGCCGCGCGGAGGAGTCGGCACGCAGTGCCAGCTCCAGCTGGCTGACCCGCCGTCGCTCCCGCCAGGCCCGCAGCAGCGGCCCGACCCCCTTCCCCTCGGCGGCGGGCGGGGAGGCGGCGGCGCCGGACGCGGCAGTGGTCATGCCGACGACCGTAACCGAGGAGGGTGGAGGGCGGAGGCGGCCCGCGGTGCGAACCCGCCGGCCGGTCCCGCCGTGGCAGGCTGAACCCACGTACGCCTCCGGGCGCCTGAGGGAAGGAAGCCGCACCATGGCCGTGGAACCGCTGGGGCAGCAGGAGATCGAGGACCGGCTGGCCGAACTGCCGGGCTGGTCGCTGGACGGCGACCGGCTGGCCCGCGGCTACCGGCTCGACTCGCACTTCGCCGCCGCCGCCCTCGTCCTGCACATCGCCCGGATCCAGGACGAACTCGACCACCACTCCGACCTCACCCTCGGCTACCACACGGTCACCCTCACCGTGAACACCCACAGCGTGGGCGGCGCCGTCACCGGACTGGACTTCGAACTCGCCCGCAGGGTGGAGGACATCGCCCCCGGCCACGGCGCGCACTGAGCCGTGTGCCCGAACACGACGGGGAAGCCGGGGCCGACGACGCGTCACGCGGCGCCGGCCGGTGCGCCGGCCGACGCCGTCCCCGGCCTGATCCCCGGCCTGATCCCGGCCTGATCCCGGCCTGATCCCGGCCATCATCCTGCCCCGAACCGCCCGACCGCCGGCGGAAACGGCCGCCCGCTCCGGCCCGGTGTCCGGCGCCGCGGCCGCGGCCCGCACTCCGGCGTCCGGTGCGGCGACGACTGCCCGCTCTCCCCGTGTCCGGTGCGGCGACGACTGCCCGCTCTCCCCGTGTCCGGTGCGGCGACGACTGCCCGCTCTCCCCGTGTCCCGCGCGGCGACCACGGCCCGCTCTCCCGGTGTGAGGAGCCGCCGGGTGGCGCCTCTCGTACCCGGACGCGGCACGTCGATCTCGTCGGTGTCCGCGACGCCGTCGAACGGCGGCCCACGGCCCGACGGCGGGCGGGGCGTGGAACTCCTCGCCGTCGCCGACCACGCGCGGTGCGCTGTCGTACCGGTCGGGGTCCGTCGCTCGGCGCGCTTCGCCCCATGTGCCGGACGGAATGCTTGACTGGCCCCCGGAAACGGACATTCACCGACGACTGACCACCAAGGTGCGAAACAGTGCAGATGATGACGACCGAATCCCCGGGCCTCCGATCCGACCTGTTCGACGCGTTGCTCCGTGACGTCGTCGGGCCGCTCGCCGACGAGGTGGACCGGACCGGCCGCTTCCCGCGGGAGGGGATCCGGGCGATGGGCGAGGCCGGGCTGCTGGGGCTGCTCAGCGCGCGGGAGACCGGTGGAGCGGGTGCCGGACTGCGTGAGGCCGCCGAGGTGACCGAAAGGCTCGCGGGCGTGTGCGGGTCGACGGCGATGGTGCTGCTCATGCACTACTCGGCCGTCAGCGTCCTCGACCGGTACGCCTCCGAGGACGTCCGGCGCGAGATCGCCGCGGGGCGTCATCTGACCACCCTGGCGTTCTCCGAGCGCGGCTCCCGCAGCCACTTCTGGGCCCCGGTCGGCACCGCCGAGCCCCAGGGGGCCCACACGGTGCGCCTGGACGCGCGGAAGTCCTGGGTCACCTCGGCCGGGGAGGCCGACAGCTACGTCTGGTCCAGCAGGCCGCTGCGGGCGGACGGCCCGATGTCGCTGTGGCTGGTGCCCGCAGGCAGCGCCGGACTCGAAGTGGCGGGCGACTACGACGGGTTCGGCCTGCGCGGCAACGCGTCCGCCCCGGTGTCGGCGACCGCCGTCCACGTGCCCTCTTCCGCGCTGCTGGCCGCCGACGGGGAAGGGCTGGGGACCGCCCTCGAAGTGGTACTGCCGTGCTTCCTCGTACTGAGCGCCGCCTTCTCGCTCGGGGTGACCGAGGCGCTGCTCGGCCTCACCGCCGCGCATCTTCGCGACACCCGTCTGGCCCACCTGGACCAGACGCTGGCCCAGCAGCCGATGACCCGCAACCGGTTCGCGGAGCTGCGGCTGCGCGCGGACGCGCTGCGCGCCCTGCTGGCGCAGACCCTCACCGCGACGGAGACGGGACGCCCCGAGGCGACGCTGCGGGTCCTGCAGATCAAGGCCCTCGCCGCGGAGACCGCCGCCGAGGTGGCGGACGGCGCGATGCGCCTGTGCGGCGGCGCCGCCTTCCGCCGCGAGACCGGCGTGGAGCGACGGTTCCGGGACGCCCTGGCCGCCCGGGTGATGGCACCCACCACCGAGGCGCTGCACGACTTCTGCGGCCGCCTGGAGCTGGGCCTGCCGCTCTTCCAGGAGGCCTGATGGCCGGCCTGCTGCTCGGCGCCGTCGCCTACGACCCGAAGGTCGTCACCATCTGGTCCGGTTTCCGGACCTGGCTCCTCGCGCAGGGCCTGCCCTTCGACTTCGTGCTCTACGCCCACTACGAGCGGGAGGCAGAGGACCTGGTCGACGGGCGGATCGACGCCGCCTGGCACTCGCCGCTGGCCTGGCTGCGCACCCGGCGGCTGGCCGCCGCCGCGGGCGCGGAGGTGACACCGCTCGTGATGCGGGACACCGACCGCGACCTGACCTCCGTGGTGGTGGTCAGGTCGGACGGCGAGATCCGTTCGACGGCCGATCTGAAGGGCCGCACGGTCGCCGTCGGAGCCCTCGACTCGCCCCAGGCGACCCTGATCCCCCTGCGCCACCTGGCCGATCTCGGCCTCGACGCGGGCACCGACTTCGAGGTGCGCCGCCACGACACCGGGGTGGGCCTGCACGGCGACCACGTCGGCGGCGAACGGGACGCCGCCCGCGCGCTGGCGGCGGGGGAGGCGGACGCCGCCTGCATGATCGACGCCGGCCACCTGCTGTTCGGGCAGGAGGGCATCCTGCCGCCCGGTGGTACCCGGCTGCTGTCGCGCACCGAGCCCTACGACCACTGCGTGCTGGCGGCCGGTCCGTCCCTGGACAGGGAGCTCGGCGACCGGTTCACGGCGCTGCTGCTCGCCATGTCGTACCGCGATCCCGAGGTGCGCCGGCTCCTCGATCTGGAAGGGCTCACCAGGTGGCTGCCCGGCCGCGAGACCGGCTTCGGGCAGTTGACCGCGGCCGTCGACGCAGCCGGCTTCTACGACGCCGACGGCCGGATCACCGCGGCCGGCTACCGGCCGTGACGGCCGCCGGCGCGGCCTCGGCCGACCTGGGCGCGCTCGGCTTCGAGCAGGGCGCACGGCTGCTGCTGACCCGCGCCCTGCGCCAGGCACCGCCCGGCACCCGGATCGACGTGCTCGGGACGGACCCGGCGCTGCTGCCCCATCTGGCCGTGTGGTGCCGCGTCCAGGGGCACGAGCTGGAGGCCGCGGACCCACGGGACGCGCCGGTGGTCGCGCGGGTGCGGGCGGGTCCCGCCGCCACCGACCGCCTGCACGGGGCGGAACGCGCCGGTGGTGCGCCGGCCGGGCAGATCGCCGGCCGGGCGCCCCTGCACTGGGGCCTCGCCGCGCGCGGAGCGCTGGTGGAGGCGGGCGGGCCGGACGTGCCCTTCGCCGTCGTCGACAGGGACGTCGCCTGGACCGACCTCGCGCCCCGTCTGTACCGGCAGGCGGTCGCCTCCCAGTGGGACCCCTACCGGGCGGTGGAGTGGGACCAGGACTTCACCGTGCCCGACGAGATCGAGGCCGCAGTCGTCCAGGTGATGACCTACCTCGTGGAGAACGAGCAGGCCGCCCTGGTGGTGCCGGGACGGCTGCTGGTCCAGGTCCATCCGCACTTCCGCGAGGTGCTCCAGCTGCTCGCCGTACAGGCGGCCGACGAGGCCCGGCACGTGGAGGTCTTCACCCGGCGGGCGCTGCTGCGGGGCGGCGCGATGGGCACCTCCTCGGCGGGCGGCCGGGCGTCCCTGGCGACCCTGCTGACCGAACCGGACTTCTCCATCGCGTCGTTCCTGCTGTCCGTGCTGGGGGAGGGGAGCTTCCTCTGCCTCCTGTCCTTCCTGGAGCGGCACGCCCCCGACCCGGTCACCCGCCGCGTCAGCCGGCTGGTCCGCCAGGACGAGGCACGGCACGTCGCGTTCGGGGTCGGGCATCTGGAGCACCGGGCCGCGGTCGACCCGCCGCTGCGGGGCCGGCTGCGTGCCGCGGTGGAGCGGCGGCACGACGCGCTGCGGGACACCGCGGGGCTCAACCAGGACGTCTTCGACTCCCTGGTGCTGCTGGCCGCCGGTTCCTGGGCCCCGCGGGACATCGCCCACGGCTGGCGGGCGGTGCGGCGGCTGCAGACCGAGATGGACGAGGGCCGCCGGCACCGCCTGGCCCGCCTGGGGTTCCCCGACGACGAGGCGGCGGCCCTGTCCGCACTGCACACCCGTAACTTCATGTGACACCCATGGGCGCCGGCACCGCGGCGGCCCCCGGGGACCAGGGATCGCGGTCCGCGCGGTCCTGGACTTGCCGGGGCCCGCCCCGCGGGTAGCGTGGAGCTGAGACCGGGGGCCCTGACGCGAAGGAGCGGGCGGATGGGCGTGAAGCGGTGGGCGGACCTGTGGCCGGTGTACCGGCAGATCTTCGGAGCCGACCGGCTGGGCCGGGGCCGGGCCGTGCAGTCGAAGCGGTCCAGGACCCTCGCGCCCCGTACCGAGGACGCCGACCGGATCGTGCACTCGGTGTGCCCCTTCTGCGCTGTCGGCTGCGCCCAGAACGTCTACGTCCAGGACGAGCGCGTCACCCAGATCGAGGGCAACCCGGACAGCCCGGTCTCCCGCGGCCGGCTGTGTCCCAAGGGCTCGTCCAGCAAGCAGCTCGTCAACGGACCGCAGCGCGAGGACAAGGTGCGCTACCGGGCCCCGTACGCCACCGAATGGCAGGACCTGGACCTGGAGACCGCCCTCGGCATGGTGGCCGACCGGGTCCTCGACGCCCGCCGCCGGGGCTGGCAGGACGCCGACGAGCAGGGCAACCCGCTCCGGCGCACGATGGGCTTCGCCAGCCTGGGCGGAGCGGCGCTGGACAACGAGGAGAACTACCTCATCAAGAAGCTGTTCACCGCGCTCGGCGCCCTGCAGATCGAGAACCAGGCGCGCATTTGACACTCCGCCACGGTTCCCGGTCTGGGAACCTCGCTCGGACGCGGCGGTGCCACGGACACCCCGGAGAGCCTGACCGACGCCGACTGCATCGTCGTCATGGGCTCCAACATGGCCGAGGCCCATCCGGTGGCCTTCCAGTGGGTCATCGAGGCCAGGAAGCTCGGTGCCCGGGTGATCCACATCGACCCCCGGTTCACCCGCACCAGCGCGCACGCGGACCAGCACGTGCGGATCAGGGTGGGCAGCGACATCGCCTTCCTCGGCGGGGTCGTCAACCACATCCTCTCCAACGACCTGCACTTCGAGGAGTACGTACGGGCCTACACGAACGCCACGTTCCTGGTCCGTGAGGACTTCCGGGACACCGAGGACCTGGACGGCCTGTTCAGCGGCTACAACGCCGAGACCGGCAAGTACGACAGCAGCAGCTGGGCCTACGAGTGCGTCGGCGGCGAGGGCGACGGCAGGCAGGGCAGCACCCTCATCTCCGCCACCCCCGCCCAGTCGGCCGGGGGCCACGAGGACCCGCCGGGCACGGCCGGCCGGATCGCCACGGACCCCACGATGCGGCACCCGCGCTGCGTGTTCCAGATCCTCAAGCGGCACTTCTCCCGGTACACCCCGGAGATGGTGGAACGGGTCTGCGGCATCCCCCGGCGGCAGTTCCTCGACGTGTGCCGCGCCTGGACCGAGAACTCCGGCCGGGAGCGCACCACCTCGCTCGTCTACAGCGTCGGCTGGACCCAGCACTCCGTCGGCGCCCAGTACATCCGGGCGGGCGCCATCGTCCAGCTGCTGCTGGGCAACATGGGGCGGCCCGGCGGGAGCATCCTGGCGCTGCGCGGCCACGCCAGCATCCAGGGCTCCACGGACATCCCGACCCTGTACAACCTGCTGCCCGGCTACCTGCCGATGCCCAACGTCACCCACACCAGCCTGACGAGCTTCGTCGACGACGTACGCCACGTGATGCGCAAGGGGTACTTCGCGAACGCCAGGACGTACATGGTCTCCCTGCTGAAGGAGTACTGGGGCGACGCCGCAGGCCCCGAGAACGACTTCCGCTACGACTGGCTGCCGCGGATCAACGGCGACCACGGCACCTACCGCACCGCGATGGACATGATCGCGGGCACGGTGTACGGCTTCTTCCTGGTCGGGCAGAACCCGGCGGTGGGGTCGGCCCACGGACGGCTCCAGCGGCTCGGCATCGCCAACCTGGAGTGGCTGGTCGTCCGCGACCTGGCGATGATCGAGAGCGCGACGGTGTGGAAGGACGCGCCCGAGATCGAGACGGGCGAGATCTCCACCGAGACCTGCAGGACCGAGGTGTTCTTCTTCCCCGCCGCCTCGCACGTGGAGAAGTGCGGCACGTTCACCCAGACCCAGCGCATGGTCCAGTGGCGCGACCAGGCTCTCGAACCTGTCGGCGACCGCCGCTCCGACCTGTGGTTCTTCTACCACCTCGGGCGGCTCGTCCGGGAGAAGCTGGAGGGGTCCGAGGACGAACGCGACCGGCCGGTCCTCGACCTCGCCTGGGACTACGCGCTGGAGCACGGCGACGAACCGTCCGCCGAGGACGTCCTGCGCCACATCAACGGCATCGACCTCACCACCGGACGCACCGTCAACTCCTACGAGGAGCTCAAGGACGACGGGACCACCGCGTGCGGCTGCTGGATCTACAGCGGCGTCTTCGCGGACGAGACGAACCACGCCCGCCGCCGCGCCCCGCGCTTCGAGCACCCGATCACCGACAACCAGTGGGCCTTCGTGTGGCCGCTGAACCGCAGGGTCCTCTACAACCGGGCGTCCGCGGACCCCGACGGCCGGCCGTGGAGCGAGCGCAAGGCCCTCGTCTGGTGGGACGCGGACCGCGGTGAGTGGACCGGCCACGACGTGCCCGACTTCCAGCGCCACAAGCCGCCGCACTTCCGGCCGCCGCCGGAGGCGACCGGTCCGGACGCGCTGGCCGGGGACGACGCGTTCATCATGATGGGCGACGGGAAGGCGGCGCTGTTCACACCGACGGGCCTGGTCGACGGGCCGCTGCCCACCCACTACGAACCCGAAGAGTCCCCGGTGCGCAACGCCCTCTACACCCAGCAGTCCAACCCGACCCGGCTCACCTACCCGCGCACCGACAACCCGTACAACCCCTCGCCGCCCGAGCCCCACACCGACGTGTTCCCGTACGTGTTCACCGCCTCCCGGTACACCGAGCACCACACGGCCGGCGCGATGAGCCGTCAGCTCCCCTACCTCTCGGAACTCCAGCCGGGACTGACGGTGGAGGTCTCGCCGGAACTCGCCGCCGAACGCGGGCTGCACCACATGGGCTGGGCGCACGTGGTCACCAGCCGGACCGCGGTGGAGGCCAGGGTGGTCGTCACCGACCGGCTGGCCCCGCTGCGGCTCGACGGCCACACGGTCCACCAGATCTGGATGCCGTACCACTGGGGCGGCCGGGGCATCACCACCGGCGACGTCGTCAACGACCTGATGGGCGTGGTGGCCGACGCCAACGTACTGATACAGGAGAGCAAGGTGCTCACCTGTGACATCCGGCCGGGGCGGCGCCCGCGCGGCCCCGCGCTCCTCGCGTACGTCGAGGACTACCGGCGCCGCGCGGGGATCACCACCAGGACCGGCACCAGCGAGGTGACGGCCCACGGCCACCGGACGGACGCGCCCCCCGGGGACGGCGGCCGCCCGGCCACCACCGAAGGGCCGGAGGAACCCTGATGAGCGAGCACGACAACAGCTTCTTCGGCCCGCTGGCGGACCCGGCCGGGGACGCCGGCCACCCCGAGGACCACCCGCCCCGGGTCGGTTTCTTCACCGACACCTCCGTCTGCATCGGCTGCAAGGCGTGCGAGGTGGCCTGCAAGGAGTGGAACGGCGTCCCGACGGACGGCTTCGACCTCCTCGGCATGTCCTACGACAACACCGGCTCGCTCGGCGCCAGCACCTGGCGGCACGTCGCCTTCATCGAGCAGGACCTGCGTCTCGGCGACCAGGACTCCGGCCTGGTCGGCCTGCCCACCGGACCGTCCGGGACGGAGACCACCCGCGAGGTGGTCGAGGAGGCCCTGCACGACGCGGGCCACCGGGCCGGCGCCGAACTCGGCACGGAACCCGTCGACCTGGGGTTCCCCAGTTTCGACCTGCCCGGCGCCGGCAGCGGCGCGGAGTCCCGCACCGACTTCCGCTGGCTGATGTCGTCGGACGTGTGCAAGCACTGCACCCATGCCGGCTGCCTGGACGTCTGCCCCACCGGGGCGCTCTTCCGCACCGAGTTCGGCACCGTCGTCGTCCAGCCCGACATCTGCAACGGCTGCGGCTACTGCGTCTCCGCCTGCCCCTACGGCGTCATCGACCGCCGTCCCGACGACGGCCGGGCCTGGAAGTGCACCCTGTGCTACGACCGGCTCAAGGGCGGTCTGGAACCGGCCTGCGCCAAGGCCTGCCCGACCGACTCCATCCAGTTCGGCGTCCTCGACGAACTGCGCGAGCGTGCCGACGCCCGCCTGGAACAGCTCCACGAGGCGGGCGTGCCCGAGGCCCGGCTGTACGGCCGTGATCCCGACGACGGGGTCGGCGGCGACGGCGCGTTCTTCCTGCTCCTCGACGAACCGGAGGTCTACGGGCTGCCGCCCGACCCCGTCGTCACCACCCGTGACCTGGGCTCCATGTGGAAGCACGCGGCCGTGGCGGCCGGGATGATGGTGGCCGCCTCCGCGGCGGTGTTCGCCCGGGGAGGCCGTCGGTGAGCGGGCACGGCGGGGGAGGGAAGCACGGCGGGGGCGGCGCCGGCGAGGAGTCGATGGTCCCGCGCGCGGAGTTCCGTTCCTACTACGGACGTCCGGTGCTGAAGCCGCCGGTGTGGGAGTGGAAGGTTCCCGCCTACCTCCTCGCGGGCGGACTCTCGGCGGGCGCCGCCCTGCTGGCCGTGGGCGCCGACCTCACCGGGCGGCCCGAGATGCGCAGGTCCTGCCGCGTCGGCAGCTTCGGCGCACTCCTCGCCAGCAGCTACTTCCTCATCGGCGACCTCGGCAGGCCACTGCGCTTCCACCACATGATGCGGGTGGCGAAGCCGAGTTCCCCGATGTCGGTGGGCACCTGGATCCTGATGTCCTACGGCCCCGGCTGCTCCCTGGCGGGCATCGCCGAACTGGTGCCGAGGACCTGGCTGGACCGGACCGGGCTCGCCGGCGCCGTCAAGTGGGCCGCCCGCCTCGGCGGCCTCTCGGCGGCCGCGGTCGCCCCCGCGCTCGCCTCGTACACGGCCGTGCTGCTCTCCCAGACCGCGGTGCCGGCCTGGCACGAGGCGCACCGCGAACTGCCGTTCGTCTTCACGGGGTCCGCCGCGGCGAGCGGCGCCGGTCTGGCGATGATCTGCGCCCCGCCCGCGGAGGCGGGGCCCGCCCGCCGGCTGGCACTGCTCGGGGCGGCGACGGAGATCGTGGCGTCCCGGCTCATCGACCGCAGGCCGCAGTTCGAGACCTCGGCGTTCACCCACGGCGCCGCCCACCGGATGCGCAGGGCGTCGGAGTGCCTGACCCTCGGCGGGGCGTGCGCAGCGCTGACCCTCGGCCGCCGCAGCCGTGCCGCCGCCGTGCTCGGCGGCCTCGCGCTCCTGGCGGGCAGCGGCTTCCAGCGGTTCGGGACGTTCGAGGCGGGCGTCGCGTCCACGAAGGACCCGGCGTACGTGGTGAAACCACAACGCGAACGCCTCGACGCCCGCGAGGCCGAGGGCGGCACGTGATCCGCACACCGTGAGACCCGCCGCCGGACGCCGTGTCCGCCGGGCATCGATCCGACTCCGGGGCCTGCGTGTCCCGGCGGGGGCGTGCGCCGGGCATCGGGCCGACTCCGGGGCCTGCGTGTCCCGGCGGGGGCGTGCGCCGGGCATCGGGCCGACTCGAGGGCCTGCGTGTCCCGGCGGGGGCGTGCGCCGGGCATCGGGCCGACTCCGGGGCCCGCGTGTCCCCGCCGGGGCGTGCGCCGGGGATCGGGCCGACTCCAGGGCCCGCGTGTCCCCGCCGGGGCGTGCGCCGTGCAGGTCGGGGTCGGGACGCGCCCGGTGCGGCGCGGACGCCGGGAGCGGCCGCCGACCTAGCCTGGCGGGGTTGCCGTCGGCGGGGCCGGAGCGGAGGTGTACGAGATGGCGCACGACCACGCCGGCCCGGCGGACTCCGGCGCGCCCGCGGACGGACGGCGGCTGCCGCGCACCGACGTGCTGCTGGCCGACCCCCGGCTGACCGCGGCGGCGCGACGGCTCGGGCGGGCGCTCGTCAAGGACGTGCTCGCGGGAGTGCAGTCCCGGGCCCGCACCGGCGAGGTACCCGCCGACGAGATCGCCGACCGCGCCGTGGCAGCCCTCCCCTCCACCGCCTGCGCGCTGCGCCCGGTCGTCAACGCCACCGGAGTGCTGCTCCACACCAACCTGGGCCGGGCCGCCCTCTCACCGGCCGCCCAGGACGCCCTGCTGGCGGCGTCCGGCACCACGGACGTCGAACTCGACCTCGCCTGCGGCACCCGTTCCCGCCGGGGGCGGGGCACGATCGACGCCCTGCTGCGCGCGGTGCCGGCCGCCGAGGCCGCCCATGTGGTCAACAACGGCGCGGCGGCGCTCGTCCTGGCGGCGACCGCGCTCGCCCGGGGACGGGAGATCGTCGTCAGCCGGGGCGAGATGGTGGAGATCGGGGACGGCTTCCGCCTGCCCGACCTGCTCGTCTCCACCGGCGCCCGGCTGCGCGAGGTCGGCACCACCAATCGCACCACGCCCGCCGACTACGCCGCGGCCCTGGGGCCGGACACCGGCTTCGTCCTGAAGGTCCACCCCTCCAACTTCCGCGTCACCGGTTTCACCCGGGAGGCCTCCGTCGCCGAACTGGCCCCGCTCGGCGTGCCCGTGGTGGCCGACATCGGCTCCGGACTGCTCGCCCCGGAACCCGCGCTGCCCGGCGAGCCCGACGCGGCGACCTGGCTGCGGGCCGGGGCGGCCCTGGTCACCGCCAGCGGCGACAAGCTGCTCGGCGGCCCGCAGTGCGGGCTCGTGCTGGGCGACGCGGAACTGGTGCGCCGACTGGCCCGGCACCCGCTCGCCCGAGCGCTGCGCGTGGACAAGCTGACCCTGGCCGCCCTGGAGGCGACCGTGCGCGGGCCCCTCCCGCCGACCGTCACCGCGCTGCGCGCCGACCCCGCACGGCTGCGCGAACGTGCCCGGGACCTGGCCGCGGGTCTGCGCGAGGACGGTGTGGACAGCCGTGCCGTCGACACCGAGGCGGTGGTCGGCGGCGGCGGCGCGCCGGGTGTCACGCTGCCGAGCGCCGCCGTCTCGCTGCCCGCCGCCTACGCGGCCCCGCTGCGCGCGGCCGACCCCGCCGTCATGGGCCGGATCGAGGACGGCCGCTGCCTGCTGGACCTGCGGGCGGTGCCGCCGGAGGCGGACGCGGTCCTGGCCGCCGCGGTCCGCCTGGCCGAGGTCCCGTCCCGGGTGTCCGGGCCGGGAACCGGAAGCTGACCCGTGCACGTCGTCGCCACCGCGGGACACGTCGACCACGGCAAGTCCGCGCTGCTGCGCGCCCTGACCGGCATGGAGCCCGACCGCTGGGCGGAGGAACGGCGCCGGGGCATGACCCTGGACCTGGGATTCGTGTGGACACGGCTGTCCGGCGCGGGTGACGTCGCCTTCGTGGACGTACCGGGACACGAACGGCTCGTGGGCAACATGCTGGCCGGCGTCGGCCCGGTCCCCGCCGTCCTGTTCGTCGTCGCCGCCGACCAGGGCTGGCAACCGCAGTCCGAGGAGCACCTGTCCGTCCTCGACGCGCTCGGGGTACGGCACGGGGTCCTCGCCGTCACCCGCTGCGACCTGGCCGGGCCGGACGCGGCCCGCGCCGAGGCGCTCGCCCGGATCGCCCGCTCGTCCCTGGGCGACGTGCCGGCCGTCGCCGTCAGCGCGACGACGGGCGAGGGTCTCGACGCGCTGCGCGCCGCGCTGGTCCGGACGGCCGGTGACCTGCCCGCCCCGGACCTCGCCGCGGACGTACGGCTGTGGGTGGACCGGGCGTTCACGGTGCGCGGCCACGGCACGGTCGTCACCGGCACCCTCGGCGCGGGGACCGTGCGCGTCGGCGACCGGCTCGAACTCGCCCGCGACGGGCGGACGTTGCGGGTACGCGGGCTGGAGTGCCTCAAGGAGCCGTGCCGGGAGGCCGCGGCGGTCGCGCGCGTGGCGGTCAACGTGACGGGGCCCGGCGGCGGGGACCTGCGCCGCGGGGACGCGCTGCTCACCCCGGACCGCTGGCTGACCACCGACGTCGTGGACGTACGGCTGCGCGGCGACGCGGCCCGCGATCTGCCGCGCGAACTCACCCTGCACGCGGGCTCCGCGGCGGTCCCGGTGACGGTCCGGCCGCTCGGTGCGGACACCGCGCGCCTGCGGCTGGCCGCGCCGCTGCCGCTGCGGGTCGGCGACGGCGCCCTGCTCCGCGACCCCGGACCGCACCGCGTGCCCGCGGGGATCACCGTGCTCGACGTCCGGCCGCCGCCGCTGGCCCGGCGCGGTGCCGCCGCGGCCCGGGCCCGGGAGCTGGCGGCGATGCCGGTACCCGCCGACGGGGCCGGGGAACTGCGCCGCCGCGGCCTGGTCCGCGGCCCGGAGCTGCTCGCCATGGGGGTGCAGCCGCCCGCGGGGCCGGTCGCCGGGGAATGGCTGGCGGACCCGGACCACTGGGCGGCGCTGCGCGAGCGCCTGGCCGAGGCGGTCGAGGAGCACGCGGCCCGCCACCCCCTCGAACCCGGCATGCCCCTGGAGACGGCCCGCCGGGTGCTCGGACTGCCGGAGCGCGGACTCGTCGACGCGCTCCGGGCGCAGTCGCCCGGCCTGCGGTACCGCGACGGCCGGCTCTACGGCAGCCACGGCGGACCCACGCTGCCGCCCGCGATCCAGACGGCGGTGGAGGCCGTACGCGCGGACCTCGCCCGTGCCCCGTTCCGGGCTCCCGACGCCGGGCGGCTGGACGAACTCGGCCTCACCCCGAAGCTGCTGGCGGCCGCCGAGGCGGCGGGGGTCCTGCTGCGGGTCGGCGAGGGAATCGTGCTGCTTCCGGACGCGGACGTACGGGCCGCGGCCGTCCTGGCCCGCCTGGAGCAGCCGTTCACCACCAGCCAGGCACGCCGGGCGCTGGACACCACCCGCCGGGTCGCCGTCCCGCTGCTGGAGCACCTGGACCGGCGCGGGCACACCGTACGGGTGGACGCCACGCTGCGCCGCTGCCCCGCCACGGGCCTGGACGGCCGGTGACGCGGACGGCGGACGCTGAACGGCGGAGACGGACAGGAATCGAACCTGCCTGCCCGAGCTGCTCGGACACCTCGGTTTTGAAGACCGGGAGGGCCACCAGGCACCCTTACGCCTCCCCGTCGGGCCATCGAACCCCCGCGTTCCAGGACAAGTCAACGCGCCACACGGCGCTCCCCTTCACCAGCGAGGACTGATGCAGCCATGACGGGCGCACGAACCGACGTCCACGAACCACCCCGGCAGGGCACCGTGCGGCTCACGCAGTACGCCCATGGCGGCGGCTGCGCCTGCAAGATCCCCCCCGGCGAACTGGAGGAGATCGTCGCCGGGCTGACGGCCCCGAGGACGCCCGGCGTCGCCGCGGGCGACCTGCTGGTGGGCCTCGAGGCCGGTGACGACGCGGCGGTCGTCCGGCTGCCCGGCGGAGCCGGCGCGAGGGCCGCCGTCGCCACGGCGGACTTCTTCACTCCCGTGGTCGACGACCCCTACGACTGGGGCCGGATCGCCGCCGCCAACGCGCTCTCCGACGTGTACGCCATGGGCGGCACCCCGCTCGTGGCGGTCAACCTCCTGTGCTGGCCGCGCGAGGTGCTGCCGCTGGATCTGGCACGGGAGGTGCTGCGCGGCGGGACGGACGTCGCGTCGGCGGCGGGCTGCGCCGTGGCGGGCGGCCACAGCGTGGACGACCCGGAACCGAAGTACGGCATGGCGGTGACCGGCACCGTCGATCCGGACCGTCTCCTGCGCAACGACGCGGGACGGCCGGGGACGCCGCTGTCCCTGACCAAACCGCTGGGCCTGGGGGTCCTCAACAACCTGCACAAGACGACCGGCGAGGTCGTCCCGCAGGCCGTCGAGACGATGGTGGCGCTCAACCGCGACGCGGCGCTCGCCGCGCTGGCGGCGGGGGCGGTCTGTGCCACCGACGTCACCGGCTTCGGGCTGCTGGGCCACCTCTACAAGCTCGCCCGTGCGTCGGACGTCACCGCCGTCGTCGACTCCGCCGCGGTGCCGTTCCTGGACGGTGCCCGGGAGGCCGCCCGCGCCGGACACATCAGCGGCGGTACCCGTCGCAACCTCGAGTGGGTCACCCCGCACACCGACTTCGGCGACACCGACGACCTCACCCGGCTCCTGCTCGCCGACGCCCAGACCTCCGGCGGCCTCCTCGTCGCCGGCGAGATCCCGGGCGCCCCGGTCGTCGGCGAACTGGTCCCGGCCGGACCGCACCGCATGGTCGTCCGCTGACCCCGCCCCCGCCGCCGGCCCACCGGGCGGTGCCCCTCCGCCGGGGTCAGCCCCGGGAGTCCAGGGCCAGGCCCCGGCGGACCGCGCGTTCCACCGGCGAGAAGTTCCCGTCGGGCCGGTCCAGTTCCAGGGGTGCGTTCAGGTACAGCGGCGGCTGGGCCAGGAAGCGCGGACGGGTGCCGTGGTTGGGCTGCGCGGCATGGACCAGGAACGGGTGGCACAGGTAGACGTCTCCCGGCCGGCCGGTGGCGAGGGCCACCGGCCGGTCCGCGGACGCCTCCGCCACCTGCTCGCCGAGCTCCCGCAGCGTGGCACCCCGGACGTCGTAGGGCTCCAGGATCCGGGGCACGTCCAGGTGGGAGCCGACCCGGATCCGGGTCGGGGCGTCCTCCTCGGTCACCTCGCTGAACAGGAACAGCATCAGCAGGGCGCGCTCCTTGGACCACAGGTTGGCGTACCAGTCGTCGGCACCCTCCGGCATGAAGCTGGTGTCGATGTGCCAGCCCGCGTCGTCGGGCTCCTCCCGGTGCGGGAAGCGCAGCGGGAAGGCGCCCAGCGAATAGCGCGGGTCCCACCGCCGCTCGCCGACCAGCAGGTCGAACGCGTCATGCAGTACATGGGAGTTGGGGGCGGCGGCGAAGGGGCCGTCGGACAGACCGCCCACCCAGACCACCGGGTCCTTCCAGGTGCCGGGGTCCTCGGGGTCGTATCCCGTCTCCCGCCACAGCCGGCGGGCGCAGCCCTCGGCGACACGGGGCGGGACGGCCCCCTCGATCCTCACGAAGCCGTCGGTCACGAATCGTTCCACCAGCTCGTCGTCCATGCGGCCATCGTGGCCCCCCGGGCTTGCCGTCCGCACCCCGTTTTTTGCCACGGCGGCAACAGGACTGGCCCTCGGGCGGCGCGTCGGCGCACCCTGGCCGCACCCGGACGAGAGGCTGCCGCCATGGCGCACGATCACCACCACCAGCACACCGACACCCACTCCGGCACCCATGCGCACACCCACGATCACACCGACATCGACTGGGCGGAGATGGCCCCGCACCTGGAGTCGCAGGCGGAGCTGCTCGCCCCGCTCTACGAGAGCGCCCTGGGCTGGCTCGGCACGGAGGTCACCGAGCCGGGGCTGGTCGTCGACGTGGGCAGTGGGCCCGGCGTGGTGTCGTGTCTGTTCGCGGAGGTCTTCCCGGGCGCCCGGGTGCTGGCCGTGGACGGCAGCGAACCGCTCCTGGAGCGGGCCTCGGCTCGCGCGCGGCGGCTCGGGGTGGCCGACCGCTTCGGTGTCCTCGCCGGTGAACTCCCCGGGGTGCTGGACAAGTTGGAGTACCCGGCGGACCTGCTGTGGGCCGGGCACAGCCTGCACCACCTCGGCGACCAGCGGGCCGCGCTCGCCGCCTTGGGGGAGCGGCTGGCCCCGGGCGGCACCCTGGCCGTCCTGGAGGGAGGCCTGCCCAGCCGCTTCCTGCCCCGTGACATCGGCATCGGACGGCCCGGTCTCCAGGCCCGCCTGGACGCGCTGCTGGAGGAGTGGTTCGCCCGGATGCGCGCCGACCTCCCGGGAACCGTCGCCGAGCCCGAGGACTGGCCCGCGCTGCTCGAGTCCGCCGGACTCGTGCGTGCCCGCAGCCGCAGCTTCCTCGTCGACCTGCCCGCCCCGGCGTCCGACAAGGCCCGCGCCTATGTGACCGAGATCCTCTCCCGGCTGCGGGACAGCGTCGGTGAAGGACTGGACGCCGGCGACCGCGCCACCCTGGACCGCCTCCTCGACCCGGCGGACCCGGCGAGCGTGGCCCGCAGGCCCGACGTGTTCGTCCTGGGCGCCCGCACGGTGCACACGGCCGTACGCCCTCGCTAGCGACAATTCCGCTCCGCGCAGCGGAGGTTGACATCGAGAGCGCTCCAAGTGATGGACTCCGGGTCGGCAGTCCACTCACAGGGGGAAACAACATGACCGACTCTCCGGTCGCGCTCATCACCGGCGGTGGCAGCGGCATCGGCGCCGCCGTCGCACGGCAACTGCTCGACGGCGGGCACAAGGTGGCCGTCACCGGCCGGGGCGAGGAACGGCTGCGCGCCTTCGCCCGCGGACTCGGCGACCCGGAAGGCCTGCTGACCCTGGTGGGGGACACCACCGAGTTCGCCGACGTGCAGGCGGCGGTCGACGGCACGCTCAAGGCGTACGGCCGGCTCGACACGGTCGTGGCCAACGCCGGCTTCGCCACCCACGACTCCGTCGCCGACGGCGACCCGGCGGGCTGGGCCGAGATGGTTCTCACCAACGTGCTCGGTCCCGCCCTGCTGATCCGGGCCTCCGTCGACGCGCTGAAGGCGAGCCGGGGCCGGATCGTCCTGGTCGGCAGCGTCGCCGGGTTCGTGAACACGCCGGGCAACCTCTACGGCGCGACCAAGTGGGCGGTCACCGGGCTGGCGGAGAACACCCGCCGCCAGGTCACCGAGTTCGGCGTCGGCGTCACACTGGTCGCGCCGGGCCGGGTGGAGACCCCGTTCTGGGACGGCAACGGCAGCCTGCCGCCCGGTCTGCTGCTGACGGCCGACCAGATCGCCGAGTCCGTGGTGTGGGCGATCCGGCAGCCGGCCGGCGTGGACGTGAACACCCTCGTCGTACGGCCGCTCGGGCAGCCCAACTGACCTGTCCGGAGCCGGCCGGGGGCGGCCCGGCCGGCCCGTACCGGGCAGGTCAGTTGGCGGCGAGGAACTGCTTCGCCAGCTGGTCGCCGAGAGTCACCGCCGCGCTGTGGCTCTCGATGGGGGAGACCTTGGAGTTCTTGAACAGGATGTAGGTGACGCCGGAGTCGGCGCCGCCGGTCTCGGGGTCGGGGTCGATGCCGAGGGCCTTCGCGGTGGCGTAGGACGCCTCTCCGATGATCTGCGTGGGGCCGGTGTCGCCGACCACCGCGTACTCGACCTTGTTGTTGTAGACGACGGCGACCACGCCGCCGCCCTTGATGCCGGCGCTGGAGTAGTTCCATATGCTGCTGGAACTGGGGACGACCACGTAGGGCAGGGTCTCCGCCTTCAGTGGCTTGCCGTCGGACTGGTGGAAGGCCGTGTCGTCCTGGTACCAGGGGTCGCGGTCCTCGTTGCAGTTGGTGGTGCGCTGGCCGTCGCAGTCGATGTCCATGTCGGACTTCCAGAACACCGCGCCGTTCTTGCCGCACACCGGGATCGTGGCGGAGGTCTCGTCGTCGGTCTTGTACCTGCCGCTGGAGATCTGCGAGCAGGAGGTCACCTTGGCGAGCAGGTCGGCCGCGCTGACCGAGCCCTCCTGGGCGGACTTCGGGACGGTGGCGCCGGACGCGTTCGCGGGAAGCACTCCGGCGGCCAGCAGTGCGGCCCCGGAGGCCGCGGCGAGGGTCAGTGTTCGGATGCGCACTGTGGGGGGTCCCCTTCTGTTAGGAAAGTTTCCTGACCGGGTGCCGTACAAGGTGGCCCCGGCTGCATGTCCGCGTCAACCCCTGCGAGTGAACTCGGGGAATTGTCAGCATTGCGACGAAATGCGCCGCAAGGAACACTGGTGGGGCAGGACAATCCGAACATTTATGCAGGAGCCGTGCGGGGGTTGGGCAGTGGCTCCGGTGGCTCCTGGGAGGCGAGGGGCCATGTTCGTACGCGCGGTGTACGTCACCGGCGATCCGGCGCAGACCGAGGCCGCGGTCCGGGCGCTGAACAGCGAAGGACGCTCTCTGCTGGAGGAACGCCCCGAGTACCGGGGTGCGTGCGTCTTCGTCGACCGGGAGCTCGGCAAACTGCTCGCGCTCAGCTGGTGGGGCTCGGAAGGGGCCCGGCGCAACAGCGACCAGGTGATGCGCGAGCGGCGCGGGCCGATGCTGGAGCCGTTCGCGGGCACCGTCGCCGTCGAGAACTACGAGGTGGCCGCCTTCCACGCGGTGCAACCACCCAGGGTGGGCGGCGGGGCGCGGATGACCAGGATGGAGTTCGACCCGGCCGACGCCGACCTGTTCGTCGAGACGTTCCACGCGTCGGCGATACCGCGTCTGGAGGCCCTGCCCGGCTTCGCGCGCTGCGCCCTGTTCCTCGACCGGGACTCGGGCCGCGGCTCGGTCGGGGTGCTCTTCACCGACCGCTCCGCGATGGCGGCCTCCCGCGGCGGCCAGGCGGCCGCCCGGCGTCAGGACGCGGTCAAGGCCCGGGTGACGGTGGTCGCCCTGGAGGAGTTCGAGGTCGTGCACGCGGACGTACACACCGACTGACCCGCACCGCACCGGAGTCGGGGCACGGCACCGGGGGCGCGAACGCGGACGGCCGCCCCGCCGGCTGTGCGGCGGGACGGCCGGTGCGCGACGGGCCGCGGTTCGGCGGTCGTTCAGCCCACGTCGAACGCGGCCGGGTCGGGGCCGATGCGGCGGTCCTCGTTGAGCGCGCTGATCGCGGCGAGGTCCTCGGTGTCCAGGCTGAAGTCGAACACCTCGATGTTCTCCTTGATCCGGGACGGCGTGACCGACTTGGGGATCACCACGTTGCCCAGCTGGATGTGCCAGCGCAGCACGACCTGGGCCGGGGTGCGGTTGTGCTTCTGCGCGATGGCGACGATCGCCGGCACCTCCAGCAGGCCCTTGCCCTGGCCGAGCGGGGACCAGGCCTCGGTGGCGATGCCCTGCTCGGCGTGGAACTCGCGGACCGCGTGCTGCTGCAGGTGCGGGTGCAGTTCGATCTGGTTGACCGCCGGGATGACCGACGTCTCGTCGATCAGGCGTTCCAGGTACTCCGGATGGAAGTTGGAGACGCCGATGGCCCGGACCCGGCCGTCGGCCAGCAGCTTCTCGAACGCCCGGTAGGAGTCGACGTACTTGTCCCGGGCCGGCAGCGGCCAGTGGATGAGGTACAGGTCCAGGTGGTCCAGGCCGAGTTTCGCCAGCGACGCGTCGAAGGCGCGCAGCGTGGCGTCGTACCCCTGGTCGCCGTTCCAGAGCTTGGTGGTGACGAAGATGTCCTCGCGAGGCACACCGGACGCGGCGATCGCCCTGCCGGTGCCCTCCTCGTTGCCGTAGATCGCCGCTGTGTCGATGCTGCGGTACCCGGCCTCCAGTGCCGTGGCGACAGCCCGCTCGGCCTCGTCGTCAGGCACCTGCCACACACCGAAGCCCAGCTGGGGCATCTCGATGCCGTTGTTGAGGATTTTCGGGGGGACCTTGCTGCTCACGCGCTCTCGATCCTTAAGGTTGTCGACAGGTGGTACCCCTATCGTCAACGATCACCGGCCACCACGCATTCCTGAGCCCGGAATCCGCCGGAACCGAGCGGTGCGACCGTCTCTCGGGGCGGAGATTGGCCGGAAACGCATCCGACCTTACCGCTCCGGGCCATTGACCTCGGCCCGTTTCCGTGGAGACCCTGGTTCGCATCGCCGGACGCGTGACTGAACCGGATGCATGGATGTGAACACCCTTGAGGGTTGTCGAGTGAAACCGGGTGAACGGGACACCCCTGTCCGCGCTCTGAGAACCTCAGCCTCAGGAGAGCAGGTGCGTACCCGATGGGTGAGAAGTCCTCCGGAGACCGCCGCCCCGGAACCCGTCGCGGCACAGACATCCGATGAAAAGGTCTGGCGAAGCCTTGGTCGCCAGGTCGTGGAGACGGTCCTGGAAGCGACCGGTCACGGCCTCGGTGCCGCGAGGTCCGGGTGACGAGCCGTCAGGCCCGGTAGAGGGCCTCGACCTCGTCGGCGTACGCGTTCTCGATCGCCTTGCGCTTCAGCTTCAACGACGGGGTCAGCAGTCCGTGTTCCTCGGTGAACGGCTGGGCGAGGATCCGGAAGGTGCGGATCGACTCGGCCTGCGAGACCAGGGTGTTGGCGGCCACCACCGCGCGTCGCACCTCGGTCTCCAGGTCGGCGTCCCGCACCAGCTGGGCCGCGGGCATCGGGGGCTTGCCGCGCATCTGCAGCCAGTGCTCGACGGCCTCGGTGTCCAGGGTGATCAGGGCAGCGATGTAGGGCCGGTCGTTGCCGACCACGATGCACTGGTTGACCAGCGGATGGTCGCGGACCCGCTCCTCCAGGACGCCGGGGGAGACGCTCTTGCCGCCGGAGGTCACCAGGATCTCCTTCTTGCGGCCGGTGATGGTGAGGTAGCCGTCCTCGTCCAGGACGCCCAGGTCGCCGGTGGCCAGCCAGCCGTCGTGCAACGAGCCGTCGGTGGCCTTCTGGTTGTTGAGGTAGCCCTGGAAGACGTTGTCGCCGTGCAGCCACACCTCGCCGTCGTCCGCGATGTGCACGGAGGTGCCGGGGATGGCCTGGCCGACCGTCCCGTACCGGGTGCGCTCGGGCGGGTTGGCGGTGGCCGCCGCCGTCGACTCGGTCAGGCCGTAACCCTCGTAGATCTGCACGCCCGCGCCGGCGAAGAACAGGCCGAGCCTGCGGTCCATGGCCGAGCCGCCGGACATGGCGTTGCGGATCCGGCCGCCCATCGCGGCCCGCACCTTGGCGAAGACCAGCTTGTCGAAGACCTGGTGCTGCACCCGCAGCGACGCCGACGGGCCGGCCCCGGTGCCCCAGGCCTTCGCCTCGACGGCGTCGGCGTACTTCACGGCGATCTCGACGGCCTTCTCGAACGGGCCGCCCTTGCCCTCCTTCTCCGCCTTCCGCCGGGCCGCGTTGAACACCTTCTCGAAGATGTACGGCACGGCCAGGATGAACGTCGGCCGGAACGCGGCGAGGTCGGGCAGCAGCGCGGCCGCGTTCAGCTGCGGCTGGTGGCCGAAGCGCACGCCGTGCCGGATCGCGGCCACCTCGACCATGCGGCCGAAGACGTGCGCGAGCGGCAGGAAGAGCAGGGTGGAGACCTCCTCGCCCTTCCTCGCGCGGAACACCGACTCCCAGCGCCCGACGACCGTGTCCGCCTCGTACATGAAGTTGCCGTGCGAGAGCACGCAGCCCTTCGGGCGGCCGGTGGTGCCCGAGGTGTAGATGATCGTGGCGACCGACTCCGGGGTGACCGCCTGCCGGTGCCGGTGCACGACCTCGTCCTCCAGGTGCGCGCCCGCGTCGTACAGCTCCTGCACCGCGCCGGAGTCCAGCTGCCACAGCTGGCGCAGGTGCGGCAGCCGGTCGATGACGGTGGCGATCGTCATCGCGTGGTCCTCGTGCTCCACGATCGCGGCCGTGCACTCGGCGTCGTAGAGCATCCAGAAGCACTGCTCCGCCGACGACGTGGGGTAGACCGGCACCACCTGGGCGCCGATCGTCCACAGGGCGAAGTCGAACAGGGTCCACTCGTAGCGGGTGCGGGACATGATCGCGACCCGGTCGCCGAACCGGACACCGCGTGCCAGCAGGCCCTTGGCGAGGGCCAGGACCTCGTCACGGAACTCGGCGGAGGTCACGTCGCGCCACTGCCCCCGGTCGTCCTTGCGGCCGAGGGCGATGTGCAGCGGGTCCGTCAGGGCATGCTCGAAGACGCAGTCGGCCAGGCCGCCCACCGGCGGCGCCGACGCCAACGGCGGGTTGGTGAACTCGCGCAAACCCCGCTCCCGCTTCTCGCTCCCCAGTCACTCTCCGCACAGCGCCGTGAAAGCTACCCCACCCGAAGACCGACCGGGAGGGGGTGCGAAATCGAGCATTGCTCTCGTATGCGCCCGTCAGGGGCCGGAAAATGCGCTCACATGGGGAAGGGTCGGACAGAATACCTACGGTCGAGTAAGTTCCGGCTCCGTAATCTCCACCGAATCTGTACGACCCGATTACCGCCCCCAGCCTGTTACCGACCGGTCAGTTCCGCGAGGGTGCCGTGCCCCGCGCAGACCCCGCGGCCGCGGCCGCCTCGGGCGCCCGACCCTCCGCGCGCGGGGTCCGCACCAGCGCCAGGACCAGGGCGCCCGCCACCACCGCGGCACCGCCCAGCACCAGCAGGGCACCGTTCAGTCCCGAGGCGAACGCGGCGCGCAGGGTGTGTCCGGTGAAGGTGTCCCGCAGCGCTCCGGCGCCGCCGCCCGCCAGCGTGTGCGCCGCGCCGTGCGGCAGCGTGCGGGCCATCCGGGAGGTCACCACGGTCCCGGACACCGCGACCCCGAGCGCGTAGCCCAGCTGCCGCACCGTGTTCACCGCGCCGCCCGCCATCCCGGCCCGTTCGGCCGGCACCGCGGCCAGCGCGGCGCCCGCGACCGTCGGTGACACCAACCCGGTGCCGACGCCCACCAGTACGAACCCCGGTATCAGCGCGGTCCACGAGGAGCCGGCGCCGAGCACCGCCTGGCACAGGTCGCCCGCGCCGATCAGCAGCAGGCCGCCGCCGACCGTCAGCCGGGCCGGCGCGCCGTGCAGCAGCCGTCCCACCAGCACCGCGACCAGCATCGCGGCCACCGTCATCGGCAGCAGCGTCAGTCCGCCCCGCACCGGGGTCATCCCGAGCAGGGTCTGCATCCAGATCGACACGTACGGCAGCGCGCCGAACGCCACCCCGCTGAACGCGAAGGCCCCGACCAGCACGCCGGTGAACGCCCGCCCACGCAGCAGCGACAGGTCCAGCAGCGGATGCGCCGCACGCCGTTCCACCAGCACGAACACCAGCAGTCCCAGGGCCGCCGCGGCGAACGCGCCGAGCGCCGCGGACGCCGTCCAGCCGTCCTCCCCGGCCCGGACGACGCCATAGGTCACGCCGCCGGCGAACACCGCGAACGCGGCTGTTCCCGCCCAGTCCACCCGCATCCCGCGCGGACCCCGGGACTCGGGTACGACCCGCAGCGTCAGCCACACCGCGACCACGCTGACCGGCAGGTTCACCAGGAAGATCCACCGCCAGCCGGGCCCCGCCGTCAGCAGTCCGCCGACCACCGGCCCGACCGCCGCGGCCCCGCCGCTCACCGCGCCCCACACGCCGAGCGCCGCCGACCGCTGCCGGCCCTGGTAGACCGAGCCGAGCAGCGGCAGTGTCGTCGCGAACATCGCCGCCGCGCCCACCCCCTGCACGGCCCGCGCCGCCACCAGCGTGCCCGGTCCCGGCGCCAGCCCGCACAGCAGGCTCGCGGCGGCGAACAGCACGACACCCGCGACATGCACCCGGCGCCGGCCGAGGATGTCGGCCGCGGCCCCCGCCCCCAGCAGCAGCGCGGCGAGCGCCAGCGCGTACCCGTCCACCACCCACTGCAGGTCGCTCAGTGACGCGTGCAGCGCCGCCGCCATGTCCGGCAGCGCCACCACCACGATCGTCACGTCGAGCAACAACATGAACGTCCCCAGACACACCGCGGTCAGCGGCCCCCACCTGCGCATCTCGTCACTCCTCGTGGAAAGGCCGGCCCGGTGGCCGGCGTTCGCTCCCTACCATGGGGCCGGACCGGCCGATCGGGGCGGTCAAGTAAGGGTGATCGGCGGAATCCGAGGGGAGAGATGGTGCTGACGCTGGAATCCGACACCTTCGACGAACTGGATCTGCGGCTGCTGAGCGTGCTGGAGGTCGACGGCCGGGCACCCTTCAGCCGGATCGGGGCGGTGCTCGGCGCCTCCGACCAGACGATCGCCCGCCGCTACCGCAGACTGTGCGCCGAGGCCGGGCTGCGGGTGGTCGCGGTCCGGGACGCCGAACGGCTCGGTCAGGACCAGTGGATGCTGCGGCTGCGCTGCGCGCCGGACGGCGCCGCCGTCATCGCCGACGCCCTCGCCAAGCGCCCCGACACCGCCTGGATCGGGCTGGCCTCCGGCGGCACCGAGATCGCCTGCATGACCCGGCCGCGTCACCCCGGCGACCACGACGACCTGTTGCTGGGCAAACTGCCGCGCACCCCCAGCGTGGTGGAGATCCGCGCCCAGCAGCTCCTGCACCGCTTCTACGGCGGGCCCAACGGGTGGATGCGGAAGTTCCGGGCGCTGACGGACGACCAGGTGGCCGCGCTGCGCCCGCAGGTGACCGGGGCCCCGGGGCCGGCCCGGCTGGAACCCGAGGACGGACCGCTGCTGGCCGCGCTGGAACGGGACGGCCGGGCGACCTACCCGGAGCTCCAGCGGGCCACCGGCCGGTCCGAGTCCGCGGTCAAGCGGCGGCTGGGCACGCTGATCGCCTCCGGGGCCGTGTACATCGACATCGAGTACCGCTCCGAGGTCTTCGGCTACGGCACCGCCGCGGTGCTGTGGATCACCACCGCGCCGTCCGCGATGCACTCCGTCGGGGAAGCCCTCGCGGGACACGAGGAGGTGGCGTTCGCGGCGGCCACCGCCGGGCCCTCGCACATCGTGGTCACCGTGGTGGTCCGGGACACGGCGGGCCTCTACGCCTACCTGAGCGGGCCGGTGGGGCGCCTGGCGGGGGTGCAGCACGTGGAGGCCATGCCGTTCCTGCGGCGGGTGAAACAACTGACCTACCCGGCGGTGCGCTGAGCCCACGCCCTAAGGGCGCCTCAGGCGCGCTCCGCTGGCCAGGATGGCCGCCGCCAGGGCGTCCGCGGCCGCCTGTGCCGGTGTGCGCCTCGGGCTGTGCACGACGACGAAGTCGACCCGGTCCAGATCCGGCAGCCCCGCCCGGTCCGGGACCCGGAAGAGGCCCGGCGGGACCAGGCCCTTCGAGTGGGCCATCACTCCCAGGCCCGCGCGGGCCGCCGCGATCAGCCCGTTGAGGCTGCCGCTGGTGCAGACGACGCGCCAGTCCCGGCCCTGGCGCTCCAGGGCCTCCAGGGCCAGGGCGCGGGTGATGCCCGGCGGCGGGTAGACGATCAGCGGTACCGGACGGTCGGGGTCCAGGCGGAGCCGCTCCGCGCCGATCCACACCAGGTCGTCGTGCCAGACCAGCTCGCCCGGCGGATCCCCGGCGCGCCGCTTGGCCAGCACCAGGTCCAGCTTTCCGGCGGCCAGCTGCTCGTGCAGGGTGCCGGAGAGCTCCACCGTCAGCTCCAGGTCGATCTCGGGGTGGTCGTAGCGGAAGCCCTCCAGGATCTCCGGCAGCCGGGTCAGGACGAAGTCCTCCGACGCGCCGAAGCGGAGCCTGCCGCGCACCCGGGTACCCGTGAAGAAGGCCGCGGCCTGCTCGTGCACCTCCAGGATCCGGCGCGCGAAGCCGAGCATCGCCTCACCGTCCTCGGTCAGCTCCACCGAGTGCGTGTCCCGGGAGAACAGCTGACGGCCCGCCGCGTCCTCCAGGCGGCGTACGTGCTGGCTGACGGTGGACTGGCGCAGCCCCAGGCGGCGGGCGGCCTGGGTGAAGCTCAGGGTCTGGGCCACCGCCAGGAAGGTGCGCAGCTGCGAAGGGTCGTACACTCGGACATGTTATCGCGCAGCACGATGGCAGTCAGAGCGGTATGCAGGATTCCCGATCACCTGGTGGAGGAGGACGATGGAGAGGGGCCCGTCGGCCTCCGCCTGACCCCGCGGCCCGAGTGCCGTCCGACCCGATCGACCGACCGCAAGTGGAGCACCGTGAAACGCCTGAGCCGGCCCAGTCGGATGCCGATCGACCCCTACGTCCTGCTGCTGCTCGCGACGGTCTGCCTCGCCGCGCTGCTGCCGGCCCGGGACACCGCCGCCGACGTGGCCTCCGGCGCCTCCACGACCGCGATCGCCTTCCTGTTCTTCCTCTACGGCGCCCGGCTGTCCACCCGCGAGGCCCTCGACGGAGTGCGCCACTGGCGGCTGCACGTCACGGTCCTGGCCTGCACCTTCGTGCTCTTCCCGGTCCTCGGCCTGGCCGCCCGCGGCCTGGTGCCCGTACTGCTCACGCACCCGCTCTACCAGGGGCTCCTCTTCCTCACCCTGGTGCCGTCGACGATCCAGTCGTCGATCGCCTTCACCTCGATCGCGCGGGGCAACGTGCCCGCCGCGATCTGCGCCGGGTCCTTCTCCTCGCTGATCGGCATCGTCCTCACCCCGCTGCTCGCCGCCGCCCTGCTCGGCAACAGCGGGGGCGGCTTCTCCGCCGACTCCATCGTCAAGATCGTCCTGCAGCTGCTGGTGCCCTTCGTCGCCGGACAGCTGCTGCGCCCGTGGCTCGGCGGGTTCATCACCCGGCACAAGAAGGTCCTCGGCCTGGTCGACCGCGGCTCCATCCTGCTGGTCGTCTACACCGCCTTCAGCGAGGGCATGGTCCGGGGCATCTGGCACCAGGTCAGCGCCGTCCGGCTGGCCGCGCTCCTCGCCGTCGAGGCCGTACTGCTCGCCGTGATGCTCCTGGTGACCTGGTACGGCGCCCGGGCGCTCGGCTTCGGCCGCGGGGACCGCATCGCCATCCAGTTCGCCGGGTCGAAGAAGTCCCTCGCCTCCGGCCTGCCGATGGCCAGCGTCCTGTTCGGCGCCCACGCCTCACTGGCGGTGCTGCCGCTGATGCTGTTCCACCAGATGCAGCTCATGGTCTGCGCCGTCATCGCCAAGCGCCGCGCCCACGATCCGGAGGCCCAGGAGGCCCAGCAGGCGGACGAGGCCCGGGAGACGGCCGCCGAGCCCCCGGCCGCCACGGCGCAGTCACGGTCGGCCGTCGGCACCGGTGGCGCGGGCCGCTGAGGCGGGCGCGAACCGCCGAGGGGCCGTCGGTGTATCGCCGGGGCAGGCGCCGTGGGACCGCCGACGGGTGGGCCCGGCACCGGCCGCCGGTCGCCGAACGTGACCGGTTCACGGGCCTGTTGATCCGGAATTCCGGTACGGAGGGCTGATGACGGCTAACGTTCCGTCATGACCGCACCCCTGGCACTCGACCCCTCGCGCACCGCTCTCGTCCTCGTCGATCTGATGGACCGCATCGTCGCGCTGCCCCTGGCGCCCCGCAAGGGCACCGAAGTCCTGCACACCGCCGAGGAACTGGCCCGCGCCTTCCGCGCGGCCGGCGCACCCGTGGTACTGCTCCGGGTGGAACGGCCCGCGCTCGCCGAGCAGCCGCCGGGCAGCGACCTGGTGGCCGGACTCCGCAGAGAAGGGGACGTCGAGATCGTCAAGCGCACCGTCGGCGGCTTCCAGGGCACGGAACTCGACGCCCGGCTGCGCGGGCTCGGCGTCACCTGCCTGGTGTTCGGCGGCATCGCCACCAACCTCGGTGTCGAGTCCACCGCCCGCGCCGCCGCCGACCTCGGCTACGAGCTGGTCTTCGCCGAGGACGCCATGGCCGCCCTCACCGGCGCCGAGCACGACGCGTCCGTCCGGCTGGACTTCCCGCGCCTCGGCACGGTCGTGACCGCCGCCGGGGTGCGCCTCATCCCCGCCTGACCGCGCCCGGCCGCCCCGCCCGACCGCTCAGACCAGCATCCCGCCGCCGTCCACGACCACCACCGACCCGGTGCTGTACCCCCCACGCATCAGGTACAGGTAGGCCTCCGCCACATCCGCCGGCTCGCCCGCCCGCCCCACCGGCAGCGACTCGGCGGACGACCGGTACAGCTCCTCGCGGTCCGCCTCCGGCAGGTCGCGCCACAGTTCGGTGCGCACCACCCCCGGCGAGACCACGTTGACCCGCAGCGGCGCCAGCTCCACGGCCAGCGCCCGGGTCAGCGACTCCATCGCCCCGCACAGCGCCGACGCGACGCTCGAACCGGGCAGCGGCCGGTGCCCCGCCGTTCCCGTGGTCAGCACCACCGAACCGCCCGGGCGGATCGACCCCGCGCCGTACTTCACCGCCAGGTAGGCGCCCCACAGCCGGGTGTCCAGGAAACGCCGGGCCGCCATGACGTCCGTCCCGGCCACGGACTCCAGCAGCAGCGAGCCGCCGGCCGTGTACACCAGATGGTCGTAGCCGCCGATCCCGTCGAAGAAGCCGCGCACGGCGTCTTCGTCCGACGCGTCGAGGACCCGTCCCTCGGCGCCCTCGGGCAGCACCCGCAACGCCGCCTCCACGCTCTCCGGCCGCCGCGAGGCGACGACCACCTCGGCGCCCTCCCGGGCCGCGCCCCCGGCGACCGCGAGCCCGATGCCC
This sequence comes from Streptomyces sp. NPDC001068, assembly GCF_042897315.1. Classification (NCBI taxonomy): domain Bacteria; kingdom Bacillati; phylum Actinomycetota; class Actinomycetes; order Kitasatosporales; family Streptomycetaceae; genus Streptomyces; species Streptomyces sp. NPDC001068. Next base: position 524,086 of record NZ_JBIAYD010000001.1, on the reverse strand, counting down.
GCCGTACCCCCGATGACGACGACACGCTGTCCGCGCAGATCCATGACTGACCCCTTCCCAAGCCGCTTCTCCGTCCCGTCGGGACCTCTCCAGCCTGCGGTCGGGCCGTACCCGGCGTCCAAGACCTCTTCCGGCCGCGGCGATACCCTGGAGGCATCGCCACCGGAGGGAAGGGGCCGCGGCCATGGACCTGGACCTGCGCAAGGTCCGCTACTTCGTGGCGGTCGCCGAACTCCTCCACTTCGGCCGGGCGGCCGGGCGTCTGCACATCGCCCAGCCGGTGCTCAGCCGTCAGATCCGCGCGCTGGAGAAGGACCTGGGCGCCGAACTGTTCGTGCGGGACAGCCACGGTGTGGCCCTGACGGACGCCGGGCGGCAGCTCCTCGACGACGCCCGGCAGCTGCTGGCGGTCGCCGACGGCACCCGGCGCCGCGTCCTGCGGGCCGCCCGGGGGCGGCCGCGCCTGGTCGTCGGCTTCCGCGCCGGGGTCGTCGTCACCGGCGCCCTGCGCGCCTTCGCCGCGGCCCACCCCGAGGCCGAGGCCACGGCATGCCGGGTCGAATGGGACGACCAGGAGGAGCTGATCCTCGACGGCACCGTCGACATCGCCTACGTACGGCGGCCGGTCCGGCAGGACGGGCTCGAACTGTGCCTTCTGTACAGCGAGCCCCGCGTGGCCATGCTCCCGGACCGGCACCGGCTCGCCGGGAAGCAGGAGATCTCCCTGGCCGACCTCGCCGGCGAGCAGTGGGTGCGCTACAACGACCCCCGGCCCGGCGACCTGCCGCTGCGCACCATCGAGGAGAAGTTCGAGTGCGTGGCGGCCGGCACCGCCATCACGACGGTGCCCCGCTCGGTCGCCGAGCAGTACTCACGCCCGGACATCGCCTACGTCCCGGTCACCGACGCCGAACCCGACCAGGTGCTGCTCGCCTGGGCGGCCGGCCGTCGGGCCCCGCTGACCGCGGCGTTCGCCGAGATCGCGGTCCGGGTCGCCGCCGGGGCACGCGGCTGAGGCGGGGCCCCTGCGGCGCAGGGGGCGCTCCCCGCCGGTCGGGGCCCCGCCGCCGTGCCGCGGGGAGCCGGTCAGCCCTTCGCGGCCGCGGCCCGCAGGGCGATGCGGTCCTCGCCCGCGTACACGTTCATGTTGGGGCCCCGCAGGAAGCCGACCAGGGTCAGGCCCGTCTCCGCCGCCAGGTCCACGGCCAGCGAGGACGGCGCCGAGACCGCCGCCAGCATCGGGATGCCGGCCATCACGGCCTTCTGCGCCAGTTCGAAGGAGGCCCGGCCGGAGACCAGCAGGATCGAGCGGGACAGCGGCAGGCCGCCGTTCTGCAGGGCCCGCCCGACCAGTTTGTCGACCGCGTTGTGCCGGCCGACGTCCTCACGGATGTCCACCAGCTCGCCGTCCTCGGTGAACAGGGCCGCCGCGTGCAGCCCCCCGGTCCGGTCGAACACCTGCTGGGCCGCGCGGAGCCGGTCGGGGAGGCTCGCGAGCAGCTGGGGTTCGACCCGGACCGGGGGAGTGTCGGCGATCGGCCAGCGGGCCGTCGTCCGTACCGCGTCGAGGCTGGCTTTGCCGCACAGCCCGCAGGACGAGGAGGTGTAGACGTTCCGCTCCAGGGTGAAGTCGGGGAGCCGGACGCCCGGCGTGGTCCGTACGTCGACCACGTTGTAGGTGTTGGAACCGTCCGCTGTCGCTCCCGCGCAGTAGACGATGTTCTGCAGGTCGTCGGCGGTCGCCAGGACCCCCTCGCTCACCAGGAACCCGGCCGCCAGCGCGAAGTCGTCGCCGGGCGTGCGCATCGTGATGGCCAGGGGTTTCCCGTTGAGCCTGATCTCCAGCGGTTCCTCGGCGACGAGCGTGTCCGGCCGGGCGGAGACCGCTCCGTCCCGGATGCGGATGACCTTGCGTCGTTCCGTGACTCGTCCCATGGTCTGATCAGCCCCGGTTCTGTACGTGCTGGTAGCCGAAACGGCCCTTGATGCAGAGATTGCCGTGGGTCACCGGGTTGTCGTGCGGCGAGGTGACCTTGACGATCTCATTGTCCTGCACATGGAGCGTGAGGTTGCAGCCCACACCGCAGTACGCGCACACGGTGGTCGTCTCCGTCTGCCGTGCCTCGTCCCAGGTACCCGCGGCCCGCATGTCGAACTCCGACTTGAACGACAGCGCCCCGGTGGGGCAGACCTCCACGCAGTTCCCGCAGTAGACGCAGGCCGAGTCGGTCAGCGGGGCGTCGTGCTCCACGGCGATCCGGGCGTCGAAGCCGCGACCGGCGACCGAGATCGCGAAGCTGTTCTGCCACTGGTCGCCGCAGGCGTCCACGCACTTGTAGCAGAGGATGCACTTGTCGTAGTCGCGCACGTACAGGTCGTTGTCGACCCTCGGCTCCTCGCCCACCCGGGCCGCGTCCGGGCCGAAGCGGTCCGGTTCGGCCCCGTACTCCCTGATCCACTCGGCGGCCCTGGGGGTCGTCGACAGGTCCACGGAGGAGGCCAGCAGCTCCAGGACGATCCTGCGGCTGTGCCGGACCCGCTCGGTGGCGGTGCGCACCTCCATCCCCGGCTCGGCCTTGCGCGAGCAGGCCGGCACCAGGGTCCGGGCCCCCTCCACCTCCACCACGCACACCCGGCAGGCGTTCTTCGGGCGCAGGGTGTCGCCCTCGCACAGGGTCGGCACGTCGGTTCCGGCCGCCCGGCAGGCGTCCAGGATCGTCGAGCCCTCCGGGACCCGGACCCGGTCGCCGTCGAGGGTGAACTCGAGGAGCCGGCGCGGGATCCCCAGCGGTGTCACGGTCATCGGTACGCTCCCAGCCGGTCGATGGCGGATTCCACGGCGTTCCACGCGGTCTGGCCCAGACCGCAGATCGAGGCGTCCCGCATCGCCCGGCCGACGTCGCGCAGCAGCGCGACGTCGTCGGCCGCGCCGGCCCCGGTGCGGTCCACGATGCGTCGCAGCGCCTCCTCCTGCCGGACCGTCCCCACCCGGCACGGCACGCACTGCCCGCAGGACTCGTCCCGGAAGAACTCGGCGATACGGAGCAGCAGCCGGGGCAGGGGCACGGTGTCGTCGAAGGCCATCACCACGCCCGAGCCGAGCGTGGTGCCGGCCTCCCTGGTGCCCTCGAAGGTCAGCGGGATGCCGAGTTCGTCGGGCCGTACGAAGCCGCCCGCGGCGCCGCCGAGCAGTACCGCCCGCAATCCGTCCCGGACCCCGGCGAGTCGGAGCAGTTCGCCGAGCGTGGCGCCGAAGGGGAGTTCGTAGACCCCGGGGCGGGCCACGCTCCCCGACACGCAGAAGAGCTTCGGTCCGGTGGACTTGGCCGTGCCGATCGCCGCGTACGCGGGTGCGCCCATGGTCAGGACGGGCAGGACGTTGACCAGTGTCTCCACGTTGTTCTCGACCGTCGGTTTCCCGAACAGCCCCTTCTCCACCGGGAACGGCGGCTTCGAGCGCGGCTCGCCGCGGTAGCCCTCGATCGAGTTGAACAGGGCCGTCTCCTCGCCGCAGACGTACGCCCCCGCGCCGCGCCGGATCTCGATGTCGAAGGCGAAGCCCTGACCGAGCACGTCCTCGCCGAGGAAGCCCCGGGCGCGCGCCTGGTCGACCGCGTGCCGTAGCCGGCGTGCCGCGCGCGGGTACTCGCCGCGCAGGTAGACGAAGCCCCGGTGCGCGCCGGTCGCGTACGCCGCGACGGTCATCGCCTCGACCAGCGCGTACGGGTCGCCCTCCAGGAGCACTCGGTCCTTGAAGGTGCCGGGTTCGGACTCGTCGGCGTTGCAGACGAGGTGGTGCGGGCGGTCCGGCTGGGATGCCGTCGCCTGCCACTTGCGGCCGGTGGGGAAGGCGGCGCCGCCGCGCCCGACCAGGCCGGAGTCGGTGACCTCGCGGATGACCCCGACGGGGCCGAGGGCGAAGGCCCGGCGCAGCGCGGTGTAGCCGCCGTTCGCCCGGTAGTCGTCGAGCGAGGACGGATCGACCACGCCCACCCGCTTCAGCAGGATCAGGTCCGCCTGCCCCGCCTGGGGGACGGCCGACGCGGCGGACGGCTCCGGGGCCGCCGAGTCGGGCGCGGTGGCCGCGAGGACGGCGTCCGGCACGGTCGCCGGCGCCGCCACCGCCGTACGCACCGGATCCCCGGCCCGGATCGCGAGGGCGGCCGGGGCCCGTTCGCACAGCCCCAGGCAGGGACCGCGCTCCATGTGCACGCCGGGGCCGAGCCGCTCCTCCACCCCGGCGCACAGCGCTGCCGAACCCGCCGCGGCGCACGCCAGGTCGGTGCAGACGTGCAGGACGGTCGCCGGGCGGGGCCGTACGGAGAACATCGCGTAGAAGGTGGCCACCCCGTAGGCCTCGGCGGGCGGGACCGTCAGGCGGCGGCACAGGTAGTCGAGGGCGCCCTCGCTGATCCAGCCGACCCGGTCGTTGATCGCGTGCAGCCCCGGCAGCAGTTGGTCGCGGCGGTCCCGGGCGGGCCGCCCGCCGCGCGCCCACCGCAGGTCCGCCTCGGAACGGCCGGCGCCCTCCCAGGATGACTCCGGAGGGCCCAACAGGGCGTCGACGGCCTCGCGTTCCTCGTCCGTCGGTTTGCTGTCGCCGAAGTGCAGGTCCACCTGGGTCACCTCACGATGGTCGCGACCGGGAGCTTCTCGATACGGATGGCCGACGCCTTGAACTCCGCCGTCCCCGCGATCGGGCAGTTGGCCTCGATCGTCAGCTGGTTGGTGTCCACCTCGTCGGGAAAGTGCATGGTCATGAAGGCGAGACCGGGGCGCAGCGCCGTGTCGATCCAGACCGGGGCCACCACCGCGCCCCGCCGCGAGGTCACCTGGACCTCCTCGCCGACCGTGACCCCGTACCGCTCGGCGTCCTCCGGGCACAGCTCGATGTACTCGCCGCGCCGCAGTGGGGAGGCGTAACCACCGCTCTGCACACCGGTGTTGTAGGAGTCCAGGCGTCGCCCGGTGGTGAGCCGGACCGGGTACTCCTCGTCGGTCAGGTCGACCGGCGGATCGTGCCGGACCAGCCCGAAGGGCGCCGGCGTGCCGCGCCGTGCCGGGTCCTTCTCCCACAACCTGCAGTGCAGGTAGGCCGGTTCGATCCGTTCGGTGCTCGGGCACGGCCACTGGATGCCCTGGTGCTCGGCCAGCCGGTCGTACGTCATCCCGTAGTGGTCGGGCGAGAGGGACCGCAGTTCGTTCCAGACGGCCTCGGCGTCGGTGTACTTCCAGTCGTGCCCGAGCCGGCCGGCGAGATCGCAGAGGATGTCGATGTCCTCGCGGGCCTCGCCGGGCGGGGTCACGGCCCGGCGCACCCGCTGGACCCGGCGCTCGCTGTTGGTCGTCGTGCCCTCGGTCTCGGCCCAGCCGGCGGTGGCCGGCAGCACCACGTCCGCCAGCTCCGCGGTCTTCGTGAGGAAGATGTCCTGGACGACGAGGAAGTCGAGGGCCCGGAGCCGCCGTACGGCCTGCTCGCTGTCGGCCTCCGACTGGGCGGGGTTCTCGCCTATGCAGTAGACCGCCTTGAGCGCGCCCTCCTCCATCGCCTCGAACATCTCGGTGAGGTTCAGTCCGTAGTGCGGCTGGATGACCGTGTCCCACGCCGACTCGAACTTCAGCCGGGTCCCGGGGTCCAGGATGTCCTGGAAGCCGGGCAGCCGGTTGGGGATCGCCCCCATGTCGCCGCCGCCCTGCACGTTGTTCTGGCCGCGCAGCGGCTGCAGCCCGGCGCCCCAGCGGCCGACCTGACCGGTGAGGAGGGACAGGTTGATCAGGGCGCGGACGTTGTCGGTGCCGTTGTGGTGCTCGGTGATGCCGAGGGTCCAGCACAGCTGGGCGCGCTCGGCGCGGGCGTAGGCGTGCGCCAACTCCCGTATCGCCGCGGCCGGTACGCCCGTCACCTTCTCCGCGAGCGACAGCGTCCACGGTTCGACGAGGGCCCGGTACTCCTGGAACCCGGTCGTCGCCCGCTCGACGAACGCCTCGTTCGCCAGCCCCGCGTGGATGATCTCCCGGCCGATGGCGTGCGCCATCGGGATGTCCGTGCCCACGTTCAGCCCGAGCCAGCCCTCCGCCCACTCGGCGGTGGAGGTGCGGCGCGGGTCGACGGCGTACATCCGGGCGCCGTTGCGGATGCCCTTGAGCACGTGCTGGAAGAAGATGGGGTGCGCGAAACGGGCGTTGGAGCCCCACATCACGATGACGTCGGTGTGCTCGATCTCCTCGTACGACGAGGTGCCCCCGCCGGAGCCGAAGGCGGCGCTCAGCCCGGCCACGCTCGGGGCGTGGCAGGTCCGGTTGCAGGAGTCGACGTTGTTGGTGCCCATGACCACCCGGGCGAACTTCTGGGCCACGTAGTTCATCTCGTTGGTGGCGCGGGCGCAGGAGAACATCCCGAACGCGTCGCGGTTGCGCTCCAGGCCGCGGGCGGCCCGGTCCAGGGCCTCGTCCCAGCCCGCCTGCCGGAACGGCTCGGCACGGGAGTCCCGTACCAGGGGGTGGGTGAGCCGGGTGTAGGTCTTCTGCTGCCGTTTCCTCATGCGGCGCTCCTCGACGCTCATGCGGCGCTCCTCAGCGCGAGCAGGTCCGAGATGGCGTGCACGGTGCGCAGGGTGGGCACCTCCACGCCGGTGATCCCCGCCAGCTCGACCACGGCCGCGAGCAGCACGTCGAGTTCCAGCGGCTTGCCGCGCTCCAGGTCCTGGAGGGTGGAGGTGCGGTGGTCGCCGACCTTCTCGGCGCCCGCGAGCCGGCGTTCGATGGAGACACCGACCTCGCAGCCGAGCGCCTCGGCGACCGAGAGCGTCTCGCGCATCATGATCTCGATGACCTGCCGGGTGCCGCCGTGCAGGCACATCTGCCGCATGGTGGCGCGGGCCAGCGCGCTGATCGGGTTGAAGGAGATGTTGCCGAGCAGCTTGAGCCAGATGTCGTTGCGCAGGTCCGGCTCGACCGGGCACTTCAGTCCGCCGGTCCGCATGGCCTCGCTGAACCGCGCACAGCGCTGGGACACACTGCGGTCCGGCTCGCCGATCGAGAACCGGGTGCCTTCCAAGTGCCGGACCACACCGGGGGCTTCGAGTTCGGTGGCCGCGTAGACCACACAGCCGACGGCGCGTTCGGGGGCGAGCACGGCACTGACCGTGCCGCCCGGGTCGACGCTCTCGACGCGGTGCCCGTCGTGGGGGCCGCCGTGCCGGTGGAAGTACCACCAGGGGATGCCGTTCTGGGCCGCGACCACCGCCGTGCGCTCGTGCAGCAGCGGCCTGATCAGCGGCCCGCACGCCGCGTACGAGTTGGCCTTCAGCCCCAGGAAGACGTAGTCGACCGGGCCGACCTCGGTCGGGTCGTCGGTGGCGTGCGCGTGCGCGGTGAAGTCGCCGCGCGGGCTCAACACCCTTACTCCGTACTGCCTCATGGCCGCCAGATGCGGTCCACGGGCGACGAGATGCACGTCGGCGCCCGCGCGGTGGAGCGCGGCACCGACGTAGGCGCCGATCGCACCGGCGCCGAGGACTGCGACTTTCACGGAACACTCCGTTCGGTTTGAGGGATACCGCGGAGGTGGCCCGTAGGGGCCGGAAGATGTCGACGAAATATTGTCTACAGTATGGACTTGAGGGCGGCAAGGGTTCCGGCCATGACCGTTCGGCGCATTCTGGATACCGCTCATCGCATACGATCCGGCCGTCGGGTTCTCAACCACCGGACGCACGCCTACCGTTCGGGACTCATGAGCAGCCCCCCTGTAGCACCGCCGGGCTGGAGCCGCTGGCTCGTCCCGCCCGCCGCCCTCGCCGTCCACCTCTCCATCGGCCAGGCCTACGCCTGGAGCGTCTTCAAGCCGCCGCTCGAATCCGCGCTGAACCTCAGTGGCACCGAGAGCGCGCTGCCCTTCCAGCTCGCGATCGTGATGCTCGGCCTGTCGGCCGCGTTCGGCGGCACCCTCGTCGAGCGCAACGGGCCGCGCTGGGCCATGACGGTCGCCCTGGTCTGCTTCTCCACCGGCTTCCTGATCTCCGCGCTCGGCGCCGAGACCAAGCAGTACTGGCTGATCGTCCTCGGCTACGGCTTCGTCGGGGGCATCGGCCTCGGCATCGGCTACATCTCGCCCGTCTCCACTTTGATCAAGTGGTTCCCCGACCGGCCCGGCATGGCCACCGGCATCGCCATCATGGGCTTCGGCGGCGGCGCGCTGATCGCCTCGCCCTGGTCCGCGCAGATGCTCTCGTCCTTCGGCAGTGACAACGATGGCATCGCCCTCGCCTTCCTGGTGCACGGGCTGTCGTACGCCGTCTTCATGACGCTGGGCGTGCTGCTGATCCGGGTGCCGCGCAGCGAGAGGCCGGTCGCGGACGCGCCGAGCGCCTTCGAGGGCGTCCAGGTCTCCGCGAACTCCGCGATCCGCACCCCGCAGTTCTGGTGCCTGTGGGTCGTCCTCTGCATGAACGTGACCGCGGGCATCGGCATCCTGGAGAAGGCCGCCCCGATGATCACGGACTTCTTCGCCGACAGCTCCACCCCGGTCACGGTCTCCGCGGCGGCCGGGTTCGTCGCCCTGCTGTCCGCCGCCAACATGGCCGGACGCATCGGCTGGTCGTCCACCTCCGACCTGATCGGCCGCAAGAACATCTACCGCGTCTACCTCGGGGTCGGCGCGCTGATGTACCTGCTCATCACGTTGTTCGGGGACTCCTCCAAGCCCTTGTTCATCCTGTGCGCGCTGGTGATCCTCTCCTTCTACGGCGGCGGCTTCGCCACCGTCCCCGCCTACCTGAAGGACCTCTTCGGCACCTACCAGGTCGGTGCGATCCACGGCCGGCTGCTCACCGCCTGGTCGCTGGCCGGCGTGCTCGGACCGCTGATCGTCAACCGGATCGCCGACCACCAGAAGGACGCCGGCAAGCACGGCGCCGACCTGTACACCCTGTCCTTCGGCATCATGATCGGCCTGCTCGTCGTCGGGTTCGTCGCCAACGAGCTGATCCGGCCCGTCAACGCCCGCCACCACATCCCCGCACCCAGGGAGGCCGTCGATGTCGAACGACAGCAGCCTGCATGAGCCCGACCGCCGCTGGCTGATCGCCGTCGCCTGGCTCTGGGTCGGCGCGCCCTTCGCCTACGGCGTGTACGAACTCGTACAGAAGGCGACACAGCTGTTCAACGGCTGAACCAGCCGTTCGACCGCCGAACCGGGAGAATGCCCGGGCGTCCGAGGGTCTGCAAGAAGCCGACAACTCGGGCGCCCGATTCCTGTGGCCTTACGTGCCGTCGTACCCGTGAGTCACTGAACAGACTGGTGGGCCCACACCGAGGCAACGAGGGGGATCCACCACCCATGAACGGCTCGCGCATCGCCGCCGTCGGCCACTACCAGCCCGCCAGGGTGCTCACCAACCAGGACCTGGCGGGCATGGTCGACACCAGTGACGAGTGGATCCGCAGCCGGGTGGGCATCAGCACCCGGCACATCGCGGGCCCCGACGAACCCGTCGACGAGCTGGCCGCGCAGGCCGCGGCCAAGGCCCTCGCCGCGGCCGGCCTCGCCCCCGCGGACATCGACCTGGTGCTGGTCGCCACCTCCACCGCCATCGACCGCTCCCCGAACATGGCCGCCCGTGTCGCCGCCCGGCTCGGCATCCCGCAGCCGGCCGCGATGGACATCAACGTCGTGTGCGCCGGCTTCACCCACGCGCTGGCCACCGCCGACCACACCGTACGGGCCGGGGCCGCCACCCGGGCCCTGGTCATCGGCGCCGACAAGATGTCCGAGGTCACCGACTGGACCGACCGCACGACGTGCGTACTGGTCGGCGACGGGGCGGGCGCGGCCGTGGTCGAGGCCTGCGGGCCGGGCGAGGAGCCGGGGATCGGCCCGGTGCTGTGGGGTTCCGTCCCCGAGATGAGCCACGCGGTGCGCATCGAGGGCACCCCGCCCCGGTTCGCCCAGGAGGGACAGAGCGTGTACCGCTGGGCCACCACCCAGCTGCCGCCCATCGCCCGGCGCGCCTGCGAGAAGGCCGGGGTGGACCCGCTCGACCTGGCCGCCGTCGTCCTGCACCAGGCCAACCTGCGGATCATCGAGCCGCTCGCGGCGAAGATCGGCGCGGTCAACGCGGTCGTCGCCCGGGACGTCACCGAGTCCGGCAACACCTCGGCCGCGAGCATCCCGCTCGCCCTGTCCAAGCTGGTCGAGCAGGGGCGGATCACCAGCGGCGACGCGGTCCTGCTGTTCGGCTTCGGCGGCAACCTGTCCTACGCGGGACAGGTCGTGCGGTGCCCGTGAGCGGGCGGTTCGCCGTGTGACGAGGCCAACTCCGGCCTCCCCTGGCGGAAGTGCGCCGTAGACTGTAGACGAAAGACAATCAATACTGAGCCTCGCACCGAGTGTCCGCTCGTGACGGGTGTCTGCCGAAGGGGGACCCGATGTTGTCTGCCGGACTGCCGCAGGGCGCGGTGCCCAAGCTCGAACGCCCCGGACCGCTCCGCGACCGCGTCTACGAGGCGCTGCTGGAACTCATCACCACCCGCTCCCTCCAGCCCGGCCAGCACCTCGTGGAGAGCGAACTCGCCGGCCACCTCGGTGTCTCCCGGCAGCCGGTGCGCGAGGCGCTGCAGCGGCTGAACACCGAGGGCTGGGTCGATCTGCGGCCCGCGCAGGGCGCGTTCGTCCACGAGCCCACCGAGGACGAGGCCGACCAGCTCCTGACGGTCCGTACGCTGCTGGAGGCCGAGGCGGCCCGGCTGGCGGCCGCGGCCGCGGGCAGTGCCGGAGTCGCGGCGCTGGAAGCCCTGTGCGCGGAGGGCGAGAAGGCGGTCGCCGCGGACGACGTGGACGCGGCCGTCGCCCTGAACGCCGCGTTCCACACCAAGGTCATGGAACTGGCCGGCAACACCGTCCTCGCCGGACTCGCCGCCCAGGTCGACCGCAGGGTCCGCTGGTACTACACGCCGGTGGCCCGGCAGCGCGGCCGCCAGTCCTGGATCGAACACCGCGAACTGATCGCGGCGATCACCGCCCGCGACGAACAGCTGGCGACCACCCTGATGCGCGAACACACGGAGCACACGCGGCGCTCGTACCACGAGCGCGCGGAGTCCTGAACCGGCGGAGTCCTCGTCGCCGTCGCCCGGCTCATGCCTCGTCGTGATGGGTGAGGTGGCCGTCGGCCAGCCGCCACCTGTGCTGATGCGGAGTCAGTTTCCAGGTCTCGTCGGCGGCGATCGCCCGCGTGATCCAGGTGTGGAGTTGCGGGAGGGCACGCGCCAGTAGCACCGCACGGGTGGCAGCACGTCGAGCGGCATCGACCGGGTGGACGTCCACGCGGAAACCGATCATGTCCGGATGCGTGCCCCGGCCGTAACTGCGGCGGATCGGGGCGATCCACTCTGCTCCCAGCACGAGGTCGCCGCTGTCCTGCCCGGCAAGGAACCGCAGATCCGTGACCTGGGCCATGCAGTCGCCGAGACACTCGCGGATGTCAGTGGTGTTCAGCGGCCAGGCAAGGTGCCGGGGCAGTCGTCGATGTCGTGCGGACATGGCAGGAAGAATGACAGAAGGTCACCGTCGGCCCACACCGGATTTCCGCGCGCCGGCCGTTTCCGGAATCCCGCGGCCGCGGTCCGCGCTTCGCGGCGCCGAGGGCCATGCGGGTGCGGGCGAGACAGTCGTGGTGGTGGACGGTCGAGTCCCGGACCTCGATCCGGGACTCGACCGGTCGGCGAGCGGTCAGGTCGCCGTCTGTGGCTGTACCACCCCCACCTTCGCGCCCGTCCCGTGCCGGCCCGGCTGCCGCAGCAGCAGGGCCACGCCCGCCGCCAGCATCGAGATGCCGCCGGCCAGGGCGTACGCGCCGTTGTAGCCCCAGGCTCCGACCACCATGGAGCCGAGGCCGCCGCCGAACAGGCCGCTGATGAGTTTGCCGCTGTAGACCAGGCCGTAGTTTGTGGCGTTGTAGTTCTCGCCGAAGTAGTCCGGGGTGAGGGCGGCGAAGAGCGGGTAGAAGGCGCCGCCGCCGAAGCCGGAGAGGAAGGCGAAGAACAGGAACAGCCACTCGCTCTTGATGTCACCGGCCCAGATCACGCCGAACTGGGCGAGCCCGAGCACGACGATCACGAAGACGAGGGTCGGCTTGCGGCCGAGGCGGTCGGAGAGCCAGCCGACGACACCGCGTCCGACGCCGTTGATGACCGCCATCACGCCCATGGAGGAGGCCGCGACCAGCGGGCCGAAGCCGACGTCCTTGGCGAAGTCCACCTGGAAGGAGATGCCGAAGATCGAGACGCCCGCCGTCATCACGATGGAGATCCACATCAGCGGGAGCATGCCGGTGCGGATCGCCTCCTTCGGCGTGAACTGCCGTACCGCGGGCGGGTTCTTGGCCAGCGCCGTCGCGGTCCTGGAGTCCGCCGGCTGGGCGAGCGGGTCGATGTCGGCCGGCCACCAGTTCTTCGGCGGGTCCTTGAAGAAGAACGCGGCGACCAGGACGACCACCAGCACGTAGACGCCGATCAGGTCGAGGACCCGGTGGTAGTTGGCCGTGTCGAAGGCGTAGTTGAAGATGAAGATGAACGGGAGCGAGCCGTAGGCGAAGCCGCCGTTCACGAAACCCGTGCGGGCGCCCCGGCGTTCGGGGAACCACTTGCCGACCATGTTGATGCAGGTCGCGTAGACGAGGCCGGAGCCGAGGCCGCCGATCACGCCGAAGCCGATGATCGCCAGCCAGATCTCGCTGATGTGCGAGAGGGCGAGGAAGCCGATCAGGCACATGAAGGATCCGGTGTACATGGCGCGGCGTGCGGTGAGGATGCCCTTCTCCCGCAGCCAGCCCGCCGGGAAGGCGATGCCGGCCTGGAAGAACACCCAGACGCTCAGTATCCAGAAGGTGTTGGACTGCGTCCAGCCGTGCGCGTGGGACAGGGTGTCCTCCGCGGAGCCGTACGCGTACTCGAAGACGCTGATGGCCATCATGGCCACCCAGGGCAGGTACACCATGAGGTTGCGGGAGTGGCCGAGGATGTCCCGGTCGGTCTCGCCGATCCGGTAGACGCGGCCGCGGGCGTCCGTGACCTCACGGTACGGGCGCGGTCCGGCACCGGTGCTGTTCGTGGCTACAGGGTCTGCCGTCATGTCACGCCATCTCCTCGCCGAGCGGATGCGGGTTGGGGACGATGCGCCGGGCGCTGGGCCTGCCCGGTGCCTTGAGGAAGAGCGCCAGCACTGCGGAGGCCAGGCCGACCGAGCCCGCCAGGACGAACGCGCCGTGGTAGTCCCACTCGCCCACGACGACCGCGCCCAGGCCGGAGCCCACCAGGCCCGATATCAGCTTGGAGCTGTAGACCATCCCGTAGTTGGTGGCGTTGTTGTTCTCACCGAAGTAGTCCGCCGTCATGGCCGCGAAGAGCGGGAAGATCGCCCCGCCGCCGAATCCGGAGACCATGGAGCAGAACAGGAAGAACGGCATGCTGCCCATCTGGCCGGAGACCAGCACGCCGAACTGCGCGCTGCCGAGCACGATGCACACGATGATCAGTGTGTTGCGGCGGCCGTAGCGGTCGGAGATCCAGCCGATGACCCCGCGGCCGGTGCCGTTGACGATCGCCTTCAGGGACATGGCGGTGGCCACGATCCCGCCGGCGAACCCCATGTCCTTCCCGAAGGGCACCTGGAAGGCGATCCCGAAGATGTTGATCCCGGCCGTGCACAGCAGGCAGAACCACATCATCCACAGGACGGGGGTACGGGCCGCCTCCTTCGGGGTGTACTGCTTGACGGCCGGCGGGTTCTTCTCCAACGCCCGCCGGATGCGCGGATCCTGGGTCGCCTTCAGGGGGTCGACGTGCGGCGGCCACCAGTTCTTCGGCGGGTCCTTGAAGAACCAGCCGGCCGACGCCACCACCAGACAGAGCCCGACGCCGACCGAGGTGAGCAGGACCCGGTAGTTGCCGAGGTCGAGGACGGAGGTGAACAGGAACACGAACGGCACGGACCCGTACGCGAAACCGCCGTTCACGAAGCCCGTCTTGCCGCCCTTGCGTTCCGGATACCACTTGCCGACCATGTTCACGCAGGTCGCGTAGACGAGACCGGCGCCGATGCCGCTGCACATGCCGAAGCCGAGGTAGGCGACGACCACGTTCGGCGCGAACGCCAGTGCCACGTACCCCAGAAGCGTGCCGACCGCGCCGATCAGCATGGCGGTGCGCGCGGGGAGCCGTCCGCTCTCGCGCAGTTGCCCGGCCGGGAAGGCCACGGCCGCCTGGAAGAACACCCAGACGCCCATCAGCCAGAAGATGTGCCCGCTGATCCACAGATGTGCCTCGTGCAGCGTGTCCTCCGCCGACGTGAACGCGTACTCGGCGGAACTGATGCCCATCATGCCCACCCAGGGCAGGATGACCATCCACTTGCGTGTCCGGCCCATCAGATCGACGTCGCTCTCGCCGATCCGGTACGTGCGGCCGTTGCGGTCCGTCACCTCCCTGAAGGGGACGGACGCCGTTAGGTCGATGGATGACATGTTCGTTCAGCACCCCTTGCGTCGAAAGCTCTGGCCAGCGCCCCCTGTCCAATGCCTTTCGTGCGCGCGCGGGTCCCGGGGCCGGCCGCAGCGCACCGCCGGCCGGCCCCCTTCTCGGTCAGGTCATGACCCGCCCCCCAACAGCCCTGCCGCCCGCGCCCAGCGGTACTTGGCGCCGAGCACGGCCACCGGCCGTTCGGTCGTGTACGGGTACGCCACGACCCCCCGCTCGTACAGGTACCGGCAGGCCTCCTCGACCTCGACGTCCCCCGCGAGCGAGGCGACGACCGGCTTCTCGACGCCCCGTTCCCGGAACTCGGCGACCAACCGGGCCGTCAGTTCGGCGAAGACCATCGGCGGGGTGACGATGGTGTGCCAGTAGCCGAGGACCAGGGCGTGGACGCGCGGGTCCTCCAGAGCGAGCCGGATCGTCGCCTCGTACGTCGACGGCGGCTCGCCGCCCGTGATGTCCACCGGGTTGCCGGCGGCGCCGAACGGCGGGATGAAACGGCGGAACGCCTCGTCCAGGTCCGGCGGGATCTCCATCAGGGACAGGCCGTTGTCCGTGACGGCGTCGGACAGGAGCACACCGCTGCCGCCCGCACCCGTGATGATCACGACGTTGTCGCCCCGCGGGGCGGGCAGCACCGGCAGGCCGCGCGCGTACTCCAGCATGTCGTTCAGGCCCGGCGCCCGGATGACGCCCGCCTGCCGCAGGATGTCGTCGTACACCGCGTCGTCGCCCGCGAGCGCGCCCGTGTGCGATCCGGCCGCCCTGGCACCGGCCGCCGTACGGCCCGCCTTGAGGACCACGACCGGCTTCTTCGGCACGGTCGCCCGCGCCGCCGCCACGAAGGCGCGGCCGTCCTTGAGGTCCTCCAGGTGCATCGCGATGCACTCGGTGTGCGGGTCCTCGCCGAACCAGGTCAGCAGGTCGTCCTCGTCCACGTCCGACTTGTTGCCGAGGCCGACGATCGCCGACACGCCCGTCCCGGTGGTGCGCGCGAAGCCGAGGATGGCCATGCCGATCCCACCGGACTGCGAGGTCAGCGCCACCCCGCCCTTCACGTCGTACGGTGTGCAGAACGTGGCGCACAGGTCCTGCCAGGTGGAGTAGTAGCCGTAGATGTTCGGGCCGAGGAGTCGGATGCCGTGCCGCTCGCCGATCGCGACGATCTCCTCCTGGAGCCCGTGCTCGCCGGTCTCCGCGAAACCGGAGGGGATCAGGACGGCGTTGGGGATCTTCTTGCGGCCCACCTCCTCCAGCGCCGCCGCCACGAACTTCGCCGGAATGGCGAAGACCGCCACGTCCACCTCACCGGGAACGTCCGTGACACTCTTGTACGCCTTGCGGCCGAGGATGTCATCGGCCCGGGGGTTGACCGGATGGATCTCCCCGGCGAAGCCGCCGTCCACGAGGTTGCGCATCACCGAGTTGCCGATCTTGCCGGGCTCGTTGGAGGCACCGATCACGGCCACCGAGCGCGGCCGCATCAGCCGGCGCATGGAGGTGAGGATCTCGTCGCGCGTGAACGTCCTGCGGGGTGGCGGCAGTTGCCCGGCCAGGATGATCCGGATGTCGGCCGCGACCGCGCCCTGAGGGGTGGCGATCACCGGGTTGAGGTCCACCTCGGCGATCTCCGGGAAGTCCGCGACCAGTTGGGAGACCCGCCGGATCTGCTCGGCGACGGCCCACCGGTCCACCCCGGCCTGCCCGCGCACCCCGCGCAGCACCTCGGCCGCCTTGATGGAGTCCAGCATCGACAGCGCCTCGTCGGCGGAGACCGGCGCCAGCCGGAACGTCACGTCCTTCAGCACCTCGACCAGCACCCCGCCGAGCCCGAACGCGACCACCTTCCCGAAGGTCGGGTCGGTGACCGCGCCGACGATGACCTCCGTGCCCTTCGGCAGCAACTCCTGCACCTGGACGCCCTCGATGCGGGCCTCGGCGTCGTAGCCGCGCGCGTTCTCGACGATCCGGTGGAAGGCCGAGCGCACGTCCGCCGCGCCCTCGACCCCGACGACCACGCCGCCCGCGTCGGTCTTGTGCAGGATGTCCGGCGAGACGATCTTCATCACCACCGGCCCGGAGAAGCGCGCCGCGTACGCCACCGCCTCGTCGACGTCCCTGGCCAGTTCCTCGCCCGGCACGGCGATCCCGTACGCGTCGGCGACGACCTTGCCCTCGGGCGCGGTGAGCGCGGTACGGCCCTCGGCCCGCACGGCGTCGAGGAGTTCGCGGACCCGTGTCCCCCGGTCCTCTGCCATCACGTCAGATCACTCCGTTCGACTTGAGCAGGCGCAGTTCCTCGTCACCGAGGCCGAGTTCGCCGATGTAGACCGCTTCGTTGTGCTCGCCGAGCAGAGGGGAACCGGTGATGTCCACGGGGGAGTCGGAGAGCTTGAGCGGGCTGCCGACGGTGACGAACTCGCCGCGCTCGGGGTGCGGGACCCGCACCACCATCTCGTTGGCGGCCAGCGACTCGTCCTCGATGATCTCCTTGGTGGAAAGGATCGGCCCGCACGGGATGTTGTGCGCGTTGAGCCGCTCCAGCACCTCCCACTTGGGGAGTGTCGAGGACCACTCCTCGATCAGCTGGAACATCTTGTTCAGCTTGGGCAGGCGGGCCTCCGGGGTCGCCCAGTCCGGGTCGTCCGCCAGCTCCGGCCGGCCGATCAGCCCGGTTATCGGCTGCCAGCCGACGGGCTGCACGATGACGTACACGTAGTCGTTGGGGCCGCCCGGCGCGCACTTCACCGCCCAGCCGGGCTGGCCGCCGCCGGAGGCGTTGCCGGAGCGGGGCACCTCGTCGCCGAAGTCCTCGTTCGGGTACTCGGCGAGCCTGCCGTGCGCCAGCCGCTGCTGGTCGCGCAGCTTCACCCGGCAGAGGTTGAGCACGGCGTGCTGCATGGCGACGTTGACCCGCTGGCCGCGGCCGGTCCGCTCCCGCTGGAGGAGTGCCGCCAGGATCCCGGCCACCGCGTGCACCCCGGTGCCCGAGTCGCCGATCTGGGCCCCCGTGGCGAGCGGCGGCCCGTCCTCGAAGCCGGTGGTCGACATCGAGCCGCCCATCGCCTGGGCGACGACCTCGTACGCCTTGAAGTCGGTGTACGGGCCGTCCCCGAACCCCTTGATGGAGGCGTACACGATCCGGGGGTTGATCTCCTTGACGCGGTCCCAGGTGAACCCCATCCGGTCCACCGCGCCCGGTCCGAAGTTCTCGACCATCACGTCGGAGCGGCGGATCAGCTCGGTCAGGATCTCCCTGCCGCGCTCGGTCTTGGTGTTGAGGGTGATGCTCCGCTTGTTGCAGTTGAGCATCGTGAAGTAGAGGGAGTCGACGTCCGGGAGGTCACGCAGCTGCTTGCGCGTGATGTCACCGGTCGGCGCCTCCAGCTTGACCACGTCCGCGCCGAGCCAGGCGAGCAGCTGGGTGGCGGAGGGGCCGGACTGGACGTGGGTCATGTCGAGGACGCGAATGCCCTCGAGTGCCTTGGCGGTCATCGGCGTTCACCTCACTTGTACATGGTCTGGTTCATGGTTCCGGGGGCGTACGCGTCGGGGTCGACCCAGACGTTGATCAGGGACGGTTTGCCCGACTCCCGGGCCCGGCGCAGGGCGGGGCCGATGTCGGCGGGGTCGCGGACCTCTTCGCCGTGACCGCCCAGCATCTGGGCGAACTTGTCGTAGTGGACGTCCCCGAGGGTGTTGCCGATCCGCTCGCGCTCCTTGCCGTACTTGGCGGCCTGGCCGTAACGGATCTGGTTCATCGAGGAGTTGTTGCCGACGATCCCGACGAACGGGAGGTCGTAGCGGACCAGCGTCTCGAAGTCCCAGCCGGTGAGGGAGAAGGCGCCGTCGCCGAAGAGGGCGACCACCTCCTTGTCGGGGCGGGCCTGCTTGGCGGCGAGCACGAACGGGACGCCGACGCCGAGGGTGCCGAGCGGACCGGGGTCCATCCAGTGCCCGGGGGACTTCGGCTGCACGACCTGACCGGAGAAGGTGACGATGTCGCCGCCGTCGCCGATGTAGATCGAGTCCTCGGTGAGGAAGTCGTTGATCTCGCTGACCAGGCGGTACGGGTGGATGGGCGAGGCGTCCGACTTCAGGCTCGGCAACCGCTTCTCCAGCGCGGTCTGTTCGGCGGCGCGCAGTTCGTCGAGCCACTCCTTGCGCCGGGAGGCGCCGCCGTCGACGCGCCCGGAGGCCGCCTCGGTCACCGACTTCAGCACCAGCCCCGCGTCCCCGACGATTCCGAGGTCGATGTCCCGGTTCTTGCCGACCGTGCGGTAGTCGAGGTCGATCTGCACGACGGTCGCGGTGGGGGAGAGCCGCTTGCCGTAGCCCATCCGGAAGTCGAACGGCGTGCCGACGATCACGATGACGTCGGCGTTCGAGAACGCGTACCGGCGGGACAGCTGGAAGTGGTGCGGGTCGCCGGGCGGCAGGGTGCCGCGTCCGGCGCCGTTCATGTACGCCGGGACGTTGAGCGTGCGGACCAGTTCGATGGCGGCCTCGGTGCCGCGGGTCGTCCAGACCTGGCTGCCCAGCAGGACGGCGGGCTTCTCCGCGTGCACGAGGAGGTCGGCGAGCTTCTCGATCGCCTCGGGGTCGCCGGCCGTGCGGGTCGAGGCCCGGTAGGCGCCGGACCGGGGGACGCGCGCCTTCTCGGCCGGGACCCTGGCGTCGAGGACGTCGCGCGGTATCTCCAGGAAGGAGGGGCCGGGGGCGCCGTGGTAGCACTCGCGGAACGCCATCGAGACCATGTCGGCGGCGCGGGCGGTGTCCGGGACGGTCGCCGCGAACTTGGTGATCGGCGCCATCATGTCGACGTGCGGCAGGTCCTGCAGGGACCCCATCTTGTGCTGGGTGAGGGCGCCCTGGCCGCCGATCAGCAGCATCGGGGACTCTGCGCGGAAGGCGTTGGCGACCCCGGTGACGGCGTCGGTCGTCCCCGGTCCCGCGGTGACGACCGCGCAGCCCGGCTTCCCGGTGATGCGTGCGTAACCGTCGGCGGCGTGTGCTGCCACCTGCTCGTGGCGGACGTCGACGACTTCTATGCCCTCGTCCACGCAGCCGTCGTAGATGTCGATGATGTGGCCGCCGCAGAGGGTGTAGATGCGGTCGACCCCCTCGGCCTTGAGCGCCTTGGCGACGAGATGGCCGCCGGATATCGCGTCCTGGGTGTCGTCGGGCATGGCGAAGTCCTGTCCCTTCGTAGGGGGTGGGAACGCTCTCGCGGTACATTGCATACAGTCGACGAATACTGTATGAAGCTTGTTATCCCGCATCCGGTGGGTGGTGTCCAGGGGGCGTGCGGCACTTTCGAGACAGGAGCCGGAATGGACCTGTACGAGCACCAGGCAAGGGAAATCTTCGAAGACCACGGCATCGAGGTGCCAAGGGCCGAGGTCACCGACTCGCCCGAGGAGGCCCGCGCGATCGCCCGCAGACTCGGCGGCAGGGCCGTCGTGAAAGCACAGGTCAAGACCGGCGGCCGGGGCAAGGCAGGCGGCGTCAAGCTCGCCGCCGACCCGGCCGCGGCACAGCTCACCGCGCGTCAGATCCTCGGCATGGACATCAAGGGACACCGGGTCGGCAAGGTGATGCTGGCCCAACCCGTCGACATCGAGGACGAGTTCTACGTCTCCTACGTCCTGGACCGGGCGGCCGGCGGCTTCCTGGCGATCGCCTCCGCCGAGGGCGGCATGGACATCGAGGAGGTGGCCGCGACCCGGCCCGAAGCGGTGGCACGGATCCCCGTCGACCCCGCCAAGGGCGTCACCTCGGCGAAGGCGGGCGAGATCGCCGAGGCGGCGGGACTGCCGCCGCAGACCGTCGACGTCCTCGTACGGCTCTGGCAGGTACTGGTCCGCGAGGACGCGCTGCTCGTCGAGGTGAACCCGCTCGTACGCACCCGGCAGGGCCGGATCCTCGCCCTCGACGGCAAGGTCACCCTCGACGGCAACGCGCGCTTCAGGCAGTCCCGTTGGGGAGCCGATGAGACCGCGCACCGCGACCCGCTGGAGGCGGCGGCCGCCGCCAAGGGACTCAACTACGTCAAGCTCGACGGCGAGGTCGGCGTCATCGGCAACGGCGCGGGCCTGGTGATGTCCACCCTCGACGTGGTGGCCGGCTGCGGCGCACGGCCCGCGAACTTCCTGGACATCGGCGGCGGCGCCTCCGCCCAGATCATGGCCGACGGCCTGTCGGTGATCCTCTCCGATCCCGCCGTGAAGTCGGTCTTCGTCAACGTCTTCGGCGGGATCACGGCGTGCGACGCGGTCGCCGACGGGATCGTCCGGGCCCTGCAGACCGTCCGCCTCACCAAGCCGCTGGTGGTCCGCCTCGACGGCAACAACGCCTCGCGCGGCCGGGCGATCCTGGACGGCCGCGCCCACCCCCTGGTCGAACAGGCCACCACCATGGACGGCGCCGCCCGCCGCGCCGCCCGACTCGCCACCAGCGTCTGAGGAGTTCCGTCATGGCGATCTACCTCACCAAGGAGAGCAAGGTCCTCGTCCAGGGCATGACCGGTGGCGAGGGCATGAAACACACCCGGCGGATGCTCGTCGCCGGCACGGACGTCGTCGGCGGGGTCAACCCCCGAAAGGCCGGCCGGCGCGTCGACTTCGAGGACCGTGCGGTCCCGGTCTTCGGCACGGTCGCCGAGGGCATGGCCGCGACCGGCGCCGACGTCACCGTCGTCTTCGTGCCGCCCGCCTTCGCCAAGGCGGCGGTACTGGAGGCCGCCGACGCCGGCATCGGACTCGCGGTGGTGATCACCGAGGGCATACCGGTCCACGACGCCGTCGCCTTCACCGCGTACGCCCGGGACCGGGGCACCCGGATCATCGGCCCCAACTGCCCCGGCCTGATCACCCCCGGCCAGTCCGACGCGGGCATCATCCCCGCCGACATCACCAAGCCCGGCCCGATCGGCCTCGTCTCCAAGTCCGGCACACTGACCTACCAACTCATGTACGAGCTGCGGGACATCGGATTCTCCACCTGCGTGGGCATCGGCGGCGACCCGGTCGTGGGCACCAGCCACATCGACTGCCTGACCGCATTCCAGGACGACCCCGACACCGAACTCGTCGTCCTCATCGGGGAGATCGGCGGCGACGCGGAGGAGCGGGCCGCCGCCCACATCCGCGACCACGTCACCAAGCCCGTCGTCGGCTACATCGCCGGGTTCACCGCGCCCGAGGGGCGCACCATGGGCCACGCGGGCGCGATCGTCTCCGGTTCGGCCGGCACCGCGCGGGCCAAGCAGGAGGCGCTGGAGGCGGCCGGGGTGCGGGTGGGGAGCACGCCGACCGAGACCGCCCGGCTGGTCCTGGAACTGCTGGAAACGGGAGGCTGACCATGGCCACGACCCTGGTACGCAAGCCCGGCACCGGCTGGAGCGACGCCTGGGCACGGTGCCTCGCCGTCGCCCCCGAGGCGTTCCGCGACGACCGCGTCCTCAACCTGCACGCCGCCGCCTGGCGGCCCGACGGCCGGCCGCTGCCCGCGACCAGCCCCGTCGACGGCAGCCCCGTCGCGGGCGCCCCCCGGCTCGACCGGGGCACCGCCCACCGGGCCGTCCGCGCCGCCCTGGACCAGCACCGGGCCTGGCGCCACGTACCGCTCGAAGAACGCCGGGCCCGGGTGGCCGCCACCCTCGACGCCCTGACCGAACACCGGGAACTGCTCGCCCTGCTCCTGGTGTGGGAGATCGGCAAACCGTGGCGATCGGCCCAGGCGGACGTGGACCGGGCGATCGACGGGGTCCGCTGGTACGTGGACGGCATCGGGCCGATGCTCACCGGACGCGCCCCGCTGGACGGCCCGGTCTCCAACATCGCCAGCTGGAACTACCCGATGAGCGTCCTCGCGCACGCGATGCTGATCCAGGCCCTCGCGGGCAACGCCGTGGTGGCGAAGACCCCGACCGACGGCGGGGTCGCCTGTCTCACCCTGGCCTGCGCGCTGGCCGCCCGGGAAGGGCTGCCCGTCACCCTGCTCAGCGGCAGCGGCGGCGAGCTCTCCGAGGTGCTCGTGCGGGCCCCGGAGATCGGCTGCGTCTCCTTCGTCGGCGGCCGGGACACCGGAGCCGCGGTCGCCACCGCCGTCACCGACCTCGGCAAGCGGCACGTGCTCGAACAGGAGGGACTCAACACCTGGGGCATCTGGAACTTCACCGACTGGAAGACCTTCACCGCCCTCGTCCCCAAGCTCTTCGACTACGGCAAGCAGCGCTGCACCGCCTACCCGCGGTTCGTCGTCCAGCGCGAGCTGTTCGACGAGTTCCTGACCGCCTACCTCCCGGCGGTCAGGGCCCTGCGGATCGGCCACCCGCTGGCCGTCTCCGACCCCGCCGGCCCGCTGCCCGAGCTGGACTTCGGGCCGGTGATCAACGCGGCCAAGGCCAAGGACCTCACCGACCAGGTGGCCGAGGCCGTGGACCGCGGCGCCGTCCCGCTGCACCGCGGCCGGCCGGCCGACGCGCGCTTCCTGCCCGGCCAGGACACGTCGTCGTACGTCCACCCGGTCACCCTCCTGAACCCGCCGCGATCCTCCCCGCTGCACCACGCGGAACCGTTCGGCCCGGTCGACACGATCGTCCTGGCCGACACGGAGGCCGAACTGCTGGCCGCCATGAACGCGTCCAACGGCGCGCTGGTCGCGACGCTCTCCACCGACGACGAGGCCACGTTCGCGCGGCTGGCGCCGCAGATCCGCGCGTTCAAGGTCGGCCACGGCAGGCCACGTTCCCGCGGCGACCGCGACGAACTGTTCGGCGGCTTCGGCGCGTCCTGGCGAGGCGCCTTCGTGGGGGGCGAGCTGCTCGTCCGGGCGGTCACACGGGGGCCGGCGGGGGAGCGGCTGCCGGGGAACTTCCCGGAGTACCAGCTGATGCCGTGACGGCGGGCACGGGCCACGGCACTGTGTCGTGCGGTGGCCCGTGCACCTTCCGTCCGTCGGAGGTCACGTACGGTGACACGGTGCCGACCTGCGGATATGCCGACGGAAACGCAGGTGAGGGGCGCTCCGAAAGCTTGGTATTGTTGTCCATGTCGCCGCGGGGAACAGCCCCGGTCAGGCGGCAGACACCTGGTCCGGGTGGCGGAATGGCAGACGCGCTAGCTTGAGGTGCTAGTGCCCTTTATCGGGCGTGGGGGTTCAAGTCCCCCCTCGGACACAATCAAGAATCACAGCCGGTGACGGTACGCCAATGAGGGTCCCGACTTGACGGTCGTGGCCCTCTTCGCGTTTTCGTGACCGATGGTGTCGGCCGTGTCGGAGCGCGGCGGTGAGTCGCCATCGCGGTGTGCGCCCCGATTGCCGGGTCGCCCCCTCGGGCCTCACGACTTCCGTGCTGGCCCATCCGAATGATTCACCGGCGCCGCAGGGTGAACGACGGCACTGTGTGCCCCAAGTCGGCGCCCGGGCGACCGCTCGTGACCATACGTTGACTCATGTGTCGCTGAGCTACGCCTTTGTGAACCTGAAGCCCGGAGTGGGAAAGACGACCAGCGCCGTCTGGTTGGCCCACGCACTTCACGAGTCGGGTATCCCACCGCTGCTGGTCGACAGCGACCCCGCCTCCTCCGCGCTGCGCTGGAGCGAATTGGCGGGGGGTTTCCCGTTTCCTGTGATCGCTCTTCCGGTGGGCGACGTGCACCGGCGCGTGAACGACTTCCTCGGCGACCGGCAGGCCGTCGTGTTCGACGCTCCGCAGATGGAGGACCACGCGCACATCGCCCGCAGCATCATGAGGTACGCGAGCGAATGGATCGTGCCGGTGACTCCGGCTCCCATCGAACTGGATCGCATGGCGCCCATCGGCGGCGAGATGGGCGACGTACAGTCCCTGCGCGCCCAGCCGGCGCACGCTGCCGTTCTGCTGAACCGGACGAATCGTGCCGACGCCACGCGTACCGGTCCCGATGCCGACGCCCGCGAAGCCCTCACCGAGCGGGGATTCGACGTGTTGTCCACGCATATTCCCCGGCTCGACCTGTACGCCCAGTCATTCGGAAGCCCGGTGGAAGTCAAGGCCTCGGCGTACATGGACCTCGCGGACGAACTCATCAAGCGACAGGACAAGACATGAATCAGCGGAAGGACACCTACCGAGCCGCATTGCAGCGCGGACCGGAGACCGTCGTACCGCGTCCCGTCAAAGTCACTCGGCTGCATACCCGATACGTGCGGGTGACCGTCGAGCTCGACTCCGGCTTGCCGCGTGATCTCGTGCAATGGGCAGGGTCGACGGTGTCCGTGATGATGCGGGCCGGGGCCGCCGCCCTGCGACCCCCGAGAAGCGCTCCGTAAAGTTCCTGGCGTCGTCGTTGAACACACGTGGAACGAATGTCCCGTTCGGGACGACGTCTCCGTCCCACCGCCGGTGTACAGCGGGTCTCCGACGGCGATGGCGGCGTTCTTCGTGAACGACCCGCACATGAGGACATACGCATGCGCATCCGCGTGACACCCGCCTGAGCCGTCCGACCCCGGCGGGTGTTTTCGTGGGCGCGTCGGACGTGCCCGCGGTGGCTTCGGCGGCGGGAAAAACGGCGCGACGCGGGCCGGCGGGGCCTGAGAGCATGACGCGGTCCTGATCACGCCGAAGGGAACCGTCGTGCCCCGCTCCGTCACCCTGATCCGTTCCGGCTCGCTGTCCGACGTCGCCGAGTACGCGTACGCGGCCACCGCGCCCGCCGCGGCACGGCTGGTCTTCCTCGCCGGGTCCTGTCCGCTGAACGAGGACGGGTCCACGGCCGCCGTAGGGGACTACGCGGGACAGGCCGCGAAGGCCTTCGAGAACATGCGGACCGCGCTGGGCGACGCCGGGGCAACGGTCGAGGACGTCATCAGCACCCGCGTGCTCGTCGCCTCGGCCAGCCAGGCCGATCTGGTGGCCGCCTGGGAGGTGGTCCGGGACGCGTTCGGCGACCACGACGTGCCCAGCACCCTGATGGGAGTCACCGTCCTCGGCTACGCCGACCAGCTCGTGGAGATCGAAGCCGTCGCCGCCGTACTCGACCAGGTCGAAAACCAGTGTCCCGGGAACGGGGGCCAGGGCTAGCCTCGCGGCCGTGGACATCAGAGACCTGGACCGCCGCGCCCTCGCGACCATGGGAGCGGTCGTCGCCCGGACCGGCCCGGACCAGCTCCGCCTTCCGACGCCGTGCGCCGACTGGACACTGCACGGCCTGCTCCGTCACCAGGTGAGCGAGAACCTCGGCTTCGCGGCCGCCGCGAGGGGCGTCACCGGGGACCTCCGGGCCTGGGACCAGGGCGACCTGTGCGGAGATCCGCACCGGGCGTTTCTCGACTCGGCCGAGGCCATGACGCGGGCGTTCGCCGAGGACGTCCTCGATCGTCGGCTCCAGATCAGGGAGTTCGGGTTCTTCCGCGGGCGGGTCGCACTCGGCATGCACGTACTGGACTGCGTGGTGCACGGCTGGGACGTCGCCCGGACCATCGGCGTCGCCTACGAGCCGGACGCCGACCTGGTCCGTCACGCGCTCGAGGTCGCGGCGCTGATCCCGACCGGGGCGCCCTCCGACGAACGGCCGCGGACGTCGTTCGCCCCGGTGGTCGAGGTCCCCGCGGGCTCCTCGGACCTGGATCGGCTGCTCGCCCTCGTGGGCCGTCGGCCGGCGGAGGGCTGAGGTCCGCCGGACGACGGGGCGTCACACGTCACACTCCGCCGTCCGTACGGGACTGGGTCCGGTCCCCGTTCCCGCCCCTCGGTGGGCCGGAGGCGTCGGGGCGGGCACAGGCCGCGAGACGGTCGGCGAACTCGGCGACCAGAGTGCGCAGTTCGTCCGGCCGCTCGATGACGAACGGCCGGTCGAGCGAGGCGAGCACCGCAGGCAGCCAGTCGAGCCGCTCGGCCCGCAGTCCTACCCGCAGCCAGCGACCGTCCGGCCGGCCCCGGCCCCGGCCCCGGCCCCGGTCCTGACCCTGGTCCTGGTCCCGTTCCCTCTCCGTGTCCGCCACCGGCGCGTGCGCGTGCTCGCGCCGCCCCTCCCGCTCCTCGTCGTGTCCCTCGTCGTGCTCCTCCTCGACGGTGGCGCCGGCCGGCAGGCGGGCCCGGACCTGCTCCGGCGTTCCGTGGATCCGCAGGGTCACCTCGTGCCGGTACCCGGCCGTGGCGAAGCCGGTCAGCAGGCGCTCCGCCGGACCGGGACCCTCGGGTGTCTCGAAGGTGCCGGGCAGGGTCCGCGCGTCCGCGACGCGGTCCAGCCGGAAGGTGCGGTCCTCGTCGATCCCGGGGTCCCGGCCGGTGACGTACCACCGGCCCGCGTGGGCGACGATCCCGTACGCGTGCAGGGTGCGTTCGCTGCGCCGTCCGTCCCGGCCGGTGTAGCGCAGTGACACCGGCCGCTGGTGGCGCACCGCGTCCGCGACGGTGAGCAGGACCCCCGCGTCCGGGGTGTCGAACTCCCCGGGCCGCTCCGTGAACGCGAGGGTCTCCAGGAGCGCGTCGAGCCGGCGGGCGAGGTGGCCGGGCAGCACCCGCCGGATCTTCGCCGTCGCCGTCTCGTTCGCGGTTCGCTGCGCCGTCGTCAGTCCCGCCCGGCGGCCAAGGACCAGGCCGAGCAGGACGGCCAGCGCCTCGTCGTCGCCGAGCATGAGCGGCGGCAGCCGGTATCCGGGGGCGAGCCGGTAGCCGCCGTAGCGGCCGCGCACCGACTCCACCGGCACGTCCAGGTCGACCAGCTGGTTCACGTACCGCCGCACGGTGCGTCCTTCGACGCCGAGCCGGTCGGCGAGTTCGGCCACGGTCCGGGTGCCGCCGGACTGCAGCAGCTCCAGGAGGGTCAGCACGCGGCCGGTGGGACGGGACATGTTCCCAACCTAGCGCGTATACCGGACCGATTCTGTCCGCTATCTCTCCTAGCCTGCGCGGTGAACCCGTTCCGTACGGCCAGGGAGATCCCATGGACTTCGTCTCGATCCGCATCATCACCGGCGACGTGCCGCGCCTCGTCGACTTCTACGAGCGCGCCACGGGGGCGCGGGCCGCTTGGGCCACCGAGGACTTCGCCGAACTCAGGACCGCGGGCGCGACCCTCGCGATCGCCGGCACCCGCACGGTCCCGCTGTTCGCCCCGGGCTCGGCCCGGCCCGCGGACAACCGCAGTGTGATCACCGAGTTCCTCGTCGACGACGTGGACCGAGTCCACCGCGACCTGGCCGGCTTCGTCACCGACTTCGTCGCCGGGCCCACCACGATGCCCTGGGGCAACCGGTCGCTGCTCTTCCGCGACCCCGACGGGAACCTCGTCAACTTCTTCACCCCGGTCACCCCGGCCGCCGTCGCGAAATTCGGCCGCCCGGCCCGGTCCGGGGCCGACCTCCCCGGTTCGGGAAATCTGTCGTCCTAAGGTGTCTTTCGGCCGATGTGCCGACGGACGGGATGGAGCTGGGGCGGTGGCGTGCGCGGAGCCTGCCGGTGGTGGCGAGCCGACGTCCCGCCCCGGGCCGGACCCGGAGTCCGGGCCTCGGAGTCCGGCGCCGCTGCTCGCGGTGTGCGCCGGATACTTCATGGTGATCCTGGACGTGACGGCCATCAACGTCGCCGTGCCGGTGATCGGCCGGGAGCTGTCCGCCTCCCTCACCGGCATCCAGTGGATCACCGACGGTTACACCCTGGTCTTCGCCGGGTTCCTGCTCACCGGTGGCGCGCTCGGTGACCGGCTCGGCAACCGCCGGGTCTTCTGCTGGGGCGTGGCGGTCTTCACGCTGGCCTCGGCGGCGTGCGCGCTGGCCGGGAGCGCCCCGTCGCTGGTCGCGGCCCGGCTGGTGGAGGGGCTCGGCGCGGCTCTGATCGTGCCCGGTTCGCTGGCCCTGCTCCGGCAGTCCTACCCGGCGCCGGCCGCGCGCTCGCGGGCCTTCGGGCTGTGGGGGTCGATGGCGGGCATCGCGGCCGCCGCCGGTCCGCTGCTCGGCGGGCTGCTCGTCGCCACACTGGGATGGCGCTGGGTGTTCCTGGTCAACCTGCCCGTCGGCGTGGCCTGCCTGCTGCTGACGACACGTCACGTGGACCGTTCGCCCCGCCGCGCCGACCGTCCCGTCGACCTGCCCGCGCAGTGCGCGGTGGTCGCCGCCGTGGCGCTGCTGACCGCCGCGCTCAACGAGGCCGGGCGGCGGGGCTGGTCGGATCCGGCCGTGCTCGCCGGCGTGGTGCTGGCCGTCCTGGCCGGCGCCGCGTTCGCGGTGCGCGAGCGGCTGGCCCGGGCTCCCGTGCTGCCGCCGGGCCTGCTGCGTTCCCGTGCCATGAGCGGGGGCGCGGCCATCGGTCTGCTGTTCAACTTCGGCTTCTACGGCATGGTGTTCACCGCGAGCCTGTACTTCCAGCACCAACGGGGCCTCAGTGCCCTCCGCACCGGGCTGGCGCTGTTCCCGGCGGTGGTGATGACCATGTTCGCCTCCGTCCTGTCGGGGCGGCTGAGCCGTCGTACCGGTGACCGGCCGCTGGTGGTCTGCGGCATGCTGCTGGCCGCCCTGGGCCTGGCCGGCTGGGCCGCGGCCGGTTCCGACCCCGGCTACCCGCTGCTGGTCGGCCCGATGGCGGCCGCGGGATTCGGCACCTCCTTCGCCCTGACAGGCTCCACCGCCACGGTGATGGGCGCCGTGCCCCCGGCGTACTCGGGCGCCGCCTCGGCCCTGTTCAACACCGCCCGCCAGGTCGGCAGCGCCACCGGCGTCGCGCTCGGCGGCAGTCTGCTGGCCACGGCCGCCGACTACGGCACCGGGCTGCGCACGGGCATGGCGGTCGGGGCGCTCGCCTACCTGGTCGCCGCGGTTCTGGCGTGGCGCTGCGTGCCGGCGATGCCCCGGCGGAGCTGAGGGCACCGCGCCGGGAGTCGTCGCCCGCGCGGAGCGAGCCCGCACCCCTAGACCCCTCCAGCGAGATCTTGCAGGTCAATTTTTTATTGTTGCAATAGTCTGTCAAGTTCTTGCGCGGCGATGTCGCCGACATTACGGTCCCCCGTGCGTCATCAGCACCCTCCGTCTCCCCTCCCGCCACTGGCGGTGCCGACGGAACAGTTCGGGCATTCCGTGATGAAAGGAGTGGTAAGTGTTCCCTTCCCTCCATGATCTGAGACGAGCCCTCGTCTGGGCGGTCAGTACCGCGATGGTGGCCGCCGTCGGCATCGTCGTCCTGGCCGGCGCACCGGCCCGGGCAGCGTCCACCGCGACCGGCGGCAGCGGCGCGAGCCTGCCGTACGTCGAGGTGCAGGCGGAGAACTCCGCCACCAACGGCACCGACATCGGGCCGAGTTACACCCAGGGCCAGCTCGCCGACGAGGCCTCCTACCGCAAGGCGACCACGCTCCAGGGCACCGGCAAGTACGTCACGTTCACCACGCCGGTGGCGACCAACTCGATCAACTTCCGCTACAGCATCCCCGACACCTCGGGCGGCTCGGTCTACACCGCCGCGCTGTCCCTGTACATCGACGGCGTCAAGCAGCCCGACTTCACCCTGACCAACGCCTACAGCTGGTACTACGGCAGCTACCCCTTCACCAACACGCCGGGCAGCAACCCGCACCACTTCTACGACGAGGCCCACCGGCTCTTCTCCACCACCTATCCGGCCGGTACGACCTTCAAGCTCCAGGTCGACGCGGGGGACAACGCCTCCTCCTACACGATCGACTTCGCCGACTTCGAACAGGTCGGCGCCGCGCAGACCGCGCCCTCGGGGGCGGTGTCGGTGACCGCCAAGGGCGCAGACCCGACCGGATCGGCCGACGCCACCAGCGCGTTCAACGCGGCGATCAGCTCCGCGGGACCCGGCGGCACGGTGTGGATCCCGCCGGGCACCTACAACATCCCCGGACACATCAGCGTCAACAACGTCACGATCGCCGGCGCCGGCATGTGGTACTCCACCGTCACCGGCACGGCACCCGGCTTCTACGGCAACTCCGCGCCCTCGGCCAGCACCGGCGTGCACCTGCAGAACTTCGCGATCTTCGGCAACGTGCAGGAGCGCGACGACAGCGCCCAGGTCAACGGCATCGGCGGCGCGATGAGCAACTCGACCGTCGCCAACCTGTGGATCGACCACATGAAGGTCGGCGCCTGGATGGACGGCCCGATGGACGGGCTGACCTTCAGCGGCCTGCGCATCCGGGACACCACCGCCGACGGCATCAACTTCCACGGCGGCGTCACCAACTCGAAGGTGACCAACAGCGACATCCGCAACACCGGCGACGACGGCATAGCCACCTGGGCGGACTCCGCCCTCGGCGCGGACGCCAACGACACGATCTCCAACAACACCGTGTCCCTGCAGATCCTCGCCAACGGCATCGCCATCTACGGCGGCCACGACAACACGGTGAGCGGCAACCGGGTGGTGGACTCCGGCATCGCCCAGGGCGGCGGCATCCACGTCGGACAGCGGTTCACCTCGACGCCGGTCGGCACCACCACCATCTCCGGCAACACCCTGATCCGGGACGGCAGCCTCGACCCGAACTGGCAGTTCGGCGTCGGCGCCCTCTGGTTCGACGGCAGCCAGGGCGCCATCAACGGCCCGATCAACGTGACCAACGCGCTGATCCAGCAGAGCCCCTACGAGGCCGTCCAGTGGGTCGAGGGCACCATCAGCGGGGTCAGCCTCGACAACGTGACCATCGCCGGCACCGGAACCTTCGCCCTCCAGGAACAGACCGGCGGCGCGGCCAAGTTCACCAACGTCACGGCCACCGGTGTCGGTTACTCCTCCCCGGTGTACAGCTGCAACGGCGGCAACTTCGTCGTCACCGACGGCGGCGGCAACTCCGGCATCGGCGGCACCCCGTACTGCGGCGGCTGGCCGGCCCCGAACTACCCGCCGTACCCGTCCGAGGGCGTCACGGCCACCCCCGGCGCGCTGAACTTCGGCTCGGTCGCGACCGGTTCGACGAGCGCCGCCCAGACCGTCACCGTCTCCAACCCGACCAACAGCGCCGCGGCCGTCTCCTCGATCACCGCCTCCGGCGACTACTCCCAGACCAACACCTGCGGATCCTCGATCGCCGCCAACGGCTCGTGCACCGTCAGCGTGAAGTTCGCGCCGACGGCGACCGGCAGCCGTACCGGAACCCTGACCGTCAACGCGGGCGGGACCACCAGCACCGTCAGCCTCTCCGGAACCGGCACCGCGCCCGGCCCGGTCCTGAACACCGACCCCGCCGGCCTCTCCTTCGAGGGCACGGTGGTCGGCTCGTCCGCCACCGCCCAGACCGTGAAGGTCACGAACTCGGGCACCACGTCGGCGACCGTCTCGGGCGTCTCGGCCTCCGGCGACTTCAGCCAGACCAACAACTGCGCCACCCTCGCGGTCGGCGCGTCCTGCACGGTGACCGTCGGGTTCAAGCCCACCACGGGCGGGACCCGCAACGGCAACCTGACCGTCACCAGCAACGCCAACAACAGCCCGACCGTCGTCACCCTGACCGGCAGCGGCATCGACAGCACCACGAACATCGCCGCCGGACGGCCCGCCACGGCCAGTTCCGGCAGCAGCCCCTACGTCGCCTCGAACCTGACCGACGCGGACGCCTCGACGTACTGGGAGGGCACGAACGGCTCGTTCCCGCAGTGGGCCCAGGTCGACCTCGGCCAGAACTACAGCGTCGGCAAGGTCGTGCTCAAGCTCCCGCCGGCCACCGCGTGGTCGTCCCGCACCCAGACCCTGTCGGTGCAGGGCTCCACGGACGGCTCCAGCTTCTCCACCATCAAGGCGTCGGCCGGATACACCTTCGACCCGAACGCCAACAACAACACGGTGACCGTCACCTTCAACGCGGCGACGGCGCGCTACCTGCGGGTCAACATCACCGCCAACACGGGCTGGAACGCGGCCCAGTTGTCCGATCTCGAGGTGTTCCCCAGCGGTGGCGGCTCCTCACCGGCGACCCTGACGGCGAACCCGACCTCGCTGACGTACCCCACCCAGGCGCTCAACACCTCCAGCAGCGCGCAGACGGTCACGGTCACCAACACGGGCAGCGCCGCCGCGACCGTCTCCGGCATCACCGCCACCGGTGACTTCTCGCAGACCAACACCTGCGGGACGTCGATCGCGGCGAACGCCTCCTGCACGGTGAGCGTCACCTTCCGGCCCACCGCGTCCGGCACCCGCACCGGCGACCTCAGCATCGCCAGCAACGCCTCCAACGGCACCACCACCGTCGCGCTCACCGGCACCGGCGCCGGCACGGTCAGCAGGAACCTCGCGGCCGGCGCGGCCACCACCGAGTCCAGCCACACCGACGTCTACCCGTCGTCGAACCTGACGGACGGCAATCAGGGCACCTACTGGGAGAGCGCCAACAACGCCTTCCCGCAGTGGGCCCAGGTCGACCTCGGATCCGCGCAGAGCGCGAGCCGCGTCGTCCTCCAGCTCCCGGCCGGCTGGGGCGCCCGCAACCAGACGCTGTCCCTGTCGGGCAGCACCGACGGCTCCTCCTTCACCACGGTCAAGTCGTCGGCCACGTACTCCTTCGACCCCGCCACCAACAACACGGTCACCCTCACCTTCTCCGCCACCACCCAGCGCTACCTCCGGGTGAACATCACGGCCAACAACGGCTGGCCGGCCGGCCAGCTCTCCGAGTTCCAGGTCTGGAACACCTGACCCGGCCCGCCGGTGCCGCCGGGCGCGCCCGCGCCCGGCGGCACCGGCCGCCGAACGCCACCCGACCAGAGGAGTCCACCATGGGAGTCACCCGCAGAGTCTTCTTACGGGCCGCGATCGCGTCCACCGCGGTGGGCACGGCGGGAGCCGCCCAGACCGCGCTCGCCCCCGCCGCGTCGGCGGCCAGTGGGCCGGGCGACGTGGTCGGCAGGATCACCGTCGGCTACCAGGGCTGGTTCGCCTGCACCGGCGACGGCGCGCCCATCGACGGCTGGTGGCACTGGAGCCAGGACTGGGGCCGGCCCCCGTCCCGCACCAACACCAACATCAAGTGCTGGCCCGACGTACGCGAGTTCACCAGGACGTACCAGAGCTCCTACGCGAACCTCGGCAACGGACAGCCGGCCGCGCTGTTCTCCTCGTACGACCAGCAGACGGTGAACACCCACTTCCTGTGGATGCAGCAGAACGCCATCGACACCGCCGCCCTGCAACGCTTCAACCCCACCGGGGGCGAGGGCCCCACCCGTGACGCCATGGCTGCCAAGGTCCGCAGCGCCGCCGAGACGTACGGGCGGAAGTTCTACATCATGTACGACGTCTCCAACTGGACGGACATGCAGTCCGAGATCAAGACGGACTGGACGAACAAGATGTCCGCGCACACCGCGTCCACCGCCTACGCGAGGCAGAACGGCAGACCGGTCGTCTGCATCTGGGGCTTCGGCTTCAACGACCCCAACCACCCCTTCACCCCCGACGCCTGCCTCGACGTCATCAACTGGTTCAAGGGACAGGGCTGTTACGTCATCGGCGGGGTGCCGCGCGAATGGCGGACGGGGACCGGGGGCTCGCGGTCCGGCTTCCTCGGCGTCTACCACGCCTTCCACATGATCTCGCCGTGGATGGTCGGCGCCATCGGCAACGTGACCGAGGCCGACAACGCCTACAACACCTACACCGTCGGCGACCAGGCCGACTGCGACGCCCACGGGATCGACTACCAGCCCTGCGTGCTGCCCGGCGACGTCTCCGCCCGGCAGCGCGCGCACGGCGACTTCATGTGGCGGCAGTTCTACAACATGGTGCGGGCCGGCGTGCAGGGCATCTACATCTCGATGTTCGACGAGTACAACGAGGGCAACCAGATCGCCAAGACCGCCGAGACCCAGGCCTGGGTACCCACCGACTCCGGGTTCCTCGCCCTCGACGAGGACGGCACCGCCTGCTCCTCCGACTACTACCTGCGCCTGACCGGCGACGGCGGACGCATGCTCAAGGGCCAGATCGCGCTGACCGCGACCCGCCCCACCCGGCCGACCCTCCCCACCGGCGACACCACACCACCCGCCGCGCCGGGCGGCCTGACCGTCACCGGGCACACCGCCGGCTCCGTCTCGCTGTCCTGGAACGCGTCGACCGACAACGTCGGCGTCACCGGCTACCGGATCCTGCGGGTGTCCGGATCGACCAGCACCCAGGTCGGCGCCACCGGCGCCACCTCGTTCACCGTCACCGGACTGACCGCGGCCACCGCGTACACCTTCGACGTCGTCGCCCTCGACGCGGCGGGCAACGTGTCGCAGCCCTCCGGCCAGGTCACCGTCACCACCGACGCCCCCTCAGGCACCACGAACCTCGCCCTCCACCGCCCCACCGCGGAGAGCAGCCACACCCAGGTCTACGCCTCGGCCAACGCGACCGACGGCGACAGCGGCACCTACTGGGAGTCGGCCAACAACGCCTTCCCGCAGTGGGTCCAGACCGACCTGGGCACCGCCACCGGGGTCCGGCGGATCGTCCTCGGCCTTCCCCCGTCGACCGCCTGGGCCACCCGCACCCAGACCATCTCGGTGCAGGGCAGCACCGACGGCGGCACCTTCACCCAACTGCTCGGCTCGGCGGGCTACACCTTCGACCCGGCGACCGGCAACACCGCCACCCTCACCCTCCCCGCCACCGTGACCACCCGCCACGTACGCCTCACCTTCACCGCCAACAACGGCTGGCCGGCCGGTCAGGTCTCGGAGTTCCAGGTCTTCGGCGCCTGAGACCCGCCCCGCCCCGGCCTATGGTTCCCGCATGAGTCGCTGGCACGAATTGACCGGGGGCACGTCCGGGCAGGAGTACGCCGCACGGTTCGCCGCGGTGGCCCGCAGCGGCAAGGACGTGCACGGAGAGGCGCGCTTCTGCGCGGCGCTCGTGCCCCCGGGAGCACGGGTGCTGGACGCCGGATGCGGCACCGGACGGGTCGCGATCCGGCTCGCGGAGCTCGGATACGACTGCGTCGGGGTGGACCTCGACGACTCCATGCTGGCGGTCGCCCGGCAGCAGGCGCCCGGGCTGCCGTGGTACCGGGCCGACCTGGCCGTTTTCGAGCCGGACACGCTCGGTGTCGCGGCCGACTTCGACCTCGTGGTCGCCGCCGGCAACATCTTCCCGCTGCTCGCGCCCGGCACCGAGGCCGCGGCGGCGGCACACCTGGCCGCGGCCCTGCGCCCCGGCGGCCTGCTGGTCGCCGGGTTCGGGCTGGACGAGGCCCATCTGCCGGTCCCGCCCGGCCTCACCCTGCCCGAGTACGACGACTGCTGCGCCGCGGCCGGCCTCACCCTCGTCGACCGCTTCGCGACCTGGGACGCCGACCCCTACGACCGCGGCGGCTACGCCGTCAGCGTGCACCGCCGGGGAGGCACCTCCTCGCCGTGAGCCACCGGGGAAAACCCCGTGGCGGCGATGTCGGAGGGGCCGCCTATGCTGCACCCCGATGATCACGCGGATCTGGGGAGGGCGCGGCATGTTCGGCAAGCTGTTCGGCAGGGGCGGGGAGAGAGCGGCGGCGGACCCGCACGCCCTTCCGGGCCCGCGCAGACTGATGAACGGGAACTACCAGCTGCGCGCGCTCGGCGACACCAGGGTGCTGGCGCTGGTGGAGGCGGCCGCGGCCGGTGACTGGACGGCGGTCAAGTCCGCGCTCGCACCCTTCGACCTCGGCCACGACGACCAGGTCCTCGGCGAACTCGCCAACCTGGACGGTGTGCAGGACTGGATCGGCCGCGCCGTCGAGGAGGACGAGGAACACCGGGCGACCGCCCTGCTGATATCCGGCGCCCGGCACGTCCGTTGGGGCTGGGAGGCCCGCACGAGCGCGCGGGCCGTGGACGTCACACCCGAGCAGTGGCGGGTCTTCCGGGAGCGGCTGCACCGTGCGGAGGAGCAGTTGCTGGAGGCGGCGGAGCTGCGGCCGGACTGGGTCACCCCGTGGCGCCGTCTGCTCACGTCCGGCCGTGGCATCTCGGTGGGCCGCGCCGTCAACGAGACCCGCCTCGACGCGGCCCTGCGCCGTGACCCGCTCGACCTGGAGACCCACGTCGAGTGGGTCTCCTACCTCCAGCCCCGGTGGAACGGCGAGCCGGACGAGGCCCTGTCCTTCGCCCGTGAGGCGTTCGCCGAGGCGCCCGAGGGCCATCGCCTGGGCTGTGTGCTCGCCGTCGCGCACATCGAGAACTGGGTCGAGTCCGACCGGCAGAACTGCCTCGTCACCCCCGAGATCCAGGACGAGCTGCTGGAGGCGGCCGAGCGCAGCGTCCTCCACCCCGACTACGAGCGCCGCCCGGGCTGGCAGCAGGACTTCAACGTCTTCGCCATGGCCCTGTCCCTGGCCTCGGAGCGGATCGCGCTGCCGTACGTCTTCCGTGAGCTGAACGGTGCCCGCACCGAGTGGCCCTGGCTGTACATGTCGGAGCCGGAGAAGATGTACGCCCGCGCCCGGCGCAACGCCTGAGCCGACCTACACGGCCACCGCCGCCGACACGGACACCGCCGCCGTCCCGGCGGCCGCTTCCGGCCCTCGGCTGCGGCACGGCCCGCCTGCTGCGGCACGGCCGCCTGCTCCGCCACGGCGCCCGAGGTGCCCGCGACCCGGACACCGTCGCGCGGCTCCCGCAGTGCCCGGCACCCCGTCCCACCGACCTTCGATCACCACCCCGGACTCCTTGATGACGCTGCCCCACACCCCCGAGAGCCCGGCCGGCGCCGACCGCACCTTCCAGGTGGATCTGCGCGGCCTCGTCGACCTCCTCTCCCACCACCTCTACTCCAGCCCCCGCGTCTACCTGCGTGAACTCCTGCAGAACGCGGTGGACGCGCTGACCGCGCGGCACCGCCTGGAACCGGGCGCCGCCCCCGGCGCGTTCGGCATCCGCGTGCACGCCGACGGTTCGGTCGTCCGCGTGGAGGACGACGGCGTCGGCCTGACCGAGGCCGACGTCCACACCTTCCTCGCCACCATCGGCCGCAGCAGCAAGCGCGCGGAGGGGATCGCCGAGCAACGGGCCGACTTCATCGGCCAGTTCGGTATCGGGCTGCTCTCCTGCTTCCTGGTCGCGGACGAGATCCACGTCCTGAGCCGGTCCGCCCGCACCCCCGGCGCCCCGGCCGTGGAGTGGCGGGGCCGCGGCGACGGCAGCTACAGCGTGCGCACCCTGCCCGCCACCGCCCGCCCACGGCCCGGCACCACCGTCACCCTCACCCCGCGCGCCGACGCCGCCGACTGGACCCGCCCGGTCCAAGTGCAGGAACTCGCACGGCACTTCGGCTCCCTGCTGCGCCACCCGGTGACCTTCGACGGCGGCACCGGCGGCCCGGGCACGGCCGTCAACCCCGAGCCCGCGCCCTGGGAGCGGACCTACCCCACGCCGGGAGCACGCGCCCGTTCCCTCGCAGCCTACGGCGAGGAGGTCTTCGGGTTCACGCCGCTGGACACCATCGAACTGGATCTGCCGGCCGCGGGCCTGAAGGGCATCGCGTGCGTCCTGCCGGAGGCGGTGCCGGCCGGGCGCCGCCGCGGCCACCGCGTGCACGTCAAGGGCATGCTGCTCTCCGAACAGGCCGAGGAGATCCTGCCCGAGTGGGCGTTCTTCGTCCGCTGCGTCATCGACGCCGAGTCGCTGCGCCCGACGGCGTCCCGCGAGTCGCTGTACGAGGACGACACCCTCGCCGCGGTCCGCGACGCCCTCGCCGAACGGCTGCGCGCCTGGATCGCCCGCACCGCCGCCAGCGACCCGGAACTCCTCGGCCGCTTCCTCCAGGCCCACCACCTGGCCGTCAAGTCCCTCGCCGTGCACGACGACGAGATCCTGCGGATGCTGCTGCCCTGGCTGCCGTTCGAGACCACCGCGGGACACGCCACGCTCGACGAGTTCGCGCGCACCCACCGCACCGTGCTCGTCACCTCCAGCGTGGAGGAGTTCCGGCAGGTCGCGGCGATCGCCTCGGCCGCGGGCCTCGGCGTCGTCAACGGCGGATACACCTACGACCGTGAACTGGTCCACCGGCTGCCCGAGATCAGGCCCGAGGTCAGCGTCGCCGACCTCGACCCGGGCACGCTCACCGCCCACCTCGACCCCGTCGACCGGGAGACCGAACTCGCCGCCGCGGCCTACCTCGCCCAGGCCCGCGACGCCCTCGCCGTCTTCGACTGCGACGTGGCGCTGCGCACCTTCCAGCCCGCCTCGGCCCCGGCCCTCCTCCTCGACAGCCGCGAGGCCCGGCACGAACGCACCCGCTCGCAGCTCGCCCGCGAACAGCAGGGCGGCGTGTGGGGCGACATCCTCGGCCACCTGCGCCAGGAGGCACCGCGCGCCCAGCTGATCCTCAACCAGCTCAACCCGCTGGTGCGCACCGCGGTCGCCATCGACGAACCGGAACTCGCCCGCACCAGTGCCGAAGCCCTCTACGGGCAGGCCGCGATGCTGTCCCGGCGCCCGCTCAGGCCCGCCGAGTCGAGCCTCATCAACCGCTCCTTCCTCGACCTCCTCGCCCACGCCCTCCGCAAGGACAGCTGACGATGCCCACCGCACCCCACCCCCGCAACACGGACGAGCTGTACCGGGCGCTCCAGGAGAACGACCGGCGCCCCTACGGCCGTACCCGTACCGTGACGGCCGAGGAACTGGTCGAGGCCGCAGAGCAGTTCGCGGAGGCCCGCCCCCTCGTCCACGCCCTGCTGGAGCTCCAGGAGGCCTACACCTACGGCTCCGAACCCCGCAAGTCGCCCGTCGTCTTCGCCCGTCTGCTCACCCTCTTCGACGAGCAGCCCGACGAGTTCGACGAGCGGATGCGGCACACGGTGTTCTGGCGCTTCAAGTGGGTGGCCAACGCCCTGCTCGCGCTGCCCGAGATTCCGCTGGCCAGCCTGCGCCAGTGGCTGACCGAGATGCGCGACCGGTACGAGAAGGCCGGCCTCGAACTCCAGCCCTACTACGGCCAGGCCCACCGGCTCGCCGCGCACGTCGGCGAGGACGCCGACCTGGCCTTCGAACTGTGGGCCGGACGGCGCCGTACCCGGCTCAGCGACTGCGAGGCCTGCGAGATCTGCGAGCGCGCCCTGCACCACCTCGCCGCCGACGACGACGAACGGGCGCTGCGCGCCTGGGAACCCGTCCTGGCCGGGAAGGAGTCCTGCCAGGAGGAGCCCGCCCGCACCGTCTCCTACGCGCTGCTGCCGATGCTGCGCACCGGCCGTACCGACCAGGCCCGCGAAATGCACCTCACCGGTTACCGGGCCTGCCGCCGCAACCCCTCGATGTCCGGCGAGGTCGGCCGGCACCTGGAGTTCTGCGCACTGACCGGCAACGAGGCCCGCGGCCTGGAACTCCTCGCGGAGAACCGGAACCTGTTCGACGACGTCGACTCGCCGCTGGACCAGCTCGCCTTCCTCACCGGCGTCGAGGTCCTCCTCCAGCGAGTCGAACACCTCGGCCACGGCGAACTGCCCGCCGCCGGATACCCGGGCCGCACCTGGACGGTGGCCGGTCTGCGCGCCGAGGTGCGCCGCCGGGCCGACGACCTCGCCGCGCGCTTCGACGCCCGCAACGGCACCACGGCCCACGCCGACCGGCGCGCCGCCCGCCTGGAGCGGGCCCCGCTGCTGGACACCCTGCAGCTGACCCTGCGCACCCGCGGCCTCGACGAGGTGGCTCCGGCCGCCCCGCCGGCGCCCCGCCCGGCCACCACCGCCGTACCAGAGTCGCTGCCCGAACTCATCGTCCGGGCCCGGGAGCTGGACGAACGGGGGCATCCGGACGCCACGGTCTGCTGGGCACGGCTGCGCACCCGCGTCGCCGACCCCGGCTACGTCCACCCCGACGACCCGGCCGTGGGACCGCTCGCCCGGCTGCGCGCGGACCTGCTGGCCGACGAGGCGGCCCGGGTGGGCGACAAGGAGGACTTCGACGGGGCGGCCGCGCTGTGGCAGGAGGCCGCGAGCCGGTACGACGAGGCCGGGGAGCCGGGGCACGCGGCGCTCGCCCGGGCCTGCGCCCTGCTCCCCGCCTCCGAGATCCCCACGCCGGACGGCGACCAGGAAGCCGGGGCGAAGGCCGCCGCGCTGACCGCCGCCCACCGGGCCCTGGTCCGGCTGCACGAGGAGGAGGCGGCCGGCCTCGCCCCGTACCAGGAGGCCCGGCTGCTGCGGCTGCGGGCGAGCGCGCTCGGCCTGCGGCTGCAGGAGACGAGGAACGAGGAGGACATCGCGCCGGTCCTCGCCGAGGTGGACCTGCTCCTCGACTTCGCGACCCGGCACGGCATCGCCGGACAGGCCTCCGGCGCCCGGCTGCTGCGGGCCACCACGCACGCCCTCTCCGGCGACCTGGACACCGCGGTCGAGCAGACCGACGCCCTCGTCGCCCGCCTGCGGGAGGACGGACCCGCCTGGCACCTGCCCCGCACGCTCGGCCTGCGCGGCCGGCTCCGGCTCGGCCTCAAGGACGCCCAGGCCGCGCACGCCGACCTGACCGAGGGCCTGCGGCTGGCCGCGGACTGGCCGTCCGACTCGTCCGACACGGCACGCCTGTACACCGACCTGGCCCAGGCCTGCATGCGCCTGGACCGCCCCGGTGAGGCGCTGCGGCACC
The DNA here is from genome assembly GCF_042897315.1 of Streptomyces sp. NPDC001068. Taxonomy (NCBI): domain Bacteria; kingdom Bacillati; phylum Actinomycetota; class Actinomycetes; order Kitasatosporales; family Streptomycetaceae; genus Streptomyces; species Streptomyces sp. NPDC001068. The sequence continues at coordinate 483,001 of NZ_JBIAYD010000001.1, read as the reverse complement.
TGACCCGGTCGGCGGAGCTGGCACTGCGCCACGGCAGCCGGACGGAGGCGTTCTGCACCTACGGGACCGCGGCCCAGATCAGCCTCGAACTCGGCCGCGTGGAGGACTGCATCGCGCTGCTCGACTCCGTCCTGGCCGAACCGGACGTCGCCGCGGGCGAGGTGGACGACCGGCTCGTCGCCCAGCTGCGCCTGTACCGGGCCCGCGCCCTGCACGCGGGGGAGGACCTCAAGGCCGCCACCGCGGAGTTCGCCGCTCTCGCGGCCGAGTCGGCAGGGTGGGACGACGACCCCGGGAGCCACGGCCTGATCGCCGCGGAGACCGCCGTACTCCTCGCGGAGTCCGGTGAGTTCGGCCGCGCCCGCGAGGCCGTGGACCAGGCACTCGCCGCCCACGCCCTGGCCCCGAACCACGAGCAGCTCAGCAGCAGTCTGCGTGAGATCGCCCGCCTCCAGGCGCAACGGCACGGTGCCGAGGCGCTGGCCGACGCCCGCGCCCTGCTCGACGACGCGGGCAAGGTCGCCGACGAGGCGCGGGACGCCGGGTACGAGGCCCGCGACCGTTCCCTGGACAGCGCCCTCGCCTACGAACACGGGCGGGTCAACGCCTACGCGGGTGAGTACGGGACCGCCCTGGCCGCACTCGAGCGGGCCCTCGGCCTGCTCGGCGAACCGGGACCCGGCGACGGCCACGCCGGCGAGTGGGCCGAGTGCGTCCGGCTGGCGTCCGTGGTGGAGGGCCTCTACCTGGAACGCCCCGCCCCGGCCCTCGCCCGTCTGGACGCGGCCGTCGACCGCCTCACCGCCCTGGGGCGGACCGAGGAGACCGAGTCGCTGACCTCGCTCGCGGCCCAGCTGCGCGACGAGGGGTGAGCGCGAGGGGTGTGGGGGCGGTGCGCCGCCCCCACACCCCGGCGCACACCGGCCGTGAGCTGGCACTTCCGGGTCAACTGGCCAACCCTGCCGAGGCCTTCGGCCGCCGGGCCAGGGCTGTTTGCCGCGGATCCGTAACTCCCGCAAGGAATGGCGTGGTTCGGGCCCGGGCTCCGGGCCGTTCCGCGGCGGGGGCGGTGCGGTTCGGCGAGGGCCCGGACCGGCGTGGATGGTCCGGCTCGGCCCGGCCGCCGGGGACTCCGGTACCTCATACCGTGAACTTCGCGCTCAGAAAGTCTTGTTGGCCTCGTTGACAGTCCGCAAGCGCAGGCGTTTCACTCGACACTCGTGCATGGCAACGTTGTCAGGCCGTGAGAGCGGCCCGAACCGTTGCCTGTCGCCGGCATTCCGGTGTTTTTCGGCGCGCCGACACCTGATGTGCGAAGCACGAACCGCTGCGGAGGCAACCGATGGTGAGACCCCGACGTCCAGTAGCACCAGCCGACCGAGCCAGATTCCGCCGACGGCTGGTCGCCGTGTGCGTCCTGGGCATGGCAGCACTGCCGCTCCAGGCGGTCGGCAGTGCCCAGGCCGCGGGCAACGCGACACCGCCCCTCGTGAAGGATCCCGCGTCCCTCGTCAACCCCCTCATCGGCACCTCCGGTGCGGTGGACACCTTCCCCGGCCCGGACATGCCGGCGGGCATGGTGCAGTGGGGCCCCGACACCACGCCGCACCGCCCCGACGGCGGCGGCTACGAGTACGCCGACAGCAAGATCTCCGGCTTCAGCCTCACTCACATCTCCGGCCCCGGCTGCCCCGTGGCCGGCGACCTGCCGGTGCTGCCGGTGACCGGCGCCCTGTCGGGCGACCTCGGCAGCACGTCCGTCGGCTTCGGCCACGACAAGGAGCAGGCCGCCATCGGCTCCTACAAGGTCACCGACGCCAACGGGGTCGCGACCGAGCTGACCGACACCACCCGGGCCGGCATCGGCACCTTCACGTTCCCCGCGGACCGGCAGGCGAACCTGCTGTTCAAGCTCAGCGGGGGTGCCACGCAGGTGGACGGAACCCGCGTCCAGGTGGTGAACAGCAAGGAGATCAGCGGCGCGATCGACAGCGGTCACTTCTGCGGCGCCGCCAACCGGTACACGCTGCACTTCGACGTCAAGTTCGACCGGCCGTTCACCGCCAGCGGCACCTGGGTCGGCAGCACCGTCACCCCCGACGCCACGTCGCTGAAGGCGGGCAAGGTGGCGCAGACCCCGAAGAAGTCCACCTCGGCACCGCTGAAGGAGAAGCACTTCACCGTCCCGGCGAAGCCGGCCCCGACCGTCCACCGGAGCGCCGCCAAGTCCTCCTCCACGGCCTCCCCGGCGCCGGTGTCCGGCGCGGTGGCCCGGTTGTCGAAGGCGGCCGGAGCGGCCCAGCCGCCGACGACCGGCGCGAACGGCATGTACCTCACCTTCGACACCTCCGCCAACCCCAAGGTGACGGCGAAGGTCGGCATCTCGTACACGAGTGACGCGAACGCCTCGGCCAACCTCGGCGCGGAGATCGGCGGCTGGAACGTCGCCGCCGTCGAGAAGGCCAACCACGACGCCTGGAACACGGTGCTGAAGAAGCTCCAGGTCGGCGGCGGATCCACCGACCAGCAGACGCAGTTCTACACCGCGCTCTACCACGCGCTGCTGCACCCGAACGTCTTCTCCGACACCAACGGCCAGTACATGGGCATGGACAACCAGGTCCACAAGCTCGCCAAGGGCCAGCAGGCCCAGTACGCCAACTACTCGGGCTGGGACACCTACCGCTCCCAGACCCAGCTGATGGCGCTGGTCGAGCCCAAGGTCGCGAGCGACGTCGTCACCTCGATGCTCAACGGCTACGACCAGACCGGCCTGCTCCCCAAGTGGGCCTCCAACAACGGCGAGAGCTACGTGATGGTCGGTGACCCGGCCGCCGGCATCATCGCCGACGCGTACGCCTTCGGTGCCACCGACTTCGACACGGCCAAGGCCCTCGCGGCCCTCCAGCACGAGGCCACCGTCCCGAACAACGACCGCCCGGGCGAGTCGGTCCGGGACGACAAGGGCTACCTCCCACTCGACGGGAGCTACGGCTGCTGCAACTTCTACGGCCCGGTCTCCACCCAGCTGGAGTACGACTCCGCCGACTACGCGCTCGCCGCCTTCGCCAAGTCGCTCGGCAAGACGTCCGTCTACGAGAAGTTCGCCACCCGCGCCCAGGACTGGATGAACGTCTTCAACCCGCAGTCCGGCTACCTCCAGGCCAAGAACAAGGACGGCCAGTTCGCGACCGGGTTCACCCCCGGCACCTCCAACGGCTTCGTGGAGGGCACCTCGGCCCAGTACACCCCGATGGTCCCCTTCAACCTGAAGCAGCTCATCCAGGCCCGGGGCGGCGCCAAGGCGTACTCGTCCTACCTGGACAGCCTGCTCGACGACATCACCGCTCCCGGCGGCACCGACGCCGACCTGAGCAACGAGCCCAGCGTCGAGATCCCCTGGGAGTACAACTACACCGGTGAGCCCTGGAAGACCCAGGCCGCCGTCCGTGACGCCCAGCAGGGCCTGTACTTCAACGCCCCGGTCGGCTCGTTCGGCAACGACGACCTCGGCGCCATGAGCAGCTGGTACGTCTGGTCCGAGCTGGGCATGTACCCGGAGACCCCGGGCGCGGACACCCTGGTGCTCGGCAGCCCGGTCTTCCCCGTGGCCCAGGTGACCCTCGGCAACGGGAAGACGGTGCGGATCAACGCCCCGCAGGCCGCGACCGACGCGCCGTACGTGCAGTCACTGAACGTCAAGGGCAAGGCCTGGAACGCCTCCTGGCTCACGTACCAGCAGTTCAAGGGCGCGGGCACGCTCGACTACACGCTCGGTACGCAGCCGAACACCGCCTGGGCGTCCGCCCCGTCGGCGGTGCCGCCCTCGGACACCACGGGCGGCGGCCGGGTGCTGGCGGCGACCGGGCCCGGCAACGGCCTGGTCCTCCAGCCGGGCGCGAGCGGCGACGCCACCCTCGACCTGACCAACCTCGGCGACAAGGCCGTCACGGTCGACTGGACGGCGACGGCACCGGTCGGCGTCACCGTGGACACGGCGTCCGGCTCGCTGACCGTACCCGCCTCGGGCAGTGCCGAGGCGAAGGTCCGCGTCACCGCGGGCCAGGACGAGGGCACGTTCCCGGTCGCCTTCGCCCTGACCGACCACGGCAGCGGTACGGCCCTGTCCGGGGCGGCCCTCAGGGTCGCCGTGGCCAAGCCCGGCGCCCTGTGGCCCTACGACACCAACGAGGGCGTCTACCCCGACGGCAGCACCTACTCGGGCGGATTCGACGGCGGTGGCTGGGCGTACTCGCAGAACGCGCTGTCGGCGGCGGGTGTCGGCAGCGGCTCCGCCCTCACGGTGGACGGAGTCGCCTACACCTGGCCGACGGTGAAGTCCGGGCAGGCCGACAACCTGGAGATGGCCGGCCAGACCATCCCCATGCCGGCCGGCACCTCGGGTGCGTCGCTGGGTCTGCTGGGGTCGGCGGCCAACGCGCCGACGGACGGCAGCGGGACCTCGGGCACGCTGACCGTCACCTACACGGACGGCAGCACCGCGCGGGCCACGGTCGGCTTCTCCGACTGGACGCTCAACGGAGGGTCGGCCAAGCCGCTGCCGAGTGACACGACGGCGGTCACCACCGGCTACCGCAACACCGGAAGCGGCGGGCGGGACAACGTGAAGACCTTCGTCTTCGCCACGAAGGTCCCGCTGGACCCGGCCAAGCAGGTGGCGTCGGTGACGCTGCCGGTGACCGGCTCCACCGGCACCGCCCACCTGTTCGCCTACGGCTTCGGCCAGTAGCCGGTACCGCGGCACGGAAGAGGGGGGCGGGGGGGGGGGGGGGCGGGGCGGGGGGGGGGGCCCCGCGGGGGGGGGGGCGGGGGGGGCGGGGGGCCGCGGCCGCCCCCCGCCCCCGGGGGGGCGGGGCCGGCCCGCCCCCCCCCCCCCCCCCCCCCGGGGGGGCCCGGGGCCCGGGGGGGGCGCCCCGCCGCCCGGGGGGGGGGGGGGGGCCCGGGGGGCCCCCCCCCCCCCCCGCCCCCCTCCGTGATGTGCCGCTCTCAGCTCAGACTGAAGTCGTCCGCGTTCACGTTGCCCTGGCCGTACCAGCCGTGTACGAAGACGGTGACGGTGCCGTCGGCGCCGGTGGTGAAGGTGACCTTGAGCTGGTTCCAGCTCGTGCCGTTCGACCAGGTGCTCGCGGTGGCACCGCCGCTGACCCCGACGTAGGCGTACGGGCCCTGCACCCAACCGGACAGCGTGTAGGTGTGGTTGGGGGAGAGGGTGACGGTCTGGTCGCACTCTCCGGTGGCGCCGGCGCTCGGCGTCACCTGGAGGCTGTGGCCGCCGCTGTGGACCGGAGCGGAGACGACCGAGCTGCCGCCGGTGCAGGTCCAGGGGCTCGGACTGCCGCTCTCGAAGCCCGCGTTGGAAAGTGAACCGCCGCCTCCACCGCCACCGCCGCCGGACGAGGTGACCGTGAGGGTGTAGGTCGCGCTGTGGCTGCCGCTCGCGGCCGTCCCGGTCACCGTGACCGGGTAGCTGCCCACGGCCACCGACGAGCCGACCGTCGCCGTCAGCGTCGAACCGCCCCCGGACGTCACGGATCCGGGGCTGAAGGAGACGGTGACGCCGGAGGGCGCGCCGGAGGCGGAGAGCGCCACGGACTCGGCGCCGCCGGAGGTGACGGCGGTGCCGACGGTCGCGGTCGCCGAGCCGCCCTGGGCGACCGAGGCGGAACCCGGCGACAGGGAGAGGGAGAAGTCGGTGGCGCCGCCGCCTCCGCCGCCCGAACCCGCGTAGGGCACGAAGGCGTCGGTGAAGGCGAGCGGGCTCTGGCTGATCTGGCTGCAGGTGGAGAGGGAGTTGGCGTTCCCGCCGCACGGCTGGTCGCGGTTGGCCGACCAGAAAGCCAGCCGTCCCACGCCGTTCTGCGCCGCGAAGCTCTCCACCGTCTGGGCGTCGGCCAGGGTGAAGGTGGATCCGTCGTCGTTCTTGCCGATCATCGGGGTGATGCCGAGGTTGGCGTAGCCGTAGCCGGAGTCCACGGACTGCATCTGCGCCAGGGTGGCACGGGCCGCGGAGAGGGCGGCCTGGCCCATCTGGGTGCCGGTGCCGGCGTAGTAGTCCATGGTCATGATGTTGACGACGTCGATCTTGACGCCGGCGTTCTTCGCGGCCTTGAGGATGTTGACGCCGTCGCCGGTCAGCCCGCTCGTCAGCACCGGCAGGGTCATGGAGAACTGGAGGCCGGGGTTGGCGGCCTTGAGGTCCTTCATCGCCTGCATCTGACGGGCCGCGGCCGCGGTGTCGGCCACGGCGGCGCCCTCGACGTCGAAGTCGAGCCGGGTGACGCCGTAGTCGTCGATGATGGCCTGGTACCCGGCGTCGATGCTGCCCTGGTTCGAGCACGTCCACGCCAGCGGTTCGCCGCTCGCCCCGCCGGAGGAGATGATCACGGAGGCGCCCTCGGCCTTCGCCCGGGCGATCTCGGGGTCGGTGAAGGAGTCGTTGCCGATGGGGAGCGTGTCGCCCCAGATCTGGTTGCAGCCCACGCCGAGGACGAAGGCCGCCGTGTAGGCCTTGAGGCGGTGGCCGGTGATGGCGGTGTCGAGCAGGCCTTCCTGACCGTTCGACATGTCGACGTAGGGAGCGACGGAGTAGACGCTGCCCGCCGCGGCGGTGCCGGCGGGGGCCACGGCGACGGCGGCGCCGGTGGCCGCGAGGGCCAGGGCGCACGCGGAGGCCGCAAGTCTTGCCAGGTGCATGACAGTTTCCCTTTCGGGATGCCCGGGGAGGGCGGAGGAGTGGGGGTGGACCCGAGCGGTATTGGTACATACCAAACTCCCCGTGGTCTTCGCCGTCAAGAGGACTAGACCAAAGGCTCCGTCAAGACACGTGTCTGCCAGGCTCGTCGGCGGACAGCGGCCGGCCCACGGTCCTGGTGTCGCCGGCACCGCAGTTGAACACGATGCCTACGGCGCCCGCGTACTCGTGACCGCCCGCCGGGCAAGGTGGCCCGAGCGGGGTGAGGCCGACCGGCAGGCGGCTCGGGGACCGGCGCGTCCGCTCGGGACGCTCAGGCCGGTGGCGGCGACGGCGTGGAGGGCGCCGGGGGCTCCGTGACCGTGCTCTCGCCGCGCCGGGCGAAGGCCAGGCCCGCCCATGCCATGGCGACCAGCGGGATGACTCCCGAAACGATCACCTGGCCCTGGCTGGAGACCAGGCCGTTCGGGGTGCCCAGCAGATAGCCGACGCCGATGCAACTGCGGGACAGCGCCTGGAAACACGCCCAGGCACTGCCGTGCACCTCGGCCGGGACCCGGGTGTGCACGGCGTTGCGCAGACCGACGTTGCAGGCGCCGTTGCCGAAACCGGCGATCAGGAACAGCGGGAAGATCACCCCGGCGACCGGTATCAGACCGGTGAGGAGCAGGCCCAGACCGATGCCCCCCACCCCGCCGACGATCAGCAGGGTGTGCCGGTCCGCCCAGCCGGCGCGGCCCGCGAGCAGGGCGCCGGGGACGGACCCCAGGGCCCAGGTGGCCAGGAACAGCCCGAAGACGGTGTCGTTGCCGTTGACCACGTCACGCAGGTAGAAGACGCCCGCGACGCTCTCGATGCTGGTGGCCACCATCGCCGCCGCCAGGGCCGGCATCAGCGTGCCCACCACCGGGGCGTCACGCAGCGCCCGGTAGCCGTCCGCCAGCTTCGTGGCGGGGCGGCGGCCGATCGACACGTCCACGGAACCCGGCACCGCCAGCATGGTGCAGCCCGCGAGCACGAGGAAGGACACGGCGTCCACGCCGAGGAGTACGCCCGTGCCCCACCGGGAGTTGAGGAAGCCTGCCAGGGGAGGGCCGAGCAGTCCCGCCACGGACAGCCCGGCGGTCAGCAGGCTGTTGGCCCGGCCGGTGTGCCGGTCACCGGCGACGGCGGGCAGCATCTTGAACCCGGCCGCCACCGAGGCCACTCCGGCCAGGGCGGACAGTGCGATGAGCGCGACCCTGACATGGAATCCGCCGGTCGCGGTCGCCGCCCCCAGGAACAGGGACTGGGCCAGCAGTGCCCACAGGCAGACCGCCCGGGCGCTGAAACGGTCCACCAGGGAGCCGATCAGCGGAGCCGCGAGGACCGTCGGGATGAGTTCGGCGAGCATCACCTCGGTCACCCCGAACCGGATGTCCCGGTCCGCGGCGTGCAGCACCAGTCCCAGCGAGGCGAGGCTGTCGCCGAACCGGGAGAACAGCGTTCCCGCGATGAGCACTTGCGCGGCCACCGGCATGGCGGTGGTCCGGCGCGGCGCGCTGAACGGCGTTCTCCTCGTCTTGTGCGTGTCCAAGCCAGTCCAATCCGTCCACTCGCCGTGCCCGTCCAGTCTGCTCGCCGATCAGATTAGGCCTGCTCGTGAAGTGGTGGAGCGTCCACCGGCCATCGGGACGGGCTGCTTTCCGGCCTTTGGGCGGACGTTCGGAGGCTCATGGGCGATCCCGATTTCTCGGCCACGAACGGTGCTTCACCGAATATCCACACATGTTCCATGTCCCCTGCGGCCGGACCGGAAGCAGCAGGTGCGTCCCCTGTTGCCACCCGCGACGATGTGCATCCGGGGCGTACCGGACGTCCATTCCCGAGTCGGCGGGACCGGCGGCGGGGATGGGTGTGCCGATGTCCCGCTGGGTACTGGAAAGCGTGCTTTCGGCCAATCGCTTGAGTTGCGCCGATCTCTTCCGGCGAACCTCTTCCGCGCCGTTCGCCGAACCGGAAAGCGCCTTCCGTGGCGGCGGAGTTATCGAGGCCGTCCGGATGAATGTCCGGAAAATGTCGGGACAACGGCACACTCCTTTCCATGACGGGTACCGAAACGGGAACGAACCGGCCGGGGGGAAGCGCAAGTCCGCTGGTGGGAAAAGCGCGTGCCGAGTCCGGCGCCGACCGCCTACACTCGCCCGGTATCACGCACCGTAGCCGCGGAAGACGAACGCGGCGCACCGGTGCGACGAGTTCGGGCGATTGAGGGGAGAGGGCCATGCGTGACCGCGCGAGCGCCGTCTCTTCCCGTTCCCGCTACGAGGTGATCCTCGTGTCCCCGTCCCTCCGGTACCCGCCGCGCGGCCGGTACCGGACTCCGTGACGCCCCACCGGGACCTTCAACTCTTGTCATGAGTACGGGCATTGACATGCCGTCAGTCGTGAACCGGTGAACTCCGCAGCACGGAAATTGCGCGCCCATTCCAGGAACCCTCCGGGAACCGCATTCGAAAGGCAACGGGCCATGCGCGCCGAACTCCACCCGAACTCCGTCACCTCCCTCGCGGCCGTTCGCAACCTGGGCATCCTCGCCCACGTCGACGCCGGAAAGACCACCGTCACCGAACGCATCCTCTTCGCCGCCGGTGCCATCCACAAACGCGGCGAGGTGCACGAGGGCACCACCGCCACCGATTTCGACCCCCAGGAACGGGACCGCGGCATCACCATCTTCGCCGCCGCCGTCAGCTGCGCGTGGGCCGGACACCGCGTCACCCTCATCGACACCCCCGGCCACGTCGACTTCGCCGACGAGGTCGAACGCTCCCTGCGCGTCCTCGACGGCGCGATCGCCGTGTTCGACGCGGTGGCCGGCGTGGAGCCGCAGAGCGAGTCGGTGTGGCGGCAGGCCGACCGGCACGGCGTCCCCAGGATCGCCTTCGTCAACAAGCTGGACCGGGCGGGCGCCGACCTCGACGGAGCGGTCGAGTCGATCCGCCGCCGGCTGCACCCGGCGCCGCTCGTCGTCCAGCTGCCGATCGGCACGGAGGACGGCTTCATCGGCGTCGTCGACCTGGTGCGCATGCGTGCGCACACATGGCCGGACGGCGAGGGCACGGCGGTGCCGGGGCCGGTCCCCGACGGGCTGCGCGCGGAGGCGGAGCGCCGGCGGCGCGCGCTGGAGGAGGCGGTGGCCGCCCTGCACCCGGGCGCGCTCGACGAGTTCTGCGGGCCGGCCGGGCGCCTCTCCGACGGCACGCTGCACACCGCCCTGCGCGACCTCACCCTGACCGGTGAGGGACTCGTCGTGCTGTGCGGCTCCGCCTACCGCAACCGGGGCATCGAACCGCTGCTGGACGCGGCGGTGGCCTGGCTGCCGTCCCCGCTCGACGTCCCCGCCGTACGCGGTGTGCACGAGGGCGTCGAACGGCGGCGGGCCGCCGACCCCGAGGAGCCGTTCGCGGCGCTCGCGTTCAAGGTGACCGTGACGCCCACCGGGCGCCTCACCCACCTCCGCGTCTACTCCGGCACCGTCGAGAAGGGAGACACCGTGTGGGACCCCGCGACCCGTCGCACCGAACGCGTCGGCCGCGTCCTTCGCGTCATGGCCGGGCGCCACGAGGCCGTGGACCGGGCGGTGGCCGGTGACATCGTCGCCGTCGCCGGACCGAAGGCGGCCCGCCCCGGCTCCACGCTGTGCGCGCCGGACGCCCCGCTGCTCCTGGAGCCGCCCCACGCCCCGGAGCCGGTGGTGTCCGTCGCCGTCGAGGCCCGCCGCGGCACCGACACCGGCCGGCTGGCCCAGGCGCTGGCCCGGCTGACCGAGGAGGACCCCTCGCTGGTGGCGCGCACCGATCCGGAGACGGGACAGACCGTGCTGTCCGGGATGGGCGAACTGCATCTGGAGGTCGCCGTGGCGAAGATGCGCGGGGACGGCGGCCCCGAGGTCGCGGTGGGCCGGCCACGGGTCGCCCTGCGGGAGGCCGTGGTGCGCGGGGTGACCGGCTTCGTCCACCGTCATGTCCATCAGACGGGCGGCGCCGGGCAGTTCGCGCACGTCGTGCTGGACGTCGAACCGCTGGACCACGAGGCGGGCTTCGAGTTCAGGTCGGCGGTCGTCGGCGGCCGGGTGCCCCAGGAGTACGTCCGCGCGGTCGAGGCCGGCTGCCGGGACGCGCTCACCGAGGGTCCTCTCGGCGGGCACCCGGTCACCGGGCTGCGGGTCGTCCTCACCGACGGCTCGACGCACGTGAAGGACTCGTCCGACACGGCGTTCCGCACGGCGGGCAGGCTGGGTCTGCGCGAGGCCCTGCGGGACTGCGTAATGGTCCTGCTGGAGCCGGTCGCGGACGTCACGGTGACCGTGCCCGAGGACGCGGTCGGCGCGGTACTGGGCGATCTGGCAGCGCGGCGGGGCAGGGTCACCGGTTCCGTGGCGCGGGGCGGGTCGGCGGTGCTGACCGCCACCGTGCCGCTGGCCGAACTCTTCGGCTACGCGACGCGGTTGCGGGGTCGCACCCGGGGCCGGGGCACCTTCACCACCCGCCCGACGGGCTACGCCCCGACCCGCTGACCCCGCGACAGCGGGCGCCCGGTGTCCGACTCCCTCGGCCACGGGCGCCCGCTGTCCGACTCCCGCAGCCACGGGCGCCCGCACCCCGGCAGGCCCACGGCGCCCGGAGCCGGTCCCTCCGGGCGCGACGGCGGGCCCGGGACGCGGGTCACCGCGACGGGCGTCGCCCGGAGCCGGGCCGGTTGGCGCGCAGTACCGGATCGGTCGGCGTGCGGGGGTCGGGCCGGTCGTCGCGCGGAGCCGGGCCGGTCCTCATACAGGACCCGGCGCCGGGCCTCAGGCGGGGCATGCGTCGGGCGGCAACCCCGCGTCGAAACACAACCGTTGTGGAACGCCCCGTGGGCGGTCTTCGCCCCGGTTGCCCGGCTCCGGCGCAGGTCACGCCGTATGGGGTGGGTGCGGCAGCGGGGCGGAACCGGCTGTTCCCCGTCCCGCCTGCGCGGATACCCGTGCCGGATCCCTTGACGAGTCACTGATCGGGGGATTAACTCACGTCCTAAATTAAGCCATGAGGGGGCTTCCGAAGCCGAACGGTCGTCTCGGTCTCCGCACCTGCGGGCACCGGCCGCCGCGAAGCCCTCTCGGGGTTCTCGACTCCCGGAAAGGCACAGCTGGAGCCATGCGCAGCATCCGAGCCGCGGCCGTAGGCGCCGTCACCATGTCTCTCGCCCTCGCGGCCACGGCCTGCGGTGGCGGTTCGTCCACCGGGGGCGGGTCCAACGACTCCCCGAAGACGCTCACCTACTGGGCCTCCAACCAGGGCGCCAGCATCGAGATCGACAAGAAGACGCTCCAGCCGGAGCTCGACAAGTTCCAGAAGCAGACCGGCATCAAGGTCAAGCTGGAGGTCGTGCCCTGGTCCGACCTGCTCAACCGCATCCTGACCGCGACCACCTCCGGCCAGGGCCCCGACGTGCTGAACATCGGCAACACCTGGAGCGCCTCGCTGCAGGCGACCGGCGCGCTGCTGCCCTGGGACGCCAAGAACTTCGACAAGATCGGCGGCAAGGACCGGTTCGTCGACTCCGCGCTCGGCTCCACCGGTGCCGAGGGCAAGGACCCGGCGGCCGTCCCGCTGTACTCGATGGCCTACGCCCTCTACTACAACAAGAAGATCTTCGCCGACGCCGGCATCGCCAAGCCCCCGGTCACCTGGGACGAGCTGGTCGCCGACGGCAAGAAGATCCAGGCGAAGGGCAAGTCGGTCCTCGGCGCCGAGGGCGGCAACGTCTCGGAGAACATCCACCACGTCTTCGTCTTCGCCAAGCAGCACGGCGCGGACTTCTTCACCGCCGACGGCAAGCCCAACTTCACCGATCCGAAGGTCGTCGACGCGGTCAAGCAGTACGTCGACCTGATGGCCAAGGACAAGGTCATCCCGACCGGCGACGCCGAGTACGCGCAGAACCAGTCCGTCAGCGACTTCGCCAAGGGCAAGCAGGCGATGCTGCTGTGGCAGTCGGCGTCCGCCAACCTCAAGTCGCAGGGCATGAGCGAGAGCGACTACGGCATCGCCCCGGTGCCCGTCCAGTCCGGCACCCCCGGCACCGGTGCCCAGGTCAACTCGATGGTCGCCGGCATCAACATCTCCGTCTTCAAGAACTCCAAGAACCTCGACGGCGCGACGAAGTTCGTGAAGTTCATGACCAGCGACGACGAGCAGAAGATCCTCAACACCGCCTACAGCTCCATCCCGCCGGTCAAGGCCGCCCAGGAGGACGCCGCCTTCAACTCGCCGGCCAACGCGGTGCTCAAGAACACCCTCGCCACCTCCGCCGCCGCGCTTCCCCAGGTGGCCGCCGAGTCGCAGTTCGAGACCACCGTCGGTACGGCCGTGAAGAACCTGTTCGCCGCCGTCGCCGCCGGTCACGCCGTCACCACCGACTCCGTGAAGGCCGAGCTGGAGAAGGCCCAGCAGCAGATGCCGGCGGCCTGAACGCGATGACGACCACCACCACCGCCGTAACCGAGCCGGTGCGTGCGAACTCCCCCGGGACGGCGGGCGGCTCGGGCCGCCGTCCCGGGCGGATCCGCCGGATCGGACTGCCCTACCTGCTGCTCCTGCCCGCGCTGCTGCTCGAACTCCTCGTCCATCTGATCCCGATGGTCATCGGCGTCGTGATGAGCTTCAAGGAGCTGACCCAGTTCTACATCCGCGACTGGACCACCGCCCCCTGGAGCGCGTTCGACAACTACAAGATGTCGGTCGACTTCGACGCCCCGGTCGGCAAGGCCCTGTTGCACTCCTTCTTCGTCACCGTGACGTTCACGCTGCTGTCGGTCGGCCTGTGCTGGCTGATCGGCACCGCGGCCGCCGTGTTCATGCAGGACACCTTCAAGGGCCGCGGCCTGCTGCGCGCCCTGTTCCTGGTGCCGTACGCGCTGCCGGTCTACGCGGCCGTCATCACCTGGGTGTTCATGTTCCAGCACGACAACGGCCTGGTGAACCATGTCCTGCACGACCAGTTGCACCTCACCGACAAGCCGTCGTTCTGGCTGATCGGTGACAACAGCTTCTACGCGCTGCTGATCGTGTCGGTGTGGAAGGGCTGGCCGTTCGCCTTCCTGATCGTGATGGCCGGCCTGCAGAACATCCCGAAGGAGCTCTACGAGGCGGCCGCGCTGGACGGCGCCGGCATGTGGCAGCAGATCCGCCGCATCACGATGCCGTCCCTGCGCCCGGTCAACCAGGTGCTCGTCCTGGTCCTGTTCCTGTGGACGTTCAACGACTTCAACACGCCCTACGTGCTGTTCGGCAAGTCCGCGCCCGAGGCCGCCGACCTCATCTCCGTCCACATCTACCAGGCCTCCTTCGTCACCTGGAACTTCGGCACCGGCTCGGCCATGTCCGTGCTCCTGCTGCTCTTCCTGCTGGTGGTGACCGGCGTGTACCTGGTGTTCACCTCGCGCGGACGGAGGACCGCCGATGTCTAGCCCCGCCTCGCCCATGGCCCCGCCGCGCTCCTTCCTCTGGGCCCGGGGGATCTTCCTCACGCTGCTCACCGGGTTCGTGCTGATCCCCGTGTACGTGATGATCTCCAGCTCGCTGAAGCCGCTCGCGGACGTCACCAGCAAGTTCCGCTGGCTGCCCAGTGGCCTTACCATCCGTCCGTACATCGACATCTGGTCGACGGTCCCGCTCGCCAAGTACTTCGTGAACTCGCTGATCGTGTCGGTCGCGGCCACCGTCTGCTCGGTCGTCGTCGCGGTGTTCGCCGCCTACGCGGTGAGCCGTTACGAGTTCCGCGGCAAGCGGGTCTTCACGGTCACCGTGCTGTCCACCCAGATGTTCCCGGGCATCCTCTTCCTGCTGCCGCTGTTCCTCCTGTACGTCAACATCGGCAACGCCACCGGCATCGCCCTGTTCGGCTCCCGCGGCGGCCTGATCCTCACCTACCTGACGTTCTCGCTGCCGTTCTCGATCTGGATGCTGATCGGGTACTTCGACTCGGTGCCCAGGGACCTGGACGAGGCGGCGCTGGTGGACGGCTGCGGGCCGCTCGGCGCGCTGCTGCGGATCGTCGTACCCGCCGCGATCCCCGGGATCGTCGCGGTCGCCGTCTACGCCTTCATGACCGCCTGGGGCGAGGTGCTCTTCGCGTCGGTGATGACCAACGACACGACCCGCACCCTGGCCGTCGGCCTCCAGGGCTACTCCACCCTCAACGACGTGTACTGGAACCAGATCATGGCCGCCTCGCTCGTGGTGAGCGTCCCCGTGGTGGCCGGCTTCCTGCTGCTCCAGCGCTACCTCGTCGCCGGGTTGACGGCCGGCGCCGTCAAGTGAAACCCCCTAGTTCCGAAGCTTGTCGCGAAAGGAATTCCGTGACCATCGACCTCGCCGCACTCCCGCACGACTTCCTGTGGGGAACGGCAACCGCGGCGTACCAGATCGAGGGAGCCGTCGCCGAGGACGGCCGCGCACCCTCCATCTGGGACACCTTCTCGCACACCCCGGGGAAGATCGCGGGCGACGACAACGGCGACATCGCCTGCGACCACTACCACCGCTGGCGTGAGGACATCGGCCTGATGGGCCGGCTCGGCACCAACGCCTACCGGCTGTCGGTCGCCTGGCCGCGGGTGCGGCCCGGCGGCGACGGCCCGGTCAACGCCAAGGGCCTCGACTTCTACGACGAGTTGATCGACGCCCTGCTTGCGGCGGGGATCACCCCGTCGGTCACGCTCTACCACTGGGACCTGCCGCAGGCCCTCCAGGACCGGGGCGGCTGGCCCGAGCGGGAGACCGCCGAGCACTTCGCCGCCTACGCCTCCGTCGTCGCCGAACGCCTCGGCGACCGGGTCAAGCACTGGACCACGCTCAACGAGCCCTCCTGCTCGGCCTGGATCGGACACCTGGAGGGCACGATGGCCCCCGGCTGGACCGACCTGACGGCCGCCGTCCGCGCCTCCTACCACCTGCTCCTCGGCCACGGCCTGGCCGCCCAGGCGATCCGCGCCGCCGCGCCCGGCGCCGCGGTCGGCATCGTGAACAACCTCTCCACGGTGTTCGCCGCCTCGGACCGCCCCGAGGACCAGGCCGCCGTCCGCCGCCACGACGGGCACGTCAACCGCTGGTGGCTGGACCCGGTGCACGGCCGAGGCTTCCCGGCCGACATGGTCGAGACGTACGGCGTCGAACTCCCCGTGCGCCCCGGCGACCTGGAGACGATCGCCACCCCGCTCGACTGGCTGGGCCTGAACTACTACTTCCCGGCCTACATCGAGGACGACCCGAACGGTCCGGCCCCGTACGCCCGTTCCGTGCACCGTCCCGACGTGCCGCGCACCGGGATGGACTGGGAGATCGACGCGAGCGGCATCGAGACGCTGCTGCTGCGCCTGACGAACGAGTACGGCGCGCGCAAGCTCTACGTCACCGAGAACGGCTCGGCCTACCCGGACGTGATCCGCCCCGACGGCACGATCGACGATCCGGAGCGCCAGGAGTACCTGATCGGCCACCTCGCCGCCTGCGCGTCGGCGGCCCGCAAGGGCGCCCCGCTGGCCGGCTACTTCGCCTGGTCGCTGCTGGACAACTTCGAGTGGGCCTACGGCTACGACAAGCGGTTCGGCCTGGTCCACGTCGACTACAAGACCCAGGTCCGCACCATCAAGGGCACCGGCCACCGGTACGCGGACGTCATCCGCGAGCACCGGGGACAGGCCCGCCAGGCGGCCTGACCTGATCGGCGGTGGACGCGGTCCAGGGGAGTTCCGCGTCCACCGCGCCATCCCGCTCCTTTGCGCGCATGCACGACGGGCCGCGAACACCGCCCTCTGATCTGTCATGAACACAACATGTGCACCATGGACACTCAGGAGACCCGCATGCCGACCAGCGTTCCCCGCACCCTCCTGGCCGCCCTCGCGACGGCGGCCCTGCTCGCCTCGGGTCCGGTCCTGGCCGCCCCCGCGTCCGCCGCCGCGGCCGCCGTGACCTGGGACACCGACCGCGCGAACACCGCCTTCACGGCGAACCCGAACGCCGTCACCGCCTCCGGCAGCGAGAACGGCGGCACCACGCCCGGCCTGGCCTTCGACGGCAACGGCGGCACCCGCTGGTCCAGCAACTTCGCCGACGACGCCTGGATCCGCATCGACCTGGGCACCACCCTCCGCATCGACCGGGTGGTCCTCGACTGGGAGGCCGCCTACGGCAAGAGGTACGTCCTGGAGGCCTCGAGGAACGGCACCGACTGGACGCCGTTCTACACCGAGACCGCGGGCACCGGCGGCTCCGTCACCGCGAGCACCTACCCGCAGGAGGTCACCGGCCGCTACGTCCGGATGCGCGGCATCGAGCGCGCCACCCCCTACGGCTACTCCCTGTGGAACTTCAAGGTCTACGGTGGCGAACCCGCCCCGGCCTCCTCGGCCGTCACCAACCTCGCCCTCAACCACCCGGCGTTCTCCAACTACTACCAGCACGCGGGCAACTCGCCGGCCTTCGCCACCGACGGCGGCTGGCCCGCCGACCTCAAGGGCGACTCCACCCGCTGGTCCAGCGACTGGAACGCCGACCGCTGGATCTCCGTCGACCTCGGCGCCCGGTCCACGATCTCCTCGGTGGACCTCTACTGGGAGTCGGCGTACGCCGTGGACTACCTCCTCCAGGTCTCCGACGACAACACCAACTGGCGCACCGTGTACGAGCCGTCGGCCGCCCAGATCGCCTCCCGCCGCGCGAACGTCGCCGCCCCCGGGGACGCGGTGGGCCTGCACGACACCGTCACCCTCCCCTCCCCGGCCACCGGCCGGTACGTCCGGATGCTCGGCAAGGAACGCCGCAGCTTCTACAACCCGGCCCCCTACACGGCCCAGTTCGGCTACTCCCTCTACGAGTTCCAGGTCTGGGGCACCGGCGGCAGCGCGGCGGCCGCCTACCCCGCCCTCCCGGCCGACCAGTCCGGCGCCTACCAGACCACGTTCTTCGACGACTTCACCGGCAGCTCCCTGGACCGCTCCAAGTGGCGGGTGGTGCGCACCGGCACCGAGATGGGCCCGGTCAACGGCGAGTCCCAGGCGTACGTCGACTCGCCGAACAACATCGTGACGCAGAACGGCGAGCTGCTCCTCAAGGCGAAGTACTGCAAGGGCTGCACCCAGGCGGGCGGCGGCACCTACGACTTCACCTCCGGCCGCATCGACACCAACACCCACTTCGACTTCACCTACGGCAAGGTCAGCGCCCGTATGAAGCTGCCCGTCGGCGACGGCTACTGGCCGGCCTTCTGGCTGCTCGGCAGCAACGTCGACAACCCCTCGGTCTCCTGGCCGGCCTCCGGCGAGACCGACATCATGGAGAACATCGGCTACCCGACCTGGACCAGCACCGCCCTGCACGGCCCCGGCTACTCGGCCGACGGCAACATCGGCGCCCGCCAGACCTACCCGAACGGCGGCACCGCCGACCAGTGGCACACCTACGCGGTGGAGTGGACGCCGACGGGGATGCGCTTCTACGTCGACGACATCCTGGTCCAGGAGACCACCCGCAACAAGGTCGAGTCCACGCGCGGCCAGTGGGTCTACGACCACAACCAGTACGTCATCCTCAACCTCGCCCTGGGCGGCGCCTACCCCGCCGGCTGGAACCAGGTCACCACCCCCTACTGGGGCCTCCCGCAGTCCAGCGTCGACAGGATCGCGGCCGGGGGAGTGCAGGCGGAGGTGGACTGGGTGCGGGTGGAACAGAAGAAGTAGCGGCACGGGAGGAGCGGGGCGCGCGCGGACGGTGCGTCACCGCACGCGGTCGTTCCGCGCGCGGTGCGCCGGTCCCGCCGCCGGGCCGGGCGCGTCGATCGCGGGCGGTGACATGCCCTGACACGCCCGGACGTATCCGGGGGGCGGACGTACGCGGGGGTGGCCGGAGGTGCCGCACCGCACTGGACGGTCACCCCCACGGGCCCGGCCCGCCGTGAACGCGCCGTCCGCGCCGCGCGTATCTCCCCACCGTGGGAGGATCACTCACCATGAGTGCGTCACCGGCGGTACGGAGCCTGCGTGCCGCGGTGTTCGCCGCGGTGTGCGTGCTGCTGGCCGCCGCCGGACACGCGCTCGCCATGGGCCGGATGCCGCCGCTGTGGGCCGACGCGGCCGGGCTCGTCGCCGTGTTCGGCCCGGTGCGCGCCCTCGCGGGGCGGGAGCGCGGGCTCCCGGAGATCGCCGTCGGCATGCTGCTCACCCAGACGGGCCTGCACTTCGGCTTCGCCGCGACGACCCCCACTCCGCCGGGCACCATGAGCATGGCGGGCATGTCGACCGCAGGCATGTCGACCGCAGCCATGTCGGCACCACACATGTCGGCAGCACACATGTCGATGGGACACATGCGGATGCACGGCGATGCCATGGTGGCCATGGCGCAGCGGTATCCGCAGGCCCACGCCCTGACCGCGCACGCCACCCTCGCCCATGTGCTCGCCGCCCTGGTCGCATCCTGGTGGCTGCGCCGAGGCGAGGCGGCACTGTGGTCGCTGCTGCGCCGAGCGGTCGCCCTCGTACCCGGCCTGGCGGCCTGGTGGCGTGACGCCCCACTGCCCAGCCCGGCCACCGGCCCGCGCCGCGCCCCCGCCGGGCCGGCCCGCCCCCGCCGACTGCGCGCCCTGCGGCACGCGGTGAGCCGGCGTGGCCCGCCAGCCGTGATCCCGTACCCGGTCTGACACCCGCAGTACCGTCCACCCAGACTTCACCCGTACGGAGATCACTCACCCATGTCTGCCAACTCCGCCCTGCGCCGCGCCGGCGCCGTCACCGCGCTCACCGCCGCCTCGGTCCTCCTGGCCGCCGGCGTCGCCTCCGCGCACGTCACCGTCCACCCCGAGAGCTACGCCAAGGGCGCCACCGACGGCGTCCTGACCTTCCGCGTGCCCAACGAGGAGGACACCGCATCCACCACCAAGGTGCAGGTCTTCCTGCCCACCGACCACCCGGTCCTCGGCGTCCTCGTCTCCCCGCGTGACGGCTGGACCGCGAAGGTGACCACCACCAAGCTCAAGACGCCCGTCAAGACCGACGACGGCACGATCACCGACGCCGCCTCCGAGATCACCTGGACCGGCGGGAAGATCGGCGCCGGGCAGTTCGAGGACTTCGACGTGGCGTTCGGCCAGCTTCCCGAGGACACCGGCCGGCTGACCTTCAAGACCCTCCAGACGTACTCCGACGGCAAGGTCGTCCGCTGGATCGAGGAGGCCGCGGACGGCGCGGAGGAGCCGGAGAACCCGGCGCCGACGCTCGAGCTGACGGCGGGCGGCGGCGACACCGCCCCGACCGCGCCGACGAAGAGCAGTGCGAAGGCGACGCCGGCCGCGGCGGCCGACGCCAGCGACTCCACCGCGCGGGGCCTCGGCATCGCGGGCCTGATCGTCGGCGTACTGGGCCTGGCGGCGGCCACGTTCGCCTTCGTGCGTACGCGGGGAGCGCGGTCGTAGGCCTGGATTCATAGGCAAACGCCGGGTTGGCAAACGCCCACAGGTCAAGGCCGGTTGGCCAACGTCCGTGGGTGAACACAGGTTGGCAAACGCCGGTGGGCCAACGCCCGTGGGCAAGTGCCGCTAGGTCAGCGCCCGTTGGCAAACGCCCGTTGGCCAACCCTGGTAGGCCAACGTCCGTGGGTAAACGCCGGTTGGCCAACGTCCGTAGGCCAACACCCGTGGGTCAACGCCGGTAGGCCAACTCCAGTAGGCCAACACAGGTAGGCCACCCCCGGCCAACACCCGCAGGCAAACGGCAGGGCCCGGACCATCCCCCGGTCCGGGCCCCGCGTCGTGCTCGGTCAGTTCGTCGGGCGGATCACCGTACCGCCGCCGCCAGTTCCCGCATCTTCCGCTCCTCCGTGCGCACCGCGACCCGCGCCCTCGCTCCCGCGCGCACCGTCAGCCGCAGCCCGGCCGCCCGGGCCGCCCCCGGCCCCTCCTCCGTGCCCGCGGCCACCGCGGTCACCGCGGGCTTCGCCGCCGGCACCGTCTCCGTGTCCGGTGCCTCCGACCGCGCCCGCGCGGTACGCGAGTTGTGCCACAGCCAGATCACGTCCCGGCCGAAGGACCACACCAGGGAGCCGAGGGCCAGCAGTACCACGGCCAGGTTGGCCAGGTGGGGGAGCAGGTCCGCGCCCGCGAGGAGCAGGAAGACGCCCTGCACCGCGGCGACGGTCTTGCGGGCCATCGACGGCGGCAGCGCGGCGTTCAGCCAGGGCGCGACCTTGGCCACCGCGACGAACACGTAGCGCATCGCGCCGATCAGGAGTACCCAGGCGCCCAGTTGCGTGGAGACGTACACGCTCAGCACCAGGATGAGGAACGCGTCGACCTCCATGTCGAAGCGCGCGCCGAGGGCCGTCGAGGTACCCGTGTGCCGGGCCACCTTGCCGTCCACGCCGTCGAGGATGAGCGCCACGGCGGTCAGGCCGACCAGGAGCGAGACCGGCGGGGAGCTCTCGAAGGAGTCGGCGACCAGCGCCGTCACGCCGCCGACCAGGATCGCGCGGCCGAGGGTCACCCGGTTCGCGGGGCCGAAGGAGCGCGGGCGGGTGCGGTGCAGGGCCCGGGAGAGCACCGCCCAGGTGGCTATCGCGAACGCGAGCCCCGTCAGCCATCCGGCCGGCCCCATGCCGATCGCCGACCCGAGCAGGGCCAGCAACAGGATCTGTACGCCCGCTCCCACAGCGGTCTCCTGCTGGACCAGCCTGGCTTCGTATGTGTTGTTCAGGGCCACCGCACGTCCTCCGGCCGAGTGACAGAGTCGATCATCGCCGCGTACTGTGCGCGGCCTGTGCACTTCTCGCTGTGCACAACTCGGTACGTGAACAACTTCCCGATCGTTCAGGAGGAAGCCGATGAACCGCTCGGCCCGTGCGTTCTGGCTCCGCTCCCCGGGCCACGGAGAACTGCGTGACGTCGCCCTGGCGGAGCCCGCCGAGGGCGAGGTGCTGGTGCGCGCGCTGTACTCCGGGGTCAGCCGGGGCACCGAGACCCTGGTCTTCCGGGGCGGGGTGCCGGAGAGCCAGCACGCGGTGATGCGGGCGCCCTTCCAGGAGGGCGAGTTCCCCGGGCCGGTCAAGTACGGCTACCTGAGCGTGGGTGTCGTGGAGGCGGGCCCCGCCGAGCTGACCGGCCGTACGGTGTTCTGCCTGTACCCGCACCAGACGCGCTACGTCGTCCCGGTGAGCGCCGTGACGGTGGTACCGGAGCGGGTACCACCGGCGCGCGCGGTACTCGCGGGCACCGTGGAGACCGCCGTGAACGCGGTGTGGGACGCCACCCCGCTGATCGGCGACCGGATCGCGGTGATCGGCGGCGGCATGGTGGGCTGCTCGGTCGCCGCGCTGCTCGCCAGGTTCCCCGGCGTGCGGCTCCAGCTGGTCGACGCCGATCCGGCCCGCGCCAAGACCGCCGAGGCGCTGGGGGTGGACTTCGCGACACCCGAGGACGCTCTCGACGGCTGCGACCTGGTGGTCCATGCCAGCGCCACCGAGCAGGGTCTCAACCGCGCCCTGGAACTCCTCGCCCCGGAGGGCACGGTCGTCGAACTCAGCTGGTACGGCGACCGGCGGATCACCCTCCCGCTCGGCGAGGCCTTCCACTCCCGCCGCCTCACCGTGCGCAGCAGCCAGGTCGGCACCGTCTCCCCGGCCGCCCGCGCCGGCCGCGGTTACGCCGAACGGCTGACGCTGGCCCTGGACCTGCTCGCCGATCCGGCGCTGGACGCCCTGATCACCGGGGAAAGCGCGTTCGACGAGCTGCCGGAGGTGCTTCCGAAGCTGGCCTCCGGGGAGATTCCGGCGCTGTGCCACCGGGTCCGCTACGGCGATCCGCACTGACGCGACGTCCAATACGGTCCGCCAAGAGGTCCTGACCTGAGAAAAGAGTCAGAGTGGACTGAACGGCGGAACGCCAAGCGCCGTATTAAGGGCATCCCCCGGCAGGGATCCGCCGGGGGACCAGACGCGCCGCACCTGGAGGGTCGTCCGTTGTTCAGCATCACCGTCCGCGATCACATCATGATCGCCCACAGCTTCCGCGGCGAGGTGTTCGGGCCCGCGCAGCGACTGCACGGCGCCACGTTCCTGGTGGACGCCACCTTCCGGCGTGAACAGCTGGACGACGACAACATCGTCGTCGACATCGGTCTCGCCACCCAGGAACTCGGTGCCGTGGTCAGCGAACTGAATTACCGGAACCTCGACAACGAGCCGGACTTCGCCGGTGTCAACACCTCCACCGAGTTCCTGGCCAAGGTCGTCGCCGACCGGCTGGCCGAACGGATCGCGAAGGGCGCCCTGGGCGAGGGCGCCCGGGGCCTGGCGGGCCTGACCGTCACCCTGCACGAGTCGCACGTCGCCTGGGCGAGTTACGAGCGTGCCCTGTGACGGACGTGACCGTCGGCCGGCCACCGGCCCTGACCTACGTGCCCGCGCAGCGCGCGGCGACCACCGACCCGGCCGGCGAGAACGCCCCCGCGAACATCGGGATCCTCCCCATGTCCCTGCGCATCGTGCACTTCGTCATGCCCGGCGGTGTCGACGACACGGCCAACCCGAGCGGCGGCAACGCCTACGACCGGCGGGTCTGCCTGGACCTGCCCGGCTTCGGCTGGCAGGTCAGCAGGCACGCGGTGCCCGGTTCCTGGCCACGCCCCGACGCGGCCGGGCGGGACGCCCTGGCCCGCACCCTGCGGGGGCTGCCCGACGGCGCGGTCGTCCTCCTCGACGGCCTGGTGGCGTGCGGGGTCCCGGAGATCGTGGTCCCGGAGGCCGAACGCCTGCGACTGACCGTCCTGGTGCATCTGCCGCTCGGCGACGAGACCGGGCTGGACCCGGCCGTGGCCGCCGACCTGGACGCCCGGGAGCGGGCGGTGCTGCGTGCCGTGCCGGCCGTGGTGGCGACCAGCGACTGGGCGGTACGACGGCTGGTCTCGCACCACGGCCTGGCACCCGAACGGGTGCACGTGGCCACCCCGGGCGCCGACATCGCTCCCCTGGCCGGAGGCACCGACGGGGTCTCGCACCTGGTGTGCGTCGCCGCCGTCACCCCGCGCAAGGGCCAGCACCGGCTGGTCGAGGCGCTCGCCGCGGTCCGGGACCTGCCGTGGACCTGCACCTGCGTGGGCGGTCTCGGCCAGGACCCCGAGTACGTCGCCCATCTGCGGTCACTGATCGCCCGGCACGGCCTGACGGACCGGCTGCACCTCGTCGGCGCGCGCTCCGGCGCCGACCTGGACGCCAGTTACGCCGCCGCCGACCTGATGGTCCTCACCTCCTACGCCGAGACGTACGGCATGGCGGTCACCGAGGCCCTCGCCCGGGGCATCCCGGTGCTCGCCACCGACGTCGGGGGCCTTCCGGAAGCGGTGGGGAGGGCGCCCGACGGCGGGGTACCCGGCATCCTGGTGCCGCCGGAGGATCCCGCCGCGCTCGCCGCCGAACTGCGCGGCTGGTTCGGCGAGGCGGACGTACGCCGTCGCCTGAAGGCCGCCGCGCGCGGCCGGCGGGCGGCGCTCGACGGCTGGGCGACCACCGCGCGCAGCCTGGCCGGGGTCCTGCTGAGGCTCCCCGACGAACCCCGGAGGGCGGCATGACCGGCGACACCACGACGACCACGGCGACCACGGCGACCACGACCACCCCGGTCGGCGCGATCCCCGCGCAGCCCGGGCCCGGGGATGTCACGGACGCGGGGACGCAAGGAGAGCGCATGGATGCCACAGCCTCAGGTGAGCCGGGGCGGTCGGAGGTCATAGCCGGCGCCGGTCCGGTCGTCCGGCTGGGCGAGCGGGCCACCGTACGCCTGCGCGAGAACGCGCCCGAGGAGCCCGCCCGGTACGCCCCCGAGTGGCTGGAACTGCGGGAGAGCGCGGACGCGGCCGCCCGGTCGAACGACCTGCTGGACCCGCTGCGGATCCGGCTGGCCAACCTGCCCGGCAGGGCGGGCGGTCTGGTCGTGCACGACCTCGGCTGCGGCACCGGGTCCATGGGCCGCTGGCTTGCGCCCCGGCTGGACGGCGCCCAGCACTGGATCCTGCACGACCGTGACCCCTACCTCCTGCACTTCGCCGCCGTCGCCTCGCCCCGGGTGGCCGCCGACGGCAGCCGGGTCACGGTGGAGACCCGCCGGGGTGACGTCGCGCGGCTCAACCCCGACGCGCTGAAGGGTGCCTCGCTGGTGACCGCCTCCGCGCTGCTCGACGTGCTCACCCTGGAGGAGATCGACACCCTCGCCGAGGCCTGCACCGGCGCCGGCTGCCCCGCGCTGCTCACCCTCTCGGTGGCCGGGCGGGTCGAGTTCGGCACCCCGCACCCGCTGGACGCGGAGCTGACGGAGGCGTTCAACGCCCACCAGCGGCGCGGCGGGATGCTCGGCCCGGACGCGGTCACCGTCGCCTGCGAGGCGTTCGCCGACCGTGGCGCCACCGTGAAGCTGAACCCGAGCCCCTGGCGGCTCGGCCCCGACGAGAAGGCGCTCACCGAGCAGTGGCTGCGCGGCTGGGTCGGCGCGGCCGTGGAGGAGCGCCCCGAACTGGGCGCCCGCGCCGAGGCCTATCTGGCCGAGCGGCTCGCCGCCTGCGCGGCCGGGGACCTTCGGGTGGTCCTGCACCACAGCGACCTGCTGGCGCTGGCCCGGCCGACCGGAGGCCACTCGTGACCACCCCCACCCTGGTCCGCGAGGCGGCACCGGCCGCTCCGGAGGCCGTGGCCCGGCGCCGCACCCTCCGCGCCGTCCGCACCCATCTGGGCACCGTCGCCGGAGCCGCCATCATCGCCGTGCTGCTGTGGCGGCTCGGCACCGGCGTGTTCTTGGACGGACTGCGCCGCATCGACACCCCGACGCTCCTCGTCGGTCTGGCGATCGGCGCGGTCACGACCGTGCTCAGTGCCTGGCGCTGGCAGTTGGTGGCGCGCAGCCTCGGGCTGCGGCTGCCGCTCGGACCCGCCGTCGGCGACTACTACCGCGCGCTGTTCCTCAACGCGGCCCTGCCCGGCGGGGTGCTCGGCGACGTGCACCGGGCGGTCAGGCACGGGCAGAGCGAGGGCGACATCGGGCGGGGGGTCCGCGCGGTCGTGCTGGAACGCGCCGCCGGACAGATCGCGTTGACGGTGTTCGGCGCGGCCGCGCTGCTGATCCTGCCCTCGCCGGTCCGTGAACAGGCCCGCAGCTTCGCCCCGTTGGTGGCGGCCGCGCTGGTGGGCGCCTGCGCGATCGCGGTCGCGGTCCGGATGAACAGGTCCCCGGGCAAGCGCGGCGGCGCCCTGCGCGCGACGCTCGCCGAAGCCCGCCGGGCGCTGTTGTCACGCCGGAACGGGCCCGGTGTCGCGCTGTCCTCCGCGTTGATCCTCGCCGGTCACGTCGTGATGTTCGTGGTGGCCGCGCGGGTCGCCGGCTCGGCCGCCTCGGTGGCCGAGCTGACGCCGATCGCGGTGCTCGCCCTGGTCGCCATGGGCCTGCCGCTGAACGTCGGCGGCTGGGGTCCCCGGGAGGGCGTCACCGCCTGGGCGTTCGCCGCGGCCGGCCTCGGCGCGGACAGCGGGCTCGCCACCGCCGTCGTCTACGGCGTCCTCAGCTTCGTGGCGGCCCTGCCGGGACTGGTGGTCCTGGTCGTCCGCTGGTATGCCGGGATGCGCTACTCCCGTTCGGAGACGAGCAGTTCGAAGACCGCGCCGAAGGACTCGGCGAGGCTCGCCAGGAGTTCCTTCCCCTTTTCCGCCGACCCCAGGGAGGGGCGGCCGATGACACCCGACTCGGTATAGGCGGACATTCCCAGGGTGAGGAGATGGCGACGGTCGTCAGCGGTGAAATCGGCGGACTCGTGACCAGGGCGGACCAATTCGGGATGAGCGTGCAGCAGAATCGAGGTCTCGATTTCTCCCGCGTGCATGTCGGTGAGTGCCGAGGTCTGCACTCCGGCCCGCGAAAGCGCCGTCTCCCAGTCCTCCGCGGCCGGGTAGAGCGCCATCCGCTCGCCCCGCGCGGACGCCTCCTGGACGACGTTGCCCAGCACGTAGTTGCCGCCGTGGCCGTTGACCACGACCAGCGCCCCGACACCCGAGCGGCGCAGCGATTCCGCTATGTCCCTGACCACCGCGTGCAGGGTCACCGCGGAGATGCTGACGGTCCCCGGCCAGGCCGCGTGCTCGTGCGAGCAGGACACCGTCACCGGTGGAAGGAGGTGCACCGGGAAGCTGTCGGCGATCTCCCGGGCCACGGCGCAGGCGACGAGCGTGTCCGTCGCCAGCGGAAGGAAGGGGCCGTGCTGTTCGAAGCTCCCCACGGGAAGGACGGCGACCTGAGTTGAAACGCCCGCGCCTCTGGTCCGTACCTCTTCCGTGGTGTCCGTCGGCAACCAGCCGTATGCCGCCGTAAGCGCGCCCGAACCATTCATCTTTTCAAGGCCTTTCGTCTCCTCTTAGGAATCAGATCATGACAGAGAACATCGGCGTACTCGGCAAGAAGTCCCCACGGCGTTCGGGCGTGGAACGCGTCGTCAATGCACCGCTGCCCACCGTCTACGGGAAATTCCAGGCGATCGGCTACCTGGACCACGACCGCGGTGACGAGCAAGTGGCCCTGGTCTACGGGGACATCGGCAGCGAGCGGGTGCTGACCCGGCTGCACTCGGAGTGCCTCACCGGTGACGCCTTCGGCTCCCAGCACTGCGAGTGCGGCGACCAGCTGTCCGCCGCCCTGCGCGCGGTCGTCGCCGAAGGCAGCGGCATCGTCGTCTACCTGCGCGGTCACGAGGGCCGTGGCATCGGACTGCTCGGCAAGCTGCGTGCCATGGCGCTCCAGGCGGAGGGCCTCGACACGGTCGAGGCCAACCTCGCGCTCGGCCTTCCCGTCGACGCCCGCGACTACGGTGTCGCCGCCGGGATCCTGCGCGACCTCGGGGTGGCCTCGGTCCGCCTGATGTCCAACAACCCGCGCAAGCGCGAGTCGCTGGTGCGGCACGGCATCGAGGTCGCCGAGACGGTTCCGCTGCTCATAGAGCCGTGCGAGAACAACATCACCTACCTGCGGACCAAGCGCGAGCGCCTCGACCACGTGCTGCCCCACCTGGACGCGGTCGCCCACTGGTCCTGAGGGTGCCGGACGGCCTCCCGGGAAGGGACCGGAGGAGAGCGACGGTGCGCGCCCGGATCCCCGCCGAGCTCGACGCCCGGACGGGCGCGCGGTCCGGAGCCCCTCGTCCGCCTCGGCGGGGAGACCGGGTGCGGCATCGGGCCGGGCCGCGCCCCCTCGGGGACGTCCGCCCGCTCGGCGCCGACCGGTTCGCGGCCGGCGCGGCCCGCCCGGAGACCGGCCCCGGGTGAGCGGCCCGGGTGAGTGGACCCGGGTGAGCGGGCCCCGGTCCGGGACTCAGTCCAGGATCGTCTCGTGGACCAGCCGGCGCAGCTCCGGGAGGACCCTCAGGGACTTCGGCCGCAGCTGGGTGTGGAACTGCACGGTCAGGTCGTGCGTGGGGTCGACCCAGAAGGCGGTGGTGGCCGCGCCGGTCCAGCCGTAGGTGCCCATGCCGCTGGGCGACAGGGTGCGGGCGGGGTCGATCACCACCGAGACGCCGAGGCCGAAGCCGAGGCCGTCGTTGCCGGGCTCCTGGTGGGGCGGGGCCCCGAAGGCGCGCAGATCCGTGCCGCCGGGCAGCTGGTTGGCGGACAGCAGCCCCACCGAGGCGGGGGAGAGCAGGCGTACGCCGTCCAGTTCGCCGCCCCGGCGCAGCATCTCCGCGAACCGGTGGTAGTCGTACGCCGTCGCCGCGAGGCCGCCGCTGCCGGACAGCAGCCGGGGCCGGCCGCGCAACGGCAGTCCGGGGATCGCCTCGATGCCGCCGTCCTCGGTCTCGCCGTACAACTCCGAAAGCCGGTCCGCCTGTTCGGGCACGATGTGCAGACCCGCGTCCGGCATGCCGAGCGGGCCGAAGATCCGGTCGGCGAAGAACTCGTCGAGCCGCTGTCCGGAGACCACCTCGATGACCCGGCTGAGCACGTTGAAGCCGACGGAGTAGTTCCACTGCGTGCCCGGCTCGAACTGGAGGGGCATCCGCGCGTACACCTCCATCGTCTCGGCCAGGTCCGCGCCCGCCGGTACCGAGAACTCCAGCCCGGCCTCCCGGTAGCGGGCGTCCACCGGGTGCGAGTGGTAGAACGCGAAGGTCAGCCCGGCGGTGTGGGTGAGCAGGTGCCGGATCAGGATCGGACCGTCGGCCGGCCGGGTCACCATGTCCGCGCCCGAACCGCTCACGTACACCCGGGGCTCGGCGAACTCCGGCAGCAGGCGGCCGACCGGATCGTCCAGCGACAGCAGCCCGTCCTCGACCAGCAGCAGGACGGCCACCGCGGTGACCGGCTTGGTCATCGAGTACACCCGCCAGATGGTGTCCGGCTCGACCGGAAGCCCGGCCGCGCGGTCACGGTGGCCCTGCGTGGTGAGGTGGGCGACGCGGCCGCCGCGCGCCACGGCCACCAGGTAACCGGGCAGGCGCCCTTCGTCGACGTAGTGGGCGAAGTGCTGGTCGAGGCGGTCCAGGGCCTTCACGTCCAGCCCGACCTCACTGGGGTCGACTTCCTGTCGCAGCTGTGCCATCGCTCTCCTCCGGTCGTGTCGTCCCGCCGTGCGGTACGACCTCGGGCCTCATCGTCGCGCAGGAGGCGGGGGACCGGCCCGCTCATCCGCGTGTGGTGTGACGGACGCTATAGAAGAGGCGCCGGGTGCGGGGATCGCGACCGCCACGCCGGACGCGGCCGGGAACGCCCGTACGAGCGGCGGTCTCACGGTCCCGGACCCCGACAGGCCGCCCCCGTGTACATGCCCCCGTCTTCCCGTGTCCACTCCGGGTACACCCGGTCCGCCGGGGAATGCGGGCCGGGCCGGGCGGGTTCTCCCCCCATGACCCAGGACGCGCTCGTGAAGCTGCTCGCCGAAGGCCACGACGGGGTGCTGGTCACCCTCAAGAGCGATGGCCGCCCCCAGCTGTCCAATGTCAACCACGCCTACTACCCCGACGAGCGGACCGTGCGCGTCTCGCTCACCGACGACCGCGCCAAGACCCGCAACCTCCGCCGGGACCCGCGCGCCTCCTACCACGTCACCAGCGCCGACCGCCGGGCCTACACGGTCGCCGAGGGCACCGCGGAGCTCTCACCGGTCGCGCGGGACCCGTACGACGAGACCGTCGAGGAGCTCGTCCGCCTCTACCGGGACGTCCGGGGCGAGCACCCGGACTGGGACGACTACCGCGCCGCGATGGTCCGCGACCGCCGACTGGTGCTGCGGCTGCGCGTGGAGCGGGCGTACGGCATCCCACGCGCCTGAGGCGACGGCCTACGACCTCTGGACCAGGGCGATCGGCCGATGGCCGGGCGTGGGATGGCCGCCTAGGCTTCCGGACAGGGAACGGCGGTTCAGGAAGAGGTCACCATGCCCGTCAACGGACGCAGTCATCTCCGCGTGGCCCGGCCCTCCCGGGACCTGGCCGCGGCCGAGCGGTTCTGGGTGCGCGGGCTGGGCCTCGGGGTGGTCTGGCGGGCCGAGGCCGGACCGGAACCCGGCGAGCACGACCTGCTGATGCTCGGCTGGCCGGACGCCGGCTGGCACCTGGAGCTGGTGCGCGACCCCGCCGGGCCGGTGGAACCCCGGCCCACCGAGGAGGACCTGCTGGTGATCTACGTCGACGGCCCGGTGCCGGAGGAGCTGGTGGCCCGCCTGGAGGAGCACGGTGGCAGACGGGTGCCGTCACCCAACCCGTACTGGAACCGCTGGGGCGTCACCGTCGAGGACCCGGACGGATACCGGCTGGTGCTCTGCGAGCGGGGCTGGTCCAACACGTAGTCGCGGACGCTTGCCGCACGCCCGCGCCGCCGCTAGCCTCCGCGCGTGATCAATGGGGCACATGTGGTGATCTACACGCGCGACGCGGACGCGGACCGCGCCTTCCTCCGGGACGTCCTGGGCTGGCCGCACGTCGACGCCGGAGGCGGCTGGCTGGTCTTCGGGCTGCCGCCGGCCGAGGTGGCCTGCCACCCGGCCGACGGCGAACCGTCGCACGAACTGATGCTGATGTGCGACGACCTCGAAGCCACCACCGCCGAACTCGCCGCGAAGGGCGTGGATTTCAGCCGACCCGTCCAGGACGCGGCCTGGGGCCGGGTGACGGGCTTCCGGTTGCCGGGCGGAGGCGAGGTCGCCTTGTACGAGCCGCGCCATCCGCGCGCGTAGCACCGCTCTCCTCCCGCGCCCAGGCCTCCAGTGTGTGGATGAACTCGGCTGCCTTGTCGGGCCAGTTGAAGTGGGTCACCGCTGCCTCCCGGCCGCGCTGGGCCGCGGTGTGCCGCAGGATCGCGTCGCCGCTCAGCCGTCGTATCGCCGCCGCGGCGGCGCGCGGGTCCTCGTACGGGACGACGAGCCCGCAGCCGTGCCGTTCGACCATGTCGGCCGCCAGCGGGGTCGGCGTGGTGACGACGGGCACGCCGTGGGCCATGTACTCGACGACCTTGGTGGGCCGTGAGTGACGGTAGTTGGGCTGGTCGTGCAGGAGGGAGAGGCCGGCCAGCGCGCCCGTGAGCAGTTCCAGCGCGCGGTCGTTGGGCAGGAAGCCGTGCCAGCGCAGCACGCCGTCCCGGTCGGCCGCCGTCAGCGCGTCCCGGACGTCCGGGTCGGCCGCGCCGGCCACCTCCACGCGCAGCCCGGGTCCCAGGTGCCGGGCGGTCTCGATCAGGTCCAGCGCGCCGCGGGCCCGGGACAGGTGGCCGACGTAGACGACGCGTTCGCTGCCCGGTGGCTCGGGAGCCCGCAGGGGCGCCGTCGTGAAGTTGGGCACCACGGGGTGCACGCGGCGGAACCGCTCCTGGTAGGAGTCCTCGGCCAGCAGCAGCCGCAGATGGCGTTCCGCCAGCCGTTCGGCCGCCCGCACCCCGAGGCGCAGCGGCGACCGCAGCACTCGGGGCACCCAGCGCTTCATGGCGAGGGCGGCGGCGGTGTCCTCGTGGACGTCCCAGACGACCACGGGGGCCGCGCCGGACCGCCGCCACCGGCGCAGGGTGCCGGGCAGGGTCAGCAGCAGCTCCGGGTCGTGCAGGAGGATCACGTCCGCCTCGTGACCGCGGTCGGCGAGCAGGGCGCGGGCCGCGCCCACCGCCGCCCGGCGGCTGCGGCCCGCCGCCCGGGGCAGGTCGATGCCCTCGAGGTCCGCGCGCGGCCGTGCCTCGCGCGCCGAGAACGGTGCCGCGTAGACGACGTGGTGGCCCCGGTCCCGCAGGGCGGTGATCTGCCGGTGGAGTATCCGCGCGTCCTCGGGGTGGTGGACGACGGTGACGACGAGTATCCGCATCTGAGCGCCTTTCGACGCCGCCGCCCGGAGCCCTCGGACTCCGGGCGGCGGCTGGGGAGTTGCCGCGGAGGCGGCCTACAGCACCTCGACGCCGGGCCGGAAGATCCGCCCGCGGGTGTCGAAGAGCAGCCGGGCCTCGTCGCCGATGGCCGGCAGGTCGTAGGCGGAGTGGTCCTGGAGCAGGATCGTCAGGTCGTGCGAGCGCACGGCCGCCATGACGTCGGTGACCCGCGGCACGGCCTCGCCGTCCACGAACCAGGCGGGTACGAACGGGTCGTGGAAGGCGACGTCGGCCTCCCGGGCCCGCAGCAGCCGGGCCACCGGCACGGCCGGCGCCTCTCGCCGGTCGGCGACGTCCGGCTTGTAGGTGACGCCGAGCAGCAGCACCCGGGAGCCGTGCAGCGCGCGGCCCTCGTGGTTGAGGAGGTCCTGCGCGCGCCGGACGACGTACTCCGGCATGTGCGCGTTGATCTCCCGCGCCAGTTCGACGAACCGGAACTCGTAGCCGATCGAACGCACCTTGTACGAGAGGTAGTTGGGGTCGATGGGTATGCAGTGGCCGCCCACCCCGGCACTCGGCCGGAAGGCCTGGAAACCGAACGGCTTGGTGCCGGCGCAGCGGATCGCGTCCCATACGTCGACACGCAACTCCTGGCACAGAATGGCCAGTTCGTTGACCAGGGCGATGTTGACGTGCCGGTAGGTGTTCTCCAGGAGCTTGGCCATCTCGGCCTCGCGGGTGCCCTTGGCCTGCACGACGGTGTCCACGACCTTGCCGTAGAAGGCGGCCGCCCGCGCCGAGCACGCCGGGGTGAGGCCGCCCACCACCTTCGGGGTCTCGCGCAGCCCGTGGGTGGTGTTGCCGGGGTCGATCCGCTCGGGTGAGAACGCCAGCGCGAAGTCGTCGCCGGCCCGCAGCCCCGACTCCTCCAGGATCGGCTTCACCACCTCCTCGGTGGTGCCCGGATAGGTCGTCGACTCCAGGACCACGAGCCGCCCGCGGCCCAGCCTGCGGGACACCGCCCGCGCGGCGGAGGTCACCGCGTTCAGGTCGGGACCGCCGTCCTCGCTGAGCGGGGTCGGCACACAGATCACGATCGTCTGCGCACGGGCGAGGCAGGCGTCGTCCGTGTACGCGGTGAAGCCGGCCTGCCGCATGCGGGCGACGTCGTCGTCCGAGACGTCGTCGACATGGGAGTGCCCGGCGTTGAGGCCTTCCACGATCCGTGGGTCGAGGTCGAGCCCCGCCACTCTCAGCCCGACCAGCGACGCCTCCCGCGCGAGCGGAAGTCCGACGTAACCGAGCCCGATGACGGCCAGTTCGTAGCCGTCGGTCCGTTCCTCATCCCCGAGCGATTCGCTCGATTCCCCGAGCGGTACGGCCTTTTCGACCTGCATAGGGACACTCCGCCCTCAACGGCAGACGCCGTGTGGATCCGAAGGGCCCGGACGGTGCGATTCCGGGCGACGGCGGGCCTCAGACACTTCCAAGAGCGCGATACGCCTCTCGGGTCGTGGCAGCGACCCTCTTCCAGGTGCGATCACGCGCCACCAGAGCGCGGGCGGATGCTCCCCATTCATGCCGCCGTTCTCGACTGTAAAGCAATACTTCGAGAGCTTCTGCCCAAGCATGGGGGGATTCGGGCGTGATCAGCTGTCCGTTGACCTCCGGCTGGACAACTTCCCGCAGCGCGGTGAGATCGCTGGCCGCGACCGGCACACCGCTCGCCATCGCCTCGACCGGCTTGAGCGGGGTGACCAGACGGCAGACCCGTTCGTCGGTGCGCGGCACCGCGAAGACGTCGAGAACCGCGTGGTAGGAGCGCACCTGGCGGTGCGGCACGCGCCCGGTGAACAACGCGACGCCGGCGCCGAGCCCCAGCCGTTCGGCGAGTGCCTCCAGCGCCCCGCGCTCGGGTCCGTCACCGACGATCAGCAGCCGCAGCGGTACCCCCCGGCGGCGCAGTTCGGCACCCGCATGGAGCAATGTGCCGATTCCCTCGTGTGGAGTAAGGGTGCTGACGGTGCCCACCACGTAGTCGTCCGCCGCGATGCCGAGCCGGGCGCGCAGCTCCGCCCCGTCCGGCGGCGGGGCGAGGAAGGTGTCGTCCACCGCGTTGGGCACCACCAGGACCCGGTCTTCCGGCACCCCGCGGGACACGATCTCGGCCTTCATCGCCGCTCCGAGCGTCAGCACCAGGTCGGCCTGGCGCATGCAGTACGTCTCCAGGGCGCGCCGCGCACGGTAGGTCCGGTCGTCCGGAGTACGGCCCGCCGCCTGGGTCAGCCAGGTCTCCTCCAGGAAACCGCGCACCTCGTACACCACCGGCAGCCCGTAGGTCTCCCGCAGGGCCAGCGCCACCCGCCCGTTGCCGTGGTCGGTCGCCGCGTGCAG
Organism: Streptomyces sp. NPDC001068; assembly: GCF_042897315.1. Taxonomy (NCBI): domain Bacteria; kingdom Bacillati; phylum Actinomycetota; class Actinomycetes; order Kitasatosporales; family Streptomycetaceae; genus Streptomyces; species Streptomyces sp. NPDC001068. The sequence goes on along the minus strand of NZ_JBIAYD010000001.1, from coordinate 448,516 downwards.
CACCGCGGGCCGCAGCCGCTCCACCAGGCGTCCGGCCAGCTCCGCGTTGCGGGCCAGCACCGGGCCCTGCCCGTACGGCAGGAGCAGCGGCAGCAGCCGGTGCTGCGGCACCCCGTTCACGATCTGCAGCGGACGGGCGTCCAGGACCCCCTGCGCCACCGGGAACCCGACACGTGTCACCACGTGCGGATCCAGCCCGGCCGCCCGCTGGGCCTCGGCGAGGGCCTGGGTGCGCACCGTGTAGCCGGCGTGCTTGAACGGCAGCCCGTTGGTGACCAGATGCAGCACCCGGCCCGGCTCGGGACGCACCGGCCGCCCCGCGGGCGGCCGCACCCGGGCGGCGGACGGCGCCGCGGCCGGACCGGCCGTCCGGGCCCGGCCGGCGAGCCGCCGCTCGACCGGCCGCAGCCCGCGCCGCACCCGTACCGGCAGCAGCCGCACCCCGAGCAGCGCCGCCCGGGCCGGGTCGCCGCGCAACTCGCCCCATGCGACGGATGCGGCCAAGCTGAGTGCACGGGGGATCCAGAGAACACGGCGCGGCACGGGACGGAACAGAAGTCGGGCCATGTCGTCAAGGTAGGCCGACAGAGCGGAGAACGTACGACATGAACGGCCGCGTACTCCATGTCGTAGGGACCAGACCGAACTTCGTGAAGGCCGCGCCCGTCGTCGCCGCCCTGCGCACCACCGGGCACGACCAGGTCCTGGTGCACACGGGCCAGCACTACGACGAACGGATGTCGCACGTCTTCTTCCGGGAGCTGGGCCTGCCCGCCCCGGACACCGATCTCGGCGTCGGCTCCGGCAGCCAGGCCGGGCAGACCGCCGACCTGCTGGTGGCGCTGGAGCGCGAGCTGCTGGCCCGCGCCCCGGCCCTGGTCGTCGTGTACGGCGACGTGAACTCCACCCTCGCCGCCGCGCTGGCCGCCGCCAAGCTCTCCATCCCCGTCGCGCACGTCGAGGCGGGCCTGCGCAGCTTCGACATGACGATGCCGGAGGAGGTCAACCGGCGTCTGGTGGACCAGCTGGCCGAACTGCTCTTCGCGACCAGCCCGGAGGCCGTCGGCCACCTCGCCCGCGAGGGCGCCGACCCGGGCCGGGTGCACCTCGTCGGCAACCCGATGATCGACACCCTGCTCACCCATCTGGACCATTTCGACCCGGCCGCCGCGCGCGCCGCCCACGCGCTGCCCGAACGCTACGGCGTGGTCACCCTGCACCGCCCGGCCAACGTCGACGACCCCGAGGCGGCCGCGGCCGCCGCCCGCGCCCTGACCGAGGCGGCCGGCCAGCTCGACCTGGCCGTGCCCCTGCACCCGCGCGGCCGGGAGGCGCTGCGTGCGGCGGGCCTCGCCGACGCGCCCGGCATCCACCTGCTCGAACCGCTCGGCTACGTCGAGTTCATGGGCCTGGTGCGCGGCGCCGCCGCCGTGATCACCGACTCCGGCGGTGTCCAGGAGGAGACCACCGTGCTGGGCGTCCCCTGTCTGACACTGCGCACCACGACCGAACGCCCGGTCACCGTCACCCACGGCACCAACCGCCTGGTCAGCCACGGCGAACTGGTGCCCGCCCTGCGCAAGGTCCTGGACGGCCGTCCCACCGCCGGCCCCGAGGGCCCACCGCTGTGGGACGGCAAGGCCGGCCCCCGCATCGCCCGCGTGCTCACCGAGTGGCTGGAGCGCCATGACTGACGCCACCCGCACCCGCCCCGACGGTCCCCGCCCCCTCGGGCACACCGTCCGCAGCTACTGGGACACCCGCCACCGCGAGCGCGACGACCTCGCCTCCGGCGGCCACATCGGCCTCGACCGGCCCGGCAACGAGATCTTCTACGCGGTACGCCTCGGCCAGCTCCTCACCCTGATCGGGGACCTGTCCAGCCCGGCCTCCCCGCTGTTCGTGCTCGACGCCGGCTGCGGCAAGGGCCACTTCGCCCGCGCACTGGCCCGCTGCGGCCACCACGTGGACGCCTTCGACGCCAGCGAGGAGGCCATCGCCCAGGCCCGGGCCGAGGGCGGCGGCCCCCGCTACAGCCTCGCCTCCCTCGACGAGTGGCGCAGCCCCTGGCTCTACGACGTGGTGATGGGCGTCGACGTCCTCTTCCACGTCATGGACGACGCGCGGTGGGCGGCCGGACTGCGCAACCTCGCCTCGCTGGTCCGCCTCACCGGCCGGCTGATCGTCACCGACGAGGACACCGACGAATCGGTGGAGCGCGGCGACTACATCGTGCACCGGCCGATCGCCGCCTACCGCGAGGAACTCGAGCCCGTGGGCCTGACCCACTCCCTCTTCCGGCCCTACGGCTTCCGCGAGAACCGGGTCGGCTTCCACGTCTTCACGAGGACCAGCTGATGCGCCTGACGGATCTGCTCCACCCGCACCTGAACGATGTGACCTCGGTCGTGGACGCGACGAGCGGCGGCCTGCGTCTCGACCCCTACCTGCACCTTCCGCCGGGCGTCGACCTGACCCGGCACGAACGGCCGGTCGGCGAGGGGGAGCTGATGCTCCTCTGCCACGGCCCGGACCCCGCCCTGCACGGCGACGAGACGGACTGCCTCACCGCCCTGGAACGGATGCGGCCCGGCGGCCGCGGCCTGATCGTCTTCGGCCATCCCGGCACAGACCTGCCCTACCACCGGCTCCTGGACGCGCTGGTGGCCCACCGCTGCCAGGTGCTGCACGCCGCGGCGCTCGGCTACACGCATCTGCACGCGGGCGCGGTGTTCGCCTGCACCGAGGAACTCCTGCCGCCGCACGACTGGTTCGGGCGCCCCCTGCCGGCCGACGGCTTCGCCACCGCCCTGCGGATCGCCGACGAGTACGTGCTCGCCGACTTCGTCTCCCGCTCCCAGCGGGCCCGGCTGATCGACCTGGAGCGGGCGGCCGAGGAGAGCGCCCGCGCCCTGGAGACCGCCCGCGAGGACGGCCTCGCCGAACGGCTGGCCGCCGCCCTGCGCGACAAGGACCAGCTCTCCTCCGCCCTGCGCGGGGCCCGGGCCAGGAACGGGGTGCTGGAGGCCCGGGTGGCCATGCTGGAGGGCTCGACCTCGCTGCGGGTCGGCAAGGCGCTGGTGTCGGCGGCCCGGTCGCCGAAGCGCGGCGCCACCCGGCTGCCCGGGGAACTGTACGGGCTGTGGCGGCAGCGGAAGGCCAAGGGGCGGCCGGTGCGGGCCGCGAGCGCCGCCCCGGTACCGGAGGCGCCCGGCGACGACCGCTTCCACCTCTCCCACCGCGCCCTGTCCGTGGCACCCCGCGACCGGCTGGTGATCACCGGCGTGCTGACCGACCGCACCGCCGCCGACTTCGCGGCCGACGCCGTGGTCAGCCAGGTGCTGCCGCACGACGGCCGGCTGCTGGTCGAGCGCACCGACCCGGACGTCTTCCTCGTCCAGCTGGGCGCGTGCACCGGCGAGGCCGGTCCCTGGACGCTCACCGGCACCGGCCACGCCCCCGACCTGGACCGGTGCCTCGCCGAACTGATCGGTCAGGCAAGGGGACTGGGCCGGAAGGCGGTGCTGTGGCGGGACGGTCCGGCCTCGTCCGCGCCGGGTCTGTCCAGGCTCCCCTGGGACGCCGTCCTGGACGGCGACACCGGGACGGCGCTGGCCCGGCTGGACCCGGTCACCGACGGCCGCGACCGGCTCCGGGACGTCTTCCAGGCGGACAGCACCCGGGTACGGCTGGGCCGCCTCGCCGCGCTGGCCGGGGCCCCCGACCCGACGGCCGAACGCCGGGTCGCCGTCCTGGCCGCGCCCCGGAACGCCACCGACGTGGCCCGGCTCGTCGCCCAGACGCTCTGCCAGCTGCACCGGCCGGTCGAGGTGGTCGTCGCCGACCCGGCGGGACTCGACCTCGGGGAACTGACCGCCGCCGCGGTCACCGTGCACTCCGGGGCGCCCACCGCGCCCTGGGTCGCCGACTGGACGGACCTGACCGAGGACCGTCCCGACACCCTGCTGCTCGACCTGCTCTGCGCCCAGGAGTTCTCCGGCGCCGACGCGGTGGGCCGCACCCCCGCCTCCGACGACTACGCCTTCGTGCCGACCCTGACACCGCTGCTCGTCCGCCGGGCCCTGCTGGACTCCGGCACCCCGCCGGACAACTGGTCGCGGGCCGGGCACCGCCTGTTCGCCGTGCGTGGAAAGGAACCCTCATGACCCGCACCCTCCGGGCGCTCGTCTACGGCGACGTGGACCTCAACCTCATCGACGGTTCCGCCGTCTGGGCCCAGTCGACGGTGCAGGCGCTGTCCCGCGCGGGCTGCCGGACCCGGCTCGTCCTGAAGGCCCCCGTGGAGACCGGCCGGCTGACCGACCCGCTGGCAGGACTGCCGGGCGTCACCGTGGTCCGCCCGTACGAGGAACATCTCGTCCCGGGCCAGGGCGCGCATCCCCTGTCCCCCTACCAGGCCTCGCAGTTGCTCACCCGGCTCGACGCGGAGGAGCCCTGCGACCTGCTGGTGCTGCGCGGCCGCCGGCTGGTCAAGCAGATCGTCGGCGACGGCCGCTTCGACGGGCGCATCTGGGCCTATCTCACGGACATCCCCCAGTCCCCGGCCGAGATGACCGAGCAGGACCGCGCCGACCTGGCCCGCATCGCCGGCGCGTCCCGGCAACTGCTGTGCCAGACGGAGGAGTTGCGCTGCTTCCTGGAGGCCTGGGTGCCGGAGGCCTGTGGCCGGGCCGTGCTCTGCCCGCCCGCGGTGCCCGACCCCGGCTTCGCCGTGCCGCGCCGCGACGCGCCGCACGATCCCGTACGCCTCGTCTACACCGGCAAGTTCGCGCCCCGCTGGAACACCCTGCCCATGACCCTGCTGCCCGCACGGCTCGCCGAGCGCGGCATCCGGGCCGAACTCCACGCCGTCGGCGACAAGATCCACAAGGATGCCGCCCACCCCGGCTTCGACACCGCCATGGCCGAGGCGCTGCGCACCACCCCCGGGGTGGTCCACCACGGCGGGGTGCCCCGCGAGGAGGCCATGCGGATCGCGGCCGACTGCGACCTCGGCCTCGGCTGGCGCGACTCCTCCCTCGACTCCAGCCTCGAACTCTCCACCAAAGTGCTGGAGTTCGGCTCCCTCGGCCTGCCCGTCGTGCTCAACCGCACCCCCGCCCACGAGGCACTCCTCGGCACCGACTACCCGCTGTTCGTGCCCGGCGACGCCGCCCTCGCGGACGCGGTGGACGCGGTCGCCGCGGGCGTACGCGACGCGGGGGCCAGGCAGCTCGCGGCCGAGCGGTGCGCGGCGGCGGCCCGGCAGTACACGATGGACGCCGCGGCGGCCCGCTGGCGTGCCCACCTCGACGGCGCCTTCCCCGCCGCGCCGGCCGCCGTCGCCTCCCGCGGCCGCCCGCTGCGGATCGGCGTGGCCGGCCACGACCTCAAGTTCCTCACCCGGCTGCTCGACCACTTCCGCGCCCTGCCCGGCTTCGACGTACGTGTCGACGCCTGGCCCGCACTCGCCCAGCACGACCCGGTCGCCAGCCGTGAACTCGCCGACTGGGCCGATGTGGTGGTCGTCGAGTGGTGCGGTCCGGCGGCGGTCTGGTACAGCCGCCACAAGCGGCGCGGCAGCAGGCTGATCGTCCGCCTGCACCGCTTCGAACTCGACGCCGGCTACCCGCAGCAGGTCGACATCGACGCCGTCGACCAAGTGGTCTGCGTCAGCCCCTACTACGCCCGCAGCACCCGGGAGCGCACCGGCTGGCCCGCCTCGAAGATCACCACGATCGGCAACTGGGTCGACGTCGACCAGCTCGACCGGCCGAAGGCGCCCGGCGCCCACCACCGCCTCGGCATGATCGGCATCGCGCCCAGCCGCAAGCGCCTCGACCTCGGGCTCGACGTGCTGGAGGCGCTGCGCGCCCACGACCGGCGCTGGCACCTCTCGGTCAAGTCCAAGCCGCCGTGGGAGTACTGGTGGATCTGGAACAAGCCCGAGGAACGCGCCCACTACGAGGCGATCCTGCGCCGCATGCAGACCTCACCGCTGCTCGAAGGGGCCGTCGTCTTCGACCGGTTCGGCCCGGACGTGCCGAACTGGCTGCGCCGCGTCGGGCATGTCCTGTCCACCAGCGACGACGAGAGCTTCCACCTGGCCCCGGCCGAGGGCATGGCCTCCGGCGCGGTGCCCGCGCTGCTGCCGTGGCCGGGCGCGGACGAGATCTACGACCGGCGCTGGATCCACGACACCCCGGAGGCGATGGCCGACTCGATCGCTCGGCTGGGCGAGCGGGAGGACTGGCGGACGGCCGGGGAGACGGCCCGCGGGCAGGTACGCGAGGGCTTCTCGCTGGACCGGGTGGCCGGGCAGTGGACGGACCTGCTGGTCTCCGGCTGAGCCGGCCTCCGGTCGCGGTCGCGGGGCCGCCCACGGCGCGAGCGCCGTGGGCGGGTACCGGGTACTGGGTGCCGGGGCAAGGGGTGTCAGGCCGCGGACTCCTGCTGGGCGGCGGCCGGTTCGGGCAGCAGGCGGGCGCTGAGCCGGTCCGGGCTCGGCCAGCGGACGTCGTGCGCCCAGCCCAGCTTCTCGAACATCCAGATCAGGCGGGCCGACGGGTCGATCTGACCCGGCAGTACGCCGTGCCGCGCGCCCGTGGGGTCGGCGTGGTGCGAGTTGTGCCAGCTCTCGCCGAAGGACAGCAGCGCGAGCGGCCAGAAGTTGGTGGCCTTGTCCCGGCTGGCGAACGGGCGCCTGCCCGTCACGTGGCAGACCGAGTTCACCGACCAGGTGACGTGGTGCAGCAGCGCCATCCGCATCACACCGGCCCAGAAGAACCCGGTCAGCGCACCCGCCCAGGTCCCGGTGACGAGCCCGCCGACCAGTGCGGGAGCCAGCAGCGAGACGACGGTCAGCGGACCGAACAGCCGGCCGATCAGGCGCAGGTCGGGATCGGCGGCGATGTCGGGCGCGAACCTGGTCCGGTTGCTCAGCTCGCGCTTGAGCATCCACCCGATGTGCGCGTGCAGCAGCCCCTTGAGCAGCGCCCGCGTGTCGGTCCCGAAACGCCAGGGGGAGTGCGGGTCGCCCTCGCGGTCGGAGAAGGCGTGGTGGCGGCGGTGGTTGGCGACCCACTGCACCGGCGAGCCCTCGACCCCCAGCGAGCCCGCGACGGCCAGGGCGATCCGCAGGCCCCGCTTCGCCTTGAACGACCGGTGTGTGAACAGGCGGTGGTAGCCGACCGTGAGGCCGAAACCCGACACCAGGTAGGCGACCGCGGCCATGGTGACGTCCAGCGCGGACAGGCCCCGTCCCCACACCAGCGGCACGGCGACGACCAGGCAGAGCAGCGGGCCGATGACGAAGATCCACATCGCGACGCCGGCCGCGGCGTTCTGCGGGGCGTCCAGGAGCGGCCTGGCCCCTGACGCGGTCTCGGCGTCGCCGTCGGCGACGGTGTGTTCCAAACGATCGGCTTTGCTCGGGTTCATCGGTTCCCCGCCATTGCTCAAGGGTGTCGGACACGGTGCCGGACCGACCGGCGGCCTACGGCACACCATCGCACCGGACGGCATCCCCGCAGGTCACCACTCATGTCCAGGGTGTGAACGGCGCGGGACCAAATCGGCGTCGCCGCACGGCCGGAACGCTTGATCTCAAGTCCGCTCGAGGTTCTAGAGTCGACTGCGCTGACGCCGAGCTACGGGAGGGAACGGCCATGAGGACACTGGTGCTCGGGAGGATGCCCGCGAGGGTGCGGGCCGTGCTGGCGACGCTGCGCGCGGACGGCTTCGAGGCCGAGGGGGTGAGCACCGACGACGAGGCCAGGAGCCTGCTGGCCACCGGGGAGTTCGGGGTGCTGATCATCGGCGGCGGGGTGGGGCCCGAATCCCGGGCCGGGATCAAGGAGTTCGCGGCCGGGCACCGGGTGCGGCGAGTGATCGACGGGGCGCTGTCGGAGCCGTTCGACGTCTACGTGCGGCGGGAGTTCGAGCCGCTCATCCGGGAGGCCGCCGCGGGGTGACGGCCGTGTCCGCCCGGGCACCGGTCCGGGCGGACACGGGGGGTGCCGCCCGCTCCGCGGTGAGGTAGGCGATCACCATGTCGCCGAGCATGGTCCGGTAGTGCCCGCGCCGCGCCGGGTCCACCAGGTCACGGCCGAAGAGGGCGCCGAACGTGGCCCGGTTCGCGACCCGGAAGAAACAGAACGAGCTGATCATCGCGTGCAGGTCCACCGCGTCGACGTCGGACGTGAACAGGCCGGACTCCCGGCCCTGGTGCAGGATCCGGCGGATCACCTCCAGGGCCGGCGAGCCGATCGTGCCGAGTTTGTCCGAGGCCCTGATGCGCCCGGCGCCGTGGATGTTCTCGATGCCGACCAGGCGGACGAAGTCGGGGTGCCGTTCGTGGTGGTCGAAGGTGAGTTCCGCGAGCTTGCGGATCGCCGCGACCGGGTCGAGGTGTTCGACGTCCAGCTGCTGCTCGGCCTCCCGGATCACGCCGTACGCCCGTTCCAGGGCCGCCGTGAACAGTTGCTCCTTGCCACCGAAGTAGTAGTAGATCATCCGCTTGGTGGTGCGGGTGCGGGCCGCGATCTCGTCGACGCGGGCGCCGTCGTAGCCGGCCCGGGCGAACTCCCGCGTGGCCAAGTCGAGGATCTCGGTCCGGGTGCGGGCGGCGTCGCGGACCCGTCCGCCTGTCTGTGCCGGTTCGTCGACGCTCGTCATCGGGTTCCTTCGGGAGTGCGGCTCCGGTGCCGGCGATTCTAGAAGGCGGGCCCGGCCCGGCCGCCGGGTGAGCCCGTGGTGGGGGACGGGGTGAGCCCGCGGTGAGAGGCGGGTGAGACACGGCCCGGATTCCGGCCGCGTGACGGCACGTCGGCGGATACTCACGAAGGTCCGGAATGTTCTTACCGTTCCGGATGTGACCTTCGTCGACTTCCGCCCGTCCTAGAGGCCGTAGCGATCCAGGACGTACCGGAAGTCCTGGAATCCGGGAGTCCTGGAGGCCGCCTCCGATGCCGAGCCCAGCCGTCACCGCGCCGCACGTCCGTGTCCCGCCCCCGCCGCCTCCGCCGACCCCGGCGCGGACCTGGGCCGAGCGCCACGAGCGCCCGCTGCTCGGCGCCGTCGCCGCCGTCGCCGCGCTCCTGTACTTCTGGGGCATCTGGCACAGCGCCTACCACGCCTTCTACGCGAGCGCGGTCCGCAGCATGACCGACAGTCCGCTCGCCTTCCTCTACGGCTCCTTCGACCCGGCGGGCTCCATCACCCTCGACAAACTGCCCGGATTCCTGTGGCCGCAGGCCCTGTCGGCGCTGCTGTTCGGCTTCCACCCCTGGGCGCTGGTGATCCCGCAGGCCCTGGAAGGCGTCGCCGCCGTCCTGCTGCTGCACGTGGTGGTACGCCGCTGGGCGGGCCCGACGGCCGGACTGCTGGCCGCCCTGTTCCTCACCCTCACCCCCGTGACGGTGGGCCTGGCCCGGTCCGTCACCGAGGACGCGCCGTTCGTGACGGTGCTGCTGCTGGCCGCCGAGGCCGCCCAACGGGCCACCGCCCGCGCCCGGTTGCGCACCCTCGTCCTGGCGGGCGGCTGGGTCGGGGTGGCCTTCCAGTGCAAGATGCTGGAAGCCTGGGCCGTGCTGCCCGCGCTGGCCGTGCCCTACCTGGTGGCCGCGCCGACGTCACTGCGCCGCAGGATCCGCGACCTGGCCGTGTCGGGGGCGGTCATGCTGGCGGTGTCCCTGTCCTGGATGCTGGTCGCCACGCTCACCCCGTCGGCCGCCCGCCCCTACCTGGACGGCACGACCGACAACTCGCCGTTCGGGCTGGTGGTCGGATACAACTTCCTGACCCGTTTCCGGGAGCTGGGCGTCGACGCGGCCGGCACCGGCAGCATCGTCGCCGACCGGGCGCACGGCAGGGTGCCGGCGGGCATGGGGGACGGCGCCTGGAAGATGTTCAGCCCCGGAATCGCCACCCAGACCGGCTGGCTGTATCCGCTGGCGGCGCTCGGCCTGGCGGCCGGACTGGTGACGCTGTGGCGGCGCCGCGTCCCGCGCACCGACCCCGCCCTGGCCGGACACCTGATGTGGGGCGTCTGGCTGGTGACCTTCTTCCTGGTCTTCAGCTTCGGCAGCGTGACCGGGCACACCTACTACATGGGGGTGGTGGCGGTGGCCCTGTCCGCCCTGGCCGCGGCCGGCGTGACACAGGTGCGCGGGCGCCGGCTGCTGTGCGCGGTGTTCGCGGTCGACGTCGCCTGGTGCGCGGCGCTCGCCCTGACCTGTCCGCGCTTCTTCCCGTGGTCGGCCGCCGTCGCCGCGGGCCTGTGCCTGCCGGGCCTCGCGCTGCTGGTCGCGGACCGGCGGTCCCGGCACCGCACCGGCCTCGCCCTCGCGCTCGCCGCCGTCCTCGTCGTCCCCACGGTGTGGTCCGCGTCCGCGCTGTCCCTGCGCTACAACCAGCCCGGCGGCTTCGGCCGGGTGGGCCCGGACAGCGTCCGCGTCCACAACCCCGCCTCCGCGCTGACCCCGGCCCAGCGGCGGGTGCTCGCCTACCTCACCGCACGTCGCGACGGCGCCAGGTATCTGGCGGCCGTGCCCCGCTGGCAGGCGGCGGCACCGTACATCCTCGCGGCCGACGCCCCGGTCCTGCCGGTCGGCGGCTTCACGGCCCGTGTGCCCTACCCCGCCGCCCCGGCCTTCCACCACCTGATCGCCACCGGCGGGCTCCGGTACGTGGTCCTGGGCCGCGCCGACCTCACCCGTCGCGCCCGGGGTGCCAGGACCCCGGGGCGCGCCCTGATGCGCTGGGTGCTCGGCCACTGCGCGCCAGTCCCCGTCTCGGGCTACACGGTCTACCGCTGCGGGCCGGGCGGGTGACCGGTCGGCCCCCGGAGAGGAAGAGGAGGAAGAGGAGGACGAGCGGCGGCGGCAGGACCGGGACGGCGGTGGCCCCGGGGATCCGGTGGAAGCCCACCCATCGGACAGGTGCTCCGGGGGCGGGGAAGACCCCGGCACGTGCGAACGGCCCGTCGGTGGTCACCGACGGGCCGTTCGGAGAACTGTCTACGGCTGCTTGTTCCACTCGGCGACCACGGGCCACCCGTGTTCCATGGACAACCGGCTGACCGTCCCGGTCGCCAGCTGGAACAGCCGGCCCTCGGCCGGCGGCAGGCCCAGCCTGCGGGCGGTGAGCACCCGCAGGAAGTGCGCGTGCGCCACCAGCACCACGTCACCGCCGCCGTCGGCGAGCGCCCGTTCCACGGTGGCGAGCACCCGGTCGGCGCGGGCCCCGATCTGCTCCGGCGACTCGCCGGGGTGCCCGGCCGGGCCCGGCGGCACGCCGTCGGTCCACAGGTACCAGTCGGGGCGGGAGCGGTGGATCTCCGCCGTGGTGATGCCCTCGTAGCCGCCGTAGTCCCATTCGTGCAGGTCGGGGTCGGAGACGACCCCGTCGAGGCCGGCCAGCTCGGCCGTGCGGGTCGCGCGGTGCAGCGGGCTGGCCAGAACCAGTGCGTAGGTCCGGCCGGTGAGCAGCGGGGCGAGGGACTTGGCCTGTTCCTCGCCGTGCCCGGTCAGGGGCAGGTCGGTCCAGCTGGTGTGCCGGCCCGACAGGCTCCACTCCGTCTCACCGTGGCGGACCAGAAGAAGGTCCCCCACGGCGCGCTACTCCTTCGACTCGACCGCGTGGCCGCCGAACTGGTTGCGCAGCGCCGCGATCATCTTCATCTGCGGGGAGTCGTCCTGGCGGGACGCGAACCGCGCGAACAGGGAGGCGGTGATCGCCGGCAGCGGCACCGCGTTGTCGATGGCCGCCTCGACGGTCCAGCGGCCCTCGCCGGAGTCCTGGGCGAAGCCCTTCAGCTTGTCCAGGTGCTCGTCGTCGTCCAGGGCGTTGACCGCGAGGTCGAGCAGCCAGGAGCGGATGACGGTGCCGTCCTGCCAGGAGCGGAACACCTCGCGGACGTTGTCCACCGACTTGACCTTCTCCAGGAGCTCCCAGCCCTCGGCGTAGGCCTGCATCATGGCGTACTCGATGCCGTTGTGGACCATCTTGGAGAAGTGCCCGGCGCCGACCTTGCCGGCGTGCACGTAGCCGTACGGGCCCTCGGGCTTGAGCGCGTCGAAGATCGGCTGCAGCCGCTCCACGTGCTCCTTGGTGCCGCCGACCATCAGGGCGTAGCCGTTCTGCAGGCCCCACACCCCGCCGGAGACACCGGCGTCGACGAAGCCGATGCCCTTGATGCCGAGTTCGGCGGCGTGCTTCTCGTCATCGGTCCAGCGGGAGTTGCCGCCGTCGACCACCGTGTCGCCCTCGGACAGCAGGTCCTTGAGCTCGTCCATGACGGACTGGGTGGCGGTGCCGGCCGGCACCATCACCCAGAGGGTGCGCGGCGCGTCGAGCTGCCCGACGAGTTCTTCCAGGGACTTGACGTCGGAGACGTCCGGGTTGCGGTCGTAGCCGATGACGGTGTGGCCGGCGCGGCGGATCCGCTCGCGCATGTTGCCGCCCATCTTGCCGAGACCGATCAGTCCGAGCTGCATGTCACTTCACTTCCTGAGTGTGCGGTACGTCGAGACGAGGGCGCTGGTGGACGGGTCGAGACCGGGGACGTCCGCGCCCTCGGTGAGGGCCGGCTCGATGCGCCTGGCGAGGACCTTGCCGAGCTCGACGCCCCACTGGTCGAAGGAGTCGATGTTCCAGACGGCGCCCTGGACGAACACCTTGTGCTCGTAGAGCGCGATCAGCTGGCCCAGCACGGACGGCGTCAGCTCGCGGGCGAGGACGGTCGTGGTCGGGTGGTTGCCCTGGAACGTGCGGTGGGCGACCTGCTCCTCGGCGACGCCCTCGGCGCGGACCTCCTCGGCGGTCTTGCCGAAGGCCAGCGCCTGCGTCTGGGCGAAGAAGTTCGCCATCAGCAGGTCGTGCTGCGCCCTGAGTTCACCGCTCAGCTCGGCGACGGGCTCGGCGAAGCCGATGAAGTCCGCCGGGATCAGCTTCGTGCCCTGGTGGATCAACTGGTAGTAGGCGTGCTGCCCGTTGGTGCCGGGCGTGCCCCAGACGACCGGGCCCGTCTGCCAGTCCACCGGACGGCCTTCGCGGTCCACCGACTTGCCGTTGGACTCCATGTCCAGCTGCTGGAGGTAGGCCGTGAACTTCGACAGGTAGTGGGAGTACGGCAGCACCGCGTGCGACTGGGCGTCGAAGAAGTCGCCGTACCAGATGCCCAGCAGGCCCAGCAGCAGCGGCGCGTTGGACTCGGCGGGGGCGGTGCGGAAGTGCTCGTCGACCAGGTGGAAACCGTCGAGCATCTCGCGGAAGCGGTCCGGGCCGACGGCGATCATCAGCGACAGGCCGATCGCGGAGTCGTAGGAGTAGCGGCCGCCGACCCAGTCCCAGAACTCGAACATGTTCTCCGGGTCGATGCCGAAGCCGGTGACCTTCTCGGAGTTGGTCGACAGGGCCACGAAGTGCTTGGCCACCGCCTTGTCGTCGCCGTCCAGGCCGTCGAGCAGCCACTTCCGCGCCGAGGTCGCGTTGGTGATCGTCTCGATCGTGGTGAACGTCTTCGACGCGACGATGAACAGCGTCTCCGCCGGGTCCAGGTCGCGGGTCGCCTCGTGCAGGTCGGCGCCGTCCACGTTGGACACGAACCGGAACGTCAGCTCGCGTGCCGTGAAGGCCCGCAGCGCCTCGTAGGCCATCGCGGGACCGAGGTCCGAGCCGCCGATGCCGATGTTGACGACGTTCCTGATGCGCTTGCCGGTGTGCCCGGTCCACTCGCCGGAGCGGACGCGGTCGGCGAAGCCGTTCATCTTGTCCAGGACCGCGTGCACCTGCGGTACGACGTTCTCGCCGTCGACCTCGACCACCGCGTCCCGCGGGGCGCGCAGCGCGGTGTGCAGCACCGCCCGGTTCTCGGTGATGTTGATCTTCTCGCCGCGGAACATGGCGTCCCGCAGCCCGAACACGTCGGTGGCGCGGGCCAGTTCCTGGAGCAGGACGAGCGTCTCGTCCGTGATCAGGTGCTTGCTGTAGTCGATGTGCAGGTCGCCGACGCGTACCACGTAACGCTCGGCGCGGGCCGGGTCCGTCGCGAACAGCTCACGCAGGACCGGCCGGCCCTGGGCGCGGTGGTCCTCCAGGGCGGCCCACTCGGGCCGCTCGGTGAGCCGGGGGGTGTCAGACATCGGAAGCGGTCTCCTTGGTGGCCTCGCCGCGCAGGGCGATGGCGTACATCTCGTCGGCGTCGAGGCGGCGCAGTTCCTCGGCGATCAGTTCGGAGGTGGCGCGGACCTTCAGCGCGAGGGTGCGCGGCGGCTGGCCGGGCAGGGTGAGGGTGGCCAGCGGGCCCTCGGGGCGGTCGATGACGATGTCACCGCCCGCGGTGCCGAGCCGGACGGCCGTGACGACCGGGCCGGGGGAGACCACGCGGTCCACCTTGACGCCCAGGCGGGCCTCCAGCCAGCGGGCGAGGAGTTCGGCGCTGGGGTTGTCCGCCTCGGCCTCGACGGCCGCCGAGGTCACGGCGGACCGGGCCTGGTCGAGGGCGGCGGCCAGCATGGACCGCCACAGGGTCAGCCGGGTCCAGGCCAGGTCGGTGTCGCCGGGCGCGTAGTTGCGGCCGCGGGCGTCCAGCACCTCCATCGGGCGCTCGACCGCGTACAGGTCGGTGATCCGGCGCTGGGCGAGGGCGCCGAGGGGGTCCTTGGACGGGTTGTCGGGAGCCTCCACCGGCCACCACACGACGACCGGGGCGTCCGGCAGCAGCAGCGGCAGCACCACCGAGTCGGCGTGGTCGGAGACCTCGCCGTAGGTCCGCAGCACGACCGTCTCGCCGGTGCCTGCCTCGGAGCCGACGCGGACCTCCGCGTCCAGGCGGGAGGCGGTGCGGTCGCGCAGCGTGCGGGCGTGCCGCTTGATGACGACCAGGGTGCGCGAGGGGTGCTCGTGCGAGGCCTCCTCGGCGGCCTTGATCGAGTCGTAGGCGTTCTCCTCGTCCGTGACGATGACCATCGTCAGGACCATGCCCACCGCGGGGGTTCCGATGGCGCGGCGGCCCTGCACCAGCGCCTTGTTGATCTTGCTTGCCGTGGTGTCGGTCAGGTCGATCTTCATGGCCTGCGCCAGCTCCGTCCGTCTCGTGCGAGCATCTCGTCGGCTTCCTTGGGTCCCCAGCTGCCCGACTCGTACTGCGCGGGCTTGCCGTGCTTCGCCCAGTACGTCTCGATCGGGTCGAGGATCTTCCAGGACTCTTCCACTTCCTGGTGACGGGGGAACAGATTGGCGTCACCGAGGAGTACATCCAGGATGAGCCGCTCGTACGCCTCCGGAGACGACTCGGTGAACGACTCGCCGTAGGCGAAGTCCATCGACACGTCCCGGATCTCCATGGAGGTGCCCGGCACCTTGGAGCCGAACCGGACGGTCATGCCCTCGTCCGGCTGGACCCGGATGACGATCGCGTTCTCGCCCAGCTCCTCGGTGGCCGTCGAGTCGAACGGCGAGTGCGGGGCCCGCTGGAAGACGACGGCGATCTCCGTCACCCGGCGGCCGAGCCGCTTGCCGGTGCGCAGGTAGAAGGGGACGCCCGCCCAGCGGCGGTTGTCGATCTCGACCTTGACGGCGGCGTAGGTGTCGGTCTTCGACTTGCGGTCGATGCCGTCCTCTTCGAGGTAGCCGATGACCTTCTCGCCGCCCTGCCAGCCGGCCGCGTACTGGCCGCGCACGGTGTGCTTGCCCAGGTCCTCCGGCAGCCGCACCGACTTGAGGACCTTCAGCTTCTCGGTGAGCAGCGCGTCCACGTCGAACGCGATCGGCTCCTCCATGGCGGTCAGCGCCATCAGCTGGAGCAGGTGGTTCTGGATGACGTCACGGGCCGAGCCGATGCCGTCGTAGTACCCCGCCCGGCCGCCGATGCCGATGTCCTCGGCCATGGTGATCTGTACGTGGTCGACGTAACTGCGGTTCCAGATCGGCTCGTACATCTGGTTGGCGAAGCGCAGCGCCAGGATGTTCTGGACGGTCTCCTTGCCCAGGTAGTGGTCGATCCGGAACACCTGGTCCGGGTCGAACACGTCGTGCACGACCCGGTTGAGGTCCTGCGCGGAGGCCAGGTCGTGGCCGAACGGCTTCTCGATGACCGCCCGCCGCCAGGCCCCGGCCGGCGGGGTCGCCAGCCCGACCTTCTTCAGCTGCTGCACGACCTTCGGGAAGAACTTGGGCGGCACGGAGAGGTAGAAGGCGAAGTTGCCTCCGGTGCCCTGGGAGCCGTCCAGCTCGTCGACGGCGTCCTTGAGCTGCTTGAACGCGGTGTCGTCGTCGAAGTCACCGGGGATGAACCGCATGCCCTGGGCCAGCTGCTGCCAGACCTCCTCGCGGAACGGGGTCCTGGAGTGCTCGCGGACCGCGTCGTGCACCTCCTGCGCGAAGTCCTGGTCCTCCCAGTCCCGGCGGGCGAAGCCTACGAGCGAGAAGCCCGGGGGCAGCAGGCCCCGGTTGGCCAGGTCGTAGACGGCCGGCATCAGCTTCTTGCGGGACAGGTCACCGGTCACACCGAAGATGACGAGGCCGGACGGCCCGGCGACCATCGGCAGCCGCCGGTCGCGCGCGTCCCGCAACGGGTTGTCCCAGTCGGCGGCGGGCGCCACCGGCACCCGCGCCTCCTTGTCCTTCTTGCTCATTACGCGTCAACTCCCTTGCTGTTCAAGGACTTCGTGACGGCGTCCAGCAGCTCCTGCCAGGCCACCTCGAACTTGGCGACGCCCTCGTCCTCCAGCTTGCCCACGACCTCGTCGTAGGAGATACCCAGCCGCTCGACGGCCGCCAGGTCGGCGCGGGCCTGCTCGTAGCCGCCGGTCACCGTGTCGCCGCGGACGTCGCCGTGGTCGGCGGTGGCGTTGAGCGTGGCCTCCGGCATGGTGTTGACCGTGCCGGGCGCGACCAGCTCGTCGACGTAGAGGGTGTCCTTGTACGACGGGTCCTTGACGCCGGTGGAGGCCCACAGCGGGCGCTGCCGGTTGGCGCCCGCCGACTCCAGGGCACTCCAGCGGTCTCCGGCGAAGACCTGCTCGTAGGCCTCGTAGGCCAGTCGCGCGTTCGCCAGCGCGGCCCTGCCCTTGAGGGCGAGGGCCTCGTCCGTGCCGAGGACGGTCAGCCGCTTGTCGATCTCGGCGTCGACGCGGGAGACGAAGAAGGAGGCCACCGAGTGGATGGCGGCCAGGTCCAGGCCCTTGGCGGCGGCCTGCTCGAGACCGGCCTGGTAGGCGTCCATGACCTCGCGGTAGCGCTCCAGCGAGAAGATCAGCGTGACGTTGACGCTGATGCCCTGGGCGATGACCGCGGTGATCGCGGGCAGACCGGCCTTCGTCGCCGGGATCTTGATCATCACGTTGGGGCGGTCGACCAGCCAGGCCAGCTGACGGGCCTCGGCCACGGTGGCGGTGGTCTCGTGCGCGAGGCGCGGGTCGACCTCGATCGACACCCGGCCGTCCCGGCCGCCCGTCGCCTCGTACACCGGGCGCAGCACGTCGGCGGCGGCCCGCACGTCCTGCGTGGTCATCATCCGCACCGCCTCGTCGACCGTGACGCCGCGCACGGCCAGGTCGGCGAGCTGCTCCTCGTACCCCTCACCGGAGCCGATGGCGGCCTGGAAGATCGACGGGTTCGTGGTCACGCCCACGACGTGGCGGTCCCCGACGAGCCCGGCGAGGTTGCCGGTGCTGATCCGCTTGCGCGACAGGTCGTCCAGCCAGATCGAGACGCCCTCGTCGGACAGGCGCTTCAGTGCTCCCGCGGTGGCGGTTGCTTCGGTCACAGTGATCATCTTCCTCTACTGAACTGATTCTGGCTGGTGGATCAGGCGGTGCGGGCGGCCGTGCGGGACTCGCGGGCCGCCGCGGCCACGTGCTCGGCGGTGAAGCCGAACTCGGCGAACAGGGTCTTGGCGTCGGCGGACGCGCCGAAGTGCTCCAGGGAGACGATCCGGCCGGCGTCGCCGACGTAGCGGTACCAGGTCAGGCCGATCCCGGCCTCGACCGCGACCCGCGCCCTCACGGCCGGCGGCAGGACGCTCTCGCGGTACTCGACGGGCTGCTCCTCGAACCACTCCACGGACGGCATCGACACCACCCGGGTGCCGATCCCCTCGGCCTCCAGGAGGTCCCGTGCCCCGACGGCGAGGTGCACCTCGGAACCGGTGGCGATCAGGACCACCTCCGGGGTCTCGGTCGACGACTCGCGCAGTACGTATCCGCCCTTGGCCGCGTCGGGGTTCGGCGCGTACGTCGGCACGCCCTGGCGGGTCAGCGCGAGCCCGTGCGGGGCCGGGTGCGTGGCGTGCCTCTTCAGGATCTCGGCCCAGGCGGTCGCGGTCTCGTTGGCGTCGGCCGGGCGGACGACGTTCAGGCCCGGAATCGCCCGCAGCGAGGCCAGGTGCTCGACCGGCTGGTGGGTGGGGCCGTCCTCGCCGAGACCGATGGAGTCGTGGGTCCAGACGTAGGTGACCGGGAGCTGCATGAGCGCGGCCATCCGGACGGCGTTGCGCATGTAGTCGGAGAACACGAGGAAGGTGCCGCCGTAGATCCGGGTGTTGCCGTGCAGCGCGATGCCGTTCATCTCGGCGGCCATCGAGAACTCGCGGATCCCGAAGTGGACCGTACGGCCGTACGGGTCGGCCTCGGGCAGCGGGTTGCCCTTCGGGAGGAAGGAGGAGGTCTTGTCGATGGTGGTGTTGTTGGAGCCCGCGAGGTCGGCGGAGCCGCCCCACAGCTCGGGCAGCACCGCGCCGAGCGCCTGGAGGACCTTGCCGGAGGCGGCCCGGGTGGCGACCGACTTGCCCTCCTCGAAGACGGGCAGCTCGGACTCCCAGCCCTCGGGGAGCTGGCCGGCCACGACCCGGTCGAAGAGCCGCGCGTTCTCCGGCCGGGCGGTGCGCCACTCGGCGATCCGCTTGTCCCAGGCGGCGTGCGCCTCGGCGCCCCGGTCCAGTGCCCGGCGGGTGTGGGCCAGCACCTCGCCCGCGACCTCGAAGGACTTCTCCGGGTCGAAGCCGAGGACGCGCTTGGTGGCGGCGATCTCGTCCGCGCCGAGCGCGGAGCCGTGCGAGGCCTCGGTGTTCCGCGCGTTCGGCGCCGGCCAGGCGATGATCGTGCGCATCGCGATGATCGAGGGGCGCCCGGTCTCGGCCTGCGCCGCCTTCAGGGCCGCGTGCAGCGCGTGCACGTCGACGTCCCCCTCGGCGGTGGGCTCGATGCGCTGGGTGTGCCAGCCGTAGGCCGCGTACCGGCCGAGGACGTCCTCGGAGAACGCGGTCGCGGTGTCGCCCTCGATGGAGATGTGGTTGTCGTCGTAGAGGAAGACCAGGTTGCCGAGCTTCTGGTGGCCGGCCATCGAGGAGGCCTCGGCGGAGACGCCCTCCTCCAGGTCGCCGTCGGAGACGATCGCCCAGATCGTGTGGTCGAAGGGGGAGGTGCCCTCGGGGGCCTCCGGGTCGAACAGGCCGCGCTCGTAGCGGGCGGCCATCGCCATGCCGACCGCGTTGGCGACGCCCTGGCCGAGCGGCCCGGTGGTGGTCTCGACGCCGGCCGTGTGGCCGTACTCGGGGTGGCCGGGCGTCTTCGACCCGTGGGTGCGGAAGGCCTTGAGGTCGTCCAGCTCCAGCTCGTACCCGGCGAGGAAGAGCTGGGTGTAGAGGGTGAGCGAGGTGTGTCCGGGGGAGAGGACGAAGCGGTCGCGGCCGGTCCACTCGGGATCGGCCGGATCGTGCCTCATCACCTTCTGAAAGATCGTGTAGGCGGCCGGGGCCAGGCTCATCGCGGTGCCGGGGTGCCCGTTGCCGACCTGCTGCACCGCGTCGGCCGCGAGCAGGCGCGCGGTGTCCACGGCACGCCGGTCGAGGTCGGTCCACTCGAAGCCGTCCGATGTCTGCGTGCTCATCTTCAAGAAGTCCTCGTTCGAAGCGTTCTGGCTGGCCTGACGCGTTCAAAACTAAAAGTCTGACTTTTGGGAAGGAAGGTCGGAGTGTGTCAGCCTGTGGTGAAAGTGGGACACGGATCTTCGACAGGGACGGCACGAGAAGGACATGGCGGACAGAACGCCCGAAGGGGCGGGTGACGGTGACGGAATCAGGACCTTCCCCTTCCCGGTGGATCTGAGCGTCGGCGGCGTCGGCATACAGGTCGGCCAGATGGGGACCGAGCGCGTGTGGCACGCCGACGCCCCCCTGGAACGCGTCCACCGCATCGACTTCCACGTGGTCATGCTCTTCACCGAGGGCCCCGTCCGCCACATGATCGACTTCGCCGAGTACGAGGCACACGCCGGCGACCTGCTCTGGATCCGCCCCGGACAGGTGCACCGGTTCTCGCGGACCTGCGAGTACCGCGGAACCGTGTTGACCATGCAGCCCGGCTTCCTGCCGCGGGCCATCGTGGAGGCGACCGGCCTGTACCGCTACGACCTGCCGCCGCTGCTCCGCCCCGACGCGCCGCAGCTCACCGCCCTGCGGGCGTCGCTCGCCAACCTGCGCCGCGAGTACGAGGACGACGCGACCCTCCCGCTGAGCCTGCACACCTCGGTCCTGCGGCACTCGCTCACCGCGCTCCTGCTGCGGCTCGCGCATCTGGCGGCCAGTTCGGCGGAGGCGGCCCGCCGCCAGGCCGACACCACCTTCACCCTCTTCCGGGACGCGGTGGAGAAGGACTTCGCCGCCAACCACAGCGTCAGCGCCTACGCCGACGCGCTCGGCTACTCCCGCCGTACGCTGGTCCGCGCGGTCCGCGCCGCGACCGGGGAGACCCCGAAGGGCTTCATCGACAAACGGGTCGTCCTGGAGGCCAAACGCCTGCTGGCCCACACGGACCTCCCGATCGGCCGGGTGGGCGCGGCGATCGGCTTCCCGGACGCCGCGAACTTCTCCAAGTTCTTCCACCTGCACACGGGCCAGACCCCGGTGGCGTTCCGGGCGGAACTGCGCTGACACGGCGACGGCGCCGGGGGAGGTCCCCCGGCGCCGCACGACCCGACTCCCGCGTCAGTGGCCGAAGCCGAACCAGTTCACGTTCACGAAGTCGGCCGGCTGGCCGCTGCTGAAGGTCAGGTAGACGTCGTGGGTGCCCGTCACCGCCCCGATGTTGGCCGGAACCGTCTTCCAGGTCTGCCAGCCGCCGGTGTTGCCCACCGCGAAACTGCCGACGGGCGCGTTGCTCCGGCTGTCGAGGCGGACCTCCACCAGTCCGCTGACGCCGCTCGCGGCTCCGCTGGCCACCCGCGCGTTGAACTGGGTGGCCGCCGACGAACCGAAGTTCACGCCCTTGTAGAGCGCCCAGTCGCCGTTCGCGACGTAACCGATGTCCTGGCCGCCGCCGGTGTCGGTCGTCGTCTCGGTACTCACACCGGACTGGCTGTCGTACGACTCGGCCTGGATGGCGCTGTAGGCGTCCCGGTTGCCGGACGGCGGGGGCGTGGTACCGCCGCTGCCGCCGGCCTGGAGCACCTGCACGTAGTCGACGACCATCGGGTGGCCCGGCTCGGTGGTGCTGTAGGGGCCGCCGCCGAACGCGCCCGGGAAGCCGCCGCCCATCGCCACGTTCAGGATGACGAAGAAGCCGTGGCTGGTGGCGTTGGACCAGGTGGTGGCGTCGACCTGACCGGCCGTCACCGTCTGGTAGTTGACACCGTCGACGTAGAAGCGGATCGCCTCGGGGCTCACCGAGCGGTCCCACTCCATCGTGTAGGTGTGGAAGCCGGACTGGCAGGTGGAGCCGGGGCAGGAGGTGGAGTTGCCGAGACCGGTGGTCTCGTTGCACGGTCCGCCCGGGCTGCTGCCGCAGTGCATGGTGGCCCACGTGGTGTTCAGGCCCTGTACGTTCTCCATGATGTCCAGCTCGCCGACGGACGGCCAGTTCTGGTAGTTGCCGCGGAACGGAGCGCCGAGCATCCAGAACGCGGGCCAGTACCCCTGCGCCGCCGTGCCGGTGACATTGGGCATCTGCAGCCGCGCCTCGACGCGCAGCTTGCCGCCGGACGGGGGCTGGAAGTCGGTGCGGGTGGTCTCGATCCGGCCCGACGTCCAGTGGCCCGACGCGTCGCGGCGCGGGGTGATCTGCAGGTTGCCGTTGCCGTCCAGCGCGACGTTGCTGGTGGACGAGGTCATCGTCTCGACCTCGCCCGTGCCCCAGTTGGCCGCGCCGCCCGGATACGAGGTCCCGGTGTCGTACTGCCAGTCGGAAGTGTTGACGCCGGTGCCGGCGGTGCCGTTGAAGTCGTCGAGGAAGACCTGGCTCCAGCCGGAGGGCGTACCGGGTGCGGAGGCGCTCGCGGGCAGGGTGGCCGTCGTGGCGGCGGCCGCCGCCAGAACCGTCGTGGCGAACACGGCGACGAGCACGCGGCGGACGGAGCGCCGTCTTCCGTGATCCGCGGGGGAGATACCGGAGGTGTCACTCATGGGGTGCCTCTCGGGTACGGAGTGGGGGTGCGGGGGATGCCTCCGAGAGCGTCGGAAGGTGTTGCTGAGAGCGCTCTCAAAGTGCGCCCAATGTGCTCTCCGCGCCTGCGGCCGTCAAGGGTTGAAACAGATAATCTCCTTACCGCGCCCCGGAGTTCAGGCGGTGAAGGCGGCGGGCGGTCGGACCGCGCCGTCCGCCTCCCGGTCCGACCAGGACGGCTTTCGGCCACCGGGCGGTCGGCCGCGCCCCGGGCGTCGTGCGGGCCGGCACGGCCGTGGCCGGGGTCCCGGCCGCCGCGCACCGGGGCGGACGCCCACTCGCTGCCGTGCGCGAAGGTGCCGGAGGCGGGCCGGGCGGAACCCTCGTCGCCGGTGACGGCCACGGAAGTCGGCGGGTCCTCGGCCGCCACCGACCTCGACCGGGCCGGTGGAGCCGGATTCCGCCGAGGAGCGACGGGTATCGAGTCGACCGGAACCCCGGTTGTCCGCGCCTCCGTTCGTGAACAGAGTATGAACGCCCGACCGGCGGCCTGATTTTCCGGTGAGATCCCCCTCCCGGCATGGCTTCCCCACCTGCCCGATCGGAACAGTTCGGAAAAGTGAAGAAGCAGCATGCCGACCCCTCGCCGGAGGTATTACGTGACCGACGTCCGCAAGCGGCAGAGCGTGGCCGTCGTGGGAGCCGGCGCGGCGGGCACCCTCACCGCCGTCCAGCTCTGCGAGACGGCGCACCGCCGCCGTACCCCGCTCGAACTCGTCCTGATCGACCCGGCCCCGGAGGCGGGCCGCGGCACCGCCTACGCCACCCGCGACCCCAGACACCGCCTCAACGTGCCCGCCGGCAACATGAGCGCCTACCCGGACGACCCCGGACACTTCCTGCGCTGGCTGTGCCGGCACGGCGAACCCACCGTCACCGCGGCCGACTTCGCCACCCGCTACCGCTACGGCGCGTATCTCGCCGACACCCTCGGCCAGGCCCTGGTCCGCGCCCACGGCACGGTCGCGGTCCGCCGTCTGCGCACCCGCGCCGAGTCCTGTACCGACACCCCCGACGGCCGGGTGGAACTCCACCTCGCCACCGGGCGCCCCCTGCCGGCGGACGGCGTGGTCCTGGCCACCGGTCCCGCCGGGGCCACCGGCGCCTGGGCCCCGCCCGCCCTGCGCGCCGACGGCCGGTTCGTCGCCGCCCCGTGGGCGCCGGGTGCCCTGGACCCCGTACGGGACAGCCCCGAGGACGTCCTGCTGGTCGGCTCCGGACTCACCGCCGTCGATCTCGCCCTCACCCTGGACCGCCCCGGACGTACCGTGCACGCCCTGTCCCGCAGCGGGCTGCTGCCCCAGCCGCACGCCCTCGGCCCGGCCGGCGCCATGCCCGCCCCCGAGGACCTCGACGACACCTCCCTGGGGCGGCTGCGCCGCGCGGTCTACCGTCAGCTGAGCCGCTCCGTGCGCACCCACGGCGACTGGCGCCCGGGCCTGGACAGCCTCCGCCCGCACACCGCACGGCTGTGGCGCAGCCTCACCCCCGAGGAACGCGAGGAGTTCCTGGCCCGCGAGGGCGCCCTGTGGAACACCCACCGGCACCGGATGGCCCCCGCCACCGCGGAACACGTCTCCCGCGCCCGCACCGCGCGCCGCCTGCACGTCCACACCGGCACCGTCTCCCGGGTCACCGCCGGCGAATCCGGCACACTCACCGTCGAGTTGTCGAACGGCCGCGCGGTGGAGGTCGGTTGGGTGGTGGACTGCACCGGACCCGGCCGCCGTCCGGACACGCCTTTGTGGCAGGCCCTGTTCGCCGCCGGGACCGCCGTACCCGGGCCGCTGGGCATGGGAGCGGCCACCCGGGACGGCAGGCTCCTCGACGCCGAAGGCCGCGCGGAACGGCCCCTGTTCACCCTCGGCGCCCCCCGCCGGGGCGAACTGTGGGAGACCACGGCCATCCCCGAGATCCGCGTGCAGGCCGCCGAATTGGCCCACCGTCTGCTGCCGCCGCCCACGCCCAGGCGCACCTCCCGGCGTCCCCTCGACGGCCACGGGCTGCCGCTGTCCACCCGTGCAGAGGCGGCCGCCGCCTACCGGGGCGGCCTCGACCGGGTCCTCAAGGTGCGCTCCGGCGCCGAGCACGCCCTCGCCCGCGCGGTCGCCCTCGACCCCGGCTTCGCCCTCGGCCACGCGGCCCTCGCCCTGCTGGGCCACGAGTGCGCCGCCGCCGTCGACGTGCCCCGCGCCCTCGCCGACGCCCAGCGCTCGGCGCGTGAGCGGGCCGACGACCGCGAGCGGTCCTTCGTGGACGTGGTGACCCGCCGGGTGGCCGGCGACGACGGGGACCGGGCGCTCGTACGGCACCTGCGGGAGCACCCCGGGGACGCGCTGGCGCTCGCCGCGGCCGTGCCCACCATCGCCTTCTCCGGGGTGAGCGACCTCCAGGACGACGACGCCGTACGCCTCCTCGACCTGACCTCGCCCGCCCACGACGGCCACTGGTTCCACACCTCGCTGCTGGCCTTCCTCCGCCAGGAGCAGGGCAGGCTGCACGAGGCGGCGGAGCTCGCCCACCGAGCCCTGGCCGCCGAACCCGCCTCCGGGCACGCGGTGCACGCGCTGGCGCATGTCCACTACGAGTCCGGGGCGCACGAGGCGGGCCGGGACTGGCTGGACCGCTGGGTGTCGGGGCGCGGGCGCGGGGCGGTGCACCGGGCGCACTTCTCCTGGCACATCGCCCTGCACGAGCTCGCCCTCGACGACGCCGCCGCGGTCCGCCGCCGCTGGTTCGCGCAGCTCGCCCCGGGCCGGGTGCGCGGGATCCGGGCACTGGTGGACTCCGGCTCGCTGCTGTGGCGGGCCCGGCTCAGCGACAGCTGGGACGGTGAGCTGCCGGCCGCGGACGTCCTGGACTCGGTCGCCCGCGAGGTACTGGAACAGCCCGCGACCGCGTTCACCGCGCTGCACGCGGCCGTCGCCCTCACCGCCGCGGGCGACCTGCCCGCGCTGCGCAGACTGCGCGACCACGCGGCCGGCGCCGACCCGGTGCAGCGGGAGGTGATCGCGCCGCTGTGCGAGGCCTTCGCGGACCTCGCCGAGGAGCGCTTCCACGAGGCGGCCCGCGGACTGGACGCGCTGCTTCCCGCACTGCGCAGGGTCGGCGGCAGCGCGGCCCAACGGGACGTCGTCGAGGAGACGTTGCTGTACGCCCTGGTGGAGGGCGGCCGCCGCGACGCGGCCCGGCGGCTCCTGGACGCCCGGCTCGAGCGCAAACCGGCGCCCCGTGACCGCAGACTCCGGGCGGCCCTGCCCGCCTGAGCCGGCCCCGTCGTCCGTCCCCGCCGCACGGACGACGGGGACGGCCATGCCAGGGAGCGCGTCCGAGGGCCGGCCCGAACCGCCGGACTCCGCCACCCGCCCGGTCGCCGGCCGGACTCGGCTGGATTCGGCCGCCCGGTCGCCTGCCGGACTCGGCCGCCGGGCTGCCTGCCGAGCTCTGCCGCCGGTCTTCCCGCCGGACTCGGCCACCCGGTCGCCCGCCGGACTCCGCCGCCCAGTCGCCTGCCGCCGCCGGGGCTCCGCCGCCGGGCTGCCCGCCGGACTCCGCCGCCCGGCTGCCCGCGCGCCTCCGCCCTCCGCCCGCCGGGCTCCCCCGCACGCGCCGCCGAGCCGGTCTCGCGCGCAGGCGCCCCCCGCGGAGCGGGCGCCCGGGTTCGGTGAACCGCCGTCCGCCGTGGGATCATTCCGACGCCGTGCGGAGGGAACCCGAGGCCCTGGGATTCCCTCTCAGGAGTCGAAACAGAGCGTTCACAGCGTGTGCATGGCCTCGGACCGACGGCCGCGACCACCATCGGTCCCAGCCGCACGCACCGCCGTCACCGGGGGAACCCCTATGCCCAGCCGCCGTCGTTTCCTCACCGGGGCCGCCGCCGCGCCCGTCGCGCTCACCTCGGTGACCGCGTGCGAGGACGGCGACGCGGCACAGCCCGCGGCGCGGGGCCGGCACACGGTCTCGCCGGCCGCGGCGGCGCCCGCCGGAAGGACCGCGTCGAACCGGCTCAACTTCGTGGTGATCCTCGCCGACGACCTCGGCTACGGCGAGGTCGGCGTCTACGGCCAGCGGTTGATGCACACCCCGCGACTGGACGCCCTCGCCGCGGAGGGCCTGCGCTTCACCCAGGCCTACGCCGCCGCCCCGGTGTGCGCGCCCTCGCGCTGCTCGATGTTCACCGGCCTGCACAGCGGGCACGCGACAGTACGCAACAACCCCTGGGGACCGGGCGGTCAGGGCGCCCTCACCGACCAGGACTTCACCTTCGCGGAGGCGCTCAGGGCGCTCGGCTACCGCACCGGCCTGATCGGCAAGTGGGGCTTCGGGCCCAACGCCCCCGGCCAGCCGAGCCACCCCAACTCCCGCGGCTTCGAGGAGTTCCACGGCTACCTCACCCACCACCACGCCCACGACTACTTCCCCGCCTACCTGTGGCACAACGGCACCCGCGAGGAGATCCCGGACAACCAGGGCGGCGCGCAACGGGTCTACGCCCCCGACCTCCTGTCCGAACACGCGCTGCAGTTCGTGCGCACCCACCGCGACGAGCCTTTCCTGCTCTGCCTGACCCCGACCGTCCCGCACGCCCCCAGCAAGGACCCGCATCCCGGCGAGTACGCCGACCGCCCGTGGACCGGCCCGAACAAGCGGCACGCGGCCCAGGTGACCACCTTCGACACCCAGGTCGGGGACGTCGTCGACGAGCTCACCGCGCTCGGCCTCGCCGACCGCACCGTCGTCCTCGTCACCAGCGACAACGGGCCGCACGAGGAGGCGGGCACCGACCCCGATCTCTTCGACGGCAACGGCCCGTTGCGGGGCTACAAGCGGAACCTGTACGAGGGCGGCATCCGCGTCCCGCTGATCGCCTGGTCCCCGCGGCACGTCCGGTCCGGCACCACGGACCGGCCCACCCCGCTCACCGACCTGCTGCCCACCCTGGCCGACCTCGCCGGAGCACCCGCCCCCACCGACGTCGACGGCCTGTCGGTCGCCCCCCTCCTGCGCGGCTCCGCGCATCCGGCCCGCCACGACAGCCTGTACTTCTACCGCAACCACGCGGGCGTCACCGCACGCCAGGACGCCGTCGACCACGGCCGGGGCGACCGGCTCGCCGAGGCGCTGCGGCGCGGCGACCTCAAGGCGGTCCGGTTCGCCCCGGGCCGGAGCCTGCGGGCCCCGGACGACCAGTGGGACGTGGAGCTGTACGACCTGGCCCGGGACCCCGGTGAGGAGCACGACCTCGCCGCCGCCCGGCCCGCCCAGGCGGACGCGCTGGTCAGGCTGATGCGTGCCTCGTGGGCGCCGGTGTACCCGCGCAGGCCCTTCGGCGTGACCCTCGAAGTCGGCGGCGGCGAAGCGGAGTTCGACGTCACCGCCACGCTCGCCAACGGATCCGCGCGCCCCTGGCACGCCGCCCGGCTCACCCTCGACGTCCCGAGCGGCTGGCCGGTGCACGCCCAGGGACCGGCCGGCACCGACCGCCTGGACCCCGGTGAACGCCTCACGGCCCACTGGCGGGTAGGCCGCCCCCGGGTCTCCACCGCCACCACCCTCACCTGCCGGGGCACGGCCCACCACGGGGACGACGAGGTCGGCTACACGGCCACGGTGACGCTCGCCTGACCCGCGCTCAGGTGCCGTGCACGTGCCGGATCCCGGCCGGTACCGCCCACCACTGGTCCGGGCGGTCCACCACCGGGGCGTCCGGGCCGGTGTCGAGATACCGGGCCAGGCGCATCAGGTAGGCCGCGATACCTGCCGCGCCCTGCATCCACGACGTGCCCGGTGGCAGCAGCGGGTCGTCGACGCGGTACTCCACGAACCGCCAGCGGGCGCCGGCCGCGTCCATGACCGCCCGTTCCACCAGGGCGTCGCCCATCCGGAGCGCGCCGTCCGCCAGTGCCCGCGCCCTCGGCGTCCCCGCGCAGTCCTGGGCCGCGTCCAGGAGGACGTCCCCCACCCCGGCGGTGCCGCAGCAGCGGCCGTCGTTGTCCCAGAACCCGGGGCGCAGCCGCTCCGGGAGTCCCGAGGTGAGGACCGAGGTCATGCAGCGCTGCCGCAGTTCCCCGACGTCGTGCCCGGCCACCTCGGTGACGCCCGCGTGGGCGAGCGCGGTGAACAGGTGCGAGGTGCCCGTCGGCCCGTGGCACCAGGTGTAGGTGACCGGCTCCACCTCGCGCCTCGAGGGCGGGATCGTGTGCGGGACGACGAAGCCGCCGTCCGCCGTCGACCCCACGGACAGCACGTGCCGGGCCCCCGCCACGGCGGCCGCGACGAAGTCCTCGCGGTGCAGGGCCGCGCCCGCCACCGCCAGGGCGGAGGCCACCCCGGCGGCGCCGTGCGAGTAGTTCGGGCACCGCGACTCCGTGCTCGGCGAGATCCCCCAGTCCAGGCCCGCCTCGGTGCGGTCGGCCATCCGCAGCAGGGCCTCGCCGCCGGTCGTCGCGATCGCTTCCGCGTGCTCTCCGCCCGCCCAGACGGCCGTCATGACCACGCCCGCGACGCCCATGATGATGTCGGTCAGGGGCGCGTCGGAATCCGGCACGAACCCGGTGGTGGTCCGCCAGCCCCCGGGGGTCGCCAGCTCGGCGAGCCGCCCCAGCGCGACCGCCTCGCTGCCCGGTTCGAGCAACCGCAGCGCCGTGGCGTGGCCCGCCAGGCCGAGGTAGAGGGAGGGTTCGGCCACGGCGGGGGCCCGCTCCGACAGGCGGCGCACGATCCCGGCCGCCAGGGCCTGTTCCCGTTCGCCGAGCGCCCGGTACCGGGCGATCTCCGCCAGCACCGGGGCCAGCCCCGCGATGCCCGCGTACAGCGAGTCCCGGTCCTCGGTGGGCGCGGGGTCCCCGGCGTCCGCCTCCGGCACGTCCTCCGGCAGCCAGGGGCCCTCGTCGTCCCGCACCTGGTCCAGCACCCACGACCAGGCGGCCTCGCCCAGTTCCCTGTACACCTCGCTCGCTGTCACCCGGTCACGCTACACGGACTGATCCGTCCGCTCCGGCCGCCAGCCCAGGCCCCGGGAGATCCCGCGGGCCGCCAGCCGCACGGCCGGGACCAGCGCCGGTACCTCGGCGTCCGCCTGCGGCACCACCACCGACACGGCGGCCGTCACCTGCCCGTCCGCGCCGCGCACCGGGGCCGCCACCGACAGCGCGTCCTCCGTGACCTGACGGCTGCTCACCGCGACTCCCGTACGGCGTACTTCGGCCAGCGAGCGGCGCAGGCACCCCGGATCCGTGATGGTGTACGGGGTGAAGGCGGCCAACGACCCGGCGCAGTAGCCCTCCTGGAAGGCCGGCGTCCCGTGGGCGAGCAGGACCAGGCCCACCCCCGTCGCGTGCAGCGGCCAGCGGGCGCCCACCCGTATGTGCACGCCGACCGCCGAGCGCCCCGACAGCCACTCGATGTAGACGACCTCGGTTCCGTCCCGCACCGCCAGCTGGACGTTCTCGTGGGTCGCTTCGTAGAGGTCCTCCAGGTAGGGCAGCGCGACCTGCCGAAGGGCGAGGCCCCGGGGCGCCAGCGCGGCCAGCTCCCAGAGCCGCAGCCCCACGTGGTACAGGCCCTCGGCGTCCCGCTCCAGCGCGCCCCACGCGGTGAGCGCTGCGGTCAGGCGGTGGGCGGTGGTCAGGGAGAGCCCGGCCCGGCGGCTGATGCCGCTGAGGCTCAGCGCCGGATGCCCGTGGTCGAACGCGGCGAGCACCGCCAGCAGCCGGTCGGGAGCGGAGCGGGCGGCGGCGTGCTGGCGGGCGATGGCGGCCTCCCCGGTCCCGACCCCGGTGGCGGCGGGGCGACATGCGGCAGGGCTGCCAGCATGGCACCCGGCACGCCGGGCCGGAGCCCCCGCCGCCTCAGGAACCCAGCACGTCCACGAAGACCGGGTTGGAGTAGAACCACGTGTCCGCCCACGGGTCGCCGTTGCCCGGCTCGTGGGTGAGCGGGCCGTGCGGGTCGACGGACGCGCCCAGGTAGCCGGTTCCGTTCCGGTTGCCGTCGCTGCCGCGGAGCCGGACGTAGAAGGACTCGTCGCCCGCGGTGATCGGGATGCGCAGGGTGTAGGTGCCCTTGCGGCCGGAGACGTCCTCGGTGCGGACGACCCTGGTGTCCGGCGCCCGCCAGGTGTCGCGGTCGGCGACCGGGCCGCGGACCGCGCCGCGGATCACGTCCACGTGCGCCAACCTCGGGAGGATTCCTTGGTCGTTGGTCCGGGACGCGGAGGTCACCGTCACGTCCAGGGTGATCCGCTCGCCCCTGCGGACCCGCAGCCGGCCGCCCAGGGTGACACCGTGGCCGTGGTCGCCGTGCCGCTTCAGGCGGACGTCCAGACCGTCCAGCAGGTGCCCGTGGTCCAGCCAGACCCGGCCCGCGCGCAGCCCCGCCATCACCGCGCGGTGGCCGTAGCGGGTGACGCCCACGTGGGTGCGGCTGAACTCGCCGGGCCAGAAGTCGCTGCCGGGCTGCGGGGTGTCGGTGTTCACCGGATCCGGCAGCCTGCCGGTGTTGTCGAAGTTCTGCCCCGGCGCCCAGTCGCCGTTCTTCCAGGTGTCGAAGACCGTGCGGTGGTTGTCGGAGTTGGTGGTGATGGTGAACAGCCGGCCCTCCGACAGCATCGCGTCCCACAGGCCGCCCACGGTCGCGGTGGCCCAGTCGAAGCCGCCGTACGTCAGGTAGGCGTCCGCCGGGTAGCCCGCCCAGGACTGCGCGGAGGGCCTGTTCTCGTACTCGCCGCGGATCGAGGTGGCACCCCGCCGGCCGGGGATGGCGGCACCCTGGGCGCCGGGCGCGCCCTCCATGCCGATCATGATCTCGGGGGCCGCGTCCCGCCAGTTGCGGATCTCGTGCGGGGAGTCGATACCGAGCCGCAGCGGATGGTTGGCGAGCACCAGGACGTCGTCGACGTACCCCGAACGGCGCTGTTCCGCCAGCCACTTGATGGCCTTGACGGCGTGCGCCTCGTTGCGGGCGGTGTCCGTGTCGGCCACCCCGCCCTTGTCGTAGCCGAGCAGCTTGCCGTCGTAGGCCAGCTCGAACCGGGTGAGCAGGTCCGTCTCGTGGCGGCCCGGTGCGGCGAACACCGTGCAGTGCTCGGCGGCCGGGATGTACCACTCCAGGCCCTGGAAGATCAGCTGGCGCGGGTTCTCCCGGCGGGCCTTCAGGATCTCGGCGTGCTCCAGTTGCGCGCCGTAGGAGGCGTGGCCGAAGTTGGCGTGCTCGTTGAAGACCATCCAGTCCAGGCCGAACCGGGCGGCGGCGCTCGCCTGCTGGGAGAACGTGTACTTCGCGTCGTGGCTGTACACGGAGTGCACGTGGTGGTCGCCGACCAGGTAGGCGAGGCGGGGATCCTCGCCGCCCGGGCCCCGTCCGCCGGCGGCCGCCGCGGGGGCGGCCGCCGACCCGAGGGCGAACGCGGCACCGAACAGGCCGGCGCGGCGCAGGAGTCCGCGCCTGGACACGCCCTGCGCGTCCAGGTCGGCGGGGGAGACGGCGGGATCGGCCCAGACGG
The DNA here is from genome assembly GCF_042897315.1 of Streptomyces sp. NPDC001068. Classification (NCBI taxonomy): domain Bacteria; kingdom Bacillati; phylum Actinomycetota; class Actinomycetes; order Kitasatosporales; family Streptomycetaceae; genus Streptomyces; species Streptomyces sp. NPDC001068. Next base: position 416,575 of record NZ_JBIAYD010000001.1, on the reverse strand, counting down.
GCAGCTGCTGCTCGGTCATGATGATGATCCTCGCGAGGGGAGTCAGTGGGTCATGAAGGAGGAGACGGGCAGCGCCCGGGAGACGATCCGGACGTCGCCGAGGCGGCCGTGCAGGATCTGGTCGATCCGGTCCGCGTACTCGTAGCCGCCGAGCAGCCACGGCTTCCCGGACGAGGCGATGCCGGTCGCGCTGGCGTGCGGGTTGCGGGCCACCGGGCAGCCCTGGACGTACATCGTGGTGTGCCGCCCGTCGTTGACGACGGCGAGGTGCCACCAGGTCTCACGCGCGGTCTCGTCGCCCCAGTTGGTGACCAGCTGCCGCTGGTTGAGCGGGTGCGTCGCCCACTGCGTGCCCGGACCGTCGGTGATGGAGAGGGTGGCCAGCGGCTCGTCCGGGTCGTCGGTGACGGTCCCGACCGACCCGTTGCGACCGGACCGGCTGACCAGGCCCGACCAGGCGTGGTGCGAGGCGTCCCAGTCGGCGGGCAGCCAGTAGAACGCCTCGATGGTGTAACCGTCCCTGAAGGTAGCCGAGTTCAGCGGGGCGCCGTCGACCGTCCGCAGGTAGGCGCCCTTGAGCGGCGACTTGTAGCCGGTGAACTCCAGGCTGCCGTGGCCCGGCTGGTCCGGGTGGTGGTCCGCGGACCAGCCGAGGGTCCCGCCGCCCACCGGGACGACGGTGAGGTCGTTGCCGTTGCCGGACAGGTCGCGGACCGTGCCGGAGACCGGCGAGTCGAACCGCCAGTAGGCGGCGGTGCCCCGGACCAGCAGCTGCGAGGCGGGCCGCGCCGGACGGACCGGCACCGGGGCGAAGCCGGCGAAGCGTTCCTCGAAGTCGATGCCGACGGAGAAGCGGTCGCCGTCGCCGCTCAGCTCCATCTCCTGGCGCTCCAGCTCGTTGAGGCCCTTGGCCGCCCGGCCGAGGATCCACGGCGAGACCGTCTCCACGTCGATGACGTTCCGGTCCAGGTCGAAGTGGTAGAGGCGGATCATCGCCGCGCCGCCGTAGTAGCGGTTCTGGTAGTTCGTCAGGTGCAGGTGCACCTCGTTGCCGGCGGCGTTCGTGCGCACCGCGCGGCGGGCCGGCCAGAAGTGGCCGTTCAGGGTGAGGAAGATCTGGTCGTGCCCCTCGATCAGCTGGTCCCACAGCTGCTGCCCGTACGAGGACAACTCGTCGTCGTCCACGACCAGTTCGTGGGTGGTCAGGATGACCGGCGCCTTCGGGTGCCGTGCGATGACGTCCTTCGCCCAGGCGTAGCCCTGGGCGGACAGCCGCCAGTCGAGCGCCAGCACCAGCCACTCGCGTCCGGCCGCCCGGAACAGATGGAACGTGTTGTAGCCGTCCGGGGAGGCCCCGCCGAACGTCGGCTTGTCCTCGAAGCGCCGCGGCCCGAAGGTGTCCAGGTAGGGCGAGGGGCCGCGCTGGTCGTCCGTGGACGACCTGATGTCGTGGTTGCCGGCCAGCACGCTGTAACCGACCCCGCGCCGGTCCAGGATCCCGAACGCCTTGCCGATCGCCGCGAACTCCTCCTCGGCGCCGTTCTGGGTGAGGTCGCCCAGGTGGCTCAGGAAGACGATGTTCTCGTCGCCCGCGCCGCCCTGCTCCAGGAGGTACCGCAGCGACGCCTCGATCGGCGCCGGGTTGATGCTCGGCCCGTCGAAGAGGTACTGGGTGTCCGGCATCACCGCGAGGGTGAAGCGACGGCTCTCCGGATCGGGGCGTCGACCCGAGCCGCCGGACGCCTCGGCGAGGGACGGCAGCGCGACCCCCGCCGTGGCGGCGGCGCCGAGCAGCGCGGTGGCCCTCAGGAAGTTGCGTCGGCCGGCTCCGGCCTGTGCGGCCTCGCCCTCGGTGTGGTCATGCGACGTACACACGTGCGCTCCGTGGTTGACGAGAAGTGACGACGAGGGGCGTGGGGGGATCTCAGAGGGTGCGCAGGGTCCAGCTCCAGCGGTGGACGCCCGGCGCGACGAGGTAGGAGGGGAGGGTGTCGGGGCCGCACGAGGCGGTGCCGAGGCCCCGGTGGGCGGCGTCGATGTGGACCACGCAGCCGGCCCGGGGCACGAGTTCGTCGTGGTGGGCGACGGCGGTGAGGTCCTCGGCGCGGTAGCGGCTGACGGAGACCTGGCGGGGCTCGTCCAGCTCGACCGCGAGTCCGGTGGCGTCCGGCGCCGACAGCGTGAACCGCCGTACGCCGTGCCGGCCACCGCTCTCCTGCGGGCGCAGGTACGGGGTGAACAACTCGTCCACCGGCAGGCGGTGATGGCCGACCGGGGCACCGGCGGCACGGTCGGGGTACGACTCCCAGGGACCCCGGCCGAACCACTCCAGCAGATCGGGCCCGGCCACCGTCTCGAAGACCGAGCCGACCCGGGCCACGTCGTCGAACTCGGCGGGCAGCTCGGCCGACTCCTCGACGCGGATACCGCCCTCCACCGCGGTGAACTCCTGCCGGTGCCGCACGACCCCGGTCGTGCCGGCGTACTCGGCGTGCACCGTCACCCGGTCGTGGTCCCGCCGTACCGAGACCACCTTGCGCACCAGGCTGTCCAGGCCCCAGGCCCGCCAGCGCGGCGCGATCCCGCCCAGCTCGTCGTTGTCGGTGGGCGCCCGCCACAGGGACAGCGTCGGCGCGGCGGCCAGCAGCGGATGGCGCAGCAGCCCCTCGCCGTCCACCTCGACGCCGGGTCCGCCGGGCACGGGCGCCGGGACCGGGGCCGGGCCGGGGGCCCGCAGCCGGATCTGCGGCGCGCACACCTCCGTGCCGGCCGGTGCCCACGCCTGGTCCTCGGCCGTGCTCACGCGCAGCGTCAGCCAGGCCTCACCGCCGTCCGACGGGATCCCGAAGGGCAGCGGCACGGCCGCGGTCTCGCCGGGGCACAGCTCGGGCAGCTCGGCCGGACCGGTCAGGGTACGGCCGTCGGCCAGCGCCAGCTCCCAGGTCGCGGTCAGCCACTCGAAGCCCCGGAAGTGCTGGTGGTTGGCGAGCACGATGCCCTCGTGCCGGAAGCACCGGATGCGGACCGGCGCCGCGGTCTCCCGGTGCTCGTACATCGCCGGCTTGGGGGTCCGGTCGGGGAAGACCATGCCGTCCGCGACGAACGCCCCGTCGTGCGGGGACTCGCCGAAGTCGCCGCCGTACGCCCAGCGGTGGCCGGGCGCGGCGACACCGTTGTCGTACAGTCCGGCGCCCGCGCGCCCGACCGGTCTGCCGTCGCTCACCCGCTGGAGAATTCCGTGGTCCCAGAACTCCCAGATGAACCCGCCCTGAAGCCCCGGAGTGGACTCGATGGCGGCCCAGTGGTCGGCGAGCGTGCCGTTGCTGTTGCCCATGGCGTGCGAGTACTCGCACTGGATCAGCGGTTTCGTCTGCTCCCCGGAGAGCGCGTGGGCCACGCAGTCCTCCAGGGGCGCGTACATCGGGCAGGCGATGTCGGAGGCCACGTCCGGATCCGCCCAGCCCCGCTTCGCCGCCCCCTCGTACTGGAGCGGCCGGGTCGGGTCGTGCCGCCGTACCCAGCCCGCCGCCGCGTCGTGGTTGGCGCCGTAGTCGGACTCGTTGCCCAGCGACCAGACGATGACCGACGGGTGGTTCTTGTCCCGGCGCACCATGCGTGAGACCCGGTCCACGAAGGCGTTCAGGTAGCGCGGGTCGTCCGCGATCTCGTGCGCGTGGTCGTGGGACTCGATGTCTGCCTCGTCGACGACGTAGAGGCCCAGCTCGTCGGCGAGGTCGTAGAACGCCGGGTCGTTCGGGTAGTGCGCGGTGCGGACGGCGTTGAAGCCGAACCGCTTCAGCAGCACCAGGTCCGCGCGCATGTCGTCGTACGAGACCGTGCGCCCGGTCAGTGGGTGGAAGTCGTGCCGGTTGACGCCGCGGACGAACACCCGCTCGCCGTTGACCAGCAGGTCGCGGCCGGTGATCTCGACGTCCCGGAAGCCGACGCGGTGGTGCGAGGCGTCGGCGACCGTGCCGTCCGGGCGGTGCAGCCGGACGGTCAGCCCGTACAGCTCGGGCTGTTCCGCGTTCCAGGTGCGCACCCCGGGCACGTCGGTCTGGATGCGGGCCTCGCCCAGGAAGTCGGAGACCCGGTCGTCCTCGGCGTTGAGCCGGTCGAACTCGGCGTCCTGCGCGAGGGGTTCCCCGTCCAGGTCACCGGTGACGTACCAGCCGTCCGGCAGTGCGCCGCGGCTGTCCCGCACCGCGCAGTCCACCCGCAGTCCGCCGTCCCGCCGTGCCCGCACGGTCACGTCCGCGAGGTGCAGCGGGTCGGTCGCGTACAGCAGCACGGAGCGGGTGATCCCGCCGTGCCACCAGTGGTCCTGGTCCTCGACGTGCGAGGCGTCCGACCACTTGACGACGGTGAGGCGCAGCACTGACCGCACCCCGGGGCGGACGACCGCGGTGAGGTCGAACTCGGCGGCCAGGTGGGAGTCCTTGGAGACGCCCACGGGCCGCCCGTCCACGTGCGCGAGGAGCACGCTCTCCGCCGCGCCCACCTGGAGCACGATCCGGCGCCCGGCCCACTCGGCGGGGACGTCCACCTCCCTCTCGTAGACCCCCGTCGGGTTGGCGGCGGGGGAGTGCGGCGGGAACTCGGCGAAGGGCATCGTCACGTTCGTGTACCGCGGCAGGTCGCCGGTGTCCTGCGTGGTCCAGGGACCGGGCACGTGGGCCGTCGTCCACGCACCGCCGACCGGCGCGTCCGGAGCCGGCAGCAACCGGAAGCGCCAGTCGCCGTCCAGGGGGAGCGCTCCGGAGCGCCGGTCGACGGCGTTCATGGGCAGCCGCCCCCAGGAGGTCACCTCGGGTGCCTCCCAGGGGCGGAGCGCGACCAGCGGGTCGGTCACTTGACGGCTCCCTTGGCCAGGTCGCCGATGATCTGGCGGGCGCCGACCGCGAACACGACCAGCAGGGGGACGAGGGCGAGGAGCGCGCCGGTCATGACCATTCCGTAGTCGGTGGTGCCGTGGGTGCCGTTGAGCTGGGACAGCGCGACCTGGAGGGTGACGTTGTCCGGGTTGGTGAGGGCGATCAGGGGCCAGGCGTAGTCGTTCCACTGGCCCATGAAGGTGAAGATGCCGAGGAAGGCGAGGCCCGGCCGGACCACCGGGAGGGCCACGTGCCAGTACTGGCGGAGGAAGTTCGCCCCGTCGATGCGGGAGGCGTCGAGGAGTTCGTCGTGGATGGCGCCCTTCATGTACTGGCGCATCCAGAAGATGCCGAACGCGTTGGCCGCCGCCGGCACGATCAGCGAGGTCATCGAGCCGATCCAGCCCAGCTTCGCCATGATCACGAACTGCGGGATGGCGGACAGCTGGGCCGGGACCATGAAGATGACCATCAGCAGTGCGAACAGCACGTTCTTGCCGGGGAAGGCGAACTTGGCGAAGACGAAGGCGGCCAGCGAGTCGAAGAACAGGACCAGGAAGGTCACCGATCCCGCGACCAGCAGCGAGTTGGCCATCGACCCGAAGAAGTCGATGTTGTCGAAGAGGCTGCGGGCGTTCTCCAGGAAGTGCGAGCCCGGCAGCAGCTTCGGCGGGTAGGAGAAGATCTCCGACGTCGTGTGCGTCGACATGATCACGGCCCAGTAGAACGGGAAGGCCGAGAGCAGCAGACCGGCGACCAGGACGGCGTGCAGGGCGACACCGCGGCCGCGGGTGCCCCTGACGGCCCTGGGGCGTGTCGTGCGTATGGATGCCATGGCGTGCGGCCTCCCTAGTCCTCGCCCCGGCGCTGCACCAGGCGCCAGTTGACGATCGAGAAGATGATGACGACGAGGAAGATGCCCCAGGCCACGGCGGCGCCGTAGCCGAAGTCGTTGTTGTCGAAGGTCTGCTGGAAGAAGTAGAGGACCATGGTCTGGCCGGCGTGGCCCGGACCGCCCGCGAACGTCGAGTCGTTGGAGGTGGTCTGGAGCAGCACCTGGGGTTCGGAGAAGCTCTGCAGACCGGTGACGGTCGACACCACGAGTACGAACAGGAGCACCGGCCGCATCATGGGCAGTGTGATCCGGAAGAAGGTCTGCACGGGTCCGGCGCCGTCCATGCGGGCGGCTTCGTACAGTTCACCGGGGATCGTCTGGAGCCCGGCGAGGAAGATGATCGCGTTGTAGCCGGTCCACTGCCAGGTCATCAGGGTGGCGATGGCGATCTTGATGCCCCACGGGGTGTTCAGCCAGGCCACCTGGTCCAGCCCCACCGCCTGGAGGAAGGCGTTGACCAGGCCGAAGTTGGTGGAGAACACCGAGCCGAAGATGATCGCGACCGCGACCACCGAGGTGACGTTCGGCAGGAAGTAGGCGAAGCGGTAGACGTTCTTGAAGCGGACCGCCGAGTTGAGCATCACGGCCGTCACCATCGCGAGGAAGACCATGGGAAAGGTGGCGAGCGCCCAGATGACGATCGTGTTCCCGACCGCGGTCCAGAAGTCGGTGTCGCCCAGCAGGTACCGGTACTGCGACAGGCCTGCCCACTCCATCGTGCCGAGACCGTCCCAGCGGTGCAGGGATACGTAGAGCGAGAAGCCGACAGGGATCAGGCCGAAGCAGAGGAAGAGCAGGTAGAAGGGGGAGATCGCGGCGTAGAGGTGCCAGTACTTGCGCAGTCCGGTGCGGGGGCCGGCCGTGGCGGTCCGTGCCACGGCCGCCGGAGGCTTCTGCAGTGCGGTGGCCATCAGACGCTCACCCCCAGGTGTTCGGCGATGCGCCGGCATTTGCTCATGGCGTCCTTCCAGGCCTGACCGGGGTTCTTGCCGAGGACGCCGACGTTCCTGATCTCGTCCTTGAGGGGCTGCCCCAGGGCCACGTCGAACGGGCTGTTGTAGGCGACCGCGATCTTCCGCGCGGCGGGCCCGAAGACGTCCATCGTGACCTGGCCGCCGAAGAACGGGTCGGGCGCGCGCAGGGTCTTCAGTCCGTACGACTGCGGCGTGGAGGGGAAGAGTCCCGCGTCGACGAAGCCCTGGGCCTGGTTGGCGGGGTCCAGCATCCAGGTGATGATCCGGAACGCCTGCTCGGGCTCGCGGCACTCCTTGGTGATCGACAGGAAGGAGCCGCCGTTGTTGGAGGGCCGTACCGGCATCTGGGCCACCCGCCACCGGCCCTTGGTCCTCGGTACGCCGGTCTTGATGTCGTTGGTGGCCCAGGACGCGTTGAGCTGGCTGGGCAGCTTGCCGTCCTGGAGCGCGGAGAGCTGGTCGGGCGTGCCGCTGACCAGGTCCGAGACGATCCCCCGGCGCTTCGCCTCGACGGCCAGTGCCCAGGCCCGGCGGACGTGGTCCTGGTCGCCGATGAAGTGCCGGTCCTTGTCGACGTACCGCGCGCTGCCCTGCGTCACCACGTTCTCGAAGACCGCGTTGACGTCGGAGAGCAGGCAGGTCCTCGGGATCCGCTTCTTCAGCTGCTCGCCGGCGGCGAAGAACTTCTCCCAGGTGTCCAGTCCGGCGGAGACGTCGTCGGGTTCGTAGGGCAGCCCGGCCTTCCGGAAGACCTCGTACTGGTAGAAGTGGGCGACCGGGCCGCAGTCGATCGGGAAGCCGACCATGGTGCCGTCGTCGGCGATGCCCTGGTCCCACTTCCAGGACAGGTACCGGTCGCGGTACCCGTCCGCGCCCAGCGTGCGCAGGTCCACGAACTGGTCCGCGTTCGGGAGGTAGGACGCCATGTCCTCGCCCTTGAGGCCCGCGATGTCCGGGATGTGGGCCCGGCCGGTCATCGTGGTGAGCAGCTTGGAGCGGTAGTAGCCGCCGATCTTGACGGCCTGCAGGGCGACGTCCGCGCCGTAGCGGGCCTTGGCGTTCTTGACGACCGTGTCGCCGAGGCCGCCGTCCCAGTACCACAGGACCATGTTCCGGCCGGTGGAACCGGTCGGAACGGCACAGCCGGATGCCAGGCCGCCGAGCGCCGTGGCGGCCGAACCGGCCAGGCCCGCGCGCAGCAGGCCTCTTCGTGAGAGCCGCACAGCTCCCACCGCCTTTCGGATCTTTCGGATCTGTTCGGGACTTTCGCGTGGAACGCAGAGCGTGGAGCGTGGGGGAGCGGGAGGCGTGGGGGCCGCCGTGGGGGCGCAGGGCCGCGGTGCGGGGGTCAGGGCCGCGGTGCGGGAGGTGTGACGGGTGCGTGGCGTACGGGCGGGCCGGGGTCGGCCGGCAGCCGGTCGGTGAGGAAGCCGTAGGCGCGCCGCGGTTCGGGGTCGGTGAGCGAGCGCCACCAGCGGTCGACGCCGTACCAGCCGGGGGCGGCGAGCGCCCCGCCGTGGTGGCCGACCGAGAGCCCGGCGGCGAGCACGGCGAACCGCAGCCGTTCGGCCAGCGGCCAGCCGGCGAGGGAGGCGGTCACGAAGCTCGCCCCGAAGACGTCCCCGGCGCCCGTCGCGTCGAGGACGTCCACGGCGAGGGCGGGGACCTCCGCGTACTCGCCGGTGGTCTGGTCGACGGCGACCGCGCCGTCACCGCCGCGCGTCACCACGGCCACCGGGACCAGTTCGGCGAGGCTCCCGAGAGCCGCCGCCGCGCTGCCGGTGCGGGTGTAGGCCATCGCCTCGGTCTCGTTGGGGAGGAAGGCGTGGCACAGGGCGAGCTGGTCCAGGAGGTCGCGGGACCACTGCCGGGTGGGGTCCCAGCCGACGTCGGCGTAGATCCGGGTGCCGTTCGCGGCGGCCTTGGCGATCCACTCGCGGGGTTCCGCCTCGATGTGGACGAGGGCGGTGCGGGCCTCGGGCGGGTCGCCCATCAGCACGTCCTGCGAGTACGGCGGCTGCGAGCCGTGGGTGACCAGGGCCCGGTCCCCGCCGTGGGCCAGGGCGACGGTGACCGGGGTGGGCCAGCCGTCGGCGGTACGGGACAGGGAGAGGTCGACGCCCTCCTGCCCGGCGAGGACCTCCCGGCAGTGGGCGCCGTAGAAGTCGTCGCCGAAGACCGTGGCGAGCGAGGTGCGCAGGCCGAAACGGGCGGCCGCGACGGCGAGGTTGGCGATGCCGCCGGGGCCGCAGCCCATGCCGGCCGTCCAGACCTCCTCGCCCGGTGTCGGCGGCTTTCCGAGCCCGGTGAGGACGAGGTCGTAGAAGAGGAGTCCGGTCAGCAGCACGTCGGGCATGTCGTCGTCCACACGCCACCCTCTCGTCAAAACTCGTCAATTTCGATGACGGAATCGTGCGCTGCGACGCGAGATTGGTCAATACACGAGCAGAACTGAGCATAGAAATGATTGGAGATGATGAGTACTGTTCATCGCGTGCTGGCAGAACGACGACACCAACTCATCCTGCGGGCCCTGCGCTCGGGCGGCCCCGCGGCCGTGACCGACCTCTCCGAGCAACTCGGCGTGAGCCCCGCCACCGTCAGGCGCGACCTGCTCAAACTGGAGGAGGAAGGGCTCCTGACACGGGTGCACGGCGGTGCCGTCGCCGACGAGGGCGACCAGCCCTTCGCCGAGGTCGCCGAGGTACGGGTCGCGCAGAAGGACGCCATAGCCGCGCACGCGGCGGCCCTCGTCGCGGACGGCCAGTCGGTCCTCCTGGACATCGGCACCACCGCCTACCGGCTGGCCCGCCAACTGCACGGCCGCCGGCTCACCGTCATCACCAGCAACCTGGTGGTCTACGAGGAACTGGCAGACGACGAGGGCATCGAACTGGTGCTGCTCGGCGGCATGGTCCGCCGCGAGTACCGCTCCCTGGTCGGGTTCCTCACCGAGGACAACCTGCGCCAGCTGCACGCCGACTGGCTCTTCCTCGGCACCAGCGGGGTGCGCCCGGGCGGCCAGGTGATGGACACGACGGTGGTGGAGGTGCCGGTCAAACGGGCGATGATCGGCGCGAGCGACACGGTGGTGCTGCTCGCCGACGCCGCCAAGTTCCCGGGTACGGGCATGGCGAAGGTCTGCGGTCCCGAGGACCTGGACATGGTGGTGACCGACGCACCGGTCGACCCGGTGACCCGGTCCGCCCTGGAGGAGGCCGGTGTCGACGTGGTCCTGGCAGGAAAGGCTCAAGCGTGAGACTGACGATTCTGGGCGGCGGCGGATTCCGGGTGCCGCTCGTGTACGGGGCGCTGCTGACCGACCGCGGCGCGGGCCGGGTCACCGAGGTCGTGCTGCACGACCTCGACGCCGGCCGGCTCTCCGCGGTCGCCCGGGTGCTGGCCGAACAGGCGGCCGACGTCCCCGGCGCCCCCGCCGTGACCGCCACGACCGACCTCGACGAGGCCCTGCGCGGCGCCGACTTCGTCTTCTCCGCGATCCGGGTCGGCGGCTTGGAGGGCAGGGCCGAGGACGAGCGGGTGGCCCTCGCCGAGGGTGTCCTCGGACAGGAGACGGTCGGCGCGGGCGGGATCGCCTACGGACTGCGGACCGTGCCCGTCGCCGTCGACATCGCCCGCCGGGTGGCCCGACTCGCCCCCGACGCCTGGGTCATCAACTTCACCAACCCCGCGGGCCTGGTCACCGAGGCCATGTCCCGCCACCTCGGCGACCGCGTCATCGGCATCTGCGACTCCCCGGTCGGCCTGGGCCGCCGCATCGCCCGGGTGCTCGGCGGGAACCCGCGGGAGGCGTGGATCGACTACGTCGGCCTCAACCACCTCGGCTGGGTGCGCGGTCTGCGCATCGCGGGCCGCGACGAACTCCCGCGCCTGCTCGCCGACCCCGCCCTGCTCGGCTCCTTCGAGGAGGGCAGGCTCTTCGGCGTCGACTGGCTCCAGTCCCTCGGCGCGATCCCCAACGAGTACCTGCACTACTACTACTTCAACCGCGAGGCCGTCCGCTCCTACCAGCGGGCGGAGAAGACCCGCGGCGCCTTCCTGCGCGACCAGCAGGCGCGCTTCTACGAGACGGTCACCGGCCCGGGCGGCGGGGCCCTGGACGCCTGGGACCGTACCCGCGCCGAGCGCGAGGCGACGTACATGGCCGAGAACCGGGAGAGCGCGGGCGCCGGCGAGCGCGACGCCGACGACCTCTCCGGAGGCTACGAGAAGGTCGCCCTGGCGCTGATGCGGGCCATCGCCCGCGACGAGCGCACCACCCTGATCCTCAACGTCCGCAACCGCTCCACCCTGTCGGTGCTCGACGGCGAGGCGGTGATCGAGGTGCCCTGTCTGGTCGACGCCAACGGCGCCCACCCGGTCGCGGTCGCCCCGTTGCCCGACCACGCCACCGGTCTGGTCTGCGCGGTCAAGGCCGTCGAACGCGAGGTGCTCGCCGCCGCCGAGTCCGGCTCGCGCACGACGGCCGTGAAGGCGTTCGCCCTGCACCCCCTGGTGGACTCGGTGAACGTGGCCCGCCGGCTGGTGGAGGGGTACACCGAGGTCCATCCGGGGCTGGCGTATCTTAAGTAGGCAGCCTCGGAAAGCGCTTTCCATCCTTCTTCTGGAGACTTCCATGCACGACGAACGCCGCCGGATCGAGGAGCGCGTGGAGCGCCTCCACAACCAGCGCATCAAGCCCGCCCGCTACCCGGCCTCCGTTCCCTTCGAGGTGTCCGCCTGGCAGGCCCCCGGCGAGCCGGTGCCCTTCGAGGAGGCCGCGGCCGCCCACTACGAGCCGTTCACGACGGACACCCCGTGGGGTCCGCCGTGGGGCACCACCTGGTTCCGGATGCGCGGACAGGTCCCCGCCGGGTTCGCGGGCCGCCGCGTCGAGGCCGTCATCGACCTCGGCTTCGTGGGGGACTGGCCGGGCAACCAGGCCGAGGCGCTGGTCCACCTCGCCGACGGGACCCCGCTCAAGGCCGTCAACCCGCTCAACCAGTACGTGCGGATCGCCGACCCCGCCACCGGCGGCGAGGTCGTCGACTTCCTGGTCGAGGCCGCCTCCAACCCCGACATCCTGGCGAACGACTTCGCGGCGCCGACCCCGCTCGGCGACGTGCTGACCGCCGGCGACAAGCCGCTCTACACCCTCCGGCGCGCCGACATCGCCGTCCTGGACGAGGAGGTCTTCCACCTCGACCTCGACGTCCAGGTGCTGAAGGAGCTGATGCTGGAGCTCGGCGAGCACGATCCGCGCCGGCACGAGATCGCGCACGCCCTCGACCACGCCATGGACCTGCTCGACCTGGACGACGTCGCCGGCTCGGCCGCCGCCGTGCGCGAGGCCCTGAGGCCGGCCCTCTCCAAGCCCGCGCACGCCAGCGCCCACCGCGTCTCCGGCGTCGGCCACGCGCACATCGACTCGGCCTGGCTCTGGCCGATCCGCGAGACCAAGCGCAAGACCGCCCGCACCTTCTCCAACGTCACCTCGCTGGCCGAGGAGTACGAGGAGTTCGTCTTCGCCTGCTCGCAGGCCCAGCAGTACGAGTGGGTGCGCGACAACCACCCGCGGGTCTGGGCCCGGATCCAGGAGTCCGTCAAGAAGGGCCAGTGGGCGCCGGTCGGCGGCATGTGGGTGGAGTCCGACGGCAACCTGCCGGGCGGCGAGGCCGTCGCCCGCCAGTTCGTGCACGGCAAGCGGTTCTTCATGGAGCACTTCGGCATCGAGACCAAGGGGGTGTGGCTGCCGGACTCCTTCGGCTACAACGCCGCCTACCCGCAGATCGCCAAGCTCGCCGGCAACGAGTGGTTCCTCACCCAGAAGATCTCCTGGAACCAGACCAACAGGTTCCCCCACCACACCTTCTGGTGGGAGGGCATCGACGGCACCCGCATCTTCACCCACTTCCCGCCCGTCGACACCTACAACGCCCGCTTCAGCGGCGAGGAGATGTCCCGCGCGGTCCGCAACTACGCGGAGAAGGGCGGCGCCACCCGCTCGCTGGCCCCGTTCGGCTGGGGCGACGGCGGCGGCGGCCCCACCCGCGAGATCATGGAACGGGCCCGCCGGCTGAAGGACCTGGAGGGCTCCCCGCGCGTCGAGGTCGAGCACCCGGACGCGTTCTTCGCCAAGGCCCGCGCCGAGTACGAGGACGCCCCGGTCTGGGTCGGCGAGCTCTACCTGGAGCTGCACCGCGCCACCTACACCTCGCAGGCCCGCACCAAGCAGGGCAACCGGCGCAGCGAGCACAAGCTGCGCGAGGCCGAGCTGTGGGCCACCACGGCCGCCCTGCACGCGCCCGGCTACCGCTACCCGCACGAGAGGCTCGACCGGCTCTGGAAGACGGTCCTGCTCCACCAGTTCCACGACATCCTGCCGGGTTCCTCGATCGCCTGGGTGCACCGTGAGGCGGAGGCCGAGTACGCCCGCGTGGCGGGGGAGCTGGAGGCGCTCACCGCCGAGGCGGTCGCCGCGCTGGGCGACGGCCCGGCCCGGGTCTTCAACACCAGCCCCTACGACCGCGCCGAGGTCGTCCGCGACGCCGCGGGCACCCTGGTCCACGTCGAGGTGCCCGCGGGCGGCAGCGCGCCGCTGAGGGCCGCCGCCGATGCCCCGCGGCCGGTGACGGTCGAGGGCCGGGTCATCGACAACGGACTCGTCCGGGTGGAGATGGCCGAGGACGGCACCCTGGCGTCGGTGTACGACCACCGGGCCGCCCGCGAGGTCCTGGCCGGCCAGGGCAACCTGCTGCGGCTGCACACCGACCTCCCCAACTACTGGGACGCCTGGGACGTCGACAAGCACTACCGGAACCGCTACACGGACCTGCTGGACCCCTCCGAGATCACGGTCGCCGAAGCGGACCCGCTGCTCGGCTCGATCCGGGTCACGCGCCCCTTCGGCAACGGCTCGAAGATCACCCAGACCGTCACCGTCCGGGCCGGCAGCCCCCGGATCGACTTCGAGACGGACATCGACTGGCACGAGGCCGAGAAGTTCCTCAAGGCCGGCTTCCCCGTGGACATCCGCGCCGCGCACTCCTCCGCGGAGATCCAGTTCGGCCATGTCCAGCGGCCCACGCACACCAACACCAGCTGGGAGGCGGCCCGCTTCGAGGTCTCCGGCCACCGCTGGGTGCACCTCGCCGAACCCGGTTACGGCGTCGCCGTCGTCAACGACTCGACGTACGGCCACGACGTCTCCCGCACGGTCCGCGAGGACGGAGGCACGACCACCACGGTGCGCCTCTCCCTGGTCCGCGCCCCGCGCGTACCGGACCCGGGCGCCGACCAGGGCCGCCACCGCATCACCTACTCCCTGCTGCCCGGCGCGAGCATCGGGGACGCGGTCGCCGCGGGCTACGCCCTGAACCTCCCGCTCCGGGTGGCCGACGCCGCGGGCCCGCCGGAGCCGGTCGTCTCCGTCTCCGGCGAGGGCGTGACGATCGAGGCGGTCAAGCTCGCCGACGACGCCTCCGGCGACGTCGTGGTCCGGCTCTACGAGTCCGGCGGCGGCCGCGCCCGGGGCGTGCTGCGCACCGGCTTCCCGCTGGCGGGCGCCCAGGTCACCGACCTGCTGGAGCGTCCCCTGGAGGACGCGGCCACCGACGGTGACACCGTCGCGGTGGAGCTGCGCCCCTTCCAGATCCTCACCCTGCGGCTGCGGAGGAGCTGACCCGATGGCCGTGCAACCCTGGTTCACCGACGCCAAGCTGGGGATCTTCGTGCACTGGGGCATCTACGCCGTCGACGGGGTCCAGGAGTCCTGGTCCTTCTACGACGACATCGTGCCCCACGAGCGGTACATGTCCCAGCTGGAGCGGTTCACCGGCGCCCGCTACGACCCGAGGGCGTGGGCGGACCTGTTCGCCCGCGCCGGGGCCCGGTACGCGGTGCTCACCAGCCGCCACCACGACGGGGTCGCCCTGTGGGACACCGCGTACGGCTCCCTGAACCTCGGCAGGGACTACCTCGGCCCCTACGCCGAGGCCCTGCGGGAGAAGGGCCTCAAGGTCGGCCTGTACTACTCGCACTCCGACTGGAACCACCCCGACTACGCCTCCACGCGCAAGCCGGGCCGCCCACCGGAGCAGGAGGACAACCGCTACTCGGAGGTGGCGGCCGGACACGAGGACCTGGCGGCCTGGGAACGCTTCCTCGCCTACCGCGACGGCCAGATCACGGAACTGGCCTCGCGGATCCGGCCGGACCTGATGTGGTTCGACGGGGAGTGGGAACGCAGCGAGGAGCAGTGGCGGATACCCGAACTGGCCGCGCTCGTCAGGTCGTACGTCCCGGACGTCGTCTTCAACGCGCGGATGCTCGGCGAGGGCGACTACGCCACCCCCGAGCAGGGCGCCCCCGTCGTGGCGCCGGACGGCCCCTGGGAGCTGTGCCTGACGATCAACGACTCGTGGGGCTACCGACACCACGACGACAACCACAAGTCCCTGGCCCAGCTGATCCGCTACTTCACCGAGACCATCGGGGGCGGCGGCAACCTGCTGCTCGACGTCGGCCCCATGGAGGACGGCACCATCCCGCCGCCGCAGGTGGAGCGGCTGGAGGGACTGGGCGAGTGGATCAGGCGGCACGCCGGGGCCGTGTACGGCACCGGGCGCGGGCTGCCGGCCGGGCACCACTACGGGCCCAGCACCCTCTCCGCCGACCGGCGCACCCTGTATCTCACCCTGTTCGACGCGCCGCGCGCCGAGATCGGGGTCCGGGGTCTGGCGACCGTGGTGAGCAGGGTCACGGTCCTCGGCACCGGCGCCGGGCTCGGCCACCGGGTGGTGGGCGGGCTGCACGAGGCGGTCGGGGTGCTGTGGATCGACCCGCCGGCGGCGGCCGACCTCGACCCGTACGCCACGGTCCTGGCGGTCGAGCTGGACGGGGAGCTGGAGCTGTACCGGGGGTCCGGCCGGTTCTGAGCCGTTTCGCCCCCTCTGCAGATAAATCTCATATGAAGAATTAAGAGAACGGTAAGTTGGCTGGTCGCGGCGGCTTTCCAGGCCGTCGCGACCCCTTTCGTTGCCCTTTTGTACATCTGTGGTTCGCCTTTCACCCCTGGGATGCGGAACGGCAGGGACGAGAGAGAGGCATCACCGTGCGAGACCCGCGAATGTCAGCGATCGCCAAGGGGCTCAAGCGCCGCGGACGGCTCATGGCGCAGGCGGTGAGTCCTCCGCGCAAGCCCCTGGACGCGATCCCGACCCAGCGCCCGGCGCGTCCGCTGCCGCAGCCCGCGGAGGCCTACGTGGCCCCCCGTGCGCCGCGCCTGGTGGAGAGCCCCGTCTTCGTCCTCTCCTCGGTGCGCTCCGGCTCCACGCTGCTGCGCGTCCTGCTGAACAGCCACAGCCGGATCCGCGCCCCGCACGAGATGCACCTGCGCACGGTCCACGTGCGGATGTCCCGGGAGTTCACCGCGGACGCCATGAAGGAGCTGGCGCTCGACCGCGAGGAGCTGGAGCACGTCCTGTGGGACCGGGTGCTGCACCTGGAGCTCGACCGCAGCGGCAAGGACGTCATCGTCGACAAGACCCCGCCGAACACCCTGATCTGGCCCCGGCTGCACCGATGTTGGCCCGAGGCGCGGTTCGTCCTGCTGCTGCGCCACCCCGGCGCCGTCATCCAGTCCCTGACCAGCCGGCGCGCCGATCCCGACCACGAGGCCATCCAGGCCGAGGTGCTGGGCTACGCCGAGAAACTCGAGGAGGCGCGCCTGAACCTCCCCGGTGTCCATGTGATCACCTACGAGGACCTGACCGCGGACCCGGAGCGGATCACCCGCGGGCTGTGCGCCTACCTCGGTGTCCCCTGGGAGAGCGGGATGCTCGACTACGGCAAACAGGACCACGGCACGTTCAGGCCGAAGCTCGGGGACTGGAGCAAGGAGATCAGGTCCGGCCGGATCCAGGCCGCCCGCCAGGCCGACCCGGCGGCCGAACTCCCGCCAAGGCTGGCGGAGATAGCGAAGGCGTGGGGGTACCCGGTCTAGGCACCCCCACGCCCGCCCCGTTCGACGCTCAGCCGGTGAAGCCGGCCGTGATCGAGGTGAACTGCCAGTTGCTCTGGCTGATACCGGAGCAGTTGCTCACCACGCCGCCGCCGGCGCAGCCGCGGTCCCGGTTCGCCGCCCAGAACGCGAGCCGGGCGATGTGGTGGGAGTTGCCCCAGTCCCGGATCTGCGTCCAGATCGCCGGGGTCGTGTTCTCCTGCTGGTCCGACAGACCGTTCATGCCGGAGATCCCGATGTGCGCGTAGGCCGTCGCGTCGTCCCATCCGAAGGTGGACTTCAGCTTGGTCTTCAGCCCCTCGGCCGCGGCCACCGTGTTGCCGTACATGTCGGCGCCGCCGCCGAAGTCGAACGGCATGATCGTGAAGACGTCGATGTTCGCGCCGAGCGACTGGGCCTGCTCGATGAGCCGGTTGCCGTAGTACGTCGGCCCGGTGGTGGACGTGCCGAAGGTGACGATCGTCCTCAGGCCGGGGTTGTTGGCCTTGACCGTCTTCAGGGCGGTCAGGATCCTCGCCTGCACGGCCTCGTTCTCGAACTCGTCCGTGTTCTCGACGTCCATGTCGACGGACTTGAGGCCGTAGGCGTCGATCACCTTCTGGATCGCTCCGGCCAGCGCGCTCGCCGAGGAGCAGTTGGCGCCGAGCTTGCTGCCCTGCCAGCCGCCGAAGGACGGGGTGATGTCACCGCCGGCCGCCCGGATCTGGTTGATCGCGCTCTGGTCGGCGCCGCCGGTCAGCGCCCGGCTGCCGTCCCAGGCCGGTGTGCAGCCGCCCGAGTCCAGCACGAAGGCCATGGTGAAGTTCTTGATCCCGGTCGCGCTCATCACCGTGGCCGGGTTCGGCGGATCGCCCCAGCCCTCGTACAGGTAGGGCGCGGCCTGCTTGAACCCGGTCCCGCCGCCGGTGCCCGTGTCGGTCGTGACGCTCACGGAGTTGGAGGCGGCCGAGACGTTGCCCGCCGCGTCCCTGGCCTTCACGCTGAACGTGTACGCCGTGGCGGCCGACAGGCCGCTCACCGTGGCGGACGTCCCGGAGACGCTCGTCGCCAGGGTCGAACCACGGTAGACGTCGTACCCCGTCACGCCCACGTTGTCCGTGGCGGCCGACCACGACAGGGAGACGCTCGACGAGGTCTTGCCGGTGGAGGTGAGGTTCGTGGGCGCGGTGGGCGCCTGGGTGTCGGAGCCTCCGCCGCCGGGCCCGTCGAGGCTGATGTCGTCCGCGTAGTAGGTGCCCTGCGCGTACCAGCCGTGCACGTAGATCTGGGCGCTGGTCTGCGAGGCCCCGGTGGTGAAGGAGACGCTCAGCTGGCTGTACGCGGACGGTGAACTGGTCCACGTGGAGGTGCCGCCGGTGACCCCGAGGTAGACGTACGAGCCGCGGACCCAGCCGCTGAGCGAGTAGGTGGTGTTGGGCTGTACGGCGACGGTCTGCGTGCACTGGGCGGTGTCACTGGAACTCACCGCCCCGGCGAGGGCCTTGGACCCGCCGTGCACGGGGGAGGAGACGACCGAGCCGAGGTTCCCGGTGCAGGACCAGGGCGACAGGCTCCCCGACTCGAAGCCGGGGTTGGACAGGACGTTGGCCGCCTGCGCGGTACCGGGCAACGCGATGGCCCCGGCGAGCGCGAGGGCGGCGGATCCGACCAGTGCGAGTATCCGACGTCTGGAACGTCCGAGTGAGTTGCGCACGCGATCTCCCTGTGGGGATGGGGGTGTTGGGGAGGTGCACGAAGGTGCGAAGGTGCGAGGGGGGTGCGCAACAAAAATGGTATGGACCAATCCAGCTGTCAAGGAGACAGGCGTGAATTGGTCCATACCGGTGAGCTCAAGCGCCCCGCGAGGGGCGCGGGGAACTGCGCGGCCGGCCACAGCGGACGGGCAGTCGGCGTCATGTCTAGAGGGGCAGCACCTCAGCCGCGGCCTCCACCGACCCCACGGCAACAGGAGCAGTCACGGCCGCCTGCAGCATCACCTCGTCGGCCTCCTCCCGCTGCACGGGAACCGACGGGAGGACGGGCTTCGGCCCCGACACCACCGCGTAGTCCTGCCCGAGGAACGGCGGCTCGATCACCCCGGGGTCCTCGCCCAGTGCCAACTGCACAGCGGCCCAAGGGGCGTTGACTCCACAGAGCGACAGCTGGTGCAGCCCGCCCGCCGGCCGCGTGTTCACGTCGAGCAGCACCGGCTCGTCGCCGTACATGCGGAACTGGATGTTGGACAGGTAGTACAGTCCGAAGCCCTCGGCGATCAGCCGGGCCGGCCTCAGCCAGCGCTCGTCCAGGGTGAAACCGCGGCGGCGGCCCTTCTTCGTGCGGCCCACCGCCAGCCGAATCCGGTTGTCGGGCCCGGTGAGGCAGTCGACGGACACCTCCGGCTCCTCCAGACGCGGCATCACCAGCCAGTTCACGGGCTCCTCGGCACGGCGCAGCGCGTCGAGGACCAGGTCGAGCTGGACGTACGGGCCGGGGAAGCCGTTGAGGTGGAAGAGCGAGAAGGGGCCGCGCGTGATCACCCGGAAGCCCACACCGCCCGCACCCGCGGCCGGCTTGAAGCAGGCCTTGTGCCCGTCGGCCTCCAGCTTCTCCACCGCGCAGACCAGTTCGTCCGCGGTGCGGACCCGCCACCAGGGCGGTACCGGGACGCCGACCGCGCTGACCGCCTCGTACGCGGTCGCCTTGTCCTCGAAGACGGCCGTGCCCTCCGGCGTCGGCGCCAGCAGGGCCGTCCCGACCGCCTCGAAGTCGGCCCGGTGGGCGACGATCGCGCTCTGGTGCAGCCGGGGGACGAAGACATCGATGCCACGGCGCTGGCACTGGTCGAGCGCGTACTCCACGTAGCCGGCCGGGGAGAGGCCCTCCGGCTCCAGCTCGGCGGTGTCGGCGGCGGCCAGGACGGGGGAGTCGGGATCACCGTGCGTCGCATGGATCTCGACCGCCCGGTCGCTGGGATTTCTCCGCAGCTGATCCATGAAGAACACGTTCTCCGCGTACGTGCGGTTGAGCCAGACGCGTACGCGAGAGATCATGCAGGGCCGCCTTTCGGGGGTTTTCGGGCAGGGCTGAGCGCGCCCGGCCCGGGCAGGGCGCTTGGAGGGTCACCAAACCGCCCTGGACGGGGGGAAGTTCGTGGCGGTGGTGTTGGGGGGATCATACGGCTTTCAAGGGGCCCCGCGTGCAACGCCCGTGTTACGGATTCCCCGGTACTGTCCACACGCGTTTTCCTGCACCGTCCACGTCGGTTTCCTTGACTGGCCGGCACCGCTCGGCGGACCGCCGGCCGGTGTCCGCCGAATGGCCGCCGACAGGCCGACAGGTCCTCTTGTTCCGTCGGCCCGACCTGTGCTGAGGTGGGTGGCGACGACATGATCGGAAGGGGTGCGAGGTGGAGTCCACGGCCGGTGCCGGACGGTTGCTGGCCATCAGCGACCTGCACATCTCGTACCCGGAGAACCGCGAACTCGTCGAGAGGATGCGCCCGGAGACGGACGACGACTGGCTGATCGTGGCCGGTGACGTCGCGGAGACCGTCGCCGACATCCGCTGGGTCCTGGAGACCTTCGCCGACCGCTTCGCCAAGGTGCTCTGGGCCCCCGGCAACCACGACCTGTGGACCCACCCGAAGGATCCGGTCACCCTGCGCGGGGTCGCCCGCTACGAGCACCTCGTGGGCCTGTGCCGGGAGCTCGGCGTGGTCAGCCCCGAGGACCCCTATCCCGTCTGGGAGGGGCCGGGCGGCCCGGTCGCGGTCGCACCGCTCTTCCTCCTGTACGACTACTCCTTCCTGCCGGCCGGCTGCGCCACCAAGGAGGAGGGCCTCGCCTACGCGCACGGCACCGGCATCGTGTGCAACGACGAGTACCTGCTGCACCCCGACCCCTACCCGACCCGCGAGGACTGGTGCCGGGCCCGGGTCGAGGCCACCGAGCGCCGGCTCGCCGAACTGCCCGGGGACCTGCCGACCGTGCTGGCGGCCCATTACCCGCTGGACCGGCACCCCATGGACGTCCTCTGGTACCCCGAGTTCGCCATGTGGTGCGGCACCACCCGTACCGCCGACTGGCACCGCCGGTTCCGCGTGGACACCATGGTCTACGGTCATCTCCACATCCCCCGGACCACCTGGCACGAGGGCGTCCGCTTCGAAGAGGTCTCCGTGGGATACCCCCGCGAGTGGCGCAAGCGCTCCCAGCCCCCGGGCAGGCTGCGCCGCATTCTGCCGATGGAGGTCGGAACAGGTGATCGAGGAGCTGCTCCCGGACTCGGTGGTGGCCGTGGAGATGCTCGGTGACGAGGCGATCCGCGAAGCCCCCCTCTACCCCGGGGAGGCGGAGCTCGTCGCACGCGCCGTGCCCAAGCGCCGCCGCGAGTTCTCCGCCGTGCGCGCCTGCGCCCGGCGGGCGATGGAGAAGCTCGGGGTCCCGGCGCAGCCCGTCCTGACCGGTGAGCGCGGCGCACCGCGCTGGCCGGCCGGGCTGGCCGGCAGCATGACCCACTGCGAGGGCTACTGCGCGGCCGCCCTGGTCCGCGCCGGTGATCTGGCCTCCCTGGGCATCGACGCCGAACCGCACGCGCCGCTGCCCGTGGGCGTCGCGGAGGCCGTCCTCCTGCCCACGGAGCAGGAGCGGCTGCGCCGGCTCGCGGCCGAGCGGCCCGACGTGCACTGGGACCGCCTGCTGTTCAGCGCGAAGGAATCGGTCTACAAGGCGTGGTTCCCCCTCACCGGCAAGTGGCTGGACTTCATGGAGGCCGACATCGAGCTCGCCCCGGAGCCCGAAGCCCGGCCGCACGGCACCCTGCGCGCCCGCCTGCTGGTGCCCGGTCCCCTCGTCGGCGGGCAGCGGGTACAGGTCTTCGAGGGCCGCTGGAGCGTGCGGCACTCGCTGGTGGCCTCGGCCGTGACGGTGCCGCACCGCTGACGGCTCAGGTGGGTGGGCACCAGTCGTGCAGGAGGCGGAAGAAGGCCTCCTCGTTGCCGGCGAGGCCGGCCCCGGCCAGGGCCTCCTCGGCCTCGGCGAGTACGGCCGGCGGCACCAGGAAGGGGCGCGGAGCGCCGTCCGGGGGGCCGTCGAAGGCCGCGCGGACGGTGTGCAGCAGCCTCAGATAGGCCTGGACGGCGGTGCGCTCACGGTCGGTCAGTACGGCGGTGGGCATGGCTCGGCTCTCCCCGTCGGTCGTCTCGGTCACGCGCCCGGACGGCGCGGCCGCACCGCGTGTGCGGTACGCACCCACCAGCTTGCCGTCCGCCACTGACAACGCCTGCCCGCTGCGCCTCGGTTCGCCCGCTCAGCCGACCCCGAACCGCCTCCGCGCCCGGTTCGGGGCCGTGCCCCTGCCCGCACCGGGCTGCCGAGCCCTGCCGGACGGTCCCGCCCAGGCCGGAGCCCCGCCGATCCCGGCGGCAGACCGGGACCCGTGCCAGACCCGGACCGGCGGCGGACCGGGGCCGGTGCCAGACCGGAACCGGAGGCGGACCCGGACCGGAGGCGGACCCGGACCGATGGCTACTTGCCGGGATAGCCCAGGGAGGCCTCGATGCGGCCCGCCACGTCGTGTCGCCTGACCGGGCCGCGCAGCGAGGAACCCGCGAGCCAGGTCCGGCACTTGCTGGCCAGCAGCAGCCCGAAGGTCTCCGCGTCCTGTTCCGCCGCCTGGTCGAAGCGGGTGCGGGCGGCCATCCGCCGGACGGCGGCCTGCACCGCGTCCCGCTCACCGCCCGCCCCGTCACCGGTGCCCTCGGCGACGATCCGTGCCGCCACCGCGACCCCGTCGACGTCGTGGCCGTGGTGGTCGGCGTGCATGTGCCACAGCTCGTGACCGAGGATGACCAACTGGTGCTCCGGTGCGGTGCGTTCCTCGAGCACCACCAGGTCCCGGTCGGCCAGGTCGAGCCACAGGCCGCTGGCCGTGCCGGGTGGGAAGACCGCGGTACGGAACAGCACCGGGCGGCCCCGGCGGCGGCTCATCGCGTCGCACAGTGCCCGGTACAGCTCCCGCGGCGGGGCGGGCGCGGGCAGGGTCAACTCCCCGACCAGCGCGCCGCTCAGCCGGCGCATGTCCCTGCCGATGGCCATCGTCTCCTGGTTCTCCTGTTCCCTCTCAGCTCACGACTCGGGCCGCTTGACGCTCTCCAGGAGCATGTCCAGCCATTCGGCGACCTTGTCGCGGTGCTGGTCGGTGGGGAGCTGGGCGGCCCGCCAGGCGATGCCCCGCACCCCGTGGTCCTGCAGCAGCCGCTCCAGGGGGTCCGCCGCGGCCTCGGCCGCCGCCCGCTCCCGGTCGGCCAGCTTCTGCAGCAGCTCCTGCTCGACGCGCTGGAGGGCCCCCGCCAGCGCCTCGGGGTCCGCGGCGGTGAGGAATCCGGCGTGCACCCGGAAGAACCGCTGGAGGGCGTCGCAGTGCTCCATGGTCGGCCGCCGGTCGCCGTTGAGCAGGGCCCCGGCCTGCTGCCGGGACATGCCCGCGCCGTCGGCTATCTCCTGCTGGGTGTGTTTCCGGCCGTTGGGCTTGAGGCGGGTGCGGCGCAGCAGGTCGAGGCGTTGCAGGAAGCGCTCCTGGACATCGGGTTCGCCCGCGGGCCGGCCGCCGAGCAGGGCCTTGACCACGGGCTCGGGGACGCCGCAGGCGTAGGAGAGCCGTCCGATGTCGTAGACCCCGGCGTACGCCACGCCCAGCCGGTCGGCCAGCGCGGTGACGCGGGAGACGACGGCCGGCAGCTGGGCGGTCGCCGTGGCGCCCGGATCCTCGTAGCCATCCGTCACCGACCGAACTCCTACGTCTCTCAGAGGAATCATGGGCTTCGCACATGTGGTCGCCGGGGACCCGCCCGGCGCGAACCTCCCGGAGGCTACCGGGTCGTTCGAACTCACATCCAGGTGTCGCCACAACTGTGGCCAATTTCGGCCGTCAACAGGCATGAAATGCCACGATAGTTGACATGCCTCCGGGTGGGGCAGCAGGATCACATCGCCGCGAGAAGGCCGCATAGGCAAGAGGGGTGACCTCCCGATGGCATATCAGGCAGGTGGGCGGCGGCCGGCGCCGCGGCCCGTCCCCGAGAGTCTTGAGGCCCAGGCGTACCTCCAGGACTACGCAGTGCTGGTGGACGCGGTTCCGTTCCCGTCCCTCGTGGTGGACCACCGCTGGGACGTGGTGCTGGCGAACGACGCGTTCGAGACACTTTTCGGGGAGGTCGCCCCGCATCCCACCGCCATGCCGGGCGAGAACTTCCTCCGGTTCGTCCTCTTCCACCCGGACGCCGGTTCGGTGCTCGGCGCACACGAGTCGGGCTGGTGCCTGCCGCTGCTGGCCCAGTTCAAGGCCACCCTGGAGCGGTACGGCCACGACCACGAACTCCAGTCGATCCGGCGGGAGATCGCGCAGGACCCGATCATGGAGGCGGCCTACCGCCACGGGCTGCCGCACTGGCTGCGCGCGGTCGGCGAGGCCGGTGCCCGGCTCGACGGCGCCGTCCGGCCGGTGCGCCACCCCGATCCGCTGCTGGGGGACACCGAGTGCCGGGTGGTCGGCGAGACCCCGGAGTGCCTCGGGGCCATGGGCTACGCGCGTTACACCCTGGTGCTGCGTACCGCCGCCCGGCCCGCCGCCCCACGGCGCTCCCGCCGGCCCGGCGGCCTGGGCGCCCATCTGACCGTGGTTCCCGCCCCCGACGCCTGACCCGGCACCGTCGGCGTTCAGGTCGCCGACGGCGCCGGGCCGGACGCCCTCCCACCCCGACGCCACCCGTCGGGCCGCCGCGCGGCGGGACGTCGCACGGTGGTGTGCCGCCGCGGGGCGCGGCTCATCCCGTGGCCACCGCCAGCACGAGCGGTACGCCCCGGCAGGGCACCAGCCGCAGCGCGCCGAACACGCCGGGCCGCCCGCTCTCCAGCACGGCCGCGAAGTCCGGCCCCCTGGTCAGCGAGCCCGCCAGGTGCGCGGGGTCGGCCGACGCCGCCACCCGGCCACGGGCGTTGACGAGCCTGGCGGGGCCGGGCAGCGCCCGCAGCAGGGGCAGCGCGGCGGTCTCGAAGTGCCGTAGGTACACGTCCGCGGCGGCCACGCCCAGGAAGCGGCCCGCCCGTTCCACCGGCGCGGACAGCGTGAGGCTGTACTCGTCCGAGCAGAGGTAGTCGACGTACGGCCCGGCCACCGCCCGCCGCCCGGTGTCCCGGGGCAGCGTGAACCAGTCCCAGTGCGTGTAGTCGGAGTAGGCCGAGGTGCGCGGGTCGAGGTCGAGCAGCAGCGGCCGCAGGTCGCCGTCGGTGCCGCTCTGCCACCACTCCAGCCAGGCCGGCACGTCGGCCAGCAGTCCTGGTGCCGTCACGAAACCGACACCCGAGACCAACTCCTCGCGGGTCAGCCGCAGATGGAGCCCGGGCCGCAGTGCGGCGAGGTCCGCGGTCACCGGCATGCGGTCCTCGGCGGCCACCCGTGCCAGCAGCGCGGCGGTGTCGGCCCGGGTCTGCGCGACGGCGTCGAACACCGCCTCCAGGGCGCGGCCGACCCGCTCGGCGACGTACTCCTCGGCGGCGTCCGGTGTGGTGGCCACGGGAGTGGAGGGGACGGTGCCGCGGCTCATGCTGCCCTCCGGCGGACGGGGGAGCGGGGCGCGGCGCGGCTACAGGGTCAGCCGCAGGGCGATGAGCCGTGCCGTCGAGTCCCGCACGCACCGCTCGGCCAGCTCCCTGGCCGATGCGTCCGCCCCATCCTGCACGGCCGAGATCACGGACCGGTGACGGTCCGCCACCTCTTCACGATATTCGTCGTCGCCGAGCACAAGGCACAGCAGCGCACCGACCTCCGTCTGGAGGCCGACCTGTTCCCGGGTGAGCCGGGCCGACTGGGCGGCGGCGGCCAGCTCCACCTGGAAACGGCCGTACAGCCGGCAACGCGCGGACGCGCCGCGGGCCTTGCGCAGCTCCTCGGTGGTCCTGCGGAGCTGGTCCAGGTCGTGGTCCTCGGTGCGCTGCGCGGCGAGGTGCGCGGCGGTGCCGGACAGGGCCGCCCAGTGGTCGCCGAGGTCGCGCAGTTCCTCCGGGCTCCAGCCGCGCAGCCGCGCCAGCAGCCGCTCCCGGCCCGGGGTGTCCGGCAGGGCGACGAAGCTGCCGCCGCCGCGGCCCCGGCGGGTGACGACCAGCCCCTGCTGGCGCAGGGCCATCAGGGCCTCCCGCAGGGTCACCGTGGACACCCCGAGCTGTCCGGCCAGCTCGGTCTCGCCGGGCAGTTGCTCCCCGTCCGCGAGCAGGCCGAGTTCGATGGCGTCGCCGATCCGGCGTACCACGGCGTCCACCCGGGCGCTGCTGTCCACCGGGGCGAAGACGGCCTTTCGGGCGCCGCCGTCCGTCTGCTGCTGTTCCACGGGCCACCACCCTATGCGTTGACCCAAGCTTTACCTCGGCAGGGTCTTGAGCTTTGAACTATGACTTCATATCTTTCCGGTCACCAGGTGCAACGCAGGAGAGCGTCAGAAAGGTTCCCGCCCATGGAGGCCAGCGCGATCCGGTTGCGGGATCTGCGGAAGACGTTCGGCGACACCAGCGCCGTGGCAGGCGTCGACCTGGAGATCCGTGACGGCGAGTTCTTCTCGATGCTCGGCCCCTCCGGCTCCGGCAAGACCACCGTCCTGCGCCTGATCGCCGGCTTCGAGACCCCCACCTCGGGCGTGGTCGAGCTCGCCGGACAGGACGTCACCCGCCGCGCCCCCTTCGAACGGGACGTGCACACCGTCTTCCAGGACTACGCCCTGTTCCCGCACATGACCGTCGAACAGAACGTCGCCTACTCCCTCAAGGTCCGCCGGGTCGCCAAGGCCGAACGCCTGGTCCGCGCCCGCAAGGCCCTGTCCGAGGTCCGCCTCGACGGCTTCGGCGCCCGCCGCCCCGCCCAGCTCTCCGGCGGCCAGCGCCAGCGCGTCGCCCTCGCCCGCGCCCTCGTGGGACGCCCCCGCGTCCTGCTGCTCGACGAACCCCTCGGCGCCCTCGACCTCAAGCTGCGCGAGCAGATGCAGCTCGAACTCAAGTCCCTGCAACGGGAGGTGGGCATCACCTTCGTCTTCGTCACCCACGACCAGGAGGAGGCCCTGACGATGAGCGACCGCGTCGCCGTCTTCCACCAGGGCCGCATCGAACAGGTCGGCACCCCGGCCGAGATCTACGAACGCCCCGCCACCGCGTTCGTCGCCTCCTTCGTCGGCACCTCCAACCTGCTCACCGGCGAGCCCGCCCTGCGCGTGCTCGGCGAGAGCGGCACCCACAGCGTCCGCCCCGAGAAGATCCGGGTGCTGAAGGAGAGCGCGGAGCCGGGCGGACCGGACCACGCCGACGCCGTCGGCACCGTAGCCGAGGTGGTCTACCTCGGCGACGCCACCCGCTTCCTGGTCGACCTGGACGGCGGCGGCCGGCTCACCGCGCTCCAGCAGAACCTCGACACCTCCGCCGAGGACGTCGCCGCCTACCGCGGCACCCGCGTCCGGCTGCGCTGGCAGCGCCGGCACACCGTCCACGTCCCCGGCTGACCCGCCACCCCGCACCACCGGATCCGCCGTCCTCGACCCCGGCACCCCTGGCACCTCTGGCATCCCTGGAGTACGTCGTGCGCCTCATCCGTCCCCGCGCCGCGGCCGCCGTCGCCGCGCTGCTGCTGGCAGCCACCGCCTGCGGCTCCTCCGGCTCCGGCTCCTCGTCCGGACTCAACCCGCCCGACCTCAGGCCCCTCGCGAAACTCGGCAGGAGCGAGGGCGCGGTCAACCTGATCGCCTGGGCCGGCTACGTCGAGGACGGCTCCGACGACCCCAAGGTCGACTGGGTCGGCGACTTCGAGAAGCAGACCGGCTGCCAGGTCCACTCCAAGGTCGCCGCCAGCTCCGACGAGATGGTCAAACTGATGAAGACCGGTGAGTACGACGCCGTCTCCGCGTCCGGCGACGCGTCGCTGCGCCTGATCGCCTCCGGCGACGCGGCCCCGGTCAACACCGGGCTCGTACCGAACTACAAGTACATCTTCGGCGGCCTGAAGAACGGCGCCTGGAACTCCGTCAAGGGCCAGATGTACGGCATCCCGCACGGCCGCGGCGCCAACCTGCTGATGTACAACACACAGAAGGTCAGCCCCGCGCCGACCTCCTGGTCCGCGGTCTTCGACGACGCGGCGAAGTACCAGGGGCATGTCACCGCCTACGACTCGCCGATCTACATCGCCGACGCGGCCCTGTATCTCAAGGCCACCAAGCCGGAGTTGAAGATCAAGGACCCCTACGCGCTGGACCAGAAGCAGTTCGACGCGGCCGTCGCCCTGCTGAAGAAGCAGAACGCGGACATCGGCGAGTACTGGAGCGACTACCTCAAGGAGATCTCCGCCTTCAAGAGCGGCGACTCCGTGATCGGCACCAGCTGGCAGGTGATCGCCAACCTCACCGCCGGGGAAGGCGCGAAGGTCAAGGCCTTCGTGCCCAAGGAGGGATCCACCGGCTGGTCCGACACCTGGATGGTCTCCGCCAAGGCCAAGCACCCCAACTGCGCCTACCGGTGGCTGAACTGGATCGTCTCGCCGAAGGTCAACGCCGAGGTCGCCGAGTACTTCGGCGAGGCCCCCTCCAACGCCAAGGCCTGCGACCTCACCAGTGACAAGAGCTTCTGCGCGACCTACCACGCGGCCGACGAGAGCTACTGGAAGAACATCGCCTTCTGGAACACGCCCATCGAGCAGTGCCTGGACGGCCGTACCGACGTGAAGTGCGTCCCGTACGCGAAATGGGTGCAGGCCTGGACCGAGATCAAGGGCTGAGCCATGACCCTGCCCACCCGGACCGCGGGGGCGCTGCACCGGCGCCCCCGGCTCCGCCTCGCCCTGCTGCTGACCGCTCCGCTGCTGTGGCTCGCGGTGCTCTACCTGGGCTCGCTGGCGGTGCTGTTCGTCTCCGCGTTCTGGACGACGGACTCCTTCACCTCCGAGGTGGTGAAGGTCTGGTCGACCGACAACTTCCACGAGCTGTTCACCACGCCGGTGTACCGGCAGGTGGTCCTGCGCAGCGTCGGAGTCGCCCTCGCGGTGACCGTGCTGTGCGCCGTGATCGCCTTCCCGGTCGCCTTCTACACCGCCCGGGTGGCCAGGCCCCGGCTGCGCCCGCTCCTGGTGGTCGCCATCCTCACCCCGCTGTGGGCGAGTTACCTGGTCAAGGTGTACGCCTGGCGGCTGATCCTGTCCGAGGGCGGGCTCGCGGACTGGCTGCTGAAGCCCTTCGGGCTCAGCGGGCCGGGGTTCGGGCTGCCGGCCACCGTGCTCGCCCTGACCTACCTGTGGCTGCCGTACATGATCCTGCCGATCCACACCGCGCTGGAGCAGCTGCCGGACAACCTGCTCGACGCGTCCGCCGACCTCGGCGCCCGGGCCGGCCGCACCTTCCGGTCCGTGGTCCTTCCCATGGTGCTGCCGTCGGTCGCCGCCGGGTCGGTGTTCACCTTCTCGCTCAGCCTCGGCGACTACATCACCGTGCAGATCGTCGGCGGCAAGACCCAGCTCATCGGCAACCTCGTCTACGCCAACATCGAGCTCAACCTGCCCATGGCCGCCGCCCTCGCCACCGTCCCGGTCGTCGTCATCGTGCTGTACCTGCTCGCGATGCGCCGCACGGGCGCGCTGAGCAGCCTGTAGAGGAGTCCGCCGTGCAACTCTCCCGTTCCGCGCGGATCGCGGTGCGCGCCGCCGCCGGCCTCGGCTTCGCGGTGATCTACGTGCCGCTGCTGCTGGTCCTGGTCAACTCCCTGAACCCGGACCGCAGCGCTAGCTGGCCGCCGCCCGGCCTCACCACCCGCTGGTGGTCCGCCGCCTGGCACAGCTCGGGCGCCCGCGAGGCCCTGTGGACCTCGGTGAAGGCCGGGCTCGGCGCCACCGCGATCGCCCTGGTGCTCGGCACCCTGATCGCCTTCGCGGTCGCCCGGTACCGCTTCTTCGGCCGGGGCGCCCTGTCCTTCGTGGTCGTCCTGCCGATCGCGCTGCCCGGCATCGTCACCGGCATCGCCCTCAACTCGGCCTTCGGCACGGTCCTCGCGCCGCTCGGCGTCGGACTCGGCCTGTTCACCGTGGTCGTCGGGCACGCCACCTTCTGCGTGGTGATCGTCTTCAACAACGTCGTCGCCCGGCTGCGCCGCACCTCCGGCAACTACGAGGAGGCGGCGGCCGACCTGGGCGCCCACACCTTCCGCGCCTTCGCCGACGTCACCTTCCCGCTGGTGCGCTCCGCGCTGCTCGCGGGCGGACTGCTCGCCTTCGCGCTCTCCTTCGACGAGATCGTGGTCACCACCTTCACCGCGGGACCCGGCGTCCGGACCCTGCCGCTGTGGATCTACGACAACATGACCCGGCCCCAGCAGGCGCCGGTGGTGAACGTGGTGGCGGCCGTGCTCGTGCTGCTGTCGGTGATACCGATCTATCTCGCCCAGCGGCTGTCGGCGGACACGGCGACCGGCAGCCGCGTCTGACCCCGTCCTTCCGCTTACGCAAGCAGCTTGCGTAAATTGCGCTACCCTTGCGCTCATGACGCGACGACTTGCGGAAGTGGCCAAGAAGGTCGGGGTCAGCGAGGCCACGGTCAGCCGGGTGCTCAACGGCAAACCCGGGGTCTCCGAGGCCACCCGGCAGGCGGTGCTCTCGGCCCTGGACGTCCTCGGCTACGAGCGCCCCACCCAGCTGCGCGGCGAGCGGGCCCGGCTCGTCGGTCTGGTCCTGCCCGAGCTGCAGAACCCGATCTTCCCGGCCTTCGCCGAGGTCATCGGCGGCGCGCTCGCGCAGCTGGGACTGACCCCGGTGCTGTGCACCCAGACCAAGGGCGGGGTCTCCGAGGCGGACTACGTGGAACTGCTGCTGCAACAGCAGGTCTCCGGCGTGGTGTTCGCCGGCGGTCTGTACGCCCAGGCCGACGCGCCCCACGACCACTACCGGCTGCTCGCCGACCGCAACATCCCGGTGGTGCTGGTCAACGCGGCCATCGAGCACCTCGGTTTCCCGGCCGTGTCCTGCGACGACGCCGTCGCGGTGGAGCAGGCCTGGCGGCACCTCGCCTCCCTCGGCCACGAGCGCATCGGCCTGGTCCTCGGCCCCGGCGACCATGTCCCCTCCGCCCGCAAACTCGCCGCCGCGCGGGCCATCGCCGAGGTCCCCGAGGAGAACGTGGCCCGCGCGATCTTCTCCATCGAGGGCGGCCACGCGGCCGCCTCCCGGCTGATCGACCGGGGTGTCACCGGCATCATCTGCGCCAGCGACCCGCTCGCGCTCGGCGCGATCCGGGCCGCCCGGCGCAAGGGGTACGAGGTGCCCTCCCGGATCTCCGTCGTCGGCTACGACGACTCGGCCTTCATGAACTGCACCGAACCCCCGCTCACCACGGTCCGCCAGCCCATCGAGGCCATGGGCCGGGCCGCCGTCGAGCTGCTGAACGTCCAGATCGGCGGTACCGCCGTACCGCCGGAGGAACTGCTGTTCGAGCCGGAGCTGGTGGTGCGGGGCTCGACAGCGCAAGCGCCCAAGGTCTGATTCACAACGGATCCAAGGCGCTGCCAATCCTCTGTCGAATAATTACAGATTCTGCGCGACATCTTGCGCCCGGCTGTCCCCGGTGCTTGAGTGTGCGGCGCCCACCGGTCCCGGTGCGGCGCCACTGCTCCTGTACTGGGGGGTCCACCGATGTCCAGCACCGGGTTCCGCCGTGCTCTCGTCGCGACAGCCGTCTGCTCGTCCCTCGCACTCTCGGCCTCGGCCTGCGGGTCGGGCGACGACGACGACGCGGGAAGCGGCAAGACGCGTATCACCGTCAACTGCGAGCCGCCGAAGAGCGCCAAGGTCGACCGTTCGTTCTTCGACCAGGACACCGCCGACTTCGGCAAGAAGAACCCGGACATCGACGTCGTCATGCACGACGCGTTCCCGTGCCAGGACCCGAAGACCTTCGACGCCAAGCTCGCCGGCGGCCAGATGGAGGACGTGTTCTACACGTACTTCACCGACGCCAAGCACGTGGTGGACATCAACCAGGCAGCCGACCTCACGCCGTACCTCAAGGACCTCAAGAGCTACGACACCATCCAGAAGCAGCTGCGCGACATCTACACCGTGGACGGCAAGGTCTACGGCATCCCGCGCACCGGCTACAGCATGGGCCTGATCTACAACCGCGCGCTCTTCCAGAAGGCCGGCCTGGACCCCGACAAGCCGCCGACGACCTGGGAAGAGGTCCGCGCCGACGCCAAGAAGATCGCCGCCCTCGGCAACGGCACCGTCGGCTACGCCGACTACAGCGCGCAGAACCAGGGCGGCTGGCACTTCACCGCCGAGCTGTACTCCCAGGGCGGCGACGTCGTCTCCGCCGACGGCAAGACGGCGACCGTCGACACCCCCCAGGGCCACGCCGTCCTGCAGAACCTGCACGACATGCGGTGGACCGACAACTCGATGGGCAGCAAGCAGCTCCTCATCATCAACGACGTCCAGCAGATGATGGGTTCGGGCAAGCTCGGCATGTACCTCTCCGCCCCGGACAACATCCCGATCCTGGTCAAGGAGAAGGGCGGCAACTACAAGGACCTCGCCCTCGGCCCGATGCCCGGCGGCCAGGGCACGCTCATCGGCGGCGACGGCTACATGTTCAACAAGAAGGACACCCCGGCACAGATCAAGGCCGGCCTCAAGTGGCTCGACTCCATGTTCCTCACCCCCGGTGACGGCTTCCTCGGCGACTACGCCCGCGCCAAGAAGAACAACGCGCCCGTCGGCCTGCCCGAGCCGCGGCTGTTCACCGGCGCCGCCGACGCCAAGGACCAGGAGGTCAAGAAGGCCAACGCCAACGTCCCGGTGGAGAACTACCAGGCCTTCCTGGACGGCAACCAGTCCCTGCAGATGAAGATCGAGCCGCCCAACGCCCAGCAGATCTACTCCGTCCTCGACGGCACGGTCTCCGCCGTCCTCACCAAGAAGGACGCCGACATCGACCAGCTCCTCAAGGACGCCAACGAGAAGATCGCCGGCATCCTGGCCCGGGGCTGACCCGCGATGACCAAGACGGCCGAGCGCCGGCCCGCCCCCGTGGCGGCCGGCGCCCGACAGGCCCCGGCGCCGCCCCCGGCAGGGGACCGGAGGCGGCGCCGGCTCCTCGACCAGGTCCGCGCCTACGGGTTCCTGCTCGGCGGACTGATCTGCTTCGCGCTGTTCTCCTGGTACCCGGCGATCCGCGCGGTCGTGATCGCCTTCCAGAAGTACACGCCCGGCTCGTCCCCCGAGTGGGTCGGCACCGCCAACTTCACCCGGGTCCTGCACGACCCCGAGTTCTCGGCGGCCTGGCGCAACACCCTGACCTTCACACTGCTGGCACTGCTGATCGGCTTCGCGGTCCCGTTCGTGCTGGCCCTGGTCCTCAACGAACTCCGCCACGCCAAGGCCTTCTTCCGGGTCGTGGTCTACCTGCCGGTGATGATCCCGCCGGTCGTCAGCGCCCTGTTGTGGAAGTGGTTCTACGACCCGGGCGCCGGCCTCGCCAACGAGACGCTGCGCTTCCTGCACCTGCCCACCTCGAACTGGTCCAACGGCGCCGACACCGCCCTGATCTCCCTGGTCATCGTGGCCACCTGGGCCAACATGGGCGGCACCGTCCTGATCTACCTGGCCGCCCTGCAGTCCATCCCCGGCGAGCTCTACGAGGCCGCCGAACTGGACGGCGCGGGCCTCCTGCAACGCGTCCGGCACGTGACGATCCCGCAGACCCGGTTCGTGATCCTGATGCTGATGCTCCTTCAGATCATCGCGACCATGCAGGTGTTCACCGAACCGTTCGTCATCACCGGCGGCGGCCCCGAGAACGCCACGGTCACCGTGCTCTACCTCATCTACAAGTACGCCTTCCTCTACAACGACTTCGGCGGCGCCTGCGCCCTCAGCGTCATGCTGCTGGTGCTGCTCGGTGTCTTCTCCGCCGGCTACCTGCGCCTGACCCGCTCCGGGGAGGACGGATGAGCAGCGCCACCCGAACCCTGATCTCCCCGGCGACCCTGGCCCGCCCGCGCGGCAAGGCCGTCTACTGGACCGTCTTCACCACGGTCGTCCTGCTCTTCGCGCTCGCCTTCCTGTTCCCCGTGTACTGGATGGTGACCAGCGCGATGAAGTCCCCGGACGAGGTCGCCCGGACCCCGCCCACGCTGATCCCGAAACACCTGCACGTCTCCGGGTACACCGACGCCTGGGACCTGATGCAGCTGCCCCAGCACCTGTGGAACACGGTGGTGCAGGCGGCCGGCGCCTGGGCCTTCCAGCTGGTGTTCTGCACGGCCGCCGCCTACGCCCTGTCGAAGCTGAGACCGGCCTTCGGCAACGTGGTCCTCGGCGGCATCCTCGCCACCCTGATGGTCCCGGCCCAGGCCCTGGTCGTACCCAAGTACCTGACCGCGGCCGACCTGCCCTTCATCCACACCAGCCTGCTCAACGACCCGCTCGGCATCTGGCTGCCGGCCGTCGCCAACGCCTTCAACCTCTACCTGCTCAAGCGGTTCTTCGACCAGTTGCCGCGTGACGTGCTGGAGGCCGCCGAGATCGACGGCGCCGGAAAGCTGCGCATCCTGTGGTCGGTGGTGCTGCCCATGTCCCGCCCGGTGCTCGGGGTGGTGTCGATCTTCGCCCTGGTCGCGGTGTGGCAGGACTTCCTGTGGCCGCTGATGGTCTTCTCCGACACCGACAAGCAGCCCATCAGCGTGGCCCTGGTCCAGCTGTCGCAGAACATCCAGCTCACCGTGCTCATCGCCGCGATGGTGATCGCCAGCATCCCGATGGTCGCGCTGTTCCTCGTCTTCCAGCGGCACATCATCGCCGGGATCAGCGCGGGCAGCACCAAGGGCTGACGCCCTTCCTCCGACAGAAAGGCACGCACAGTGGGACAGCCCAGCCATGCCCCGAAGGACCTCGACTGGTGGCGTTCGGCCGTCATCTACCAGGTGTACGTCCGCAGCTTCGCGGACGGCGACGGCGACGGCACCGGCGACCTCGCGGGCGTCCGCGCCAAGCTGCCGTACCTCGCCGAACTGGGGGTGAACGCGCTCTGGTTCAACCCCTGGTACCTGTCACCGCTGAAGGACGGCGGCTACGACGTCGCCGACTACCGGGCCATCGACCCGGCGTTCGGCACCCTCGCCGAGGCCGAGAAGCTCATCGCGGAGGCGGAGGAGCTGGGCATCCGGACGATCGTGGACATCGTCCCCAACCACGTCTCCGACCAGCACCCCTGGTTCCGGGCGGCGTTGGCGGCCGGACCCGGCAGCCCCGAGCGCGAACTCTTCCACTTCCGCCCCGGCCGCGGCGAGCACGGCGAACTCCCGCCCAACGACTGGCCGTCACAGTTCCTCGGCTCCACCGAACCGGTGTGGACCCGGCTGCCGGACGGCGAGTGGTACCTGCACCTGTTCACCCCGGAGCAGCCCGACCTCAACTGGGCCCATCCGGTGGTCCGCCAGGAGCACGAGGACATCCTGCGGTTCTGGTTCGAGCGCGGAGTGGCCGGCGTCCGCATCGACTCCGCCGCCCTGCTCGCCAAGGACCCGGACCTGCCCGACCTGGCCACGGACCCGCGGCCGCACCCCTTCGTCGACCGCGACGACCTGCACGACATCTACCGTTCCTGGCGGGCGGTGGCCGACGCCTATGACGGTGTCTTCGTCGGCGAGGTCTGGCTCCCCGACACCGAGCGCTTCGCCCGCTACCTGCGCCCCGACGAACTGCACACCGCCTTCAACTTCTCGTTCCTGTCCTGCCCCTGGGACGCGGAGCGGCTGCGGGCGTCGATCGACACCACCCTCGCCGAGCACGCCCCGGTCGGCGCGCCCGCCACCTGGGTGCTGTGCAACCACGACGTGACGCGCACGGTCACCCGCTACGGCCGCCGGGACACCGGCTTCGACTTCGCGGCCAAGGCCTTCGGCACCCCGACCGACCTGGAGCTGGGCACCCGCAGGGCGCGCGCGGCCGCGCTGCTGTCCCTGGCGCTGCCCGGCGCGGTCTACATGTACCAGGGGGAGGAACTGGGGCTGCCCGAGGCCGAGATCCCGGTGGACCGCATCCAGGATCCGATGTACTTCCGGTCCGGCGGCACCGACCCGGGCCGGGACGGGTGCCGGGTCCCGATGCCCTGGGCGGCCGGCCTGCCGTACGCGGGATTCGGATCGCGCGAGGAGCCGTGGCTGCCGCAGCCGGCCGGCTGGGAGGCGTACGCGGCCGACCTTCAGCGGGACGACGACGAGTCCATGCTGACCCTCTACCAGCGGGCCGTCGCCGCCCGACCCCGCTTCGGCGACGGCCCGCTGACCTGGCTGCCCGCTCCGGACGGCGTCCTCGCCTTCACCCGCGCCCCGGGAGCGGTCTGCGTGGTCAACCTCGGCGCCGACCCCGCCGAACTACCCGCCCACACCCGGCTGCTGCTCACCAGCGGTCCGCTGGACGGCGCCGGCCGGCTGCCCCAGGACACGGCGGCCTGGCTGTCGGTCTGACCGCCACCGGCTACGGGTCCACACCGGGCCCCCGGTCGCCGCCGCGCTTCGCCGCCTGGATCTGCTCGTACACACGGGTACGCAGTTCGGCGAAGCGCGGGGCGACCCGGGTGTGCAACTGGTCGCGTTCGTCGGGCAGGTCGACCTTCAGCTGCTCCCGGACGACGGTGGGGGAGGCGGACAGCACGACCACCCGCTGACCCAGGTAGACCGCCTCGTCGATGTCGTGGGTGACGAACAGGACCGTGATCCCGCGCTCCCGCCACAGACCCCGGACCAGATCCTCCAGATCGGCCCGGGTCTGTGCGTCGACGGCCGCGAACGGCTCGTCCATCAGAAGCACCCGGGGCTCGTAGGCCAGGGCCCGCGCGATCGCCACCCGCTGCTGCATGCCGCCCGACAACTGCCAGGGATAGGCGGCGGCGGCATCGGTCAGCCCCACCGAACGCAGCGCGTCCAGGACCAGCTCAGCGCGCCGCTCCCGTGACAACCGCTTCTGCCTCAGCGGAAGCGCGACGTTCTCGGCGACCCGCATCCAGGGGAACAGGCTGCGGCCGTACTCCTGGAAGACGAACGCCATCCCGGGCGGCGGCCCCGTGACCGCCTTCCCCTCCAGGAGGACCTCGCCGCCGGTCGGGGTGAGCAGGCCGGCCACGCACTTGAGCAGAGTCGTCTTGCCGCAGCCCGACGGGCCGACGAGACACACGAGTTCGCCCGCCTCCACGGTGAAGGTGAGGTCCCGTACCGCCTCGACACGCCGACCGGAACCGTCGTAGACCTTCCTCAGACCGCGCACGTCGAGCATGGACCGCCCCTTCCCGGTACGCACTCAGGACCGCCGGGTCGTCGCGCGCAGCCCGTGGTACCAGCCGAGCACCCGGCGTTCGACCAGTTGGAATACCACCGACAACGCGAAGCCGAGCAGGCCCAGCAGCAGGATCCCGGTCCACATGCCGGGGATCGCGAAGCCGCGCTGGAACTGCACGATGGTGAAGCCGAGCCCGTTGCTGGCCGCGAACATCTCGCTGACGACCATCAGGATGATCCCGATCGACAGCGCCTGCCGCAGGCCCGCGAAGATCCGCGGACTCGCCGAAGGCAGTACCAGCGTACGCAGCCGGGTCACACCCGTGATGCCGTAGGAACGGGCCGTCTCCGCCATCACCGGGTCCACCGCCCGTACGCCCTCGACGGTGTTGAGCAGCACCGGCCACACGCAGCCGCAGGCGATCACCACGATCTTCATGCCGTCGCCGATGCCCGCGAACAGCATGATGACGGGGACGAGCACGGGCGGCGGCACCGCCCGCAGGAACTCGAGGACCGGTTCGCAGACCGCCCGCACCCGCCGGTAGGAGCCGACGAGCGTGCCCGCGCCGACGCCCGCGACGGCCGCCAGAGCGTATCCGGCGAGCAGCCGCAGCACACTGCGCAGCAGGTCGTCGCGGAGTCGCTGTCCCGTCCAGACGTCCGGGAAGGTCCTCAGGATGGTACGCAACGGCGGCCAGTACACGTTCGTGCTGCCGTCGGAGGCCACCCACCACAGTGCGAGCAGCGCCGCGGGCAGGGCCAGCACGTACCCGGCTGCGAGCAGCGGCCGTCTCACACCGCCACCTCCCCGCGTACGGACTGGTGCCAGGCCAGCGCCCGCCGTTCCACCGAGCGGGCACCCACGTTGACGAGCAGGCCCAGCAGCCCGGTCACCACGATCAGGGCGTACATGTCCGGCACCGCCTGCGAGGTCTGCGCGACGGCGATCCGCTGGCCCAGCCCCGGTGCCCCGATGACCAGTTCGGCGGTGACGGTGAGGATCAGGGCGACCGCCGCGGCCAGCCGTACCCCGGTCATCACGTACGGCAGCGCCGTCGGCCACAGCACGTGCCGGACCCGGGCCCAGGTGCCGAGTCCGTACGACCGCGCGGTCTCCTCGGCGACCGGGTCCACGTCCTGGACGCCGTACATCACCTGGATCAGCACCTGCCAGAAGGAGGCGTAGACGACGAGCAGCAGGACCGAGCGGAGTTCGGTGCCGTAGAGGAGGACGGCGAGGGGGATCAGGGCGACCGAGGGGATCGGGCGGAGGAACTCGACGGTGGAGGCGGTGACATCGCGCAGATGCGGGACGACCGACAGGACGACCCCCGCCACGACGCCGGCGCCGACCGCGATCGCGAGTCCGAGGGCCCAGCCGGTGAGGGTGTCGCCGAGCGCCGACCAGAAGCCCCCGTCGGCCAGTTCGGTGCCGAGTGCGCGGGCGATCCGGCTGGTCGGCGGGAGGTAGTCCGCCTTGACCGGACCGAGCCGCGGTACCGCTTCGCCGAGGGCCAGGAAGGCCGCGAGCCCGGCGGCGCCGAG
The DNA here is from genome assembly GCF_042897315.1 of Streptomyces sp. NPDC001068. Classification (NCBI taxonomy): domain Bacteria; kingdom Bacillati; phylum Actinomycetota; class Actinomycetes; order Kitasatosporales; family Streptomycetaceae; genus Streptomyces; species Streptomyces sp. NPDC001068. The sequence continues at coordinate 377,942 of NZ_JBIAYD010000001.1, read as the reverse complement.
TGCCGCGTTCAGCCCCGGCCCGTCCGTCGCGTCGCTCACGGCAGCAGCTCGTCCAGGTCGGGGGCCGTCGTGAAGAGGCCGTCCTGCTCGCTGAGTTTCTCCAGGGTGTCGATCGACGCGCGGTCCGGGTCGGCGGGCCACTTCGGCAGGGTCACCGCCGCCAGCACGTCCGCGGGGGTCTTGGTGTACGTGGTGACGATCTGCCGGACCTCGTCCGGATGGGCGTCCGCGTAGGCCAGCGACTCGGCGGTGGCCTCCTGGAACCTCTTCACCACGCCGGGGTTCTGCCGGGCGTACGACGTCGAGGTGAAGTACATGGCCACGGTGAGGTTCTTCGCCACGTCGACCAGCGGCGAGGCGATCTCGGCGGCGCCCTGGAGCTTCATGGCGGCGAGCGCCGGCTCGACCGCCATGGCCGCGTCGATCTGCCCCCTGTCGAGCGCCGCCGGCATCTGGTCGAAGGCCAGCTCGACGAAGCTCACCCTGTCCGGGTCACCGCCCGCCCTGCGCACCGACTCGCGGACCGCGGTCTCGTTGATGTTCTTCAGCGTGTTGACGGCGACCTTCCTGCCCTCCAGTTGCTTCGCCGAGGTGATGTCACTGCCCTTCCTCACGACGAGGCCGCCGAAGTCCTTGCCCGCGACGCCCGTCGAGGCCACGCCGTTGGCTATCGCCCGCACCGGCACGTTGTTGGACCGGGCGATCATCAGCGAGGTCATGTTGCTGAACCCGAACTGGAACTGACCGCTCGTCACACCCGGCACGATGGCCGCGCCGCCCTGGGCGAGCGTCATCGACAGTTTCAGTCCGCGCTTGCCGTAGAAGCCCTCCTTCTGCCCGAGGTAGAGGGGGGCCACGTCGACGATGGGGATGATCCCGACCTTGACGGTGGTGGTGCCGCCCGACGGGGACGAGGTGGACGACGAGCTCCCGGAGGAGCCGCAGGCAGCCGTGACGAGCAGGGCGGTGCCGGCCGCGAGAGCGGCGAGCAGACGACGCATGGGCTCCTCCTGTGCAGACGACGGGGTTCCGACAGGGTGCGCGCACCGCGCACGGTGGTGCTCGGCCGACGGTGCTGAGCGGGACGGTAGAACCGGCCGGAGGAGCGGGTCAATGGCCCTGGCTGACAAAATCGTTGACAGTTACCGGATCGCGCTTCACAGATCCAGCACCAGGCGTTTCCCACGGCACCGGGACACGCAGACCAGCATGGTCTCCCCGGCCGCCCGCTCCTGTTCGGACAGCACCGAGTCCCGGTGGTCCGGTTCGCCTTCGAGGACATCCGTCTCGCACGTCCCGCAGGTGCCCTCGGCGCAGGAGTAGAGCACCTCGACCCCCGCGGCCCGCACGGCGTCGAGCACGGAGACCCCGGGAGCGACGGTCAGGGTACGGCCGCTGCGCCCGAGGACCACCTCGAACTCCCCTTCCGGGCGGCCCGCCGGGCTCTTGGGCCGGAACCGTTCCGTGCGCAGCACGCCCGCCGGGCAGCGCCTCTCCACGGCGTCCAGCAGCGGACCCGGACCGCAGCAGTACACGAGGGTGCCGTCCGGGACGTCGTCGAGGACCGGGTCCAGGTCCAGCAGCCCGGCCTCGTCCTGCGGGACGACGGTGACCCGCTCCGCGCCGTAGCGGGCCAACTCGGCGGTGAACGCCATGGAACGCCGGGTCCGGCCGCCGTACAACAGGGTCCAGTCCGCGCCCGCGGCCTCGGCGGCGGCCAGCATCGGCAGGATCGGGGTGATCCCGATGCCACCCGCGACGAACCGGTAGCGGGCGGCCGGCTCCAGCCGGAACCGGTTGCGCGGCCCGCGCACCCGCACCGCGGCACCCACGCCCAACCGTTCGTGCACATGGGCGGATCCACCCCGACCGCCGGGCTCCAGCAACACCGCCATCCGCCACCCGGTCCGGTCCCCGGGATCCCCGCACAGCGAGAACTGCCGCTCCAGACCCGGCCCGAGCAGGACGTCGACGTGCGCCCCGGGCTCCCACTCCGGAAGTTCCCCGCCGAGCGGGTGCCGCAGGGTGAGGGCGACGACACCGTCGGCGGCCACCACCCTGTCACCGACGACCAGTTCGGCCTCGTACAGGTTCACGCCGTCCGCTCCGGGGGCCGGTGTCCTTCGGGGTGGCCGAGCATCCACTCCCACATGGCGACCGGATCCTGCGCGGTGTGTTCGGCCCCGCAGTGGCAGGTGCCGCGGAGCACGTCGGTGCCCGGCAGCCAGTCGACGCGGTAGACCTCACCGGTGCGGGTGTTCACAGCGCCCTCTCCGCGGGCTTGTCGCCCTCCTCGACCAGCCGCGTGAGGATACGGCGGGCGGCGAGCCCGCCGGTGTCGATGTTGATGCTCAGCTCCTGGTAGCCGGCGCGCTCCGAACCCAGCGTGCGCTGCAACAGGTTCAGCGCCTCCACGTCCTGCATGACCACCGTGTGGTTGTTGGTCCGCAGGAAGTCGGTGACCTCGGTGTCGCCGGTAGCCCAGTCCCGGGAGACCATCCAGAAGTCGTACACCCTCCCGTCCGAGGACGGGGTGATGGCGTAGGTGATCTCGGTGTGGAATCCGTGCGGGTCGCCGCCGTCGGCGTCGGGCACCACACCGGCCGGGGCGATCCTGCTGTGCAGCAGGTACAGGCAGGGCGCGTGGTACTCGATGTCCTGCCAGCGGGTGATCCGCCCCTCGATCCCGGTCGAGCGGGCGTAGAACGGCGGGCACTCGGCGTCCGCCATGCGCCGGCTGACCCGTACGATCCCGGCGCCCTCGTCGACCTCCGTGGTGATCGGCGTCTCGGCGACCTCCGGGGTGCCGATGGAGCCGCCGTGCAGGTAGGTCTCGTGGGAGAGGTCGAGGAGGTTGTCGACGAGGAGACCGTAATCGGCGTCCACGGCCTCCATGCCCCGTACGGTCGTCCAGCCGGGGGCGTCCAGGTGCCGGGCCCGCGGGACGGTGCCGGCGTCGGCGCGCGCCGGGTCGCCGATCCAGACCCACACCAGGGAGTCCCGCTCGGCCACCGGGTAGGCGGCGACCCGGGCGGTCCGGGGGATGCGCTTCTGCCCCGGCACGTACACGCACGCGCCGGTCCGGTCGTAGGTGAACCCGTGGTACCCGCACACGATCCGGTCACCGTCGAGCCCGCTCGCCGACAGCGGGTAACGCCGGTGCACGCAGCGGTCGTTCAGAGCGACGACGCTGCCGTCCTCCTCGGCCCGGTAGAACACGAGCGGCTCCCCGAGCACCGTCCGCCCGAGCAACTCCCGCCCGACCTCGTGACTGTAGGCGGCGACGTACCACTGGTTCCTGGCGAACGCGGTGATGTGCGGCATGGCTGCGGCTCCCGTCGGTGGGTGGTGGCGACATCGTCGGGACGGGCGTCAGGGGGACGCAATACCGCTTCCGCCTCACGGAAGTTTTTACATGGAAGGCCTGTTCAGAGGGCTGATCTGAATACGCCGCGGTGCTCGACCTCGATGGAGGGCGCCGCCATGTCATCCGTTCTTCGGCTGCGGCTCGTGCCGTGAGTGGCTGCAGAACCCGGAGGGCAGGGGTGGTCACCGGCCCCTCCGGGAGGCCGGTCGGCCCGGGCGTGTGTGTCGCCGTCCGGCTGCCGCCACTCAGTTCTTCTGCAAAGCGCGGGTGACTCCGGCGACGAGGGCGGTCGTCAGCACCCAGCCGAGGGCGATGAGCAGGTAGGCCAGCCACTGGAGGGTGCCGTCCGGCCAGTACCAGGCCGTGCGCTGGCCGAGGCCACCGATGGGGATCAACAGGTCGAGCGTGTAGACGAGGGGCTGGAACGGAGCACCCTCGCCTTGCTGGACCGGACGCGGGGAGTGGCCGCCGAAGGAGAGCGTGCCCAGCAAGGTCAGCGCGAGGAGCCAGACACCGGCCAGCCAGGGACGGTAGCCGTAACCGACGGTCGCGTCGAGCAGGTGTCCCCACGCACGCGCGGCCGGGGGCAGTGTGTGACGCCGGTGGCGCTGTTTGGCCAGGAGCACGCGGCGGGCTTCGTCGTCGTGGCCGGACTTGCGGTACCAACTCGCCAGCTGCTCGTACGGCTGGGGGTTGTAGCCGGGGCTGCGTCGTATCCACGCCACTCGGTGGGCCACGGTGTTCCGCCGGCCCCGTGCTTCCCGGCCGGCGCCCGTCTCGGCCGTCTTGATGGAGCCGTAGACGAAGCCGTCCAACTCCACGACCCCGGGCCAGCTGTGCTCGCCGTCGTGCAGGTACGACACCTGCGCACCTTGCAGGTCCACGGTACCTGCCGGCGGTGCGGCGAGGGCGAGGTCGAAGTCGACGGCCTGCATCAACGCAGCGGTCAGGGACGGGCCGTTGCCGTCGGGCGGGCCGTTCAGGACGGCCCCCGCGAAGCTCAGGCCCGCCGAGACCCGGGCGCCCCGCAGGCTCACGGTCCCGTTCGCCACGAATCCGTCGGAGAGCATGACCGTGGAGGCCACGGAGTTCTCCAGGTTGAGCGCCAGGCCACGCGGGCTGGGCTCCTCCAGCCGCGCGCCGTTCATGTAGAGCCCGCCGGGCAACTGTGCCCCGGGTAAACGTACTTCACCCCGTGCGACGAACCCGGGCCGGCAGAAGAACCCCCCTTCCATGATGAGGCCGCCGGCAGCCAGGGCCCACCCGCCGGGCGCGTTGAGCTCGGCCTTGTTGAGGATCACCCCGCCGGTCACCCGGGCGTTGGTGAGGGACAGGGCGGTGATGCGATGGTGGAAGTGGGAAGGGGCACCGCTCTCGACGATCGAGCGGGCCAGGTCGAAGTTCCCCTCGACACGGGTCGCCCCGGCCTCGATGCCGGGCACGTGGCAGCCCTTGAACACGAGGGTCTGGGTCGTCGCCCCGAGCAGGTTCACCGCGTCCTCGAACCAGCATTCCTCCAGCCAGAGGGCGTACGCGAGCTGCGCACCGGCGAGGTCGACCGACCCGGTGATCCGTGCCCCGGCGAGCCGCAGACACGGCACGGCACCGGGCTGGCGCCCATCGTGCGCGCCCAGCATCAGCGCCGTGATCACGGCGGCCCGAATCGTCCGCTGCGGCCCCCACCGGCCGCCCTCGGCGACGCGGTCGTCGACGCGGTCTTCGCCGGGCACATCCGCGCGCAGGTCCACGGCCCGTCCTTCGGGGAACGCGTTCCACAACTCGCGCTCCGGTGAGGTCAACTCGTCGTATGAGAACACTCGTGCAGAGTAGTGATCCCGCTACGGGTTCACCTGGTCCCTGATTCTGACGGTACGTCTGAACTGGCACGCTGGAGGGAAGCAAAGGCTGCGCCGGCGGAGCCGACCGGGAGCACCGGCCCCGGCGGCGACGTTCACAGACGCGGTCCTGGACGGGGACCGGAGGCTGTCGCCCGGTGGCGCATCGCGGGACGCCGGTGGGATCCGGCTCCGGTTCCGTGCCGCCCGGACATCGACCGTAGCCGATTCCGACCTGGTCGCCGCAGCTTCGGTCCGCTGCCGGCCGACCAGTGAACCCGTGGAGCCTCACTTGTCAGTAGGGTCGTCGCATGTCTTCTGAGCGTCGCGTGGTGGTGCTGACGGCCACGATCGGCGAGCAGGCAGCGGTGCTTGCGCTGCTCGACGGGCAGGACCCGTACAACTCGGCGTCCGGGGAGCCCTACACGGTGGGCCGGCTCAACGTGGCCTCCGGCGCGTGGCAGGTGTGGGCGATGTCCATCGGGCAGGGCAATGTGAACGCGGCGCTGAAGGCAACCAAGGCCATTCAGGACCTTCATCCGGAAGTGATCGTCTTCCTGGGTACGGCCGGCGGCCTGAAGGAAGGCGTGCGACTGGGAGACGTCGTCTTCGCGACGAAGGCGTACGGGTACGAGTCCGGCAAGCAGACGGATGGGGAAGTGTTCCACCGGCCGGACATCGCACTGGCGGACCCACAGACAGAGGCCTTCGCCCGCAGGCTTGCCGCGTCCGACGAGTGGCGCCCGCCACGGAACGCCTCAGGGGACGGAACGGAGTCGCCGTGGGTGCATGTCGAGCCGATCGCGGCGGGTGAAAAGATCCAGGCCGGGCAGGCGGCCGAGTTCCGGAAGAACCTTCACAGGTCGTTCAACGACGCTGTCGCCGTGGAGATGGAAGGCCTGGGATTTCTGACTGGTGCTCAACAGTGGAAGGGCATCAGGGCCATGGTGATCCGGGGGATCTCCGATCTCCTCTCCGACAAGTCACCGAGCCACGACCATCAACTGCAGCCCGTCGCGTGCCGCAACGCGGCTCGCTTCCTCCGTGACATGCTCACCCATCTCTTCGCTCTCGAACCGCCGCCCCCGTACGACCGACGGATCGGCTCAGCCGGCTTCACCGATGCGCCCACCTTCGTACCTGCCGATGCGGCTGACAGCCGGGCAATCCTCAGCCGGGGAGATCTGCCCACAACCGACCTCACCGGCTGCACGCTGGGCTCCGGATATGTTCTGCTGCGTGAGATCGGACGAGGCTCTCTGAACGCAGTCTGGGAAGCGGAAGAACGGGCGTTCGGGCGCACCCTGCGCCGCGTAGCGGTCAAACTGCAGCCACCGGACAGCAGCAAGCGCTACCGGTACTTCACCCGCGAAGCGGCCGCGATGGCCTCCTTCGACAGTCCGTACGTGATCCCCTACCGCACCGCGGGAACCGAACAGGCAGGCCCGCTCAGCGGTTGGAGCTACATCGTCACAGGACTGGCCGGCGGATCGCTCCGGGACTGGATCAACGAAAGACCCCTCGCTGACGAGACGCTTGGCCTTCTGCTGCTCGACCTCGCCCATGCATTGCGCTACCTGCACCGTAAACGTCTTGTCCACGGTGATGTGAAGCCGGCCAACATCCTCCGCTACGGGCGCCGATGGGTCTTGGGTGACTTCGGTCTGACTCAGCCGACCGGAGCCCAGGAGCCAGAAGGCACGCTGGGCTACATGGCTCCCGAGCGATTCGAAGGAAGAGTGATAACCGCGAACGACGTGTACTCCTTCGCGGTCACCGCGATCGTCGCGGCATCGGCCACCTGGCAGGACGAACGACGCACGGTCGACAGCACGGTACGCAAAGTAGCGCAGTACCTCTCAGATGGCGTTTACCGCCGACCCGAATTCGATGCCGCCCTCTTCCCTGAGGAATTCGGTGCGCTGTTGGGCAGATGCTTCGAAGAAGATCCGTACGAGCGGCCGACCATGGCCGAAGTGATCGACTGCATCGAGCAGGAAATGCTCCCGGCTCCACGTCGTCCGGAATCCGACCGAACGAGCTGACGGGCAGGGCGGATACGACATGGAGCCGGAGGTCCCCACGGCCACTCCTGGGCCACGTCCCCGCAGGGCGAGCCGCGCTGTTCGTCGAGCCGACCGGCCGCCGTATGGGGGGACGCCGACGGTGGCGTTGTAGCGGCCGCTCCCGAGTGGCGGTCTCGGCGGCGGCGGTGATCTGTACATGATCTGGGACGCGACCCCAGCCTGGCAGCGGGGCTGCGACGGCCGGCTCGTCTCCTGTGACCCGCCGCCGATGGCATGAGTGTGAAGACAGACCTAGGAAAGAGTTATGGCGAAAGAGCGAGTCACGGTGTGCCTTCCCCCGTGCGAGCCGGGGGATGTCTTCCAGGCCATCACCGCGGCGATGGCGCCGTTCGACTACAACCGTGATCCCGGAGTGGGCGATCCGGATGTCGAGACCTGGTGGGACTACTGGCAGATCGACGGCGGGGGCTGCGAGTTCCTGGTCGTTCCGGGGCACGAGGACGACCCGCGTCTCATCCGGGGTGCCAAAACCCTGTCCGGAGAACCGCGCAACGTTCCTCCGGGACTGTGCGACGGTGGCCCGCGAGCACTGCTGGATCTCGAGACGCCGCGGGCGCGGGCGGCTGCCGAGGCACGCCGGGCCTTCGAAGCGTGGCAGGACTTCGCAGCGGCTTACCCGCCCGCCCGCGCGGCGGGTGAGTTCTGGGCCCGGCACTTCGCCGACCCCGAGAACTACCCGCGTGACCGGGCGCTGGAGGACTTCCGAACGCAGCCGGCCATCGCGGCGCTCCTGGACAACCCTGAACTGGAGGACCTCGTGGGCGACAAGCCGGTCGCCACTCTGGGTGGTGACCTCGACGCCCTGGTGCGCCACACCACGGACCTGGTCCTGTCCTCGAACGCCCTGCTGACCCTGGCCGGACGCTGGCTGGACGTCGCGAACGCCGAGCGGCGTCAGTACTTCACCGACTATCTGGTGGGACTTCCGGCCGACGCGTACGCCGTCCGAGTGCTGTACCACGGATGAGGTCTGCGCCCGCGCTGCTGCCGCGCGGGGGTGTCCTTGCGCACCGGCCGAACGCGCGGGCGTCCGCCCGTCGTTGCGGGACCTCACATCTCGTCCGCTTCCAGAGCCGGCCGCCCGCGACGGCGTAGACGTCCGCTGCGGCTGCGGCTGGGACGCAGCAGGTCTGCTGTGCGTCCCGGCCGGTGTGCCGTCGGCTGAGCCGGTGCCTACGCGGCGCGTCGGACGACGACCGAGCCCGCCATCGAGTCGACCAGGCTCTGCTTCTCGCCGCCGAGGACCTTGAACAGGTCGACCCAGACGATGACGGTCAGCGTGATCCCGCTGAGGAAGCCCATCACCAGGCCGCCGAGCAGGAAGTTGCGGACGAACATGTCGCCCCAGGTCAGCCTGGCGCCGGTGTCCTTCTTCACCAGGGTCAGGCCCAGGAGCTTCTGGCCCGGGTTCGCCGCGTCGGTGGACCAGGTGACCATGGCCCAGATCAGCCAGCCGATGCCCAGGGTGACGGTCATGAGCAGGATGTTCAGCAGGTAGGCGCCGAAGCGCAGCCCCGCGCCGACGCGCAGTTCCTTCGGCACGGTCGGTGCCACGTACATGGGGTAACCCGCCGCCTGGGCGGGGATGAGCGGCGCGGTCGGCGCCGGTCCGAATCCGGGTGCCGGCACGGGGGCGGTGGCCGGCACGGGGGCGGTGGCCGGTACGGGAGTGGCTTGCGGCGCGGTCTCGGGAGTCGTCCCGGGCGTCGTCTTGTCCATGTTCATCGTGTTGCTCCTCAGCAGGTCGCGGTGGGTCAGGAACGGGGTGGGGAGGGGGTCTTGCGGGAGGGCGCGCCGACGCGGCTTTCGGGAGGGTGCCGGCGGCCCCGGCTCGGCGAGCCGTCGGGGCGGCACCGTCGACCGGCAGGTTCGAGCCGTTCAGCTCGCCGCAGCGCGGGTGGTGGTCACCGTCGCGGGCGTCACTTCTTGGCGCTGTCTCACACCTGAGCGCTTGTTCTCGGCCCTGTGCTAGGCACCTTGCGGGACACCGCACTTGCCGGCCGGTGCGTTCTCGCCGTGGTCCAGGACCGGCTTGGCGGCCGCCGCGGGGGTCGTCGTGACCGCGTAGGACGCCGAGGCGAGGACTGCGACCGTCGCTACGGCGACGGACGGGCGGCGCGTGAGGCGCATGCGGGTTCCTTGCGAGGTGGATGTGATCGTCGCAGTGCCCGGCGGATCGGCGGAAGCGCTGGTTCCGGGCCCGGGGTGATCGTGCCACACCGTGAAGGGTCCGTGAAGGTTCGTGAAGATCTTGTGATGTGCATACTTGCGGTTCGATCCGGCGCGGGAGCGACAACAGGGCGATCGTCTCTCGGCACGGCACCGGTCCATGGCGCGGTGGGTGTCATCACGGGGTGAGGCGGCCCTGGTGGATGCGGGTGCCCGCCTGCTTGAGGCGGTGCAGGACCGGGACGACGTCGACCCGGGTGACGGCGGACAGGGTGCCGACGGTGTCGGTGACGTAGGCGTAGAGGTCGTCCATGGTGCGGCAGGTGACGGTGACGAGGAGGTTCGCGGAGCCGGTGACGGCGGCGGCGAACGTGGTCCCGGGGTGGCGGGACAGCGCTTCCCCGGTGGCGTGGAGTTGCCCGGGGCCGACGGTGAGCCAGAGGTACGCGGTGGCGTGGAAACCGAAGCGGGCGTAGACCAGGTCGACGGCCAGGTGCAGGGCCTGTCCGCGGCGCAGTTCCTCCAGGCGGGCCGAGGCGCGGGCCTTGGACCAGCCGGTCGCGCGCGCCAGGTCGGCCACGCTGGTGCGTCCGTCGCGTGCCAGCGCCGCCAGCAGCGGGGCGTCGGCCTCGCCGAGCACCGCCTCGGTGCCGGAGCGGGGTTCTCGTGGCACGGGGGACCCGTCCCGGCGGTGCAGCAGGGCGATGTCGGCAGGGGTGAGGGGTTCGTCGAAGGCGCGCCATTTGGCGTCGGTGCCCAGGTGCATGTGGAGCACGGCGTACGCGTGGAAGCCCAGGACCTTGGCCGTCCGGGGGAGACGGTGCAGGACGGAGCCGTGGGGACGGGTGGGGTCGCTGCGGGTCTGGCAGACGATCTCGGATCCGCCGGAGGTGACGCTGACGTAGGCGGTGTCCTCGCGCGCGGCCAGAGCGTCGGCCAGGGCGTCGGCGGCGTCGGGCCGGCACTGGACCCGTACGAACCAGGTCTGGTCGCGTGTGCCGAGGTGCCCGGGCAGGGCGCGCACCCGGAGCGCTCCGTCGGCGACCAGGGCGCGGTAGCGCCGTGCGGCGGTCTGTTCCGAGACGCCCGCGACCTGGGCGACGGTACGGAACGAGGCGCGCCCGTCCTGGAGCAGGCATTGCACGATCCGCCGGTCCGTCTGGTCCATGGCGGAAGTATAGGTAGGTCTGGAAAGGTTCCATGGAAGTTCGTGCCGGATCCGCGGGCGTCTGCTGCCGGCTCAAGCGGACGCCCGGCACGGTGGGCGTCATGAGGCCGAGCGGGCCTGCGCCGAGGCGAGCGGCCCGGCGTCTTCCACGTTTCCTGCGAGGAGTTCGCGATGAGCGACGTACTTCCCGGCGGCACCCTGCGCCTGTCCGAGACCCTGACCGTGACCCGTGTCGGCTTCGGCGCCCTGCAACTGGCCGGACCGATGGCCTACGGGCCACCGCGCGACCGGGAGGAGGCGGTGGCCGTGCTGCGTGCGGTGGCCGAGGCGGGCGTCACGCACCTCGACACCAGCGACTACTACGGCCCGCACCTGGTGAACGGCCTGATCCGGGAGGCCCTGCACCCCTTCCGCGAAGACCTGCGCATCGCCACCAAGGTCGGGGCGCGCCGCACTCTGGACCGGGGGTGGCCGGCGGCGTTGTCGCGCCCGGAACTGGTGCGGGCCGTGCACGACAACCTCGATCACCTGGGCCTGGAGGTGCTGGACCTGGTGAACCTGCGCATGACCGACACCCTGGCGGCCGAGGACGTCGTCGAGCCGTTCACGGTGCTCGCCGAACTGCGCGAGCAGGGCCTGATCCGCAACCTGGGCGTCAGCAACGTCAGCGCGGAGCAGGTCCGCGCCGCCCGGCAGATCGCACCGGTGGTCGCGGTGCAGAACCACTACAACGTCGCGCACCGCGGGGACGACGCCTTGGTGGACTGGTGCGCCGAGCAGGGCATCGCGTTCGTCCCCTTCTGGCCGTTGGGCGGATTCCGGCCGCTGCAGGCCCAGGCCCTGGACCAGGTCGCGGACGAACTCGGCGCCACACCCCGTCAGATCGCGCTCGCCTGGCTGCTGCACCGCTCGCCCACGATGCTGCTGATTCCCGGCACCTCCACCCGCGCCCACCTCGCGCAGAACATCGACGCCGCGGCGATCCGGCTGCCGGAGCGGGCTCTGCGCACCCTCGACGCCATCGCCGCCGCGGCCCACTGACCACGGCCGCCGGGAGCCCGCGCGCGGTCGGCCGCCGATCTTCCGGAGAAGATGTTCGAGTACGGCTCCCGTGTTCGAGTGCGCGTGGCGGTCCCTTCACCCACAGGTGCGAGGGTCACCGCGTCTGCGGTGGTCACGGCATGGGTGGCCGTCCGGCCGGGCAGCACTGCGGCATCCGACGCCGTGTCCGCCATCGAGGGAGCGCACGTGAGCGATGTCGTCTTCACGGCCGATTTCACCTCCGCCCGCCAGTGGGTGGCCGGACGTTCCTGGGCCTATCCCGACGGCGGCCCCACCAACCCGGGCGACAACAAACTGGACCACCTCACCGCGGATCCGTCCTACTCCCGGACCGGGACGTTCCGTGCCACCCGCCGGAGCGACGGCTACTGGAACACCGGGCTGCTGACCACCGAGGGAAGCGTCGAGGGCTTCCAGGTCCGCACCGGTGACCAGCTCCGGGCCCGGGTCCTCCTGCCCACCGGGCTGGGCGCCTGGCCCGCGATCTGGACCTGGCGGGACGGCGGCAACGAGGTCGACGTCTTCGAGTACCACCCCGACAACCCCGACCTGCTGGAGCTCACCAACCACGTCCGCCAGGGACACACCTACCTCCACCATCCGGCGGTGCGTCCGGGCGGCGTCGTCGACCTGGGCGTGACCTTCGGCCGCCGCAGTGTCGTCTGGACGCTGAACGGCGCCCAGGTCTTCGCCGACGGACGGGGCGTCGGATCCGGCTGGTCCGCCTACCTCATCGTCAACCTCTCCGTCTGCGCGGGCCGCTACCACCCCCGCCCGGACCCCAAGGCCACCGAACTGTCCTACCGCGTGGAGAACCTGACGGTGCGGCGCTCCGTCGTCCCGCACGCGGCCGAATCCCTTGACGACGACGAGGCGGTGGACGGGACCGCCGACGAGACCGCGGCCGGGACGGGCGCGTAGCCGGAGCGGCCGACCCTCCCGACGGGGCCGAGCGCTGACTTCCCGACGGGGCCGAGAGCCGAGCCGCCGCAATGGGTCGAGTGTCGAGTCGCCGCACGGGGTCGAGTGCCCAGCCGCCGTCCGAGGTTGAGTACCGGCACGGGCGGAGCTGAGTAGCAGCGCGCACGCCCCGGCGCCCTCCGGTCCCCGAGGATGAGGACCATCCGCCGGGGATGAGGGCCATCCTCGTGGAGACCGGGAGACCCCATGCTCAGCCGCCTCGCCGCCGTCCTGCTGCCGACCGTCGGGAGACTCACCGTGACCGCCGACCCGGCCGCCGTCCTCGCGCCGGGCAGCATCATCGCCGTCAACCACACCTCCCTCGCCGATCCGGCCGTCGTGCTCGCCGCCCTGCGTCGCCTGGGCGCCGAGCCCGCCGTCATGGCGGCCGCCGGTCTGTGGCGGATCCCCCTGCTGGGCCGCGCGCTCACCCGCGAGGGGCACATCCCGGTGCACCGCGGCGACCGTCGAGCCGACCGCTGTCTCGACCTGTCCGCGGCCGCCCTGGGCGAGGGGCGCATGGTCCTCGTCTACGGCGAGGGCGGCCTCCCGCGCCGCACCGACTCCGCCGAGGCCGAGCCCGCCGCCTTCCGCGGCGGACTGGCGCGGCTGGCCGAACGCACCGGTGCCCCCGTCGTCCCGGTCGGCCAGGCCGGAGCCCGGCGCATCACCTCGGGCAGCACCGGCAAGCAGCTCGCCGGGCTGGTGACCGCACCGCTGCGCCGCCCGTCCCTGCACGTCCATGTCGGCGCGCCGATCACCCTGAGCGGCGGCCGGGCGGCGGGTACCGCGCAGGCCCACGGCGCGGTGACGGCCGCGTGGCGCACGGCGGCCGGACAACTCGCCTGAACCGTGCGCGTCCCCGTCGCGGTCAGCTCGTGGCCGCGGCCTCCCGCGCGATGTCCTCGAACCGGGCGTTCATGGCCTCGGCCAGTGCGTGGGCGGCGGTGAGCGGCCGCACCATCACCGTGAAGTCGTCGATCTTCCCGTTCTCGTCGAGGTGCAGGAAGTCGCAGCCCTGGAGTTTCCTGCCGGCCACCGTCGCCGTGAAGACGAGGGCGATGTCCCGGCCGTCGGGGTTCGCGATCTCCCGCACGTACGTGAAGTCCTCGAAGACCTGGGAGACCGCGCGCAGGATCGCCGCGGTGATCGCCTTGCCCGCGTACGGCTTGAAGGCGACCGGGCTGGTGAAGACGACGTCGTCGGCCAGCAGGGCGGCCGCGGCGTCCATGTCGTGGCTCTCGACGGCCTTGCGGAAGGGATGCATGGGTCCACCTCGCCTAGTCAAAAAATTGAGTAGGTGGATGGTAGCGTGCGGCCATGGCTCTGCGGAACGCTGTGATGGCCGCCCTCCTGGAGGGCGAGGCCTCCGGATACGACCTCGCGAAGGGATTCGACGCGACGGTCGCCAACTTCTGGGCGGCCACACCCCAGCAGCTCTACCGCGAACTGGACCGCATGGAGGCCGAGGGGCTGGTCACCGCGCGCGTCGTCGAACAGGAGCGGCGGCCCAACAAGCGGCTGTTCTCGCTGACGGAGGCGGGCCTGCGGGCGGTGCGCGCGTACATCGCCGAGCCGCCCGCCCGGCCCGCCGTGGTCCGGGACGAACTGCTGGTCAAGGTGCAGTGCGCGGACGCCGGTGACATCGAGGCGGTCCGTTCCGCCGTCGCCGGGCGGATGGACCTGGCCACCGCCAAACTGGCCCGCTACGAACGGATCCGCCGGCGGCTGCTCGCCGGACGCTCGGAGGAGGCGTACTTCGCGGAGGCGGAACGCGTCGGGCCGTACCTCACGCTGCTGCGCGGGATGTCCTTCGAGCGCGAGAACCTGCGCTGGGGCGAGCTGGCCCTGCGCAGACTGGAGGAACGGGCCGCCAGGAATGGACAACAAAGTGAGTAGCGGTCCGGACGGGACGCCCGGTACGCGGACGCCCCGTGCCGGAGCCGGGTTCAGCAGGTGGCGACCCCCGGCAGCCACGCCGGGCCCTTGATGTAGATGTTCGTCAGCCACGCCCCGTTGGTCAGCTTGGACCAGGCGTCGTTGGTGTAACCCTCGGCCGTGACCTTCTGGGCGTGCGACTGGCAGACCACGTTGACCGTCGTGGGCTGCGGGAAGTAGTCGACGACCCCGGCGTTCACGTTGGGCTCGCTGTGCGTGCGCACCCCGGTGCCCCAGGTCTGGAACGCCGTGCTGTCCCCGCTCGGCGGCGGCGGGGTGTCGCCGCCGCAGTCCGGGACACCGGGCAGTTCGGCCGGGCCCTTGATGTAGATGTTGGTCAGCCAGGAGCCGTCGGCGAGCTTGGACCAGATGTCGTTGGTGTAGCCCTCGGCGGTCACCGTCTCCGCGTGCTCCTGGCACTGCACCGAGACCTGCGTCGGCCCGGCGAAGGTGTCCACCGCGGACGAGTGCACGCTCGGCGTGGAGTGCGTGCGCACCCCCGTGCCCCAGGTCTCGAACGTCGTGCCGCCGTCGGCCGGCGGCGGCACCGGCGTACCCGAGGGGTTGACGCGGATCGCGCCCGCGTAGTCGCCGCCCGTGCGCACCGGGGCGACCCGGATGTGGGTGCCCGACTCGTACGCCTCGACCATCTGCCCGGCACCCAGGTACATGGCGACATGGTGGACGTGCCCGCTGCCCCAGAACATCAGGTCACCGGGGAGCAGCGGGGCGGTGCCCTGGGAGGCCGAGAAGCGGGCGACGGCCTGCGAGCTGTGGTACTGGTCGTCGGCCGTGCCGTTGAGCAGGTCCTGCCCGGTCGCCCGGTAGTACGCGTACCGCATCAGCCCCGAACAGTCGAAGCCCTTGCGCTCGCCGTCGTGCAGGCTGTCGGGGTCGGAACCGTCGTAGTAGCCGTACGTGGCACCGGGGGTGGCACCGTGCCCGCCGCCCCAGCTGTACCAGACGCCGATCTGCGAGCAGGCCGCGGCGACGGCGGCCTGCGCGGTTGCCGAGGCGCCGGAGGCCAGCACGCCGCAGGTCGTGTCCTGGGCGGTGCGCGGGGCGGCCGGGTGCGCGGTGGCCGCGTGTGCGGTGGCCGGGAGGAAGGAGATCAGGGCGATCGCCGCGGCGGCGGCGGACGCCCGGCCCGGTGTGGTGAGTTCGGAGATCCTCAAGGTGTACATCCTTGGTCGACGTGGAGCCGTGCGGGTGTACGGGGGTCCTGTGACCTGCCCGGGGCCGCGTCCCACCCCCGTCGGGACGCGGCCCCGGCGCTCAACCGGCCAGTAGGGCGCGCATCTTGGCCAGGGCCCGCATCCGGTTGCGCTGGACGGTGCCGCGATGCGCGCCGAGCCGTTCCCCGGCCGTGTCGTGGGTGAGGCCCTCCAGGTCGACGAGGATCACCGCGGCCGCCTCCTTCGGCGACAGCACGCTCAGCAGCGCGAGGGCGGTGGCCGAGGCCTCGTACGAGCCGAACCCGCCGTCCCAGCCCGCCTCGGGCAGCCGGTCGGTGGTCCGCTCCCGGCGGGAGGGGTGCAGCCAGGAGTCGCGCAACAGGTTCAGCGCGACCGCGCAGGTGTAGGCGTAGGGATGCGTCTGGTGCGCGAGGTTCTGGGCGCGGGCCCGCCGGGACAGGCGCAGGTAGGTCTCCTGCAGCAGGTCGTCGGCGTCGTGCGGGTTGCCGGTCAGGGCCAGCAGCCGCCTGCGCAGTCTGGGCATGTCGGCGGTGAAGGAGGCGTCGAAGTCGCCCGGGGACATGGCTGCCCGACCCGTCTCACCGGGCCCCTGCCCGGCCTTTCGCGTTCTCGGTACGGCTTCGCGTGGTTCCCGCGTACAGGTACCGCCGTGGCTTTCCATGGTCGTCCCCCGTCGGTCGTCCGTGGTCGTCGTGCTGGGTGCGGTGTTCGCGCTGAGTGTGGCGTTCGTGCCGGGTGCGGTGGCCGTGTCGAGTGCGGTGTTCGTCCCGGGCGCGGTGGTCGTGTCGAGCGAGCGGTTCGTGACGTCCGGCGTGTTCTCGGTGCCGGCACGCCGGTCACACGGGCCGGGCGCCGGGCGAGGCGGGCCCGTAACGGGCGGCCGGCGCGCCGCTCAGCAGGGCCCAGTACCGGTCGCCGTAGGACCAGTGCCACCACTCCGTGGGGTAGTTGACGAAACCGGCCGTGGTCAGGGCCCGTCCCATCAGCTCCCGGTTGGCGCGGGCCTCGGCGCCGATGCCCGCCGCCCCGGTACGGCAGGTGCCCGCGCTCTCCTCCGGGGTGGCGTTGACCTCCGTGCCCAGCGGCAGCTCGGTGCCGTCCGCGGTGCACAGGGTCACGTCCACCGCCCCGCCGCTGACGTGCGGCGCCACCTCGGGCGGGGAGATGTAGGCGCTGGCCAGCTCCCGGATCCGGTCCGGCGGGGCGTCGGGACGGGCCGCGCGCAGTGTCGCCGCGTACTCCTCGAAGTAGCGGCGCTGCAACTCGGGCGGCCGGTACCCCTCCACCACGAGGAACCTGATCCCGGTGGGCAGGAGCGACTGCGCCTCCAGCAGCCGGGCGAGGGCACCGGAGCGCAGGTGTGCGTAGCTGCCGTCCCGGTCCGCCTGGCGGCGGTCGAGCAGCAGGCCGGGACCGTCGCGCAGGTCGACCAGCGGTTCACCGCATTCCTGCTCGGCGACCGCCGCGACCCGGGGGTCGGAGAGCGTGATGATGTCCGTCACGCGGACAACGGTGCCCGGCGCCCCTGCAATTGCCCTGCAGGTTCTCTGCAAGCGCGCCACCAGGGCCTGCGTGGGACCGATCGGGCTACGACGGCCCGTCGGCCCGGTGCTCTTCGGCCTCCCGCGCGCCCGTCGACCGGAACACCTCCAGCGCCTGTGCCCGTGCCGCCCGCGCGGACTCCGGGTCGCCGTCCGCCGTCCACACCTCGGCCAGGTCCCACACGGTCCGCGCCCGCCACAATGGCAGCCCCAGCTCCGCCCAGAGGGCAGTCGCCCGCTCCAGCGGTTCCCGGGCCCCGTCGGTGTCCCCGGCCGCCAGCCTCGCCTGCCCGAGCGTGCGCAGCACCAGCGCCTCGCCGAAGCGGTCCTGCCGCTGCCGGGCCACCGCCAGGCAGCGCTCCAGCCGCGGCTCCGCCCGTTCCGTACGACCGGTGCGCAACTCGACTTTGGCCAACGACTGTTCGGTGTACATCGTGCCGAAGACGTCGTGCAGGCCGGTGAAGAGCCGCAGGGCGTCGTGCAACAGCCGTTCGGCCTCCGGGTACCGGCCCTCGGCCCGGTCGCACAGGGCCAGCGAACGCAGGGTGAGCCCCTCGCCGTGCCGGTCCTCGGCGGCCCGGTAGAGCGCCAGGCCGCGGGACAGGGCCGCCCGGGCCGGCCCGCCGCGCCCCTGCTCGCGGTGCACGTACCCGATGCCGTACAGCACGCGTGCCCTGGCACCGGTGTCGCCGTCGTCGCCGTACCGCTCCAGCGCGGCATCGAGGAGCTCCGACGCCTCGGCGTAGCGGGCCTGTTCGCGGCGTACGGTGCCCATCCCGGCCAGCGCCATCGCCGACCCCTCGGCCGAGCCCTCGCCGAACAGCCGCAGCGCGTCGGCGAAATAGGTGTAGGAGTCCTCGAACCTGTCCTGTTCGTAGCGGAGTTGGCCGAGACCGGCGAGCAGCCACGCCTCGCCCTCGACGTCCCCGCCGCGGCGCACCGCCGCCATGGCCGCGGTGTGCGAGCGGGACCAGGCGTCGAACTGGTTGTACAGCACCGCCGAACTCGCTATCAGAGCACCGGCGAGGTCCCGCGCTGCCCGTGCCATGCCGTGGTCGGCGCAGTGCGTCACGGCGGCCAGCAGCCCGGCCTGCTCGGCGGCGAACCAGGCCGCCGGCCGGGCGAGCAGCGCCTCCTCCGTCTCCGGGTCGAGGGGACGGACGGCCGCCGGTTCGGGGAAGTGCCGTACCGCACCGCCCGGGCCGCGGGCGGCCGCCTTGCGGGCCAGGTCCAGCCAGCAGCCGACGAGCCGCAGTACCGCGGCGGCACGCTCCTCGGCGCTCTCCTCGGACAGGCAGCGCTCGCGCGCGTGTTCGCGGGCGAGGTCGTGGATCCGGTAGCGGGCGAGCCCGGTGCCGTCCGTCCCGATCACGTCGACGAAGTGGCAGTCCACCAGCCGCTCGACGGCCTCCTCGGCCTCCTCGGTCCCCATGCCGAGCAGCGGCGCGGCGATCCAGGCCGCGAAGTCGGGCAGGTCCAGCAGTGCGAGGCGGCGCAGGGCCCGCTGCTCCTGAGGCCCGAGGTCGGCGTAGCCGAGTTCCAGGCTGGTGCGCAACTCCAGGTCCCCGGCGCTGAGTTCGTTGAGCCGGCGCTGCTCGTCGCGCAACCGTCCGGCGAGCCGGGCGGGCGCCCAGTGCGGGCGGGCGGCCAACCGGGCCCCGGCGATGCGTACGGCGAGCGGCAGCCGCCCGCACAGGGTGACGATCTCCGCGGCCCGCTCCGGATCCGCCCCGGCCCGCCCGGGGCCGGCCACCCGGCGGAACAGGTCGAGGGCCTCGGCCTCGTCCGGGACGGCGAGGTCCAGGTGGGCGGCGCCCTCCAGGGCCACCAGCCGGCGGCGGCTGGTGATCAGCACCGCGGAGCCGGGACCGGGCGGCAGCAGCGGCCTGACGGCCGCCTCGCCGGCCGCGTTGTCCAGGACGATCAGGACCCGCCGGTGCCCGATGTGGGTGCGGTACAGACCGGTCAGCTCCTCGACCCCGGAGGACACCGTGTCCGGGTCGACCCCCATCGCGCGCAGCAGCCGGGAGAGTGCGTCGGCGGGCGCCAGCGGCGTGGTGTCGGCGGCTCTCAGGTCCACGAACAGGCGTCCGTCGGGGAAGAGTTCGGCGGTGCGGTGACCGACGTGCACCGCGAGGGCGGTCTTGCCCATGCCGGAACGCCCGGAGATCACCCCGATCGGGGGCGCGGTCCGGCCGGGATCGCCGACGCTCCGCAGCAGTTCGGTGGCCCATCCGACCTGTTCGGCGCGGCCTACGAAGTCGGCGATGTCGGGCGGGAGATGGGAGGGCGCGGGCTCGGCCGCGCGCGGCGCGGGCGGAGTGCGGGCCGGCTGCCCGGTCCCCAGCACGCCCGTGTCACCGCTCAGCACCGCCTGGTGGACTGCGCGCAGCTCCGGGCCGGGGTCGATGCCCAGTTCGTCCCGGAGGACGGTTCGGCCCTCCTGGAAGACGCGCAGCGCGTCGGAGACCCGGCCGGCGCGGAACAGGGCGGTCATCAGCTGGCCGCGCGGCCGCTCCCGCAACGGGTGTTCGGCCACGTGCGCGAGGAGCGGGGCGATCGTGCCGTCCGCGCGGCCGAGCTCCAGCGCCAGCCCGAAGAACTCCTCCTGGGCGACCAGCCGCAACTCCCCGAGCCGGGCCGCCTCGATCCGCGCGAACGACTGGCCGAGACCTTCCAGCGCCTCCCGGCCCCGCCACAGCCCCAGCGCCTCCGCCAGCGCGTCGGAGGCCTCCTCGGGACGCCGGGCGGACCGCCCCGCCGCGAGGAGTTCCTCGAACCGGCGCGCGTCGACCCGGCCGGGGGCGAGGTCGGCGACGTAGCCCGGGGGCCGGGTGCGGATCACCTCGGCGCTGCCGACCCGGGCCAGCGCCCGGCGCACGGCCGAGACATGGGTGGCCACCAGGGCGCCCGCGGTCGCCGGGGCCTCCTCGTCCCAGACGAGGTCCACCAGGCGCTCGGTGGGGATCACCCGGCCCAGGTGCACGACGAGCGCGGCGAGGACGGCCAGCGGCCGGGAGCCGCCGAGCGGGGCCCGCCGGCCCCCTGCCCAGACCTCCACCGGGCCGAGCAGACGAACTTCGAACATCGGTCCCCGATCGCTCCTTGCGGATGCCGACAACGATATCGGCGGGGACCCTCCGGACCGGGCGGGGAACGGGTCGTCGTGACCGGATCCCGACGGCCCGTCAGATGACGCGGGACCCGCCGGGACGCCCGGTGGGCCGAACGGGCACCGGACCGCCGGGTCCGGCGGGGCGGGACCTGCCGGTTGCCGGAGTTGGCCGGTTTCTGTGCGTGTCCGCACCGGTCCCCGTACGTCAGACGGGTGCGCGGCAGCCCTCGTATGACCGTGCCCGCGGATCGGCCGCGAAATCCACCGCACCGGCGATCCGAGCGGGCCGCATGTCCTGCGGACACCCCGTCGGCGCGGTCGACGACCCGGGAACGCGACGCCGTTCAGCACAAGGCCGCCCCCTCGCGTTGCGCCGACTTTCACATCGGCGCCACCAGACCCTTCCCTGACGTTCGATGCCCTTGGAACACTCGCACCCGCGCACAATCCGCCCCGTTCCGGCCATCCCGCACGTCAGGATGAGAGGTCGCACACCCATGACCGAAGCAAACCGGCGCCGATTCCTCCAACTCGCTGGCGCCACGACGGCGTTCACCGCGCTGTCCGGCAGCATCCAGCGCGCCGCCGCGCTGCCCGCGAACCACCGCACCGGGTCGATCGAGGACGTCGAGCACATCGTCGTCCTGATGCAGGAGAACCGTTCGTTCGACCACTACTTCGGCACCCTCAGAGGCGTCCGCGGCTTCGGCGACCCGCGTCCGGTCACCCAGGGCGGCACGTCGGTGTGGCACCAGTCGAACGGCACCAAGGACATCCTGCCGTTCCACCCGGACGCCGACGACCTGGGCCTCGCCTTCATCCAGGACCTCCCGCACGGCTGGGCCGACACGCACACCGCCGTCAACAACGGCAAGTACGACAAGTGGGTCCCGGCCAAGGGCTCCACGACCATGGCGTACCTGAACCGGGACGACATCCCGTTCCACTACGCGCTCGCCGACGCCTTCACCATCTGCGACGCCTACCACTGCTCGTTCATGGGTTCCACCGACCCGAACCGCTACTACCTGTGGTCGGGGTACACCGGCAACGACGGCCAGGGCGGCGGCCCGGTCCTCGGCAACGACGAGGCCGGCTACTCCTGGACTACGTACCCCGAGCGGCTGGAGAAGGCGGGGGTCTCCTGGAAGATCTACCAGGACGTCGGCGACGGCCTGGACGCGGCCGGCGGCTGGGGCTGGATCCAGGACGCCTACCGGGGCAACTACGGCGACAACTCGCTGCTCTACTTCAAGCAGTACCAGAACGCCAAGCCCGGCGACCCGCTGTACGACAAGGCCCGCACCGGCACCGACGCCAGCAAGGGCGAGGGTTTCTTCGACCGGCTGAAGGCCGACGTCAAGTCCGGCAAGCTGCCCCAGATCTCCTGGGTGGTCGCCCCCGAGGCCTTCACCGAGCACCCCAACTGGCCCGCCAACTACGGCGCCTGGTACATCTCCCAGGTCCTGGACGCGCTCACCGCCGACCCCGAGGTGTGGGCGAGGACGGCCCTGTTCATCACCTACGACGAGAACGACGGCTTCTTCGACCACCTGATCCCGCCGTTCCCGCCGGCCTCCGCCGCGCAGGGCCGGTCCACGGTCGACCCGTCGCTGGACCTCTTCAAGGGCGACGCGAGCCACGCGGCCGGCGCCTACGGCCTCGGCCAGCGGGTCCCGATGATCGTCGTCTCCCCCTGGAGCAAGGGCGGTTACGTCTGCTCCGAGACGCTCGACCACACCTCGGTCATCCGGTTCATGGAGCGGCGCTTCGGCGTCCACGAGCCGAACATCTCACCCTGGCGGCGCACCGTCAGCGGTGACCTGACCGCCGCGTTCGACTTCTCCCGCAAGGACACCAAGCCGGTCAGGCTGCCGTCCACGGACGGCTACCGGCCGACGGACGGCGACCGCCACCCCGACTACGTGCCCACCCCGCCCGCCCACCCGGCGCTGCCCAGGCAGGAGCGCGGCTCGCGGCCCACCCGGCCGCTCAGGTACGCCCCCCAGGTGGACGCCTCACCGGACCCGGCGGACGGCCGGATCACCCTCACCTTCGCCTCGGGCGCACAGGCCGGGGCCGCCTTCCTCGTCACGTCCGACAGCCGCGCCGACGGGCCCTGGACCTACACCACCGAGGCCGGCAGGTCCGTCTCCGACACCTGGAACCCGGTGCGCCCGGACGGCTCGTACGACCTGACCGTGCACGGCCCGAACGGCTTCCTGCGCGCCTTCCGGGGCCGCGGCAAGGTGGCGGGACCGGAGGTCACCGCGCGGCAGCACGGCGACGACGTCGAGCTGACCCTCACCAACAGGGGCACCGGTACGGTCAGGCTGAGGGTGGCGGACGGGTACGGCGGCCGGGAGCGCACCTTCACGGTCCGCGCGGGCGCCACCGTCAAGCACATCGCCCACCTCAACCACAGCGACCAGTGGTACGACCTGACGGTCACCTCCGACACCGACGCGACCTTCCTGCGGCGGTTCGCGGGGCACGTGGAGAACGGACGCCCCGGGGTGAGCGATCCGGCGATCATCACCGAATGACAACAGGCTGGGAACGCATCGTGCGGACTGATCAGGTACCGGTCAGCCCGGGGTAATCTGCCCCGGTGACCACGCAATCGAACACACCTGCAGACTCGCACCCCGATCCGAACGGTGCGGCCCAGACACTCTTCACCGAGCCGGTCCTGGTGGTGAACCAGAAGGCCAAGCTGATCGAGCTGACCAACGAATACAAGGTCATGGACCAGCACGGCCGGGAGATCGGCTCGGTGGTCGAGGTCGGGCAGAGCGCGCTGAAGAAGATCCTGCGCTTCGTCTCCAGCCTCGACCAGTACATGACCCACCGGCTGGAGATCCGCGACGCGCAGGGACAGCCGCAGCTGCTGCTGACCCGGCCGGCGAAGATATTCAAGTCGCGGGTGATCGTGACGCGCCCGGACGGCTCGCAGGTCGGTGAGATCGTCCAGCAGAACATGATCGGGAAGATCAACTTCGCGATGATGGCCGGGGGCCAGAAGGTCGGCGCGATCAAGGCCGAGAACTGGCGCGCCTGGAACTTCGCGATCGTCGACCACGCCGACCAGGAGGTGGCCCGGATCACCAAGACCTGGGAGGGGCTCGCCAAGACGCTGTTCACCACGGCCGACAACTACGTGCTGCAGATCCACCACCAGCTGCCGGAGCCGCTGCGCAGCCTGGTCGTGGCGACCGCGCTGACCGTGGACACGGCGCTCAAGCAGGACTCGCGCGGCCTGGGCTGAGGTTCGGCGGGGGCAGGGGGCCGGGGGCGACCTGAGTGGCCCGCGGCGGTTCGGGCGGGCGCCGGGGCGGCCGCGGTTGCGTCTGCGTTGTGGCTGATCGCGCGGTTCCCCGCGCCCCTGACGGGATGATTCCCGTCAGGGGCCTCTTTCAGAGTGCCGTGAGGTGCTCGGTCCCCGGCTTCTGCCGGGGCAGCAGCGCCTGTTCCGCCGCCACCCGGGCCTCCTCCAGGGCCAGAACGGCGGCCACCGGGTGCTCGTCGTCGTCCGGTTCCACGATCCGGGCCGCCGCCGGGGTCACCCGGGTCAGCAGGATCACGCCGTAGGAGGCGAGGCCGGCGCCCGCCAGGGCGAGCAGGACGCCCGTCGCCCCGCCGTGCAGGCCCTGCCCCAGCAGGGTCAGGCCGATGACCGCCGCCGCCACCGGGTTGGCCAGGGTGACCACCGCCAGGGGCGCGCCCAGGCCGCCCCGGTAGGCCGTCTGGGAGAGCAGCAGGCCACCCACCGCGAACGCCGCCACCAGAAGCGTGACCACGATCACCTCGACGCTCAGCGCCGGTCCGGAGCGGTCCGTCGCCGCGACCGTCACCGTCTGGGTGAGGGCGGAGGCGACCCCCGACGCGAAGCCGGAGGCGGTCGCGTGCCGCAGGCCCGGACGGGCGCCGGGGCGCGAGAGGCCGCCGATCAGGACCGCGGTCGTACCGGCCACCGCGAGTGCCTCGGTGAGGCTCAGCACCCGATGGGGCGCCGGGCCGGACGCCGTGACCAGCAGGGCGGCCAGACCGAGCAGGGTCAGGGCGGTGCCCCGCCACTCCCGCGCGCTGACCCGGCGCCCGGCCACCCGCGCGCCCATCGGCACGGCCGCGACCAGGGTGAGTGCGCCCAGCGGCTGCACGAGGGTGAGCGGGCCGTATTTGAGGGCCACGACGTGCAGGAGGGCCGCGCCCGCGTTCAGGCCCACCGCCGCCCACCAGGCACCGGACCCGAGCAGTCGGACCAGACCCGTCCCGGCGCTCCTCGACGCGAGCCGCTCCTGGGCGACCGCGGCGGCCGCGTAGGCGACGGCCGACACCAGGGAGAGCAGGACGGCGAGCAGGGCCGCGGTGCTCATCGGCCCGCCCCTGCCAGTGCGGGCTCCTCGGAGACGAGCCGCGGGGTGCCGGTGCCGCGTCCGGCCGTGGTCGTCGTGCGGTGGGGCGGGTGGATGAGGGCCAGGGCGGCGCCGAGCATCACGGTGGCGGCGATCGCGTCCAGCCAGTAGTGGTTGGCGGTGCCCACGATCACCAGCAGGGTGACCGCCGGGTGCAGCAGCCACAGCCAGCGCCACCGGGAGCGGGTCGCCGCGATCAGGCCGATCGCCACCATCAGGGCCCAGCCGAAGTGCAGCGAGGGCATCGCCGCGAACTGGTTGGAGAGGTGGTCCCGGGCGGGCGGCCCGTAGACCGAGGGGCCGTACATCCGGGCGGTGTCGACCAGGCCGGTCGCGGCCAGCATCCGGGGCGGCGCCAGCGGGAAGGTGAAGGGGAGCACCAGGGCGGCCGCGGTGACCACGGCGAGGACCCGGCGGGCCCAGACGTAGTGCGCGGGCCGCTTCACGTAGAGCCAGACGAGGAAGCCCAGCGTGGCCGGGAAATGAATCGTCGCGTAGTAGGTGTTGGCGAGGTGGACGAGGGTGTCGCCGTGCAGCAGTGCGGACTGCACGCCGACCTCCGAGGGCAGGTCCAGCGTCCGTTCCAGGTCCCAGATCCGGTGGGCGTTGTGCAGTGCCTCGGTGGTGTGGCCGGTGGCCAGCTGCCGCCCGAACTTGTAGACGAGGAAGAGTCCCGCGACGAGCAGGAACTCACGGACCAGCGGTGGCCGGGCTATCGCCCCCGGCTCCGCTGCTGCCGGCTCGGACTGGGATCGCATCCCAGGCCCCCTCACTGACGGTGGTGCTGGAGCCCGGACGGTGGTCCGGACCCGTTTGGATCTCCTACGCGATACGCAAGCGTACCGATACGCGGCTGTACCGATACGCCACTGTACCGATACGGTCGAGTACCGGTACAGTGACGTATCGATAGACGTGGGCCACACTGGTTGTAGGTTTCCGCCCGGGCCGAACGGCGGGCGGGCAGCAGATGATCCGAACGTGATGCGCGAGTGAGGAGTAGGGCACATGACGTCGCAGGCCGCGGACGAACCGGAGACGGTCGCCGCCTCGCGCCGCTCCAAGATCACGCCGGAGCGTGAACGGGAGTTCTTCGACGCCGTGCTCGAACAGATCCGTGAGTGCGGCTACGACTCCGTGACCATGGAGGGCGTCGCCAGCAGCACCCGCTGCAGCAAGTCGACCCTCTACCGGCAGTGGAAGACGAAGCCGCAGTTCGTGGCGGCCGCGCTGCGGGCGACCCGCGACGTGCGCTTCGCCGGTGTCGACACCGGTTCGCTCGCCGGGGACCTGCGCGAGGTGGCGCGGGCCGCGGGGGACTGGTCGGGCAAGGACACCAAGCTGCTCTCGGCGCTCAGTCACGCCCTGCACTCCGACATGGAACTGGCCCTCGCGCTGCGCGAGGCGCTGGTCGGACCGGAGATCGCCGCGCTCCAGGAGATCCTGCGCCGCGGTGTCGACCGCGGCGAGGTGCCCGAGGGCCTGCCGGCGCTGGACTACGTGCCCGCCATGATGTTCGGCGTGCTGCGGGTACGGCCGGTGCTCACCGGCGAGTACGCCGACGCGGCCTACCTCGTCTGCTTCGTGGATGCCGTGGTGCTGCCCGCACTCGGACTCGCCCAGACCCAGGCCGCCGTCCACGGGATGACTGGACGGTGACCTGTTCGCGCCGCACCGTGGGGACGGGGGCGGCGCGCACCCCCCGGCCGGGTGGGGTTCCCCTTTGAGCGGAGGGGCGCTCCACCCGGCCGTTCGACGTCCCGGCGCCCCGACGGGTCAGACGGTCTGACCGTCGCCGCCGCCGGAGGACACCCTGATGCCCTGGGTGATCTCGTCGATGACCGACTGCTTCTGGCCGACGTCCACACCGAACCGCACGACCACGATCTGCCGGGCGTTCGAGGGCGACGGGAAGGCCAGCGACTCGACGTAGCCGTCCGAGCCCTTGCTGGTCACCGCCTTCCAGCGGACCAGGTAGCCCTTCTGCCCGGCCACGGTGACCGCCTTGGAGGCCAGCACCTCGTGCGAGGTGATCGAGCCGTACGTCTTGCCGCCGTACGACTCCGAGGCGTTGGCCGAGATGTCCGCCTTGGCGACCTCCTCGGCGGTGTCGCCCTTGGTGCCCAGCGCCAGCGCGGGCGCCGAGTAGGCACCGCCGGTGGTGCAGGACTGGGAGGTGTCGCCGGGGCACTTGTAGGAGTCGTCGGAGGTGATCTGGGCGCCGACGTTGATGACCTGCCCGGTCCAGCCCTTCGGTACCGGGATGCCGATGGCGTTGACGGAGTCGGACACCGTGCCGCCGCCCTGGACCTTGGGCGCCTCGGACTGACCCGGCGCCGGCGAGCCGCCGTCTCCGGAGCCGCCCGAGTCGGAACCGCCGGATCCCGAGCCGCCCGAGCCGCCGAAGGGGAAGCCCTGGCCGCCGTTCTGGCCCTCGGGGCCGCCCTGCCCGGAACCGCCGCTCTGCCCGCCCGGGTTCCGCTGCGAGGCCTGCCCGCCACCGTCGCCGTCGGCGGTGAGCGCCCACGCGCCCACCCCGATCGCGGCGAGGACCGCCACGGCGATCCCGACGGCCACGCCGGTGCGCAGCCCGCGCCTCCCGGTGGCCGGCGGCGCCGGGTAGCCGGGGTATCCCGGGTAGCCCTGGTATCCGGGAGGGCCCTGGTATCCGGCAGGCCCCGGGTACGCCGGGTATCCCGGATGCGTCTGGCGGGCCGCGTCGGCCGGGTCGGCGGTGCCGGCCGGGTCGGCCGTGTCTTCGGGGCGGGGCGAGGCCGGGTCGGGCGAGGCCGGGGGGTGCGTCGGGGGACCCCAGTCGGCACCCGACCCGGCGGGGCGGGTCCGCTCCGTCCACGCCTTGCCGTCCCACCAACGCTCACTGGCCGGACCGTCACTTGTCTGCCCGGGGTCGGGGTACCACCCGGGGGGAGTCACCTGCGTCATGCCCCCACCGTATGAGGCATCGGTGAAAGTCGGATGAGAGGATCCGGCGACTTTCGGATGAGTCACCTCGATGAACCGCCTCGGACCCGTCCCCCCTCACGTCCGCAAGGGGTGCCGTCCGGCGGTCGGTGCCGGTTCGCGGGCCGTGTGGGTCTCGGCGCGGGTGGTGTCCGGCGGTGTTTCGGTGACGCGGCTCGGCGACGGCGTCCCCGCGCCTGTCGTCGGTGTCCTCAGAGGGGGGTGATTCCGCCGCCGTGCCGCCCGAGTCCGTCAAGTCGGCTTATTTTGCCGGGTATTGACGGTCCGTTCGCTCGACAGAGGCAGGTCGGGGCCGTCACGCGTCGTTCCGGCGCACCCGCGGTCACCCGACACGGCAACAGCTGCCCGGACCGGCCGCCGGGCGGCCGACGAGGGGACTAGGCTCGTGGCCCGTACGTCGTTCGGGCGACTTGGGGAGGCAGCGGGATGACGGAGGACCAACTCCCGGAGGGCTCCGCCGCGCCACTCTGGGAGCGCGACACGGAGATCGCCGCCGTCACCGGCGCGCTCGACCTCCTGTGCGCGGACCGGACCACCTCCGGGCACGTGCTCGTCCTGCGCGGTGAGGCCGGGCTCGGCAAGACCGCGCTGCTGGCCGAGACGAGGCGCATCGCCGAGCGCCGTGGCTGCACCGTCTGGTCCGCCCGCGGCGGCGAGACCCTGCGCAGCGTCCCCTTCAACGTCGTACGGCAGCTGCTCCAGCCCGCGCTGGTCTCCCTGCACCCGGACGAGGCCCGCGAGTACCTCGGCGACTGGTACGACATCGCCGGCCCCGCTCTCGGCATAACCGACCCCGGCGGACGCCACGCCGACCCGCAGGGCGTCTGCGACGGATTGGTCGCCGCCGTCCGCCGGCTGGCCAGACGGGACTGGCCGCTGGTGCTGCTGATCGACGACGCGCACTGGGCCGACCAGGAGACCCTGGCCTGGCTGGCCGCCTTCGCGGAGCGCCTGGACGACCTGTCCGTGCTCGTCCTGGTCGCCCGCCGCCCCGGCGAGGTCAGCGGGGACAGCGCCCGCTACCTCGACACCGTGGCCGCCGCGGCCGCGACCCCGGTGCGCACGCTCAGCGCCCTCACCCCGGACGCCACCGCCGGACTCACCCTCGCCACCCTCGGCGCGCACGCCGACGCCCCGTTCTGCCGCGAGGTCTGGGCCGTCACCGGCGGCAACCCCTACGAGACCGTCGAACTCCTCGCCAAGGTCCAGGACAGCGAGGTCGAACCCGTCGAGGCCCGGGCCGGCGAACTGCGCGCCCTCAACCGGTCGGCCCGCGGCGGCGGACTCGTCACCCGCCTGGAGGGCCTCGGCATCGACGCGACCCGGTTCGCCTGGGCCGCCGCCATCCTGGGCACCGGCATCTCCGTCGACCTGGTCTCCCAGCTCGCCACCATGAGCGTGCCGGACGCCGAACGCTGCGCCGACCTGCTGCGCACCGCCCGCATCCTCACCGCACCCGACCCGGCCGGGTCCCGCCCGAACACCGGTGACCTGGAGTTCGTCCACCCGCTGATCGCCACCGCCGTCTACAACTCCATCCCCCCGGCGATGTGCACCGCCATGCACGGCATCGCCGCCCAGATCGTCATCGACGACGGCCGTGGCATCGCCGAGGCGTCCCGCCATCTGCTGAAGGTGCATCCGGACGACGACGAGGAACTCGTCCAGCAGTTGCGCGACGCGGCCAAGGAACACCTCGCCGTCGGCGCCCCGGACGCGGCCCGCCGCTGCCTCGAACGGGCCCTGGTGGAACCGCCGCTGCCCGAGGTCCACGCGCGCGTGCTCTACGAACTGGGTTGCGCCACCCTGCTCACCAAGCCCGCCGTCACCATCGGCCACCTGCGCAACGCGCTCGGCATGCCGGGCCTCGGCGGCGCCGAGCGCGTCGACGCCGTCTTCCGGCTCTCCCAGGCCCTCCTCCACAACGACCAGCTGGAGGAGGCCGTCCGCACGGTGGAGGCGGAGGCCGCCCGGCACGAGGAGGGCCCGGCCCGGCTCCGGCTCCAGGCCGTCCAGTTCATGTGGGAGGGGATCGCCGGCGAGCCCGTCTCCCCGCGCCGCTCCGAACGCCTCGGCGCGCTGGCCGACACCTGCACCGGCCGGGACAACTCCGAGCGAGCGCTCCTGATGCTGCGCGGCTTCGACCTCCTCGTCCAGGGCGAGAGCGCCGAGGAGGTCGTGGAACTGTGCGACCGCGCCCTGGTCAACGGCAGGCTCGCCCCAGGACTCGGCTGGACCGACACCGAGTGGGGCATCGAACTGCTGCTGATGCTCGCCAACGCCTACGTCTACACCGACCGTCTCGACCGCGCCGAGAGCCTCTACAACGAGGCCCTGCGCGCCTACGAGTCCGCCGGCTGGAGCGGCGGCCATCTCGCCCTCGCCCACGCCTACGTGGGCCTCGGACACCGCAGGCGCGGCCGGCTGCGGGACGCGGAGACGTCCCTGCGGGAGTCCCTGCGGATCGCCGAACGGGTCGGGCGCAGACTGCCCCTGTACTGGACCGCCACCTGCAACCTCATCGACACACTGCTCGCCCGCGGCCATGTCGATCAGGCCTGGGAGACGGCCGAACAGTACGGCTTCGCACCGCCGTACCCCTCCACGATCGTGATGCCGGACCCGCGGTCCGTGCGGGGCCGGCTGCTGCTCGCCGTCGGCCGTACGAAGGAGGCCGTCAACGAGCTGGAGGCCGCGGAGAAGGCTGCCGTCGCGCGCGGCCACTCCAACCCGGTGGTGGTGCCCTGGGCGCTCGATCTCGCCCGGGCCCTGGCGGTGGAGGACCCGACGCGGGCCGCGCGGCTGTCCACCGACGCCCGCCGGCAGGCCGAGCGGTTCGGCACGGACACGGCCATCGGAGAGGCGCTGCGGTGCGCCGCCGCGCTGGAGACCGGGCAGCGTCAGGTGCGGCTGGCCTCGCAGGCGGTGGCCTATCTGGAGGCGTCGCCGTGCCAGTACGAGCACGCGGCGGCGCGGGTGGAGTACGGGATCGCCGCGCGTTCGGTGGCCGAGCTGAACCGGGGTCTGTCGCTGGCCCGGTCGTGCGGGGCGGACGGGCTGGTCGCCCAGGCGCGGGAGATGCTGGACACGGGCCGCGGGCTGCGGTGAGGGGCGCGCCGCCCGGTCCGGGTGCCCGGGGGCTCCGTCGGGTTCACCCGTCGTCCTCCGCCAGCGCCCGCCGGGCCGTCGCGAACGCCGCGTTGGCCGCCGGGACCCCGCAGTACACGGCCGTCTGCAGCAGTACCGCACCGATCTCCTCCGGGGTGAGCCCGTTGCGCCGGGCGGCCCGCACGTGCATGGCCAGCTCGTCGTGGTGGCCGTACGCGACCAGCGCGGTCAGGGTGATCATGCTGCGCTCGCGGCGGGAGAGGGTGGGATCGGTCCAGATCTCGCCCCAGGCGTAGCGTGTGACGAAGTCCTGGAAGCGGGCCGTGAGCGGCGTCTGGCGGGCCTGTGCCCGGTCGACGTGCGCGTCGCCCAGCACCTCCCGGCGCACCGCCATGCCCAGCCCGGCCCCGCCGTCGAGATGCGGGCGGAGCGCGGTGAGGACGGCCTCGGGACACTGCGCGGGCGCCAGATGGGAGGAGTCGGGCAGTTCGACCAGCGTGGCCGTCGGCACCGCGTCCGCGATCTCCCGCAGATGCGGCGGCGGGGTCGCCGGGTCCTGACGGCCCGCGACCAGCAGGGTGGGTACGGCGATCTCGCCGAGCCGGTCCCGCAGGTCGAAGGCGCCCAGCGCGTCGCAGCAGGCGGCGTACGCCTCCGGGTCCGCCGTCCGCTGGTCCTCGACGAGACGCGGCACGGTGAAACCGGGCGTGAACCAGCGGCCGTCCGCGCTCTCCGCGAGCCACTCCACACCTTCCCGGCGTACCCGTGCGGCCCGCTCCACCCAGGGCTCCGACCCGTTGAAGTGGGCGGAGGAACAGATCACGGCGAGCGACTCCAGCCGTTGCGGGTGATGGACGGCCAGGTGCAGTCCGACCGCGCCGCCCAGCGACACCCCGGCATAGCCGAACCGCTCGGCGCCGAGCGAGTCGGCGAGCGCCAGCACCAGGTCCGCGAGGTCGCCGACGGTCGCCCCGGCGCTGATCAGGCCGGGGGCCGCGCCGCCGTGCCCCGGCAGGTTCCAGCGCACCACCCGGTGGCGGGCGGACAGTTCGGGCGCCACCGCGTCCCACAGCGCGAGGGAGGTGCCGAGCGAGGGCCCGAGCAGCAGCGGGGGAGCGGACGCGGATCCCTCGGTGCGGTGGTCGAGGAGGTCTTCGGTCAACGTCGCTCCAGTGCACGGTCGGTGAGGGCGCCGGCCCGGCCCGTGGCGTGGGCCGGGTCGGTCGCGCCTTCGAGGTCGATGTCCTTCAGTTCGGGCTCCTGTGCGAGGAGTTCGGGCAGGGCGCGGTTCTCGGCGCGCGTGCGGCGGGCGAGGCCGGTGAGCAGTTCCTTCGCGCGGGCCCGGCCGAGCACGGGGGCCAGTTCGGCGGACAGCCGCTCGGAGAGGATCAGCCCGCGGGTGAGGTCCAGGTTCCGGCGCATCGCCTCCGGGTGCACGCGCAGCCCCTCCGCCAGCTCCGCCGTGTCCCGGGCCGCGCCCCCGACGGCACGCAACAGGTCCCGCAACGGCTCCCACTCGGCGTGCCAGGCACCGGCCGGCCGCTCGTCCTCCGCGACCAGCGAGCCGTACAGGACGGCCGCGAGCTGCGGGGCCCGCCGGGCGGCGGCGACGACGAGGGTGGACCGCACGGGGTTCGCCTTGTGCGGCATCGCCGACGAACCTCCCCGGCCGCCCTCGGACAGCTCGCCGATCTCGGTACGGGACAGCGTCAGCACGTCCACGGCCACCTTGCCCAGCGCGCCGGCCGTGAAGGCGAGGCATCCGGCCAGGTCGGCGACGGGTGTCCGCAGGGTGTGCCACGGCAACAGGGGCGCGGTGAGGGCGAGTTCGCGTGCGAATACCGCGGGCAGTTCCGCGGCGCGTTCCCCGCCGTCCGCGCCGTACCCGTCGAAGGCCGCCAACGTGCCCGCCGCGCCTCCCAGTTGGGCGGGAAGCGAGCTTCTGACCCGCGACACCCGGTCCCGGGCGTCGAGGACCAGCGAACGCCAGCCGGCCGCCTTCAGCCCGAAGGTCGTCGGCACCGCGTGCTGGGTGAGGGTGCGGCCGGGCATCGGCGTGTCGCGGTGCTCGGCGGCCGACCGGGCGAGCGCCCGTTCGGTGCGTCCGAGGTCGGAGAGGACCAGGTCCAGGGTGCGGGCGGCGACCAGCATCGTCGCCGTGTCCATGATGTCCTGGCTGGTGGCGCCCCGGTGCACGTACGGCCCGTACTCCGTGCCGACCGCCTCGGTCAGATCGGCGACCAGCGGGATGACCGGATTGCCGCCGGCGCGGGCGCGCACCGCGAGGCCGGTGACGTCGAAGCGGGCCGGATCGGCCGCCTCCGTCACGGCCGCGGCGGCCTCGGCCGGGGCCAGCCCCAGGGCCGCCTGGGCCCGGGTGAGGGCGGCCTCCGCGTCCAGGAGGGCCCGCAGATAGGCGCCGTCGCCGGTCGCGGACGCGGCGGCGGACGCGGACCACCCGGGACCCAGGAGCCCGGTGTCGTCGTCGTGACCCACTGTTGTCACTGGAACTCCAGGAAGACCGTCTCGCCCTCGCCCTGAAGGCGGATGTCGAAACGGTAGGTCCCCGGGCCCTCCGCGGCGGCGATCAGCGTGTCGCGTCGCTCGCCCACCCGGGTGAGCAGCGGGTCGGCGGCGAGTGCCGCGTCGTCGCCCGGCAGGTAGATCCGGGTGAACAGGTGCACCAGCAGCCCGCGCGCGAACACGCACACGCCGAGACAGGGCGCGCTGTCGCCGCGGGCGCCGGGCCGCAGCGTCCGCACGTACCAGTGCCCGTCGGCGTCCGTCTGGATCCGCCCCCAGCCGGTGAACTCGACGCCGTTGCGGCCGAGATGGTCGCCGGTCGCGGCGTCGCGCCGCATCGAGCCGTCGGTCGTGGACAGGTTCCCGTCGGGGTCGGCGCCCCACACCTCCACGAGCGCGTCGGGCACCGGGGAGCCCGCGCCGTCGAGGACGTACCCGTGGACCGTGACCGTGTCGGGGTGTCCGAGGGGGGCGATGTCCTCGCCGCCGCGGAAGGGCAGCGCGTGGCCGTAGAACGGGCCGACCGTGTGCGAGGGGGTGGGCAGCACCTGCCGCGGGCCGTTCGTGTCGGTGTTGGTCATGGCCGGTCAGCGTCCTTCCTCGGCCCAGGTGGCGTACGGGCCGTCCAGCACGATGTCCCAGTGGTAGCCCATCGAGAACTCCGGCACGGACAGGCTGTGGTCGTAGGCCGCGACCAGGCGCCGGCGGGCCGCGTCGTCGGTGACCGACTGGAGGATCGGGTCGTGGGGGAACAGCGGGTCGCCCGGGAAGTACATCTGGGTCACGAGCCGCTGCGTGAACGCCCTGCCGAACACCGAGAAGTGGATGTGCGCCGGCCGCCACGCGTTGAGGTGGTTGCGCCAGGGGTAGGGGCCCGGCCGGACGGTGGTGAAGCGGTAGCCCCCGTCGGCGTCCGTGAGGGTTCGGCCGACACCGGTGAAGTTCGGGTCCAGCGGAGCGTCGTGCTGCTCCCGCCGGTGGGCGTAGCGGCCCGCCGAGTTGGCCTGCCAGACCTCGATCAGCTGGCCGCGGACCGGTCGGCCGTCCCGGTCCAGCAGCCGCCCGGAGACGGTGATCCGCTCACCGATGGGCTCACCGTCGTGCTGCCTGGTCAGGTCGCTGTCCGTCCCGGTGATGTCCCGCTCCCCGAAGGCGGGGGAGTGCAGTTCCACCAGCTCCGGATCCCGGGCGGTGTCGATGGCGACCGGGGGCCGGCCGGGATGCCGCAGGAGGGAGGACCGGTAGGGGGCGTAGTCCCGGCGGGGGTGGTGCTCGACGGGCGCGCCCTCGGCGACGCGCTTCTCGTAGGCGGCCCGTTCGGCGGCGATCTCGGCGTCGATGTCGGCCTGGGTGAGAGTCATGGGAGGTCCTGGGCCCCGTTTCGGTCGAGGAATTAATCAGGGCACTGAGTATTTCGGTGAGGTGTCTGTCACGCTGCCACCGCTCCATCCGCCCGTCAAGAGCAGGGATGACGGCAGACGGGTGGCCGAGTGCGGCCCGGCATCGAGGCGTATCGTTCAGTGCACCGATCAGTTCCGACCTTGGGGGCGCACATGGCCGCGGTGGACCTCACCACCCACCCCGGGCACCTGGCCCGGCGGCTGCAGCAGGCCCACCACCTGCTGTGGAACACGATGGTCTCGGAGGAGATCACCTCGCCGCAGTTCGCCGTCCTGAACGCGCTCGTCGCCGAGCCGGGGCTGGACCAGCGCACGGTCGGGGAGCGGGTCGGGCTGGACCGGTCGACCATCGCCGAGGTGATCGGACGGCTCGGCCGGCGGGGGCTGCTCGACAAGGTGCGCGACCCGCGGGACGGCCGCCGCTTCCTGCTGCGTCTCACCGACGACGGACTGCGCTCCCACCGCAGGCTCACGGTGCGCACCGCCCGGATGAACCAGGTCTTCCTGGCCCCGCTCTCGGCCGCCGAGCAGGGCCTGTTCCT
Source organism: Streptomyces sp. NPDC001068 (assembly GCF_042897315.1). Taxonomy (NCBI): domain Bacteria; kingdom Bacillati; phylum Actinomycetota; class Actinomycetes; order Kitasatosporales; family Streptomycetaceae; genus Streptomyces; species Streptomyces sp. NPDC001068. Next base: position 342,534 of record NZ_JBIAYD010000001.1, on the reverse strand, counting down.
CGATCTGATCCGCCGCGTCTCGGACGCGGCCGAGGGGCTGCGCGATCCCGGGGAGCCGCCCCTCCTCCCGCAGCCCTAGGCCTTCGCGAACACCACCCACACCTGACCGGTGGCGAAGGGCAGCGGGCTGCCGTCCGCCGCGGTGAACGCCGTACCGTCGGTGGCCGTCCGCCGGTTCCAGACGGCCTCGTAGGACCGCCCGTCCCGCAGTACCTCGGCCTTGCCCGTCCCCACCGTCTCGGTGTACGGCGTGGGGTTGCCGAGCACGTCGTGATAGGCGGAGGTGCGCACCCGCACGTGCTGCACCACGACCGTCGCGGCCGCGACCCGCGCGCCGGACGTGGTCCGGGCCGGGGTGCCGTCCATCGACACCAGCCACCGCTGCCGGGCGGCGGACCAGGTGAAGGTGAAGCGGGCCACCGGGTACCGCACGGTGCGGGTCGCGGTGACGGTGCCGCCGGACGGGGCCGGGCCGTACCGGAACCCGGTGGTGAGGGCCGCCCTGCCGGGGGCGCCGGACATCAGCCGGGCGGGGCGCAGGTACAGGTTGTGCGGGGCCGGCTTGTCGCCGCCCCGGTAGTAGGCGCCGGACGCGGTGTCCGGGGTCCTCGGCCGCAGCGGTGCCCCGTCGATCAGCGGGAGCAGCTTGCGCTGGGCGCCCGAGAAGGCGAGCGTCGGCCGGTCGAACTGGCGCAGCAGTTCCAGATCGGACTCGCGGGCGCTGCGCACCGGGCCGACGACCTCGGGCAGCGTGGTGGCGTACACCGCCATCAGCCGGCTGAGCCCGCCCTCCACCTGCTCCGCGTACACCACGTCGGCCGAGTCGAGCCCCGTCTGGGGGCGCGCCGCGGCGACGTTGTCGATCTTCACGGCCAGCACCGAACCGGTGCCGGCGCTCCGCCGCTCGTCCGGTGTCGCGCTGCCGTGCGGTGCGCGGCCGTCGTCCGAGGGGCCCTGCCGGGTGCAGCCGGCGGCGAGCGAAGCCGTCAGCGCGGCCGCGGCCACGGCGGCCGTCAGCACGGTCCGGCGCGTCGGCGCCCCGTGTCCCATGCCCACAGTTGCCACCCCGTTCGTCCCCTTGATTGTGTGCTCATCGGGTCACCGGTGGCCATACCCGGTCGAAACCGATCACGCACCGCCGGGACGACCGATCGGGGGAGAGGCCGGGAGGAGGGGGAGGGCTACGACCCGAGGATCTCCGCGAGGTCGTACCGCACCGGCTCCTCCAACTGCGCGTAGGTGCAGCTCTCCGGCGTACGGTCCGGGCGCCAGCGGCGGAAGCGGGCCGTGTGCCGGAAGCGGGCCCCGTTCTCCATGTGGTCGTACGCCACCTCGGCCACCCGCTCCGGCCGCAGCGGCACCCAGGACAGGTCCTTCTTGCCGGACCAGCGGCTCGGCGCGCCGGGCAGCCGGGCCGACTCGTGGGCCGCCTCCTCCGACCAGGCCGCCCAGGGGTGCCCGGTGACGTCGTCCATGCGCAGCGGCGCCAGTTCCTCGATCAGCTCCGCCCGGCGCTTCATCGGGAACGCGGCCGAGACGCCGACGTGCTGGAGGGCGCCCCGGTCGTCGTACAGGCCGAGCAGCAGCGAGCCGACCACCGGGCCGCTCTTGTGCAGGCGGTAGCCAGCCACGACGACGTCGGCGGTCCGCTCGTGCTTGATCTTGAACATGGCCCGCTCGTCCTGGCGATAGCCCAGCGTCAGCGGCTTGGCGACGACCCCGTCGAGGCCGGCGCCCTCGTACTGGTCGAACCACCGCCGGGCGATGTCCGGATCGGTCGTCGCCGGGGCCAGGTGGACCGGCGGGGTGACACCGGCCAGCGCCGCGGTGAGCAGGGCGCGGCGGTCGGTCAGCGGAACGTCCAGCAGGGACTCGTCGGCCAGTGCCAGCAGATCGAAGGCGACGAACGAGGCGGGCGTCCGCTCCGCCAGGGCACGCACCCGGGAGTCCGCCGGATGGATCCGTTCGCTCAGCGCGTCGAAGTCCAGCCGGCCCTCCCGTGCGATCACGATCTCCCCGTCCAGCACGCACCGCTCGGGCACCCGCTCCGCGAGCGCCGCCACCAGCTCGGGAAAGTACCTGGTCAACGGCTTGCCGGTGCGACTGCCGAGTTCCATCTCGGCGCCGTCCCGGAACACGATCGCGCGGAAGCCGTCCCACTTCGCCTCGTACTGCATGTCCGGCGGGATCGTCGCCACCGACTTGGCGAGCATCGGCTTCACGGGTGGCATCACCGGCAGATCCATGCCACGACTCTACGAGCGGACCCCGGGCACCGCGCGTCGCGCGGCACGCCTTTTCCCGGCACCCGTTGATCACAACATGGACACATGATCGGCACGGCGCCCACACGAACGGCATGATGCTCACTCGGTACACACGCTTCACGGGGGAACATCCATGCGTATCCGTACGACCGTCGCCGCCGCCCTGCTGCTGGCCGCGACCGCCACGGCCTGCACCGGCGGGGGCGTCGCCACCTCCGGGTCCGTCGCGTCCCGCCCGTCGGCCGACCCCAAGCCGCTCGCCCTCGGCTCCGGGCGGCACTGGAAGGACATCGACGGCGACGGCAGCCACATCAGCGCCACCACGTCCGCCGTCGGCTACACCCAGCCGGCCAAGGGCGTGCACCTCCCCACCAACCTCGCCGACTTCCCGGACTCCGAGTGGGCCGTGCTCGAGGTGAGGACCTGTGTCGACGCCGGCAGCACCAACGTCATCGTCGCCCAGTCCCCCTGGACCCTGCGGCTGCGGGACGGCACCGAGGTCAAGCCGCTCGGGCTCAAGGGGTACGGCGTGCCCGCGCCGACCTACCCGGTCTCGGCGGGCACGGTGCGGCCGGGCGACTGCCTGCGCGGGAAGATCACCTTCGGGATGGCCAAGGGCACCCGCCCCGACCGGATCGTCTACGACGTCCGGCGCAGGCCCGCCGTCACCTGGACCGTGCCGCGGTCCTAGAGTCGCGGTCCTAGAGCCCCGGTCCCGGAGCCCCGGTCCCGGAGCCCCGGTCCTGGAGTCACGGTGCTGGAGTCGCGGTCCGGGGTCGCTGTCCCGATGCCGCGGCGGCGGCCGATGCGCGTGGATCGGCCGCAACCGACGTGCGCGAGGCGGGTGGTGGGCCTACCGTGGCCGCATGGGCGATGCGGTGGAACTGGAGGTGGCCGGCCGGACCGTACGGCTGTCCAGCCCCGGCAAGATCTTCTTCCCGGAGCGCGGTTTCACCAAGCTGGACGTGGCCCGGTACTACGCGGCCGTGGCCCCCGGCATCCTGCGCGCCCTTCGCGACCGCCCCACCACCCTCCAGCGCTACCCCGACGGCGTCGAGGGCGAGTGGTTCTACCAGAAGCGCGCGCCCAAGGGCATGCCCGACTGGATCCCCACCGCCCACATCACCTTCCCCAGCGGCCGCACCGCCGACGAGATGTGCCCCACCGAGGAGGCCGCGGTGGTGTGGGCCGCCCAGTACGGCACCCTCACCTTCCACCCCTGGCCGGTGCGCCGCGCCGACGTGGACAGCCCCGACGAACTCCGCATCGACCTCGACCCGCAGCCCGGCACCGACTTCGCCGACGCCGTCCGCGCCGCCCACGAACTACGGTCCGTCCTCGACGAGTTCGGCGGGCTGCGGGGCTGGCCCAAGACCTCCGGCGGCCGGGGGCTGCACGTCTTCGTGCCCATCGAACCCCGCTGGACCTTCACCCAGGTGCGGCGCGCGGCGATCGCCCTGGGCCGTGAGCTGGAGCGCCGGATGCCGGACCGGGTGACGATCAAGTGGTGGAAGGAGGAACGCGGCGAGCGCATCTTCGTCGACTACAACCAGACCGCCCGGGACCGCACCATCGCCTCCGCCTACTCGCTGCGGCCCCGCCCCGACGCCCCGGTCTCCGCGCCCCTGCGCTGGGTGGAGGTCGACGACGTGCGGCCGGCCGACTTCGACCTCGCCACGATGCCGGCCCGCTTCGCCGAAGTCGGCGACGTGCACGCCGACATGGACGAGCACGCCTACTCGCTCGACGCACTGCTCGAACTCGCCCGCCGCGACGAACACGACCACGGACTCGGCGATCTGCCCTATCCGCCCGAGTACCCGAAGATGCCGGGTGAGCCCAAACGCGTCCAGCCGAGCCGCGCCCGTCCCGAACAGCCCTCCTGAACAGCGGACTTGAACGACGGGTCCCGCTTCGGCCGCCACGATGTCCCGCCCGGCGGGCACCCCGGCGTCCCGGCGCCCGGGGCTATGCTGATCGTCAGCCGCCGAGGAGGAGGGCCGAGGTGTCCGAGGCAGTGTCGCGCCCCACGCTGGAGGCCGTGGCCGCACGGGCCGGGGTGTCCCGGGCCACCGCGTCACGGGTGGTCAACGGCGGGGACGGGGTGCGCGAACCCCTCGTCGAACGGGTCCGCAAAGCGGTCGAGGAACTCGGCTACGTCCCCAACCAGGCGGCCCGCAGCCTGGTCACCAGACGGCACGACGCGATCGCCGTCGTCATCGCCGAACCCGAGACCCGGATCTTCACCGACCCCTTCTTCGCACTCCAACTCCGTGGAATCAGCAAGGAGTTGACGGCCCACGACAACCAGCTCGTGCTGCTGCTCACCGAGGGCCGGGACGACCACGCGCGCGTGGCCCGCTATCTCACCGGCGGCCATGTCGACGGCGCGCTCGTCTTCTCGCTCCATCTCGACGACCCGCTGCCCGGCCTGATCGAGGGCGCCGGAGTCCCCACCGTGTTCGGCGGCCGGCCCGGCTGGGGAGAGGGCACCGACAGCGCCGTGTACGTCGACTGCGACAACCGGGGCGGCGCCCAGGACGCCGTACGCCATCTCGCGGGCCTCGGCCGGACCCGGATCGCGCACATCACCGGACCCCTGGACCAGACCTCGGCCGCCGACCGCCTCCAGGGCTACCGGGACGTCATGGCGACCCTGGGGAAGGCCGATCCACGGCTGGTCGTGCCGAGCGACTTCACCCCGGCCGGCGGCGAACGCGCCATGGGCGAGCTCCTCGACCGCTGCCCGGACGTCGACGCCGTGTTCGCGGCCAACGACCTCACCGCGCTCGGCGCCCTGCGCGTGCTGCGCGAGCACGGCCGCCGGGTGCCCGAGGACGTGGCCGTGATCGGCTTCGACGACGTGCTGCCCGTCACCGGACAGACCGAACCGTCACTGACGACGGTCCGTCAGGACATCGAGGAGATGGGCCGGTTGATGGCCCGGATCCTGCTTGCCTCGCTGACCCGGCGCAACCCGGAGGCGGACGCGCCCGCCAGCGTCGTCCTGCCCACGACACTGGTACGGCGCGCCACCGCCTAGGCGTCCGCGTCTCAGCCCTGCTGCTCGCTCCTGATCACCGCGAACCGGGCGCCGTAGGGGTCCGCCAGCTTTGCCATCCGGCCCACGCCCTCCAGGGTGGTCGCCGGCATCCGCACCCTGCCGCCGGTCTGCTGCGCCTTCTCCGCCACCGCGTCCGGGTCCTCGACCTCGAAGTAGGGCAGCCAGTACGCGCCGATCTGCGCCTCGGCCGGATCCTCGGCCAGCGGCACCATCCCGCCGAACATCGAGTCGTCGTCACCGTCGGCCGGGTTGACGCAGGTGTAGGTGCCGCCGGGGAACGGAACTCCGGAGGTCTCCAGACCCAGCACCTTGTGGTAGAAGGCGGCCGCCGCCGCGATGTCCGGGGTGTACAGCTCCACCCAGCACAGCGAACCCGGATCGCCCGCCACCGCCACGCCCTTGGTCCGCCCGGGCTGCCAGATGCCGAAGGGCACCCCCGCCTGGTCGGCGAGGATCGCCAGGTGGCCCTGGCCCATCACGTCCATCGGCTGGGCGAGGACGCTGCCGTGCGCCTGCTCGGCGGTCTTGGCGGTGGCCTGCGCGTCCTCACTCTGGAAGTACACGCTCCAGCTCGGCGGGCCCTGTTCGGGGCTGGTCTGCATCCCGCCGGCGACCGTCCTGCCGTCCAGCTGGAAGAAGCCGTAGCCTCCGGCGTCCGGTCCCGCCGACTGGAACTGCCAGCCGAAGAGGCCGTTGTAGAAGGAGACGGCGCCGTCGATCTCGGGGGTGCCGAGGTCGATCCAGTTGGGAGCGCCGTTGACGAAACGGGTGGTGAGCATCTTCGCCCTCCTCGGAAGGGTCCCGTGCATTGCAGAGCCGAGTCTTGCACCGCCCACTGACAATCGCTGCCGGAGCGCGCCCGCAGGTACCCGGTTACCGTCGGTCACTTGACGGACCCGCCGAGTTTTGGTTCCGTTGCGCGCGCCGCCGTGTGCGGGCGTGGTGCCGACGCGCATGATCGAGGCTGGCGAGGTCCGTCCCGTCCTCGTTGAGCGGGCGTTGATCGAACGTTTTTCGCCGCCCGGCACGATCCTGACCATGCACTTCGACACCACCATCCCACCCCGCACGCCCGTCCCGGACTGGCATGCGCAGGCGCTGTGCGCGCAGACCGGTGCGGACTTCTTCTTCCCCGAGCCCGGCAGCTCGGTGCGCGAGGCAAAGCGCATCTGCGGTATGTGCGAGATGCGTTCGGCCTGCCTCGAGTACGCGCTGGACAACGACGAGCGCTTCGGCGTCTGGGGCGGCCTGTCCGAGAAGGAACGCCTGGAACTCAGGCGCGCCTCCCGCTGACCGCGGCCGCCCCGGAAAACATGCACCGCCACCTGCCGCGTCCGGTTACGATCACGGGACGCGTCCGGACGTAGCGCAGAGGCAGGCGCACCGCCTTGCCAAGGCGGACACGCCGGTTCGAATCCGGTCGTCCGGATCGCGTGCCGAGGTCCTGTAGAGCAGAGGCAGACTCGCCGTCATGGCATGACGGATACGCCGGTTCGAATCCGGCCGGGACCACGACAGGGCGGACACGGGGCGGCGGGACGGATGAACGAGGCGATCTCCGAGGCGGAACTGGCCGCCTTCCACGACGTGGTGGGGAAGCTGCGGGCGCTGCCCGTCGACGACCCGGTGCGACTGAACGCCGAGCAGGTCGCCGCCTCCTTCGCCCGCGACGGACGGCTGCGCCGCCGCAAGGCCCGCTCCACCGCGGTGTCGTCGGCGGACGCCGAGGCGATGACCGCGACCGCGACCGGCGCCCTGGACCGCCGCGAGGACGCACCGCTGGCCGTGCCCGGCACCGGAGGCGTCTTCCACAAGCCGCGCACCTGCTACGTCTGCAAGTCGCCCTACCGGCAGGTCGACGGCTTCTACCACCGGCTCTGCCCCGACTGCGCCGCCGACAACACCGCCCGCCGCGCCCTGAGCACCGACCTGGGCGGCCGCCGGGTGCTGCTCACCGGCGGCCGGGTGAAGATCGGCTTCCAGCTGGCCCTGATGATGCTGCGCGACGGCGCCGAGGTCCAGGTCACCTCGCGCTTCCCGCACGACACCGTACGCCGCTTCGAGGCCGCCCCCGGCAGCGCCGCCTGGCTCCACCGGCTGACCGTGCTCGCCGTCGACCTGCGTGACCCGCGCCAGGTGCTCGGCCTGTGCGAGGAACTTCGGCAGGACGCCGAGCCGCTGGACATCCTCGTCAACAACGCGGCCCAGACCGTGCGCCGGCCTCCCGAGGCCTACGCGCTGCTGGCCTCCGGGGAGCGGGCCGCGCTGCCCCCGGGCGCCCGGCCCGCCCCCGGCTTCACTCCGCTGCGCAGGGCCGCGGACGCGGCCGCGGCCCTGCCCGCCGCGCTGCGGGAGGCCGACGAGGCCGGGCTGCTGCCCGACCCCTCGCCGGAGAACTCCTGGTCCGCCCGGCTCGGCGGCCTCGACCCCGCCGAGGTCCTGGAGACCCAGCTGGTCAACGCGGTCGCCCCGGCGCTGCTCTGCGACCGGCTGCTGCCGCTGCTGCTGGCCTCGCCGCACCCGCGCCGGTACGTGGTCAACGTGACCGCGGTCGAGGGCCGGTTCGCCGTCCGCAACAAGATGGCCGGACATCCCCACACCAACATGGCCAAGGCGGCCCTCAACATGCTCACCCGCACCAGCGCCGCCGAACTCGCCGACCGGGGCGTCCACATGTGCGCCGTCGACACCGGCTGGATCACCGACGAGAACCCGGCGCCCAAGAAGGCCCGGATGGCGGGCGCGGGCTTCCGCACCCCCCTCGACGTCGTCGACGGCGCCGCCCGCGTCTACGACCCGATCGTGCGCGGCGAGGCAGGCGACCCGGTGTCCGGGGTGTTCCTGAAGGACTACCGGGAGGCCGCGTGGTGAGCGAGGAGCGGACGTTCGCCGGGGTGCCGCGGGTGGTGCCGCGCCCGGCCGCCGAACTCGCCCCGCTGCTCGACTGGCTGCGCGCCGGGCGCCCGGCGGGGGAGCGGCTGGACTTCACGGCCGGCACCGCGCTGCCGGACGGCCGCCTCGACCTGTGCAAGCAGGGCGTCGGCGCGGCCGGCGCCGCCCTGATCGCCGAGGCGCTGGGCGCCGGCCCCACTCCGGTCCGGCACCTGCTGCTCGGCACGGACGCGCTCGGCGACGAGGGCGCCGCCGCGGTGGCCGGGTCCGGCGGCGAGGTCGAGACGCTCTACCTCGGCTGCAACGGCATCACCGCAGGCGGCGCCTGCCGGATCGCCGACCAGCTGCGTGCCTCGCCCCAGGTCGTCACCGGCGTCTGGCTGAAGCGGAACCCGCTGGGCGCCGACGGCGGGCGGGCCGCCGCCGAACTCATCGAGTCCGCCCGCTCGCTGCGCACCCTCGACCTCGTCCAGACCGGGCTCGACCCGGCCGGTACGGCCGTGCTGGCGGACGCCCTGCTGGTGGCGGCCGACGGCGGACGCCGGATCGAACGGCTCTTCGTCGGCGGCAACCCGCTGGGCGAGGACGGCGCGCGGGCGCTGTCCGCCGTCGTCGCGGGCGGCGGGGTCGGCGAACTGTACGTGTCCGCCGCCCGGCTGGGCGACGCCGGTGCGCTGCTGCTGGCCGACGCCCTGGACCGGGCCCCCTACGGGCGCCTGTCCCGGCTCTCCGCCGCCAGCAACGGCATCGGCCCGGCGGCCGCCGCCCGTCTGGTGACGGCGGCGGCCTCGGCCGGGGTCACCCTGCTCGACCTCGGACGGGTCCGCGCGGCCGCCGTGCTCGCGGCCCCCGACAACCGGCTGGACCTGGCCGCCGCCGACACCATCGGGCACGCCCTGGCCGGCGCCCGACACCGCCTCGCCCATCTCGTGCTGACCCACACCGGCATGCGCAGCCGCGAGGCCCACCGCCTCCTCGACCACGCGGCCCGGGCCGGCACGGCCACCCGATACCGCCTCGGGGCCGGCATCGCCGCCAGCGTCAAACGCAGGCTGAACGACCTCAGCGCCCAGGTCCCGGCCCCCGCGGTGCCGGCCGACGTGGCCGCCGTACGCAGCGTGCACCGGACGGCACCGCCGCAGGGCTGACCCTCAGCTCCCGCGCATCTCCATGAACACCCGCATCCAGTAACGCTGGTGCTGCTCGGACGCCCCCACCAGGTACGTCGCGCGCAGCTTCGCCGGGAGCAGGACCGCCAGGCGGGTCACCACCGCCCGGTGCCTCTTGAGCTGGGACAGCTCCGCGTTGGCGAGGATCTGGTGCACGACGTCGCTGTCGTCACCGCCCTCCACGGAATGGGCGGCGGCGCGGCGCAGCCGGACCTCCCAGGCCCCGACGTCCCGGGCCAGTTCGCGCAGACCGGTGACCGGGCGGCCCCTGAAGCGGTCCACCAGGGCCGTCAACGAGACCGGCGCGAACTCGCCGTCGCCGAGGTAGACCATGCCCATCTCCAGCGGCAGGCCGTGCCGGTGCAGCTTGATCAGCCGCTCCAGCGTCCGCTTGGTGATCCAGGCCCGGCCCTCCTCGTCGATGTCGTGCTTCCACCACTCCAGGACCGTCTCCGCGTCCTGGCCGTACCGGGCGAGCAGCCACTCGTTCGCCGGGATGTCCTCGGGCTCGACCAGCAGCGAGGCGGTGAAACGGGTCGCCTGGGCGATGTTGTTCCTCGACACCAGCAGCTTGCGGCCCAGGTGGTAGGGCGGATTCTGCAGGGCTATCTGCGCGCGCAGGTTCTCGATCCGGCGTCCCGCCAGCGACCACTCCTGGGTGACCTCCATCAGTTTGGCGAACGCGGCCTTGTCCTTGGGCCGGTTGTACTCGTCCCAGACGATCGCCTTGGGGTCCGGACCCGTGAACGGCGCGGCCAGCAGGTTGTCCAGGGTGCCGTCCGGGGACGGGACCGGCGCGCACAGGTCCTCGACGTTCGTCACCGGCAGCGAGAAGTACAGGGCGTCCCGCCCCAGCCCCTCGCGCACGGTCTCCCGCACCAGTTCCGTCTTGCCGCAGCCCGGCGGCCCCTGGAGCAGCACCGTCCAGCGGTTGCGCAGCGCCGCCCGCACCACCTGCCGTACCGGGTCGGCGATGGTGGCCGGGTTGGCCACGCCCACGCCCGCCGCGATCCGGTCCAGGATCTCGGCGGTGCGGTTCTGCCCGGGACGGCCGTCCGGGCCGGGCTCGGCCAGCCGCAGCCGCTCGCCGTCGACCAGCGGCAGGCCCCAGCGCAGCGGGAAGCCCTCGCGCGCGTTGGCCAGCACGTGGTCCAGGGTGCGCGGCGACAGCAGTTCGCGCAGCGCGGGGGAGAGCGACGCCCACAGGGAGAACACCGGGCGCAGGTCCCACGGCCGGTACACGGCGGCGAGGTGCCGTCGCCACGAGGTGTCGTTCGCGGTGATCCGCAGCGTCACCATGCGGTCGAGGAGCGCCAGGTCACCCCGGCGGGCCGAGGTCTCCGACAGCGACTCGTTGTCGGTGAGGAACACGCCGACGCAGCCCAGGGCGCGCAGATCGTGCTCGCCCAGCGACCAGTTGCAGGCGACCTGCATCAGCTGTGACTGGATCGTGTCGCCCGCCTGCAGCGAGTCGTCGATGAGCAGCACGAACGGCCGGCCGGGCCTGAGCCGGCTCATCACCAGCTGGCGCAGCACCAGTTCGCCCGTGTGCGGGTCGCGGACGGGCGCGTTCACCAGCAGGTCGTCCGGGGTCAGATTGGCCGCCGGGACGTACACCAGCGTGGTGTCCGGGCGGGTGCGGGCCAGGTGCGAGAAGAACGTCGCCGTCTTGCCGATGCCATGCTCGCCGAAGATCTGACCGGTCTGCCGCATGTCGATCATCGCGTCGATGAACGACTCCAGCCGGGACGGCTCGGTCGCCGGTCGCTGGTCCGTGGTCGTCGTCCGTGTGCTCATCTACCGTGATCCCGTAGTGACGCGATGGCAGTCCATCGCGGGTGTGTGCCGCTCGGGCCAGTCGTCGCCGCCCTCGGTGATCAGCCAGATCCACTTCTCCGGCTCGGCCGGGGTGACCGGCGGCGCGTATCCGTCGGTCAGGACGACGACCGCGTCGGGGGTCACCTCGCAGCGTCGGCCCGCCACTTCGGTACGGCCCTCCACGTAGTCGGCCACCGCCTGGAAGCTGGTGCCGCCACCGCCGTACACGCGCTCGCCCGGTGCGAACGGCATCACCACGGCGTCGAAGGACAGCCAGTGCGCCGTCACGCCGTCGATCCGGCCGACGAGCCGGGTGAGCCAGTCGATCACCCGGCCGGGCATCGAGCCCGAGGTGTCGTAGGCGATGACCAGCACCTTCTCGCGGACCGGGCCGCGCCGGGCCAGCACCGGGTCCTGGCCGAGGGCGGCGAGCAGGGCGCCCCGTTTCTTCGGGTACACCAGCCGCTCGCCGTCGCGCAGCCGGGAGCCGAGGACGTCGACCAGCCAGCGCTGCCACCAGTCGACGGTGCCGGTGCGGCCGGTCTCGCCGCGCAGCATGCCCGCGCCCAGGTTCCCCCAGAGCTTCGCGGCCCGCGCCGAACCCTCCTGCGTGCGGTCCATGAGGTCGAGAAGTTCGCGCTCGGCGCCCGCGTGGCCGCGCCGGGCCGCCAGCAGCGAGTTGAGCAGCGCGGACGAGGTCACCGCGTCGACGGTCTCCTGGTCGGCGGGGATCAGACCGGTGACCAGGTGCGGGCACAGCGGCGGCGGCACCGGCGGGTCGCACATGCGCTTCAGTTCGCCGTAGATCCGCATGTCGGTCTCGGCGAACCGCTCGTACGCCAGCGGTTCCAGGCCGTGGGCCGTCAGGTCCGCCCGGTAGGCGTCGTACACCGTACGCGGATCGACCCCGGTCGGACGGCCGTCCAGCAGCGGCAGTTCGTCGCGGCCCAGGCGGACCAGCGCCACATGGTTGACGGAGACCTCGGCGGCGAGCGTGAACACCGGGTCCTCGCGCAGTTCCGGGTCGGCCAGCAGGTGGCGGTGCACCAGGTGCCGGGCCTCGTGGAACAGCACGAACTTGACGCCGTCCAGGCCGAGTCCGACGAAGAAGTCCGGGTTGTAGAGCAGCAGGCAGCTGCCGTCGCCCGAGGCGACCACGGCCGCCGTGTCGATCGCCGTCGTCGGGATCTGGTGCGCGCACTTCGAGTACAGCCACGACGCCACCGCCGACTCCGTCAGCCCGAAGTCCAGCAGCGCGGCCTCCTTCAGGCGCCGTGCCCGCGCGACCGTCTCCGGATCGGCCGGGCGGTAGGCCTCGAGCGCCCTGCGGTCGGTCAGATCGATCACCTGCGGGCGTGGCCGCCCCCGCTCTCCGTACCCCATGTGCAGTCCCCCGCCGCGCGGTTCCCCCGATCCTCCATTGGTACCAGCGGCCACTGACATCGGGCCAGGGCATTACGATCGGCCGCAAGGGCGGGGCCGTAGCGCAGAGGCAGGCGCACCGGTCTCCAGAACCAGAACACGCCGGTTCGAATCCGGCCGCCCCGCCCCCTCCTTCCCCGTGACCGACCGGTACGCCGCCACCCGGTGCCGGCCTAGGCGATGGCCCCGGCGGTCATGACCAGTTCCGCGGTGGTGCCGTGGAAGGTCCCGAGCAGCTGGGCCAGTACCGCCCAGGCCTCCTCGTGGCCGCCCAGGTGGTCCCGGACGAGCGGGCGCAGCCCGTCCTCGGCCTCGGCGATCCGGTTCGGGAAGATCACGTGTCCGCGGGAGAGCACCTTGAGCGCGTCCCGGGCGGGACCATGGTCCAACGCGTACTCGGCGGGACTGGTCGTGACACCGGCCTGCCGGACCCGGAAGGCGAACTTGCGGTGCGTCCCGAACTGGGCGCGCAGCGAGGGCGGGCAGTCCGGGCGGACCGCCAGGGTCCATCTGACGTAGCCGGGAAGCGAGTTCTCGCGGTCCGCCGCCGCGATCGTCCGCCAGTGCTCGTGCCGGTAGACCATGGAGGCCGACTGCCGCGCGGCCGCCATGGTGGTCGAGTCGCGCAGGGCCGCGACGAGGCCGAGGCGGGCGACCCGCCCGGGCACCGGCGGCCGTTCGTAGTCGTCGCGCAGGACCGGGTCGACCTCCACCGGGAGCACCCGGCCCGGACCGAACGGCACGCCCTCCAGAATGGCCCTGCGCAGCGCCGTGTCCCGCTCCGTGAGGAGTCGCCAGAGGACGGCGTTGAGTTCGGTGTCGTCCTCCTGGAGCATCCACAGCACCACCGCCGACGGCAGCCTCGGCAGTTCCCACGGAACGCGGCGCCGGGCCTCCCGCAGGTCCTCCGGTGCCGGCCGGGGCAGCCCGACACGCGCGCGTACCCGGTCGGCGTCCGCGGGGTCGATCAGGTCCAGCAGGAAGCCGACCGCCCGGCCGGCGGTGATGTCATCAGGCATGCGCGCATGATGCCGCAGGCCACCGACAGGGCGCACCGGGAAATCGGTGCGCCCCGCCGTCAGGGGTTCACGCCCCGGCGCGGGCCGCCATCCGGGCCTTGCGCGCGGCCAGCTTCTCGTCGAACTTCATGGCCTCCGCGTCCAGACCGCCCATGAACAGGCCGAGTTCCTCCTGGGCCCGCAGGCCCTCCGGGCCGAGCCCGTCGATGTCCAGGACCCTCAGGTGGCGCAGCACCGGCTGGATCACGTCGTCGTGGTGGATGCGCAGGTTGTAGACCTCGCCGATCGCCATCTGGGCGGCGGCCCGTTCGAAGCCGGGGATGCCGTGGCCGGGCATCCGGAACTCGACCACCACGTCCCGCACGGCCTGCATGGTCAGGTCGGGAGCCAGCTCGAAGGCCGCCTTGAGCAGGTTGCGGTAGAAGACCATGTGCAGGTTCTCGTCGGTGGCGATCCGGGCCAGCATGCGGTCGCAGACCGGGTCGCCGGACTGGTGGCCGGTGTTGCGGTGCGAGATACGGGTCGCGAGCTCCTGGAAGGCGACGTAGGCGACCGAGTGCAGCATCGAGTGGCGGTTGTCCGACTCGAAGCCCTCGCTCATGTGCGACATCCGGAACGCCTCCAGCTTGTCCGGGTCGACCGCGCGGGAGGCGAGCAGGTAGTCCCGCATCACGATGCCGTGCCGGCCCTCCTCGGCGGTCCAGCGGTGCACCCAGGTGCCCCAGGCGCCGTCGCGGCCGAACAGCGAGGCGATCTCGTGGTGGTAGCTGGGCAGGTTGTCCTCGGTGAGGAGGTTCACCACCAGGGCGATCCGGCCGATCTCGGTGACCTTGGACTGCTCCTTGCCCCAGGCCTCGCCGTCCTCGAAGAAGCCGGGGAAGTTCCGGGCGTCGGACCACGGCACGTACTCGTGCGGCATCCAGTCCTTGGCGACCTTCAGATGGCGGTTCAGCTCCTTCTCGACCACTTCCTCCAAGGCGTACAGCAGCCGCGCGTCGGTCCAGGCGGACGAGCTGCCGAGGGAGGGAGAAGTGATCGTCACGAGAACTCCAGGGGGACGCCGAACAAGAGCGGATGAACGGGAGAGGACCGGCGAGCGGTGCCGGAAACCTACGTGATCGTAGGCTACGAATCCGTAGGTTACGAAGCCGTAGGTTAAGTGCGCTGTAAAGACCGCTGATCAGGTGCCGTGCACAGGCGAATCGGGACATGCCAAGCAGCCCCGGGACCCGCAGGTCCCAGGGCCGGGGGAGTGAGGCGATCACCCGGTCAGACGTACAACTCCCTTAGCCGCACCGAGAGGCACGTCACACAGCCTTCGAGCTTCTCGAACTCGGAGATGTCCACCGTGACCACGTCGTGGCCCAGATCGGTGAGCAGTTCCGCCGTCTTCGGGGCGCTCGCCGACATCAGCACCTTGCCGCTGCCCAGCAGCACCACATGGGCTCCGGCCTCCTCGGGCACCGCCAGGAAGCCGGGGAACAGCGAGGGCCGGTCCACGTGCGGGATGTGCCCCAGAACCGTTCCGTCGGGCAGCGCGGTCACCGCCGACTTCAGGTGCAGCACCTTGCTCACCGGCACCGCGACGACCCGCGCGCCCAGCGGCTCGAACACCGCCCGCAACTGCTGCACGCCGGCCGCGTTGGTCCGCCCGCCGCGGCCGACGTAGAGGGTGTCGCCGACCTTGAGGACGTCGCCGCCCTCCAACGTGCCCGGCTCCCAGATCCAGTTCACCGAGCAGCCGAGGCGGGCGACCGCCTCCTCGACCCCGGCGGTCTCCGCGCGGCGCGACTCGGCGCCGGGCCGGGTGATCAGCGCGACGTTCCTGTACATGACGACGGTGTCCTCGACGAAGACCGAGTCGGGGCAGTCGTCCTCCGGGTCGACCTCGACGGTCTCCCAGCCGTGCGCGCGCAACGTCTCGGTGTACGCGTCCCATTGGTCCTGGGCGAGCTCGACGTCGACCTTCTCCCGCTCGATGTGCGTCACCAGGCCTTCGGCGAGGCGCGGGCCGGGGCGGCGGACGAGGGCCTTCTTGCTGGGCACGACGGGTCTCCGGGGTCGACGGGTGGGTCCGGCGCCCGTTGCGCGGGCGCCGGACCGCCATCATGCAGCGCGGTCCGGTGTGGACAAAACCCTCGTTGTCAGGCTGTGCCCCTCCTGAGACTCGCCACCTCCTGCGGTGTGGTGCCGGTCAGCTCCCCGTCCGCCATCAGCAGCCACCGGGTGATCCCGATCGACTCCAGGAAGGGGAGGTCGTGACTGGCCACGACCAGGGCGCCCTGGTAGGACTCCAGGGCCGTGGTGAGCTGCCGCACGCTCGCCATGTCGAGGTTGTTCGTCGGCTCGTCCAGCATCAGCAGCTGCGGGGCCGGCTCGGCCAGCAGCAGCGCCGCGAGCGCGGCCCGGAAGCGTTCGCCGCCGGAGAGCGTGGCGGCCCGCTGGTCCGCGCGGGCGCCCCGGAACAGGAAGCGGGCCAGCCGGGCCCGGATCCGGTTGTTGGTGGCGCCCGGCGCGAACCGGGCCACGTTCTCGGCCACGGTCAGCTCCCCGTCGAGCACGTCCAGGCGCTGCGGCAGAAAGCGCAGCGGCACGTGCGCGCGCGCCTCGCCCGCCACCGGCGCCAGCTCCCCGGCGATCGTGCGCAGCAGCGTCGTCTTGCCCGCGCCGTTCCGTCCGACCAGCGCGATCCGCTCCGGACCGCGCAGGTCGAGGATCCCCTTCACCCGCGAGCCGTGCGCGAGTTCCAGGTTCTCCAGGGTCAGCACGTCGCGGCCCGGCGGTACCGCCGTGTACGGCAGTTCGACGCGGATCTCGTCGTCGTCCCGTACCGCCTCCACGGCTTCGTCCAGACGCTCCTTCGCCTCGCTGAGCCGCTCCTCGTGCATGATGCGGTGCTTGCCCGCGGACTCCTGGGCGGCCCGCCGGCGCGCCCCCATGACGATCTTCGGCTCGCGTTTCTGCTCGTACATCTTCTGCCCGTACCGCTTGCGGCGGGCCAGTTTGACCTGGGCGTCGGACAGTTCGCGCTTCTGTTTGCGGACGTCGGCCTCGGCGACCCGCACCATGCGCTCGGCGGCCTCCTGCTCGACGGCCAGCGCCTCCTCGTACGCCGAGAAGTTGCCGCCGTACCAGGTGACCTCCCCGGCCCGCAGGTCCGCGATCTGGTCGACCAGGTCGAGGAGTTCACGGTCGTGACTGACCACGATCAGCAGGCCGGGCCAGGACGCGACGGCCGCGTACAGCCGCCTGCGGGCGTACAGGTCGAGGTTGTTGGTGGGTTCGTCGAGCAGCAGGACGTCGGGGCGCTCCAGGAGCAGTGCGGCCAGCCGCAGCAGCACCGACTCGCCGCCGGAGACCTCCCCGACGGTCCGGTCGAGCCCGATGTGGCCGAGCCCGAGCTCGCCGAGGGTGACCAGGGCGCGTTCCTCGACGTCCCAGTCGTCGCCCAGCGCCTCGAACTGCGCCTCGGACGCGTCGCCGGCCTCGATGGCGTGCAGCGCGGCCCGGCGGCCGGCGATGCCGAGCGCCTCCTCGACGCTCAGCGCGGTGTCCAGCGTGACGTTCTGCGGGAGGTAACCGACCTCGCCGGCCACCTTCACGGTGCCGTCGGACGGGGTGAGCTCACCGGCGATGAGTCTGAGCAGGGTGGACTTCCCCGATCCGTTGACGCCGACGAGACCGGTACGGCCGGGGCCTACGGCGACGTCCAGGCCGTCGAGGACGGGCGAGCCGTCGGGCCAGGAGAAGGAGAGGGACGTGACGGTGACGGAAGCAGACATGGGCGCCTCGCGGTTGCTTGCGGTGTCGGGGACGGACGCGTGTCGAGACACCGCGGAACAGCAGCCGGGCGGCCAGGGGGAGATGCCTGTGCCGAGGGAAGGCTCGCACGCCGAGGTCGAACGCCACGGACACACCTCACGGGTGTGACGCGGTGTCTCGAATCACTCAGACGAGCAACGTCCTTCTCCAATCGACGGCAGCAGAAGCGTCACCCAAGGTAGGAGACCCCCACCGGGGTGTCAACGCGATTTACGGCGCCTCCCCCCGCAGGTGGGGACGGGTCAGCAGGTGTCCCGCATCAGCTCGGCCAGGCCGTGGTCCAGATCCAGCCGGAGGTGTTCCAGGTCGGCCGGCACCAGGTCACCGGTCGCCTCCAGGAACCGCCTGATCTCACCCGTGAGCACATGGATGACGGCGGTGCCCTCGGGGGCGTGGAACTCCAGCACCGTGCGGTCGTAGCCGTAGGGCCGCACCCGGACGTCCCCGCTGCCCTCGGGGGCTTCCAGGCCGGCCGCGAGCAGGTCGCGGGAGAACGTCCAGCAGACGTCGACGCCCTCCAGGGTGGCCGGGGCCGGGAAGGTCATGCGGACCGCGAAGGGATCCTCGCTGTCGTAGCACAGGCTGGCGGGGATGCTCGGCATCCGCGGCGACGCGGCGACCAGGCGGGCCTCTACGGGCTGCTCGATGACAGTGGACAAGGCCTTGCTCCCTAGCGGCGACTGGACGAATTTCCCGGGCGTATAAGACCTGGCACTGGGAGAGACGACGGAACCGCCCGATCCGTGCACGCGGAACGCCAGTGACCTCTGTCACCGGGCTCATTCACACCCGGGGCTTACCCGGCCCGGGCCGGCCGGGCCCTCTGGACGGCACCGGTCCGGTGGGCTAACTTCCCGCGCCATGAGGCGCTCGGGGAGTACGCGACGGTCAGGACGGACGGGACGCAGGAGCCGGACGGTGACGGTGGGGGTGGTGTGCGCGGCCGCGCTGGCCGCCCTGACGGCGGGGTCCGCGCACGCCGCGGCACCCGCACCGCGCTGGGCGGTCAAGGACACCGGCACACCCGACGTGCGGTTCCGCGGCCTGGCCGCCGTCGACCGCCACACCGCGTGGCTGGCCGGCACGGGCGGCACCGTGCTGCGCACCACCGACTCGGGGACCACCTGGCGGAACGTCTCCCCGCCGGGCGCGGCCGACCTGCAGTTCCGGGACGTCGAGGCGTTCGACGCGCGCCACGCGGTGGTACTGGCCATCGGCGAGGGCGAGGCGTCCCGCGTCTACCGCACCGACGACGGCGGGGCGACCTGGACCGAGTCGTTCCGCAACGCCGACCCGGCCGCCTTCTACGACTGCATGACCTTCTTCGACCACCGCCACGGCCTCGCCATGAGCGACCCGGTGAACGGGAAGTTCCGCATCCTGGCCACCGGCGACGGCGGCCGCTCCTGGCGGGTGCTGCCCGACGCCCGGATGCCGGCCGCCCTGGACGGGGAGGCGGGCTTCGCCGCCAGTGGCCAGTGCCTGGTCGCCTCCGGACCGAAGGACGTCTGGCTGGCCACCGGCGGCGCTGCGCACGCGCGCGTGCTGCACTCCGCCGACCGCGGCCTGACCTGGACCGCCACCGACACGCCCGTCCCGGCCGGCGACCCGGCCCGGGGCGTCTTCGCCCTCGCCTTCCGCGACCGCACCCACGGCCTCGCGGTGGGCGGCGACTACCGCCCCGACCAGCCCTCCCCGCGGGCCGCCGCCGTCACCCGGGACGGCGGCCGCACCTGGCAGACCGCGACGACCCCGCCGCCCGCCTACCGCTCCGGCGCCGCCTGGCTCCCGCACAGCCGCACCACCGCGCTCTCCGTCGGCCCCACCGGCACCGACCTGACCACCGACGGCGGCCGCACCTGGCGCACCGTCGACACCGGTTCCTACGACACCGTCGACTGCACCCCGGACCTGAGCTGCTGGGCCGCGGGTGAGCAGGGACGGGTGGCACGTCTGGAGCGCTGACACGCGGGTACCCGGCGGCGGCACCCACCGAGGGACGCGAAGGGACGCGGAGGGAGTGACCATGCCACGCGGATCCAGCCCCAAACGGGAACGCCAGTACGAGCACATCAGGGAGAGCGAGCTCGACCGGGGCCAGAGCGAGGAGCGCGCCGAGGAGATCGCGGCGCGCACCGTCAACAAGGAACGCGCCCGCGCCGGCGAGTCCGAGTCGGCCGGTCGAACGTCCCTCCGGGACATGTCCTCCGGCAGGCGCGGCGGCAGGCGCTCGCACAGCGGCGCGGCGGGCCCGACCTACGACCAGCTCTACGAAGAGGCGAAGCGGCGCGGCATCAAGGGCCGCTCGGACATGGACAAGGCGCAGCTGCGGCGCGCTCTGGACGACAGGAAGAGCTGACCCGCCCGTCCCGTGCCCCACCGGGCGGGCCGTGCGGGCGGCCGTGCCTCGGGTCCACCGGCCTCCGCCGGGACCCGTGGCCGCACGCGCGCGTGGCGGGCCGTACGCTCGTGCCCACCATGACGACCGTACGCGTACCCGCCGGCTGGCCCGCGACCGAGGAAGCGGCGCTGGCCGTGCAGGACGAGCTGCGCGGACGGGTGGTCCTCGGCGAGCCGGGACCCCCGCCCGGCACGGGCCATGTCACCGGAGTCGACGTGGCCTACGACGACGGGCGGGACCTGGTCGCGGCGGCGGCCGTCGTGCTGGACGCGGCGACCCTGGAACCCGTGGCCGAGGCGACCGCCGTCGGACGGGTCTCCTTCCCCTACGTGCCGGGACTGCTCGCCTTCCGCGAGATTCCCACCGTACGGGCGGCCCTGGAGGCCCTGCCGTGCCCGCCGGGCCTGGTGGTCTGCGACGGCTACGGCCTCGCCCACCCGCGCCGCTTCGGCCTCGCCAGCCACCTCGGCGTCCTCACCGGCCTGCCCACCGTCGGCGTCGCCAAGAACCCCTTCACCTTCGCGTACGACGACCCGGGCGCGGCGCGCGGCAGCCACGCCCCGCTCCTCGCCGGTTCCGAGGAGGTCGGGCGGGCGCTGCGCACCCGGGACGGCGTCAAGCCGGTGTTCGTCTCCGTCGGCCACCGGGTGAGCCTGGACAACGCCTGCGCCCACACGCTGGCGCTCACCCCGCGCTACCGCCTGCCGGAGACCACCCGCCGCGCGGACGCGCTGTGCCGCAGGGCACTGCGCCAGGCCCTGGGCTGAGTACCCGTACCGAGTACCGGTCCTGAGTATCCGTACGGATGCGGACGCCCCGGGCCCGGCGGCAGGCTGGCCCGCATGACCACACACCGTGCGCCCAAGCCCCCGGCCGACCCCGCCCAGCCCGTCGAGCGCGCCGTCAACGCGGTGCTCGTCCTGGCCGTGGTGGCGGGGTTCGCCTGGATCGTCGGGATGTTCTGCACGGTTGTGGCCTGGTCCTGAGCCGGTGCCGCGACCGGAAAGGTCCACCGGCTCGCCTCTCCGGGCACAGCGCTAGCGGACGGCTGCCACCCGGAAGCCGATTCCGGCCGCGCGCAGCCGCTCGATCAGCGCGTCGCCCATCGCCTGTGCCGTGGTGACCTGGCCGGCCGTCGCCGGCAGGTCGTCGAAGGCGAGGGAGAGCGCGGCCTCGGCGAACATCTTCGCCGTCTCGCCGTAGCCGGGATCGCCGCCCGAGACCTCCGTGAAGACCCGCCGCCCGCCGCCCTCGCCGACGAACCGGACCCGGAACCAGCTCCGCGCCCGCTTCTCCTCGTCGGGCCCCTCCCCGGGCCTGAGCCGGTCCGACAGCCAGCGCCGGGCGGGGGCCAGCTGGGCGGCCGCGGCCACCGCGCCCACCGCCGCGACCCCGCCGAGCGCCATCGGAAGGTGCCGGACGGCCGCGTAGTGCCGGTAGCGGAAGTCGGGGCCGTAGCGGTCCAGCGCCTTGGCCGAACGGCGCACGATCTGCGCGTCGATGGTGGGCAGCGGCAGCGCCCAGGCGTCGATCTCCCCGGCGAACCGGGGCGGGCCGGCGGGCGCGGTCGCCCGCCGGTTCAGCAGCCGGGGCTCGTACCGGGCACGGTCCCGCGCGGCGGCGATCATCTGCCGAGGGCGGGCGAACTGGTCGAGGACCGAGGCGAAGGTGCCGCCGGAGAAGGTCGCGTCGGCGGTCACGAAGCCGTCCACGGTCAGCGGTACGCCCTCGGGCAGCTGGCGGACGGTGAAGTAGGCGCCCAGGTCGTGCGGGACGGAGTCGAAGCCGCACGCGTGCACCAGCCGGGCCCCGGTCTCCCGCGCGCGTGCGTCGTGCCGCACGTAGGTCAGGTCGACGAACTCGGGCTCCCCGCACAGGTCCAGGTAGTCCGCGCCGGTGTCCGCGCAGGCCTCGACCAGGTCCTGGCCGTAACGGCCGTAGGGGCCGACCGTCGTGGCCACCACGCGCGCCTGCTCGGCGAGGGCGCGGACGGTGGCGGGCTCGGCCGCGTCGGCGCGCAGCAGCCCGACCTCCGTGCCGGCCGGCAGCCGCTTGCGCAGCGACTCCAGCCTGCGCTCGTCCCGGGCCGCTATCGCCCAGCGAAGCCCCTGGGGCGCGTGGGTGGCGAGGTAGTCGGCGGTGAGTTCGCCGACGAAGCCGGTGGCTCCGAAGAGCACGATGTCGTAGGGACGGTCCGTCGTCTTCAGCCTGCTCATGACACCTCTCGGTCGCGCAACCCGTGCCGTTGTCGGTGGCTGAGGCTAGCGTGAGGAGTGCTGACACATCCCCACCGGGTAGTGTGACTAAGCGCTTGCTCTTCCGCCCTTGTGCCGGGTGGAACGTGTTCCTAGCATCATCGGTGTGACATCGGATGTGTCAATGACTGGGGGCGGCATGATCATGGCAGGGACGCCAGGACACGGCCCGCTCTCCGGCGTGCGCGTGGTCGAGCTGGCCGGCATCGGCCCGGGCCCGTTCGCCGCCATGCTCCTGGCCGACCTGGGCGCCGACGTGGTCCGCGTCGACCGGCCCGGCGGCCCGGGACTCGCGATCGACCCGGCGTACGACGTCACCAACCGCAACAAGCGCTCGGTGCTCGTCGACCTCAAGGCCCCGGACGGACCCGCCCGCGTCCTCGACCTGGCCGAGCGCGCCGACATCCTCATCGAGGGCAACCGCCCCGGCGTCGCCGAACGGCTGGGTGTCGGTCCCGCCGACTGCCACGCCCGCAACCCCCGCCTGGTCTACGGCCGGATGACCGGCTGGGGCCAGGAGGGACCGCTGGCCCACCGCGCGGGCCACGACATCGCCTACATCGCCGTCACCGGCGCCCTCGGCATGATCGGCCGCCCCGACGAGCCCCCGGCCGTCCCCGCCAACCTGCTCGGCGACTACGCGGGCGGCTCCCTGTACCTCGTCGTCGGAGTGCTGGCCGCGCTGCACCACGCGCGTGCGACCGGCGCGGGCCAGGTCGTGGACGCCGCCATCGTGGACGGCACCGCGCACCTCGCCGCGATGATCCACGGCATGGTGGCCGCCGGCGGCTGGCAGGACCGGCGCGCCGCCAACCTCCTGGACGGCGGCTGCCCCTACTACGGCACCTACGAGACCGCCGACGGCGGCCACATGGCGGTCGGTGCCCTGGAGCCGCAGTTCTACGCCGAGTTCCTGCGGCTGCTCGGCGGCCTGGACGACCTGGCCGACGCCCGCAAGGACTGGACCCGCTGGGGCGAGCTGCGCGAGCGGGTCGCAGCCCGCTTCAAGGCCCGCACCCGCGAGGAGTGGACGGCCGTCTTCGAGGGTTCCGACGCGTGCGTGGCCCCAGTGCTCTCCCTGGGCGAGGCCCCGCACCACCCCCACCTCGTGGCCCGCGGCACCTTCACCGACCACGGCGGCATCACCCAGCCGGCCCCCGCCCCCCGTTTCTCCGCCACCCCCACGGCCGTACGCACCGCCCCCGCCCGGCCGGGCGCGGACACCGTCGAGGTGGCCCGCGACTGGGCCGTCCCCGCCCTGCTCGACGACGGCGCGGTGCCCGCCGCTCCGGACGACGACGCCGCGATCCCCACCCTCCCGGACGACGACAAGGACACCGTCTGATGGAGCTCCCGACCTTCGGCCGCGTCCGCGAGCGCGTCGCCGCCTGCCGCGAGGCGGGCGTGACCACGCCGGACGTGACCCCGCCGGCCCCGACCCCACCCGCCTGGTCGAGACAGTGAAGAACCGGCTCCGAACCGCGAAGAACCGGCTCTGCCCCCAGCCCCCAACCCTCGTTGAAAGGCCTGTCAGTGAGCACCGAAGCGTACGTGTACGACGCGATCCGCACCCCGCGCGGCCGCGGCAAGGCGAACGGCGCCTTGCACGGCACCAAGCCCGTCGACCTGGTCGTCGGTCTCATCCACGAGATCCAGAGCCGTTTCCCGGGCCTCGACCCGGCCGCGATCGACGACATCGTGCTCGGCGTGGTCGGCCCGGTCGGCGACCAGGGCTCGGACATCGCGCGGATCGCCGCGATCGCCGCCGGACTGCCCGACACCGTCGCCGGCGTGCAGGAGAACCGCTTCTGCGCCTCAGGCCTGGAAGCCGTGAACATGGCCGCCGCCAAGGTCCGTTCCGGCTTCGAGGACCTCGTCCTCGCGGGCGGCGTGGAGTCCATGTCGCGGGTGCCGATGGCCTCCGACGGCGGCGCCTGGTTCAACGACCCGATGACCAACCTGGCCACCAACTTCGTGCCGCAGGGCATCGGCGCCGACCTCATCGCCACCATCGAGGGGTTCTCCCGGCGGGACGTCGACGAGTACGCGGCGCTCTCCCAGGAGCGCGCGGCGGCGGCCGTGAAGGAGGGCCGCTTCGACCGGTCCGTGGTCCCCGTGACCGACCGCGCGGGCCTGGTCGTCCTCGACCACGACGAGCACCTGCGCCCGGGCACCACCGCCGACTCCCTGGCCAAGCTCAAGCCCTCCTTCGCCGACATCGGCGAGCTCGGCGGATTCGACGCCGTCGCGCTGCAGAAGTACCACTGGGTCGAGAAGATCGACCACGTCCACCACGCGGGCAACTCCTCCGGCATCGTCGACGGCGCCTCCCTGGTCGCCATCGGCTCGAAGGAGATCGGTGAACGCTACGGCCTCACCCCGCGCGCCCGGATCATCGCGGCCGCCGTCTCCGGCTCGGAGCCGACCATCATGCTGACCGGCCCCGCCCCCGCCACCCGCAAGGCGCTCGCCAAGGCCGGGCTGACCATCGACGACATCGACCTGGTCGAGATCAACGAGGCGTTCGCGGCGGTCGTGCTGCGCTTCGTCAAGGACATGGGCCTGTCCATGGACAAGGTCAACGTCAACGGCGGCGCCATCGCGCTCGGCCACCCGCTCGGCGCCACCGGCGCGATGATCCTCGGCTCCCTCGTCGACGAGCTGGAGCGCCAGGACAAGCGCTACGGCCTCGCCACCCTGTGCGTGGGCGGCGGCATGGGCATCGCCACCATCGTCGAGCGCGTCTGAAAACCCCAGCGGAAAACAAGAGACCTCACGGAGACCCTCACATGACCGAGAGCACCACCATCCGCTGGGAGAAGGACGACACGGGTGTCGTCACCCTGGTCCTGGACGACCCCAACCAGTCCGCCAACACCATGAACGCCGCCTTCGTCGAGTCCCTCGCCGCGGTCGCCGACCGCCTGGAGGCCGAGCGGGACTCGATCCGGGGCATCGTCTTCACCTCCGCCAAGAAGACCTTCTTCGCCGGCGGCGACCTGCGCGACCTGATCCGGGTCACCCCCGAGACCGCCCAGGACCTCTTCGACGGCGGCCTCGCCATCAAGCGCAACCTGCGCCGGATCGAGACCCTCGGCAAGCCGGTCGTCGCCGCCATCAACGGCGCGGCTCTCGGCGGCGGTTTCGAACTGGCCCTGGCCTGCCACCACCGCGTCGCCCTCGACACCCCCGGCACCAAGATCGGCTGCCCCGAGGTCACCCTCGGTCTCCTCCCGGGCGGCGGCGGAGTCGTCCGCACCGTCCGGCTCCTCGGCATCGCCGACGCCCTGCTGAAGGTCCTCCTCCAGGGCACCCAGTACAACGCCCGCAGGGCCCAGGAGAACGGCCTGGTCCACGAGGTCGCCGACAGCCCCGAGGACCTCCTCGCCAAGGCCCGCGCCTTCATCGACGCCAACCCCGAGTCGCAGCAGCCCTGGGACAGGCCGGGCTACCGGATCCCCGGCGGCACGCCCGCCAACCCCAAGTTCGCCGCCAACCTGCCCGCCTTCCCGGCGAGCCTGCGCAAGCAGACCAACAACGCCCCCTACCCGGCGCCGCGCCGCATCCTCGCCGCCGCCGTCGAGGGCAGCCAGGTCGACTTCGAGAACGCCCAGGTCATCGAGGCCCGCTACTTCGTTGAGCTGGCCGCCGGGCAGATCTCGAAGAACATGATCCAGGCGTTCTTCTTCGACCTCCAGGCCGTCAACTCCGGCGCCAACCGGCCCAAGGGCGTCGAGCCCCGCAAGGTCACCAAGGTCGCCGTCCTCGGCGCGGGGATGATGGGCGCCGGCATCGCCTACTCGTGCGCCCGCGCGGGCATCGACGTCGTCCTCAAGGACGTCTCCGACGAGGCCGCCCGGAAGGGCAAGGCCTACTCCGAGAAGCTGTGCGCCAAGGCCGTCGCCAAGGGCCGTACCAGCCAGGAGAAGGCGGACGCGCTGCTCGCCCGGATCACGACCACCGGGGACCCGCAGGACCTGGCCGGCTGCGACGCGGTCATCGAGGCCGTCTTCGAGGACACCTCGCTCAAGCACAAGGTGTTCCAGGAGATCGAGGCGGTCGTCGCCCCCGACGCCCTGCTCTGCTCCAACACCTCCACGCTGCCCATCACCGCCCTCGCCGAGGGGGTCGAGCGCCAGCAGGACTTCATCGGCCTGCACTTCTTCTCGCCCGTCGACAAGATGCCGCTGGTCGAGATCATCAAGGGCGAGCGCACCGGCGACGAGGCCCTGGCGCGCGCGTTCGACCTGGTCCGGCAGATCAACAAGACGCCGATCGTCGTCAACGACTCGCGCGGCTTCTTCACCTCCCGGGTGATCGGCCACTTCATCAACGAGGGCGTCGCCATGGTCGGGGAGGGCATCGAGCCCGCCTCCGTCGAGCAGGCGGCGGCCCAGGCCGGCTACCCGGCCAAGGTGCTCTCCCTGATGGACGAGCTGACGCTCACCCTGCCGCAGAAGATCCGCCGCGAGTCGAAGCTGGCCGTCGAGGAGGCCGGCGGCACCTGGACCGCGCACCCCGCCGAAGCGGTCATCGACCGCATGGTCGACGAGTTCGGCCGCCCCGGCCGCAGCGGCGGCGCCGGCTTCTACGAGTACGGCGAGGACGGCGGGCGCGGTGCCCTCTGGCCGGGCCTGCGCGAGCACTTCACCGAGCCGGGCCGTGAGATCCCGTTCCGTGACATGCAGGAGCGGATGCTCTTCGCCGAGGCGCTGGACACCGTCCGCCTCCTGGAGGAGGGCGTCCTGACCTCGGTCGCCGACGCCAACATCGGCTCGCTCTTCGGAATCGGCTTCCCCGGCTGGACCGGCGGTGTCCTGCAGTACATCAACGGCTACGACGCCCACGGCGGGGCGGAGGCCGGTCTGCCCGGCTTCGTGGCACGCGCGCGTGAGCTGGCCGCGACCTACGGCGACCGCTTCACCCCGCCCGCCCTGCTGGTCGAGAAGGCGGAGCGGGGGGAGACCTTCACCGACGCCCGCTGACCGGTCAGGACCGGTCGGTCCGGGTCAGTCGGGTCCCGGCCCTCCCTCCTGAGGGCCGGGACTCCTGAGGGCCGGTGCCGGCGAGCCACTGGTGCACTTCGTGCCGGAGCGACCGCTGGAACGCGGTCAGCAGCGCCTGCACCACCAGCGGCTGCACATGGGCGGACAGCGACCTCGCGTCCTGCTCGGTCCGCTCCGCGACCTCGGCCCGGAACAGCTGGGACAGTGCGTGGGCGGCGGCGCGCGAGTGCTCGATCAGCACCGTGCGCGCGTCCAGGATCGCCTTCTCGGACAGCGGCAGGTCCAGGAGCTGCACGGCCAGCCGGAGCAGGCCGGGGTCGAAGCGGTAGCCGTCCCCGTCGGGCCGTACGACGTCCATCGCGACGAGCCGCTCGACGTCCCCCTCGTCCAGGTGGCGCCCGGCCCGGCGGCGCAGTTCCCCTGCGCTCGCCGTCTCCTCGGTGTCCGGGGACCACGACGCCACCACGGCCCGGTGGATGGCCAGGTCCTGGTGGCTCAGTCCGGCCGGCAGCCGGTGCAGGTAGCGCTGGATCGCCGCCAGGGTCATGCCCTGGTTCTGCAGCTCCTCGATGAGCGCCAGCCGGGCCAGGTGCACGGGACCGTAGTGGCCCACCCGGCGGGCGCCGATCACCGGCGGCGGCAGCAGTCCCTTGGTGCCGTAGAACCGGACCGTGCGGACCGTGGTGCCGGCCCGTGCGGCCAGTTCGTCGATCGTGAGCGCGGAGTCCCCGGACTCGCTGTCGGTGTCGGTCGTCATGCGCAGCAGTATCGCTGTCACAGCGGGGCTGTGACACCGGAACAGCCATGCCATGGATGATCATTTGTTCGTTAAATATTCACCTACATGACATGATCCTCATCTTGTGAGAAGTGCCGCTGTGTGACGTGTGCCATCGCATACGGCCGGACGGCCGGGGGAAGGTGGCTCCTTGGTCCGTGCCAGAACCGAGCGCGCCGACCGAGTACGTCCGGACACCCGAGCGCGACCCGCTCGGGCGCACCAGAGAGTGGAACCACCTGTGAGCAAGAACGCCGTGGACACGGCACAGGCCGTCGCCACCCGGACCGACGCGGCACAGACGCCCGCGGACGCGGGCGACGCCGGCTACAGCAAGGACCTCAAGGCCCGCCACGTCAACATGATCGCCATCGGCGGCGCGATCGGCACCGGCCTCTTCCTCGGCGCCGGCGGACGCCTCCACAACGCGGGCCCGGCGCTCGCCCTGGCCTACCTGGTCTGCGGGATCTTCGCCTTCTTCGTCGTCCGCGCCCTCGGCGAGCTGGTCCTGTACCGCCCGTCGTCCGGGTCCTTCGTGTCGTACGCGCGCGAGTTCCTCGGCGAGAAGGGCGCCTACGTGGCCGGCTGGATGTACTTCCTGAACTGGTCGACCACAGGCATCGCCGACATCACCGCGATCGCGCTCTACACGCACTACTGGTCCATGTTCACCAGCATCCCCCAGTGGACGCTCGCGCTGATCGCCCTCGCCGTGGTGCTGGCGGTGAACCTCATCTCGGTGAAGATCTTCGGCGAGATGGAGTTCTGGTTCGCGATCATCAAGGTCGCGACCCTGGTCGGCTTCATGCTGATCGGCATCTTCCTGCTGGCCACCCAGCACAAGGTCGACGGCCGGACGCCGGGCCTGGACGTCATCAACGACCACGGCGGTGTGCTGCCGCACGGTCTGATGCCGGTCGTCCTCGTCATGCAGGGCGTGATCTTCGCGTACGCGGCCCTGGAGCTGGTCGGCGTCGCGGCGGGCGAGACCGCCGAGCCGGAGAAGGTCGTCCCGCGCGCGGTGAACTCGATCATGTGGCGCGTCGGCATCTTCTACGTCGGCTCGGTCGTCCTGCTCGCGCTGCTCCTGCCCGGCTCGGTGTACTCCGCCGACCAGAGCCCCTTCGTGACCGTGCTCTCCAAGATCGGGATCTCGGGCGCCGGCGACGTCATGAACCTGGTGGTCCTGACCGCCGCGATGTCCTCCCTCAACTCCGGCCTGTACTCCACCGGCCGCATCCTGCGCTCGATGGCGGTGGCCGGCTCGGCCCCGAAGTTCACGGCCCGCATGAACCGCAGCCAGGTCCCCTACGGCGGCATCCTGCTGACCTGCGCGGTCTGCGTGCTCGGCGTCGTCCTGAACTACCTGATGCCCAGCCAGGCCTTCGAGATCGTGCTGAACGTCGCCTCCCTCGGCATCATCAGCACCTGGGTGATCATCATGCTCTGCCACCTGGTCTTCGTCCGCCGCGCGAAGGCGGGTCTGGTCGACCGCCCCTCGTTCCGCCTCCGCTTCAGCCCGGTCACCGAGATCGTCACGATCGCCTTCCTGCTGGCCTGCCTCGGCATGATGTGGAACGACGCGGAGGTCGGCCGCAAGACCCTCCTGCTCATCCCGGTCATCGCCGTACTGCTGGTGGCGGGCTGGTTCGGGGTCCGCCGCAGGGTCTTCCGGGCCTCGGACGACGAACTGTCGGCGCTCACGAAGTAGCGGCCCCGAGCCGCTGTCAGTGGCATCGCCTACGGTGGCGTCATGTCGGAGATCACTTACATCCGGGGTGACGCCACCGCGCCGGCGGGCAAGGGCGTGAAGGTGATCGCCCACGTCTGCAACGACATGGGGGGCTGGGGAAAGGGCTTCGTGCTCGCGCTCTCGCGCCGCTGGCCGGAGCCGGAGAAGGCCTACCGAGCCTGGCACCGCGACCGGGCGAAGAACGGCTTCGCCCTGGGCGCGGTCCAGCTGATCCAGGTCGACCGCCACCTGTGGGTGGCCAACATGATCGGCCAGCACGGCACCAGAACCGGCAGCAAGGGCGTCCCGGTCCGCTACGAGGCGATCGGCACGGCCCTGACGGAGCTGGCCGACGAGGCACTCGCGCTCGGCGCCTCCGTCCACATGCCCCGCATGGGCTGCGGCCTGGCGGGCGGCAAGTGGTCCCGCGTGGAGCCCCTGATAAGCGAGCGGCTCGCCGGACGGGGAATCCCGGTCACCGTGTACGACCACGGCCAGGACAGCGCCCCGTAAGGGGCGCCGGCGGTACCCCCGGCCGAAGGTGGGGGAGGAACTGCGCGGCCGGCCACCACCGGCCCGCAGCCCCCCGCTCACCGCACCCGCTCAGTGCACGTCGTTCGTGGCCTCGATCTTCTTCCAGGACCTCGGCTGAACGGGCGCCCCCGCAGTCCTGAGCGCGGCAGCCGCCGGCTTCGTCGGCTCGAACAGCCACGCGTCGAACAGCCCCGACAGCGACTTCCCGGACACCTTCTCGGCGTACCCCTCGAAGTCGGCCACCGACGCGTTGCCGTACGCGTGTTCCTTCGGCCAGCCCTTCAGGATCCGGAAGAAGGCGTCGTCCCCGACCGCGTTCCGCAGCGCCTGCACGGCCAGTGCCCCGCGGTCGTAGACGGCGATGTCGAACTGGTCGTCCGGACCGGGGTCGCCCGGCTTGACCGTCCAGAACGCGTCGTCGGCCGGATGCGACGCGTACACGTAGTCGGCCAGCTCCTGCGTCGTGCCCTCGCCCTCGTGCTCGGACCACAGCCACTGCGCGTACCGGGCGAAGCCCTCGTTGAGCCAGATGTCCTTCCAGCCCTTGAGGGAGACGTCGTCGCCGTACCACTGGTGCGCCAGCTCGTGCACCACCACGGAGGTGTTGGAGCCGTTCGCGAACTGCTTGGGGCTGTAGTACACGCGGGTCTGCGTCTCCAGCGCGTACCCCGTCGTCGTGTTCGGCACGTACCCGCCGGCCGAGCTGAACGGGTACGGCCCGAAGTAGCCGGAGAGCCAGTCCACGAGTTCCCCGGTGCGCTCCACGCTCGCCCGGGCCGCCCCGTCGTTGTCGCCGAGGTCCTTGCTGTAGGCGTTGACGACCGGCACCCCGCCCTCGGAGGTGCTCGTCGTGATGTCGAACCTCCCCACGGCCAGGGTGGTCAGGTAGGTCGCCTGCGGCTTGTTCTGACGCCAGTTGTAGCGGGTCCAGCCGCGCTGCGAACTGCTCGACTGGAGCAGCCCGTTGGAGATGACCTGGGTGCCGTCCGGGACGGCGACCGAGACGTCGTAGGTCGCCTTGTCGAGCGGGTGGTCGTTGCTGGGGTACCACCACCAGGCGGACTCGGGTTCGTCCGCCGCCACCGCCCCGTCGGGCGTGCGGTGCCAGGTGCTGAAGCCGTACGCGCTCTTCGTGGACGGCACCCCGCTGTAGCGGACCACGACCGTGACCGGCGTGCCCTCGTCCAGCGGCGACGCCGGGGTGACGACCAGTTCGTGCTGCCCGGACGTGGTGAAGGCGGCCTTCGCGCCGTTGACCCGCACCTCGCTCACGTCCAGCAGGAAGTCCAGGTCGAAGCTGGACAGGTCCTGCGTGGTCCGCGCCAGGATCGTCGCCGTACCGGAGAGCTCGTCGGTGGCCGGCTGGTACTGCAGACGCAGGTCGTAGTGGGAGACGTCGTAACCGCCGTTGCCGTAGTACGGGTAGTAGGGGTCGCCGATGCCCGGCGCGCCGGGGCTGTGGCTCGCCGCCGACGCCGGGATCGCCAGCAGGAGGGAGGCGGCCGCGAGGGCGCCCGGCGCGAGGATTCTGCGGTGCACGAGAACTCCAGGTCGGTAGGGGGCCGAGGCGCCCCCGCCACGCCCGGGCGGGAACGCCAAGTCGATGGAGCACGAGAACTGTTCGGAGCCTATTCAGTCCCTGTGACCCCTGAGCTGTCCACGGCCCCTGCTGTCACACGATCGCCATTCGGCCGCAACGAGTCCTGTCGGCCCCTCAGATGCCGTCTTTTGCGCAGCAGTTGACGGGGGTAGCGTCCGCCGCATGCCGAAACGTACGCGCTTCACGATCTGGAGACCGTTCGTCGTCGCGGTCGTCGCAGCCCTGACGGCCGCCTTCCTCAGCCCGGTCGCGGCCCAGGCGGCCGGTACGGCCCCGCGCGAGAGCCGGCCGGTCTACTCCTACGCCGACGCCATCCGCGAGGCCGTCTGGGTGGACACCGGCCTCGACTCCGACGGCGACGGGAGGACCGACCGGGTCGCCGCCGACATCGTCCGGCCCGCCGAACCCGCCGCGCAGGGCCGCAAGGTGCCGGTCATCATGGACGCCAGCCCGTACTACTCCTGCTGCGGCCGCGGCAACGAGAGCCAGCTCAAGACGTACGACGCCGCCGGGAACGTCGTCCAGATGCCGCTGTTCTACGACAACTACTTCGTGCCCCGCGGCTACGCCTTCGTCGGTGTCGACCTGGCCGGCACCAACCGCTCCGACGGCTGCGTCGACGTCGGCGGCCGCTCGGACATCCAGTCCGCGAAGGCCGTCGTCGACTGGCTGAACGGCCGCGCCAAGGCCTACAGCAGCCGCACCGGCGGCACCGCCGTCAAGGCGGGCTGGACCAACGGCAGGACCGGCATGATCGGCAAGAGCTGGGACGGCACCATCGCCAACGGCGTCGCCGCGACCGGCGTCAAGGGCCTGAAGACGATCGTCCCGATCAGCTCCATCTCCTCCTGGTACGACTACTACTTCGCCCAGGGCGCCCCGCTCTACGACTCCGGGCCCGACTGGCTGGCCGGCGCGGTGGAGAGCGACGACGCCTACGCCAGGTGCGGCGCCGTCCAGCAGAAACTGGTCGACGGCGCCCCGCGCACCGGCGACTGGACCGGGCTGTGGACCGAACGCGACTACGTCAAGGACGCGGCCAAGGTGAAGGCCAGCGTCTTCCTCGTGCACGGCATGCAGGACCTCAACGTCCGCACCAAGAACTTCGGCCAGTGGTGGGACGCCCTCGCCAAGAACGGCGTCCAGCGCAAGATCTGGCTCTCCCAGACCGGGCACGTCGACCCCTTCGACTACCGGCGCGGCGCCTGGGTCGACACCCTGCACCGCTGGTTCGACCACGAACTCCTCGGCTACGACAACGGCATCGACCGCGAGCCGATGGCCGACGTCGAACGCCACCCCGACCAGTGGACGACCTCCGCGCTCTGGCCGCCGCGCGGCACCGCGGCCACCACCCTGCGCCCCGCCGCCGGCACCCAGCAGGGCGTGGGCACCCTCGGAACGAAGCGGGGCTCCGGCACCGAGACGTTCACCGACGACCCGGCGCAGAGCGAGACCGACTGGGCGGCACAGCTCGCCACCGCGACCGCCGACAAGGCCGGATTCCTCACCGCGCCGCTCATCCGCGACCTGCGGCTGTCCGGCTCCTCCACGGTCACGGTCACCGCCACCCCGACCACCTCGACGGCCCACCTGACCGCCGTCCTGGTCGACCTCGGCCCCGACACCATCCGGGACTACGCCGACGGCGCCGAGGGCATCACCACCCTCACCGACCGCACCTGCTGGGGCGAGAGCACGGCCGGTGACAGCGCCTGCTTCCTGAAGACCGCGGCGAAGACCAAGGCCGTGGACTACACCGTCCTCAGCCGCGGCTGGGCCGACCTCGGTACCTACGCCGACCCCGGCCACGGCGTCCCGCTCACCCCGGGCCGGAAGTACACGATCACCCTCGACCTGGCGGCCACCGACCACGTCGTGCCCAGGGGACACCGCCTGGCGCTGATCGTCGCGGGCACGGACAAGGACCTCATCGACCCGCCGTCCACGACGCCGACGCTCACCCTGGACCTGTCCCGCACCTCGGCCAGGGTGCCGCTCGTCGGGGGAGCGGACGCGTTCGCCCGCGCGACCTCCGGGCGCTGGACCGCTCCCCGGGCGGGCGACCTGACCGGGTTGCGCGTCCCGCGTACCGCCCAGCGGATCCCCGCGAGCTGACCGCTCAGGCGGCCGGGCCCAGGTCCACCAGCCCGGCCGCCTCACGGGCACAGCCCCAGGCCACCGTGACCCCGGCCCCGCCGTGCCCGTAGTTGTGCACCAGCACTCGCCCGTCCGGCAGGAGTCCACGCTCCAGCCGGACGGCGTCCCGGTACGGCCGCAGTCCCACCCGGTGCGCCAGCACCCGGGCCCCGGCGATCTCCGGCCGCACCGCAGCGCAGCGCGCCACGATCCCGGCCGCGGCGTCCGGGTCCGGCTCCAGCGACCACGCGTCCTCGTGCGCGGTGCCCCCGAGCAGCAGCCCACCCGGCTGCGGGAAGAAGTAGGCCGAAACACCTTCCTCGGCGCCTCCCGCGGTCCCCCCGCCGGCCTTGTCCACGGAGGTGTACCAGGTGTCGATGCCCGGGTTCTCCACCACGACCAGCTGCCCGCGCACCGGACGGACGGCCGGATCGGGAACCAGCGAACGGGCGCCGAGCCCGGTGCAGTTCACCACGACCGCCGCGGGTACCTCGGCCAGCCCGCTCACCACCCGCTCCTCGACCGAACCGCCCGCCCTCTCCAACCGCTCCCGCAGCCAGGCGAGATGGACCGGCATGTCGATCAACGGCAGCCGCGCCGCGATCCCTTCGGCCGTCTCGGCCAGCCCCGGCACCCGAGCCGCCCACGGACCCAGCCCGTCCAGCCGCAGCCCGTCGTGTACACCCTCGACCAGGCGTACGCCCGTGCGCTCGGAATCCGCCGCCGACCGCGTGTACACGGCGAGGGAGTCCAGCGCCCAGTCGCCGACCAGCCGCTCCGGCTCGATGCGGTACGGCCACCACAACGCACCGGCGACCGCCGAGGTCGTACGCCCGCCGCTCTCCCGCGCCCAGACCCGCACCCGGCGCCCGCTCTCGGCCAGCACCACCGCCGTGGTCAGCCCGACGACCCCGCCGCCGACCACGATCACCTCGTCACTCAGCTCACGGTCCATGCCGGGACGCTAGCCGAACATGTCATGGAGCGCTCAGACCGGTGCGCGCTGGGGATACTCACAGCATGTCTGCCGCATACGCGACCTTCGGCCTGGCCCCGGCGACGCGCGCCGGCGGCGTCCGTGCCGACGGTGGCCACCAGGTCCACCGCGACTTCGTGGACTTCGTCGTCGACGGGTATTCGCTGCTGCGCCGGCTCTCCGACCTGGACGCCGTCTCCCCGCTCGCCTCCGACATCCCGCCCGCCGTCCTCACCGCCCAGGTCCGCGGCCTGCTGCTGGAGTCCGAAGCACCCCTGCCCGGCGGCCGGTACGTCATCTACGGCTGCCCCGAGTGCGAGGACCTGGCCTGCGGCGCGGTCACCGTGGTCATCGAGCGGGACGGCGACGACTACGTCTGGCGGGACTTCGCCTGGCAGACCGGCGAACGGGCCGACCTGGAGCTCAACGGCTACCACGGCATCGGCCCGTTCCGCTTCCCCGGGTCCGGCTACCGTGAGGCCCTCGGCGCCCTCCTCCGGGACCCCGGCCCGCCGCACGGGCGCCGGGTCCTGCTGATCGGCCCCCGCGCCGGCCTCCTCGGCAGACTCGCCGCGGCCCTGCGCGCCATCGGCATCGGGGCCGACATCACCGCGGACACCGAGGGAGTCATCGCCGAGGAGCTGCGCGGCTACGGCGCCGTGGCCTTCGGACCCCGGGCGGGCGACACCGAGCGGGCCGCGGTACGCGCCGACTTCGACCGCGCCGGGGCGCCGGTCGCCCACGTCGAGGGCCTCGCCCCGATCGTCCCGCTCCTGGTCGCCCAGATCGAGCAGGCCCTCGACCGCACCCCGCTCCCGCAGCGCCGGCTGACCCGCCTGACCGCCGCCGACGGCACGGCCGGCGTCGAGGTCGCCTCGACCTGCCGGGTCCGGCTCACCGCCTACCGCCTGGACCGGCTCTCCCGCCCGCGCGCCCAGGAGATCTTCGACGGCGTCCTGGAACCCGGCAGCCACCGCATCCCCCTCGACGGCAGGTCGGCCCGGGGCGGCGTCCATGTCGTGGCCCGCACCGCGGGGAGCGTCCTGGTCGCGGCGGACGCGCCCCGACCGGCACCGGAGCAGGGCTGAGGGTGTGCTCCCCGGCGCATTAGGATCGGCTTCCTGATGACTGCCACCCTCGTCGCCAAGAACCTCGCCGCCGGGCACGGCGACCGCTCCCTCTTCGCCGGGCTCGACCTCGTCGTCGCGCCCGGCGACGTGATCGGGCTGGTCGGTGCCAACGGCGCGGGCAAGTCCACCCTGCTCCGGCTGCTCGCCGGACTCACCGCCCCCGAACAGGGCGAACTGCGCCTCTCCCCACCGACCGCGGCCGTCGGCCACCTGCCCCAGGAGCCGGACCGCCGGCCGGGGGAGACCGTGCGGGCGTTCCTCGCGCGCCGCACCGGCGTCGCCGAGGCGCAGCGGACGATGGACGAGGCCACCCAGGCCCTGGTCGACGAGGCGCCGGGAGCCGACGACGCGTACGCCACCGCTCTGGAACGCTGGCTCGGCCTCGGCGGCGCGGACCTGGACGAACGGGCCGAGGAGGTCGCCGACTCCCTCGGGCTGGCCGTCGACCTCGACCAGCCGATGACCTCCCTGTCCGGCGGCCAGGCCGCCCGCGCCGGGCTCGCCTCCCTGCTCCTGTCCCGCTACGACGTCTTCCTGCTGGACGAGCCGACCAACGACCTCGACCTGGACGGCCTGGAGCGCCTCGAACGCTTCGTGACCGGCCTGCGCGCGGGCACGGTCGTCGTCAGCCACGACCGTGAGTTCCTCACCCGCACGGTCACCAAGGTCCTCGAACTCGACCTCGCCCAGCGGCAGATCAACCTCTACGGCGGCGGGTACGCCGCCTACCTGGAGGAACGCGAGACGGCCCGCAGGCACGCCCGCGAGGACTTCGAGGAGTACGCCGACAAGAAGGCCGCCCTCCAGGACCGCGCGCTGATGCAGCGCTCCTGGATGGACAAGGGCGTCAAGAACGCCCGGCGCAAGGCGGGCAACGACAACGACAAGATCGGCCGCAAGTTCCGCAGCGAGGCCAGCGAGAAGCAGGCCGCCAAGGCCCGCCAGACCCAGCGCATGATCGAACGCCTGGACGTGGTCGAGGAACCGCGCAAGGAGTGGGAGCTGCGCATGGAGATCGCGGCGGCCCCGCGGTCCGGTTCCGTCGTGGCCACCCTGCGGGACGCGGAGGTACGGCGCGGCGACTTCGCCCTCGGACCGGTCTCCCTGCAGATCGACTGGGCCGACCGGGTCGCGGTGACCGGCGCCAACGGGGCCGGCAAGTCGACGCTGCTCGCCGCCCTGCTGGGCCGGGTCGCGCTGGACGCGGGGCACGCCGCGCTCGGCTCCGGAGTCGTGGTCGGCGAGGTCGACCAGGCGCGCAAGCTCTTCCACGGCACCGAGGCACTCCTGGACGCCTTCTGCGCGGCCGTCCCGGACACCGAGCCGGTCGAAGTCCGCACCCTGCTCGCCAAGTTCGGTCTCAAGCAGGACCATGTCCTGCGCTCCGCGGCCACCTTGTCACCGGGGGAGCGGACCCGGGCCGCGCTGGCGCTGCTCCAGGGGCGAGGCGTCAACCTCCTCGTCCTGGACGAGCCGACGAACCACCTCGACCTGCCCGCGATCGAACAGCTGGAGTCCGCCCTCGACTCCTACGAGGGCACGCTCCTCCTGGTCACCCACGACCGCCGCATGCTGGACGCGGTCCACGTGACCCGCCGCCTGGAGGTCTCGGCGGGCAAGGTGACGGAGCGCTAGCCGAGCGCGTGACCGGGGTTCTCTCGGGCCCGCTCACGCACCCCGGCGGGTCGGCGGTCGTGCGGACATGGACAAGGGCCCGTCGCCCACCCCGTACCCGCATGCCCCGAACGCTGGACAGCGATCACGGCATGCGCACGGACCGGGCGACGAACCGACGGACCCTCTGAGTCCTCCGTCCACCGCCCGGATCCCCGCACGGGACGATCAGCGCTTCCCCTTCTTCCCGCCGTCCAGCAGCCCCGCCCGGCGCAGAGCGTCGGCCATCGCGCTGTTGGCCGGCGCCGGCGCCTGGCGTGCTCCGCCGCCCTGGGCCTGGCCGCCGCGCCCGCCGCCCTGCTGCCGCTGCTGCGGGGGCCGCCCGCCGCGCTGGCGCCGTTCGCCGCCCTCGGCCTGCCGGCCGCCGCCGCCCTGCGGTGCCGCCTCGTCGTCCAGCCGCAGCGTCAGCGAGATCCGCTTGCGCGGAATGTCCACCTCGAGGACCTTCACCTTGACGATGTCGCCCGGCTTCACCACGTCCCGCGGGTCCTTGACGAAGGTCTTGGACAGCGCGGAGACGTGCGCAAGACCGTCCTGGTGGACGCCGACGTCGATGAACGCGCCGAACGCGGCCACGTTGGTGACGACCCCCTCCAGGACCATCCCCGAGGACAGGTCGGAGATCTTCTCGACGCCCTCCTTGAAGGTGGCGGTCTTGAAGGCCGGACGCGGGTCGCGGCCCGGCTTCTCCAGTTCCCTGAGGATGTCGCCGATGGTCGGCAGACCGAACTTCTCGTCCACGAAGTCGCCCGGCTTCAGCGAGCGCAGCACCCCCGTGTTGCCGATGAGGGCGGCCACCTCCTGGTGCGAGGCCTTCACCATGCGCCGCACCACCGGGTACGCCTCGGGGTGGACGCTCGACGCGTCCAGCGGGTCGTCGCCGCCCCGGATGCGCAGGAAGCCCGCGCACTGCTCGTACGCCTTCGGGCCGAGCCGCGCCACGTTCTTCAGCTGGCCCCGGGAGGTGAACGGGCCGTTGGTGTCCCGGTGCGCCACGATGTTCTCGGCGAGTCCCGAGGTGATGCCGGAGACCCGGGACAGCAGCGGCGCCGACGCGGTGTTCACGTCCACGCCCACGCCGTTCACGCAGTCCTCGACCACCGCGTCCAGCGAACGGGACAGCTTCATCTCGGACAGGTCGTGCTGGTACTGGCCGACACCGATGGACTTCGGGTCGATCTTGACCAGTTCGGCCAGCGGGTCCTGGAGCCGGCGGGCGATGGAGACGGCGCCGCGCAGCGACACGTCCATGTCCGGCAGCTCCTGGGAGGCGAACGCGGAGGCCGAGTACACGGACGCCCCCGCCTCCGACACCATCACCTTGGTGAGCTTCAACTCCGGGTGCTTGGTGATGAGTTCACCGGCGAGCTTGTCGGTCTCGCGGGACGCCGTGCCGTTGCCGATCGCGATCAGCTCGACGGCGTGCGCGGTGGCCAGCCGGGCGAGCTTGGCGATCGCCTCGTCCCACCGGTTGGCCGGGACGTGCGGGTGGATGACGTCGGTGGCGACGACCTTGCCGGTGGCGTCGACGACGGCGACCTTCACGCCGGTACGGAAACCGGGGTCCAGACCCAGCGTCGCGCGGGTGCCGGCCGGGGCGGCGAGCAGCAGGTCGCGCAGGTTCGCGGCGAAAACGTCGACCGCCTCGTCCTCGGCGGCCGTGCGCAGCCGCAGCCGCAGGTCGATGCCGAGGTGGACCAGCAGGCGGGTGCGCCAGGCCCAGCGGACCGTGTCCGTCAGCCACTTGTCGCCCGGCCGGCCCCGGTCGGCGATCCCGAACCGGTGGGCGACGATGCCCTCGTACGACGACGGCCCCTCGGTCGCCTCCTCCGGCTCCAGGACGAGGTCGAGGACCTCCTCCTTCTCGCCGCGCAGCATCGCCAGGACGCGGTGCGAGGGGAGCGCCGTGAACGGCTCGGCGAAGTCGAAGTAGTCGGCGAACTTGGCGCCCGCCTCCTCCTTGCCGTCCCGCACCTTCGCGGCGAGCCGGCCGCGTACCCACATGCGCTCGCGCAGCTCACCGATGAGGTCGGCGTCCTCCGAGAACCGTTCGGTGAGGATCGCGCGGGCGCCGTCCAGGGCCGCCTGCGCGTCGGCGACGCCCTTGTCGGC
Source organism: Streptomyces sp. NPDC001068 (assembly GCF_042897315.1). Lineage (NCBI taxonomy): Bacteria > Bacillati > Actinomycetota > Actinomycetes > Kitasatosporales > Streptomycetaceae > Streptomyces > Streptomyces sp. NPDC001068. Next base: position 302,724 of record NZ_JBIAYD010000001.1, on the reverse strand, counting down.
GTCCACGAACGCGGCGGCCGCGGCCTGCGGTTCCACCGTGGGGTCGCCGAGCAGGCCCTCGGCCAGCGGCTCCAGGCCGGCCTCCCGCGCGATCTGCGCCTTGGTGCGCCGCTTCGGCTTGTACGGCAGGTAGATGTCCTCCAGCCGGGCCTTGGTCTCGGCGCCGCGGATCTGCGCCTCCAGTTCCTCGGTGAGCTTGCCCTGCTCGCGCACCGAGTCCAGGATCGCCGTCCGGCGCTCCTCCAGCTCCCGCAGATAGCGCAGCCGCTCCTCGAGCGTGCGCAGCTGCGCGTCGTCGAGCATCTCGGTCGCTTCCTTGCGGTAGCGGGCGATGAAGGGCACCGTCGAACCGCCGTCGAGCAGCTCCACGGCAGCCTTGACCTGCCGCTCCCGTACGCCGAGCTCCTCGGCGATCCTGCCTTCGATGGACCCTGGAACCAGGAACCCGGGTGTCGTCACGATCCCGTACCGCCTTCTCCACTGAGGTTGCGCGGCAATTGTGGCAGGTGACACCGACAACCGGGCCCCAGGGCACCGTTCCGCGACACGAAGTCGCCGCGGCGACGCTCAGCCGGCCGTTTTCACCCCTTGCCGACCAGATCGGCCGGAAAGGCGCCCGCGGCGAGCGCGGCCCCCGCGAACCCCTTGGCCAGCTCGGTCAGCCGGGCCACTCCGTCGGCCCCCAGATGTTCGTACGGCGCCCGGTCCAGCCGGTCGGTCTCCGTCTCGATCTCCGCCCGCAGGGCCGCTCCCGCCTCGGTCAGTTCGCCCGCCCCGTCGAGCAGCCCGCGTTCCCGCAGCCGCCCGGCAGCCAGGTCCCAGTCGTCCCGGCTCCAGCCGCGGGTGGCCAGCACCCACTTCGGGGTCATGCCCTTGCCGGTCGCCGTGTGGGTGACCACCGCCTCCAGCCCGTCCAGGCCGGCCGAGAGCAGTACCGCGAGGTGCCCGTCGCCGCGGTGCTCGCGCAGCAGCGTGGCCGCGTACCAGTAGGCGAGGTGCGGCTCCTCGGGCATCGGCAGGTCCGCGTGTGCCGCGTACAGCGGGCGGCCGGAGCGGGAGCAGGCCTCGGTGGCGCGCAGCGCGAGCCGGGCCGCCTCGGCCATGTGGGCGGAGGCCACCGCGTCGGCGCCGAGCAGCCGCCGCATCGAGGCGTCGACGGCACGCGCGCGTGCGGCGAGCACGTCGGCGGGCGAGGCGGTCTCCCAGACGGCCGGGACGTGCCGGGCCACCAGGTCGTACTTGTAGTTGTAGAACGTGGCCGTCACCGTGCCGGGCCCGACCGGTCCGAGCGCGGCGGCCCGCACCGCGAAGTTGACGGCCCGCGGGTGGGTCACCCCGAGCGCGGCCAGTTCCTCGGCCAGTTCGGGGCTGAAGAAGTGGGTCGCGTGCAGGGAGTTGAGCAGGGTGTGGCAGCGGCGGCCGGCGCGCGGCTCCAGGACGGCAGTGGTCATGGCGAGCACGTTACCGACTGGTCGGTACGGACTCCAGTGTCATGCGCCTCCTGACCGTACGGTGTTCGGCGCGCGATGGCAGGAAAGGTGGGAAGCCCGTCATTGCGGCCGTCGCACGGCCCGCGAACAATCGAGACATGGCGCAGCGAACCGTTCTCGTCGTCCTCTTCGACGGTGTCCAGAGCCTCGACGTCACCGGCCCGGTGGAGGTCTTCACCGGCGCCGAGGTCCAGGCCCCGGGCAGCTACCGCGTCCGTACGGCCTCCCTGGACGGCGCGCCCGTGCGCACCTCCAGCGGGCTGACCGTCGTACCGGACACGACGCTGGCGGGCGCGCCCGGCGCGGACACGCTCCTGGTGCCCGGCGGTCAGGGCACCAGGAGCCCCGATCCGGCCCTGGTCGACTGGCTGCGCGCGCACGGGCCGCTCACCGGACGGCTCGTCTCCGTGTGCACCGGCGCCGTCCTGCTGGCCGCGGCCGGGCTCCTGGACGGCCACCGCGCCACCACCCACTGGGCGTACTGCGACAAACTGGCCCGCGACCACCCGGCCGTCGACGTGCGCCCCGACCCCATCTACGTCCGGGACGGCCGGATCGCCACCTCGGCCGGTGTCACCTCCGGCATCGACCTGGCGCTGGCCCTCGTGGAGGAGGACCTGGGCCGGGCCGTGGCTCTCACGGTCGCCCGGCACCTGGTGGTGTTCCTGCGCAGGCCCGGCAACCAGGCCCAGTTCAGCGTCCAGCTCGCCGCCCAGACCGCCCGGCGCGCTCCGCTCCGGGAGGTCCAGCACTGGATCACGGAGCACCCGGACGGCGACCTGAGCGTCGAGGCCCTGGCCGCCCGCGCCATGCTCTCGCCCCGCCACTTCGCCCGTGCCTTCCGGTCCGAGACCGGCACCACGCCCGGCCGCTACGTCGACCGGGTCCGCCTCGAACACGCGCGCCGGCTCCTGGAGGACACCGGCGACGGCGTCGAGGAGGTTTCCCGCGCCAGCGGCTACGGCACCCCCGAGGCGATGCGCCGGGCCTTCCTCAGGGCCCTCGGCGCGACCCCCGCCGAATACCGGCGCAGGTTCAGTCCCGCGCTCCTCGGCCGACCCCGATAGGAGAGCCATGCAGATCGCGATCGTCCTCTACGACCGTTTCACCGCCCTCGACGCCGTGGGGCCCTACGAGACCCTGGGCCGGCTCCCCGGCTCCGAGACCGTCCTCGTCGCCGAGGAGACCGGCCCGGTCCGCAACGACGACGGCGGCCTCGCCCTGGTGGCCGACAGGACCCTCGCCGAGGTGCCGCACCCCGATGTACTGGTCGTCCCCGGCGGCCCCGGCCAGACCCCGCAGATGGCGAACCGGACGCTGCTCGACTGGATCCGCACGGCCGACGCCACCAGCACCTGGACCACCTCCGTGTGCACCGGCTCCCTGCTGCTCGCCGCCGCCGGCCTCCTCGACGGGCGCCGCGCCACCTCGCACTGGCTGGCGCTGGAGGAGCTGCGGAGGTTCGGGGCCGACCCGACCGGGGAGCGGGTCGTCACCGACGGCAAGTACGTCACCGCGGCGGGCGTCTCCTCCGGCATCGACATGGGGCTCGCCCTGATCGGCCGGATCGCCGGGGACGCCGTCGCCCAGACGGTCCAGCTCGGGATCGAGTACGACCCGCGGCCGCCCTACGACGCGGGCTCGCCTCGGCGGGCGCCCGCCGAGGTCGTCGAACTGCTCCGCTCCAGGAGCCGGTTCATCCTCGGCCGGGAACAGCCCAGCTGAACCGCGGCTCGCGGCGTTCCAGGAACGCCGCGACGCCCTCCGCGGTGTCGTCGCTGCGCCGCGCCTGCTCGGTCCAGTGGTGGTCACGGTCGGTACGCCCGTTCGCGAACTCCTTGGCCGCAGCCTGGGTCAGTTGGGAGCGCGTCACCAGGATCCGGGTGAACTCGTCCACCCGTGCGCTCAGTTCGCCCTGGGGCAGCACCTCGTCGACCAGGCCGGTGCGCAGCGCCCGCTCCGTGCCGATCAGCTCGCCGGAGAACAGCAGGTACTTGGTGGCGGCGGGACCCACCAGGGACGCCAGCCGGCGGGTGGAGGAGGCCGGGTAGACGATCCCGAGCTTGGCCGGGGTCACGCCGAACAGGGCGCCTTCCTCGGCGAAGCGCAGGTCGCAGGCCGCGGCGAGCTGCGAGCCGCCCCCCACGCAGTGCCCGCGGACGGCGGCGAGGGTCGGTTTGGGGAACGCGGCGAGAGCCTCCTCGGCGGCGCAGGCGAGGGACTGCGCCTCGGCGGCCGAGCCCTGGAGGGTGGAGATGTCGGCACCGGCGCAGAAGGTACCGCCCGCGCCGCTCAGCACCAGGACCCGGACGTCCGGGTCGGCCGACAGCTCGTCCAGGAGGGGCGGCAGGGCTCGCCACATCGCCGCGGTCATCGCGTTGCGTTTGACCGGGTTGTGGATGACCACCGTGGCCACGGCACCGGTGACCTGGTGGGAGAGGTGGGGCTCCATGGCCGGGATGCTATCGGCGGGACGGGGCCCGGGATCGGCGCGGTCCCGCCGCGGGTGTTCCCCAGGTGTTGCAGTACAACCGTAATAGTGCGTGAAAGCGGCATTCCTGGAACAGGACCGGTCTCTCGGCCGACCTTGTCATACGCCGACGGTCAGAACCGTTCGATAGTTGCTGACTTGTGTTCAGTCATCCGGGGTGGCGGGGGTCGTTGCCAACACTCGTCGTGTGGTGACAATCGAGCGCGAGGGTGGCGACCGGACGATGGAGAACCACGGGCGTGGGCACGACCCGCGTCCAGAGGAAGGCGGTCCTCCGGGTCCGGACCCGCTGCCGTACGAAGGAGTGTGGCGGTTCACCGCCCCCGCCGTGGACGCCTCGGTCCCGCAGGCGCGGCGCGCCGTACGGGACCTGCTCCAGCGCCAGGGCGTCCCCGTCTCGGAGGACCTGGTGTACGGCCTGTTGCTGATCGTCTCCGAACTGGTCACCAACGCGGTCAAGCACGCGGCGCTGCTGTCGCCGGTGCTCGCCGTCGAGGTCGCCGTCGGTGCCGAGTGGGTGCGGGTGTCGGTGGAGGACAACCACCCCTACCGCCCGACCGCCCTGGAGGCCGACCACGGCCAGACCGGCGGCCGGGGGCTGCTCCTGGTGCGGGAGGTGGCCAGGGAGGCGGGCGGAGTCGTGGACGTGGAGCACACGTCGAGCGGCGGCAAGGTGATCTGGGCCGCCCTGCCGCTCAAACCCGCGGCGCTGCCGTAAGGCCGCTCACCAGCCCGCGGACGGGCCCGTCAGCTCCCTGATCGCCGGACGGGCCGCGTCCAGCACGGTCATGAACCACGCCGAGAAGGGGTCCCGCGCGTGCCGGTCGGCCAGCTCGGCGGCCGTCACGAAGGCGGTCTCGCCGACCTCCTCGGGGTCCGGCGCGAGCGGCGCCTGCACCATGCCGACGAACAGGTGGTTGTACTCCTGCTCGACCAGTCCGGAGGCGGGGTCCGGGTGGTTGTACCGCACCGTGCCCGCCTCGCCGAGCAGGGACGGGGAGACCCCGAGCTCCTCGAAGGTGCGGCGGGCCGCCGCCGCGAACGGGGCCTCGCCCGGGTAGGGGTGACCGCAGCAGGTGTTGGACCACACACCGGGGGAGTGGTACTTGCCGAGCGCCCGCTGCTGGAGCAGGAGTCTGCCCTGTTCGTCGAAGAGGAAGACGGAGAACGCCCGGTGCAGCTGCCCGGGTGGCTGATGCGCGGCCAGCTTCTCCGCGGTCCCGATGGTCACACCCTTCTCGTCGACGAGTTCAAGCAAGATCGCGTCAGTGGTGCCCTTCGACGTGCTGTGCGTCGCGGTGGCAGGTGTGATCGGCATACCCATCCTTCGCCTCGGTCTTCGTACCAAGTCTGCCGTACGAATCCGACACTCCCGGCACTTCCCGGCACGGGCACGCCGGAAGAGGGACCCGGTGGTTGATCGTGCCCTACGGGTGCGAAAGGGAACCGCCCGGGGGTGTCGAACACCAGGACGCCGGGGGACCCCGGACCGATGCGTTCCGCCGCCCGCGGCCCCGTCCGGGCCGCGGTCAGTGGCAGAGCCTGGCCTCGTGCTCCGCGTGTCCGCCCGGTTCCAGCTGGAAGGTGCAGTGCTCCACGTCGAAGTGATGGCCGAGACAGCCCTGCAGCTCGTGCAGCATCTTCTCGTGGCCGATGGCGTTCAGCACGTCCGAGCGGACCACGACGTGCGCCGACAGCACCGGCATCCCCGAGGTGATCGTCCACGCGTGCAGATCATGGACGTCCAATACGCCGTCCAGCGCCAGGATGTGCGACCGCACCTCGGCCATGTCCACGTCCTTGGGCGCCGACTCCAGCAGGACGTCCAGGGTCTCGCGCAGCAGCTTGACCGTCCTCGGCACGATCATCAGGCCGATGACCAGTGAGGCGACCGGGTCGGCCGCCTGCCAGCCGGTGGTCAGGATCACCGCGGCCGAGACCAGCACCGCCAGCGAGCCCAGCGCGTCGGCCGCCACCTCGAGGAAGGCGCCGCGCACGTTCAGGCTCTCCTGCTGGCCGCGCACCAGCAGGGTGAGGGAGATCATGTTGGCGACCAGACCGATCAGACCGAACACGATCATCACGCCGGCCTCGGTGTCCGCGGGCGTCAGGAACCGCTGGACCGCCTCGTACAGCACGTAGCCGCCGACGCCGAGCAGCAGCAGACAGTTGGCCAGGGCGGCCAGGATCTCGGCGCGGGCGTACCCGAAGGTGCGGTTGGTGCTCGCCGGGCGGTTGGCGAAGTGGATCGCCAGCAGCGCCATGCCGAGGCCGAGCGCGTCGGTCGCCATGTGGGCCGCGTCCGCGATCAGCGCGAGCGAGTCGGCCAGCAGTCCGCCGACGATCTCGACCACCATCACCCCGAGGGTGATGGCGAGCGCCACCCGCAGCCGCCCCCGATAGGCGGCGGCGGCCGTGCCGGTGGTCGGCGCGTGGGTGTGCCCGTGGCCGTGGTCGTGCCCTGCCCCCATGGGATACGCCTCCTCTTTGCGCCCGGGATCACAGTGAACTACGGGTGGGGGGTATCCGGCAACGCGGCAGTGAACACCGTTGTCATGTGCCCTGACCTGCGTAAACGAATCCCAGGTCAGGGCCTCCCCGGTCATCCGACGCGCGTGCGCGGACGTCCCGGGTGGCTCCTCGGGGCCCGCCGGAGCCGCCGCGCCGGTGTCCCCGATGACCGTTCTGTGCGCGCGGTTTGTGGGCCGGGGCCCGGATCACGGATGATGATCTCGGCAAAGGCCGGGGCAGAGCGGGTCGTCCGTATCGTGAACGGCCGGTGAACAAGCATCCCTCACCATCCGATAACCTCTGCCGAATGCCGCCCGGGGGCCGCCAGGTACACCGCGCCCCACCAAGCAGTAGACCGGCGCACCGGCGCCGGCACCCAGGGAGTGAGTTCGGTTGCGGACCGCCATCGTCACCGGCCAGCCGGTTCCCGGATCCTCGTTGGAGAGCGATCTGCGGGAGCTCGGCTTCGAGGTGTCCACGGCCGCGGACGGCGCCGACACCGCGGCCCTCCTCGCGGCCGTGCCCGCCGACCGGCGGGTCGCGGTCGTCGACGCCCGCTTCGTCGGCCACCCGCACGCCCTGCGCCTCGGCCTCACCGACCCGCGCTTCCCGCTCGCCGCGATCCCCGGCGCCGTCACCGCCCAGCCGGCCGGCCGCCAGGCGCTGAGCCGGGCACTCGCCCGGGAGGCCGAGGCCGGCGGCGGCACCGTGCTCGCCGTCGACGGCCTGGTCACCGCGCTCGACGCCGACGTGCACCGCCCCGAGCTGGGCAGTCTGGTCGCCGCCGTCCCCGACGACCCGCAGGCCCGCAACGAGGCGCGGCAGGCCGTCGCCGCCGTGGACGACGAGGCCGTCCGCCTGAAGTCCGCGGTGAAGTCCCGGGACGGGTTCTTCACCACCTTCTTCATCAGCCCCTACTCCCGGTACGTCGCCCGCTGGTGCGCCCGGCGCGGACTGACCCCCAACCAGGTCACCACGGCCTCGCTGCTCACCGCCCTGATCGCGGCGGGCTGCGCGGCCACCGGCACCCGCGCGGGGTTCGTCGCGGCGGGCGTCCTGCTGATCGCGTCCTTCGTGCTGGACTGCACCGACGGCCAGCTCGCCCGCTACTCCCTGCAGTACTCCACGCTCGGCGCCTGGCTGGACGCCACCTTCGACCGGGCCAAGGAGTACGCCTACTACGCCGGCCTCGCCCTCGGCGCGGCCCGGGGCGGCGACGACGTGTGGGCGCTCGCCCTCGGCGCGATGATCCTGCAGACCTGCCGGCACGTGGTCGACTTCTCCTTCAACGAGGCGAACCACGACGCCACCGCCAACACCAGCCCGACCGCCGCCCTCTCCGACAAGCTCGACAGCGTCGGCTGGACGGTCTGGGTGCGCCGGATGATAGTCCTGCCCATCGGTGAACGATGGGCTCTCATAGCCGTCCTGACCGCGGTGACGACCCCGCGGATCACCTTCTACGTGCTGCTCGTGGGCTGCGCCCTCGCCGCCACGTACACCACGGCCGGACGGGTGCTGCGGTCCCTGACCCGCAAGGCCAGGCGCACCGACCGCGCCGCCGGCGCGCTGGCCGACCTGGCCGACAACGGCCCCCTCGCCCGGCTCCTCTCCCGCGCCCTGCCCGCCCCGCCCGGCCTCCCGCTCCTGGTGGCCCTCGCGGGAGTGGCGGTTCTCACCGTCTCCCTCTTCTCCGGCGTGACCTGGGCCCCGGTCGCGGGCGCCGCCGTCTACGCGCTGACCTCCGGCCTGGCCCTCGCCCGCCCGCTCAAGGGCGCCCTCGACTGGCTGGTCCCGCCCCTGTTCCGGGCCGCCGAGTACGGCACCGTCCTCGTCCTCGCAGGCAAATCCGGGGTGAACGGAACCCTTCCCGCGGCTTTCGGCCTGGTGGCCGCCGTCGCCTACCATCACTACGACACGGTGTACCGCATCCGCGGCGGCGCCGGGGCGCCGCCGGCCTGGCTGGTGCGCGCCGTCGGGGGGCAGGAAGGGCGAACGCTGCTGGTCACCGTGGTGGCCGCGGCGCTCACCGGCAGGCAGTTCGAGGTCGCGCTCACGGTCCTGGCCGTGGCCGTGGCCGGGCTGGTGCTCGTCGAGAGCATCCGCTTCTGGGCGTCCGCAGGGGCGCCCGCCGTACACGACGAAGGAGAACCCGCATGATCGGCCTCGTGCTGGCGGCCGGCGCCGGACGGCGTCTGCGCCCCTACACCGACAGCCTGCCCAAGGCGCTGGTGCCGGTGGGGCCCGCCGGGATAGAGGACTCGATCACGGTGCTCGACCTGACCCTCGGCAACTTCGCCGAGATCGGCCTGACCGAGGTCGCGATCATCGTCGGCTACCGCAAGGAGGCCGTCTACGAGCGCAAGGCGGCCCTGGAGGCGAAGTACGGCCTCAGCCTCACCCTCATCGACAACGACAAGGCCGAGGAGTGGAACAACGCCTACTCCCTGTGGTGCGGCCGTGACGCCCTCAAGGACGGCGTGATCCTCGCCAACGGCGACACCGTGCACCCGGTCTCCGTCGAGAAGACGCTGCTCGCCGCCCGCGGCGACGGCAAGCGGATCATCCTCGCCCTGGACACCGTGAAGTCCCTCGCCGACGAGGAGATGAAGGTCGTCGTCGACGCCGGCAAGGGCATGACGAAGATCACCAAGCTGATGGACCCGGCCGAGGCCACCGGCGAGTACATCGGCGTCACCCTCATCGAGGGCGACGCCGCCCCCGAGCTCGCCGACGCGCTGAAGACGGTCTGGGAGAGCGACCCGCAGCAGTTCTACGAGCACGGCTACCAGGAGCTGGTCGACCGCGGCTTCCGGATCGACGTGGCACCCATCGGCGACGTGCCGTGGGTGGAGATCGACAACCACGACGACCTCGCCAGGGGACGGGAGATCGCGTGCCGGTACTGACCAGGCTGATCCCCTCACCGGTCGTCGTGGACATCCGCCCGGGTGCCCTCGACGACCTGGCCGGGGTCCTCGCCGACGAGCGCATCTCGCACTCCGGCCGCCTCGCCGTCGCCGTCAGCGGCGGATCCGGCGGCAGGCTGCGCGAGCGCGTCTCGCCGAGCCTGCCCGGCGCGACCTGGTACGAGGTCGACGGCGGCACCCTCGACGACGCGATCCGGCTGGCCGGCGAGATCAAGGCCGGGCACTACGACGCGGTCGTCGGGCTCGGCGGGGGCAAGATCATCGACTGCGCCAAGTTCGCGGCGGCGCGGGTGGGGCTGCCCCTGGTCGCCGTGCCGACGAACCTCGCGCACGACGGCCTGTGCTCGCCCGTCGCCACCCTCGACAACGACGCGGGCCGCGGCTCCTACGGCGTGCCGAACCCGATCGCGGTCGTCATCGACCTCGACGTCATCCGGGAGGCCCCGGCGCGCTTCGTGCGCTCCGGCATCGGCGACGCCGTCTCCAACATCTCGGCGATCGCGGACTGGGAGCTGTCCCACCGCGTCAACGGCGAGAAGATCGACGGTCTGGCGGCCGCCATGGCCCGGCAGGCCGGCGAGGCGGTGCTGCGCCACCCCGGCGGCATCGGGGAGAACGAATTCCTCCAGGTGCTCGCCGAGGCGCTGGTGCTCAGCGGTATCGCCATGTCGGTGTCGGGCGACTCCCGCCCGTCCTCCGGCGCCTGTCACGAGATCAACCACGCCTTCGACCTGCTGTTCCCGAGGCGTGCCGCCAGCCATGGCGAGCAGTGCGGGCTCGGCGCGGCCTTCGCGATGTACCTGCGCGGAGCCCACGAGGAGTCCGCGTTCATGGCCGATGTGCTGCGCCGGCACGGACTGCCGGTGCTGCCGGAGGAGATCGGCTTCACCGTGGACGAGTTCATCCGGGTCGTCGAGTTCGCCCCGGAGACCCGGCCCGGCCGCTACACCATCCTCGAACACCTCGACCTCAAGACCGACCAGATCAAGGACTTCTACGTCGACTATGTCAAGGCCATCGGTAGCTGAACTCCGTCCGGTCGTGCACCCCGCTGGGGTCAAGGACCGGCGCAGCGGTGAGCACTGGATGGGGCGCCTCTACATGCGCGAGGTGTCCCTGCGGGTGGACCGCTACCTGGTGAACACCAGGGTCACCCCCAACCAGCTCACGTACCTGATGACCCTCTTCGGCGTGCTCGCGGCCCCGGCCCTGCTGGTGCCGGGGATCACGGGCGCCGTGCTCGGCGTGGTCTGCGTCCAGATGTACCTGCTGCTGGACTGCGTGGACGGCGAGGTCGCCCGCTGGAAGCAGCAGTACTCGCTGGGAGGGGTCTATCTCGACCGGGTGGGCGCGTACCTGACCGACGCGGCCGTGCTCGTCGGCCTCGGACTGCGCGCCGCCGACCTGTTCGGCACCGGCCGCATCGACTGGCTGTGGGCCTTCCTCGGCACCCTGGCCGCGCTCGGCGCGATCCTGATCAAGGCCGAGACCGACCTGGTCGGCGTCGCCCGGCACCAGGCCGGGCTGCCGGTGGTCAAGGAGGCCGCCGCCGAGATGCGCTCCTCCGGCATGGCCCTGGCCCGCCGGGCCGCCGCCCTGCTCCGGTTCCACCGGCTCATCCTCGGCATCGAGGCCTCGCTGCTGATCCTGCTCCTCGCCATCGTGGACCACGTCCGCGGCGACCTGTTCTTCACCCGCCTGGGCACCGCCGTGCTCGCCGGCATCGCGCTCCTGCAGACCCTGCTGCACCTGGTCTCGGTCCTCGCGTCGAGCAGGTTGCGATGAGCGCCGGGCTGAAGGTCGGCGCGGTCGTCATCACCATGGGCAACCGGCCCGACGAACTGCGCGCCCTCCTCGACTCGGTCGCCAAGCAGGACGGCGACCGGGTCGAGGTGGTCGTCGTCGGCAACGGCTCGCCGGTCCCGGACGTCCCGGACGGCGTCCGCACCATGGAACTGCCCGAGAACCTGGGCATCCCCGGCGGCCGCAACGTCGGCATAGAGGCCTTCGGCCCGAGCGGCCGCGACGTCGACATACTGCTCTTCCTGGACGACGACGGCCTGCTCGCCGAGCACGACACCGCCGAGCTGTGCCGGCAGGCCTTCGCGGCCGACCAGCGGCTCGGCATCATCAGCTTCCGGATCGCCGACCCGGAGACCGGGCAGACCCAGCGCCGGCACGTGCCGAGGCTCCGGGCCGCCGACCCGATGCGCTCCTCCCGGGTCACCACCTTCCTGGGCGGCGCCAACGCCGTCCGCACCCAGGTCCTCGCCGAGGTCGGCGGCCTGCCCGACGAGTTCTTCTACGCGCATGAGGAGACCGACCTGGCCTGGCGCGCCCTGGACGCCGGCTGGATGATCGACTACCGCTCCGACATGGTCCTCAACCACCCCACCACGGCGCCCTCCCGGCACGCGGTGTACCACCGGATGGTCGCCCGCAACCGGGTGTGGCTGGCGCGCCGCAACCTGCCCGCCCCGCTGGTCCCCGTCTACCTCGGGGTGTGGCTGCTGCTGACCCTGGTGCGCCGCCCCTCCCGCCCGGCCCTGCACGCCTGGTTCGCCGGTTTCCGTGAGGGCTGGACCACCCCCTGCGGACCCCGTCGGCCCATGCGGTGGCGCACCGTGTGGAAGCTCACGCGACTGGGCCGACCTCCGGTGATCTGAGAAGCTCGAAGGTGCGTGTCCGCGTTCCCGGGGGTCGTCCCGGCGCGCGGACGCCCCCGGGAACGTGTCCCATGGCGGATACGTGCGACCTCCGGTAGCACAATTTCGTAAGACGAACGTAAGACGAAACCGAGGACGAAGGCTCCACCCTTGAGTGAGACAACGCATGACGTCGGAATCGCGGTGAGCGCGGTGCCGTCGCCCGACGAGGGCCTCACGGCGGCGCAGCTGGCCGCCAGGTACGGGCTCACGGTGAGCGGCGCACGGCCCTCGCTCGTCGGGTACGTACGCCAGCTCTGGGGACGCCGGCACTTCGTCCTGGCCTTCTCGCAGGCGAAGCTCACCGCCCAGTACAGCCAGGCCAAGCTCGGCCAGCTCTGGCAGGTGGCCACCCCGCTGCTGAACGCCGCCGTGTACTACTTCATCTTCGGCGTCATCCTGCACGCCAGCCGCGGCATGTCCCAGGACATATACATCCCGTTCCTGGTCACCGGCGTCTTCACCTTCACCTTCACGCAGAGCTCGATCATGACCGGCGTCCGCGCGATCTCCGGGAACCTGGGCCTGGTGCGCGCGCTGCACTTCCCGCGCGCCGCGCTGCCGGTCTCCTTCGCGCTCCAGCAGCTCCAGCAACTGCTGTTCTCGATGATCGTCATGGTCGCCGTGGTGATCGGCTTCGGCACCACCCCGGGGCTGTCCTGGCTGCTGGTCCTGCCGACCCTGGTGCTGCTGTTCCTGTTCAACACCGGTCTGGCGATGATCGTGGCCCGGCTGGGCGCCAAGACGCCCGACCTGGCCCAGCTGATGCCGTTCGTGCTGCGCACCTGGATGTACATGTCCGGTGTCATGTTCTCCATCAGCAAGATGATGGAGCACCGGCCGGAGTGGGCGCGCCTGCTCCTGCAGGTGAACCCCGCGGCCGTCTTCATGGACCTGATGCGCTTCGCGCTCATCGACGGCTACGGCTCCGAGAACCTCCCGCCGCACGTCTGGGCCGTCGCCCTGGCCTGGGCGCTGGTCGTCTTCGCCGGCGGGTTCGTGTACTTCTGGAAGGCGGAGGAGCGGTACGGCCGTGGCTGAGCTGAACGACACCGAGCGGCAGCAGGGGGAGCGGATCCCCACGGTCATCGCGGAGGACGTGCACATCGTCTACCGCGTGAACGGCGCCAAGTCCGGCAGGGGCAGTGCGACGGCCGCCCTCAGCCGCATCGTCAGGCGCGGCTCCGACGAGGCGGCGCGCGGCGTCCGCAAGGTGCACGCCGTGCGCGGGGTGTCCTTCGTCGCCTACCGGGGCGAGGCGATCGGCCTGATCGGTTCCAACGGCTCCGGCAAGTCGACCCTGCTGCGGGCCATCGCCGGCCTGCTGCCCGCCGAGAAGGGCAGGGTCTACACCAACGGCCAGCCCTCGCTGCTCGGCGTCAACGCCGCCCTGATGAACGACCTCACCGGCGAGCGGAACGTGATCCTGGGCGGCCTGGCCATGGGCATGTCCCGGGAGCAGATCAGGGAGCGCTACCAGGAGATCGTCGACTTCTCCGGCATCAACGAGAAGGGCGACTTCATCACCCTTCCCATGCGCACCTACTCCTCCGGCATGGCGGCCCGGCTGCGGTTCTCCATCGCCGCCGCCAAGGACCACGACGTCCTCATGATCGACGAGGCGCTGGCCACCGGTGACGCGGCGTTCCGCAAGCGCTCCGAGGCCCGGATCCGCGAGCTGCGCGAGCACGCCGGCACCGTGTTCCTGGTCAGTCACAACAACAAGTCGATCCGGGACACCTGCGACCGGGTGCTGTGGCTGGAGCGCGGCGAGCTGCGCATGGACGGCCCGACCGAAGAGGTGCTCAAGGAGTACGAGAAGTTCACGGGCAAGTAGCCCAGCGCGGTCCTGTGCTCCCCGGGCCCCGCCGGAACCTTCCGGCGGGGCCCGGCGTCTGCAAAGGAAACGTCAACTCCGGCCCGCCTTAGGAATCTTGACGCCAATCGGTGTGTTGTTGTGATCTGCGGGACACCCCGACGAACCTCCATGCGTTGTACAACGTAAGCTGTACCGGTCCCGGAAAGCGGCAAGTGGGGCGATAATGCGCGACACCCTCGGCCGGGCCGCCCCGCGGATTGCCGGGCGGCGTGTCCGAAATAGTGTGTATTGGGTCGGCAGTGTAGAACGGGAGATGTGACGGCAATGGCTACGGAAACTCCCCAGCTCAACGCAGGCCACGCCGTCCCGGCCCCGGGCAGCGAACGGTGACGGCGAGCACCCCGGCGCGCACCGGGGACGCCGAGAGAGGCACCCTGGACAAGGCCGCGGACGAGAACTTCCCGGTGGCCCCGTTCTTCCTGCCGAGAGCCTGGCGCGACGACCTGATGGCGGTGTACGGCTTCGCCCGCCTCGTCGACGACATCGGCGACGGCGACCTGGCCCCCGGCGGCGCCGACGCCCGGCTGCTCGGCGTCGACCCGGAGGAGGCCGAGGACCGCGTGGTCCTCCTCGACGCCTTCGAGGCCGACCTGCGCCGCGTCTTCGACGGGACCCCGCACCACCCCCTGCTGCGCCGGCTGCAGCCCACGGTCCGCCGCCGCGACCTGGCCCCCGAGCCGTTCCTCGGGCTGATCGCCGCCAACCGTCAGGACCAGCTGGTCAGCCGGTACGAGACCTACGACGACCTGGTCGCCTACTGCGAGCTGTCCGCCAACCCGGTCGGCCGCCTGGTCCTCGCCGTCACCGGCACCTCGACCCCCGAGCGGATCCGCCTCTCGGACTCGATCTGTACCGCACTCCAGATCGTCGAACACCTCCAGGACGTGGCCGAGGACCTCGGCCGCGACCGGATCTATCTGCCCGCCGCGGACATGAAGCGCTTTCATGTCCAGGAGGCGGACCTCGCCAGGAAAACCACAGGCGCATCGGTGCGTGCACTGGTTGCATATGAAGCACAACGCGCCCGCGATCTCCTGAATGAAGGCGCCCCCCTGGTGGGTAGCGTCCACGGCAGGTTGAAGCTGCTGCTTGCGGGGTTCGTGGCGGGGGGAAGGGCGGCGATCGCGGCGATCGCCGCCGCCGAATACGACGTACTTCCCGGCCCGCCCAAGCCCGGCAAGGGCCGGTTGCTGCGTGAGGTGGGCGTGACTCTGCGAGGAGAGGGGTGATCCGGACCGTGGACTCTCCCAGACCTGTGTCCGCACCGGTACTCGCCGCCTACAGCTACTGCGAGACGGTCACCGGACAGCAGGCACGGAACTTCGCCTACGGCATCAGGCTGCTGCCCGCGCCCAAGCGGCGCGCGATGTCGGCGCTCTACGCGTTCTCCCGGCGCGTCGACGACATCGGGGACGGCGTGCTGGCCGACGACGTGAAGGCCGCCCGGCTGGAGGACACCCGGGCGCTGCTCGCCCGGGTCCAGGACGGCGCGGTCGGCGAGGACGACACCGACCCGGTCGCGGTCGCCCTCGCGCACGCGGCCCAGGTCTTCCCGATCCCGCTGGGCGGCCTGGACGAGCTGATCGACGGCGTGCTGATGGACGTGCGCGGCGAGACCTACGAGACCTGGGACGACCTCAAGGTCTACTGCCGCTGTGTGGCCGGTGCGATCGGCCGGCTCTCACTCGGCGTGTTCGGCACCGAACCAGGGGCGCGCGGCGCCGAGCGCGCGCCGGAGTATGCCGACACGCTCGGGCTCGCACTCCAGCTGACCAACATCCTCCGGGACATCCGCGAGGACGCCGGGAACGGCCGTACCTACCTGCCCGCCGACGATCTCGCCAAGTTCGGCTGCGCGGCCGGGTTCCACGGGCCGACCCCGCCGGAGGGCTCGGACTTCGCGGGCCTGGTCCACTTCGAAGTGCGGCGCGCCCGTGCCCTGTTCGCCGAGGGCTACCGGCTGCTTCCCATGCTCGACCGGCGCAGCGGCGCCTGCGTCGCCGCGATGGCCGGCATCTACCGCCGGCTGCTCGACCGCATCGAGCGCGAGCCGGAGGCCGTGCTGCGCGGCCGGGTCTCGCTGCCCGGACGCGAGAAGGCGTACGTCGCGGTACGCGGCCTGTCCGGTCTCGACACCCGGCGCCACGTCTCCCGCCGGACCGTCAGGAGGCGCGCCTGATGGACAAAGTGGGCCAAGCTGACGCCACCGGAGGAAAACGGCAGGCAACCCTCCGGCGCGGCGCGGCGTCCCTGACTGCGACGGCCCGCCGTGCCCCGTTCCACCGGCACGGCGGGCGGGCAGGGGAGGCTGCACGATGACCGACGGCACGCGATCCGAACGGACGCACGACGACACCCCGTCCGGGCGCACCGCCGTCGTGATCGGCGGCGGCCTGGCCGGTGTCACGACCGCACTGGCGCTCGCCGACGCCGGGGTGCGGGTGACGCTGCTCGAAGGCAGGCCACGCCTCGGCGGGCTCGCCTTCTCCTTCCGGCGCGGCGACCTGACCGTGGACAACGGCCAGCACGTGTACCTGCGTTGCTGCACCGCCTACCGCTGGTTCCTGGACCGCATCGACGGCGCGGCGCTGGCACCGCTGCAGGACCGGCTCGACGTACCCGTGCTCGACCTCGCGAAACCGGAGGGGCGCCGCCTCGGCAGACTCCGCCGGGATCCCCTGCCGGTGCCCCTGCACCTGGGCCGCAGCCTCGCCTCCTACCCGCATCTCTCGTTCGCCGAGCGCGCCGCGGTGGGCAGAGCCGCTCTCGCCCTCCGAGCACTCGATCTCCACGATCCCGCCCTCGACGCACAGGACTTCGGCAGCTGGCTGGCTGCCCGAGGCCAGTCGGCGCGGGCCATCGAGGCACTGTGGGACCTGGTGGGGGTCGCCACCCTCAACGCGGTGGCCCAGGACTCCTCCCTGGCGCTCGCCGCGATGGTGTTCAAGACCGGTCTGCTGTCCGACCCGGGCGCGGCCGACATCGGCTGGGCCCATGTGCCGCTGGGTGAACTCCACGACCGGCTGGCCCGCAAGGCGCTCGACTCCGCGGGCGTGCGCACCGAAGTCCGTACACGCGTCACCTCCGTCTCCTTCAACGAGAACGGGACGTGGAGCGTTCAGGTTCCCGGCGAGACGCTCACCGCCGACGCCGTGGTGCTCGCCGTGGCCCAGCGCGAGGCGTACGACCTGCTGCCCGAGGGCGCCCTGGACGCCCCGGAGAACCTCCTGGAGATCGGCACCGCGCCGATCCTCAACGTCCATGTGGTCTACGACCGTACGGTGCTCACCAAGCCGTTCTTCGCGGCGCTCGGCACCCCGGTCCAGTGGGTGTTCGACCGCACCCACGCCTCCGGGCTGCGCGAGGGACAGTATCTCGCCCTCTCCCAGTCGGCGGCACAGGACGAGATCGACGCGCCCGTGGCCGCCCTGCGCGAGCGCTACCTGCCCGAACTGGAACGGCTGTTGCCCGGTGCGCGCGGCGCCGTGGTCGAGGACTTCTTCGTGACCCGGGAGCGCACCGCGACCTTCGCTCCCGCCCCCGGCGTCGGGCGGCTGCGGCCCGGCGCCCGCACCAAGGCACCCGGCCTCTACCTGGCCGGAGCGTGGACCGCCACAGGGTGGCCCGCGACCATGGAGAGTGCGGTCCGCAGCGGTGTGAACGCGGCCGACGCCGTGCTGCGCACCCTGGGCCGGCCCCGCCCCCGCCACCTCTTCGAGTTCGAGGAGGCGGCGTGACGCCCGACCAGCAGGCGGCAGGTCCCCGCACCCCCGGTACCGCAACAAGAGGAGAAACTGTGCCCACTGTGCCACCGGCCGAGACGGCTGCCGACGCGGTGGACGTGACCGCGCTCCTGGAGCGCGGCCGGACCCTTGCCACCCCGGTACTGAAGGCGGCCGTCGACCGCCTGGCGTCCCCGATGGACACCGTGGCCGCCTACCACTTCGGCTGGATCGACGCCGAGGGCAACCCCGCCGACGGCGACGGCGGCAAGGCCGTGCGGCCCGCGCTCGCCGTACTCTCCGCCGAGGTCACCGGCGCCGGCCCCGAGACCGGCATCCCCGGCGCGGTCGCCGTCGAACTCGTCCACAACTTCTCGCTGCTGCACGACGACCTGATGGACGGCGACGAGCAGCGCCGCCACCGGGACACCGTCTGGAAGGTGCACGGCCCCGCGCAGGCCATCCTGGTCGGCGACGCCCTCTTCGCCCTCGCCAACGAGGTGCTGCTGGAACTGGGCACCGTCGAGGCCGGCCGGGCCACCCGCCGTCTCACCGCCGCCAGCCGCGCCCTGATCGACGGCCAGGCCCAGGACATCTCCTACGAGCACCGCGACCGGGTCAGCGTCGAGGAGTGCCTGGAGATGGAGGGCAACAAGACCGGCGCGCTGCTCGCCGCCTCCAGCTCCATCGGCGCGGTGCTCGGCGGTGCCGACGACCGCACCGCCGACACCCTGGAGAAGTACGGCTACCACCTCGGACTCGCCTTCCAGGCCGTAGACGACCTCCTCGGCATCTGGGGCGACCCGGAGTCCACCGGCAAGCAGACCTGGAGCGACCTGCGCCAGCGCAAGAAGTCCCTGCCGGTCGTCGCCTCGCTCGCGGCCGGCGGACCCGCCTCCGAGCGGCTCGGCGAGATCCTCGCCGCCGACGCCAAGAGCAGCGACTTCGAGAACTTCTCCGAGGAGGAGTTCGCCGCCCGCGCCGCCCTGATCGAGGAGGCGGGCGGCCGGGAGTGGACCGCCGAAGAGGCGCGCCGTCAGCACGCCATCGCCATCGAAGCCCTGCACGCCGTCGACATGCCCGACCTGGTCCGGGCGCAGTTCACGGCGCTGGCCGACTTCGTCGTCGTACGAAAGAGATGATCACTATCGGTCGAATAGCCCTCGCGTAGTCGCCGGCCGGTGCGAGCGCGCAACCAGCACCGGCCGACGGCGGACCCGCAGCAGAACGATTTCGTACGACTGCACGAAGGGGAAGCCATGACAGCGACGACCGACGGAAGCACCGGGGCCACCCTGCCGCCCCGCGCTGCCTCGGCCAGCACGGACCGCATCACCCCCGCGGCGACCGGGGTGAAGGAAGCCGCCGAACGCGCCATGCTGCGCGCCACCGACCATCTGCTCGCCCGGCAGGACGCGCAGGGCTGGTGGAAAGGTGACCTGGAGACCAACGTCACCATGGACGCCGAGGATCTGCTGCTCCGTCAGTTCCTCGGCATCCGCGACGAGGCCACGACGGCCGCCGCCGCGCTCTTCATCCGCGGCGAGCAGCGCGAGGACGGCACCTGGGCCACCTTCTACGGCGGCCCGGGCGAACTCTCCGCCACCATCGAGGCCTACGTCGCCCTGCGACTGGCCGGGGACGCCCCCGACGCGCCCCACATGGCGAAGGCGTCGGCCTGGATCCGCGAGCGCGGCGGAATCGCCGCCGCCCGGGTCTTCACCCGGATCTGGCTGGCCCTGTTCGGCTGGTGGAAGTGGGAGGACCTGCCCGAACTCCCGCCGGAACTCCTGTACTTCCCCAAGTGGTTCCCCCTCAGCATCTACAACTTCGGCCAGTGGGCGCGGCAGACGATCGTGCCGCTCACCGTGGTCTCGGCCAAACGCCCGGTGCGCCCGGCGCCCTTCCCGCTGGACGAACTGCACACCGACCCGGCCGACCCCAACCCGTCCCGGCCGCTGGCCCCGCCGGTCAGCTGGGAGGGCCTGTTCCAGCGGCTCGACAAGGTTGTCCGCGGCTACCGCAAGGTCGCCGTGCGCAGAATCCGCGGCTCCGCGCTGAGGTCCGCCGCCCGCTGGATCATCGAGCGGCAGGAGAACGACGGCGCCTGGGGCGGGATCCAGCCGCCCGCCGTGTACTCGGTGATCGCCCTCCACCTGCTCGGGTACGACCTCGAACACCCCGTGATGCGTGCGGGCCTGGAGTCGCTGGATCGTTACGCCTTGTGGCGCGAGGACGGCTCCCGGATGATCGAGGCCTGCCAGTCGCCGGTGTGGGACACCTGCCTGGCGGCCATCGCCCTCGCCGACGCCGGCCTGCCCGCCGACCACCCGCAACTGGTCAAGGCCGCCGACTGGATGCTCGGCGAACAGATCGTGCGGCCCGGCGACTGGGCCGTCAAGCGCCCCCAACTGCCGCCGGGCGGCTGGGCGTTCGAGTTCCACAACGACAACTACCCCGACATCGACGACACCGCCGAGGTGGTCCTCGCGCTGCGCCGGGTCAAGCACCACGACCCGGAACGGATGGAGAAGGCCATCGGGCGCGGGGTGCGCTGGAACCTCGGCATGCAGTCGAAGAACGGTGCCTGGGGCGCCTTCGACGTCGACAACACCAGCCCGTTCCCCAACCGGCTGCCGTTCTGCGACTTCGGTGAGGTCATCGACCCGCCCTCGGCCGACGTCACCGCGCACGTCGTGGAGATGCTCGCCTTCGAGGGCATGGCCCACGACCCGCGCACCCGGCGCGGCATCGACTGGCTGCTGGCCGAACAGGAGCCGGACGGCTCGTGGTTCGGACGCTGGGGCGTCAACTACGTCTACGGCACCGGCTCCGTGGTGCCCGCGCTCACCGCGGCGGGGCTGCCCGCCTCGCACCCGGCGATCCGGCGGGCGGTGACCTGGCTGGAGCGGGTCCAGAACGAGGACGGCGGCTGGGGCGAGGACCTGCGCTCCTACAAGTACGCCGGCGAGTGGAGCGGCCGTGGCGCCTCCACCGCCTCCCAGACGGCCTGGGCGCTGATGGCCCTGATCGCGGCCGGGGAGAAGGACGCCAAGGCCGTCGAGCGGGGCGTGCGGTGGCTCGCCGAGACCCAGCGGGAGGACGGCTCCTGGGAGGAGCCGTACTTCACCGGCACCGGGTTCCCCTGGGACTTCTCCATCAACTACCACCTGTACCGCCAGGTCTTCCCGCTCACCGCGCTCGGCCGTTACGTCCACGGCGAGCCGAGGCCCGAGGTCGAGAGGAGCTGAATGAGCACCACGCCCGCTCCCGCTCCGCTGCTGATCGCCTGCGCGCTCGGCATCGAGCATCTCGCCCTGCGCGCCGGCGAACGCGGCGGCGCGGACGGGCCGGTCACCGTGGCGCGCACCGGTATGGGGCCCAGGGCGGCGGAACGGTCCGTCACCCGGCTGCTGGCCGACCCGGCGCTCGCCGGCGCCGCCGTCCTGGCCACCGGCTTCTGCGCGGGTCTGGCCCCCGGGATGCACCCCGGCGACCTGGTCGTCGCCGAGGAGACCCGGGACCCGCGTGGCAGTGTCCCCTGCGTCGGCACCGAACTGCTCGTGAAAGAACTGGTGCGGACCCTGCCCGGCCGCACCGTCCACACCGGCCCTGTCACCGGCTCCGACCATGTCGTCCGCGGAAACGAACGGTCCGACCTGCTCGCGACCGGCGCGATCGCGGTCGACATGGAATCGGCGGCCACGCTCCTGAGCGCCGTACGCACGGGCGAACGCCCCGTTGCGGCCGTCAGGGTGGTCGTGGACGCTCCTGAACATGAACTCGTCCGGATCGGCACGGTGCGCGGTGGAATATCTGCTTTCCGCGTTCTTCGATCCGTTCTTCCGGCTTTTTTCGAATGGCACCGTTCTTTGCTGCTCCCCCGGAGGTGAGCCAGATGGCCATGCCGCTGCGTCAGTCCATCAAGGTCGCGACTTACTTGGCTGAACAGAAGCTTCGCAAGCGGGACAAGTTCCCGTTGATCGTGGAGCTGGAACCGCTCTTCGCGTGCAACCTGAAGTGCGAGGGCTGCGGCAAGATCCAGCACCCGGCGGGTGTGCTCAAGCAGCGCATGCCGGTCGCGCAGGCCGTCGGGGCGGTGCTGGAGTCCGGAGCGCCGATGGTGTCCATCGCGGGCGGTGAACCCCTGATGCACCCTCAGATCGACGAGATCGTGCGCCAGTTGGTGGCGAAGAAGAAGTACGTCTTCCTGTGCACCAACGCCATGCTGCTGCGCAAGAAGATGGACAAGTTCACGCCCTCCCCGTACTTCGCCTTCGCGGTGCACATCGACGGGCTGCGGGAGCGGCACGACGAGTCCGTGGCCAAGGAGGGTGTGTTCGACGAGGCGGTGGCGGCCATGAAGGAGGCCAAGCGGCGCGGCTTCCGGGTGACCACCAACTCGACCTTCTTCAACACCGACACCCCGCAGACCATCATCGAGGTGCTCAACTTCCTCAACGACGACCTCAAGGTCGACGAGATGATGATCTCGCCCGCCTACGCCTACGAGAAGGCCCCCGACCAGGAGCACTTCCTCGGCGTGGCACAGACCCGCGAGCTGTTCAAGAAGGCCTTCGCGGGCGGGAACCGGCGCAAGTGGCGGCTCAACCACTCCCCGCTCTTCCTGGACTTCCTGGAGGGCAAGGTCGACTTCCCGTGCACGGCCTGGGCGATCCCGAACTACTCGCTCTTCGGCTGGCAGCGCCCCTGCTACCTGATGAGCGACGGGTACGTGCCGACCTACCGCGAACTCATCGAGAAGACCGACTGGGACAAGTACGGCCGGGGCAAGGACCCGCGCTGCGCCAACTGCATGGCGCACTGCGGCTACGAGCCGACCGCCGTCCTGGCCACCATGGGGTCCCTCAAGGAGTCGCTGCGCGCCATGCGCGAGACGGTCAGCGGAAACCGGGAGTGACCCCATGACCGCCATCTCCCTGGGCCTTCCGGAGGTCCCGGCCCGGCCGGTCGCCGAACGGCGCGCCTCGCGGCAGATCCACGTCGGGGCGGTGGCCGTCGGCGGCGGCGCCCCGGTGTCGGTGCAGTCGATGACCACGACCCGTACGTCGGACATCGGCGCCACCCTCCAGCAGATCGCCGAGCTGACCGCGTCCGGCTGCCAGATCGTCCGCGTCGCCTGCCCCACGCAGGACGACGCGGACGCGCTGGCGACGATCGCGAGGAAGTCACAGATCCCGGTGATCGCGGACATCCACTTCCAGCCGAAGTACGTCTTCGCGGCGATCGAGGCCGGCTGCGCGGCGGTCCGGGTCAACCCCGGCAACATCAAGCAGTTCGACGACCAGGTACGGGAGATCTCGCGGGCCGCGAAGGACCACGGCACCCCGATCCGGATCGGCGTCAACGCCGGTTCGCTGGACCGCCGGCTGCTCCAGAAGTACGGGAAGGCGACCCCCGAGGCGCTGGTGGAGTCGGCCCTGTGGGAGGCGTCCCTCTTCGAGGAGCACGACTTCCGGGACATCAAGATCTCCGTCAAGCACAACGACCCGGTCGTGATGATCGAGGCGTACCGGCAGCTCGCCGCCCAGTGCGACTACCCGCTGCACCTCGGCGTCACCGAGGCCGGCCCCGCCTTCCAGGGCACCATCAAGTCGGCCGTCGCCTTCGGCGCGCTGCTCTCCCAGGGCATCGGCGACACCATCCGGGTGTCGCTGTCCGCCCCGCCCGCGGAGGAGGTCAAGGTCGGCATCCAGATCCTGGAGTCCCTGAACCTCCGGCAGCGGCGCCTGGAGATCGTCTCCTGCCCGTCCTGCGGCCGGGCCCAGGTCGACGTCTACAAGCTGGCGGACGAGGTGACGGCCGGCCTGGAGGGCATGGAGGTCCCGCTGCGGGTCGCCGTCATGGGCTGCGTGGTGAACGGTCCCGGCGAGGCGCGCGAGGCCGACCTCGGGGTCGCCTCGGGCAACGGCAAGGGCCAGATCTTCGTCAAGGGCGAGGTCATCAAGACCGTCCCCGAGTCCAAGATCGTGGAGACCCTGATCGAGGAGGCGATGAAGATCGCCGAACAGATGGAGCAGGACGGCGCCGGGTCCGGGACACCCGCCGTCACCGTGAGCTGAACAGCACGACCGAGAGGGGGCCGAGCGTGACCATCCTGGAGACCATCCGGCAACCACGCGACCTGAAGGCGCTGTCCGAGGCGGAGCTTCGTGAACTGTCCGAAGAAATACGCGAGTTCCTGGTGCATGCGGTCGCCAGGACCGGTGGTCACCTCGGCCCCAACCTGGGGGTCGTGGAACTGACCGTCGCACTGCACCGGGTCTTCGAGTCCCCGGTGGACCGCATCCTCTGGGACACCGGTCACCAGAGCTATGTGCACAAGCTGCTGACCGGCCGTCAGGACTTCTCCAAGCTGCGCGGCAAGGGCGGCCTGTCCGGGTACCCCTCGCGCGACGAGTCCGAGCACGACGTCATCGAGAACAGCCACGCCTCCACCGCGCTCGGCTGGGCCGACGGCCTGGCCAAGGCGCGCCAGGTCCAGGGGGAGAAGGGCCACGTCGTCGCGGTGATCGGCGACGGCGCGCTGACCGGCGGGATGGCCTGGGAGGCGCTCAACAACATCGCGGCCGCCAAGGACCGGCCGCTGATCATCGTCGTCAACGACAACGAGCGCTCCTACGCCCCGACCATCGGCGGGCTCGCCAACCACCTGGCCACACTGCGCACCACCGACGGCTACGAGCGGGTGCTGGCCTGGGGCAAGGACGTGCTGCTGCGCACGCCGATCGTCGGCAACACCCTCTACGAGTCCCTGCACGGCGCCAAGAAGGGCTTCAAGGACGCCTTCGCACCGCAAGGCATGTTCGAGGACCTCGGCCTCAAGTACGTCGGCCCGATCGACGGCCACGACATCAAGGCGGTCGAGTCGGCGCTCAGGCGCGCGAAGCGCTTCCACGGTCCGGTGCTCGTGCACTGCCTCACCGAGAAGGGCCGCGGCTACGAACCGGCCCTCGCCCACGAGGAGGACCACTTCCACACCGTCGGCGTGATGGACCCGCTCACCTGCGAGCCCCTCGCACCGTCCGGCGGCCCGTCCTGGACCTCGGTGTTCGGCGACGAGATCGTGCGGATCGGCGAGGAACGCG
Source organism: Streptomyces sp. NPDC001068 (assembly GCF_042897315.1). NCBI lineage: Bacteria > Bacillati > Actinomycetota > Actinomycetes > Kitasatosporales > Streptomycetaceae > Streptomyces > Streptomyces sp. NPDC001068. The sequence continues at coordinate 277,887 of NZ_JBIAYD010000001.1, read as the reverse complement.
ACGACGTCGTGGCGATCACCGCCGCCATGCTGCACCCGGTCGGGCTCGGCAAGTTCGCCGCGCGCTTCCCCGACCGGGTCTGGGACGTCGGTATCGCCGAACAGCACGCGGCGGTCTCGGCGGCCGGCCTCGCGACCGGCGGGGTGCACCCCGTCGTCGCGGTCTACGCCACGTTCCTGAACCGGGCCTTCGACCAGTTGCTGATGGACGTGGCGCTGCACCGCTGCGGGGTGACGTTCGTCCTGGACCGGGCGGGTGTCACCGGAGTCGACGGCGCCTCCCACAACGGCATGTGGGACATGTCGATCCTCCAGGTCGTGCCCGGCCTCAGGATCGCCGCCCCGCGCGACGCGGAGCAGCTGCGTCTGCAACTGCGTGAGGCGGTCGCCGTGGACGACGCGCCCACCCTGGTGCGGTTCCCGAAGGAGTCGGTGGGCCCGGAGATCCCGGCGGTCGACCGTGTCGGCGGGGTGGACGTGCTCAGCCGCGACACGGACGCCCAGGTGCTGCTGGTCGCGGTCGGGGTGATGGCGCCGGTCTGCCTGCAGGCCGCGGAGCTGCTCGCCGACCGCGGGATCGGCTGCACGGTCGTGGACCCCCGGTGGGTCAAGCCGGTGGACCCCGCGCTGCCGGTCCTGGCGGCCCAGCACGAGCTGGTGGCCGTCGTCGAGGACAACAGCCGGGCGGCCGGCGTCGGCGCGGCGGTCGCGCTCGCCCTCGGCGACGCCGAAGTGGACGTGCCGGTGAGGCGGTTCGGGATTCCCGAGCAGTTCCTGGCGCACGCCAAGCGCGGGGAGGTGCTCGCCGACATCGGGCTGACACCGGTGGAGATCGCGGGGCGCATCGGAGCGAGCCTCGCGGGGCGGGGGGCCGAGCGCGCGTCCGGGGGCGCCGCGGAGGGCCGTACGGCGGGTGCGGCGCCGTCCGGGTCGAGCGTGCAGTTCCCCGCACCCCTGCGGGGCGCCACAGCCGAGAGCGCTGTCGTCGACGGCGCCTACAAGGAGAAGCGATGAGCACGGAGTTCGACCTCGGCGCACTGCTGGCCGAGCGTGGCGGTGAGCGGTACGAACTGCATGCCAGGTACCTGAACCACCAGCTTCCTCGCATGCTGCACACCATCGGCTTCGACAAGGTCTACGAGCGGGCCGAGGGCGCACACTTCTGGGACGAGGACGGCAACGACTACCTGGACATGCTCGCCGGGTTCGGGGTGATGGGCCTGGGCCGCCACCACCCCGTCGTCCGCAAGGCGCTGCACGACGTCCTGGACGCCCAGCTGGCCGACCTCACCCGGTTCGACTGCCAGCCGCTGCCCGGACTCCTCGCCGAGCGGCTGCTGGCCCACAGTCCCCACCTGGACCGGGTGTTCTTCGGCAACAGCGGCACCGAGGCAGTCGAGACCGCGCTGAAGTTCGCCCGCTTCGCCACCGGCAGACCCCGCGTCCTCTACTGCGACCACGCCTTCCACGGCCTGACCACCGGCTCGCTGTCGGTCAACGGCGAGGACGGCTTCCGGGACGGCTTCGCCCCGCTGCTGCCCGACACCGCCGTGCCCCTCGGAGACCTCGACGCCCTGGCACGCGAGCTGAAGAAGGGCGACGTCGCCGCGCTGATCGTCGAGCCGATCCAGGGCAAGGGCGTGCACGAGGCGCCGCACGGCTACCTGCGCGGCGCCCAGGAGCTGCTGCACAGGCACAAGGCCCTGCTGATCGCCGACGAGGTGCAGACCGGCCTCGGCCGCACCGGCGACTTCTACGCCTACCAGCACGAGGACGGCGTCGAGCCGGACCTGGTGTGCGTGGCCAAGGCGCTGTCCGGCGGCTACGTACCGGTGGGCGCGACCCTCGGCAAGGACTGGATCTTCAAGAAGGTCTACTCGTCCATGGACCGGGTCCTGGTCCACTCGGCGAGCTTCGGCGCCAACGCCCAGGCGATGGCGGCCGGACTGGCCGTCCTGTCCGTCATGGAGAACGACCGGATCGTCGCGAACGCCCGGTCGGTGGGGGAGCTGCTCAGGTCCCGGCTCACCGAACTGGTCGACAAGTACGAGCTGCTCGCCGACGTGCGCGGCCGGGGCCTGATGATCGGCATCGAGTTCGGCAGGCCCGGCTCCCTGAAGCTCCGCAGCCGCTGGACCATGCTCCAGGCGGCCCGCAAGGGACTGTTCGCGCAGATGGTGGTCGTACCGCTGCTGCAGCGGCACCGGATCCTCACCCAGGTCTCCGGCGACCACCTGGAGGTCATCAAGCTCATCCCGCCGCTGATCGTCGACGAGAGCGACGTGGACCGGTTCGTCGCCGCGTTCACCGACGTGATGGACGACGCCCACAGCGGGGGCGGCCTGATGTGGGACTTCGGCAAGACCCTCGTCAAGCAGGCGGTGGCCAACCGCTAGCCTTTGCCTCTGAGGCAAAAAAATTGCCGCGGAGGCAAATCTGCGGCTGAATGGAGGCATGGAAGCCTCCGAGCACGAGCGCGCGGGCGGTCCGGCTGAGGACCTGCCCGCCGTCGCTCCGCAGCTGCGGTCCCTGCGCCGCCGCGCGGGCCTCACCCTGGAGGCCGCGGCCCGCGACGCCGGACTGTCGGCCGCCCATCTCTCCCGGCTGGAGACCGGGCAGCGCCAGCCCTCGCTGCCGATGCTGCTCGCGCTCGCTCGTGTCTACAGTACGACGGTCTCGGACCTGCTGGGAGAGACCGTGGCCGACCGGGACGCGATCGTGCGCTCCGGCGACATGGAGCCGACCCGCGCGGGCGGCTGGACGTACTGGCAGGCCGGGTCCTCCGGCCGCGGTATGCAGTCGCTGCGCGTCCGGGTGCCCCACGGCTCCCAGGGCGACATCGTGCGCGTGCACCCCGGCGAGGAGTGGCTGTACGTCCTGCAGGGGCGGCTGCGGCTGCGCCTCGGTGACACGACCCACGTCCTCGCGCCCGGCGACAGCGCCCACTTCGACTCGCTGACCCCGCACCGCCTCGCCGCCGAGGACCACGACGGGGTCGAGCTGCTGTTCGTCCACACCCTGCTGCAGAGTCCCACGGCCGCGCTGTGCCTGGGCCCGATCACTGGAGAGCCGCTGTGAGCAACATCGAGGAGAAGTTCCCCCGGGCCCTGTGGGTCCGGCTGATCATCTACATCGCCGTCGGGCACGTCTTCGCCGCGTTCCTCTACCTGCTGTTCGCCGTGGGCGGCAAGGGCTGAGCGCCCGCGTCACCGCCCGGCCTCAGTCCAGGAGCCGCTCCCGCAGCCGCTCGCGGGTCTCGGGGGCGAGCTTCAGGCCCTGCTCCAGGTAGGTGTCGACGTCACCCCACGTCTCCTCGATGCTCTCGAAGGCGGCGGCCAGATACTCCGCGCGGGCGTCGAAGAGCGGGCTCAGCAGCTCCATCACCTCGGCGCTGTACGCGTCCCCGCCGCCGCTGCGCCGGACCTGGTAGCGGCGGTGCTTGGCGTTGGACTCCAGGTAGTCGGCGAGGATCGCGTCCCGCTCCACGCCCAGCGCGAGGAGCGTCACGGCTATGGAGACGCCCGCGCGGTCCTTGCCGGCCGCGCAGTGCATCAGCGCCGGGACACTGTCCTCCGCCAGGTCGTGCAGCACACGTGAGTGCTCGTCGGTGCGGTCCCTGACGATCTGCCGGTACGAGGCGACCATCCGGGCCGCGGCCTTGCCGTCGCCCAGGAGCCCGTGCAGCTGCTCGGTGTCGCCCTCGCGGACCATCGTCCAGAACTCGGCGCCGTGCGCCGGGTCGGTCAGCGGCAGGTTCAGGTTCCGCACGCCGGGCAGCTCGACGTCCGGGCCCTCCAGCTTCCGGTCGGCCGCGTTGCGGAAGTCGAAGACCGTGTGCAGGCCGAGGGAGGCCAGGAACTCCGCGTCCTGCTCCGTCGCGTGCGCGAGATGCCCGCTGCGGAACAGCACACCGTGCCGGACCCGGCGCCCGTCCACGGTCGGCAGCCCGCCCACGTCGCGGAAGTTGCGGACACCGGCCAGCTCGGGCTCGGTCGACGGGACCTGCTGCGTCACGGGGGGCTCCTCCCGGCGGCCCCGCCGGCGCTGCTCGTCGACGGGCACTGGATCGACCATACGACATCGGTTTCCACGGGCAATGAGTTGTCCACAGGCGTTGCCTCCGAGGCCCGCGACCTCGATGATGTTGGTGCTTGAGCGGATCTGTTGGCACCTGTGTGAGGTTTCTCGTGGTGGACATCGCCGAAAACGGTCGTACCTGGCTCCTGTCGGGCCCGGGCAGCAGCTACGCGCTGTACCTCACGGAGGACGACGAGCTGCTCCACCTCCACTGGGGCCCGAGGATCGGGCTCGCCGACGCCGAGGAGCTCGGCACCCGGGCGCTGCCCGGCTACTGGCCGTTCGAGTCCCCGCTGGACGGCCGCGAGGAGTACCCCGTCGAGGGCGGCCCCCGCTTCGTCCGCCCCGCGCTGTCCGTGCGCACCGAGGAGCGCCGCGGCACCGAGTGGACCTTCGAGTCGTACGAGACGGAGGGCGACGCCTCCGACCAGGAGCTGCGGCTGCGCTTCCGGGACGCGGAGATCCTCATCACCCTGCACTACCGGATGCGCGGTGACGTCGTCGAGCGCTGGGTGACCGTCGACAACCAGGCGGACATACCCCTGGAGCTGCTGCGCGCCGACCCGGCCGCCTGGACGCTCCCCGACCGCGAGGGCTGGCGCCTCTCCCAGCTGCACGGCCGCTGGGCCGCCGAGTCCCGCCTCGCCCGCGCCCCCCTCACCTACGGCGAGAAGGTGATCGGCAGCCGCCGCGGCCACACCGGCCACCAGCACCTGCCCTGGGTCGCCCTGGACACCGACGCCACCGAGGAGCGCGGCGAGGTCTGGGGCTGCGCGCTGGGCTGGTCCGGCTCCTGGCGCATCGCCGTCGCCCAACTCCCCGACGCGCGCGTGCAGATCACCGGCGGCGCCGGCTACGACGACTCGGGCCTGCTGATGCTGGCCGAGGGCGAGTCGTACACCAGCCCGGTCTTCGCGGGCCTGTGGACGGACGGCGGCTTCGGCGGGGCCAGCCGCGCCTGGCACGCCTACCAGCGGGCGTACGTCATCCCGGACGCCGAGCGGGACCGGCCGGTGCTGTTCAACTCCTGGGAGGCCACCACCTTCGACATCTCCGAGGAGCAGCAGGCCACCCTCGCCCGCCGGGCGGCCGCGATGGGCGTCGAGCTGTTCGTGGTCGACGACGGCTGGTTCGGGGCCCGCACCAGCGACCGCGCCGGCCTCGGCGACTGGACGCCCAACCCGGACCGCTTCCCCCAGGGCCTCAAACCCCTCGCGGACCACGTGCACGCCCTCGGCATGCAGTTCGGCATCTGGGTCGAGCCCGAGATGGTCAACCCGGACAGCGACCTGTACCGCGCGCACCCCGACTGGGTGCAGTACCAGCAGGGGCGCAGGCGCACCGAGCTGCGCAATCAGCTCGTCCTCAACCTCGCCCGCGAGGACGTCCGGGAGTACCTCTGGGAGCAGCTCGACACCCTGCTGTCCAGCGCCCCGATCGACTACGTCAAGTGGGACTTCAACCGCTGCTTCACCGACGCGGGCTGGCCCGGCGAGCCCTATCCGCAGCGTTTGTGGGTGGACCACGTCCGCGGGCTGTACGCCCTGCTCGACCGGATCCGGGCGGCCCACCCGGACGTGGCCGTCGAGTCCTGCTCGGGCGGGGGCGGGCGGATCGACCTCGGGATCATGAGCCGTACCGACGAGGTCTGGACGTCGGACAACACCGACCCGCTGGACCGGCTCGCCATCCAGCACGGCTTCAGCCAGGTCCACCCGGCCCGGGTGATGTCCGCCTGGGTCACCGACAGCCCCAACCACCAGCTCAACGGCCGGGTCAGCAGCCTGCGTTTCCGCTTCGTCAGCTCCATGGCCGGGGCTCTCGGTGTCGGCGGCGACCTCTCGCGGTGGACCGAGGAGGAACTGGCCGAGGCGGGCCGCTGGGTGGAGCTCTACAAGGAGATCCGTCCCCTGGTGCAGCGCGGCGACCAGTTCCGGCTGCGGCCGCCCACCGGCGGGCTCAGCGCGGTGCAGTACACGCTCGGCGACGAGACCGTGGTCCTCGCCTGGCTCCAGGCCCAGAGCTACGGCGAGCCGATGCCGGCGCTGCGGCTGCGGGGGCTTGATCCGACGGCGTCGTACGAATGCCTTGAATCGGGTGAAAAGTATCGTGGTGCCGTTCTGCTGCACCACGGGCTGCGCACGGAGCTGCGGGGCGACCTGGACGCGACGGTCATACGACTTCGTCGCATCTGAGCGGTATGCCCGAATTAGCTTCATTATCACAACTGAACCTGGAATAAGCGGACGTGGCGTGACGTGCGTGAGGAGGGTCATATTCGTGACCGTCCGTCGCACGTCATGTTCACGTAATGCCGATATTTTTCAAGGGAATCGGAAAAGGGCGGACGGGTGGAATTCACGGAGGGTGACCGCTAATTCCCGTATCGGATCAAGTGAAACTCCGGCCGCCGGAAACCGTCCCTTGTCCCGGCGCGTCCCGCTCGCTTACGTTCGCCCCACATCCGGACGGAACGCCGAATCCTGCCGCCGCCCGGAGTCCCCACACACACTCACCCGTGCACGGCAGGAGCGGGGGACCCACCAGGTATGACCGCCTGTTCCGGTTCCCGGGACGGCTAGGGGTGTAGTCACGTCCTCCCGCGTGGCCGGGCAGCTCCAGCCCGAACCCGACAGCTCACCTCGCAGGCGCCGGAGAGGAATGCGTCATGCCCGCGAAGGGTAAGCACCGCCGCCCCAAGTCCCAGCGATTCACCCGCTCGATGGCTGTCGCCGGAACCGGTGGTGCGGCGCTGGCTCTGCCGCTCATGGGTGCCACCGGCGCCCACGCGGCCACCACGCAGTCCGTCTCCGAGAAGACCACCCAGTCGCTCCCGGCCGTCGCGAAGTCGGCCGCGCGCAAGGCTCCGGCCCACAAGTCCGCCGTGCAGGACTCCGGCACCGGGAATTCCACCCACCGCGTCTACACGGTCGTCTCCGGCGACTGCCTCTCGGAGATCGCCCGTGAGCACCAGGTCGACGGCGGCTGGCACCGGCTCTACGACGACAACCGGCAGGCGGTCGGCGACGACCCCTCGCTGATCCACCCCGGCCTCAAGCTCACGCTGGGCGGCCGGCACGCGGCGACGCACACCCCGGGTTCCGACTCCCGGTCCCGGACGTGGTCCCACTCCTCCGGCCGCACCGCCCACTCCGCGCCCTCCGCCCCGCAGTCGTCGAACGAGGCGTCCTCCGGCGCGGCCTCCTCCGGGGCGTCGACGACGGCCGGCACCTCCACGACGACCGTCTCCGGATTCGGCCTCCCGGTGACCGGTGGCGTCCTCGGCACCGGCTACCACGTGGCCGGCAGCATGTGGTCCAGCGGCTACCACACCGGCGTCGACTTCGTCGTCCCGACCGGCACCCCGGTCAAGGCGGTCGGCACGGGCACGGTCGTCACGGCGGGCTGGGGCGGCGCCTACGGCAACCAGGTCGTCGTCAGGCTCGCCGACGGCTACTACGCGCAGTACGGGCACCTCTCCGCGCTCTCCGTCTCGGTCGGCCAGACCGTGACCGCGGGCCAGCAGATCGGTCACTCCGGGGCCACCGGCAACGTCACGGGCCCGCACCTGCACTTCGAGATCCGCACCACTCCGAGCTACGGCTCGGACATCGACCCGGTCGGCTACCTCCGTGGCAAGGGCGTGCCCGTCGGCTGAGACGCCCCCCGCCGATCAGGCACGCACCGCCAAGGCCGGACCCCGATCCAGGGGTCCGGCCTTCGGTGATCGTCACGTCAACATCGCTGCCCAGAGCCTTATTCCGACCTTGGTGAAGTATTTAGCCGTGTCTTATCTCACCGCTCGTCAACCCCTTATTACGGTCGCGTAGGTCACAGCCCAAGGTGAATCATGGCCCGACGTGGCAGACGATTCGAAGAGTGACAATGCATCAGTGATCGGGTCGTACGTGGCGGTGGGGGACAGCTTCACCGAGGGCGTCGGCGACCCCGGCCCCGACGGGGCGTTCGTCGGCTGGGCGGACCGGTTCGCGGTCCTGCTGTCGGACCGGCGGCCCGAGGGCGACTTCGAGTACACCAACCTCGCGGTGCGCGGGAAACTGCTCGACCAGATCGTGGCGGACCAGGTGCCCCAGGCCCTGGAACTCGCCCCGGACCTGGTCTCCTTCTGCGCCGGCGGCAACGACATCATCCGCCCGGGTACCGACCCCGACGAGGTGGCCGAGCGGTTCGAGCGGGCCGTGGCACGGCTGACCGAGGCCGTCGGAACGGTTCTGGTGACCACCGGGTTCGACACCCGTGGCGTACCCGTCCTCAAGCACCTGCGCGGCAAGATAGCCACCTACAACGGCCACGTCCGAGCCGTCGCCGACCGCTACGGCTGCCCGGTCCTGGACCTGTGGTCCCTGAAGACCGTCCAGGACCGGCGGGCCTGGGACGGCGACCGGCTGCACCTGTCTCCCGAGGGGCACACGCGCGTGGCGCTGCGGGCCGGCCAGGTGCTCGGCGTCGAGGTCCCGGCCGATCCGGACCAGCCGTGGCCGCCGCTGCCGCCCCGCGGCACCCTGGACATCCGCCGGGACGACGTGCACTGGGCCCGTGAGTACCTGGTGCCGTGGATCGGGCGCCGACTGCGCGGCGAGTCGTCGGGCGACCACGCGACGGCCAAGGGGACGCTCTCCCCGGACGACATCAAGATGCGCATCGCCTCCGTGGCCTGAGGCGGTACGAGCGGAAGGGAGCGGCCCGTTCGCGGGCCGCTCCCCGGCGGCCTAGGGCCCCTCGTGCGTACCCAGTTCGCGCGCGAGCGCCTCGTCGACCCACTCCTGGGCCCGGGAGCGCGAGAGGGCGCCCGGGTAGGACGTGAGCTGCACCGCGAGCCCGTCGAGCAGGGCGGTCAGCCGCAGCGCCGCGGCCGCCGGGTCGGGGCAGCGGAACTCGCCGGCGGCCACCCCTTCGGCGATGACCTCGGCGATCGCCGCCTTCCACTGCTGGTCCAGCTCCTTGGTGACCTCCCGCAAAGCGGGTTCGCGCAGTGCCACCGCCCAGCCCTCGATCCACAGCCGCCAGCCCTTGGCCTGCCCGGTCGGCGCGTACCAGCGCACCGCCGACCGCAGCCGGCGCGACGCCGACGTACGGCGGTCCAGCAGCTTGCGCAGATGCGCCAGGTCGTCCTCGGCTGCGTAGGCGAAGGCCGCGGCGACCAGCTTCTCCTTGGTCGAGAAGTGGTAGAGCACCAGCGCGTTGCTCACGCCCAGCGCCGAGGCGACATCGGCGATCCGTACCGCCGCCACACCCCGCGCCTCGATCTGCTCGATGGCCGCCCGCAGCAGTTCCTCACGCCGCTGGGCCACGCTCAACCGCACTCTCGCCACGCGGTCACCCTATGCGGTCCCGCCCCCGCGCGTGTCGCCGTCCCGTTCCAGCGGCAGCCGCATGAGCGTGAGGTCCAGCCGGCGGCCGAACTTGACGCCCACCTCCCGGACCGTGCCGGCGTGCTCGAAGCCGAACCGCCCGTGCAGGCGGACCGAGGCGGTGTTCTCCGCCTCGATGCCGGCGATCATCACGTGGTGCCCGGCCTCGCGCGCCGCTGTGATCAGTGCCCCCAGCAGCGCGGAGCCGACGCCGAGGCCGTGCCGCTCCGCGCGGACGTAGACGGAGTCCTCCACCGTGTGCCGGTAGCCGTCCAGCTCGCGCCACGGGCCGTACACCGCGAATCCGGCCACCTCGCCCGCCACTTCGGCCACCAGGGCCGAACCACGCGTCAGATGGGAGGCGAGCCAGGCCGCGCCCTCGGCGGGAGTCTGCGGGGTCGAGGTCCACAGCGCCGTCGAGTGCTCGATCGCGTCGTTGCGGATGGCGCGGACGGCCTCCGCGTCACCGGGCCGGGCCGGACGGATCACGACCGCCGCGCCGTTCTCGTATATTGGATCCATGTCCAACATAGTAGATCCGTCGGCGGACTCCCTGGCGGCCCGGATCGCGGCCCGGGTCCGCACCGAGCGGGAACGCCGCCGCTGGACCCTGGCCCAGCTCGCGGACGCCTCCGGTGTCTCGCCCGCGATGATCAGCCGGATCGAACGCGGCGAGAGCAGCCCCACCGCCGTCGTCCTCGGCAAGCTGTCCGCCGCGTTCCAGATCGGCGTCGCCTCCCTGCTGGCTCTCGCCGAAGGCGGACCGGACGCCATGGCCGGACCCGCGGCCGGCGCGGCGGGCGTGCGGCGCGGTCCCGACGCGGCCGAGTGGTGCGATCCCGGCACCGGCTACCGGCGGCGGCAGATCACCGGACCGCGCTTCCCGGCGGAGATCGCCGAGATCCGCCTGCCCGCCGGAGCCCGGGTGCCCTACCCGGCCGCCGCCTTCGCCTTCGTACGGCAGCTCGTCTGGGTCCTCGACGGCCGCCTGACCTTCCACGACGGCGAAACGGTCCACGAACTCGACGCCGGCGACACCGTCGAACTCGGCCCGCCGGCGGAACGGGTCTTCGCCAACACCACCGACGCGGAGTGCCGCTACGCCGTCGTCCTCACCCGCGACGCCCGGCCCTGAGCGCGGCGCCCGCCGGTCCGGCCCCTCAGCGGTACCAGCCGAACCGCTCCGCGATCACCGGCAGCCGGTCGGCCACCAGGGCGTGGGCCGCGGCGCGCGGGGACGTGCCGTCGGACTCCGCGCGGTCCAGCATCAGCTCCACCAGGTCCCGCATCGAGCGGCGGATGTGGGCGAACGCCTCGTCCGCGTCCGGGCCGATGTCGCCGAACAGGGTCCACCACCACCACGCGTTCGTGCCGGAGTTCACCACCACGTCCGGCAGCACGGTCACCCCGCGCGCCGCCAGCCGCTGTTCCGCCCCGGGCAGTACGGGCATGTTCGCCGCCTCCACGAGCCAGCGGGCGGTGACCAGGTGCTCGTTGGCCGCGTCGACGACGTACGACACCGCCGCCGGAACCAGCACCTCCGCGTCGGTGGCCAACCAGGCGTCACCCGGCAGTTCGAGATCACCGGGGCGCAGTACCGCGCGGTCGACCGTGCCGTACGCGTCCCGCGCGCGCAGCAGCGTCTCGACGTCCAGGCCCGCCGGATTGGCGATCGTGCCCTTGACGTCGGCGACGGCCACCACCGTCAGCCCCGCGCGGGCGAGGAAACGTGCCGTGGCCCCGCCCATCGTGCCGAGCCCCTGTACCGCGACCCGCGTCTCCGAATGCGGCACCCCGGCCCGGTCCAGGGCCGCCAGCGCAGACTCGGCGACCCCGCAGCCGCCGACCAGCTCGTCCAGGCCGATCCCGTCCACCTCGATGGCGAAGGCGTCCGCCAGTCGCCGCCGGGCCGCCGCCTCGTCGTCCAGCAACGGGTACACGGCCTGGATCGAGGAGACCAGACCGGCCTCGGCGGCCGCCCGGTCCACCAGGTCCTGGGTCAGCCCGAGGTCCTCGCCGGTGGTCCACATGCTCTCGACGTACGGCCGCATGGCACGCAGGTAGCGGACCAGCAGCGGGTACGCCTCCGGGTCCTGCGGATCGCAGTCGACGCCGCCCTTGGCGCCGCCCAGGGGGACGTAGCGGCCCTCGGGGTTGTAGTGCAGGGCCTCCTTCATCGTCATGCCGCGCGCCAGCCCGGTGACCTCCTCCAGGGTGCAGCCCGGCCGCATCCGCAGACCGCCGCTCGCCACGCCCCGAACCAGCCGGTCGACGACCAGGAAGCCCTGCCGGCCGGTGACGTGGTCGGTCCAGACGAGAGACATCAGCGGAGTGGCCATGGTGGCTCCCGAGAGGTTCGTGAAGGAAGGTGCTACTGAACAGTGAGTCAGTATCTGGAGCTGGGTGGCAGGGTGTCAACGCCGACCACCCGAGGCGCCGACCATAATGGAGAACCTCGGCGACACCACTGGAGGTACCGTGACCCGTTTGCGTTCCCTGAGCTCCGGGCTCCGCATGCCGCGGCCCGCTGCCTTCGGCGTGGACCCCAGCGGTGAGCGCATGGCCCGCATCCAGGGCTCCCCGCACTTCAAGGACGGTGTCTTCCAGAACCCGGGCGGTACCGCCCGCACCCGCCCCTCGGGCTCGATGCTCGAGTTCGCGAAGATCTACTTCGAGAAGGAGCAGCGCGTCCGCCGCGCCCCCCGGGGCACCGTGCCGGTGCACGCCACCACCGTCGCCGACCTCGCCCGGCCCGCCGCGAGCGGGCTGCGGGTGACCTGGATGGGGCACTCCAGCGTGCTCGTGGAGATCGACGGACACCGTGTCCTGTTCGACCCCGTCTGGGGCGAGCGGTGCTCCCCCTTCCCGTTCGCCGGGCCCAGGCGGCTGCACCCGGCCCCGGTGCCGCTGAACGCGCTCGGCCCGGTCGACGTAGTGGTCATCTCGCACGACCACTACGACCACCTCGACCTGCCCACCATCAAGGCGCTGGCCGGCACGGACACCCTCTTCGCGGTGCCGCTCGGGGTCGGTGCCCATCTCGAACACTGGGGCGTCGCCGCCGACCGGCTGCGCGAACTGGACTGGCACGAGGAGACCGAGGTCGGCGGGCTCTCCCTGACGGCCACCCCCGCCCGCCACTTCTGCGGCCGCGGGCTGCGCAACACCCAGCACACCCTGTGGGCGTCCTGGGTCGTCGCGGGCGAGCGGCACCGTGTCTTCCACAGCGGTGACACCGGCTACTTCGAGGGTTTCAAGGACATCGGCGCCGACCACGGGCCCTTCGACGTCACGATGATCCAGATCGGCGCGTACAGCGAGTTCTGGCCCGACATACATATGACGCCCGAGGAGGGCCTGCGCGCCCACCTCGACCTGCAGGGTGGCGGCCCGCACGGAGTGCTGCTGCCGATCCACTGGGGCACCTTCAACCTCGCCCCGCACGCCTGGGCCGAACCGGGGGAGTGGACGAAGGACGCGGGCGACGGGGCCGCCCAGGCGGTGGCGCTGCCGCGCCCGGGCGAGCCCTTCGAACCGTCGGGCAAGCTGCCCGTGGACCGGTGGTGGCGGGCCGTCTCGGCGCCGGTCGCCCGGCCGTGGCGCTCCGCCGCCCCGCAGCGGGCGGAGTCCGGACAGCAGGACCTCGGCCTGGCCGGCGAGGCGGCGGCGCCCGGTGCGGACGATCTCGTGAAGTGAGGTCGGCGCCGGTGCGGCGCCGACGCCCACCTGCCGAACGGGACTTGCACCGCTCCGAACCGCTCCGGTTGAACCGGTCCTGAACTGCTCCGGCGCTTCCGCGCCCGAGGCCGTGCGTTCGCCGGTGGCGGAGGCCGCGCCCGGTGTCCCGCACTCGACCACGAGGACCGGTCCGACCTCCGAGGCCCTCGGCCACGACCACGAACGCTCCGCCGACCGCGAGCCGGACGCGCGCCGCGCCTCCGGTTCTTCTGTCACCCGTCCACGAGCCGGATTGCGCCGCGCCTCCGGTTCTTCTCTTCCGCGCCGCGTCCACGAGCCGGACTCGCGCCGCGCCTCTGGTTCTTCCGCGACGCCCACGACGTGTCCCGCCGCGATGTGTGGATCAGACATGTGCTTGCCGAACACCTTGCCGTCGAGTCGAGTCGAGTCGAGTCGAGGCGAGGCGAGGCGAGGCGAGTCGAGGCGAGTCGTGGCGAGTCGAGCCGAGCCGCGACCGCGCCGAGGTCGCCTTCGTCGTCGGCCGCGTGGCCGTGCCGTGACATGCCGTGCCGGAGACGGTGTGCGGGGGCCGAGGAAAAAAATTCGTCACTTTGGGTGATGTTCTGCGGGGCGATGACCGGGTGGCGGCGGGGTGTGGCGGACCGTCCTGTCGTCCCGCCGCGCTTGCCGAGGGGGTGTGGGCCGATGCCCGGTGAGGGGTGCGTGGAGTCGGTCGTCGGGCTCCTCTTCTTCTCTGTCTGACTGTTTGTGAGCAGGTCGTATCGGAGATTGGCCGTTCCGGGGTGAGGGGCCGGCGGGAGTTATCGGTCCTCCGTGCGACGGCTCATACCAGAGCGGGACCATCTCCGGGTGACTTTGTCAACTGCCCACCGCACATGATGCGTTGGCGACTACTGTGAGTGTCCGTCGGGCGACACGGGGCCGAATTCTTTTGCGGTCCCCTCGGCCGGCACCGCTAGGGCGCCCGCCCGGCTCGCGCGGCCCGCGTGAGCAACTCAGGCCAGACGGACCAGTACGAGGACGCAGATGTCTCACCTCCGCGCACCGGCCGTCCGACCCGACCGCCGTGAGGGCGGCCGGCACGGACGGCCGGTCGCCCGACCCGTTCCCGCGCTGCCCGAGACCCACATACGGCCTCAGCTGATGCGCCTCGCCGTGCTGCCGCCGGTCGCGGTGGCCCTCAGCGGCTGCGCGGCGGTCCTGTTCACGGTGCGCTCCACCGGGGCCCGGCCCAGCCTCACGCTGCTGACCGTGCTGACCGGATCGGTCTCGGTGACGGCCGCCGGCATCGTGATCGCCGCCGTGGCCGCGGGCCGTGCCGCCCGCTCGGTCAGCGAGCGCGTCGGCATGCTCCGTCGCAACGCCGCCCGCGGCGAGGCGGAGCTGCTGGCCCTCGTCGACACGCTGCGCCGCGGCGAGGTCCCGCCCCAGCGCAAGTCGCGCGGTGGACCGCCCGCGGACGCCGACGACTTCGAACTGCTCGCCGCGGACCTGTCCCGCGCGCACGACGGCGCCGTCACCGCCGTCGTGCAGGCGGCCCAGCTCTCCAGCCAGGCCGGCAGCGAACAGAAGCTGGAGGTCTTCGTCAACCTGGCGCGGCGGCTTCAGTCCCTCGTGCACCGGGAGATCTCGATCCTCGACGAGCTGGAGAACGAGATCGAGGACCCGGACCTCCTCAAGGGCCTCTTCCACGTCGACCACCTGGCCACCCGCATCCGACGGCACGCCGAGAACCTCGCCGTGCTCGGCGGCGCCGTGTCCCGACGGCAGTGGAGCAACCCCGTCTCCATGACGGAGGTGCTGCGCTCCGCCATCGCCGAGGTCGAGCAGTACTCCCGGGTCAAACTGGTCCCGCCGATCGACGGTGAACTGCGCGGGCACGCCGTCGCCGACGTCATCCACCTCCTCGCCGAACTCGTCGAGAACGCCACGGTGTTCTCCGCCCCGCACACCCAGGTGCTGCTCCGCGCCAACCTGGTCACCTCCGGCCTCGCCGTCGAGGTCGAGGACCGCGGGCTCGGCATGCCGGTCGGCGAGCAGGCCGGCATGAACGACCTGCTCGCCGACCCCGACCAGGTCAACGTCGCCAGCCTGCTGGCCGACGGCCGCATCGGCCTCTTCGTCGTCTCCCAGCTCGCCCGCCGCCACGGGATCGACGTCCGCCTCCAGAGCAACATCTACGGCGGGGTGCAGGCCGTCCTGGTCGTACCCCAGAGCCTGCTGGGTTCCGCCCCGGGCGTCCCCGGGGTGGAAGGGCAGCCACGCGAGCAGGTCGCCGAGGGCGCCGGGGCCGTGACGCGGGCGCCGGGCGGAACCGGGATCCCGGAGGACGCGTACGGCGTCCTCGCCACCCCGGGGGGCGCGACCTTCGACGGGCGGCACGCGCCCCAGGCGGCGCCCGTTCCCGCAGGCGGCGGGCGACGCCGGCACGCACAGCCCGGGGCCGCGCCGGCACCGCTGCCGGTACGCACCCAGGAGACCCGGCACACCCCGGCCGAGGCGCTGCCGGGCATCCGCCCCGAGGACCGGACGGCGGTCGCCGAGCACGCGGGTGCCCCGCCCGTCCCGCGCGTCGGAGCGGTGCGCGGGACCATGGGCAAACCCCAACTGCCGCGCCGCCGCGCGCAGGAGCACATCGTCCCGCAGCTCCGTGGCGGCCCGGCACCCCGCCAGGACAACGAGGTGCCGGCCGGCCACGACCCCGGTCTGATGGCAGCCTTCCAGCGCGGCATCGGCCTCGCGGAGGCCCAGCAGCACCTGGACGGCCCACGGGAGGCGTCCCCGCTCACAGGGCCGAGCGGCATGGGCGTCACTGACATGGGCCTCGTCGAGCCGCGCGGTGACAGCGGTCCCGGCGGGACGCGGCCCGGGACGGGCGCCGGGGATGCGGCGAGCAGCGCGTCCCACGCCACGCACGCGGACGGCTTGCATATGGACTTCGCACACACGGAGGCCACGCACACGGAGGCCACCCACATGCAGGCCACGCACATGCAGGCCACGCACACGGGCGTCATGTACAGGGAGACCACGCCCATGGGCACCGTCCACGGTGCGGCACCACACCAGGAGCCGGCATTCCATGAGCAGGCATTCCATGAGCAGGCACTGCCTGGGTCGCCCGATCGGGAGGCCGGGCACATGGATCCGGCCTACACATCCCAGGACCAGTCGGCGCGGGACCGCATGGCGTCGGATCCCACGGTGGGTGAACACATGGCGTCGGATCCCACGGTGGGTGAACACATGGCGGGTGACCACCTGACTGGTGACCACGTGGCCGGTGACCACGCGACGGTCGACCACATGGGAGCCGGCCACATGGCTGTCGATCACCTGGGCGTGGGCCGAATGGTCACGGATGACTTGGCCCCGGACCACATGGGTCCGTCCCACACCCCGGTCCTCGGACCGATCCACAGCTCCGACTTCAACGCCCGGCCGGACGGGAGCGCGGCGGCCGGATGAACAGCAGCGTCTCGACACCCACCCCCACCCCCACCGCTCCCGAAGACCTTCGTACCCCAAGGAGTCGATCCACCATGGCGAGCGATGTGCCGACCGCCCAGGTATCCGACCTCGACTGGCTGATGAGCGGCCTCGTCCAGCGCGTACCCCACACCACGAGCGCGGTGCTCCTGTCCTGCGACGGATTGGTGAAGTCCGTCCACGGACTCGACCCGGACAGCGCGGACCACATGGCCGCGCTCGCCTCCGGCCTCTACTCGCTCGGGCGCAGCGCGGGCGTCCGCTTCGGCGACGGCGGGGACGTCCGTCAGGTCGTCGTCGAACTCGACTCGACGCTGCTGTTCGTCACCACCGCCGGATCCGGCACCTGCCTCGCCGTGCTGGCGGGCCGGGAGGCCGACGCCGCGGTCCTGGGCTACGAGATGGCGATGCTCGTCAAGAGCGTCCGCCCCTACCTCGTCACCGCGCCCCGGCAGCACGCCGTCGAACCCACGGCGATGAGGCCTTGAGGGTGGCGGCAGCCGGCGACGGGCCGTGGCTGGACGACGCGGCCGGACGCCTGGTGCGCCCGTTCACGGTCAGCAACGGCCGCACCGAGCCCAGCATCGCCTTCGACCTGCTGTCGCAGGTGATGGCCACCGGGACCACCCCCCTCGGCTATCTCGGCCCGGAGCACGCGCAGGCCCTCGACCTGTGCAGAGCACCCGTTTCGGTCGCCGAGATCGCCGCGCACCTCAAGCTGCCGGCCGTGGTCACCAAGGTGCTGCTCTCCGACCTCGTCGACTGCGGGGCGCTGACCGCCAAGCCCCCCGAATTCCACCACAACCCCACTGACCGGTCTCTTCTGGAGGCAGTGCTCGATGGACTACGACGACAGCTGTGACCCCTTCCCCACCGCGCTGAAAATCCTGGTGGCCGGTGGGTTCGGGGCCGGCAAGACCACCTTCGTGGGCGCGGTCAGCGAGATCGCGCCGCTGTCCACGGAGGAACTCCTCACCACGGTGAGCGCCGCGACCGACAATCTCGAGGGCATCGAGAACAAGGTCGAGACCACCGTGGCCATGGACTTCGGCCGCATCACCCTGGACCCCGAACACGTGCTCTACCTGTTCGGCACGCCGGGGCAGGAGCGGTTCTGGTTCATGTGGGACGAGCTGTCCGAGGGCGCGCTGGGCGCGGTCATCCTCGCCGACACCCGCCGTCTGGAGGACTGCTTCGCGGCCGTCGACTTCTTCGAGGAGCGCGGCCTCGGCTTCATCGTGGCCGTCAACGAGTTCGACGGCTCCTACCGCTACGACCCCGAGGAGGTGCGTGCCGCCATCGACCTCGACCCGGAGGTTCCGGTGGTCCGCTGCGACGCCCGTATCTCCAGCTCCGGCGTCCAGACCCTGCTCACACTCGTCCGCCATCTCATCGCCCACGCGCCGGTCTCCGCCCCGAGCCATGGCGCCCACATGTGAAGTCCATACACCCCATACGGAGCCCATATATGACCCACCTCCACAGCGGCGGAGCCCGCCCATGAGGTACGACCCATCGCGTCCCGCCGGTCGTCTGCTGCTCACGCCGGAGGACAAGGAGGCGCCCGTGCGGACCCTCCGCCTCGGTCAACTGGGCCTCGGCGAGCACCGCGACCCGGAGCTCGACGCCTACGCGGACCGGCTCGCCGAGGTCACGGGGACGCCGTACGCCATGGTCAACTTCGTCGGCGAGAACCGGCAGTTCTTCGCCGGGCTGCACCTCCCGCTCGTGCCACCGCCGGTGCTGAAGCCCGACGGCACGACACCGGTCCTCGGCCGTGAGCTGGCCCGCGACCACGGGTTCTGCCCTCATGTGGTGGTCCGGCGCAAGGCGTTGGTCCTGGAGGACGTCTGCGACTACCCGCGGTTCGCGGGCAATCCGGTGGTCGACGAGTTCGGCATCCGTTCCTATCTGGGCGCCCCGCTCATCGACAGCACGGGGACGGCGCTCGGCACCCTGTGCGTGGTGGACGTCGTGCCGCGGCCCTGGGGGCGGCCGGGTCTGGAGACCATCAAGTCGTCGGCGGCGGAGCTGGTGGCCCGCATCGAGCGACGCGAGGCGGACGGGCTGCCGCTGCTGTGACGGCGGGAACGGGTCCCTCGCTAGCCGACCGGTCTAGTACCCCGGTATCCTGGTCGTATGGGACGGACCAGTGACGCCAAGCGCAAGATCCTCGACGCCGCCTGCTCGCTGATCGAGGGGCGCGGCTACTCGGCGCTGGGGGTGGCCGAGATCTGCAACGTGGCCGGGGTGCCGAAGGGGAGCTTCTACTACTTCTTCGAGTCCAAGGAAGCGCTCGCGCTGGCGGTCGTGGACGAGCGCTGGGCGGCTCAGGAACGCGCGTGGACGCAGGTCCTGACCGGAGCGGCGGAGCCGCTCGAGAGGCTGCGGCGGCTGTTCGAGGAGACGGAGGCCGGGCAGCGCGCCGTCCAGGAGGGCTGCGGCACGGTGGCGGGCTGCCTGTTCGGGAACCTCTCCCTGGAGCTGAGCAACCAGACCGAGGCGGTCCGTGCGCGGCTCCAGGAGATCTTCGACGCGCAGGTCGACATGGTGGAGTCCGTCATCGTCGAGGCTCGCGCGCGCGGTGAGGTCGGTGTCACCGACACCCGGGAGGCGGCGCGGGCGGTGGTGGCCCAACTGGAGGGCCAGGTGATGTTCGCCAAGCTGTACAACAGCACTGGGCGGCTGACCCCCCTGTGGCAGAACTGCCGCGCCCTGCTCGGCGTACCGGCGACCTGACAGCGGAGGACGGGCGCGGGGCGGAGTGCGGCCGGCGCGGACGTGTGGGGCGGGCGCGGACGTGCGGGCCGGGCGCGGACGCGCGGGGTGGGTCCTAGGAACGTGTGGCCTCGGCCGGTCGGCCCTGTCGTACCGGCGGTGTGTGGTCCGCCTCCATGTGGTGCGGGAAGCCGATGCGCAGCACACCGGCGGCCGCGGCCGCGGTGAGGACCACGAGGGCGGCGAGCAGCAGGGCCTGGTGGTAGCCGTGGCGCAGCAGTGGGGCGACGGCCAGTGGCCCCAGGATCTGGCCCACGGAGTATCCGGCGGTCAGCAGCGCGACGGAGCGCGGAAAGCGCAGATGCGCCCCCGTGGCCAGCGCCAGGGTGCTGACGCCCAGGAACGTGGCGCCGAAGAGCACCGCCGAGCCGAGGGCCGCGGCCGTGCTCCCGGCCACCGCGGGCAGGGCGATCCCGGCCGCCTGGATCATGAGCGCGCAGAGCAGCAGCCCGGGTCGGGACCACCGCCGTCCCAGACGCGCCCACAGCGCCGAGGACGGCACGGCGGCGAGGCCCACCAGCACCCAGGCGCCGCTGCCGACCCAGCCGGGGGAGCCCTGGCCGATGGCCGCGACCAGGAAGGTGCCGGCGACGATGTAGCCGACGCCTTCCAGGAAGTAGCTGACGAACAGGGCGCCGAACCAGCGGTGGGTGCGGGCCGTGGCCCGGGTCCCCGGCACCGGGGCGGCGGGGGTTTCCTCGGGCCGCAGGTTCCATGAGGCCGCGGCCAGCGCGGCGGCGAGCGCGGCGGCGGCCCACCAGGCGGCCCGCCAGTCGGCGACCGGCCGCAGGGCCAGCACCAGCAGCCCGGACAGCGCGATGCCGGCGCCCACCCCGCCGAAGGCCCACCCCGGCAGGTGCGGGGGGTGCGCCCGCAGGTGGTGCAGCAGGGAGGCGACGGCGACGACGAAGATCAGCGCGCTGGCCGCCCCGGCCAGCAGTCGCAGCACCTCCCACAGCACGGTGCTGTGGGTGAGCGGCATCGCGGCGAGCGTGGCGGTCAGTGTGACCAGGGAGCCGCGCAGCACGGCACGCGACCGGACCAGCGCGGGGGCCAGGGTGCCGGCGAGCGCGCCGACGAGGTATCCGACGTAGTTGGCGGTCGCGAGGTTCGCTCCGGCGCTCGCCGACAGGCCCGCCTGGGCGTGCATCAGCGGCAGGATCGGGGTGTAGACGAAACGGCCCACGCCCATGCCCGCGGCGAGTGCGGCGCCGGCGGCGGCGACATGGGTCCAGGGAGACGGGGCGGTCACCGGGTGCCGTCCACCGGGCCCGGGTCGTTGGGGTGGGGCTGCAGCGGGGTGACGGTCACCGTCATCCACGGACGCAGCGGCAGGGTGCCGAGCACCTTCTCGTCGAGTTCCGCCTCGTCGGCGGCGCACCAGATGCCGATGCTGCGCAACTCGCCGACGGGGCGCCACAGCCGGGCCAGATGACCGGCCGCCGCCAGTTCCCCCGCCCGGACCGCCTCCGCGGCGCGCCGCCGGTCGACCTCCTCCTGGGCCGTACCCTCCGGGATGGTGGTGGTGATCTCGACCAGGAACTCTCGCACGATGTGCTCCCTTTGCTCTCGGTAGTTCCAGCCTGCTCCCTCGTCGGCGCCGGTGCCACGACCGGTTGTCTCGCTGCTGGGAGGTGTGGCCTCCCACCGCGCGTAGCATGGCGCGCGTGGAACTGCGCCAGCTGCGGTACTTCGTCGCCGTCGCCGAGGAACTGAACTTCGGCCGGGCCGCGCGTCGACTGCTCATCGCGGGCCCCTCGCTCTCGCAGCAGATCAAGGCGCTCGAACGGGACCTGGGCATCAGGCTGTTCGACCGGGACCGCCGCGCGGTCTCGCTCACCCCGGCCGGCGCCGCCCTGCTGCCGCACACCAGGGACCTGCTGGAGCGGGCCGACGACCTCAGGCGCCGCGCCGGTCTCCTCTCCGGTTCGCAGGCGGTACGCATGGGGTACGTGAACTGGCTTCCCCAGGACCTGGCGGCGCGGACGGCCGCGGTGGCGCGGGTGCACGTGGACGCCTGGGTGGCGCCCTCGCACACCCAGGCCGCGCGGGTCGCCGACGGCAGTCTGGACCTGGCCGTGTGCTGGGTGCGCTCCGAGGACCTCCGGCGGCTCGGGCTGCGGGCCCGGCTGCTCGGCGCCGACCGCCTCTACGCGGTGGCCAAGGGCACGCGGACCGAGGACGTGCCGGCCGGGGAGACCGACGTCCTCATCGACGACGACATCACCTCCTGGGCCTCCTGGAACGAGTACGCGGAGGAGCTGACGAGGTCGGTCGGTGCCCGTGCGGTGCGCATCTCCGACGGCGCGGTCACCGGTCCGGCCTTCTTCGACCACGTCCGCCGCTGCACCCGCCCGGTCCTCAACTCGCCCAAGGGGCAGACCGTGCCGCTCCCGCCCGACCTGGTCCGCAGGGAGATCGTCGCGCCGAAGGTGTACTGGACGTGGTCGCTGGTCCGGCGGGAGAGCGAGGACCGTGCCGCGGTCCTCGGCGTCGTCGACGCCCTGTGCGAGGGGGTCGGCGATCTCGGCATCCACGCGGACGACGCCTGGCTGCCTCCCGGCGATCCGTACGCTCCTCCCGGCTGAGGCCCGGCTGAGCCCGGCTGAGCCCGGCTGAGCCCGGCTGAGAGGCACAGCCTCCCAGCCGGGAGGAAGATGGTCGTGGCATTCCGTGCCGGCCCGCCCTACCTTCAAATAGTCGACCGGTCGGCTAGTGACCGGTCATCCACTACGGAGAAGGTCACCATGAGCAAGCAGAACCAGAAGGTCGCCATCGTCAGCGGTGCCTCGCAGGGCATCGGCGCCGCCCTCGTCGAGGGCTACCGCAAGCTCGGCTACGCGGTCGTCGCCACCTCGCGGACCATCGCCCCCTCCGAGGACGCCGGCGTACTGACCGTCCAGGGCGACATCGCCGACCCGGCGACCGCCGAGCGGGTCGTCGCCGCCGCGGTCGAGCGGTTCGGCCGGATCGACACCGTGGTCAACAACGCGGGCATCTTCGTCGCGAAGCCCTTCACCGACTACACGGCAGCCGACTACGCCGCCGTGACCGGCATCAACATGGACGGTTTCTTCCACCTCACCCAGCAGGCCCTGCCGCAGCTGCTCGCCCAGGGCGGCGGTCACATCGTGAGCGTCACCACCAGCCTGGTCGACAACGCGGACGCCCGGGTGCCCTCCGTCCTGGCGTCGCTGACCAAGGGCGGTCTGCAGTCCGCGACCAAGTCCCTGGCCGTCGAGTACGCCACCCGGGGCATCCGCGTCAACGCGGTGTCGCCCGGCACCATCAAGACCCCCATGCACCCGGGGGAGAGCCACGAGTTCCTCGCGGCGCTGCACCCGGTGGGCCGGATGGGTGAAGTCGACGACATCGTCGACGCGGTGCTCTTCCTGGAGAACGCGCCCTTCGTCACCGGCGAGATCCTCCACGTGGACGGCGGCATGAGCGCCGGCCACTGATCCGCCGACCGCTCTGACGAACCGTCACAACATTGAACGAGGAACGGACATGACCACCACCACCGAAGACACGGTGATTCTCGGCGAGGTGCTCGACCGGTGGAAGGCGGCCGTCGACGCGCATCAACCCGAGCGCGTCGCGGCCCAGTTCACCGAGGACGCCGTCTTCCAGGGACTCCACCCCTACGCCGTCGGACGGCAGGGCGTCACCGACTACTACGCCTCCCAGCCGCTCGGCCTGAAGGCCGTGTACCGCGTCCTGGAGACCCGGCGGCCCGCGGACGGAGTCGTCCTCGGTTACCTGGCAGTCGAGTTCTCCTTCACGGACCGCCCTCCGCTCGACGTGAAACTCTCGGTCCTCGTGACCCGCGAGGGGGAGGACTGGTACATCAGCCACTACCAGGTCTCCCGGCTCGACTGACGCGCGCCCCGCGAGCGGGGCGGGGGCGGCGCCGGCCCGCGCGCGGGCGTGAAGTGCAGCTGTGGCGGCGGTTAAGAAATCCTCGATGGACCCGAGGCGCCCGGGTACGGCAGATTGCTGTGAGATTCCACCCCCCTCCCCGACCGCGGGGCGCTTCGGCGTGCCCGCGGCCGGGATCTCACGCACAGGAGCCGTAGCGTTGAAGGCACTGGTCAAGCAGAAGGCTGAGCCGGGACTGTGGCTCGCGGACGTGCCGGAGCCCACGGTCGGACCGGGTGACGTACTGATCAAGGTGCTGCGGACCGGCATCTGCGGGACCGACCTGCACATCCGGGCCTGGGACGGCTGGGCCCAGCAGGCGATCACCACGCCACTGGTGGTCGGACACGAGTTCGTCGGCGAGGTCGTCGGGACCGGCCGTGACGTCGTGGACATCAAGGCCGGCGACCGGGTCAGCGGCGAGGGTCATCTCGTCTGCGGGAAGTGCCGCAACTGCCTGGCCGGGCGCCGCCACCTGTGCCGGGCCACCGTCGGCCTCGGTGTCGGCCGCGATGGCGCCTTCGCCGAGTACGTCGCTCTGCCCGCCTCCAACGTCTGGGTGCACCGGGTCCCCGTCGACCTCGACGTGGCCGCGATCTTCGACCCGTTCGGCAACGCCGTGCACACCGCGCTCTCGTACCCGCTCGTGGGCGAGGACGTCCTGATCACCGGCGCGGGGCCGATCGGTCTGATGGCGGCCGCCGTGGCCCGGCACGCGGGCGCCCGCCACGTCGTGATCACCGACGTCAGCGAGGAGCGCCTCGACCTCGCCCGCAAGATCGGCGTGAGCCTGGCCCTGAACGTGTCGCAGTCCGGGATCGACGAAGGACAGCGGGAGCTGGGGCTGCGGGAGGGCTTCGACATCGGTCTGGAGATGTCCGGCCGCGCCGAGGCGCTCCAGGACATGATCGCCAACATGACGCACGGCGGCCGTATCGCCATGCTCGGCCTGCCCGCCCAGGACTTCCCGGTCGACTGGGCGCGTGTCGTCACCTCCATGATCACCATCAAGGGCATCTACGGCCGCGAGATGTTCGAGACCTGGTACGCGATGTCGGTCCTCCTGGAGGGCGGACTCGACCTCGCCCCCGTGATCACCGGCCGCTACGGGTACCGCGACTTCGAGGCGGCCTTCGACGACGCCGCCGGCGGGCGCGGCGGCAAGGTCATCCTTGACTGGACCCTCTGACGACCATTCCCGCCGACCACCAAGGACTGATGATGTTCGACTCCGTGCGCGACGACCTGCGCGCCACCCTCGACGAGATCCGCGCCGCCGGCCTGCACAAGCCCGAGCGGGTCATCGGCAGCCCGCAGTCCGCCACCGTCGAGGTGACCGCCGGCGGCCGGCCCGGCGAGGTCCTCAACTTCTGCGCCAACAACTACCTGGGCCTCGCCGACCACCCCGAGGTGATCGCCGCCGCCCACGAGGCCCTGGACCGCTGGGGCTACGGCATGGCCTCCGTCCGCTTCATCTGCGGCACCCAGGAGGTCCACAAGGAGCTGGAGGCGCGCCTGTCGGCGTTCCTCGGCCAGGAGGACACGATCCTCTACTCCTCCTGCTTCGACGCCAACGGCGGGGTCTTCGAGACCCTGCTCGGCGAGGAGGACGCGGTGATCTCCGACGCCCTCAACCACGCCTCGATCATCGACGGCATCCGCCTGTCCAAGGCCCGCCGCTTCCGCTACGCCAACCGGGACCTCGCCGACCTGGAACGCCAGTTGAAGGAGGCGCAGGGCGCCCGGCGGCGGCTGGTCGTCACCGACGGCGTGTTCTCCATGGACGGCTACGTGGCCCCGCTCCGGGAGATCTGCGACCTCGCGGACCGCTACGACGCGATGGTCATGGTCGACGACTCGCACGCCGTCGGCTTCGTCGGCCCGTCCGGCCGCGGCACGCCCGAGCTGCACGGGGTCATGGACCGGGTCGACATCATCACCGGCACCCTCGGCAAGGCCCTCGGCGGCGCCTCCGGCGGCTATGTCGCGGCCCGCGCGGAGATCGTCGCCCTGCTGCGCCAGCGCTCCCGTCCCTACCTGTTCTCCAACACCCTCGCCCCGGTGATCGCGGCGGCCTCGCTGAAGGTCCTCGACCTCCTGGAGTCCGCGGACGACCTGCGCGTCCGGCTCGCCGAGAACACCACGCTGTTCCGCCGCCGGATGACGGAGGAGGGCTTCGACGTCCTCCCCGGCGACCACGCCATCGCCCCGGTGATGATCGGCGACGCGGCGCGGGCGGCCCGGATGTCCGAGCTGCTGCTGGAGCGGGGCGTGTACGTGATCGGCTTCTCGTATCCGGTGGTCCCGCAGGGCCAGGCCCGTATCCGGGTGCAGCTGTCCGCGGCCCACTCGACGGAGGACGTGAACCGCGCGGTGGACGCGTTCGTCGCGGCTCGCGCGGAGCTCGCCGACTGAGTCCCCGGGACATATTGCAATAATCGACCCCATGATCGAGGCGCGGCGGCTCCATATCCTCCGTGCGGTGGCCGACCACCGCACCGTGACGGCGGCTGCCGCCGCGCTGTATCTGACCCCGTCGGCCGTCTCGCAGCAGCTGGCGGCCCTGGAGCAGGAGACCGGTCACCGCCTGGTCGAGCGCAGCGCCAAGGGGGTGCGGCTCACCCCGGCGGGCGAGATCCTGCTCGGTCACACCAACGCGGTCCTCGCCCAGCTGGAGCGCGCCGAGGCCGAACTGGCCGCGTACGGGTCGGGCGAGGCCGGCACGGTCACCGTCGCCGCCTTCGCCACCGGCATCGCCCAGGTGGTCGCCCCGGCCGTGGCCCACCTGGCCCGCACCGCCCCCGGCATACGCATCCGGGTCCAGGACGCCGAGGGCGACGCCAGCCTGCCGATGGTCCTGGACCGGCAGGTCGACGTGGCGGTCGCCGTCGAGTACCGGGGGGCTCCGTCCGCCGACGATCCCCGGCTCACCCATGTCTCCCTGTACGCCGAGCCCTTCGACGCGGTCGTCCCGCTCCACCACCGCCTGGCCGATACCGCCGAGGTGCCCCTCGCGGAACTGGCCAAGGACCCCTGGATCGGCCCGTACCCCGGCAACCCCTGCCACGACGTGGTCGTCCTGGCCTGCGAGAGCGCCGGCTTCCAGCCCCGACTGGAACACTCCTCCGACGACTTCCGGGCCGTGGTGGCCCTGGCCTCGGCGGACGCGGGCGTGGCGCTCGTCCCCCGCTCGGCCCTGCGCGGCATGGACCTGACCGGAGTCGTCGTACGCCCCGTCGACGGCGTCGCCCCGACCCGCCGCGTGTTCGCCGCCGTACGGCGAGGGGCGGAGGACCATCCGCTGATCCGCCCCGTCCTGGACGCGCTGGGCGAGGCGGCGCGGCCGTGATCCGTTCCGACGTCCGTGTTCCGCACGCGTCGGCCGGCATACGTGTCAACACACCCGTCTCATGTTGTTGGGGACGGCGGCCGACCGGCCGAACCACGCACCGAACTCGGCCGGTCGCAGGGTGAGTTGGCGGAGCGCGACGGAGTGGGCAAGCCCACCCTGTCCCGGTGCCAACGGGCCGAACGGCCCGAGGCCAACCCCACGGCGGCCCTCCGCGACCGGCTCCATGGCGGCTATGGGCGGACCGTGTCCCAGCTGCTCGGCGAGGTCGCGGCGGCACCCGTACCGTTCCGCAGGCGGGACCCGCGCCCGGCCCGTCCCGGACCACGAGGCCGCTCCCCGGCGGAATGCCGCGGCCGACGACCCTCCACCGCGAGCGGGCCGGACCACGGGCCGGCTGAGTGTCAGTGCCAGGAGCTACGGTTCCAGTCATGCCGGATGCCGAAGACGTTCGCCGGGTCGCGCTGTCCCTGCCGGACACCAGCGAGAAGACCGCCTGGAACATGCCCACGTTCCGGGTCGCCGGGAAGATGTTCGCCACGCTGCCCGAGGACGAGACCTCCATCGCCGTGCGCTGCCCCAAGGAGGAGCGTGACGAACTGGTGCTCGCCGAGCCGGACAAGTTCTGGATCGCGGACCACGAGGCCCAGTTCGCCTGGGTCCGGGTGCGCCTCGACGCCCTGGAGGACGAGACCGAGCTGCGCGACATCCTCGCCGACTCCTGGCGGCAGGCGGCCCCGCCCCGACTCCTGGACAGCCACCCGGAAGTGGGGCTCCAGGGCCCGGTCTGAGAGCCGCGGCGGCCGGACAAAAGCCGTGCGCGACCACCGGTCCGAGTGCGGTATTGTTTCCTTGCGCGTTTCGACCGGGGAAATCCCAGGTCAGACGGCACCGGGACGTGGCGCAGCTTGGTAGCGCACTTGACTGGGGGTCAAGGGGTCGCAGGTTCAAATCCTGTCGTCCCGACGGTGCGAAGGGTCGTCGCAGGTACATGCCTGCGGGGACCCTTTTTCGCATGCCACCGGATACTCCGTCGCGGCCCTCCTCGACGGTCGCCACTTTCAGGACCGGCCGCACCGGATCTTCACCCCCCTCGCCGCCGGGACCGGTTCCCGGTGGTCGCGGCGACCGTCCGCGTTACCCTTTTGCTATGTGCCCGAACCGTCCGGAGGGGGCCTCGTCCGAGTCGGCCGCGGTGGCGCGGGCGAAGGTGGTGGCGCTGGCTCTCCGGCAGGCCACGGCGAGCGTCGGGGGAGTGGGCGCCCTGCTGCACGGGTGGGACCGGCGCAGCGGCAGGCTGACCCTGGAGGCGGTGGACCGTGTCGCCACCGAGGCCGCGCGGAGCTGGGCGGAACTGCGTGAGATGCAGGACGAACCGCCCGCCTGTGCCCTGCGGCGCGGGGTCCTCGTCCAGGTGACCGGGGACGGTCTCGGCACGGGCGCGTCCGGCACCGTGTCGCTGCCGCTCGTCAGCGCCCGGGGACCGATCGGCACGCTCTCGGTGCTCACCGCGGACGGCGGCGGTGCGCCGGACGACGTCCAGCTGTCGTTCCTGCAGGCGGTGGCGGCCTGGACCGCCGAACGCCTGGAGAGCGCGC
This sequence comes from Streptomyces sp. NPDC001068, assembly GCF_042897315.1. NCBI lineage: Bacteria > Bacillati > Actinomycetota > Actinomycetes > Kitasatosporales > Streptomycetaceae > Streptomyces > Streptomyces sp. NPDC001068. Next base: position 249,605 of record NZ_JBIAYD010000001.1, on the reverse strand, counting down.
GGGGGCTGCCGCCGCAGCCCGCCGCCGGCCCCGAGCCCGAGCAGGTCCGCACCGCCAAGGCGGTGCTGCTGACCACGGCGCTGGCCGAGGCGGTGACCGTCCAGGACGTCGTACGGACCGTGGCGGAGCACGTGCTGTCGCCGTTCGGCGCCGACGGGCTGGTCGTCTCCGTCTTCGAAGGCGGGCGGCTGACCCGGGTCGGCGAGGTCGGATACCCGGTCGAGTACCTGAAGCGGTTCGACGGCCCGCTCTCCGCCGGCATGCCCGTCACCGACGTGGTGCGCACCCACCGGCCGCTCTTCCTGGAGTCGCCCGCCCAGATCTACGAGCGGTACCCGTCCGTCAGGGACAAGATCCTGATGGGTACCTCGCCGAAGATGGCCTGGGCCTTCCTGCCGCTGGTCGCGTCGGGTCGCGCCATCGGCGTCTCGGTCCTGTCCTACAACCGGCCGCGCCCCTTCGACCAGGACGAGCGCGCCCTGCTGACCACGCTCAGCGCCCTGGTGGGCCAGGCACTGGAACGGGCCCGGCTGTACGACGTGGAGCACGCCCGCGCCCAGGAACTGCAGAGCACCCTGCTGCCCCAGGAGCTGCCCCGGCTGCCCGCCGCCGTGGCGGCCGCGCGCTATCTGCCGGCGGCCAGGAGCGAGGAGGTGGGCGGCGACTGGTTCGACGTCATCCCGCTCTCCGCCGACCGGGTCGCCCTGGTGATCGGCGACGTCATGGGCCACGGCATCGCCGAGGCCGCCACCATGGGCAGACTGCGCACCGCCGTCCGTACCCTCGCCGACCTGGACATGGCCCCGGACGAGCTGCTGAGCCACCTCAACGACCTGGTCAGCGACCTGGGCGAGGACTTCTACGCCACGTGCCTGTACGCCGTCTACGACCCTGCGGGCCGGCGGTGCAGCTACTCGCTGGCCGGTCATCCGCCGCCGGTCTTCGTCTATCCCGACGGCACCGTGAACAGCCCCGCCCCCAGTCCCGATCCGCCGCTCGGCGCCGCCGGCCCGCCGTTCACGACGCACGGACTTCCGCTGCCCGACGGGAGCCTCGTCGTGCTCTGCACCGACGGGCTCATCGAATCGGCGTCGCAGGACATCGACCAGGGGGCGGCCCGGCTGCTGCGCGTCCTGTCCAGGTCCGGCACCGGCGCCGCCCGGTTCACGGCCACCGACCAGGAGAAGGACCTCGGGGTTCTGGAGGAGCTGTGCGACACCGTCGTCTCGGAGCTGCTGCCCGACCGGGGGCGGACCACCGACGACGCGGCCCTGCTGATCGCCCACACCCGGGCCATGCCCGCCTCGGACATCGCCTCCTGCGGCCTGCCCGACGATCCCCGGGCGGCGGGCCGGGCCCGTGAGTTCGTCCGGGACCAGCTCCGCCGCTGGGGCCTGGACGACCTGACGACGACCACCGAACTCCTGGTGAGCGAGCTGGTCGGGAACGTCGTCCGGCACGCCAAGGGCCCCCTGCGGCTACGGCTGCTCCGCAGCCGCGTCCTGACCTGCGAGGTCTACGACGGCAGCCTCAGCACCCCGCGGATCCGGCACGCCACCTTCAACGACGAGGGCGGCCGTGGTCTCCAGCTGGTCGCCGCCCTGTCCCGACGCTGGGGCGCCCGCTATCTCAGCGACTCCAAGTGCATCTGGGCCGAGCAGGACATCCCGGAGACCGCCGGGGCGGGCGCCGCCGCCTGACGCCGCGGACCCGCCGGGCCGACCGGTCAGCCCACGCAGCCCACATGTGCCAGGGCCTGCTTCAGCAGCACCCCGTGCCCCCCGGGCATCTCGCTCTGCACGGCCTCCGAGACCGCGTCCTGCGGGCTGAACCACACCAGGTCCAGGGCGTCCTGGCGGGGCCGGCAGTCCCCCGTCACCGGCACGACGTAGGCCAGCGACACGGCGTGCTGACGCGGGTCGTGGTACGGCGTGACGCCCAGCGTCGGGAAGTACTCGGCCACCGTGAACGGCTGCAGCGAGGCCGGCACCCGGGGCAGCGCGACCGGGCCGAGGTCCTTCTCCAGGTGGCGCAACAGTGCGTCACGCACCCGCTCGTGGTGCAGGACACGGCCGGAGACGAGGGTCCGGCTGACCGTTCCGTCCGGTCCGATGCGGAGCAGCAGCCCGATGCTGGTGACTTCACCGCTGTCGTCCACCCGTACGGGCACGGCCTCCACGTACAGGATCGGCATGCGGGCGCGAGCCATCTCCAGCTCGTCGGAGGACAGCCAACCGGGCGTGGTTTCGGTCATGTCTGACATTGCTTGATCATACTTTCCGGGTGGGGCACGCGCTCAGTCGCGGCCGGGGTCCGATACGGGAAGTCCGTAGAGGCGACGGGCGTTGTCGCGTCCTGTCCAGGCGGCGATCCTCACTGCGTCGGCGTGGCTCATGTCGTCGGCGTCCACCCGCTCCTGGAGCAGTCCGGCCAGCCCATGCCGGAAGGACAGCGCACCGAGATGGTGGAACTCAGCCACACCATAAGCGTCCGAGCTGTACAGGAGTTTGCGGAACGGAGTGATCTCCATCGCCTCCGCCAGCACCGCGCCCGCCCGGCCAGGGCCCACGTAGTGCAGCGCGAGCCCGACGTCGAGGTGCACGTGTTCGAACACCGTTGCCAGATAGGCGGCTTGGCGCTGGTAGGGCCAGCAGTGCAGCAGCAGCACCGGGACGGTGCCCACGGTCAGCCGCAGCCAGTCGGTCAGCAGGGCCGGGTCCGCCCGATGCAGCCGGAGGTCCGAGTCCCCGAAACCTGCGTGGAGTTGGAGTGGCACCCCCAGCGCGACCGCGGTCCACAGCAGGTGGCGCATGAGCACCGGATCCGTGAGTCTGCCGCCCCGCACGAACCACAGTGCGGCGGCCCGGGTCACCTCGGCGTACGTGGGGCGCGCCGGATCCAGGTCGAAGCCGGTGCGGTAGGCGGCGACCGACTTGACCGCGACCACCCCCGGCCGCCGGACCGCCTCCTCGGCCGCCGCCCGGAACGCCGCCGCGTACCGGCCGGCGGCGACGCCTCGCGCGGCCACCGACTCGGCGACGCTCTCCAGCCGGACCACCTCGTGCGCGGTGGCGCCGGCCGCTTCCGCGAGGTCGGCGGGCGAGGTGACCGGGTGCGGGGCGTAGCCGGTGTCCACGCAGAAGGTCTCCGCCCGCGCCGCCCCGAGGAACCGGCGGTTGACCTCCTGCCAGCCCAGTTCGGCGCGGCGCGCCAGATAGTCGTCGGCGGGCGCGTGCCGCTCCAGGCCGAGCAGGGGCGCGCAGTGCCGTCGCAGCGCCAGCCCGACCGGGCTGTCGAACGGCGACACGCCCGGCCAGGCCGCACCCTCGGTGAGCAGCGACTCGAACTCCGCCCGGTCGAGATCGGCGGTGACCGCGCCGTGGCAGTGGTGGTCGACCAGGGGAAGCGCGTCGAGGGCCTCCCGCACCGGTCCGGGTCCCGTTCCCGCCATCAGTACTTCCAGCGGTAGGCCGCCGCCACCCCGGCGTCGTCGAGACCGGCGACGGCCGCCGTCTCCCCCTCGCGTACGGCGACCACCGCGTCCGCGAGGACCTGCCCGAGGGCCGCGCACAGCACCTCGTCCTCCCGGAACGCGTCCACGGCCTGCGCCAGCGAGGTCGGCAGCCGCCGTACGCCCCGGGCGACCGCCTCGTCCGGGACCAGCAGGGCCGGGTCGCCGACGACCTCCTCGGGGAGGGCCGCGGCCGAGGTGAGTCCGTCGACACCCGCGGCGATGACGCAGCCCAGGGCGAGATACGGGTTGGCGGCCAGGTCGACCGGCTTGACCTCCAGGTTGGCGTCCTGGCTCTGGCGGCCGGTGGTGCCGGTGACGACCCGTACCCCGGTCTCCCGGGTCTCCCGGCCCCACGCGGTGAACACACCGGCCCACTGGGCGGGTCTGAGCCGCAGATAGCTGGCCGGGCTGGGCGCGGTCACCGCCGTCAGCGCGGGCAGGTGGGTCAGCAGCCCGGCCAGAAAGGACTCGGCCTCGCCCGTCATGCCGTACCGGCCGTCGCCCCCGGCGTGCAGATTGGCCCCGTGGCGCCACACCGAGAGATGGAGGTGACCGCCGTTGCCGACGCCCCGCTCGGTGACGGCGGGCGAGAAGGAGGCCCGCAGGCCGTGCCGCTGCGAGACCGCGCGGATGGTCTGCCGTACCAGCACGCTCTGGTCGGCCGCCGCCACCGGGTCCAGGGCGTCGGTGGAGATCTCGAACTGGCCGGGCGCGTACTCGGGGTGGAACTGGGCGACCGGCACCTGCTGCGCGTCCAGGGCCCCGAGCAGGTCGCCCGCGTAGTCGCTCAGCTCGATCTGCCGGGCGGCGCCGTACGCCGGCCCGTGGGCCGCCGGGGCGAACTCGTCGGCCGGGGCCGCGGCCCTCCCGAGCGCCCACTCGATCTCTACGCCCGCCTTGAAGGTGAGGCCGAGCCGGTCCTCGGCGTCGGCGACGGTCCGGCGCAGGAAGGTACGGCTGCACCCCGGGTGCCGGTCGCCCTCCTGGGTGATCCGGTCGACCGGGGCCCAGGCCCAGCCGGGCTGTCCGGCCAGCACCACCAGCCGGTCCAGATCCGGGTACAGGCGCAGGTCGCCGTCGGGCGAGCCGAGGACGCCGGTGCGCACGATCGTGTCGTTCGCCAGGAAGGTGTCGAACACCGGGGACATGCCGACGCCCCACGCCACCGCCTGCTGGAGCCGCTGCGCGGGGACCGTCTTGACCCGGCAGATCCCCGCGGTGTCCACGTAGGCCAGCACGACGGCGCGTACCCCTTGGGCGGACAGCTCGTGCGCGAGGGCGTGCGCCCGGGCGAGATCACCGGGGCGCCCGCCGGGCAGCGGGTCGACAAGGGGTGGCATACGACGTCCTCCTCGACGGGCTCCGATGCACACGTCCCGGCCAGGGTTTCACGGCGACCGGGCCGAACTACGGCACCGACGCCGGGGAGTCGGCACCGGTACGGCTCCCGGGGGTGCCCGCGTGCCGGCGCGGACGTCCGGGAACCACGGCCACCGCGCCGTCGCGGCCGCCCGTACGGTGGCGTGCCGCGACCGTCCCGTCACGGGAATCCCCACGGCCGTTTCCGGTCCCGTCGGTCCGGTGGGGGACACTGGTGCACGAATGCCGTCTCCCACCGGAAGCAGGACATGCCCGCCTCGCCCGCCGCCCTCCTCGGCACGCCCGGCCAGCCGGCCGGCCCCGCCGACATCCGCCTCGTCGTCACCGACATGGACGGCACCCTCCTCGACGACGAGAAGCGCATTCCCGGGGGACTCTGGCCGATGCTGGCCGAACTGCGGCGCCGCGGCGTGCTGTTCAGTCCGGCCAGCGGCCGCCAGTACGCCACTCTCGCCCGGCAGTTCGCGGACGTCGCCGACGGCATGGTGTTCATCGCGGAGAACGGCACCTATGTGGTGCGCGACGGGGTCGAGCTCAGCTCGGACGTCCTGGACCCGGCCGTCGCCGGCGACCTCGCCCGGACCGTGCGGCGGCTGGTCACCGACGGTGTCGACGTGGGCGCGGTGGTGTGCGGCAAGCGGTCCGCGTACGTGGAGCGCGCCGACGAGGCCTTCCTCGCCGAGGTCCGCCGCTACTACGTCGAGCACCGCGTCGTCGACGACCTCACCGCCGTCGACGACGACGTGATCAAGGTCGCGCTCTTCGACTTCGGACCCGCCGAGCGCACCACCGCCCCGGCGCTGGCCGGTTTCGCCGGCACCCACCAGGTCGTGGTCTCCGGCGAGCACTGGGTCGACGTGATGAACCGCACCGCCAACAAGGGCACCGCCCTGCGTGGACTCCAGCGCGAGCTGGGCATCACGCCCGCCCAGACGATGGTCTTCGGCGACTACCTCAACGACCTGGAGATGCTGGACGCCGCCGACTGGTCCTTCGCCATGGCCAACGCCCACCCGGAGGTCATCGGACGGGCCCGCCACCTCGCCCCGTCCAACAACGACAACGGCGTCCTGCGCACCGTCGCCCGGGTCCTCGGTCTCTGACCCGTCCGGCCGCGAGCGGGGAGCGGCCGGGAACCGGCCGGGTCAGCCGGCGAGGAGCCTCTCCGACAGGTCCCACAGCCGGCGGCCGTTGTCCGGGTCGACGGCGTAGCGGGCGACGCCCTGCAGCCTGCCGGTACGGCGGTCGACGACCTCGCTCTCGTTGCAGTCGTCGAAGTACCGTCCGCCGACCCCCTCCAGCAGGGGGGACGTGGCGAGCAGCACCGAGGTGGCGGCGCCCTGCCCGACGGTCTTGATCAGCTCCTCCGGAACCCGGCCGCTCCCGCGGTCGCCCATGTGGCGCTGGAGATTGGTGTAGATGGCGCCGGGCATGAGGGCGTTGGCGGTGATGCCGTCCGCGGCCCAGCGGCGGGTGGCCTCCACCGCGAACAGGACGTTGGCGGTCTTGGACTGCCCGTAGGCGAGCCACGGGTCGTACCGCCGGAACGCGAAGTCGATGTCGTCCCACACCACCGGGGACTGCTGGTGGCCGGTGGAGCTGACGACGACGACACGGGCGCCGCCGGCGGCCGCCAGCGCGCCGTGCAGGGCGTTCGCCAGCGCGAAGTGCCCCAGGTGATTGGTGGCGAACTGCCACTCCCGGCCCTGCTCGGTATACCGCTCGGGGCAGGCCATGACGCCCGCGTTGTTCACCAGGATGTGCAGCGGCCCCTGCCAGCCGGCCGCGAAGGCGGCGACGGACGCCGGGTCGGTCAGCTCCAGCCGGGCGGCCCGCACCCGCCGGTTGCCGGTGGCCCCGCCGATCTCCTGGGCGACGCGCTCGCCCGCGGTCAGGTCCCGCACCGCGAGCGTGACCTCCGCGCCGGTGGCGGCCAGCGCCCGGGCCGTCTCGGCGCCGATGCCCGACGAGGCGCCCGTGACCACCGCCCGGCGGCCGGTGAGGTCGATGCCCGCGGCGACCTCGGTGGCCGTGCTGGAGAAGCCGAAGGGGGTGCGGATGGCAGTCATGGAGGTGCTCCTTGCGATGTGGTGCGGTAGGGCGCGGTGTCTGTTGTCGGCGGTTCTGTTGCCGGCGGTTCCGCGCCTGTCGTTCACGGTTCTGCGTCCGGGGTGCGGGGTCACGGTGTGACCAGGCGGTCCTGCTCCACCGGGGGCGTGCCGTCGTGCCAGGGCAGGACCTCGCCGAAGCGGACCAGCTCGCCGTACAGGGCGGGGTCGGCGTGGTCGGCGAGGATCAGGTCGAGGACGGCACGGGCGGCTTCGGCGGGGGACCGGGCCTGGCTGTGGTCGCCGAACCAGGGCCGGGAGGTGGCCGTGTCGACCATGCCGGGGCAGACGGCGGCGACCAGGGTGTCGGCGGCCAGGTCCTGTGCGCGGCGTTCGGCGGCGACGGCGCGGACGGCCGCGACCTGGGCGACCTTCGAGGGCACGTTCAGCCACACGGGCCAGCCGGCCTCCGCGGCGGTGCGCTGGTGGACGGCGCTGCGCCAGGACTCCACGGCGTACTCGACCTGGTCGAGGGTGGCACCGTCGAACAGGTGGTGCAGCCGCGGATCGAGATGCCCGAGGGTGCCGAGGGAACTCGCGACGACCAGCAGCCTGCCGGCCGGGCGCAGCACGGGGCCGAAGGAGCGCAGGACCGCGTGGGTGGCGGTGTTGGAGACGTCGATGAACTCGTCGGCCCGTGCGGCCTGCGACTCCTCGGGCAGCACGCGGGCGACCGCGTTGGAGACGACGATGTCCACACCGCCGTGCCGGGTCCGGAGTTCGTCCGCGAGGCGGGCGACGGCGTCGGTGTCGGTGACGTCCAGCACCCGGCCCTCGACGCGGGCGCGGGTGCCGGGCAGCCCGGCGGTCCCGGCGGCGGCGTCCAGCACCCGGCGCCGGTCGCGGCCGGTGAGCAGGACCAGGTCGTCCGGGGTCAGCCGGGCGGCGAGCCCTTCGACGAGGGCTCGGCCGAGCCCTTGGTTGGCGCCGGTCACGAGGGCGATGCGGCGCACTGTCGGTGATGCGTTCATGCCCGCAACGCTAGGAACCCCGTCACCATGAGTCCAACGAAAGTTCCGCACGTCTGGTATGCGTAAACGTCATGGACTTCAACGACGTGTCGCTGACCGCGCTGCGGGTCTTCCGCGCCGTGGCCGAACAGGGGACCTTCACGGCGGCGGCCGCCGCGCTGGGCTACACCCAGTCCGCGGTCTCCCGGCAGATCGCCGCCATCGAGCGGGCGGCCGGTGCCGAGCTGCTGGAACGGCGGCGGGAGGGGGTACTGCTCACCGCCGCGGGCCGGGTCGTCATGCGGCGCGCGACCGTCGTCCTCGACGAGATCGAGGCGGCGGCGCGTGAGCTCTCCGGTCTGCCGGAGGGCGGTGGGACGGTCCGGCTGGGCTGGATCCCCACGGCGGGCGCCGTGCTGGTGCCCCGGGCCCTGACCACGCTCCGCCGGACCGACCCCGGCCTGCTGGTGATCGGCCGCGAGGGCACCACCCCGGCCCTGGTCCGTGCCCTGCGGGCCGGCAGTGTGGACCTCGCGCTGCTCGCCTCGGCGCCGCCGTTCCGGGCACCGGACGCGGAGTCGCCGCCGCTGGTGCTCCAGACCCTCACCGAGCGTGCCCTGTGCCTGGCGCTGCCCGCCGCCCATCCACTGGCCCGCGGTGACTTCGTGGACGTGGCCGACCTGCGCGGGCAGCGCTGGATCGCGGGTCCTTCGGCCGGCGAGGACCGGCTGATGGGGGTGTGGCCCGGTCTCGACGAGCGGCCCGCGATCGTGCACACCGTCCGTGACTGGCTGGCCAAGCTCCAACTCGTCGCGGCGGGGTGCGGGTTGACCACCGTACCGGCCGCCCTCGCGGTCGCCGCGCCGCCGGGCGTCCGTATCCTGCCGGTGCGCGGCGGACCCCAGGAACAGCGCCGGCAGCTGCTGGCCCGGCTGCCCCAGCCGCCCACGGAGGCGGTCACCCGGGTGGCGGCGGTGCTGCGGGCCGCGGCGCTCGAAACGGACGTCCCGGAGGGCTCGCCGTGACCCGGGGCGCCCCTTCGGCCGGCGTGCTCTTCGCCACGGTCATACGGGCGGTTTCCTGCCACGGGCCGTGATCGGCGGGCGGGTGCCCGTGCCGGTCGGCCGTGACCGGCGGGACGGTCCCTACCGGATCCGCTTGTCCGGACATAACATCGGTCCCCGCATGAACACCATGACCCTCTGGCACATATCCGGCTGGGAGTTCGCCGCCCTGGCCCTCGCCGCGCTGCTCGTCGGCTTCTCCAAGACCGCCGTCAGCGGGGCCAACACCGTCAGCCTCGCCGTCTTCGCCGCGGTCCTGCCGGCCCGCGCCTCCACCGGCGTCCTGCTCCCGATCCTGATCGCGGGCGACGTCCTGGCCGTCGCCACCTATCGCAGGCACGCCCACTGGCCCACGCTGTGGCGGCTGTTCCCCGCGGTCGCGGCCGGCGTGGTGGTCGGCACGCTGTTCCTGGTGTGGGCCGACGACCAGGTGGTACGGACCTCGATCGGCGCGATCCTGCTGCTGATGGCCGGTGTCACCGTGTGGCGGCGCCGCGGGGCCGACCGCCCGGACGACCCGGACGCGGTCACCACCCGGGCCGGCCGGGTCAAGGCCGGCTCCTACGGCGTCCTCGGCGGCTTCACCACGATGGTCGCCAACGCGGGCGGCCCGGTGATGTCGATGTACCTGCTGTCGGCTGGCTTCCGCAAGCTCGGTTTCCTCGGCACCTCGGCGTTCTTCTTCCTGATCGTGAACGTCGCCAAGGTCCCCTTCAGCGCGGGACTCGGGCTGATCGACGGCAACTCGCTGCTGCTCGACGCCGCGCTCGTGGTGTTCGTGGTGCCCGGGGCGCTGTTCGGCAAGTGGGCGGTGGACCGGATCAACCAGCGCCTGTTCGAGCAGCTGGTCATCGCGGCGACGGTCGTCGGCGGCCTCCAGCTGCTCCTGCGCTAGCCGGTCCGGCACCCGGGAATGCGGGCGGGGGACCCCTTGTTACACCTGTCGTGATTGACATGCTCGGATCATGAAGCCGGGTGTGGGTGAAGGGAGAACCTCATGGCACGCAGCATCCTGCGTCCCGTCGTCAGGCTGAAGTCGACGGCCGGGACCGGTGTCACCTATGTGACCCGCAAGAACCGGCGCAACGACCCCGACCGGCTGGTCCTGCGCAAGTACGACCCGGTGGCCGGCGCGCACGTGGACTTCCGCGAAGAGCGCTGAAACCACTGAACCACCCGGAACGACCGGGCCCCCGACCCTGCGGGAGCACCGCGGGGCGAGGGCCCCAGGAAGGGAACACCATGAAGCCCCGCATCCATCCCGACTCCCGGCTCGTCGTCTTCCGCGACCGCGCCGCCGACGTCGCGTTCCTGACCCGTTCCACCGCCGACTCGTCCCGGACGGTCGAGTGGGAGGACGGCACCACCTATCCGGTGATCGACGTCGAGGTCTCCTCCGCGTCGCACCCCTTCTACACCGGCAGGTCCCGGGTCCTGGACAGCGCCGGCCGCGTGGAGCGCTTCGAGCGCCGCTACGGCCGGACCGCCGCCGCCCGCGGCTGACCGGGTTCCGCGACCGACACGAGGAGGACAGCGCCATGAAGGTACGCAAGTCCCTGCGTTCACTGAAGGCCAGGCCCGGCGCCCAGGTGGTCCGCCGGCGCGGCGTGGTCTACGTGATCAACAAGAAGGACCCCCGCTTCAAGGCCCGCCAGGGCTGACGGGAGCCGCCCGGCAGCCGCTTCCCACCACGGCCGCCCGGCCCCGCGCCGGGCGGCCGTGCCGTGTCCCGTCCCGCATGGCCGTACCGTGCGCCGTTCCGCGTCCCGGCCGGGTCGCCCGTCCGGCGTCTCGTCCCGCCCGGCCGTTCCGCGTGCCGTCCGCGCGTCAGCCCGGACCCGTACCGCGCGCCGTTCCCGCGTAGGCCCGCCCGGCGGCCGGAGCCGTAGGCGCTCCCGTCTCGTCCCGCCCGGCCGTACCGAGTGCCGTTCCGTGTCCCCGTCCCGCGTGCCGTCCCCCGCGTCGGCCCGGTCGGGCGGACCCGTACGCTCGCCCCATGTCCCCGCACGTCCTGATCCTCGGCGGCACCACCGAGGCCCGCGAACTGGCCGCCGCGCTCACCGCGCACCCCGGTGTCCGGGTCACGACCTCCCTGGCGGGCCGGGTCACCCGGCCCGGCGCGCTCGCCGGTGAGGTGCGCGTCGGCGGCTTCGGCGGGCCGACGGGCCTCGCCGACTGGCTTCGCGACCAGCACGTGGACGCCCTGGTGGACGCCACCCACCCGTTCGCCGAGAAGATCACCGCGAACGCGGCCCTGGCGGCGGCCCGGACCGGCGTCCCGGCCCTGGTGCTGCGCCGCCCGGGCTGGCACCCCGGCCCCGGAGACCGCTGGTACCCGGTCGCGTCCCTGCCCGAAGCGGCGGAGCTGCTGCCGCGCTTCGGCCCCCGGGTCCTGCTGACCACCGGGCGCCTGGGCCTGTCCGCCTTCGCGCACCTGGCCGACCGGCACTTCGTCGTGCGCGCGGTGGAGCCGCCCGAGCCTCCGATGCCCCCGCACACCGAAGTCCTGGTGGCCCGCGGACCGTTCACGGTCGCCGACGAGCGCGTGCTGCTGCGCGAGAACCTGATCGACGTCCTGGTGACGAAGGACAGCGGGGGAGCGGCGACGGCCGCCAAGCTCACGGCGGCCCGTGAACTGGGCCTGCCGGTGGTCGTCGTACGGCGGCCGCCGCTGCCGGCCGGGGTGACCGCGGTGACCGACGCGGCGGGCGTCCTCGGGCGCCTGGGCCTCGGCCCGGCCTGACCGTCCGGGGGCGGAACCGTGCCGCCGCGGGCTCAGCCCTCGCGCGTGCCCTGCTGCCGGCCGCCCTGCGTGCCCTCCGGACGGCGGCGCAGCAGATAGGTGTCCATGATCCAGCCCTTGCGCTCGCGCGCCTCGGCCCGCAGCCGCTGGATCCGCGGGCCGGCCTCGGCGATCGGGCCGGAGACCAGGATCTCGTCGGGTGTGCCGAGGTAGGCGCCCCAGTAGATGTCGATGTCCTGGTCCGCGTACCGGCGGAAGGCCTGGTGCGCGTCCAGCATCACCACCACGTCGTCCACACCGTCCGGCAGCCCCTCGGCGAGCCGCCGCCCGGTGGTGATCTGGACCGGCCGGGCCACCCGGTTCAGCCCGGTGCGGTGCCGGGCGACCAGCGCGGACACGCTGCTGATCCCGGGCACCACGTCGTACTCGAACGCCACCTGGCCGCGGGCCAGGACCTCCTCGAGGATCGCCAGCGTGCTGTCGTACAGCGACGGGTCGCCCCACACCAGGAACGCGCCGGTCTGCTCCGTACCGAGCTCCTCGCCGATCAGCCGCTCGTAGATGTCCGCGCGGGCGCTGCGCCAGTCGCCGACGGCCGGCGAGTACGCCCCGCCGCTCGCCGCCCGGTCCCGGTCCGGGTCCCGCGCCTCGACCAGCCGGTAGCCGCCGTCCGGTATGTGCGTGTCGAGCATGTCCAGGCGCAGCCGGGTGAGGTCGCTCTTGACCTCACCCTTGTCGAGGAGGAAGAACACGTCCGTGTTCCGCAGCGCCCGGACCGCCTGGAGGGTGAGCTGGTCGGGGTCGCCCGCGCCGATACCGATGACATGAATCTTTCGCACGCCCCGAGTCTGCCGCATACCACCGACAGCGGATCACCCCCGGTGCAGCCGCGGCGCCTCGGCCCCGGCGTCGACGCTCTCCGCGCCGCCCTCCACCCGCCCGGCCAACTCCCGCGCCCACCCGGCGAGCCCGTCGAGCTCCATCCCGTACGGCCGCCGGATCCCGCTGCCCGCCGCCCACTCCTCGACCGCGCCCGCGCCGCGCCGTAGCAGCCGCGCACCGCCGGTCGCGTTTCCGCGCGCCGCGTGGGTGAGCCCCACGGCCAGCTGGGCCAGCCCCCGCCACAGCGTCCGCTCCGCCTCGGGCCCCGACTTCCAGGCGTCCTCGAACACCTCGTGCGCGTGGAAGGGCTTCCCGGCGTCCAGCAGCGCCTGCGCCTCGGCGACGGTCGCCTCCGGGGTCCGTACGACCCCCTCCGCCTGCCGCTCCACGCCCGGAGCGCCGTACGGCAGCGGCCGCCCCAGGCCGTCCCGCGGCCGGGCGCTGCGCGCCCGCCCCTCGGTGTCCCGGTCCCGTGACCCTGCCCCGGTGTCTCCCATGCGGCCCATACGACCGATTGTCCCCCGCCGACCCGCCTCTTTCGGTCCGCCCGGGCAGGTGGGGTAAGGTGCTGTCCGTGTGATCACGCGGGTGACCGCGGAGGACCGCATCGGGACGTGGCGCAGCTTGGTAGCGCACTTGACTGGGGGTCAAGGGGTCGCAGGTTCAAATCCTGTCGTCCCGACTGGAGACAGTCGCAGACCGAGGGGCCGTTTCAGAGGACATCTGAAACGGCCCCTCGGTGTTTCTCGGCGGACCGGCCAGGGTCGGCGGGCGGCCCGGGGGCCGCGACTCGGGACTCCCGGGGTGTCGCCGGGGCGGGGATTTCCGCGAACCTCCGGCGGCGTACGTTCTCGCCCGCTAGCTTGCCTGGCATATCGGGGTTGGTTTTCCCGAACCGGTCCGCAGGGGTACGGAACCGGTGCGTCATGGCTAGGGGGGACATGTCAGACATATCTGCGGCCATCGCTGCCCTGCTCGAAGCGCGATCGCGTCAACTGCCCGCTGTGGAGCGGGAGAGCGCGCGGTGGAAGACGCTCGGTGAGCACATCGACGATCTGGAGACGGCCCTCGCCGCTCTCCGCACCCACACCGCACCGGATGCCGAACTCACCGCCTCGCTCACCTTCCCTCAACTGCCGGAGATCCGGGCGGGGGCGGCCGAGGCCGCCGTGTCCTTCCAGGTGATCGCCTCACGCTTCACCCGGACCACGGTCAACCTGGGAGTGAGCGGTGCCGCGCGCATGGGCAAGAGCACGCTCCTGCAGTCGGTCTCGGGCCTGGACGACCGGCAGATCCCGACCGGTGACGGCATTCCCGTCACCGCCGTACGGAGCCGGATCTTCCACTCGCCCACGGTGCGCCGGGCCGAGTTGGAGATGTACAGCCCGGCGGACTTCCTCACCGAGGTGATCGCCCCGCTGCACGCCGCTCTCTCGTATCCGGCGCCCCCGCGCTCCCTGGAGGAGTTCGCCGCGTGGCGCTACCCGGAGTCGACGGACCAGACCCGCGGCCGGCTGCTCCTCACCAGACTCCGTGACCTGCGGAGCGCACTGCCCTCCTACGAGCACCTGCTGACCGGCGGGGTGAAGTCGGTTCCCCTGGAGGAGATCCGGCCCTACGTCGCGTATCCGACGGACGAGGAGATCAGGGCCGCCGGCCCCGGCGGGGTACCGCGCGCCTACGCCGCGGTCCGCGAGGCCCGGATCGAGTGCCCCTTCCCGCACGAGCACGTCTCCCGGATCGGCATCGTCGACCTGCCCGGCCTGGGCGAGGTCACCGCCGACGCCGAGGAGCGCCACGTGGACGGGCTGCGCAACGAGGTCGACGCGGTACTGGTCGTCAAGCGCTCCTCCGACACCTCCTCCTTCTTCGACGAGACCGACGCCTCCGGCATGGCGCTGCTGGACAGGGTGCGCGGATACGTGAGCAGCACCGGCGAGTTCGCCTACGTGGTGCACAACATCGACCCGGACAAGCCGCATCTCGCCGAGAACCTCCGCGGGGACCTGCTGCGCAACCTCAACGGCGGGGAGGCCGACCGCTTCTTCACCGTGCTCGAGACCGACGTACGCGATCCGGAGCGCGTCGGCCGCGAGGTGCTGACTCCGCTGCTGAAGCGGCTGGCCGACGGACTGCCGGTGATGGACGCCGAGGTGCTGTCCGCCACCCGCGGCCGCGCCGGCGCGGTACGCGACCGGATCCGGCTCCAACTCAGGGACATACGGGGCGCGTTGAGCCTGGTCGCACGGCGCGCGGGAGTCCCGGAGGAGGTCAACGACACCAAGGCCGCCCAGTTGCGCAGCGGGATCGCCAAGCGGCTGCGGCTGCTCGTCGCCGGCCTCGCGGCGGAGGCGAACGGCTCGGCCGACCCGGCGTACGCTCAGGCGGTCGAGAACGCCTACCAGGGCGTTCTGGACTGGATCGACGACGGATTCGGACGCGGCGCGGACGCCTGGCGGGAACTGGCACTCACCCGCATGATCACCGAAGGCCACCCGGCGGACTTCGCCGGACCCGAGTTCAACCGGATCCGCGTGGAGATCAGCCGTCGTTTCGCCGCACTCGACGACTTCTTCACCGAACGGCTCACCGACGCCTGGGACCGTACGGCGGCGGCCGTCGCCGCCGAGTGCGGCGCGCTGTTCGCCGAGCCGGCCCCCGGCGCGGAGGGCGCGGGCCGTGAGGTCCTGGAGCGCCTCGCCGGGCTCTTCGACGAATCCTCCCAGCCGTGCCCGGATCTGGCGGCGGCGGTGCACAGCCTGCTGGACGTACGGCTGGAGTACCGCACGCTGCTCTACCCCCGGGTACGCCCCGACCTCGCCCCGCTGAACCTCCAGGTCACCCACCCCGACACCGGCGAGGAGATGCAGCAGGTGGCGGTACCGCTGACCGAGGAGGGCGCCGAGGAGCTGTACGGCATCTTCAACGGTCTCGCCGAACAGGCGGCGTTCCGCATCCAGAAGTCGCTGCTGCGGGAGGCGGCGGTTCCCGCGGCGGTGGTGCACGCGCTGGTGGAGCAGTTCGAGGACACGCTGATCCGGTCGGGCACCTCGCCCCAGGAGTTCCGCCGCTTCGTGCGCAGCTACCGCAACGACCTGTGGCCGGAGGAGTTCCGCGGCATCGACGAGGCCAACAGCCGCTTCGCGCGGGTGGTCAGGGTGACCGAGGAGATCGCGGCCCTCGCCGGACAGGAGGAGGAACGGTGACCGACGCCAACCGCCCGGTGTTCGAGTACCGGATAGGCCTGCTGGCGCCGAGCCAGGTGGGCAAGAGCACCCTGATCGCCAGCCTGCTGTCGGAGGGGCAGCGGATGCTGACCGGGGACACCACGGTGCAGTTGGTCGCCGCCGACCGGCTCACCCGCAACCGGATCGCCATCGCCGACAACCTGGTCGCCGGGGCGCTCAAGGCCCGGGTGTTCCAGCCCAGACTGATGCCCGGCACGAGTGACCCGTCATGGTTCCGGCTGCTGCTGGAACCACGGGGCCGGGACCTGCCCATCCGCTTCGACATCCTCGACTATCCGGGCGGCTGGCTCGAGAGCGGCGGCGAGGGTCCCGAGCACGAGCAGAAGTGGAACGAGTGCGAGGCGTTCCTGGCCGACAGTTCGGTGCTCATCGTGCCGGTCGACTCGGTGCTCCTGATGGAGGCCGGAGCCGAACACGCCCCCGTCCTCACCTCCCACCTGGCGGTGTTCCAGATCAAGCAGGTCGTGCTGCGCTGGGCCAAGAACCGTCGTGAGCGGGCCGGCGAGCCCGCCATGGTGATCTTCTGCCCGGTCAAGTGCGAGACCTACCTCTCGGACAGCGGGAGTCTCCAGGACCACTCCGCGAGTCTCAAGCACCAGGTCGTCGATCAGTTCAGCGAAGTGCTGGAGACGATCAGGGAGGCCGCACCGCACGCGTCGGTCCGCTACCTGCCGATCGACACCTACGGGTGCGTGGAACTCGTCTCGGCCCGCTGGGTCCCGCGTCCGGGCGCCCCCGGAAACGTGGAGATGGAACCCAAGTACCGGGTCAGGCCGCCCGGCACCATCACCAGGAAGGGGCTGGAGGACCTGATCAGCCTGCTCTGCCGCCAACTGGTCGACAGCGCGCGGATGCAGAGCGAGCAGACCGCCGCCCAGTACCAGGCGACCGCCCGGTACTCCAGGGAGTACGCCGACCTGCGCGAGGGCTTCTTCCGCGACCTGTGGAACAAGGCCAGCGGGGAGCGCGGCCGCCGCGAACGTGTCGCCGAGGCCGACCAGCAGCGCTACACCGAGGCCCAGGAGGTCAGCAGGTCCCTCTTCGACGTCCTGGCCGCCCTGGCCGAGCGGCGCAGCGGACCCCGCCTGCACCACCTGAGCTGAACCTGCCGCCGAGGGGGAGGGGACCCGCCCGTGCACATACATCTCCGTACGCGCTCGTACGCGCACGACTACGCGTTCGTCAACTCCGCGCCGGGCAGCCGCTGGTGGGACGCGTTCGCGCACTGGACCGCCACGGAGCGGCCCTGCCTGCTCGCCGTCGCCGAGGACGGTGAGGAGCACTGGCGGGTGCTGCTCAGCGGCATCCCGTCGGTCCGTACCGACTCCGGGGGCAGGCGCATCTACTACACCCTGGCCCTGGAAGGCGCGTACGCAACCGACGAGCAGGACGTCGCGGCCGTCCTGAGCCTGGCCTCCTGCCTGCTGGCCGATCTGGCGGAGGACCAGGACGGCCACGGGGTGCTGTCCGAGCTCTTCGACGGGATCTGCCCGGCCGCCGAGATGGACCGTCTGCTCGCCGCCCCCACCGGGTCCGCCACCGACCGCGAGGACCTCACCACCCGGCTGCGCGCTTCGGTGGCCTCGCTGGAACCGGTCTCCCACGAGGTCCCGACGACCGGCCGCGGCCACGTCGACCGGTGGATCGCCGGAAGGGCGGCCCCCGGTGCCGCGGCGGCCTTCCTGGCCCGCCTGTCGGCGCTGCTCTCCGGCAAGGAACACGGACAGGCGCACCTGCTCAACCTGGTCTCCGACGCGGAGGACGCGGACGGGGTGTCCCGGGGCCGGCTGGCGGTGCTCGTGGAGGGCGGCAAGGTCGGTGATCCGGCCATGCCCCTCGAGAACCTCCCGGAGCCCGAGGCGCCACCGGGTCCGCCGGCGCTCCTGGACCCCGCGGGGGGCCACCCAAAAGTCCGGTGGCGGACACCGATGGCTCGGGCATCGCTGGCCGCCTTGGTACTCCTGTCGCTGCTGACCGGGATTCTCTGGATCTCCGGGGTGCTTTTTTGACACCGAGGCCGTACACGGGCAAGGAAGACCGGCTCGTCACCGTGCCGCTGCGCGGTCGTGAACTCTCCTTCTACGGCCGGCCGCGGTACGACGTGGAGTGGCTGGTGGAGGGCAGCAGGCTGGAACTGCGCTGCGAGTTCCGGTCCGCCGACCAGGAGACCCGGCGGCCGGTCCTGGCCCGGCTGCGGGCACGGCTGGCCGTCGGGTGGGATTCCGGCCTCCCGGTCCTCAGGTGGGTCGACCCGCCCGGGTTCGCGTTGGTCAGGGTCGAGAGCCTGGACCTCGCCGTGGCGCTGGACGGAGAGCGGGTCTTCCACGTGGTCCGGGCCGTTCCCAGGGAGGACGGGAACTCGCTCCTCGTTCCGGACGGCTCCGGCCGCAGGGCCCGGATCACGGACATCGTCACCAACATCAAGTCGGCGCTGAGGCACCTGTCCTCGACGCATGCCGCTCAGCCGCCCGCGCGGCCGCCCCTGCGGTGAGGCCGAGCCCCGCGCCCGGCCGGCGCCGGCGAGGAGAGGGACCGGCGGCAGAAGCGTCGTGATCCTCAGCACGCCGGACCTCCGCACCCGTAATCCGCGTGCGCCTGTCCGCCCCGACCTGGCAGGATCCGGCCATGCCCCTCGCAGACGTGTCCCCCGGAGTGTCCATCGCCTACGAGGCCTTCGGTGACCCCGGAGATCCGCCGGTGCTGCTCGTGATGGGCTTCGGCGCCCAGATGATCGCCTGGCACGAGGACTTCTGCCGGGCGCTGGCCGAGCGCGGCCGCTACGTCATCCGGTACGACAACCGGGACAGCGGCCTGTCCACGAAGTTCGACGGGCATCCGGTCGACATCGGCCGCTTCGTCGCCGCGGTGACCTCCGGAGACATCGCGGCCGCCCTCGCGATGGTCCCCTACGGGCTGACGGACATGGCCGAGGACGGCCTCGGCCTGCTCACCGCCCTCGGCATCGAACGCGCGCACGTGGTCGGCGCCTCGATGGGCGGGATGATCGCCCAGACGATGGCCATCGCCCGGCCGGAGCGGGTGCTGACGCTGACCTCGATGATGTCCTCGACCGGCGAGAGCGAGTACGGGCAGGCGACGCCCGAGGCGCAGGCCGCGCTGCTCAGCCCGAAGCCCCGGGACCGCGAGGGGTACATCGCCGCGTCGGAACGCGACCTGGCCTGGGCGTCCAAGCGCTACGGCGACCCCGCGGCCCTGCGGGAACTGGCGGCGGACAGCTACGACCGCGCCTATTACCCCGCGGGAGTGGGACGCCAGCTCGGCGCGATGATCCTCGGCGGTTCCCGCGCGGAGGCGCTGCGCGAGCTCCAGGTGCCGACGCTGGTGATCCACGGCCTGGACGACACGCTGATCGACGTCAGCGGCGGCCGGCGCACCGCGGACCTCGTACCGGGCGCCGAACTCCTCCTCGTCCCGGACATGGGCCACGACCGCCCGCGCGAACTGTGGCCGGAGATCATCGGCGCCGTGGCGGCCCACACCGGGTGAGGCCGCCCGGCGCCGATGATCTCGGCCGGGAGCGGCTACCGCGCCGTGACCGCGGCCACGTTGTGGCCCTCGACCCGCAGGGCCGGCCGTGCGGCCGCCGTGCCGGCCGGCCAGGACGCCGTGACGGTCCGCGACTCGCCGGGCAGCAGCCACAGGTAGTTGTCGCTGTAGAGCGTCGGCAGGACGCGCTGTCCTGAGCGGGCGTCGCGGAGCGAGAGGCGGAGCATGGCCGCGACCGACGAGCCGCGGTTGGTCACCCGGGCGGTCAGCGTGCGCCGCCGGGTCCCCGGATCGTCGTCCGTGCCGGTGACGTCCACCGAGACCCTGGTCCGGGGCATCCGGTCCAGGGCCCGCATGTCCTCGGGGGCGCGGTACCGCCAGTAGGTGTTCTCCGACAGCAGCGTGTCCCGGGCGTCCGTCAGCCGCAGCCGCAGCAGGTGGAGGTCCGGCAGCCCGTCGTCGCCGAGCGTGAACGCGGTCGCGGCGGCGGACGGCGCGATGTCGACGTCCGCCCGCTGCTCGGCGGCTATCTGGCGGCCGGTCAGGTCGTAGCGGTGCGCGACGACCGTGGCGCCGCCGATCCGCCGCGCGGTGTGGTTGACGGCGATCACCCGGCCGTCGACGGGGCTTGCCTGCACGTGGACGGGTTCGGCGGCCTTGCGGGCGCCGTAGTAGGCGCCGTTGACGTCGAAGTCGTAGTCGTACGTCTGCCAGACCGTGCTGTACCAGGCGGGATGGGACATCCACAGCATCAGCCCGCTCGCGTCCTCCCAGAGCCGGTCGTTCCAGGCCTCGAACATGGCGCGGAAGTTCTCGTAGTTGACGAACTGCGCCTTGCGGCAGAAGTCGTCCAGGCCGGTCGCCGCGCCCAGCCGGGTCTCGATGGCGGCCCGGTAGTTCTGCGGAGCCTGGTTCCCCTTGGTGCTCCAGTCGTGGTAGTACCAGGCGCCCCCGACGGGCCACTCCGGCTCGTCGCCGACCAGCGCCCGCATGGTCTCCGCGGTGGACACCACGGGCATGCCGATCTCCGTGTGGAAGCCGAACGTCCCGCCGCCGTACGTCGAGGCGGAGTAGTAGCGCTCCGGCTCGACCCAGCCGTAGGGGCCGCCGCCGGAGACGATCCCGGCCGCCGAGTTGTTCTGGTAGAGCACGGCCGGCGCCTGGTCCCGGACCGCGGCCCGCATGCCGTCGTCCACCGGTCCCGGCGGGTTGCCCTCGTTGGCGCCGCACCACACGGCCACGCTCGGGTGGATGCGGTAGCGCCGTACGGTGTCCGCCACCTGGTCGAGGAAGAGCCCGTGGTCCGGCGGGTCCATGCCCCAGGCGTTGGGGAAGTCGTTCCACACCAGCAGGCCGTGCTCGTCGCAACTGGCGTAGAACTCCTCGCGGTCGGAGCAGCCCACCCAGTTCCGGATCATGGTGAAGTTCATGTCGCGGTGCATCCGCACGGCCGCGTCCATGCGGTCGGCGGGCATCCGCCGCAGCAGCTCGTCCCAGCCCCAGTTGCCGCCGCGGCAGAACACCCGGACGCCGTTGACGCTGATCTTCAGCGGCACCGTGGAGTTGTCGACGGACTCGGCGTCCCGCCAGTCGGTCCCGTCGTCGGAGACCTGGACCGTGAACGTCTTCGCGTAGGCCTGCTCCCACAGCAGCAGCACCCGGTCGAACCGCACCCGCGAGCCCAGGTCGACCTGGATCCACTGGTCGTCCTCGTAGGCCGAGGACCACCGGGTGTCGGGATTCCCGTCGACCGCCTGGGACGCGTGGGTCCCGTCGCTCTCGGAGGACGCGGTGGCCTCCTTGCGCAGCGCGAGATCGGTGCCCGGCACGGCGCTGTCCACGACCGACAGGCTCCACAGCGACGAGCCCCAACTGGTAGCCCGGGTACGGCAGAACACCCGCACGTACCGGGCCGTCGCGGCGGCCAGCTCGACGGTCTGCAGGCTCGCCGCGCCGGACGTCCGGAACGGGAGCGGCACCGCCGTGTTGTCGACGTCGCGCACGTCGGTCCAGTCGGAGCCGTCGTCGGAGACCTGGACGGTGTACGTCCCGGCGTACGCCCGTTCCCAGGTGAGCACCACCCGGTCGAACGCCACCCGGGACCCGAGGTCGACCCGGATCCACTGGTCGTCCTCGAAGGCCGAGGACCAACGGGTGGCCGCGTCACCGTCGGTGGCGTTGCCCGGACCGTTGCCGGGGTCGTCGACGGAGGACGCGGTGGCCTCCTTGTGCAGGGCCAGGTCGTTCGCCGGCACGGAGGAGTCCAGCACGGACAGGCTCCACAGCGACGAGCCCCAGTCCGTGGCGCGGGTGCGGCACAGGACGCGCACGTACCGGGCCGTCCGCCGGGTGAAGTCCACGGTCTGGGCGTAGGCGTCGCTGCCCGACTGGAAGGTCAGCGGCACCTCGTAGGCGTATCCGAACTGGCGCATCCCGAAGCGGGTGGTGCGCCGGTCGCTCTCCACGCCGTCCAGGGACGCGGTGAGCGTGAGCGTGTGCAGGGCCGGCTCGCCGTAGCCGTTCGGCCACCACAGCGCCGGGTTCCGCAGCCGGAGTCGCGCGTACTCGTCCGGGGTGAAGACGACGTCGGTGCCCTCGCCGGCCGCCACCGTGACCGTCCGCGCCACCCGCACCTTCCCGAAGGCCGCCGCGACGGTGATCCGCGCCTCGGAAGTGCCCGCGTTGCGCACCGGGACCACCACGGTCAGCTCCGCCGTGCCGGTGTCCGGCAGGTCGGGCAGCACGGTGTCCACCCGCGGGTCGCCGAGGACCGCCGCACCGGTGGAGCGCAGCCGTACGTGGTTCCAGATGCCGGCCGCCCGGTCCCGTACCGCCGGCATCCAGTCCCAGCCCGAAGAAGCCAGGTACGTCGGCGAGTTGCGGTTCATCATGTTCGCGCCCGCGTCCACGAACGCCAGGCCCGCCGGGCCCTTGTCGGCGGGGCTGCCGGGGAAGGGCATCGGGGCGATCCGGACGGCGAGGGCCTGCTCGCCGTCGCCGAGCAGGCGGGTGACGTCGTAGGCGGCGCGGGCGAAGGGCGACGTGAAGTCGCCGACGCGGGTGCCGTTGAACCAGACCTCGGCCGTGTGGTTGATCCCGTCGAACTCCAGCCAGACGTGCCGTCCCGAGCCGGTGCGCAGGCCCGCGGGGAGCCGGAACTCGCGCCGGTACCACCAGGAGTGCCGGGACAGCGCCTCCGGCACGTGCAGGTTGCCGAAGCCCGCCACCGGGTCGGGCAGGCGGCCCTGCTCCACCAGCGAGCCCAGCACGGTGCCGGGGACCGTGGCCGGCAGCCAGCGGCTGGTGTCGAACGAGGGTCTGGACAGCGCGGCACCGTCGCCGCCCGCCCGGTCGTCCATGGTGAGGTCCCACCCGGACTCCAGCGCCACCGTGCCGTCCGCGGCGATCCGCAGCGGTTCGGGGGTGCGGTGCCGGGTCTCCCAGTCCGTCCAGCCGGTCACCTCGGGGCGCGGGGTGCGGCAGGTGCCGTACACCTGGAAGCCGTTGAGGCCGAGCGGGTTGGCGTTGGAGCGCTTGTGGACCGTCATGCGTACCCAGCGCGCGGTGACGGGCTCGGACAGGGGGATCTCCATGACCCCGCCGGTGCCGGACTCGGTGCGGTACACCCTGGTCCAGGACCGGTGGTCGGTGGAGGTCTCCACGACGAAGCCGACCGCGCAACTGGACAGGATCTCCTGCCCGGTGGTGTTGTCCCTGGGGCTGCCGCTCGGCGACTCGGTGAACGGCGGGTCGTCCGCCGTGGCCTCGAAGACCAGCCGGAGCGACTCCACCCGGCACTGCGCCTCGAGGTCGACGGAGATCCACTGCGGATCGCTGGCCGAGGCCCGCCACCCGGAGCCCCGGACGCCGACGGTGTCCAGACCGTCGACCGCGAACTCCGCGGGCGTGGGCGCGTAGTCGGTGGAGGACACCGACACCGGCCGGTAGGCGGCGAGTTCGCCCCGCGAGGCGCCCGGCCCCGGCTGTCCGGATTCCGCCGTGGCGGCGGTGGCGAGCGGGCCGACGCCGAGCCCGAAGCCCGCCAGCAGGGTGCTGCCGGCGGAGAGAACGGTGCGGCGGGAGGGCGAGGTTGACTGATCCGACATGGACGAGCGCTCCGATCGGGGGAGTTCGACGAACGGCACAGCCGGGAACATCAGACGATGACAACGTTGCCAGGGCCTATGACAACGTTGCCGAACACTGCACCTCCGCCCTGACCCTGTCAAGGTCTCGCGCTCGCCCTCACCTCGCTTCTATTAAATTAGTAATTAATCTTGACACTGTTTCGGCCACGGGCCACAGTCGTCGCCGTGACGTAGTCGGCCTCTGCCGCGGAGCGGCCCGCGTCCTGTTCTCCTGCATCCCAATCCCCGGGAGAGGCACGTGACTTTGCACCCGCCCGTACCAAACGGATCCAGGCACCACCGGTACATCCGGCCCGCCCTCGCGACCGCGATCGCGGCCGTCCTGGCCGCCACCGTGACCCCCGACGCCGTCGCCCGGACGGCCGTCGACCAGGGCGCGCCCGACTACTACGACAGCGGCCTCGCGCCGACTCCCTACATGGGATGGAACACCTACTACGGACTGGGCGCGCCCACCGAGAAGGAGGTGCGCTCCGTCGCGGACCGGCTGGTCAGCAGCGGTCTGCGCGACAGCGGATACGACATCGTGTGGCTGGACGGCGGCTGGCAGGCCGACAACCCCCGTGACGCACAGGGGCACCTGGTCGCCAACCCGGACCGCTTCCCGTCCGGGATCCCGGCCCTCGTCTCCTACCTGCACAAGCGTGGTCTGCGGGCCGGCATCTACACCGACGGCGGTACCTACGACGGCGGCAAGAGCTGCGGCCTCGGCAGCCGCGGTCACTACGCCGAGGACGCCCGGCAGTTCGCGAACTGGAAGATCGACGCGATCAAGGTCGACTTCCTCTGCGGCATCGGCGCGAAGCTCGATCCGGGCCCCGCCTACAAGGAGTTCAGCGACGCGGTCGCCAAGTCCGGCCGCAGGATGCTGCTGAACCTCTGCAACCCGCTCACCGACGACTGGGGCCTGCCGCACACCCCCGAGCAGGACGCCCACAACACCTACGTCTACGCCCCGGCGATCGCCGACTCCTGGCGCACCGGCACCGACATCGCCTGGGGCACCCCGAGCCCCGGCGAGTGGCCCAACATCCTGCGCAACATGGACGCCAACGCCTGGCACCCCGAGGCGCAGGGCCCCGGCCACTACAACGACCCGGACTACCTCATCCCCATGCGGAAGATGACCGACGGGTCGTACGAGCTGACCGAGGAGGAGTCCACCAGCCAGTTCGTGATGTGGGCCGAGATGGGCTCCCCGCTGGTGCTGGGCTCCGACCCGCGCACGCTCTCCGGCTCGATGCTGGCGACCCTGCGCAACCCCGAGATCATCGCCGTGGACCAGGACCCCCTCGCCGTCCAGGGCGTGCGGGTCGCCAACGACTCCGTCGGCGACGTCTACAGCAAGGTGCTCCAGGGCCACGGACAGCGCGCGGTCGTCCTGCTCAACCGGTCCGACCAGCCCGCTCAGCGCACCGTCCGGTTCTCCGACGCCGGTCTCGGCGGCCCGGTGCGCGTCCGTGACCTGCGGGCCCGCGCCGACCGTGGCACGCACACCGGGTCGTACACCGTCGAGGTGCCCGCGCACGGCACCGCGTTCCTGAAGCTCACCGGCGCCGACACCCCGCCCGGCACCGACCTCGGTGTGACCGCCACGGCCAGCCCGGCCGTGACCGGCGGCGGCACCGCCTACTTCCGCGGACCGCACGGCTCGCTCGTCGAGAAGGCGGACGGCGGGACGCGGGACCTCGGCGGCCCGGTCCGGGGCGGCATCCTCGGCCAGCCGGCCGTGTACACCTCCGCCGGCGGCCGTACCGACGTCTTCGTGCGCGGCGCCGACTCCCGCGCCTACCGCAGGGTCCGCGCCGACGGCCACTGGGGCCAGTGGCAGTTGCTGGGCGGCCGGCTGACCGACGCGCCCACCGTCGCCTTCACCGACCCCGCGCACTGGACCCTGTTCGCCACCGGCTCCGACGGCACGGTCGTCCAGCGCGGACCGGCCTCCGGCTGGACCTCGCTCGGCGCACCCGGCGGCCGGCCGGTCTACGGCCGCCCGTCCGCCGCCGTCGACGCGCAGGGCGTCGTCCACGTCGCCGTGCGCGGTGCCGCGGACGACGTGTGGACCCGGACCCGGGACACCGCGGGGCAGTGGTCCGACTGGACGTCCCTCGGCGGGACCGTCAGCGGCAGCCCGACCCTGGTCGCCGCCGGGGACGCGGTGCTGCTGTACGCGCGGGCCGCCGACTACACGCTCTGGCAGCAGCGTTACGCCGACGGCGCCTGGCAGGGCTGGAGCAAACGGCAGGAGTTCCCGAGCGCCGCGTTCGACGGCGCCCTCGGCGCGGCCGCCGGCCCGGACGGAACCGTCGACGCGGTCTTCCGCGGCGTCGACGGCCACGTGTACCGCACCCGACTCAACTGACTGAGGAAACGACCATGACCGACCACCAGCCAAGCCGCCGCCGGTTCCTCGCCGGACTCGGGGCCGCCGGGACCGCGGCCCTGCTCAGCGGCTGCGTCACCGACAGCACCTCCGCCAAGGGTTCGTCGAAGGGCGCGGTGACCCTCCAGTCCAACCTGTCCGCCCCGCAGGCCAAGTCCGCGATGGAGGACCTGGTCGCGGCGTACGCCAAGAAGGGATCCGGCAAGGCGAGTCTGAACACGGTCGCCGCCGAGACCTTCCGCACCCAGCTGCCGACCTACCTCACCTCCGCCAACCCGCCGGACGTGTACACCTGGTACCCCGGCTCGGTCGCGGACGCCTACGCGAAGAAGAACCTGCTGCTCGACCTCGACGACGTGTGGGCCTCCTCGCCCGACCTCAAGCGGTACTCCAAGGCGCTGAACACGCTCTGCACCGCGAGTTCCGGCAAGAAGGTGTTCGTGCCCAACACCTACTACTGGTGGGGCATGTTCTACCGGAAGTCCCAGTTCGCCAAGTGGGGCGTGAGCGAGCCCACCAGCTGGGACGGCTTCCTCGACCTGTGCGACAAGCTCAAGAGCAAGGGCATCGCCCCGATCGGGCTCGGCGCCGGCGGCAACACCCCCTGGGTGGCGTCCGCCTGGTTCGACTACCTGGACATCCGGATCAACGGCGCCCAGTACCACCGCGAACTCCTCGCGGGCAAGCACCGGTTCGACGACCCCGAGGTGCGCAAGGTCTTCGACCGCTGGCGGGAGGTGCTGCCGTACTTCGACCCGAACGGCACCGCCCTGGCCTTCCAGGACGCCACCACCGCGCTGCTCAACGGCAAGACCGGCATGATGCTGATCGGCACCTTCTTCGCCGACTCGGCGCCCAAGAACGCCATCGACGACATCGACTTCTTCCGCTTCCCGGTCATCGACTCCAAGGTCCCGCTCGCCGAGGAGGCGCCCGTCGACGGCTACTTCGCCAGTGCCCGCAGCGGACGCGGCGACCAGGTCCGCGACCTGATGAGCTACCTCGCCACGGCCGAGGCCCAGGAGATCTACATCAAGGGCTCCTCCGGCACCGTCCTGCCCTGCAACCCGGACGCCAAGGACGCCGGCACCGCGCTGGTGAAGAAGGGCCGCGCGCACGTCGAAGCGGCCGCCGAGATCACCCAGTTCTTCAACCGGGACTCCAGCGACGCCCTCCAGCCCACCGCGGACACCGCGCTGACCAAGTTCTTCGCCGAGCCCAAGTCGATCGGGAGCATCCTGACCGACTGGCAGCGGGACGCCGAGAAGATCTGGAACGCCTGAGATGGCCGTGCTGACCGCGCCCGGCCAGAAGTCCCCGGTCCGCCCGCCCGCCCGAACGCGGCGGGCGGGCCGGGGGCCCCGGCACACCCCGCCCATGGTCCTCGCGTTCGTCCTGGTCCCGCTCCTGGCCGAGGCCGTGTGGGTGTTCTGGCCCGCCGTCCAGGGCTTCTACCTCGCCCTCACCAAGTGGGACGGCGTCTCCCCGCCGCAGTTCGTCGGCCTGGACAACTTCCGGGAGATGGCCCACGACGACGTCTTCCGCAGCGCGGCCGGCCACACCGTGCTGTGGCTGGTCCTGTTCGGCGGCCTGTCCGCCCTGCTGGGCCTGGCCGCCGCGCTGCTGCTCCAGCAGGAGCGCCGCGGGATCGGCTTCTACCGGGCCGCGCTGTTCCTGCCGGTGGTCTTCTCCCTGGTCGCCACCGCCCTCGTCTGGCAGGCGATCTACCAGCCCGACGGCGTCCTCAACCAGCTGCTGCGGAGCGTGGGCCTCGGCAGCCTGCGGCACGCCTGGCTCGCCGACCAGGACACCGCCCTGTACGCGGTGATCGTGCCCGCGCTGTGGCGGCAGATCGGCTACGTCATGGTGCTGTACCTGGCCGGCCTCAAGGGCATCGACCCGGCGCTCTACGAGGCCGCCAAGGTCGACGGAGCGAGCGCCCTGCAACGCTTCCGGCACGTGACCCTGCCCCAACTGCGCAGTGTCAACGCGGTCGTGCTGTCCGTCATCGTCATCGACTCGCTGCGCTCCTTCGACGTCGTCTGGTCACTGACCCGCGGCGGCCCCTACCACTCGTCCGAACTGCTGAGCACCTACATGTACTCGACCGCCTTCCAGTCGCTGCGCCTCGGTTACGGCTCCGCGCTGGCCGTCGTCATCTTCGTCCTGGCCTTCGGGGTCATCGCCTCGTATCTGGTCCGCGCGTTCCGGGAGGCCGACTGATGTCCGCCGACTCGACGGCACTGCGCCGCAGGCGGGCCGCCACCGCCGGATTCCACCTGGGCGCCGGTGCGCTGGCCCTGCTGTGGCTGCTGCCCATCGCCCTGGTGCTGGTCACCAGCCTGCGTACGTTCGACGACATCGCCGCGCACGGGCTGGGCAGTTGGCCGCACTCCTTCACCCTCGGCAACTTCGGGCAGGCCTGGACCGACGGCGGCCAGCAGCAGGCGCTGATCAACAGCCTGCTGGTGACGGTCCCCAGCGTCCTGGTGACCCTCGCGCTCGCCGCGATGGCCGCGTTCGCCCTCAGCCGCTACGAACTCCCCTTCCGGCGATCCCTGCTGCTCCTGATGCTCGGCGGCAACCTGCTGCCCCCGCAGATCCTGCTGATCCCGGTGTCCAAGCTGAGCGAGCTGATGGGCGTCTACGACACGCTGCCCGCGCTCATCGGCGTGCAGATCGGCTTCGGCGTCGGCTTCTACGTCTTCGTCCTGCACGGGTTCATGCGGTCCATCCCGGCCGAGATCCAGCAGGCGGCGGTCGTGGACGGCGCCGGGCCGTGGCAGATCTTCTGGCGGATCATCCTCCCGCTGACCCGCCCCGCGCTGGCCGCGCTCAGCGCCCTGTCCTTCACCTGGATCTTCAACGACCTGCTCTGGGCGATCACGGTCCTGCGCAGCGACTCGAAGATGCCGATCACCGCCGCCCTCATCGGACTCCAGGGCCAGTACGTGTCCATGTGGAACGTGATCGCCGCCGGCTCGGTCATCGCCGCCGCGCCCACCGTCGCGGTCTTCCTCCGCTTCCAACGGCACTTCGTGGCCGGACTCAACCTCGGGGCGGTCAAGTGACGTACACCCGCTGGACCCTGCGCACCCGGAACACCTCCTACACGGTCCGCCTCTCCCCGGACGGCCCGTGGGCCGAGCTCGACGCCTGGGGCCCGCACGGCGTCGAGGACGGCCCCTCCGCCCTCGACTGGTCCCACCGCACCCACTTCGTCACGCCCGCCGACGCCGCCCCGGCCGAGTACCTCCCCTACGGGCTGCGGCCGTTCACCGGCTCCGAGCTGATCGCCGGCGAAGAGCGAGGCGTGTGGTGGGAGTTCGACGGCGCGGAGCAGACGGAGGGCGCACTGCGGCTCGCCTTCACCGACCGGGTGATCGGGCTGCGCACGGTCCTCTGCTACGAGACCGTGCCGGACACCGATGTGATCCTGCGCTGGACGGAGTTCACCGCCGACGGCGAACTCCGCCTGGAGCGGCTCGACTCGGCCGCGGTGAACATCCCGGCGGCCGGCCCGGCGCGCCTGACGTACCTGTGCGGGCAGTGGTCCCAGGAGTTCCAGCTCACCCATCTCGACCTGCCCCGGGGCACGTTCGGCATCGGCAGCATCCAGGGCACGCCGGGGCACGCGTACGCGCCCTGGCTCGCCGTACGGGACGGGGACGCGGCGTACGGCATCGCCCTGGAGTGGTCCGGCAACTGGCACATCACGGCCGAGGCCGAACCCGGCGGCGCCGTGCGGGTGCGCGCCGGACGCGTACCGCACGAGGGCGCCGTCAGCCTCGCCGCCGGGGAGACGCTGAAGACCCCCCGACTCGCGTGCGCGTTCAGCCCGGACGGCCTCGACGGCCTGTCCCGCGTCTGGCACCGCTACGAGCGCCGGCTCACCGGCGACCGGCTGCACCGCACGCGCAAGGTGCTCTACAACTCCTGGGAGGCGACCGGCTTCGACGTCGACGCGGCCGGACAGCTGGAGCTGGCCGAGGCGGCCGCGGACATCGGGGCCGAGCTGTTCGTCGTGGACGACGGATGGTTCTCCGGACGCGCCGACGACACCGGCGGACTCGGCGACTGGTACCCGGACCCGGCCGCGTTCCCGGACGGCTTCGACCGGTTCGTGGCGGAGGTCCGCGCCCTCGGCCTGGACTTCGGGCTGTGGGTCGAGCCCGAGGCGGTCAGCCCCGGCAGCCGCCTCTACGCCGAACACCCCGAATGGGTGTACCGCGTCGAGGGCCGCCCGTCCCGGCTGGTGCGCAACCAGCTCCTCCTCGACCTCGGCCGCACCGACGTCCAGGAGTTCGTCCTCGCCACCCTGGACCGGCTGCTCGGTACGTACGACATCGGCTACCTCAAGTGGGACATGAACCGCCCGCCCACCGAACGCGGCAGACCCGGCGCCGGCCCCGCCGACCTGGACGCCGAACACGTCGCCGGGTACCTGCGCGTCCTCGACCACCTGCGCACCGCCCACCCGGACGTCACCGTCGAGGGCTGCGCGGGCGGCGGCGGCCGGATCGAGCACGCCACCATCGCCCGCACCGACGTCGTCTGGCCCAGCGACAACACCGCGCCCATGGACCGGCTGCGCATCCAGCACGGCTTCCTGCACGCGCACGCCCCGCACGTGATGAGCTCCTGGGTCACCGACGCGCCCGGCATCCTCGACCCGCGGCCGCGCAGCCTCGCCTTCCGTTTCGTCAACGCCGTCTGCGGGGTCCTCGGGATCGGCGCCGACCTGCGCGCCTGGACGCCCGCCGAGCGGGCCGAGGCCGCCCGGTGGATCGTCCGCTACAAGGAGGTCCGGGACGTGGTCCACCTCGGCGAGGCCCGGCTGCTCGGCACCCCGGACGACACCAGCTGCGGGGTGCAGTACGACCACGGCGACCGCACCGTCGTCGCCGCGCTCTCCACCGGCCGTCTCGACGGCGCCCCGCTGCTGACCGGCCGCCCCGACCGGCTCCGGCTGCGCGGCCTGGACCCGGCGGCCCGCTACCGGGACACGGCCACGGGAGTGACGTACGGCGGAGCCCATCTCCTCCACCACGGCCTGCCGTTCGCCTGGAGCGCCGATCACGATGCGGACCTGGTGGTGCTGACCCGCCGGTAGGACGCATATGTTTCCTGCAGCTCACCCTCTAAGGAGCCCGATGGACCAGTCCGTACGCCGGTACGGCGCCCGCTTCACCGGCCGCACCGCCGTGGTGACCGGTGCCGCCTCCGGCATCGGAGCCGCCACCGCCGAACGCCTCGCCCGCGAGGAGGCCGCCGTCGTCGTGGTCGACATCGCGGACGAACGCGGACAGGCCGTGGTCGACGGGATCACCAAGGACGGCGGCCGGGCCCGTTACGTGCACGCCGACGTCGCCGCCGAGGACGACTGGGCCCGGATCGTCACCGCCGCCCACGCCTACGGGCCCGTCGACGTGCTCGTCAGCAACGCCTACACAGTCGACGTCCGCCCGGCCCACGAGATGCCGGCCGAGTCCTGGCGGCGGCAGCTGGCCGTCAACCTCACCGCGGCCTTCCTCGGCTTCAAGGCGGTCCTGCCCGACCTGCGGGCAGGACACGGCGCCGCGGTGCTCACCTCGTCGGTGCACGCCCACGCCGGCATCCCCGGACACCCCGCCTACGCCGCCGCCAAGGGCGCGCTGCTCTCCCTGAGCGGCCAGCTCGCCGTCGAGTACGGGCCCGAGGTACGCGTCAACGCGGTGCTGCCCGGGCCGGTCCTGACCGGCGCCTGGGACCGGGTGCCGCCCGAGGAGCGGGAGCGCAGCGTCGCGCAGACCGCCGCCCGCCGGTTCGGCAGGCCCGAGGAGGTGGCCGCGGCCATCGCGTTCCTCTGCGCCGACGAGGCCTCCTTCGTCACCGGCGCCCGGCTGGTCGTGGACGGCGGCTGGAGCGTCGTCAAGGACTCCGTGTGAGCACCGCCGAACCACGACCTGAACAGAAAGGCCGTACGACATGACGCCCTACGCCCGACGCGGTGTGCACGGCCAGACCGTGGAGGCCCTGGCGCGCCGCATCCTGGGCGGCGCGATCCCGGAAGGGGCCACCCTCGACCTGGTGGCGCTGCAGAGCGAACTCGACGTCAGCCTCACCGCCCTGCGCGAGTCCCTGAAGGTGCTCGCCGCCAAGGGCATGGTCGACGCCAGACAGAAACGCGGCACCTTCGTGCGCGCCCGGGCCGACTGGAACCTCCTGGACGCCGATGTGCTGCGCTGGCGCTTCGAGGGCGCCGCCGGCGCCGGCGCCGACCGGTCGCTGCTGCACAACCTCGCCGAGGTCCGGGCGATCATCGAACCGGCCGCCGTCCGGCTCGCCGCCGAACGCCGCACCGAGGCCGACCTCGCCGCCCTGGAGGAGGCCCTGGACGCCATGGGACGGCACGACGACGCCGACCCGGGCCACGCGGTCGACGCCGACCTCGCCTTCCACCGCGCCCTGCTCGCCGCCACCCACAACGAACTGCTCGAACGCATGGAGATGGTGATCGAGTCGGGACTCGCCCACCGCGACCGCATCGTGCACAGCTCCCCGCACAGCGAGCCCCCCGTCCCCGCCCACCGCGCCGTCCTGGACGCCGTCCGCGACGGCGACCCCGAGGCGGCCGAGCGCGCCATGCGCGCCCTGCTCGACCAGGCGGGCCGCGACCTGGCCCGGCTCGGCGGCACCGACGACGACCCGAAAGGCAGCGGCGGCCAGTGAAGATCGAACGAATAGAGACCTTCCTCGTCCCGCCGCGCTGGCTGTTCTGCCGCGTGGAGACCGACGAGGGGGTGGTGGGCTGGGGCGAACCCGTCGTGGAGGGCCGCGCCGAGGTGGTGCGGGCCGCCATCGAGGTCCTCGCCGAGTACCTGGTGGGACAGGACCCGTTGCGCGTCCAGGACCACTGGCAGGTGCTCACCAAGGGCGGCTTCTACCGGGGCGGCCCCGTCCTGTCCAGCGCCGTCGCCGGACTCGACCAGGCGCTGTGGGACATCGCCGGCAAGACCTACGGCGCCCCCGTTCACGCCCTGCTCGGCGGCCCGGTACGCGACCGGGTCCGGGTCTACGCCTGGGTCGGCGGCGACGAACCGGCCCAGCTCACCGAGCAGGTCACGGCCCAGGTGGAGGCGGGCTTCACCGCGGTGAAGATGAACGCCGCCGGAGCCACCTCGCCGATCACCACCGCCTCGGAGACCGCGGCGGTCGTCGCCAGGGTGACGGCCGCCCGGGAGGCCCTGGGCCCCGACCGCGACGTGGCCGTCGACTTCCACGGCCGTTTCACCGCCGCCAGCGCCCGCCGCGTGCTGACCGAACTGGTTCCCCTGCACCCGCTGTTCGTCGAGGAGCCGGTCGTCCCCGAGCAGGGCCACCTGCTGCCCGGCCTGGTCACCGCCAGCCCGGTGCCGCTGGCGACCGGTGAACGCCTCTACTCCCGGGCCGAGTTCCTGCCCGTGCTCGCCGCGGGCATCGCGGTCGCCCAGCCCGACCTGTCCCACGCGGGCGGAATCTCCGAGGTGCACCGCATCGCCTCGCTCGCCGAGACCTACGGGGCACAACTCGCCCCGCACTGCCCGCTCGGGCCCATCGCGCTGGCGGCGAGCCTCCAGGTCGCCTTCGCCACCCCCAACTTCCTGATCCAGGAGCAGAGCCGGGGCATCCACTACAACAAGGAGGCCGATCTCCTCTCCTACCTGGTGGACACCGAACCCTTCCGGTTCGTCGACGGGTACGCCCGGCGCGGCGACGCCCCGGGACTCGGCATCACCGTCGACGAGGCGGCCGTCCGCGCCGCCGACCGGTCCGGCCACCAGTGGCGCAATCCGGTGTGGCGGCACGCCGACGGTTCGTTCGCGGAGTGGTGATGGACGTCGTCACCGACCTCGCGCACGGCGGCCGCTGGACCTCGCTGCGGCACGGCGGCCGCGAATGGCTGTGGCGGCGCGAGGACACCGGACGCGACGGCGTGGAACCGGGCGACACGTTCGTGGACGCCGGCGGACTGGAGGAGTGCGTGCCCACCGTGCGCGGCACGCCCGACCACGGGGACGCCTGGTCCCGGGCCTGGACCCGGGAGGGCGCCGGCGCCCGCGTCCGCTGCGAACGCTTCACCCTGAGACGGGAGTTCGGCGCGACGGCGGACGGTGTCCATGCCGACTACGTGCTGTCGGCCGAGCCGGGTTTCCGCTTCCTGTGGGCCGCGCACGCGCTGCTCGACCTCTCCGAGCAGGCCGTGGTCGGGGCCCGGCGGGGAGCGCCGACCCGGCTGTTCCCGGAGGCGGCCCCCCTGGTGGACCGGCCCTGGCCGGACGGCGCGCCGTGGCTGGAGGGGACCTGGCCCGCGCCGCTCGGGCTGCGCCTGGACCGTTTCGGGCCGGACGACGGCACGGCGGCCGGGGCGGTGGTGGCCGGCGGCCGGTGCTGTGTGCACGACGCCGGTGACCGGCTCTCCTTCGCCGTCGAGGCGGACGGACAGCCGGTCTCGGTCGCCCTGTGGCGCAACCTGGGCGGCTTCCCGGCCGGCCGGCCCTACCGCAGCACGGGTGTCGAACCCATGCTCGGCCGCGTCTTCGACCTCGCCGACGCGGGTCCGGACGACGCGGCCCGCGTCGGCGCCTCGGGCGAGGTCCGCTGGCGCCTGACGGTCCGCGCCGGCTGCGACTGCCCCTGACCCGTACTCCTGGAGAGCCCGAGCCCCGGACGGTGACCGACAACCCCCAGCACCCCCGCCGAAGAGGCGGCCGACGCCGTCCGAGCCCCGTCGCAAGGCGCCCGGCGCTGCCTGAGTGCCCCGGCCGCGAAGCCCGCCCACCGCCGTTCGCGAGGCCCGAACCTCGCGGCGGCCCGAGTCCCCGAAAGCCCCGAGCCGCGGAGGCGACCGCCTCTGCCCGAGTGCCCCGAGCCGCGGAGGCGACCGCCTCTGCCCGAGTGCCCCGAACCGCGGAGGCGACCGCCTCTGCCCGAGTGCCCCGAACCGCGGAGGCGACCGCCTCTGCCCGAGTGCCCCGAACCTCGGGAGGCGGTCGCCCCGGAAACCCGAACCCCCAGAAGGAGCCCTGGCCGTGGATCTGCGTGCCGCACTCACCTCCCGCAGGCTGGTCGCCATCGTGCGCGGCACCGACCCGGACGCCGCCCTGCGCACCGTGCTGACCCTGGCCGAGGAGGGCGTCGAACTGATCGAGGTGTCCCTCAGCGGCACGGACGCGCTCGGCGTACTGGCCCGGGCGCGCGAGGAACTGGGCGCCACCCGGCCGCTCGGCGCCGGCACGGTGCTGACCGCCGACGACGCGCGGGCCGCCCACCGGGCGGGCGCCACCTTCGCGGTCACCCCCGGTCTGGGCGCGGGCGTCGACACCGCGCTGGACCTCGGCATGCCGGTCCTGGCGGGCGTCATGACCCCCACCGACGTCATCGCCGCGCAGGCCCGCGGTGCGGCCGCGCTGAAGCTCTTCCCCGCCGCCGAGGCCGGGGGAGCGGCCTATCTGAAGGCGTTGCGCGGCCCTTTCCCGGACGCGGTGCTGGTCCCGGTGGGCGGCGTCGACGTCTCGGCCGCCCGGGCCTACCTGGCGGCCGGGGCGAGTGCCGTCGGCGTCGGCTCCCCGCTGGTCGGCGACGCGGCCGCCGGCGGCAGCCTCGCCGCGCTGCGCGAGCGTGCCCGGGCGTTCCTGGCCGCCGTGGCCGAGGACGGACGGGCATGACGGCATCCTGGCGGCCGGCCC
Organism: Streptomyces sp. NPDC001068; assembly: GCF_042897315.1. Taxonomy (NCBI): domain Bacteria; kingdom Bacillati; phylum Actinomycetota; class Actinomycetes; order Kitasatosporales; family Streptomycetaceae; genus Streptomyces; species Streptomyces sp. NPDC001068. The sequence continues at coordinate 213,971 of NZ_JBIAYD010000001.1, read as the reverse complement.
CGGGGCGGGTCGTCTGCGTCGGCGAGACCATGGCGGCCCTGGCGCCCGACCCGCCCCGGCCGCTGGCCGAGGCCGCGGAGCTGCGGCTGTCCACGGCGGGCGCGGAGTCCAACGTGGCGATGTACCTCGCCGACCACGGCGTCCCGGCCGTCTGGCTCTCGGCCGTCGGCGACGATCCGTTCGGCTACCGGGTGCGCGCGACGGTCGCCGCCGCCGGGGTCGACGTCAGCCATGTGCGCACCGACCCGCACCGGCCCACCGGCCTCCTGGTCAAGGACCCCGGCCCCGCCGGAACCCGCGTCCACTACTACCGCGCCGGCTCGGCGGCCTCGGCCCTGGACGCGGGCCTGCTGGCCGGCGAACCGCTGCGGTCCGCCGCCCTCCTGCACCTCACCGGCATCACCCCCGCCCTCTCGCCGGCCTGCCGCGACCTGGTGGACCGCGCCCTCGCCACGCCGCCCGCCGACCGTCCGTACGCCATCAGTTTCGACGTCAACCACCGTGCCGCCCTGTGGCCCGACGGCACCGCGCCGCGGGTCCTGCGCGCCCTCGCCGCCCGGGCCGACATCGTGCTGGTGGGCCTGGACGAGGCCCAGCGGCTGTGGGGCGAGGACCTGACCGTCGCCGGCGTGCGGGACCTGGTGCCCGGCCCGCGGATCCTCGTGGTCAAGGACGGTGCCCGGGACGCCACGGCCGTCACCGCGGACGGGTCGTGCACGGTGACCGCGCTGCGCACGACGGTGGTGGAACCCGTCGGTGCCGGCGACGCGTTCGCGGCGGGCTTCCTGGCCGGACTGCTGCGCGGGGACCCGCTCACCCGTGCCCTGCGGCTCGGGCACATCACGGCCGTCTCCGCGCTCCGGGTGACCGGCGACCGCGGTCCGCTGCCCGGCCCGGCCGAGACCGAACGGCTGCTCGATCTCACGGACGGTGACTGGGAGCGGCACGAGCACGGAATGGACCACGTGTTCGGACAGTAGCCGCCGCCCGGAAAACACGTGGACCCGGTGACCCTCGTCACGGCACACTTCCCTTTCCTGACCTGCCGATTCGAAGCCGACGCGAACCATGCGCCGGCCGACTCGGCATGCCGTACGACGACTACACAGGGTTGAACATGACATCCTCGGTCGATTTACCGGCGAGCGGACCCCGACAAGGTGCCGTCCTGCTCGCACTTCGTTACTACGGACGGGAACTGGCGCGGCTCAAGTGGTTCACCTTGCCCGGAATGCTGCTGCCGGCACTCGGAAACATCGGGATCAACTACGGGGCGCCGCTGGTCGTGGCCAAGCTGGTCGGCCGGATCGCCGACGGCCACGGCCTCGGCCCGCGCGCGGCCCTGCCGTACGTCCTCGGGTTCGGCGGGGTCCTGCTGCTGGCGGAGGTCTTCTGGCGGATCGGACTGCACTGCCTGAACCGCCTGGACGCGCTCGGCATCGAGCAGCTCTACGTCATCGGGATGGACGAGCTGTTCGCCAAGGACTCCGCGTTCTTCCACGACAACTTCGCGGGCTCGCTCACCAAGCGGGTACTGAGCTTCGCCACCCGTTTCGAGGAGTTCGCCGACACGCTCACCTTCAACATCGTCGGCAGCTTCGTTCCGCTGCTGTTCGGGTCGGTGGTGCTGTGGCGCTACGAACCCCTCCTGGTCGTCGGCCTGTTGACGATGATCGCGATCACCGCGGTGTGCGTGGTGCCGCTGATCCGGCGGCGGCAGCGGCTGGTCGCCCAGCGGGAGGAGGCCATCGCCCGGGTTTCCGGGCACGTCGCCGACAGCCTGATGAACATGGACACGGTCCGGGCGTTCGCCGCCGAGCGACGGGAGGCGGCCGAACACCGTTCCCGGGTCGCCGAGTCGAGGCGGCGCACCCTGCGCTCCTGGGACTACGGCAACCTGCGCATCGACACGCTGGTCGCGCCGATGTCGGTCGCGACCAACGCGCTGGGCCTGCTGCTCGCGGTGGTGCTGTCGGGCGGCGGGCACGGTGTGGAGGCGGTCGTGGTCGCCTTCACCTACTACACCAACGCGACCCGGATCATGTTCGAGTTCAACCAGATCTACCGGCGCATGGAGAGCTCCATGACGGAGGCCGCCCAGTTCACCGAACTGCTTCTGGAACCGCCGACCGTGCTGGACCCGGTGGCACCGGAACCGCTCGCGCCGCGGGCCGCCGACGTCCGGTTCGAGAAGGTCTCCTTCACCCACGCGGGTGCCAAACCGCTGTTCGAGGGTCTTGAGCTGGACGTGCCCAGCGGCTCGAAGTTCGGGTTCGTCGGCCGGTCGGGTGGCGGCAAGACCACGCTCACCCGCCTGCTGCTGCGGATGACCGACATCGACGGCGGGCGGATCACCATCGGCGGCCAGGACATCAGCCGGCTGCGCCAGGCCGACCTGCGCAGCCAGATCGCCTACGTGCCGCAGGACCCGGCGATGTTCCACCGCACCCTGCGGGACAACATCGCCTTCGCCCGGCCCGGCGCGGGCGAGGACGAGATCCGGCTCGCCGCCGAGGCCGCCCACGTCACGGAGTTCGCCGACGCGCTGCCGGACGGTTTCGACACCATGGTCGGCGAGCGCGGCGTCAAGCTCTCCGGCGGCCAGCGCCAACGGGTCGCCCTGGCGCGGGCCATCCTGCGCGACGCCCCGATCCTGCTCCTGGACGAGGCGACCAGCGCGCTGGACTCCGAGAGCGAGATGCTGGTCCAGGAGGCGCTGTGGCGGCTCATGGAGGGGCGTACGGCACTGGTGGTGGCGCACCGGCTGAGCACGGTCGCCTCCATGGACCGGCTGGTGGTCCTGGACCGCGGCCGGATCGTCGAGCAGGGCACGCACCACGAACTGCTCACCGCCGACGGCGCCTACGCCAAGCTGTGGCAGCACCAGTCGGGAGGTTTCCTCGACGAGGGCCCGGCGCGGGCCGAGGCGCACTAGACGCTGCGCACGGGGGAGTGGGGCCGGGTCGGCCGGACACGGGCGGATGGTAGACAGGTGATCATGACTCACCCGAACGCCTCCGCCCGCCCGGCGGGCCCGCGATGACCGCCGGCATCGACACCCCCGACCGCCGGGGCCGCACCGGACTCGACCGCACCGGCCTGGACCTGACCGGCAACCCCCGCGTGCGGGTCCGGGAGGTGAAGCTGCTCTCCAGCCACTGGTACGTCGAGCGGGCCACCACCTTCGACTACCGGCACGCCGACGGGAGCTGGCACACCGAGGAGCGCGAGACCCACGACCGCGGCAACGGCGCCACGCTGCTGCTCTACGACACCGAACGCGAAACCGTCCTGCTCACCCGCCAGTTCCGGTTCCCGGTGTACGTCAACGGTCACCCGGACGGCATGCTCGTCGAGACCCCGGCGGGCCTCCTGGACGCCGACGACGAGCACCCCGAGCACGCGGTGCGCCGGGAGGTCGTCGAGGAGACCGGCCACACGGTCGGCGACGTCCAGCACGTCTTCGACGTCTACATGAGCCCCGGCTCGGTCACCGAACGGATCTCCTTCTACGCGGCCGCGTACACCCCGGCCACCCGCACCCACGAGGGCGGCGGACTGGACGAGGAGGGCGAGGACATCGAGATCCTCGAACTCCCCTTCCGCCGCGCCCTGGAGATGATCCGCACCGGCGAGATCGCCGACGCGAAGACCATCATGCTGCTCCAATGGGCTGCCCTGGACGGCCCGTTCGCCTCCAACTGACGCTCACCCCCGCGCCCCCGAAGGGGCGCGGGGAACTGCACGACCGGCCACGACGGGCTCGCAGTCGCCCACGACCTCGCCGACGCGGCGCTAGGCGGACGCCTGCGGCTCCCGCACCACCGCGATCTCACCCGGCGCCACGACGACGACCCCGTCGACCGCCTTCCCGGACAGCAGCTCCACCGACCCCGCGGCCACCGAGACTTCCGCCCCCGCACCCGCATGGTCGATCACGAACACGTAGTCCGCGTCCGCCCCGCGCCGCACGACGACCTCCACACCCTCCGGCGCGGTACGCCCGGCGGCCACGCCCGCCTCCTCGCGGATCCGGCCGAGCAGCCCCGCAAGGGTCTCCGCGTCCGGCAGCGTGGCCAGATACCAGGCACCGCCCGCCCCGTACGCGTTCCGCGTCACCGCCGGGACACCCGCCAGCGGCCCGTCGCCGTAGGACACGACCACCTCGGCACCCTCCGGCCGCACCCGCTCCGACCACAGCGTGCCCGTGCCGCCCCCGCTCAGCGCCACCCGCTCGTCCGGCAGCAGCGGGAACAGCTCGTCCGTGCGCACGCCCAGCACCTCACGGAACGCCCCCGGGTAACCGCCCAGCCGGACATGGCTGTTCTCGTCCACCATGCCGCTGTGGAAGCCGACGGCGAGGGTGCCGCCGGCCTCCGCGAAGGCGGTGAGGTTCGCCGCGCCCGCGTCGTCGACCAGGTACAGGCTCGGTACGAGCACCGCCTTGTACGCCGACAGGTCCGCCTGCGGCCGGACGAAGTCCACGGCCACCCCGGCCCGCCACAGCGGCTCGTACCAGGCGCGGACCAGGTCCTGGTAGCGCAGTTCGCCGCTCGGCTGGGAGGGGAACTCCAGCGCCCAGCGGGCGTCCCAGTCCCAGACCACGGCCACCTCGGCGGTGCCGGTGGCGCCGCGCACCTCCGCCAGCGCCCGCAGGTCCGCGCCCAGCCGGACCACGTCCCGCCAGATCCGGCTGTCGGTCCCGGCGTGCGGCAGCATCGCGGAGTGCCACTGCTCGGCACCGGCCTTCGCCGCCCGCCACTGGAAGTAGCAGATGCCGTCGGCGCCGTGCGCGACGTGGGCGAGCGCGTTGCGCCGCAACTCACCAGCGGTCTTGGCCCGGTTGACGGGCTGCCAGTTCACCGCGCCCGTCGAGTGCTCCATCAGCAGCCACGGCCCGCCCGCCAGCGACCGCATCACGTCACCGCTGAGGGCGACGTCGATCTGCGACTCGGGGTCGGCGGACATCAGGTAGTGGTCGTTGGCCACCACGTCCAGCTCCGGGGCCCACCGCCAGTAGTCGAGGGCGTCGAAGTTGTGCATCACCATGAAGTTGGTGGTGGCCGGGATCGCCGGGGCCGCCTCACGGAGCACGTCCCGCTCCGCCGTGTACAGGGACAGCAGTTCGTCCGAGCAGAACCGCCGCCAGTCCAGCTGGTGCGTCGGGTTGGGTACGGCACCGGTCGCGCGGGGCGGCAGGACCTCGTCCCAGTCGTAGTACCACTGGCTCCAGAAGGCGGTGCCCCAGGCGTGGTTGAGGGCGGCCAGATCGTCGGCGTACCTCGCCCGCAGCCAGCGCCGGAAGGACTCGGCGCTGGTGTCGCAGTAGCAGGCCGCGTTGTGGCAGCCGTACTCGTTGTGGACGTGCCACATCTTCACGGCCGGGTGGCTCGCGTACCGGTCGGCGATCGCGCCCGCGATGCGGAGCGCGGCCGCCCGGTAGGCGGGGCTGCTCGGGCAGAAGGTCTGGCGGCTGCCGTACGACAGGGTGCGCCCGTCGTGGTCGACGGGGAGCGCCTCGGGGTGGGCGCGGAAGAACCAGGCAGGGGGGGCGGCCGTCGGGGTGGCGAGGTCGGCGGCGATGCCGTTCTCGTGGAGCAGGTCGAGGATCCGGTCCATCCGCGAGAAGTCGTGGACGCCCTCGGAGGGCTCCAGCAGCGCCCACGAGAATATGCCGACGCTGACCATGTTCACGCCCGCCTCGCGCATCAGGCGGACGTCCTCGGCCCACACCTCCTCGGGCCACTGCTCGGGGTTGTAGTCGCCGCCGTAGACGATGCCGGGGACGGAGAGGGCGCGGTCGGTCATCGGGTTGCTCCGGTTGCTCCGGTGAGAAGGCGGCGGGTGATGTCCACACCCCACGGGTCGAGGGAGAGCAGCCGGTCGCTGGAGGCGACCAGGCCGCCCACGGCCTCCACATGGGCCGCCCAGCGGGCGCGGGTCTCCACGGCGGGGCGGGCCATCAGGCAGTCGGGGTCGTTGACCCAGAGCCGGCCGTGCTGCCACTGGCGGCCGACCCCGGTGAACTCGGCCGGGTCCTGGCCCGGCTGGCTGAAGTCGCGGGCCTCGGAGCGACGGTGCGGGGCCGTGTCGGGACTGATCCGCATCGCGTCGAACAGTCCGATGGAGGGCAGCATCGGCGCTCCGCAGCCCAGCAGGTAGGCGCCGGCGCCGATGGCCTCCCGGATCAGGGCGATGCCCAGCCGGTACGCGGTGAGCGGGTCCGCCCCCGAGTGCCGTACGCCGTCCATCGCGCCCGCGTAGAGGAAGTCCACCTTGAAGTAGTCGTAGCCCTCGGCGCGCAGCGTGGCGAAGACGTCGGTGAGGTAGGCCGCGGCGGCCGGGTGGGTGGTGTCCAGGACGTACAGGTCGTGGCCCCAGTTGCGGCCCGCGTGCAGCGGGTTGCCGTCGGGGTCGCGGACCAGCCAGTCCGGGTACGTCTCGGCGAGCGCGCTCGCCGGGTCGACCAGGAAGGGCGCCGTCCAGATGCCCGCCCGGCGGCCGCGGCCGCGGATGGCGTCCGCGATGCCGCGCCGCGAGCGGAACCGGCCGGAGAGGTTCAGCCAGTCGCCCAGGGCGCTCTGGTAGCCGTCGTCGATCTGCACCACGTCGATCGGCAGGTCGAGGGTGTCCATCGCGCGCAGGTTCTCGTGGATGTCGTCCTCGGTGACGGCGGTGTAGTACTCGTACCAGGAGCACCACACGGTGGGCGCCGGGCGGGGCGCCGGCACGCCCAGGGAGTCCGCCCACTCGGCCAGCACGGACCGGACGCCGGTGCCCGTCCACTCCTTGACCGGGCCGTCGGCCTCGACCTCGGCGGTCCCGCCCGCCAAGGTCAGCCGGACCGACGGCACCTCGTGCAGCGGGTTCGTGGCCGCCCAGAGCCGGACCGGTGAGCCGTCACCCGGGTCGAGTGCCAGCAGGCCCTCGCCCTGGTACGCCCGGGTGGGCGCCGTACGGCCGGGGCGGTAGCAGACGGTCGCCCAGTTGGCGTTCGCCGGGCGGTGCGGGCGGGCGCCGAGGGGGTACGAGCCGCTCGGCGACCAGGACTGCCAGCCCTCCTCGTGGACACGGGCGGTGTACGTGTCCACGGGTACGGAGGCGACCGGGGTGAACGGGTTGTGCACGGGGTTCTCTTTCGGAGGGGGCCGTCTCAGCCCTTGGCGGAGCCCAGCGTCAGGCCGCTGACGAACTGCTTCTGCAGCGCGAAGTACACGACCAGCGTCGGGATCGCGGTGAGCAGCGAACCGGCGGCGACCAGGTTGGGGTCGGTGAAGTACTGGCCCGACAGGTTGTTCAGCGCCGAGGTGATCGGCATGTTCTCACCGGTCGAGATCAGCACCAGCGCCCAGAAGAAGTCGTTGTAGATCCAGATCGACAACAGGGTCGCCAGGGCCGCCATCGCCGGCCGGCACAGCGGCAGCGTGATCTGCCAGTACAGCCGCCACACCGACGCGCCGTCCACCAGCGCCGCCTCGGTCAGCTCGTGCGGCAGGGACCGCATGTAGTTGCTGAGCACGAACGCGCAGAACCCGGACTGGAACGCCACGTGGATGAGGACCAGGCCGAGCGCGGAGTCGTACAGCTTGCCGCTCTGGGTGATGCCCGGCAGGTTCGTCAGCAGGTACATCCGGTACAGCGGGGTGATGATGACCTGCTGGGGGAGCAGGTTGCCCGCCGTGAACACCAGCAGCAGCGCCAGGTTGAGCCGGAAGTCGAAGCGGCTGACGTAGAACGCGACCATCGACGACAGGAACAGCGTGAGCAGCACGGCCGGGACCGCGATGATCAGCGTGTTCATGAAGTAGTGGGTCATGTCCGACTGCGTGAACGCGTTCTTGAAGTTGTCGAAGTTCAGCGTGTGCGGCCAGGACACGTAACCGCGGTCGCTGGTCTCGCTGTACGGGCGCAGCGCCGAGAAGACCGCCCACAGCAGCGGGGCGAGCCACGCCAGCGCGGTGACGGCGAGGAAGACGTGCAGCAGGACGCGGGCCGGACGGATCGGGGTGCGCTGTTTGCCCAGCGCGCTCACGGTGCTCATGCGCGCCGCTCCTTCCGGAAGGTCGCGATCAGGTACGGGATGATCACGATCAGGGAGATGACCAGCAGGACCACCGCGATCGCCGAACCGTAACCGATGCGGCTGGACTCGCCGATGATGTTGTTGGTCACCAGGATGGAGAGCAACTCGGTGCCCTGGGCGCCCTTGTTGAAGACGAAGACCAGGTCGAAGGCGCGCAGCGCCTCGATGATGGTGACGACCAGGACGACCGTGTTGGTGGGCCGCAGGGTCGGGAAGATGACGTTCTTGAACGTCTGCCACTCGTTGGCGCCGTCGAGGGCGGAGGCCTCGCGCAGCGACGGGTCGACGCTCTTCAGGCCGGCCAGGTAGAGGATCATCATGTAGCCGGCGTGCCGCCAGGACGCGGCGATCAGCACGGCCCACAGGTTGAGCTTCGGGTCGCCGATCCAGTCGATGTAGTGGCCCGGCTTGTTGGCGCCGATGATGCTGTTGATCAGGCCCGTGTCCGGGTTGTAGATCAGCTGCCAGACGAACCCGATGCACGCCATGGAGATGACGACCGGCAGGAAGAACGCCGTCTGGTAGACCCGGGTGAACCGGATCCGCTTGTCCAGCTGCACGGCCAGGAACAGGCCGAACGGCGTGGGTATCAGGATCAGTACGACGAACCAGATGACGTTGTGCTGGACCGCGGGCCAGAACTGCGGGTTGTCGCTGAAGAGTTGCTGGAAGTTGTCGAACCCGACCCACTTGATGGAGTCGAAGCCGATGCCGTCCCAGGTGGTGAAGGCCAGCAGGATCGAGGCGACGGCCGTCACCCAGACCAGCAGGACGTGGAGGACCGTCGGCACGCCGGCCATGAAGGCCAGCGTGATGCGGTCGCGGCGGGTCAGCAGGCGCTTGTGCCCCTGCCGGACCCGCTTCTTCTCGGACGCGCGCCCAGGAGGCGGCACGGCGGCCGCCTCCTGGGACTTCGTGGTGATGTCAGTCGTCATTCAGCCACTCACTCGGACGCGAAGATGGTCTTCTTCTGGCGCTCGATCGACGAGAGCAGGCTGTCGACGCCCTTCGGGTTCTGCAGGAACTTCTGCAGGCCGGGCTGCATCACCGTGGAGGTGAAGTCCGGGCGGGAGTCGCGGTCCATGAACTGGGTGAGGCTCTTGGCGTTGCTGATCATGTCGTACGCCTTCTTCTGCAGGGCGGAGTACGACGAAGTGTCCGCCTTGGAGGAGGCGGCCACCACACTGGAGTCGGCCTTCAGGTAGATCTGCTCGGCGTCCGGGGTGCCCAGGTACTCCATGAGCTTGAAGGCGCCGGACTTGTTCTTCGGGGCCTTGCTGACCATGTAGCCGTCGGTGGGCGCCTCGACGGTGTCCTGGCCGTACGCGGAGTTGATCTCCGGGAAGGCGAAGAAGTCGAGGTCGTCCAGGTCGGCCTTGTTGGTGAACTGCTGGGCCACGAAGGAGCCGAGGAGGTACATGCCGGCCTTCTTGGAGACCAGGCTCTGCGCGGCGTCCTGCCAGGTGCGGCCCATGAAGCCGTCCTGGTGGTAGGGGAGGATCTCGGCCCAGTGGTCGAAGACGGCCTTGACCTTCGGGTCGGTCCACTCGGCCTTGCCGCCCATCAGGTCCACGTGGAAGTCGTAGCCGTTGATGCGGAAGTTGAGCTGGTCGAAGGTGCCCATGGCCGGCCAGGCGTCCTTGTCGCCGAACGCGATCGGGACCAGGCCGTCCTTCTTCATCTGCTTGCACAGCGCCACGAAGTCGTCCCACGTGGTGGGGACCTTGTAGCCCTTCTCCTGGAAGAGGCTCTTGCGGTAGAAGATCGCCCAGGGGTAGGTGTCCAGCGGCACGAAGTAGTACTTGCCGTCCTCGCCCTTGCTGAGCTTCTTCATCGCGTCGGGGAAGCCGTCGCCGATCTTGTCCCAGACCTCGTCGATCGGGGTCGCGAGACCCTTCTTCGCGAAGAACTGCATCCGGTACCCGGCGAACCAGTTGAAGACGTCGTCCGGCGTACCCTGCAGGTAGGAGTTGATCTGCTCCTGGAAGGTGTTGTGGTCCTTCGTGTTGACATCGACCGTGATGCCCGACTGCTTCTTGAAGGTCGCGTACATCTCCGCGTAGGCCTTCTTCGGCACGGCGTCCGAGCCGTTGGAGCCCAGGGTGACGGTCTTCGGGTCGGAGGAGGACCCGCTGCCGCCGCAGGCGGAGAGCAGGGGTATGCCGCCGGCGAGAAGGGCGGCCGAGCCGGCCCCACGCAGGACGTTTCGGCGGCTCGGACCCGGCAGGTGAAGACCGGACGGGGAGATGCGCATGGCGGCTCCTGAGTAACAGGGTTCGGCAAGGGGAGAGTTGATCTTCGAAAGGTCCCGAAACCGATCAGAAACCAACTCGGCCGAACATCGTGGGCGCAATAACAGCCGCTTGTCCGCTCATGCGTCAATAGCCTGCGTCCCTCTCACCCGTCTCTTGCCCGAAACGTAATCGACACAGTTGCCTGCCGCTTTGTTGAACGCGGCGGGGCGGCGGGCCCCCCGGGGGGCGAACTTCGTGAGGGCTCGTGTGCGGGCGTGTTGGTTTCCGGTCGCGGGACCAGCGGTTTAACCCGCGGCGGCCGCGGGGCCATGCGTGTTCCGCGTGCCGTTCACCGCAACGGGCTAGGGCCGTACGAGCAGTTGGAAGTCGAAGGCGTACCGGGAGGCGCGGTAGACGTGGCTGCCGTACTCCACCGGGCGGCCGGTGTCGTCGTAGGCCGTGCGCCGCATGGTGAGCAGGGCGGCGCCCTCCTTCTCGTCGAGGCGGCCGGCCTCCTCGGCGTCGGCGCTGCGGGCGCCCACGGTCTGCCGGGCGCTGTGCAGCGTGATGCCGGCCGTGCGCATCATCCGGTACAGACCGGTCGACTCCAGGCGCTCCGTGTCGAGTTCGAGCAGGCCCGCGGGCAGGTGGTTGCAGAGGAACGCCACCGGCTGGCCGTGCGTGCAGCGCAGCCGCTCCAGCACGACCACCTCCGAGCCCTCCGCGACTCCGAGCGCGGCCGCCACCTCGCCGGTCGCCGGGACCCGCTCGTTGCGCAGCACCCGGGTGGTCGGCCCCTGCCCGGCCGACTCCAGGTCGTCGTAGAGGCTGCTCAGCTCCAGCGGCCGCCTGACCTGACTGTGCACCACCTGGGTGCCCACGCCCCTGCGGCGCACCAGCAGCCCCTTGTCGACGAGGGACTGGATGGCCTGGCGGACCGTGGGCCGGGACAGGCCGAGCCGCACCGACAGGTCGATCTCGTTGCCGAGGAGGTTGCCCGGGGCGAGCACGCCGTGCTCGATGGCCCCCTCCAGCTGCTGGGCGAGCTGGTAGTAGAGCGGCACCGGACTGCCGCGGTCCAGCGCGAACTCCAGGGAGTCGAGCGCCGAGACGGTCGCGGTCCGGGCGGAATCACCGGTTCGGGCCACCGGGACACCTCCTTCCGGGGTTCGGGCGGATCACAGGTGCCGGCGGCGGTCGGCCACCTGCCGGTCGTAGTCCTCGCGGGCCCGTACCGCGGGCTCGCGGGTGGCGGTCGCGGCGACCGGCACGTCCCACCAGGCCTCGGCCCCGGGAGCGGCGGACGCCGGGTCGGTCTCGACGTACACGCAGGTCGGCCGGGAGCTCGCCCGGGCCGCGGTGAGCGCCGCGCGCAGCTCGCGGACGGTCTTGGCGCGCAGCACCTCCATGCCGAGGCTGGCCGCGTTGGCGGCGAGGTCGACCGGCAGCGGGGCGCCGCCGAAGCCGCCGTCGGCCGAACGGAAGCGGTAGGCGGTGCCGAACCGCTCGCCGCCCACCGACTCGGAGAGGCCGCCGATGGAGGCGTAGCCGTGGTTCTGGATCAGCACCAGGTTGACGGGCAGGCCCTCCTGGACGGCGGTGACGATCTCGGTCGGGTTCATCAGGTAGGTGCCGTCGCCGACCAGCGACCAGACCACGGTGTCCGGGGCGGCCTGCTGGACGCCGATGCCGGCCGGGATCTCGTAGCCCATGCAGGAGTAGCCGTACTCCAGGTGGTACTGGCGCGGCGACCGGGCCCGCCACAGCTTGTGCAGGTCGCCGGGGAGCGAGCCGGCCGCGTTGATGACCACGTCGTCGTCGCCCACCACCGCGTCCAGGGCGCCGAGCACCTGGGTCTGGGTCGGCACCGCGTCCTCGTCCTCCGCGCGGTACGCGGCCGCCACGACGGCCTCCCAGCGCTCCTTGCCGGCCCGGTACTCCTCCTCGTAGGCGGCGGCCACGCGATGGCCGGCGAGCGCCTCGGTGAGGGCGGTCAGCCCCGCCCGGGCGTCGGCGACCAGGGTGCGGGCGGCCAGCTTGTGGGCGTCGAAGCCGGTGATGTTCAGGTTCAGGAAGCGGACGTCCGGGTTCTGGAAGAGGGTGCCGGAGGCCGTGGTGAAGTCCGTGTACCGGGTGCCGACCCCGATGACCAGGTCGGCGGTGCGGGCCAGGTCGTCGGCGACCGCGGTCCCGGTGTGGCCGACACCGCCCACGTCGGCCGGGTGGTCGTGGCGCAACGATCCCTTGCCCGCCTGGGTCGAGGCCACGGGGATGCCGGTGGCCTCCACGAGGGCCCTCAGGGCGCCCTCGGCGCCGCTGTGGTGGACTCCGCCGCCCGCCACGATCAACGGCCGCTCAGCGGCCCGTACGGCGCTCACGGCGTCCGTCAGCTCGACCGGGTCCGGTGCGGGGCGGCGGACCCGCCAGACGCGCTCGGCGAAGAACTCCTCGGGCCAGTCGTACGCCTCCGCCTGGACGTCCTGCGGAAGGGCGAGGGTGACCGCCCCGGTCTCGGCCGGGTCGGCGAGCACCCGCATGGCGTTCAGCGCGGACGGGATCAGCGCCTCGGGGCGGGTGATCCGGTCGAAGTAGCGGGAGACCGGGCGCAGCGTGTCGTTGACGGAGACGTCGAACTCGACCGGGTGCTCCAGCTGTTGCAGCAGCGGGTCGGGCGCGTGGCTGGCGAAGTAGTCGCCGGGCAGCAGCAGCACCGGCAGCCGGTTGATCGTGGCCAGCGCCGCGCCGGTCACCAGGTTGGTGGCGCCCGGTCCGATCGACGTGGTCACCGCCTGCGCGGAGAGCCGGTCCAGCTGCCGGGCGTGGCCGACGGCCGCGTGCACCATGGCCTGCTCGTTGCGGCCCTGGTGGTACGGCATGACGTCGCCGTACTCCAGGAGGGCCTGGCCGATGCCCGCCACGTTGCCGTGGCCGAAGATGCCCCAGGTGCCGGCGATCAGCCGGTGCCGCACGCCGTCGCGCTCGGTGTACTGGACGGACAGGAACCGCACCAGCGCCTGGGCGACGGTCAGGCGGGTGGTCGGCTGGCTCATGGGGACCTCATTCCGAGGAGGTGGCGCGGGCGGGTACGCCGGGCGGGAGCGGGTAGGGATCGCGGGGTTCCCCGGGTGGGACGGGACGTGCCTCTCAGGTGTAGATCGGGGCGGGCCGAACTGTCAATGGTTTGTACTTACATTCGGACCTGAGTGTGAAATGATGTCTTAACAAAGTATTGACAGCGGGCCTCGCAGGGACTTGTATCCCGTCCCAACGCACAGCACCGACCCGGACCGGCGCCTTCCGGACCGGGTCCAGGAACTTCACGGAACCCGTTCTTTTCCCCGTCGCACAGTGAGGTGCAGGCAAGATGGAGCGCTCATCCCGTATCCGTCCGCGGAGACTGGCCCCCTTCGTGGCCGTGGCCGCGGCGGCCGCCCTGGCCCTCACCGGCTGCTCCAGCAGCTCCGGCGGAAAGAAGGCGGAGGAGGGCGGTGCCTCCGCCGCCGCCGGCAAGGCGAGCACCCCGCGCATGACGGTCGCGCTGGTCACCCACCAGGCGCCCGGCGACACGTTCTGGGACATCGTCCGCAAGGGCGCCCAGGCCGCCGCCGACAAGGACAACGTCAAGCTCGTCTACTCCGCCGACCCGAACGCCGGAAACCAGGCCAACCTGGTGCAGAACGCGGTCGACCAGAAGGTCGACGGGATCGCCGTCACCCTCGCCAAGCCGGACGCCCTCAAGGCCGTCATCGGCAAGGCGACCGCGGCGAACATCCCGGTCGTCGGGCTCAACTCGGGCGTGAGCGACTGGAAGAAGCTCGGCCTGCTGGAGTTCTTCGGCCAGGACGAGACGGTCGCGGGCGAGGCGCTCGGCAACCGGCTCAACACCGAAGGCGCCAAGAAGGTCGTCTGTGTCATCCAGGAGCAGGGCAACGTCGGCCTAACCCAGCGGTGCGACGGCGTGAAGAAGACCTTCTCCGGGACGACCGAGACCCTGTACGTCGACGGCACGTCCCCGACCGCGGTCAAGTCCACGATCACCGCCAAGCTCAAGACGGACGGCGACATCGACCACGTCATCACGCTCGGCGCCCCCATCGCGCTCATCGCCGTGCAGTCGGTGTCGGACGCCGGCAGCAAGGCGCAGATCGCCACCTTCGACCTCAACAAGGACCTGACCGGCGCCATCAGCAAGGGGACCATCGAGTTCGCCGTCGACCAGCAGCCGTACCTGCAGGGCTACCTGGCCGTCGACTCGCTGTGGCTCTACAAGAACAACGGCAACTACATGGGCGGCGGTGAACAGCCGGTGCTGACCGGGCCGGCCTTCGTCGACAAGTCCAACGTCGACAAGGTGGCCCAGTTCGCCGCGAAGGGCACACGGTGATCTGAATGAGCCATCAGGCACCGCCGGCGGTGGCGACACCGCCGGCCCCGGGCCCCGGGCAGCACGACGGCCGCACCGCACAACGCCCGCTGGCGCTGCGGGTGCTGGCCCGCCCGGACGTGGGCGTGTTCCTCGGCGCGGTCGCCGTGTACGTCTTCTTCCTGGTCGCGGCACCGCCGGTGCGCGAGGCCGGCGCGATGGCGAACATCCTCTACCAGTCGTCGACCATCGGGATCATGGCGCTGCCGGTGGCCCTGCTGATGATCGGCGGCGAGTTCGACCTCTCCGCCGGTGTCGCGGTGGTCAGTTCGGCGCTCACCGCGAGCATGCTCAGCTACCAGCTGACGCTCAACGTGTGGATGGGCGTCGTCGTCGCCCTGATCGTCTCGCTCGCCATCGGCGCCTTCAACGGCTGGATGGTGGTGAAGACCGGGCTGCCCAGCTTCCTGGTCACCCTGGGCACCTTCCTGATCCTCCAGGGCGTCAACCTCGCGGTCACCAAGCTCGTCACCGGCAACGTCGCCACCGACGACATCAGCAACATGGACGGCTTCGACCAGGTCAGGAGCGTCTTCGCGTCCTCCTTCCACATCGGTGGCGTCGAAGTGAAGATCACCATCGTGTGGTGGCTGGTCTTCGCGGCCATCGCCACCTGGGTGCTGCTGCGCACCAGGTACGGCAACTGGATCTTCGCGGTCGGCGGCAACAAGGAGAGCGCCCGCGCGGTCGGCGTCCCGGTCACCTTCACCAAGATCTCGCTGTTCATGCTGGTCGGCTTCGGTGCCTGGTTCGTCGGCATGCACCAGCTGTTCTCCTTCAACACCGTGCAGTCCGGCGAGGGCGTCGGCCAGGAGCTGATCTACATCTCCGCCGCGGTCATCGGCGGCTGCCTGCTGACCGGCGGCGCGGGCTCCGCGATCGGCCCGGTCTTCGGCGCCTTCATGTTCGGCATGGTGCAGCAGGGCATCGTCTACGCCGGCTGGAACCCGGACTGGTTCAAGGCGTTCCTCGGCGTGATGCTGCTCGGCGCCGTCCTGATCAACCTGTGGGTCCAGCGCACCGCGACCAGGAGGTGACCCGATGACTGACAACGGAACCGGAACCCACGGCGCCACCCTCCCGGACACGGCGACCGCCGAGGGCGCCCCCGTCGTCGAACTGCGCGGCGCGGGCAAGTCCTACGGCAACATCCGCGCCCTGCACGGCGTCGACCTCGAGGTCTTCCCCGGCCGGGTCACCTGCGTGCTCGGCGACAACGGCGCCGGCAAGTCGACCCTCATCAAGATCATCTCGGGGCTGCACCAGCACACCGAGGGCGAGTTCCTCGTGGACGGCGCGCCGGTGCGCTTCAGCACCCCGCGCGAGGCCCTCGACAAGGGCATCGCCACCGTCTACCAGGACCTCGCCACCGTGCCCCTGATGCCGGTGTGGCGGAACTTCTTCCTCGGCTCCGAGATGACCAAGGGCCCCTGGCCGGTACGGCGCCTCGACATCTCCGGGATGAAGGAGACCGCCGACCGCGAACTGCGCAACATGGGCATCGTCCTGGACGACCTGGAGCAGCCCATCGGCACCCTCTCCGGCGGCCAGCGCCAGTGCGTGGCCATCGCCCGCGCCGTCTACTTCGGCGCCCGGGTGCTGATCCTGGACGAGCCCACCGCCGCCCTCGGCGTCAAGCAGTCCGGTGTGGTCCTGAAGTACATCGCCGCCGCCCGCGAGCGCGGCCTCGGCGTCATCTTCATCACCCACAACCCGCACCACGCCTACATGGTCGGCGACCACTTCAGCGTGCTGCGCCTCGGCACCCTCGAACTCTCCGCCGACCGCAGCGAGATCAGCCTCGAAGAGCTCACCAACCACATGGCGGGCGGCGCCGAACTGGCCGCCCTCAAGCACGAACTGTCACAGGTCCGCGGAGTCGACACCGAGGAACTCCCGGAAGAAGAGGACCTCTCCGCCCCCGCGGGGACCGGTCCGGAAGGAAAGTCCTGAGCATGGCGAACGCCCTCGACCGCATCCGTGTCGGCTCGGCCCCCGACTCCTGGGGCGTCTGGTTCCCGGACGACCCCCAGCAGGTCCCCTGGGAACGCTTCCTCGACGAGGTCGCCGAGGCCGGGTACTCCTGGATCGAGCTCGGCCCCTACGGCTACCTCCCCACCGACCCGGCGCGCCTCACCGACGAGATCGCCCGGCGGAGCCTGAAGGTCTCGGCCGGCACCGTCTTCACCGGGATGCACCGCGGCCCCGCCGTCTGGGACGCCACCTGGGAGCACGTCAGCCAGGTCGCCGCGCTCACCCAGGCGATGGACGCGAAGCACCTGGTGGTCATCCCGTCCTTCTGGCGGGACGACAAGACCGCCGAGATCCTGGAGCCGCACGAGCTGACCGGCGAGCAGTGGGCCCACCTGACCAAGGGCATGGAACGGCTCGGCCACGAGGTCAAGGAGACGTACGGCCTGGACATCGTGGTTCACCCGCACGCCGACACCCACATCGACACCGAGGAGCACGTCGAGCGCTTCCTCGACTCGACCGACGCCGACCTGGTCAACCTCTGCCTGGACACCGGCCACTACGCGTACTGCGGCGGCGACAGCGTCAAGCTGATCGAGACCTACGGCGAGCGGATCGGCTACCTGCACCTCAAGCAGGTGGACCCGGCGATCCTGGCCGACGTCCAGGCCAAGGGCACCCCGTTCGGGCCGGCCGTCGCCCAGGGCGTGATGTGCGAGCCGCCCACCGGCGTGCCGGAGCTCGGCCCGGTGATGGAGGCGGCGCAGCGCCTGGGCGTCGACCTGTTCGCCATCGTCGAGCAGGACATGTACCCCTGCGAGCCGGACAAGCCGCTGCCCATCGCGGTGCGCACCCGGCAGTTCCTGCGGTCCTGCGGCGCCTGATCCCGGGAACACGAGCCGTGACCCGGACGTTCATCCCCCGACAGCACGGGAACGCCCTCCGCCGCCGGTCGCCGGCGGCGGAGGGGCAGGCGCCATGGGAGCGAGCATGACAGACCAGGAGCGGCCGGAGCCGGACACCGACGTCGCGGCCGAGGCCGCGCGGCACCTGCGCTTCGGCGCGCTGCCCGAGCGGATCCGCCCCGAGGACATGGTCGAGACCAGGCCGGCTACCGAGCACGACCCGGACCGGGACACCTACGACCCGGACGCGTTCGCGATCCGCTACGGCCTCTGAGCGTCCGATCCGCGGGGACCGTGATGGGCTACGGCCTCTGAGCGTCCGGGAGGCCACGTGGAGCATCCCCACAGCCCCCGAAGCCGACCCGGAAGGACGCCCGCTACGGCCGGCTGAAGTTCGGGGTCTCCGAGGTCGTGCACGCGGCGACCGGCGGCGGCACAGACCCCATGTACGAGCCGTTCGTGCACGCCATCGCGACCCTGCTGGAGGCCGGCGCGGCGGACGGCACGCTGAAGGCGGACGTCGACCCGGAGGACGTGCTGCTCCAGCTCAGCGTCCTGTGGCGGATCGACCCGGCGCGCGGCGACGCGGAGGCCCGGTCGGCGCGGATCCTGCGACTGATCGTGGACGGCCTGCGGGCCGCATGAGGAGAGGTCCGGCGTCGGGCGGTGAGGAGAGGGTCGGTGGCGGCTGGGTGAGGAGAAGGGCGGCGGCGCGGGGTCCCTGAACCGCGTGCTCGGTTCCGGAACCCCGCCCCGCCGCCGTGCGCGGTGTCAGGCTCCGCGCACCTCTGCGATCGTCACCGGACGGTGCTCGTGCAGAGACAGGGTGCAGGCCTCCGCGATCCAGCCGGCCTCCAGGGCGTCCTCGACCGTGCAGGGCGAGGGCCGGGAGCCGGCCACGACCTCGGTGAACGCGGCGAGTTCGGCGCGGTAGGCCGCGGTGAAGCGGTCCATGAAGAAGTCGTGCGGGGTGCCCGCGGGGAAGGTCACGCCCGGCTCGACCGACCGCAGCGGGAGCTTGTCCTCCAGGCCCACGGCGATCGAGTCCCGGAAGCCGTGCAGCTCCATGCGGACGTCGTAACCCCGGGCGTTGTGGCGGGAGTTGGAGACCACCGCGATGGTGCCGTCGTCCAGCGTGAGGATCGCGCCGGTGGTGTCGGCGTCGCCCGCCTCCTTGATGTAGTCCGCGCCCCGGTTGCCGCCGACCGCGTACACCTCGGTGACCTCGCGGCCGGTCACCCAGCGGATGATGTCGAAGTCGTGCACGGAACAGTCCCGGAAGATCCCGCCGGACACGGCGACATAGGCGGCGGGCGGCGGCGCCGGGTCCAGGGTGGTGGAGCGGACGGTGTGCAGCCTGCCCAGCTCGCCGCCCTGCACGGCGGCCCGTGCGGCGACGAACCCGGCGTCGAACCGGCGGTTGTAGCCGATCTGGATCGGCACGCCCCGGTCCCGCACGGCCTCCAGGACCGCGACGCCGTCGCTCATGTGCTTGGCGACAGGCTTCTCGCAGAAGACCGGGATGCCGGCCTCGACACCGGCCCGGATCAGCGCCGGGTGGGCGTCGGTGGCGGCCGCCACCACGATGCCGTCCACACCGGCGGCCAGCAGCGCCTCCGGCGAGTCCACGACCTCCCCGCCGAACTTCTCGGCGGCGGCCTTGGCGGCGTCCGCGAACGGGTCGGTGAGGACCAGCGACTCGACGGTGTCGAGGCCGGAGAGGGTCTCGGCGTGGAAGGCGCCGATACGGCCGAGGCCAAGGATTCCGATACGCATGTGCTTTGCTGCTTCCTTGATCAGAGCGCCCCGTGAGGGGCGCGGGGCTGTGTCGATGTGCGGCTTCGCCGCGTGGGCGCGAGCGGCCACGACGCAGCCGCGGGCGACCGACGGCGTGACGCGGCGACCCCTCAGTCGAGGCCGCCCAGTACGTTCTGGTCCCAGTCGATCACCGACCCGGTCACCACGCCCGACCGCTCCGACAGCAGCAGCACCACGAAGTCGGCGATCTCGTCCGGCCGGCCCAGCCTTCCCATCGGAACCCTCGCGGCGGCCTCGTCGAGCCAGCCGTCCTGCGCCCCGTGGAACGCGCGCTGCGTCGCGTCCTCGCCCTCGGTCGCCGTCCAGCCGATGTTCAGGCCGTTGATCCGCACCCGGTCCCAGCGGTGCGCGTGCGCCGCGTTGCGGGTCAGGCCGATCAGACCGGCCTTGGCGGCGACGTACGGCGCGAGGAACGGCTGCCCGCCGTGCGCGGACGACGTGATGATGTTGACCACCGTGCCGGGCGCCTTGCGCGCGACCATGTCGGCGACGGCCGCCTGCATCGCGAAGAACGGGCCCTTGAGGTTGATGGCGATGTGCTGGTCGAACAGCTCGGGCGTGGTGTCCAGCAGGGTGCCCCGGGAGGTCAGCCCCGCCGAGTTCACCAGGCAGTCGATCCGGCCGTACGCGCCGATCACCTCGGCCACCGCGGCCTTCGCCTGTCCGGCGTCCGCGAGGTCGGCCCGCACGTACCGCGCCGTGCCGCCGGCGGCGGCGAGTTCGGCCACCAGCGCCTCGCCGGGCTCCGGGCGGCGGCCGGTGACGGCGACCGTGGCGCCCTCCCGGACCGCGGCCCGGGCGATCGCCGCGCCGACGCCCTGGCTGCCGCCGTTGACGAGGACGATCTTGTCGTCGAGAAGTCCCATGGGGTCCTTGGCCTTTCAGCTCTCGCGCCGGGCCGCCGCGGCCCGCAGTTCGTCCCGCAGCACCCGCGTCGCCCATCCCTCGCGCAGCGCCCGCCGCACCAGGTCCGCCTGGGAGGGCGGGGCCATGCCGTCGACCGGCGGGTCGCTGTCGAGGTTGGTCGGGAAGGGGTAGCCCTCGGCGCTCGCGGCGACGACGTGCTCCAGCCAGTCCTGCGAGGCCCCCTCGGTCTGGCGCCTGCGCAGCACCGGGTAGACCGCGTTGGTGACCGCCTCCCGGTCCACCGACTCCATGGCCCGTCCGAAGGCCGAGGACACCTGGAGCAGGTTGGCCATCCGGCGGACGTCCACGCTCCGGTTGGTGCCGGCCCCGTGGAGGACCGCCGGGTTGAAGAACGCGGCGTCGCCCTTGGCCAGCGGCAGCTGTACGTGCCGGGCCTTGAAGTACTCCTGGAACTCCGGCCGCCGCCAGGCCAGATAGCCGGGTTCGTAGGTCTGGGAGTAGGGCAGGTACAGCGTCGGTCCGGACTCCACCGGCATGTCGCAGTGGGCGACCGCGCCCTGGAGGGTGAGCACGGGGGAGAGGCGGTGCACATGGGCCGGATAGGCCTCGGCCTGTTCGTCGGAGAGGAACCCGAGGTGGTAGTCGCGGTGCGCGGCCTGTGCCACCCCGCCCGGGTTGACGACGTTGACCTGCGAGGTGACCTGGTAGCCGGGGCCCAGCCAGGCCCGGGAGACCAGTGCGAGCACGTCGTTGGCGTAGTAGTCGGCGAACACCTCCGGGTCGTAGAGCGCCGCCTTCTCCAGTGCGTTCCACACCCGTTCGTTGGCCCCCGGCTTCGCGAAGTGGTCGCCGGCCGGCGCGCCCGACTCCTTCTGCTCCGAGATCAGCGCCTCGAACACCGCCGTGGCGCGGTCGACGACCGTCGGGTCGGGGAACGCGCCCCTGAAGACGACGACACCGGGACCGTCGGCGAGCGCGCGTACGAGTTCGGTCCGCAGCTCGTGGGAGGTGTCGGCGGCGCGCAGCCGCTCGCTGTCGTAGACGAGGACGTTGTCCTCGACGGCCGAGGCGTGCGGGTAGCGGGCCGGGTCGGTCGTCCGTTCGACCAGCGAGCGGAAGGTGTCGAGGTCGCAGTCCTGCGGGGAGAGCCAGGCGCGGCCCTGTTCGGCGGCGAGGGACATCGGCGTCCTTCTTTCGGTCACGGTCGGGGCCACGGCCTCGGGAGCTGCGGGGCTCTGTCATTCTTGTCAGTACAAACCCCTCGGACAACCAGCAGCGAGCCGTCAAAAACCCCTCAAGGAGTCAGGCCGTGGGCCACCCCTTCCCGATCCGTGAGATCGCACGTCAGGCAGGGCTCAGCGAGGCCACCGTGGACCGGGTGCTGAACGGCAGGGGAGGCGTGCGGGAGAGCACCCAGCGGGAGGTGCGACAGGCGATCGCCGACCTGGACCGGCAGCGCACCCAGGTCCGGCTGGTGGGCCGCACCTTCATGGTCGACATCGTGATGCAGGCGCCCGAACGGTTCACCACGGCGGTGCGCGGGGCGCTCGAGGCCGAGCTGCCCTCGCTGCACCCGGCGGTGGTGCGGTCCCGGTTCCACTTCCGGGAGACCGGGCCGGTGGCGGAGCTGGTGGCGACGCTCGACCGCACGGCCCGCCGGGGTTCGCAGGGCGTGATCCTCAAGGCGCCGGACGTGCCCGAGGTCACCGCCGCCGTGGGGCGCCTCAGGTCGGCGGGGATCCCCGTGGTCACCCTGGTCACCGATCTGCCCGCCAGCGGGCGGCTCGCCTACGTGGGCAGCGACAACCGGGCGGCGGGCGCCACCGCCGCCTATCTGACGGGCCAGTGGCTCGGCGACCGGCCCGGCAATGTCCTGACCAGCCTCAGCAGCGGCTTCTTCCGCAACGAGGAGGAGCGCGAGATGGGCTTCCGCAGCGTCATGCGGGCCACCCACCCCGAGCGCACGGTGGTGGAGATCGCCGAGGGGCAGGGGCTGGACGCCACCCAGTACGACCTGGTGCGCGCCGCACTCGAACGCGACCCGGAGATCCGGGCCGTCTACTCCATCGGCGGCGGCAACAACGCGACCCTGCGCGCCTTCGCCGACCTGGGCCGCGAGTGCGCCGTGTTCATCGCCCACGACCTCGACCACGACAACACCCGCCTGCTGCGCGAGCACCGCCTGTCCGCCGTCCTCCACCACGACCTGCGGCACGACATGCGCGAGGCCTGCCACCTGGTGATGCGCGCCCAGGGCGCGCTGCCCCCGGCGGGCCCGAGCCTGCCGTCGGCGATCCAGGTGGTCACGCCCCACAACATGCCGGCCTCCGTACCCCGCTGAGCGCGGTCACCGGCCGGGCGCGGTCACAGGTTGATCGCGTAGGCCTTGCGCAGCGTCTCGTGCACCGTCCACGTCGTACGGTCGCCCGCGCGGAGCACCGCCATGTCGCCCGGGCCCACCGTGAGCGTGGGCCCGCCCTCGACCTCGATGGTCGCCGAACCGCTGACCACCACGAACATCTCGTCCGCCTCGGTGTCGGTGACCACACCCGGGGTGATCTGCCAGATCCCGCGGACCTGCCGGCCGTCGGGCGACTCCCAGACCACCTTCCCGGTGACCTCGGGCGTGCCGGAGACGATCTGCGCCGGGTCCAGCGGCTCGGGTTCGAGTACGGCGTCGGGGATGTGCAGGGTGAAGCTGTGCGTCGTCATGCGGCGACCCTAACGACATCGCCGGAGCCCTGGACGTGGACAGGGTGTGGGGCATCGGGCCAGGTGGGAGGACACTTCGTCGGGCCGTCCCCACTGGCGGGCGGGGCGCGCCGGGGTGATCGTGGAGGGCATGGCCGACTCCACGGCGGTGGTGGCGCCGCACGCGCACGACACCCGCGAGGCTGTGCTGTTCGGCGGGGTCTACGGCGCCGTACTGGCCTCCTCGATGGTCGCGGCGCTCACCCAGTACGGGCACACGTCCGCCGCGAGCCGCCGCTACGACGCCCTGTGGCTGCTGGTCACCGCCGGCGCCTCCGCGCTGGCCCACGGTTACGCCCACTACATCGCCGAGCGTGCCCCGCACCGGCGCTGGGACGGGCTGCGCGCGCTGGCGCTGGAATGGCCGCTGGTCACGGCCGTGCTGCCGACGGTCCTCCTGCTCGCGGGAGCGGGCTGGGGCTGGTGGCCGCCCAAGGGCGTCGAGTACCCGGCGTTCCTCCTGAACATGGTGATCCTGTTCGGCCTGGGGCTCGTCACGGCCCGCCGGTCGGCGCGGAGCTGGCCCGCGGCCGTACTCATCGGTGTCCTCGACGCACTCCTCGGGGTGATCGTGGTGGTGGCCAACGCGCTCATCAAGTAGATCCGGTTCCTCGGACGGTGGACGGGCTACGATCACCCAGGGTCACTGTTCCTCCGGGCAAGGAGCCGGCATGACAACCGAGGACGCCGTCACCGTCGAGGCGGTCGAGAGCCTGCGGGACACCGCCGACCCCCGCCTGCGCGAGCTGCTCGGCGCGCTCATCCGTCATCTGCACGCCTACGCGCGGGAGACCCGGCTGACCCGGAGCGAGTGGGAGGCGGCGGTCGCGTTCCTCACCGAGACCGGGCGGACCTGCACGGACACCCGGCAGGAGTTCGTCATGCTCTCCGACGTGCTGGGCCTGTCCACGCTGATGGAGACGGTCCACGGACACCGCGGGCCCGGCGCCACCGAGTCCACGGTGCTCGGCCCGTTCCACATGACCGAGTCCCCGGTCCGTGAACTGGGGGCCGACATCGACCTGGTCGGCACCGGTGAACCCTGTGTGATCAGCGGCGCGGTCCGCTCCACCGACGGCACCCCGCTGCCGGGCGCGGTCCTGGACGTCTGGCAGGCCGACCCGCACGGCCACTACGACGTGCAGCAGCCCGGGCACCAGCCGCCCGGCAACGGCCGGGGACTGTTCACGGCGGACGGCGAGGGCCGCTTCCGGTTCCGGACCTGTGTACCGAGCGCGTACCCGATCCCGACCGACGGTCCGGTGGGCGCGCTCCTCAAGGCCACCGGACGGCATCCCTACCGCCCCGCCCACATCCACTTCATCGTCTCGGCCGAGGGGCACGCCCCGGTCACCACGCACATCTTCGTGGCCGGCGGCGAACACCTGGACTCGGACGCGGTGTTCGCGGTGAGGGAGAGCCTGGTCAAGGACTTCGCGGCGACCGACGACCCGGCCCTGGCCGAGGAGTTGGGCATGCCGAACCCGTTCCGGCACGCCCGGTTCGACGTCGTACTGGAGCGTGCGTGAATCCCGCGGAGCGGCCGGCCGGCGAGCGGTGCGTCGGCGCCCCGCGTCATCGGCGGGGTGCGCCTCGGCGAGGTCTCTTCCCGCGCCTCTAGAGCGGTGTCCGCTCCCGCGTCCGGACCCCGTCCAGGGCGATGCCCATCACCCGGTCGCGCTGGGCCTGGTCCTCGAAGGCCGTCGCGGTGATGCCCGAGACCATCCGCAGCAGGTCGCCGATCTCCATGTCCGTGCGCACCACGCCCGCCTTCTGGGCCCGCTCCAGCAGCGGACCGCCGGCCGCGTACATCGAGTCCCGGCAGGCGGAGAAGATCTCGGACTCGTCGTTGAGGGCCTCGCGCACCGCCCGCTTGGTGACCATGTAGCCGGTGAACCTGTCCAGCCAGGACGTCAGGGCCTGCCACGGTTCCAGCTCGGACAGCTCCACGGCCGCCCGGCACAGGGAGTTGACCTCGTCGGCGTAGACGCTCTCGAAGAGGTCGCGGCGAGAGGGGAAGTTGCGGTACAGCGTGCCGATGCCGACCCCGGCCCGGCGGGCGACGTCCTCGAGGGAGGCCTCCGCGCCGTTCTCGGCGAACGCCTCGCGGGCGGCCGCGATCAGCGCGTCGTAGTTGCGGGCCGCGTCTTTGCGGTGCGGTCTGCGGGACGCGACGATCTCACTGACGGGGAAGGTGTCGGCCGTCACTGCTGCCTCCCGGGAGACGTGGGTGAACCGGAGGGATTCCTCGACTTCGGTTGAAGCGGAGGCTTGCCTCCAGTACAGTGGAGGGGTACCTCCACTTTAGCAGTGCGAGAAGGGCCCGCCATGGCCGGACGCGGCCTGCGCCCACGCTCTTCCGTACCTGCCCAGACAGCTCCTTGCCGCACCCTCCCGTTGTTTCCCTCCCTCCCTCCGTGTCCGATGTTCGGAGAGGCTCCTTCATGCCCCGGAAGTCCACCCGCCTCACCTTCGCGGTCCTCGCGACCGGTGCCGGCGTGTTCTCCATGCTGCAGTCGCTGGTCGCGCCGGCCCTGCCGACCGTCCAGCACGCCCTGCACACCTCGCAGTCCAACGCGACCTGGGTGATGACGGCCTACCTGCTGTCCGCCTCGGTCTTCACCCCGATACTCGGCCGGGTCGGCGACCTGACCGGCAAGAAGCGCACCCTCGTCGCCGTCCTGCTGACCGTCCTCGCCGGCTGTCTGATCGCCGCCCTCGCGCCGAACATCGGCGTCCTGATCATCGCCCGGGTCGTCCAGGGCGTCGGCGGAGCCCTGTTCCCGCTCTCGTTCGGCATCATCCGCGACGAGTTCGCCCCCGCCGAGGTCAGCGGCAGCATCAGCAACCTGTCCGCGGTGATCGCGGCGGGCGGCGGCGTCGGCATCGTGGCCGCCGGCCCCATCGTCTCCGCGCTGGACTACCGCTGGCTGTTCTGGATCCCGGTCGGCGTGGTCGCCGTGACCGTCCTCATCGCCGCCCGCTACGTCCCCGAGTCGCCCAAGAGGGCCGAGGGCAGCGTCAGTTGGCTCGGTGCCGGACTGCTCTCCGCCTGGCTGGTGGCGCTGCTGCTGCCGCTGAGCCAGGCCGGGCAGTGGGGTTGGGGCTCGGCCAGGGTCCTCGGCCTGTTCGGCGTCGCCGTCGTACTGTTCGCGGCCTGGCTGCTCAGCGAGGCCCGCTCCCGCACCCCGCTGATCGACCTGCGCGTCATGCGACTGCCCGTCGTCTGGACCACCAACGCCGCAGCCCTGCTGTTCGGCGCGGGCATGTACGCGCTCTGGTCCTTCCTGCCCGGCTTCGTCCAGACGCCGTCCGCCGCCGGGTACGGCTTCGGCGCCAGCGTCACCGCCTCCGGGCTGCTGATGCTCCCGATGCTGCTCGCGATGTTCGGCTCGGGCATCCTCAGCGGCCGGCTGGAGCCCAGGGTGGGCGCGAAGGCGCTCCTCACCGCGGGTGCCGCCTTCGGTGCCCTCGCGCTCGGTCTGCTCGCCCTGTGGCACACCGCGCAGTGGCAGATCGCCGTCGTCTCCGGCCTGTTCGGCCTCGGCATCGGTCTGGCCTTCGCCTCGATGGCCAACCTCGTCGTCGGCAGCGTGCCGCCGGAGCAGACCGGCGCCGCGACCGGCATGAACGCCAACATCCGTACCATCGGCGGCTCCATCGGCGCCGCGCTCACCAGCGTCCTGGTCACCGGCCGGCTCCAGCCCTCCGGGCTGCCCTACGCCTCCGGCTACACCCACGCCTGGACCCTGCTCGCCCTGTTCTGCCTCGCCGCCGCCGGGGCCGCGCTCCTGGTCCCGGTCCGCCGCGACCGGTACGTCGTCGCACCGGTCACGGAGCGGGCGGCAGCAGCACCGGTACGCGTACGGTAGGGTTGACCTGCGTGATCACGCGGTAACCACCGCGTGACTCCGCGGCGGGACGTGGCGCAGCTTGGTAGCGCACTTGACTGGGGGTCAAGGGGTCGCAGGTTCAAATCCTGTCGTCCCGACTTTTCGAAGTCGTGGATCAGGGCCGGTTTCGGGTGCACCCGAGACCGGCCCTTGGTCATTTCCCGCCCCGCGGCGGCGACGGAAGGTTCCGGGTCCGCGCGTCCGGTGCCGGGGCGTCCGCCGTCACCGCTGGTCACCGGCTGTCGCGCACCGTCGGCGGCGGCGCGGCGTCCCCCCTGAGGCCCGCGCGCGGTGGCTACGGCCGCACCGCGCAGCTCTCGCCGACCGCCGCACCGCGTCGCCCTCGCCGACCGGCGTCCCGGGAAGCCGCCCGCCTCGTCGATCTTCCGTGCGCACCGCTCCGGCGGGCCGGTCCCCACGGCGCGGGGCGGGTCCAGATGTGGGCCGCCTGGATATGGGGCGACCATGGAGAGGACAGCACGCCCGTCGACGCCGCACGAGTGAGGGCGTCGGGCGGGAGGGGAAGGTGAGGGATGGACACGACGGACTCCTCCCGAGCGACCGAGGGCCGTCCGGCGGCCGGTGCCGCCGCACCGTCCGGTTCCGCCGCACCGGCACCGTCCGGCTCCGCCGCACCGCCCGGCGGTCTGCTGGACCTGCTGGGCGTCGCCGCGGTGGTGCTGAACGCGGAGGGCCAGGTGGTCCTGTGGAGCCCCATGGCCGAGGAACTGTTCGGGCACAGCGCGGCGGAGGCGCTGGGGCAGTACGCGGCCCGGCTGATCGTCCACGAGGAGCACCGGGACGAACTCGTCAAGCTGTTCACACAGGTCATGGAGTCCGGGCAGAACTGGGCCGGGGTCTTCCCGGTCCGGCACAAGGACGGCAGCACCCGGCAGGTGGAGTTCCGCAACATGCGGCTCCTGGACGAACTCGGCGGCCACTACGCGCTGGGCCTCGCCGCCGACCGGGACACCGTCGAGCGGGTCGAGCTGGATACCGCCCTGGCCATGCGGCTGGTCTCCCAGTCGCCGGTGGGACTGGCCATCCTCGACTCGGACCTGCGGTACCGGGCGGTCAATCCCGCCCTGGAACGCATCACGGGCCAGTCCGCCGCCGAGCGTCTGGGCCGGTCCGCCGGTGAGATCCTCACCTACCTCGACACGGGGCCCGAGGCGCGGCTGCGCCGGGTCCTGGAGACCGGCGAGTCGGTCGTGGACCGGGACATCGTCTGCCGGCCCCCCGGCGACCCGGACCACGACCACGCCTGGTCCGTCTCCTACTACCGGCTGGAGGACTCCGGCGGCCGGGTACTGGGCCTGGCCTACTCCGTCATCGACGTCACCGAGCGGCACCGGGCGGCCGCCGAGGCGGCCCAGGCCCGGCAACGACTGGCACTGATCGCCCGGGCCTCCGCCTCCGTCGGCACCACCCTCGACCTGGAGACGACGGCGTGCGAGCTGGCCGACGTCGTCGTCCCGGACCTCGCCGACGTGGCCGCCGTGGACGTGCTCGAGCGGGCGCTCTACGGCCGCAGCGTGCCGCAGGAGGGCCAGTTGTGCTTCCGGACCCTCGCCGTCAGCTCGGCCCACGACGGTGAGGCGGTACGCGCCGCCCACCCGCCCGGCGGCCTCGTCGCCTACGACGGCGACCGGCTGGTCACCCGGTGCGTGCGCTCCGGCCAACCGGTCCTGCTGCCCCGCACCACCCGCCGGGACCTGGAGCTCATCACCCGCCACGAAGCGGCCGCCGCCCTCCTGGAGGACGCCGGCGTCCACTCCTACCTGGTCGTACCGCTGCCTGCCCGGGGCGAGGTCCTCGGTGTCCTGGCCCTCGCCCGCACCCGGAACGCCGCGCCCTTCGACGACGACGACGTGTTCCTCGCCTCCGAGCTGGCCGCCCGGGCCGCGGTCTGCATCGACAACGCCCGCGGTTACCAGGCCCAGCGCCATGCCGCCCTCACCCTGCAGCGCAGTCTGCTCCCGCAGCTCCCGACCCACCTGCCCGGTCTGGAGGTGGCCTGCCGCTACCAGCCCGCCGGCGCCACCAGCGAGATCGGCGGCGACTGGTACGACGCCATTCCGCTGGAGGGCGACAAGACCGCGCTGGTCGTCGGCGACGTCATGGGCAGCGGCATCAACGCCGCCGCCACCATGGGCCAACTCCGCAGCGCCGCACGTGCCTTCGCCGAGCTCGACCTCGCCCCGGACGAGGCGCTGTACCACCTCGACCACTTCCTCGACGGGTGTGAGCAGGCCATCACCACCTGCCTCTACTGCGTCTGCGACCCGCAGCGGGGCGAGTGCCGGATGTGCCTGGCCGGGCACCTGCCCCCGGCCCTGCTGCGGGCGGGCCTGCCGGCCCGGCTGCTCGACCTGCCGGCCGGTGTGCCGCTGGGCGTCGGCGGGGTGCCCTTCGAGGCCGCCACCATCGACTTCCGCCCCGGCGACGAACTGGTCCTCTACACCGACGGACTGGTGGAGACCCGGAGCGAATCCATCGACGCCCGCCTGGACACCCTGCTCGACGCCCTCACCGCGACCCGCGGCAGCGGTCTGGAAGAGACCTGCGCACGCATCCTGGAGACGCTGCGGCCGCCCGGCGGCGAGGACGACGTCGCCCTGCTCATCGCCCGGGCCCGCCCCCTGCTCCCGACGCCGACGCCGACGCCGACGCCTTCGGCCCGGCCGACGTGACACGGCCGCCGGCGCGCGTCGCCGCGGGTGCCGCGGCCCCTCGTCCGTCCGCGCGGACGCTCTCCCGGGCGGCACGGGCCGTGGCCGTTCCGCACCGGCGGCCGTCCTGCCGTAGGTTCGGCGCCATGAGCGAAGACTCCCAGCGCCTGGTGACGATCGAGCGCACCGCCACCGGCCGTTTCACCGCCACCAACCCGCGCGGCGGCACGATCGACTTCTCCACCGGGGACGGAACCGGATTCACGCCGGTGGAACTGCTGCTGGCCGCGATCGGCGGCTGCACGGCGGCCGACGTCGACGTGGCCACCGCCCGGCACGCCGAACCGAGCGCCTTCACCGTCACGGTCAGCGGTCGGAAGGCCGCCGACGAGGGCGGGAACCGGCTCACCGACCTCTCGGTCACCTTCTCCGTCTCCTTCCCGGACGGTCCGTCGGGCGACCGGGCCCGCACCATCCTGCCCCGGGCGGTGGCCGTCTCGCACGACCGGCTGTGCACCGTCAGCCGCACCGTCGAGGCCGGCACCCCCGTCGCGGTCACGGTCGACGGCGTCTGACCTGCACCGGGGCGGCGGGTCTTCGAGCCAGGGGTGGCGAACCGGGGCCCGGGGCACCGTGCTTAGGTGAGCGGGTGAACGGATTCCCTCTCCCCGGCCGGACCGCACGATGAGCACCACCGACGCGTTCCCGCTCGGCGCCTCGACCACGCTCGCCGAACTCGCCCGCGATCCGCACCCGCACCTGGCACGACTGCGTGCCGCCGAACCGGTCTCCTGGCTGCCCGAGTTGAACGGCTGGCTGGTCACCCGCCGCGACCTCGCGGTGGACGTGATGCGGGACTCCGCCGGCTTCACCGTCGACGACCCGCGCTTCTCCACCGCGCAGGTCGTCGGCCCCAGCATGCTCTCCCTGGACGGTGCCGAGCACGCCCGGCACCGCGAGCCCTTCGCCGCGCCCTTCCGGCCCCGCGAGGTGCACGACGGCTTCGCCGCCTTCATCGAGGGGGAGACCGACCGCCTGATCACCGCGCTGGAACCGGGCGGCGGCGCCGAACTGCGCCGCACCTTCGCCGGACCGCTCGCCGTCGCCGTGGTCACCGAGGCGCTCGGACTGGCCGGGGCGACCACGGACACGGTGCTCGCCTGGTACGACACGATCGTACGGGCCGTCTCGGACATCACCGAAGGCCTGACCGCGGCCCCGGAGGGCGCCGCCGCCTACGCGGAGCTGCGGGCCGCCGTCGAGGCCACGATCGCCGACCGGCACACGTCCTCGCTGCTCCTCTCCGCCGCCGGACGGCTGACGCCGCCCGAAGTCGCCTCCAACGCGGCCGTCATGATGTTCGGCGGCATCGAGACCACCGAGGCGATGATCACCAACGCGCTGCTCCACCTCCTCGGCGACCCCGGCCAACTCGCCCTGGTCCGGGCCGATCCGGCCCTGCTGGACGGTGCCGTCGAGGAGTCCCTGCGCCTGGAGCCCGGAGCGGCCGTGGTCGACCGCTACGCCACCCGGGACGTCGTGCTCGGGCCGGCCGCCGTCCGCCGCGGCGACCTGGTCAGCGTCTCGCTGACCGGCGCCAACCGCGACCCGGCGGTCTTCCCCGACCCGGACCGGTTCGACGTCCGCAGGAGCAACGCCCGCCTCCAACTGGGCTTCGCCCACGGCCCGCACCACTGCATCGCGGCCCACCTCGCCCGCCTGGAGACCCGGATCGCCCTCCGCCGGCTGCTCGACCGCCTGCCCGCGCTCCGCCTCGACCCGGACCGACCCGCCGCGCCGCACGGCCTGGTCTTCCGCAAGCCGCCCAGCCTGCACGTGCGCTGGTGACACTCCCGCCCGAGCCGCGCGCGACCCCGCCCCGGACTCCCTAGTACACCGCCTCCAGAATCCCGAGGACCTGCTCCTCGGTCGGCTGCCGGGGTGCGTTCCTGGTGACCGCGTCCGCCACGGCGCCCGCGGCGATGGGGCGCAGCAGGTCCGGGACGACGCCGAGGTCGCGCAGGGGTCGCTTCACGCCCAGGGCACCGGAGATCTCGCGGACGGCGTCGACCGCGGCGCGGGCCCAGTCGCCGTCGGCCGGCGGGGCCAGGCGCAGCGCGCGGGCCGTCTGCTCGTAGGCGTCGCCGGCCGCCGGGGCGCCGAACTCCAGGACCTCCTCCAGGACGGCGGCGAGCGCGACCCCGTGCGGGGTGCCGGTGTGGGCGGTCAGCGCGTGCCCGATGCCGTGCACCAGGCCCAGCCCGGAGACGGTCAGCGCCTGGCCGGCCAGATGGGCGCCGAGCATCAGCTGGGCCCGTGCCTCCAGGTCCGAGCCGTCGGCGTGGGCGCGGGGCAGCCAGCGGCCCACCATGGCCACCGCCTGTGTCGCGTACGCCACCGAGACCGGGTTGGCGCCCCGGGAGGCAAGCGACTCGATGCCGTGCACCAGGGCGTCGATGCCGGTGGCGGCGGTGATCCCGGCCGGCAGGCCGAGCGTCAGCTCCGGGTCGAGCAGCGCGATCCGCGGCTTGACCGAGGGGTGGCCGATGTACACCTTGCGCCGGGCGCCGGTGTCCTCGATGACACCGAAGCCGTTGGTCTCGGCGCCGGTGCCCGAGGTGGTCGGGATCGCGATCAGCGGCAGACCGTCCAGGGCCTCCCACAGCGCGTCCGCGTCGGCCGCCGCCGCGTCCGCGTTGCCGACCAGGAGCGAGATGCCCTTGGCCGCGTCCAGGACCGAGCCGCCGCCGAGGGCGACGACCACCGCGGGGCCGAACTCCCGTGCCCTGGCGGCGCCTTCGTCGACGTTCGCGGTGGAGGGGTTGGCGCCGACACCGTCGTACACCCCGTGCTCGACGCCCGCCGCGTCCAGCACATTGACCACCTGGCCGACGATCCCGGCGGCCCGCAGCCCGCGGTCGGTGACCACGAACGCACGGCCCGTGCCGAGGGAGGCGATGAGGTCCGGGAGGTGCGCGAGACGGCCGGGGCCGAACTCGATGCGGCAGGTGGGGTCGACGGACAGCTGACCGGTGCGGGACTCGCCCATGGCGTACGGCTCCTGGAGACGCGGGGAAGAGGGGAGGGGGTTCGGCTCAGGCGGGGGTGCTCAGCAGGGAGTCCTCCGGCTGCGGGAGCCGGAACTCCCGTCCGGCCAGGGCCTCGTAGAGGCGCACCGGGCTCATCTCCCCGGCCAGGTCGCCGTGCTGGGCCTTCGAGCGGCGGTAGATCTGCTCCACCAGTGCGGACAGTTCCGTGGAGACTCCCACGTCCCGGCCGAGGTCCACCGCGAGTCCGAGGTCCTTGCAGGCGAGGACCATGGCGAACGAGTCGTCGTAGTCGCCGTCGACCAGGACCGACAGCAGGTCCCGTTCCAGGAAGTGCGAGGCGGCCGGGCTGGCCAGCAGCGCACCGCGCAGCACGCCCAGGTCCACGCCGGCCTTGGTGCCCATCGCCAGTACCTCGGAGGTGGCCACGAGGTGGCTGAACCACAGCAGGTTGATCATCAGCTTGACCGTGTAGCCGGAGCCGAGTCCGCCCACGTGCAGCACCTTGTCGGGGTCGCCCAGGACCTCGAGCACGGGCAGGCACATCCGGAAGTCGTCCACCGCCCCGCCGACGAAGATCTGCAGCCGGCCGGCCTCGGCGCCGTGCGCCATGCCGCTCACCGGGGCGTCGAGCCTGCGCACCCCGCGCCGGTCCAGGACTTCGGCGGCGATCCGGTCCGCGACGGCCGGGGTGGAGGTCGACATGTCGATCCACAGCGCGCCCTCGGGCAGTGCCTCGGCGGCTCCGCCGCGCAGCAGCACCTCCTCGACGACGCGCGGGTTCGGCAACATCGTGATCAGCAGTTCCGCGTCGGCCACGCACTGCGCGGGGGTGTCGGCCCAGCGGGCGCCGAGCGCCAGGTGTTCGACGGCGGCCTCGGGCCGGGTGTCGTACACGGTGACCAGGTGTCCCGCGTGGATCAGGTGGCGGGCCATGTGGCGTCCCATGTTGCCCAGGCCGATGAAACCGATCCTCATCGTTGTCCTCGCTTGATGCAGGTGGAGTAGGGGGAGCGGGCCGTTCAGGCCAGGTTGATCCAGGTGGTCTTCAGCGCCGTGTAGGCGTCCAGAGCGTGCAGCGACTTGTCGCGTCCCGCGCCGGTGGCCTTGAACCCGCCGAAGGGTGTGATGACGTCGCTGGCGTCGAAGGTGTTGATCCAGACCGTGCCGGCCCGAAGTCGCTTCGCGGTGCGGTGGGCGACCGTCACGTCCCGGGTCCAGACGGAGGCGACGAGCCCGAAGTCGCTCTCGTTGGCGAGCCGTACGCCCTCGTCCACCCCACCGTCGTACGACACGACGGCCAGCACCGGACCGAAGATCTCCTCCTGGCCGACCGCGGACGTGTTGGACACGCCGTCGAGCACGGTCGGTTCGACGAAGGTGCCGCCGGTGCCGGTGAGCGTGCGCCCGCCGCCCATCAGGACCCGGGCCCCGTCCGCGGTGCCGCGCTCGATGTAACCGAGGATCTTCGCCAGTTGACCCTCGTCCACGATCGGGCCCATCACGGTGGCGGGGTCGAGCGGGTCGCCGACGCGGAAGGTGTCGGCGGTGATCCGCCGTACGGCGTCGAGGAGTTCGTCCTTGACCGAGGCGTGCACGACGACCCGGGAGCCCGCGTTGCAGGTCTGGCCGGCGTTGTAGAAGATGCCCCAGGCCACGGCGGAGGCGGCGGCCTCGATGTCGGCGTCGGCCAGCACGAGTTGGGGTGACTTGCCGCCCGCCTCCACGGCGACCTGCTTGCCGTTGGACTCGCCCGCGTACACCTGGAAGAGCCGGGCCACCTCCGCCGATCCGGTGAAGGCGATCTTGTCGACCTCGGGGTGGCGGCCGAGCGCCTGTCCCGCGACCTCGCCCCGGCCCGGGACCACCTGGAGCACCCCGTCGGGCAGCCCCGCCTCGGTGGCCAGCGCGGCCAGCCGCAGGGCGGCGAGCGAGGTCTGCTCGGCGGGCTTGAGGACCACGCTGTTGCCGGTCGCGAGCGCCGGGCCCAGCTTCCAACTGGCGATCAGCAGGGCGTAGTTCCACGGTACGACCACACCGATCACGCCCAGCGGCTCGCGGGTCACCAGCGCCAGCGCGTCACCGGGTGTCGGGGCCACCTCGTCGTAGGTCTTGTCGATCGTCTCGGCGTACCAGGCGATGGTCTCGGCCGTCTTGGCCACGTCGATCCGCACCGACTCGGTGACGGGCTTGCCCATCTCCAGGGTGTCGAGGAGGGCCAGTTCCTCGGCGTTCGCCAGGATCAGCTCCGCCCAGCGCAGCAGGATCCGCTTGCGCTCCTTCGGGGCGAGGTCACGCCAGCGTCCGTCCTCGAAGGCGGCCCGCGCGGACCGTACCGCCCGGTCGACGTCCTCCGGTCCGGCCGCCTGCACCTGGGCCAGCACCGCGCCGTCTCGCGGAGAGACGCTGGTGAAGGAGTCACCGGAGGTGGCGTCGGTGAAGGCGCCGTCGACGAACAGCCGGGTCTCGAAGGTGAGCTTGTCCGCCGCGGCCAGCCAGTCGTCGTACGACCGTGCCAGCAACTCGTCGATCGTGTGCGTCACTTGATCCTCCAGCGGTCGATCGCGTCCTCGTCCAGTTCGACGCCCAGGCCGGGCAGGTCCGGGATCTCCAGGTCGCCCTCGGCGTTCACCCGGACCGGCTCGGCGAGCATGAAGTCGCGGCGCTCGGGGGTCCAGCCGGGCGGGTCGTAGGGGAACTCGAAGAACGGGCCGCCGCCGACACCGGCCGCGACGTGCAGGTTGGCGAGCACGCCGATGCCGTTGGTCCAGCTGTGCGGGGTGAACTGACGGTGCTTCAGCTGGGCCAGTTCGGCCAGGGTGCGGGCGCGGTGCATGCCGATCGCGAGCACCACGTCCATCTGGTAGATGTCCAGGGCGTCCTCTTCGAGGTAGCGCAGCAACTCGGTGGGGGAGTGGTGCATCTCGCCGGCCGCAATCCGCACCCCGGGGTTCTCGGCGCGCAGCTGCCGGAAGCCGTTCAGGTCGGCGTACGGCAGCGGCTCCTCGACCCAGAAGACGTCGAGTTCGGCGAGCCGGGCCACGGTCTTGCGGGTCCTCGCCAGGTCGGAGGCGTTCGCGGTGTCGCCGGCCATCCGCCAGGACTGGTTGAGATCCACCATGATCTCGAAGTCCGCGCCCAGTTCCTCGCGGACCGCCCGGACAGCCGCGATGCCCTCGTCGACCCGGTTGCGGTCGATGCGGATCTTCATGGCGCGGAAACCGGCCTCGCGCACCTTCAGGGCGGTCTCGACACGCTCGGCCGGGGACTTCAGCTCGCCGGACGAGGCGTAGGCGGGCAGCCTCTTGGCCGCGTTGCCGAACAGCTCGGACACCGGGCGGCCGTGCACCTTGCCGATGACGTCCCACAACGCGGCCTCCAGGGGCCAGTAGTGGGCGCCGTGGAAGTTGGCGGTCTCGATCGCCCGGACGTGCCGGGTGATGTCGAGCGGGTCCTCGCCGACGAACAGGTGCTTGTAGGTCTCGAAGCCGTCCATGAGGTCGCCGGAGCCGATGCCGGTGATCCCCTCGTCGGTGTGCACGCGGACGATCGTGGCGTCGAAGGCGCGGCGCGGCTCGGGGTCCCAGGCGGCGCGGAACGGCGGGTCCAGCTCCAGGCGCAGCCGGTCCAGGGTGATGTCGGTGATCTTCATCGGGCGAGCACCTCGGGGGTCGGGGTGTAGAACGGGTTGGCCGGGCCCTCCTCGGCGGCGGCCAGCACCTCGGCGACGGTCGGGGTGCCGGTCACGGCCGCCCGGACCGCGCCGTACGCGGCGGCGCGCTGGTTGCGGAAGGAGACGTCCAGGTCGTCGACGGCCGGGTTGACCCACACCGCCGCGATGATCAGCAACTCGTCGGCCTCCGCGGCGGGGATCAGTCCCTCCCCGACGGCGTCCGCGACGCCCTGGGCGAGCCCGGCCTGCGCGGAACCCCAGGTGGCGCGCTCGTGCAGGTCGCCCGCCGCGGCCGCCTTGGTCACGAACAGGGTGAGCGGCTTCACCGGCACCGACGGCCGGACCACCGTCAGGAACGGGACGTGCCCGGCGCTCGGGGTGGCCAGCGCCGTCGCCCACGCGGTCTCGACCGGTCCGCCCTTGCGTCCGATCACGATGTTCGTGTGCGCGGCGTTGGCACCGTCGCCGACGAAGGACTCGCCGACGAGCGCGGTGGGGGCGAAGCCGGGCGGGCTGGCGGGGGAAACCGGCGTGGGCATCGGATCTCTCCTGGACCTGGGAAGCGTGAGTGTGGCGGGCGCGGCTGGACGAACCTCGTATTCGGCGCAGTTCATGGGGCCCGATGCCGCGAATCTAGGTCCGTCACCACCCCCTCGCAAGGCGGCCAGGGGAATCGAAATGCCGGTTGCTCTCCTGACAACTTCCGCTCTGACCAGGGGCTCCACCCGCCGTACGCGCGCATACGATGGCCCTCGTGACCGACTCCTCCGCCACCTCCCGCGGCCACGGCCTGCGCCGTGACATCGACCTCCTGGAGGCCCTCGCCTCCGACGAGGCGCAGAACGCCGGCGGCCTCGGCGTCGTCCGCCTCGCCCGTCTGGTCGGCCGGGAGAAGACCCAGATCTCCCGGGCCCTGAAGGCGCTGGCCGCCGAGGGCATCGTCGAACGCGACCCCGACACCCTGGAGTACCGGCTCGGCTGGCGGCTGTTCTCGCTGGTCGCCCGTACCTCCGAGAGCCGCCTGGTGCGGGTGGCGGAGCCGGTGATGCACGCCCTGTCGGCGGATCTGGAGGAGACCAGCCACCTCTGCGTGCTGAGCGACCGCGACGTCCTCACCCTGCTCTCCGTCTCCGGGCACTCCTTCCGCGTGCACGACTGGGAGGGGCGCGGGGTGCCCGCCTGGCGGCTGTCCGCGGGCCGGGTGCTGCTCGCCGACGCGACCCCCGACGAGCTCTACGTCCGCTTCGGCACCAGCGGCCAGATGCCGGTCCAGGACCTGTGGTCGCTGATCCAGGACGCCCGGCGGCAGGGCTACGCGCGCGTCAGCGAGGAGTTCGAGGAGGGGCTGGTCGGGGTGTCGGCGCCGGTCAGGGACTTCCGGGGCCGGGTCGTCGCCGCCATCAACATCTCCGCCCCCAAGTCGCGCCTCGGCGACCGGCTCGACGCGGCGGGGCGCACCACGGCACGGGCCGCGGCACGGGTGTCCTCGCTGCTGGGCTGGGAGCCCCGCCGCACCCCGCTGCAACGGGCCCGGCTCACCTGACCGCCGTACTCCCGGCCAAGATCGACGAGTTGCCCTCAGAGCAACCCCCATTGCGATCCGCCGGAGGTGCCTTGTCGGCCCCATGACGCGCTCGTACATTCACCGCGCATCGGACGAGCCTCGTCCG
This sequence comes from Streptomyces sp. NPDC001068, assembly GCF_042897315.1. Lineage (NCBI taxonomy): Bacteria > Bacillati > Actinomycetota > Actinomycetes > Kitasatosporales > Streptomycetaceae > Streptomyces > Streptomyces sp. NPDC001068. The sequence goes on along the minus strand of NZ_JBIAYD010000001.1, from coordinate 175,961 downwards.
GAACGGAGAAAAGAGCAGCTCATGAACCTCGCCGGCATCGACCTCCTGGCCAAGGCCCCGCTCGCGGACGGCGATGTCTTCCTCGTCGGCCGCCCGATCCCGGCCGCCGACGGACGGACCTACCCCGTGTACGACCCGGCCACCGGCGAGTTGATCAGGGAGGTGTCCGCGGCCGGAGCCGCGGACGCCCGTGCGGCGACCGAGGCGGCACAGGCGGCCGCGGCCGGCTGGCGGGCCACCCCGCCCCGGCGCCGCTCGGAGATCCTGCACAACGCCTTCACGCTGATGCGCGACCACACCGACACCCTCGCCCGGCTCATCGTGCTGGAGAACGGCAAGGCCTACCGGGACGCGGTGGCCGAAGTCGGCTACGCCGCCGAGTTCTTCCGGTGGTTCGCCGAGGAGGCGGTCCGCGTCGGCTCCGCCTTCTCGGACGCCCCGGCGGGCGGCTACCGGCACGTCGTGCGCCGGCAGCCGGTCGGCGTCACCGCCTTCGTGACCCCCTGGAACTTCCCGGCCGCCATGGCCACCCGGAAGATCGCCCCGGCGCTCGCGGCCGGCTGCCCGGTGCTGCTCAAGCCCGCGCCGGAGACCCCGCTCACCGCCCTCGCGATCGCCGCTCTGCTGACCGAAGCGGGCCTGCCCGCAGGCCTGTTGAACGTCCTGCCGACCGACCGGGCGCCCGAGGTGGTGTCGGTCTGGCTCGGCGACGAACGGGTCCGCAAGTTCTCCTTCACCGGATCCACCGCCACCGGCCGGCTGCTCCTCGCGCAGGCCGCCGCGAACGTCGTCAACGTGACCATGGAACTGGGCGGCAACGCCCCCTTCGTGGTCTGCGCGGACGCCGACGTGGACGCCGCGGTGCTCGGCGCGATGGACGCCAAGATGCGCGGCGGCGGCGAAGTCTGCATCGCCGCCAACCGGTTCTACGTCCACGCCGACGTCGCCGCCGAGTTCACCGAGAAGTTCGGCGCCGCCATGGCCGCCGTGCGCACCGGGCCCGGCCTGGCCGAGGGGGTCACCCTGGGCCCGATGATCAACGCGGCCGCCGTGGACAGGATCCGCGCCCTGGTCGCCGACGCCCTCTCCCGCGGTGCCCGCATCGCGGCACAGGGTGAAGTCCCGGACGGACCGGGCCACTTCCATCCCGCGACCGTCCTCGTCGACGTCCCCGACGACGCCCGCCTGCTGCACGAGGAGATCTTCGGTCCCGTCGCGCCGGTCACCACCTTCACCGACGAGGACGAGATGCTGACCCGCGCCAACGCCACCGTCCACGGCTTGGCCTCCTACGTCTACTCCCGTGACGTCGGCCGGGCGCTGCGCCTGGCCGAGCGCCTGGAGGCCGGCATGGTCGGCGTCAACCGCGGTCTGCTGTCCGACCCGGCCGCGCCCTTCGGCGGCGTCAAGCAGTCCGGACTCGGCCGCGAGGGCGGCCGGGAGGGCATCGAGGCCTTCCTGGAGACGCAGTACATCGCCCTCGACTGGCCCCTGTGACCCCTACGACCGCTGCCCGTTCCGTCCCCGCCCGCTCACCCGCTCACCCCGAGGACCGCACATGGCAATGACGCCTGCGACCCAGCAACCGCCCGGCACCCCGCAAGCCGCCGACCACTCGCGTGAACGCCGCCGACTGCACACCAAGTTGAAGCTCGCCACCCAGATAGGCGAGGGCATCGACGGCTACATCATCGGCGGCATCGGCATGGCCATGACCGCCCTGACCGCCGACCTCCACCTGTCCACCTTCATGGAGGGCCTGGTCGGAGCCTCCCCGCTGATCGGCATCTTCGTCGGCGGCCCCCTCTTCGGCCGGCTGGCCGACCGGTTCGGACGCCGCCCGGTGTTCCTCGCCGACATGGTGGTCTTCCTGGTCGGGTCGGTACTCCAGTTCTTCGTCACCGACGGGCTCCAGCTCTTCCTGATCCGGCTGCTGATGGGCGTGGCGATCGGCGGCGAGTACGCCATCGGCGCCCCGCTGCTCTCCGAGTACGCCCCGAAACAGGGCCGGGGCCGGCTCCTGGCCAGCCTGGAGATCAGCTGGTACGTCGGCTACGCGCTGGCCACCGTCGTCGGCGCCGTGTTCGCGGACGTCGACGGCGGCTGGCGCTGGTCGCTGGCCAGCAGCGCCGTCCTCGCGGTGATCTGCGTGTCGCTGCGCGGCGGCATCCCCGAATCGGCGCGCTGGCTGCTGAGCAGGGGCCGCCGGGAGGAGGCCGAGGCGCTCATCGAGCGGTACGGCATCGAGATCGACGTCGACGCCGAACTCGACGAGCGGAACACGAGCGGGCAGGCCGGCTTCTGGGCGCTGTTCAGCAGGGAGCACCTGCGCAGCACGGTGTTCGCCAGCGTCTTCTGGGCGGCGCTGGTCCTGCCGTACTTCGCCATCGGCACGTTCTGGACGCAGGTCTTCGACGCCCTGCACATGGGCGACAACGCGGTGGCGGCGCTGCTGGTCTACTCGTTCACCGCGGTCGCCGGTGTCACCGCGGGCTGTCTGGTCGTGGACCGCATCGGCCGCCGCAGGCTGCTGATCCCGCCGTTCTGGATCACCGCGGTCTGCCTGGCTCTGGTCGCGGTGTGGCCGCACTCGACGCCCGTCATCGTGGCCGGCTTCCTCTTCTTCATCTTCCTCAACGCGGCCTCCAGCGCGCTCACCGCGGTCTACCCGCTGGAGGTGTTCCCGACCTCGCTGCGTGCCACCGGCGTCGGCTTCGCCACCGCGATGAGCAGGGTCGGCGCGGCCGTCGGCACCTTCCTGCTGCCGATGGGCCTCGACCGCTTCGGCGTGGAGTTCGTGCTGCTCGTCGGCGCGGGCGTACTCGCGATCGGCGGTCTGGTCTCCCAGTTCCTCGCCCCGGAGACCACGGATCTGGACCTGGCGAAGGCGGCCCGCACCGCACGCGGTCCGATCGAGGGCTGACGAGTCCCCTGACAGGGGGAGGCCCCGTAGGAGAACCCTGCGGGGCCTCACGGCCGGTGTACGCCACGCCGGCTCCGGTCGGACACGGCCGGGTTCGGCTAGTCGACCCCGCTCGGCGTCGGCGCCGGGGTCTTGCCGGACAGGACGTCCTTCAGGCGCTGGGCGCCGCTGCGGACGGCCAGCGCGGTGCTGTCGTGGTCGACGCCGGACAGACCGCCGTTGGTGACCGCGGCGCCGGAGGCGCCGACGCGCAGCACCGCCACGTCGGTGGTCCAGGTGGCCGACCGGCCGCCCGAGTCGCCCTGGACGGTCACCGTCAGGGCCGCACGCGCGTCACCCGAGTCGGGCACCTTCGCCGCGACGACCTGCACGGTCCGCCTGCCGCCGTCCTTGCCGGTGGCCGTGAACTGGTCGCACTTGACCGGCAGGGACTTCAGCCAGGCCAGCGTGGCGTCCAGGTTCGCCGAGCCGTAGTCGCCGACCTGGTACAGCAGTCGGGCGTCCTCCGAGCTGAACCCGCGCAGCCCGGAGGCGCCGGACGCGCGGCCCAGGAGGCTGTCGGAGTAGAGGCCGTCCAGAAGCCGCTGGCAGTCGGCGGCGTCGGTCTTGGCGGTGAGGAACCCGGCCACGTCGACCTTGCCGACCAGCATGGTGTTCCGCCAGGTCGCCGCGTCGGCGGCCAGTTGCCAGTTGTCCTCGATGTCGGCGGGTGTGATGAGCGCGGCCTGCGCGCCCGCCCCGGTCAGGGCCGGGGTGGCCGAGGGCGACGCGGAAGCGCGCTCGCCGGCCGGCGAGACGGACACGGCTCCCGCGCCGCCGCTCTCCTCCGTACAGGCCGCCGTGGCGAGCAGTATCCCCGCCGCCAGGGCCGCGGCGAGAACACGCACGGGTCGGAACGGACGGATCATCGCGACTGCCTCCTCGGGAACGCGGTACGTCGCACCGCGGGGGCAGCGATGCTGCGCCACACCACGGACGACGGCGGTACGTCCCTCCACGCCACCACCCGGCGCGGCCGCCGACCACCCGCGCGTGCCATCCGGGTGAGCCTCACGACCCGGCCGCCGTGATCCGCACGCGTCGGCTGCCGCAGCGCGGGCACACCGCGTCGGTGAGCGGCGTCCACACGGCCCGGCCCGCCTCGTCGACGTACTCCTGGGTGCTCCGCAGGTCCGGATCGGCGATCGGGTCGGTGAAGAACACCGCCTGGAAGGTCGCCTCCCAGGCCTCGCCGCACCGCCCGCAGGCGAACGCGAAGGTCTCGGGCACGGCGCCGGGTACGGGCCCGGGACCCGGGGGCTCGCTCATCGCATCCGGCTCCTGTCACTCGGCCTGCGTCTCCAGCGGACAACCCCTGCCGTCCGGCGGCAAGCCGGGTCCGGGTGTCCCGGGCGTGGACGCCCCCTTGACGGCACACGGCGGCGGATCGACACTCCAGACGGGAATCCTAGTGAAAAGGTAGGGAACGATGGGTCCGCTGCGCACGGCCACCGGCAGACAGCGCCGAGAGAGCCGTACGCCCTGCCCACTCCCGCTGCTCACCTCCCGGCTGCACATCGACCTGCAGCGCGTGTGCAGCGCCATCGGCCGCACCGGCCGGGCCCCCGCGGCCGGGCGCGTCGGCCGGCCGTAACCGACCGACCCGCCCACCGTCCGCACCCTGCCGAGCACTGCCCGCCGCCCGCCCCCGCCGCCCGCCGAGCACCGCCCGTCGGCAGCGTCGCCGGCCGCACCGCCCGGGTGGGCGGGCGCCCGCCCGCCGAGCCCCCGCCCACCCGGACACCCGCCCACGATCGCCTCCGCCGCGCGGACGTCCGCGCGCCCGTACCCCGGGGAGACGCATGTCCATCACTCCGCTCGCCGCCCTCCCGTCCGCCCCCACCGGCCCCGCATTCCGCGGGCGCATCGGCCGGGACGCGCGCAGCGGGCACTACGCCGTGCCCGGCCGCTACCGGCTCCACCTCTCCACCGCCTGCCCCGACGGCCTCCGCATCGCCGTCGGCCACAGCCTCCTCGCACTCGGCGGCTGTTGTCCGGTCACCCACCTGCCCGCCGTCCCCGACTGTCCCGACGGCGGGCACACGGCGCTGCGCCGGCTGTACGAGGCGAGCGCCCACCACTACTCGGGACCGGCCCTCGCGCCGGTGCTCAGCGACGACTGGTCCGGCCGGATCGTCTCCACCCACGGCGGGGACATCCTGCGCGACCTCGACCGGCACTTCGGCGACGGAGCCGTCCGGCTGTACCCGCGCGGCGCGGAGCCCGGGATCGAGGAGGTCGAGCGGCTGTGCGCCGAGGGTGTCGAGCGGGCGGCCCAGCACGCCGGCCGTCCGGGCGGCGACCCGCGCGCGCTGGAGGTGCTGCTCGCCACCCTGGACGGGCTGGAGCACCGGCTGACCGGGACCCGGTACCTGGTCGGCGGGGAACTCACCGCGGCGGACGTCGAGTTGTGGGTCACTCTCGTGCAACTCGACACCGTGCACCGCTGCCACCTGGACGCCGGCGCCGTGCACGCGGTCGCGGACCACCCGGCGCTGTGGGCCTACGCCCGCCGCCTGGCCGCCCACCCGGCCTTCGGCACGCATCTCGACCTCGACGGCATCGCCCGCCGCCACCACGGCTGTTGCCAAGGGCTCGAAGCCGCCGGCGCGGCCGTCCAGATCCTGGACTGGGCCCGTCATGCGGCGGACGTCCCGGGAGTTCCGCGCAGGTGAGAGCGGCCCGAGGCGTTTCGCCAGTCGGACAGGCGTTGACATCCGATCGGGCAACTGCCTAACTTGCCGCACAGAACGGTCAAGAGCGTCAGCGTCAAGCCCTGGCTCGCTGACCGGCAACCCTCGCACCGCGGTGGGGTGCCCCAGGTGACGACCGGACCGGATGACGATGTTCGGTAAGCGCGAGGCCCCAGGGCCACCGACTGACGGGTGACGGACATGTACGCAGCGACCGGCACGGCCACGCGCCGCGCGCGGGGCTGCGTACAGCCGTATCCGAGCCCGCTCGTCGCCGACCGCGCCGTCGATCTGCTCCGCGTCAACAGCGCCCTGTGTAGCGCGTGTACCGCACCGGGCCGGGCCCGCTGTCGGGTCTGACCGGCCTTCCGCCCGGTTCCCGCAGCCCCGCGCCTCAGCGTTCCCGACGAAGACACCGGCCCTCCGGTGTGATGCCGTCCGCCCAGCCCCCGCGTCCCGCGCGCCACCGCGCACCCCGCCGTGCCCGAACCCGGCACGGTGCCGGGTGCCCGCCCGCAGGACCGGAGGTGACCGATCCCGCCGGAGCCCGCCATGAGTGAACCCCCAGGCGTCACGCTCGCCCCCGAGGCGCCTTCCCGAACAGACAGAGCATCAGATCGACGCACCGCACAGCGTGTTCTGCCGCTGCGCAGACCCGGACGGTGGATCCTCACCGCCGCCGTCCTCGTCCTGGTCGCCCAGTTCGTCCACGGGCTGGTGACCAACCCCTTCTACCAGTGGGACCGCTGGAGCTACTGGTTCCTGCGGCCGACCATCCTCGACGGTCTGGTGATCACCCTCGAAGTCACGGCCTACAGCGCGGTGCTGGGCCTCCTCGGCGGCATCCTGCTCGCGCTGGCCCGGCTCTCCGGGAGCCCGGTGCTGCGCGCGGTCAGCTGGACCTACGTCTGGGCGCTGCGCTCGATCCCGCTCATCGTCGTCCTGCTCTTCCTCTACAACTTCTCCGCCCTGTACCAGAGGTTGAGCATCGGCGTGCCCTTCGGACCGGCGTTCTTCTCCTTCGACGAGTCCAGGCTCGCCACCGACATGGCCGTCGCGGTGATCGGACTCAGCCTCAACGAGGCCGCCTACGCGGCCGAAGTGGTCCGCGGCGGCATCCTCTCCGTCGACCAGGGCCAGCACGAGGCGGCCGCCGCCCTCGGGCTGCCCAGGTCCTACCAGTTCCGCAGGATCGTGTTCCCGCAGGCCCTGAGATCGATCGTCCCGAACTACGTCAACCAGCTCATCGGCCTGGTCAAGAGCACCTCGCTGGTCTTCTACGTGTCGCTGCTCGACCTCTTCGGCTCCGCGCAGAGCATGGGTTCGACCTACCCCGGCGACATCGTGCCGCTGCTCCTGGTGGTGACCGTCTGGTACCTGATCCTCACCAGCGTCGTCTCCGTCGTCCAGTTCTACGTCGAGCGGCACTACGCCCGGGGCGCCACCCGCTCCCTGCCGCCGACGCCCCTGGGGAAACTGCGGGCCGGGCTCGCCGACCTGCGTGCCCGCGTCCGCCGGGAGGCCGCCGTATGAGCGCCGCCGACACCCTGGAGACGGCCCCCGCCGCACTGGAGATCCACAACGTCCACAAGTGGTACGGCACCCAGCAGGTCCTCGACGGCGTCGACCTGACCGTCCGCCCCGGCGAGGTCACCGTCATCCTCGGCCCCTCCGGCTCCGGCAAGTCCACCCTGCTCAGGGTCGTCAACCACCTGGAGAGGCCCGAGATCGGCCACGTCAGCGTCAACGGCGAGCTGATCGGGGTGAGGCGGCAGGGCGACCGCCTGAAGGAACTGAGCGAGCGCGCCATCCTCGCCCAGCGCGGCCGGATCGGCTTCGTCTTCCAGAACTTCAACCTCTTCCCGCACCTGACCGTGCTGGACAACGTGGCCGCCGCTCCGGTCGCCACCGGAAGGCTGACGAAACCCGAGGCCCAGGCCCTGGCCAAGGAACTCCTCGAACGCGTCGGCCTCGGCGAACGCGTCGGCGCCTACCCCCGGCAGCTGTCCGGCGGCCAGCAGCAGCGGGTCGCCATCGCCCGCGCCCTCGCGCTGCGCCCCGGCGTCATCCTCTTCGACGAGCCCACCTCCGCCCTGGACCCCGAACTCGTCGGCGAGGTCCTCGCCGTCATCAGGGACCTCGCCGACAGCGGGACCACGCTCGTCATCGTCACCCACGAGATCGGCTTCGCCCGCGAGATCGCCGACCGGGTCGTCTTCATCGACGGCGGAAGGATCGTCGAACAGGGGCCGCCGTCCGAGGTCCTGGACCGTCCGCGGCACGAACGCACCCGTGACTTCCTGCGCAAGGTCCTCTGAACCGCATCAGTGCCCACACCTCGTCTCTCCCTTTCACCTCCCTCCCTCCTCTCTCGTCCCTCTCGAGTCCCTCTCGAGTCCCTCTCGAGTCCCTCTCGAGTCCCTCTCTCGCCCGAACACGAAGGACAGCCATGCCCACGCTCCCCTCCCGACGCAGTCTGACCAGAGGCATCACCGCGGCCACCGCCGTCGCCACCCTCGCCACCGGGCTCGCCGCCTGCGGGGGCGACAGCGACGCGGTCACCGCCGCCGCCGAGAGCGGCCAGGTCGTCATCGGCCAGGTGTCCAACGGCGCCGCGACCCGGACCGCCGTCAAGGTCTCCGAGGTGAAGTCCATCAGCGCCGAACTGCCCGCCTCGCTCAGGAAGAGCGGCAAGCTCGTCATCGGCGAGGGCGCCCTGCCCGCCGGATTCCCGCCGCTGGCCTACGTCGGCGGCGACCAGAGGACGCTCACCGGTTCCGAACCCGACCTCGGCCGTCTGGTCGCCGCGGTGTTCGGCCTCGAACCCGAGATCAGGAACTTCACCTGGGAGAACATGTTCGTCGGAATCGACAGCGGCAAGGTCGACGTGGCGCTGTCGAACATCACCGACACCGAGGAGCGCAAGAAGAAGTACGAGTTCGCCTCCTACCGGCAGGACAACCTCGCCTTCACCGTGCCGCGGAAGAGCACCTGGAACTTCGACGGCGACTACCGCAACCTCGCGGGCCGGACGGTCTCCGTCAGCGCCGGGACCAACCAGGAGAAGATCCTCCTGGAGTGGAAGGCGAAGCTCGCCAGGGAGGGCAAGAAGGTCACCGTCAAGTACTTCCAGGACAGCAACAGCGTCTACCTGGCCCTCTCCAGCGGCAAGATCGACGCCTATCTCGGCCCCAACCCCGGCATCGCCTACCACAACAGGCAGACCGCCGGCACCCCGAGCGCCACGCGCACCGCCGGTACCTACTCCGGTGCCGGCGCCGGGCTCCAGGGCCTGATCGCGGCCACCGCCAAGAAGGGCAGCGGCCTCGCCAAGCCGCTCGTCGACGCCATCAACCACCTCATCGAGAACGGCCAGTACGCCGAGTGGCTCAAGGCCTACAACCTCTCCGACGAGGCCGTCGCCAAGTCCGAGGTCAACCCGCCCGGACTCCCGGTCGACAACTCCTGATCCGGCGTCGGGACTCCGATCCCCGTCGACCGTCAGGAACTCCGCCGCGACCCCGAGGAAGGACCCTTCGCCGTGATCCGCCGGACCGTACTCCACCACCGCACCGGCGCCGCCGCCCGCCCGGCGCCGGCCGCCGCGCGCCCCGGGAACAACCACGGCGGCCCGTCTGTTGGTGGCTGGGTACGGGTGTACGCGGAGCAGACCGGGAGGTGCGGGACGTGACACGTGTCCTCAGCCCCAGCCGCCGTGCCGTCCTGTACTCCCGGCCGCACATCGACCTGGCGCGCGTGGCCGGCGCGCTCTGTTGTTCCTGACCTGTCGTCCCCGCCGCGCCCCTTCTCCGCCCCGGCGCGCCCTCGTACGGACCCCTCAGGAAGGCACCCCTGTGTCCTCGTCTCCCGCTTCCCCCCTGCACCTCGCGATCGCCCTGGACGGAACAGGCTGGCACCCCGCGTCCTGGCGCGAGCCCGCCGCCCGCCCCCACGAGCTGTTCACCGCCGGCTACTGGGCCGACCTGGTGGCCGAGGCCGAGCGCGGCCTCCTCGACTTCGTCACCATCGAGGACGGCCTCGGCCTGCAGTCCTCCCGGTACGGCGAGCTCGACGGCCGCACCGACCAGGTCCGCGGCCGTCTCGACGCGGTGCTGATCGCGTCGAGGATCGCGCCGCTGTCCCACCGCATCGGCCTGGTGCCGACGGTGATCGCCACCCACACCGAGCCGTTCCACATCTCCAAGGCGATCGCCACCCTGGACTACGTCAGCGCCGGCCGGGCGGGGCTGCGGGTGCAGATCTCCGCCCGGCCGCACGAGGCGGACCACTTCGGCCGTCGCGGCTTCCCGCCCGTCGACCTCGCGCAACTGCGCTCCCCGGCCGGACAGGCGCGGCTCGCCGAGCACTTCGAGGAGGCCGCCGACTACGTGGAGGCCGTGCGCAGGCTCTGGGACAGCTGGGAGGACGACGCCGAGATCCGGGACGTCGCCACCGGCCGCTTCGTCGACCGCGACAAGCTGCACCACATCGACTTCGAGGGCCGCCACTTCAGCGTCAAGGGCCCCTCCATCACCCCGCGCCCGCCGCAGGGGCAGCCGCTCGTCACCGCCCTCGGCCACCAGGCCGTCCCCTACCGGCTGATCGCCCGGCAGGCCGACGTCGGTCACGTCACCCCGCGGGACGCCGCCGACGCCCGGGCGATCGTCGCCGAGATCCGCGCCGGCCAGGAAGCCGCCGGCCGGACCGGCGACACCGTGCACGTCTTCGGCGACCTGGAGGTCTACCTGGACGACGACCGGGCCGCGGCCGTGGCCCGCAAGGACCGCCTCGACACCCTCGACGGCGGCGAACACACCAGCGACGCGGCCGAATTCACCGGCACCGCGTCCGAACTCGCCGACCTCCTGGCGGAGTTCGCGGCCGAGGGCCTCACCGGATTCCGGCTGCGGCCCGCCGTGCTCTGCCACGACCTGCCGCGCATCACCCGGGACCTGGTCCCCGAACTCCAGCGTCGCGGCCTCTTCCGCACCGCCTACGAGGCCGACACCCTGCGCGGCCTGCTCGGGCTCGCCCGCCCCGCCAACCGCTACGCCGCTGCCACCGCCTGAGCCGGAAGGACCGCCCCCGACATGAGCAAGCCGCCGAAGCAGATCCACCTGGCCGCGCACTTCCCCGGCGTCAACAACACCACCGTGTGGAGCGACCCGGCCGCCGGCAGCCACATCGAGTTCAGCTCCTTCACACATTTCGCGAAGACCGCCGAACGCGCCAGGTTCGACTTCCTGTTCCTCGCCGAAGGCCTGAGGCTGCGCGAACAGGGCGGCGAGATATACGACCTGGACGTGGTCGGCCGCCCCGACACCTTCACCGTGCTGGCCGCGCTGGCCGCCGTCACCGACCGCCTCGGCCTGACCGGCACCATCAACTCCACCTTCAATGAGCCCTACGAGGTGGCCCGCCAGTTCGCCAGCCTCGACCACCTCTCCGCCGGCCGGGCCGCCTGGAACGTGGTCACGTCCTGGGACGCCTTCACCGGCGAGAACTTCCGGCGCGGCGGCTTCCTGCCCCAGGACCAGCGCTACGCGCGCGCCAAGGAGTTCCTCGCCACGGCCAACGAACTCCTCGACTCCTGGCACGGCGACGAGATCCTCGCCGACCAGGCCGCCGGCACCTTCCTGAGCGATGCGGGGGCCGGGTCCTTCGTGCACCGGGGCGCGCAGTTCGACATCCACGGCCAGTTCAACGTGCCGCGCTCCCCGCAGGGCCGCCCGGTGATCTTCCAGGCCGGAGAGTCCGAGGAGGGACGGGAGTTCGCGGCCGCCGGCGCCGACGCGATCTTCAGCCGGTACGCCACCCGCGACGCGGGCCAGGCCTTCTACACGGACGTCAAGTCCCGCCTCGCCAAGTACGGCCGCCGCCCCGAGGAACTGCTGATCCTGCCCGCCGCCAGCTTCGTCCTCGGTGACACCGACGCGGAGGCCGAGGAGACCGCCCACCAGGTGCGCCGCCTGCAGGTCAGCGGCGCGACCGCCCTCAAGCACCTGGAGTTCGTGTGGAACCGGGACCTGTCGTCGTACGACCCGGAGGGACCGCTGCCCGACGTGGACCCGGTGGTGAGCGAGGAGCACATCTCCCGGGGGCGTGCCCAGGTGCGGATGTACCGCGACCCGGTCGCTGTCGCCCGTGAGTGGCGGGAGCTCGCCGAGGCCAACAAGTGGTCCATCCGCGACCTCGTGATCAACACGGGCAACCGGCAGACCTTCGTCGGCTCCCCGGCCACCGTCGCCCGCACCATCGACGAGTTCGTGCAGGCGGACGTCGCCGACGGCTTCATCCTGGTCCCGCACATCACGCCCGGCGGCCTCGACACCTTCGCCGACACGGTCGTCCCGCTCCTCCAGGAACGCGGCGTCTTCCGCACCGAGTACGAGGGCACCACCCTCCGCGACCACCTCGGCCTCGCCCATCCGGACCGGCCCCGCCGGGAGCGCGCGGCGTCCTGAGCGGCCACGGGCGGGGTCGCGGCACGTTTCCCTCCCCCGAAGGCTACGTGCCGCGACCGCCTCCCCCCGGCGCCGGACCCTGAGTCCGGCCTCCGCGTCGCGGTCGTGTGCCGGTGTCACCAGCACATGACCGCTGTCTCCCCCGACCCCCACGTGGAATGGAGACGGACGCGGACGAAGTAGCGCCGGCCCCTGACGAGCCGGACGCCGATCCCGGTGTTGTGCGGGGTGCCCCCGTCGTCGTGGCCGGCGAGGTAGCGCGGTTCCCCGTCGCGCTCCTCGAAGACCACGACGACGGAGTCGCTCTCCCCGAAGGTGCCCACCCGGTACACGCGGGTCTCCGGGGGCTCCACGGCGAAGTCCGCCTGCTCGCCGGGACCGAGGCCGAGCGGCGCGGACCGGAACGGGACCAGCGCGGCCGGGGCGTCGGCGGGCGGGTACCAGCGGAGCACGAACTCCTTGTCGGCCGGGGACAGCGAACCCGGCGGGTACAGACCGTTGTGGTACTGCTCCGGCTCCAGGATCAGCCCGGGGCCGACGGGGAACTGCATCACCGACTGCGGATCCCACACGGGGCCGTTCGCCTCGGCCGGGTCCAGCTTGCGCAGGATGTTGACGTCCGTCCGGTCCCGGCTCCAGTGGTTCGGCGGTCCGGCGAGAGTGCCGTAGACCGCCTCGTCGTCCCAGTGGACCCCGGCGAACGGGCTCTGGTGCTCGTGCCGCATCCCGAGCGCGTGCCCGATCTCGTGCAGAGCCGTCCAGCGGCCGCCCGGTTCGGCCAGGTCCCAGCCCAGGTTCATGGTGCGCTCGCCCGCGCCCACCGCGAGCGCGTCCCGGCCGACCGCCGACCACGAGCCGTCGCCGCGCTGGAAGCCGATCCGCAGTTCGGCCTCGCACCGGTCGGACACCTCGGTGAACGTCACCCCGATGCCGAGGTCCTGCCACTCCCGGAAACACTCGCGCACCACGTCCCGCTGCTCCTTGGCACCGGCCCAGGACACCCGGCGGGTCTCCCCGGTCCCGGGCACGGGGATCACCGAGGCGTCGGAGTCGGCGTCGAAGAAGTAGTAGTGCAGAACGGTCCCGTTGACCCACATCCGCCGCCCGCGGAGCAGCGCGCCGAGCCGCTCGGCGGCCAGCCCCGGGGCGAACACCGGGACCGGCTGCCGCGGCAGCGAGCAGTAGCGTCGGGTCATGCGCCCAGACTGCCGTTCGCCCCGCCCGGCGACCTGAGTCGGGAGCTACTCAAGTCCCCCTGTATCAGGGGTGAGTAACGGGACTCATACCTGTGTGACGAGTTACGAACAGGACGCGCGGACCCTCCGGCCGCCCTGGCCCTTCACCGGCCGGGTGGACGAACTGGAGCTGGTCAGGCGGTCTTTGGGCATCGGCCGCCAGGGTGTCGTGGTGACCGGGCCGGCCGGCGGCGGCAAGACCCGGCTGATCACGGAGGCCGTGCGCGGTGCCGAGCGCGTGTGGGTGACCGGCACCCCGGAGACCTCGACGCTCCCGTTCGCGGCGTTCGCGCACCTGCTCCCCGGCCGTCTCTCGCTGCCCGGCGCGGTCCAGCACCTGGGCGGCGTGCGCCTCCTGGTCGTCGACGACGCTCATCTCCTCGACGAGGCCTCGGCCGCCCTCGTCCACCAGCTCGCCGTGCACGGCCGTACCCGCATGGTGGTGGCCGCCACCGACCCCGCCCCACTGCCCGGCGCGGTCTCCCGACTGTGGACCGGGGAACTGCTCACCCGCCTCGCCCTGGAGGCGCTGCCGTACGACGAGACGGCCGAACTCCTCGTCGCCGAGGGGCTGGAGCCGCTCACGGTGCGGCGGCTGCACCAGGTGTCCGGCGGTGATCTGCGGTTGCTGCGGGACCTGCTCGGCGCGCTGCGCGAGTCCGGCGCGCTGCACCGGGTGCCGGACACCGGCGAGGGCGCCTGGTACGGCCCGCTGCCGCTCACCGCGACCGTGCGGGACCGGATCGCGCCGCTCCTGGACCGGCCCGACCCCGAGGAGCGGGACACGCTGGAACGGCTGGCCTTCGCGGAGCCGTTGCCGCCGCACCTCGACGACGGCCTCGACCTCGGCGTCCTGGAGCGGCTGGAGGCCGACGGCCTGATCCAGGTCGACGACCGGGGCGCGGTGCGACTCGCCCACCCGCTGCACGGCCCCGCGCTGCGCGCCAGGGCGGGCCGGCTCCGGGCCCGCCGCCTGGCCCGCACGCCGGGTCAGTGCGGACCCGCGCTCAAGGACGAGCAGGAACGACTCGCACGACGAGTGGACCAATTGGACGTACGGGAGGTGCCGGCCCCGGTGGGGGAGTGGCTGGCCGCGGGAGGCCTGCCCGTACCGGCCGGGTACGCAGCAGTGCGTGCCCGGTACTCGCGGCTTCGGGGGGAGCTGCGAGAGGCGGCGGCGTGGGCGAGGGAGGGACTGCGGACGGCGCCGGGGGATGCCGCCTGCCGTACCGAACTCGCCCGCGCCGCCGCGGAGTCGGGAGAAGCTGCCGTAGTGCGCGGGGACGGGGGTCTCGCGCACTACGGCGCGGTACGGGCCGGGGAGCCGGAGGGCGCGGCGGGGCGCCTCGACGGCGTCCTGGCCCGGCACGCGGAGGCCCTCGCGCGGGGCGACGGGCCCGCGCTGGACCGGACCGCCGAGGCACTGGCCGCGCGCGGTCTGCTGCTGTTCGCGGCGGAGGCGCACGCCCAGGCGGTCCGCGCGCACCGGGACCCGCGCGCGGCCCGGATGTCACGCACCCGCGCCGTCGCCCTCGCCCGGCGTTGCCAGGGCGCCCGCACCCCGGCCCTGTCCGGCCTGGTCCTCGGCGAACTCACGGCCCGGCAGCGGCAGATCGTCTCGCTCGCCGCGACCGGCCTGAGCAACCGCCAGATCGCCGAACGGCTGACCCTGTCGGTGCGGACGGTGGGCAACCACCTCTACGGCGCGTACACCCGCCTCGGCGCGAGCGACCGGGCGGCCCTGCCGTGGCTGGTGGAGCGGCCCGAGCGGAGATCGGCGTGACGCTCCGTGCCCCGAACGGGCGCTGGGGGTAGCCCCGGCCGAAGGCCGGCGGAGGAACCGCGCGATCGGCCACGACGGCGCCGCACCCGACGACCGTCCTTCACCGCGCCCCGCCGAACCGCGACCGACTCGGCTCAGGCCGCCCCGAACGCCGCGAACGCCCACCCCGTCGCCTGATGGACCGCGTCGCCCGGCAGGGCGGCCCGCGCGTCCCGCAACGCCTCCGCCAACGACAGGCCCGCGCCCAGCCCCTTGTGCAGGGCCAGCATCAGCGGGACCACGGCCGCGTCGTTGACGGGCGCGCTGCTCGCCACCACGCCGGCCGTACCCAGGGGCAGCAACGCCGTGACCAGCCCGAGGAGTTCGTCGGCTCCGACCGAGGCGAGGCGGGCCGTGTCACAGCTGGAGAGGATGATCCGGTAAGGGCTGCGGGCGAGCCGCTCGAAGTCGTGCACGATCAGCGGGCCGTCGGCCATCCGCAGCGAGGAGAAGAGCGGACTGTCCGCCCGGAAGGTGCCGTGCGCGGCGATGTGCGCGAGCGCCGCCCCGTCCAACTCGGCCAGTACATGTGGTACTTGGGCTTCGTCGTGTTCCAGGACCCGGGCCGCCGTGTAGCGGCCCGCCACCTCGGGCACCTCCGCGCCCCCGGTGGCCAGCCCCGGCCCGCGGACCAGCACGTGGCGGCCGCCGGGCGGCGGCTCGGTCTCCCTGGCCCGCAGCCAGCTCCCCGCCGACGGGGACACACTGAGCACCCGCTCCCGCAGCGAGGGCAGCAGGGCCCACGGCACCCGGTGCAGCGCACCCGGCGGGACGATCACCACCGGGCCCGAGCCGAGCTGGTCCGCCGCCGTGCCCAGCAGCAGCTCCTGCAGCCGCCGCCCGGCGGCCTCCACCACCGCGAGCCGCGCCTCGGCCCCCGGATGCGCGAGCCGCCGCAGTCCCGCCTGGACGTGCTCCGCCTCGGCGACCGCCTCCGCCAGCAGGCCGCCCTCGAAGCGCCGTACCCGGCCCTGTCCGCAGAGCAGCACCTGCACCCGCCCGTCCAGCACCGCGAGTTCGACCAGGCGGGCGTCGCCGAGCCGGTCGAGCAGCCGGGCCGGGTCGAAGCGGTCGCCCCCGCCGGGCGCGTCACCGTGGATGTGGTGGGTGCGGGAGCGGATCTCCCCCTCCAGGCGGCGCTGTTCGCGCTCCAGAGCGGGCACCGGACGACCCTGCCTGCGGGCCTCCTCCGCGCGGGACGCGATCTCACGGAACGCGGTGAGCGAGGTGAGCAGGGCCGGGTCGGCCGGCGGCCGGGTGGGCGGAGCGGACAGGACCGTGGCCCGCCAGCGTTCGCTCCACTCGAGCAGCCTGCGCGGTCCGCCGTGCGCCAGGCTCGCCTGCTGGGCCAGCGCGGCCAGCTCCGCGCCCTGCGCGGTGGCCCGGGCCCGCAACTCCGAGGCGCCCAGCGTCATCCGGTGGTCGTCGAGCACGTCCAGACCGCGCCGGCAGGCCTCCAGCACACCGCGCCGCGAACCCGCCGCGCGGGCGCGCAGCGCCTGCGCCGCCCAGCCGGTCATCCGGGCCAGCGGCGGACCCCCGTGCCTGCTGCGCGCGGCCACCGTCAGATGCCGTTCCGCGTCCGCCGTCCAGCCCAGCGCCAGCGCGATCCGTCCCGCGAGCAGCGAGGCCTCCGGCGCGGCAGGCGCACCGAAGGACGCCAGCTGGTCGGCGACCGCCGCCGCGTCCTGCACCAGCCGGCCCGAGGCGGATCCGCCCGCCACCCGTGCCTCGATCAGCACCAGCCGGGCATGTGTCTCCCACCAGCCGCGCCGCTGCCCCGAGAAGAGCCGGACGGCCACGGCGGCACGGGCGATCGCGGTCTGCGCGTCGCCGGCCGAACGCGCCGCCCGGGCGGCGGCCAGCAGCAGCTCCGCCTTGCGCGTGGACTGCCCGCCGAGCCGGTCCAGCGCCGCGATGGCCGTGTCCGCCTCGGCCAGCGCCTCCGGCGCGAGCCCGGCCGCCATCAGCACCTCGCAGCGCCGGATGTACAGCATGAACGTCGGCGTGCCCAGCTCGGCGTACCGTTCCTCGGCCTCGGCGAGCAGCCGCAGCGCCGCCGGGATGTCGCCGGCCCGGAACGCGGCCAGGCCCCGGCTCTCCACCGCGTCCGCCTTGTCGTGCTCCTGGCCCGTCGTCTCCCACAGCCGCTCCGCCGCCGTGAAGTCGGCGTCCGCCCGGTCCACAGCGCCGAGCGCGAGGTGCACCGTGGCCCGCAGCGTCAGCGCCCGTGCGGTCCAGATGACATCGTCCGCCTGCCGCAGCACCGGGATCGCCCGCCGCACGTCCTCCAGGGCCTCCTTGTGCCGCCCCAGCACCCACCAGACGTACGCCCGGCGGTACAGCACCCGGGCCCGGGTGTGCCCGCTGCCCCGTGCGACGCCGCGCTCGAACGCGGCCAGTCCCTCCCGGGTGCGTCCCGCGTGCACCAACGCGACCCCGAGCGTGGCGAGGACGTCCGCCTCCCGCTCCGCCGAGTCCGCCCGGGCCGCGAAGTCCCGGGCGCGCCGCAGATGGTCGAGGGCGACGCCGAGGTCCCCGAAGTCCCGTTGCCAGATGCCGACGACCTGGTGGGCGACGGACGCGTCCAGCGGCGACGGGTCGGACCCGAGGACCCGCTCCGCCCGTGCCAGGGCCTCGCCGGGGGCGGCGAACACCATCGGCAGGAGTTCCGCAACCGATTCGCTTCGCGCAGTCACCTCTCGCATGGTAGTGGCCTGGGCATACATGCCCCACTGGTTTGGCGCTGTATCAGACGGCGGGCGCGAGACTCTGACTGAAGAACGCCGTTTTTGGGGGAGGACGACAGGCCATGGCACCTCAGCGATTCCACGAGCAGTTCGATCAGATCCAGCGCTCCATGCCGGACGTTCCGCTGGCGATGGGTCCGGACGACTCCGCCGAGTTCTTCTACGAGAAGGGGGTCGTCCTCGCCCGCGACGGCGAGGAGGCCCGGGCCGTCGAGGACACCGTGCGCGCCCACTTCACCGCCACCACCGGCCTGGTCGCCGACCAGGTGCGCCGGGCGGGGCCGGAGACCAACCGGACCGGAGTGACGCGCATCCAGGTCGGCGATCCGGGCCACGGCGACCGGACCGGGGACCGCGCGGTCGGCCACGCCCTGCGCGCGCTGCGGGAGGCGGAGGGCCGCGCCGGCCGCCGCCTGGTCAGCCGCAACCACGTCGTGTCCACCACGGTCAACGCCTGCAACCCGTCCGAGCCGGTCCCCGCGCTGCTCACCCAGACCCCCAACCCGCGTCCGGTCGAGGGCGGTTACGACCCCGATACGGCCGTCGGCGTGCTGGTGGTCGACACCGGCCTGGTGCACGACTACCGCAGCTACCCGCTCCTGGAGCGCGTCCAGGGTGACCCGCAACTGGCGGAGACGGACGCCGACGGCGTCCTTCAGCAGTACGTCGGCCACGGCACGTTCATCGCCGGGCTCGTCGCGGCCATGGCCCCCAACACCGACATCACGGTCACCAACACCCTCAACGACGCGGGTGCCATCCTGGAGTCGGAGTTCGGCGCGAAGCTCTTCGACGCGGTCGACCGGCACGGCTGGCCGGACGTCATCAGCCTCTCCGCCGGCACCCCGAACGGCTCCGCCGACGGACTGCTCGGCGTCGAGAACTTCATGCAGGCGCTGCGCGACCGACCCGGCACCCTGCTGGTCGCCGCCGCGGGCAACAACGGCCACGCCACCCCGTTCTGGCCCGCCGCCTACGCCGACCTGCCCGGTTACGAGGACGCGGTGCTCTCGGTCGGCGCGCTGCGCAGCGACGGCGAGCACGGCGCCTGCTTCACCAACCACGGCGGCTGGGTGAAGGTCTACGCCCCCGGCGAGCAGCTCACCGGCGCCCTGGCCGGGTTCGACGCGCCGGTGCCGTACGTGTACCAGCACACCACCTACGAGGCCTGCCGGTTCGGGTTCACCTACGCCTGCACCTGCCAGTACCCGCGCCACACCGGCGTGTTGACCGACTCCGGGACCAGCACGGGGGCCACCGGCCCCGGCAAACCGGACCAAGTGATGTTCGAAGGGTTCGCACAGTGGAGCGGAACGTCGTTCGCCACCCCCATCGTCGCCGGCCTCGTCGCCGACCGGATGACCACGGCCAAGGAGCCCGACCCGCGCGCCGCGCGTACCCAACTCCTGGCGGGCGTCACGGATTACGCCGAGGTGCGCGGGGCCCATGTGCCGGCGCTCCGCCCGGCGACCTGGCAGCCGGTCCCGGTCGTCCGGCTGGCCCGCACGCCCTGAGTTCCGGAACACTCCCCTCCACGGCGTACGATGACTTGCCGTACACGAGGGGTGGGACCGTGGACCGAGCAGAGGTCGGCGCGTTGGTCCAGTCGGCCGTCGACGGTGACGCGGCGGCCTGGAAGGCGCTGGTGGAGGGGCTGAGTCCCCTGGTGTGGTCCGTGGTGCGCGCGCATCGGCTCTCCGACGCCGACGGACACGAGGTGTACCAGACCGCGTGGTTCCGGTTCGCCCAGCATCTGGGCCGTATCCGGGAGCCCGACAAGGCCGGCTCCTGGCTGGCCAGCACCGCCCGCAACGAGTGCCTGAAGGTGATCCGCGGGCTGACCCGGCTGCTGCCCACCGACGACCCTCAGGTCCTGGACCGGGTGAGCGAGGACCGCACGCCCGAACAGTCCCTGATCGACGCGGAGGACCGGGCGGACGAGGCCGAGCGGATCCGCCTGCTGTGGCAGGAGTTCGAGGAACTCGGCGAGCGGTGCAGGCAGTTGCTGCGGGTGCTGATGGCCTCGCCGCCGCCCAGCTACGTGGAGGTGTCCGGGGCGCTGGGCATCGCGGTGGGCAGTATCGGTCCGCTGCGCCAGCGCTGTCTGCGCCGGCTGCGGGCCCGGCTCGACGCGAGGGGTGCGGTATGACCGACGACGGGTTCCCGGCGGCGGACGACCTCGACGGCACCGGTTTCGACGCGGACCTCCTGGAGGAGGAGCTGCGCCGGGCCGCCGCCGTCCTGGACCCGCTCCCGGCCGGACTGCTCCAACTGGCCATGGAGGCCTACGCCCTGCACGACCTGGACGCCCGGATCGCCGAGCTGACCTTCGACTCGCTGGTCGACGCCATCCCGGTCAGGGGGGCCGAGGCCCCGCCCCGGATGCTGACCTTCCAGGCGGGCGACCTCACCGTGGACATCGAGGTCACCGCGGAGGGTCTGCTGGGCCAGGTGCTGCCCCCGCAGTCCGCGCGCATCGAGATGCTCGGCAATCCGGCGGCGGGCCGTGCGCTCACGGCCGACTCGATGGGCCGCTTCACCAGTGACACCACACCCGTCGGCCCGTTCGCGCTCCGCCTGCGGGCCGGCGAGGACGTGATCGTCACGGAGTGGCTGCGCGTCTGAGCCGCCCGCCGCGCCGGCTCCGTCGCACCGGCGGTGACGGAGCCGGCGACCGCGTCGCATCCACGGTGATTGAGCCGGCGACCGCGTCGCGCGGCGGATCGTCGGCGCGGCCGCGGTCCTAGGGCCCGCGCCGGGCGTCCCGTGGGGGTGCTCCGGCCCGAGGTCAGCCGGCGGCGGAGTCCACGAGCGCGGCGAGGGCGGCGGCGAGCCGGCCGGCTCCCGTCCCCGTCGGACCACCCGGCTCCGTCATGTAGAGGTCCCGGCGGATCTCGATCATCAGGGCGCCGACCCGGGCGTCGGACCCGTAGAACTCCAGCGGCACGTAGGCCCCCGCGAACGGGCTGTCGAGTCCCGTCTCCCCGCATCCCGCGAAGGCCTCGCGGGCCGCCGCGGTCAGCCCGGCCGGTGTGTGGAAGCCGTCCGTGCCCAGGCACACCGGCGGCCGCGGGCCCGTCCCGTGGAGTTCGTAGGGCAGCGGTCGGCTCGGATAGGAGTGCACGTCGATCACGACGGCCCGCCCGGTGGCCGCCAGCCGTCCGGCGACGGCCTCGGTCATCGCCCGGGCGTACGGCCGGAAGTACCGCTCGACCAGCGGACCGGGGTCGAACGGTTCGTCCCGCAGCACACCCCGGTGCGTGGTCCGCGTGTACACGGCCCCCATCCCGACGGCGAGCATCTCCTCCCGCTCGTCCGGAAACCGCTCCGGATCCACCACCAGCCGGGACAGCCGGTTCACGAACCGCCAGGGAGCCGCCTCGGCGAGCCCGGCCGCCGCCTCGGCGATCTCGGCCGTGTGCGCGTCCGTGATGTGGTCCAGTTCCCGCTCCAGAGCGGCGTCGTCCAGCACGATGCCGTCCCGCACCGCGGCCGGGACCGTCCGTGCCGAGTGCGGCACGTGCAGGATCACGGGGGATGCGGGGGCGCCGGGCAGCAGCTCGTACGACGGCTCGGACACGGGCGGCTCCCAAGGCGTTGTCGGTGGCGTCTGTCGGTGGCGGGGTGCGGGGTGCGGGACCAAGGTGTCACACCGGCGACGGCCCGGACGGTCCGTCCGTCCGGGCCGGGCGCGGACACGGCTCCGCCCCGGCGGGCGTGACGCCCGCCGGGGCGGAGCCGTCGGTCGGGGACCCCAGGCGGGTCCGGGAGCCGTGCGGCCGGATCAGAGGGCCGCGAGGGCCGTGTTCCAGGTGGCCGACGGACGCATGACCGCGTCCGCCTTGGCCTTGTCGGGCTGGTAGTAGCCGCCGATGTCGGCCGAGGAACCCTGGACGGCGAGCAGCTCGTCGACGATCTGCTGCTCGTTCGCCGTGAGCGTCTCGGCGAGCGGCGCGAACGCCTTGGCGAGCTCGGCGTCGTCGGTCTGCCGGGCAAGCTCCTGCGCCCAGTACAGGGACAGGTAGAAGTGGCTGCCGCGGTTGTCGATGCCGCCGACCCGGCGGGTCGGGGACTTGTCCTCGTTGAGGAAGGTCGCCGTGGCGCGGTCCAGCGTGTCGGCCAGCACCTTGGCACGGGCGTTGCCGGTGGCCTCGGCGTACTGCTCGAAGGAGGGGACGAGCGCGAAGAACTCGCCGAGCGAGTCCCAGCGCAGGTAGTTCTCCTTGACCAGCTGCTGGACGTGCTTGGGCGCGGAGCCGCCGGCGCCGGTCTCGAACAGGCCGCCGCCCGCCATCAGCGGGACGACCGACAGCATCTTGGCGCTGGTGCCCAGCTCCAGGATGGGGAAGAGGTCGGTCAGGTAGTCACGGAGCACGTTGCCGGTGACGGAGATCGTGTTCTCGCCGCGGCGGATGCGCTCCACCGACAGCTTGGTGGCCTCGACCGGCGCCAGGATCCGGATGTCCAGGCCCTCGGTGTCGTGCTCCGGCAGGTACTGCTCGACCTTGGCGATCAGCTGCGCGTCGTGCGCGCGGCCCTCGTCCAGCCAGAAGACGGCCGGGTCGCCGGTGGCGCGGGCACGGGTGACGGCCAGCTTCACCCAGTCCTTGATGGGGGCGTCCTTGGTCTGGCAGGCGCGGAAGATGTCACCGGCGGCGACCGGCTGCTCGATCACGACGTCACCGGCCGCGTCGACCAGGCGGACCGTGCCGGCGGTGGCGATCTCGAAGGTCTTGTCGTGGGAGCCGTACTCCTCGGCCTTCTGCGCCATCAGGCCCACGTTCGGGACCGAGCCCATGGTGGACGGGTCGAAGGCGCCGTTGGCCCGGCAGTCGTCGATCACGGTCTTGTAGACACCGGCGTAGGACGAGTCCGGGATCACCGCGAGGGTGTCGGCCTCCTGGCCGTCCGGGCCCCACATGTGGCCGGAGGTGCGGATCATGGCCGGCATCGAGGCGTCGATGATCACGTCGGAGGGCACGTGCAGGTTGGTGATGCCCTTGTCGGAGTCGACCATCGCCAGGGCCGGGCCGTCGGCGAGCTCGGCGTCGAAGGATGCCTTGATCTCGGCGCCCTCGGGGAGGTTCTCCAGGCCCTTGAGGATGCCGCCGAGACCGTCGTTGGCGCTGAGGCCGGCCGCCTTGAGGGTCTGGCCGTACTTCGCGAACGTCTTCGGGAAGAAGGCGCGCACCACGTGACCGAAGATGATCGGGTCGGAGACCTTCATCATCGTGGCCTTGAGGTGCACGGAGAACAGGACGCCCTCCTGCTTGGCGCGGGCGATCTGCGCGGCCAGGAAGTCGTTGAGCTGGGCGACGTGCAGCACGGAGGCGTCGACGACCTCGCCCGCGAGGACCGGTACGGAGTCCTTGAGCACGGTGGTGGTGCCGTCCTCGGCGACCAGCTCGATCCGCAGGGCACCGGCCTCGGAGATCACCGCGGACTTCTCGGTGGAGCGGAAGTCGTTCTCGCCCATGGTGCTCACGTCGGTCCTGGACTCGGCGGTCCAGGCGCCCATGCGGTGCGGGTGGGTCTTGGCGTAGTTCTTCACCGAGGCGGGGGCGCGGCGGTCCGAGTTGCCCTCACGCAGGACCGGGTTCACGGCGGAACCCTTGATCTTGTCGTAGCGGGCGCGGATCTCGCGCTCCTCGTCGGTCTTCGGGTCGTCCGGGTAGTCCGGCAGCGCGTAGCCCTTGCCCTGGAGCTCCGCGACGGCCGCCTTGAGCTGCGGGATCGACGCCGAGATGTTCGGCAGCTTGACGATGTTCGCCTCGGGCGTCTTGGCCAGGTCGCCGAGCTCGGCCAGGGCGTCCGGGATGCGCTGGTCCTCGTTCAGGTGCTCAGGGAAGTGGGCGATGATGCGCCCGGCCAGCGAGATGTCGCGGATGTCCACGGCGACACCGGCCTGTGAGGCGTACGCCTGGATCACCGGCAGGAACGAGTGCGTCGCGAGGGCCGGGGCCTCGTCTGTGTAGGTGTAGAAGATGGTCGAGTCAGTCACCGGGTGCTCCGCTCCACGTCTGCAACATTGCTCGACATCAAGATATCTCGTGAACGACCCGGGCTCGACAGGGGTCGGCGACCGGGAAGATCCGGTGGTCATACGACAGGCAACCGGATCGGTCAAAAGGGTGGTCAAGACGAATGAGCCACCACCTGAGCCACCACCGACCGACGGCCGGACCGACCACCCGGCCGCCCGACCGAAAGCGGACCATGAGAAATCGCACCAGAGTGACGGCCCCGGCGGCCGCCCTGCTCGGCACGGCGACCGTCCTGGCCACGGGGGTCCCGGCCCTCGCGCGTCCCTTCTCCACGGGGGAGAGCAGCGGGCGCGCGGGGGCCGGGGGCAAGGCCCCGGCCCCCGGCCCGGAGACCCTCGGCGACCCCGTCTACCCGGACCTCGGCAACGACGGCTACCGGGTCCTCGCCTACCACCTCGACCTCGCCTACGACGCCACCACCCGCCTGGTCGACGGCACCGCGACCCTGCGCGTGCGGACCACGGCCAACCTGTCCCGCCTCTCCCTGGACGCGCTCGGCCTCGACATACGGTCCGTGCGCGTCGACGGCCGCGGGGCCGCCTTCGAGCAGGCCGACGAGAAACTGCGCGTCGCGCCGCCCCGCCCGCTGCGACAGGACGACCACGTCACCGTGTGCGTGGAGTACGGCGCCGACCCGAGCCGCGCCCTGGCGCACACGGCCTGGGTGCCCACCCCGGACGGCTTCGCCGTCTGTCCGCAGCCGAACTCGGCGCACACCGTCTTCCCGTGCAACGACCATCCCTCGGACAAGGCGGACTTCACCTTCCGCATCACCGTGCCGAGCGGCCTGCGCGCCGTCGCGAACGGCCTGCCGACCCGGACCGAGGAGCTCCCCGGCGACCGGACGGCGTACTCGTTCCGGTCCCGTGCGCCGATCGCCACCGAACTCGTCCAGATCACCGTCGGCGACTACCTGGTCAAGGACCGGCAGGGCCCGCACGGCCTGCCGCTGCGGGACGTCGTCCCGGTGGCCCGGGCCGCCGCCCTGGAGCCGGCGCTCGCCCTCACCCCGGGCCAGGTGGCCTGGCTGGAGGACCGGCTCGGCATCGCCTTCCCGTTCGAGACGTACGGCCTGCTGCCCTGCAACTCCGACGACCCGGACGCGTTCGACTTCACCGGCCTGGAGACCCAGACCCTCACCCTGTACAAGCCGAACTTCCTGCTCCAGCCGGAGGCGAAGATCGGCTCGCACATGATGCACGAGCTGGTCCACTCCTACTTCGGCAACATGGTCTCCCCGGCCACCTGGGCCGACCTGTGGCTGAACGAGGGCCACGCCGACTTCTACGGGCTGCTCTACCGCTACGAACGCGGCTGGCCGGACTCCCTGGGCATGACCACCATGGAGGCCCGGATGAAGGACACCTACGCCCGCGGCGACCAGTGGCGCCACGACTCGGGGCCGGTGGCCGCCCCGAACGCGGTCAACCTCTTCGACGACCAGCGCTACCTCGGCGGCGTCCTCACCCTGTACGCCTTCCGCGAGCTGGTCGGCGAGGACGCCTTTCACCGGGTCGAGCGGACCTTCCTGGAACGGTTCCGGCACCGCTCGGCCTCGACGGACGACTACATCGCCGTGGCCGGCCGGGTCACCGGCCGGGACCTGTCGGGCTTCCTCCGGGACTGGCTCTACGGCACCACGACCCCGCGGATGCCCGGCCACCCCGACTGGACGGTCACCCCGGTGACCCCGTCCCCGGCCGTCCCGCACAGCCTGCGCGGCGGCCGGCACCACGACAACTCGGCCACCCTCTAGCGGCCGGCGGCAGGGGGTCGGTCGGTGTGCGGCAGGCCCGACGACAGGCCGTCGGGGACGCGCTGCTGCGGTATCACCACGGCCCCCTGCTGGAGCGCCACCGTGCGGGTCGGGGCCGGGATGCGGATGCCCTCCTCGCGGTAGCGGCGGTGCAGGCGCTTGATGAACTCGTGCTTGATCCGGAACTGGTCGCTGAACTCGCCGACGCCCAGGATCACCGTGAAGCCGATCCGCGAGTCCCCGAAGGTGTGGAAGCGGATGGCCGGTTCGTGCTCCGGGAGCGCGCCGGTGATCTCGGTCATGGTCTCGGCGATGACCTCGTGCGTGACACGCTCGACCTGGTCGAGGTCACTGTCGTAGCTCACGCCCACCTGTACCAGGATCGTCAACTGCTGCTCGGGGCGGGTGAAGTTGGTCATGTTCGTCTTGGCCAGCTGGCCGTTGGGGACGACCACCAGGTTGTTGGAGAGCTGGCGGACGGTCGTCTGGCGCCAGTTGATGTCCACGACGTAGCCCTCCTCACCGCTGCTGAGCCGGATGTAGTCGCCGGGCTGGACGGTCTTGGAGGCGAGGATGTGGATGCCCGCGAACAGGTTGGCCAGGGTGTCCTGGAGGGCGAGCGCCACCGCGAGACCGCCGACGCCCAGTGCGGTGAGCAGGGGCGCTATGGAGATGCCCAGCGTCTGCAGCACCACCAGGAAGCCGATCGCCAGGACCAGCACCCGGGTGATGTTCACGAAGATCGTGGCCGAACCGGCGACCCCGGAGCGGGACTGGGTGACCGACTGCACCAGGCCGGCGATCACCCGGGCGGCCGAGACCGTCACCGCGAAGATGAGCAGCACCTTCAGGCACTGGTCGGTGTGGTGCTGGACGGTCCTGGTCAGCGGCAGCACCGCCGCGGCGGCCGCCGCGCCGCCCGCGAGCGCCGCCCACGGGACCACCGTGCGCAGCGCGTCCACGATGACGTCGTCGCCGCTCCAGCGGGTCCGCTTCGCGTGCTTGGCCAGCCAGCGCAGCAGGCCGCGCGAGAGAAACGCCAGCAACAGGCCCGCCGCCAGGGCGATGCCCGCCAGGACCAGGTCATCGACGGTGAGCGCTCGGTCCACCGGTTACCTCCCTTTCGGTTGTGCAATCGCTCATCCTGCCGTATCCAAGGACCCCGATCCGCACAGAGGTTCGCCCGGCGGCCCCCGGTGCGCGAGGCCGGGCCCGGCTCCACGGGGCGGGGAACTCCCGTCACCGCGCGCCCGGTTCATGCCACCCGTCAATCGTCACCCGCCACCCACCACCCATCACGCGGTGGCGCGGCGCGCCGTCACCGCCGGCGAACCCGGGCGCCTGGCGCGACCGCGCCGTGGCCGGTTCGCCGACGCGGCCGGTCAGTCGGTCGTGAAGGAGCCGTGCCGACCCGCTCCGGACGCGAAGCGCCGCGCCCCCCGCACCCCTTCCGCCAGCACGTCCATGCCGTACCGGGTCTCGGCGAGCAGGGCCGAGGATTCGTCCAGGCCCTCCTGGTCCAGCACCGACGCCCGGTCGCTGCGCAGGCAGGACTGCGGGAACGCGGCGATGGCCGCGGCCAGTTCCTCCGCCGCCTCGCGGGACCCGCCCGCCGGGACCAGCCGGTTCGCCAGGCCCATCGCGTACGCCTCGGCGGCCGGGACCGGGCGGCCGGTCAGGATCATGTCCATGGCCCGGCCGGTGCCGACCAGCCGGGGCAGCCGTACCGTGCCGCCGTCGATCAGCGGCACACCCCAGCGGCGGCAGAAGACGCCGAACACCGCGTCCTCCTCGGCCACCCGCAGATCGCACCACAGGGCCAGCTCCAGGCCCCCCGCCACGGCGTGCCCGGCGATCGCCGCGATCACCGGCTTGGACAGCCGCAGCCGGGTCGGGCCCATCGGACCGTCCCCGTCCTCCGCCACCCGGTTGCCGCGCTCGCCGCCCACCGCCTTGAGGTCCGCACCCGCGCAGAAGGTGCCGCCCTCACCCCACAGCACCGCCACCCTGGCCTCGTCGTCCGCCTCGAACTCCCGGAAAGCCGCCGCCAGTTCGGCCGCCGTGGGGCCGTCCACCGCGTTGCGCGCCTCGGGACGGGACAGGACGACCGTGGTGACGTGACCCTGGCGTTCCAGGCGGACCGGCATGCGTTTCCCTCCGTAGGAAGGCCATCGGGGGTCAGATGACCTTCAGTCGCACCAGCGCTCCCAGTGTCAGTGCTCCCGGCAGCAACGGCACCCACACGGTGATGATCCGGTACGCGAGGACGACGGCCGTGGCGACCGCCACCGGACCGCCGGCGGCCACCAGCGCCACGATCAGCGCCGCCTCCACCGAACCCAGGCCGCCCGGCGTGGGGATCAGCGCGACGGCGACCGTGGCCGCCAGGTACGCCAGTGCCATGTGGGTGGGCGGCACCTGCAGGCCCAGGGCCTGGCCCACCGCCACCAGACCGGCCGCCTGGAGGGCCGGGAAGGCGAGCGAGCCGCCCCACAGCGCCAGCGCCCGGGAGGGGCGGGTGTGCACCGAGCGGGCCTCGCTCAGCGCGGCGCGCACGAATCGGAACACCGGCTCGCGCACCCGTCGTACGAGGAACAGCGCGGCCACCGCGACCGCGACCAGCGCGCCGGCCACGGCCAGGAGCGGGCCGACCGTCCCGTGCGGGAGCAGGCTGCCGAGGTGCAGCGCGTCCGGGAAGGCGACGAAGAACACGGCCATGAGGCCGACCCGGGCCACCGACTCGGCGAGCAGGTACAGGGCGAGCGCGGCCGAGGACGTGGCGAGGGGCACCCCGCACACGGTCATGAACCGCAGGTTGACCGCGCCGGACCCCAGCCCCGTCGGCAGCAGGTGGTTGGCCGAGCCGGCCGCCAGCTGGGTGGCGAGCAGCCGCCAGCGGGGCAGCGGCTGGACCACAGCGCCCTGCCGGGTGAAGGCCGCGGCTACCCAGGTCAGGCAGGTCGCGGCACCCGCCGCCAGCAGCCAGGGCCAGGAGGCGTCACGGAGGTGGGCGAAGCCCTCGACGAGGACCGACCGGTGCTGCACCGCGATGACCGCCACCAGCAGGAGCGGGATCAGGGTCAGGACGTGCCGCCAGGGGACACGGCGCGCGAGCCGGGGGAGAGGGCCCGCGCGGAAGCCGGGGATTCGTACCGTTGTCACATCGGGAGAGGTTTTCCGCGCCGCGCCAACTGCGGGTGGCGGCGGAGGAGACGCCGGATGACGGACGGGAAGCGGGTGGGGGGTGGGGCCCCTCCGGGCCCGCGCGGCGGCGTACGCATCGGCTTCCGCCGAGGTGGGCGGGGCCTTCGGGAGGCTCATCGGGTCCTTCGTACGGGGGGACGGCGAGGGGACATTGACCTCAACGACGCTTGAGGTCCTACGTTCTCTTCCATGAGTATGGAGACCACCGCCTGGACGCAGTTGCACAGCGTGATGACCGCCCAGCAGGAGCGGCGCCCGTTCGACCCGGCCACACTGCGCCGCATCGCCGCCTTCGCCCGCCCGCACCGCGGCGGCATCATCCGTTTCGTCCTGCTCGGGGTGGCCACCGCCCTGCTCGCCGTCGCGACCCCGGTGCTGGCCGGCCATGTCGTCGACGCGATCGTGTCGGGGCACGACACCGGCACGGTCGTACGCCTCTCGCTGCTGATCGCGGCCGTCGCCGTCGCGGAGGCGGCCCTCGGGGTGCTCGGCCGCCGGCTCTCGGCGACCCTCGGGGAGGGACTCATCCTCGACCTGCGCACGGCCGTGTTCGATCACGTGCAGCGGATGCCCGTCGCGTTCTTCACGCGTACCCGCACGGGAGCGCTGGTCAGCCGTCTCAACAACGACGTGATCGGCGCCCAGCGCGCCTTCGCCAACACCCTCTCCGGGGTGGTCAGCAACCTGGTCACGCTGGTGCTCACCCTCGCGGTGATGCTCACCCTGTCCTGGCAGATCACCCTGCTCGCCCTGGTGCTGCTGCCGCTGTTCGTGGTGCCCGCCCGCCGGATGGGCGGCCGGATGGCCCGGATGCAGCGCGAGGCCGCCGCGCTCAACGCGGCCATGGGCACCCGGATGACCGAGCGCTTCTCGGCGCCCGGCGCCACCCTGGTCAAGCTCTTCGGCCGTCCCGAGGAGGAGTCCGCGGAGTTCACGGCCCGGGCCGCCCGGGTGCGGGACATCGGGGTGCGCACCGCCACCGCCCAGTCGGTGTTCATGACCGCCCTCACCCTGGTCTCCTCGCTCGCGCTCGCCCTGGTGTACGGCCTCGGCGGCTGGTTCGCGCTGCGCGGCACCCTGGAGCCGGGCGCCGTCGTCTCCCTCGCCCTCCTGCTGACCCGCCTCTACGCGCCGCTCACCTCGCTGGCCGGCGCCCGCGTCGAGGTGATGAGCGCGCTGGTCAGCTTCGAGCGGGTCTTCGAGATCCTCGACCTGAAGCCCCTGATCGAGGAGAAACCGGACGCCCGCGAGGTGCCCGAGGGGCCGGTGGCCGCCGAGTTCGAGGACGTCCGCTTCGCGTACCCGGCCGCCGACCAGGTCTCCCTGGCCTCGTTGGAGGAGGTCGCGACCCTCGACGGGCGCGGCGGCGCCGAGGTCCTGCACGGCGTCTCCTTCCGCGCCGAACCCGGGCAGACCGTCGCCCTGGTCGGCTCCTCCGGCGCCGGCAAGTCCACCATCGCCCAGTTGCTGCCGCGCCTGTACGACGTCGACGGGGGCGCCGTGCGCATCGGGGGCGTCGACGTCCGGGACCTGACCGCAGGCTCGCTGCGCGCCACGATCGGCATGGTCACCCAGGACGGCCACCTCTTCCACGACAGCGTCCGCGCCAACCTGCTGCTCGCCCGGCCGGCCGCAGGCGACGAGGAGTTGTGGGACGCCCTCGGCCGGGCCCGCCTCGACGAGGTCGTGCGGTCCCTGCCCGACGGCCTGGACACGGTGGTCGGCGAACGCGGCTACCGGCTCTCCGGGGGCGAGCGGCAGCGGATGACCATCGCCCGGCTGCTGTTGGCCCGGCAGCGCGTGGTCATCCTCGACGAGGCCACCGCGCACCTGGACAACACCTCGGAGGCGGCCGTCCAGGAGGCCCTGACCGAGGCGCTGGAGGGGCGCACGGCGGTGGTCATCGCCCACCGGTTGTCGACGATCCGGGCCGCCGACCAGATCCTGGTGGTCGAGGCCGGCCGGATCGTGGAGCGCGGCACCCACGAGGAACTCCTGGTGGCGGGCGGCCGGTACGCCGAGCTGCACCGCACCCAGTTCGCCACGGCACCGACGCTCTGACGGGGCCGTTCACATCATCGTCATCTTTTCCTGTGATTCCGGGAGGGGAGCGCTCCCGCACTTGACGGCACTGGTCCGGACCTTTAGCTTCACGCCTTAAACAAAGCCTCACGGCTGTGCTCAACGCCCGGTGACACCACGGGTGTTGAGCACAATCCGTGCTGCATCCGCCGCGTGAAAGGCCAATCCCCCCATGGCCAGACCTCTCCCCACGGCTGCCGCGCTGGCCGCCCTCACCCTCTCCGCGGGCCTGTTCGCCGCGTCCCCCGCGCAGGCCGCCACCGGCACCATCACCGGCCTCGGCGGCAAGTGCCTCGACGTGGCCGGCGCCGCCTCCGCCGACGGCACGGCCGTCCAGCTCTACGACTGCAACGGCACCGCCGCCCAGCAGTGGACCGTCGGCAGCGACGGCACCATACGCGCCCTCGGCAAGTGCCTCGACGTGACCGGGAACTCGACCGCCGACGGCGCCAAGGCCCAGCTGTGGACCTGTACCGGCGGCGCCAACCAGAAGTGGACGGTCAGCTCCGCCCACGACATCGTCAACCCGCAGGCGAACAAGTGCCTGGACGCGACCGGCAACTCCTCGGCGAACGGCACCCGGGCGCAGATCTGGACCTGCGGCGGCACCGCCAACCAGAAGTGGACCGCGCCCGCCGCCGACGGCGGCGGCACCGGCCCCTCCTCGCCCATGGCCGTGGCGCCCTACCTGTACAACGGCTGGGGCGACCCGCCGAGCCCGACCACCATCACCAACGCGACCGGCGTGAAGTACTACACGCTCGCGTTCGTCCTCAGCAACGGCTACTGCAACCCGCAGTGGGACGGCAGCCGGTCGCTGACCGGCGGCGTCGACCAGCAGACCGTCAACACGGTACGGGCCAACGGCGGGGACGTCATCCCGTCCTTCGGCGGCTACAGCGGCAACAAGCTGGAGAGCTCCTGCTCCAGCGCGGGCGAGCTGGCCGCGGCCTACCAGAAGGTCATCAACGCCTACGGCGGACTCAAGGCCATCGACATCGACCTGGAGGCCGACGCGTACAGCAACGGGACCGTGCAGCAGCGGACCGTGGACGCGCTGAAGACCGTCAAGGCCAACAACCCCGGCATCAAGGTGTACATCACCATCGGCACCGGCCAGAGCGGCCCCGACACCAGCCTGATCAACCGGGCCGCGAACTCCGGGCTGACCGTGGACGCCTGGGCCATCATGCCGTTCGACTTCGGCGGCGCCGGCCAGAACATGGGCAACCTGACCACCCAGGCGGCCGAGGGCCTCAAGAACGCGCTGAAGAACGCCTACCACTACAGCGACGACCAGGCCTACCGGGACATGGGCATCTCGTCCATGAACGGCATCACCGACAACAACGAGACGGTGACCGTCAACGACTTCCGGACCATCCTCGCCTACGCCCAGCAGCACCACCTGGCCCGGCTCACCTTCTGGTCCGCCAACCGCGACCGGCCCTGCACCGGCGGTTCCGCCGACAGCTGCTCCGGCGTGGGCCAGTCCAACTGGGACTACACGCGCGTCTTCGCCGGCTACACCGGCTGACCCCCCACATCTAGGACTAGGAGACCCAGTGCCTCGCCCTTCCTGGCGCCGCAGACCGACGAGTGCCGCAGTACTGGCCGTTCTCGGTGCCTCGCTGCTGACCGCCGCCCCGTCCGCGCAGGCGGCCGCCACCGCCCTGCCCACCGGCTTCGCCACCCTCACCAACGCCGCCAGCGGCAAGTGTCTGGACGCCAGGGCCGCCGCCACCGCGAACGGCACCGCCGTCCAGCAGTACACCTGCAACGGCACCACCGCACAGCAGTGGAGCCTCACCGCCACCAGCGACGGCTACGTCCGGATCAACAACGGCAACAACACCAGCCAGGTGGTCGACGTCACCGACGTCTCCACCGCCGACAACGCCCTCACCCAGCTGTGGGCCTACGGCGGCGGGACCAACCAGCAGTGGCAGCCGGTCGACGAGGGCGGCGGCGCCTACCACTTCGTCAACCGCAACAGCGGCAAGTGCCTCGACGACCCGGCCGCCTCGACCGCGGACAGCGTGCAGCTGGTCCAGTACACCTGCAACGGCACCGCGGCCCAGCGCTTCCAGGTGACGGCCGTGGCACCGCCGTCGTCCGGCAACCCCGACCTCGGCCCGAACGTGGTCGTCTTCGACCCGTCGATGTCGGCGTCCACCATCCAGAGCCGCCTCAACTCGATCTTCCAGCAGCAGGAGACGAACCAGTTCGGCTCCCAGCGCTACGCCGTGATGTTCAAGCCGGGCACCTACAGCGCCAACGTCAACGTCGGCTTCTACACCCAGGTCCTCGGCCTCGGCCTGACCCCGGACGCGGTCAACATCAACGGCGCGGTGCACGCCGAGGCCGACTGGTTCCAGGGCAACGCCACCCAGAACTTCTGGCGGGGCGCGGAGAACCTCTCCGTCACCCCCACCGGCGGCTCCGACCGCTGGGCGGTCTCGCAGGCCGCCGCCTACCGGCGGATGCACCTGCGCGGCAACCTCGCCCTGGACGACGGCGGTTGGTCCAGCGGCGGCCTGATCGCCGACAGCAAGATCGACGGCCAGGTCAACTCCGGCAGCCAGCAGCAGTGGCTGACCCGCAACTCGCAGCTCGGCAGCTGGACCGGCTCCAACTGGAACATGGTCTTCGTGGGCAGCACCGGCGTCCCGGGCACCAGCTTCCCGAGCCCGCCGGACACGACGGTGGCGCAGACCCCGGTCACCCGTGAGAAGCCGTTCCTGTACGTCGACGGCTCCGGCGACTACCAGGTGTTCGTGCCGTCCACCCGGTCCAACTCCAGCGGAACCAGCTGGAGTTCGGGCACCGCGGCGGGCTCGTCGCTCTCCCTGGACGGCTTCTACGTCGTGAAGCCGGGCGCGACCGCCTCGCAGATCAACGCGGCCCTGGCGGCGGGCAAGAACCTCCTGGTCACCCCGGGTGTCTACCACCTCGACCAGACGCTCCAGGTCAACCGGGCCGACACCGTCGTCCTCGGACTCGGCCTCGCCACCTTCGTCCCGGACAACGGCGTGACCGCCATGAAGGTCGCGGACGTCGACGGCGTGCAGATCGCGGGCCTGCTCTTCGACGCCGGCACCACCAACTCCTCGACCATGGTGGAGGTCGGCCCGAGCGGCTCCTCGGCCTCGCACGCGGCCGACCCGACCGCCCTGCACGACGTGTACTTCCGGGTCGGCGGCGCGGGCGTCGGCAAGGCCACCACCAGCCTCGTCGTCAACAGCGACAACGTGATCGGCGACCACATGTGGATCTGGCGTGCCGACCACGGCAGCGGGGTCGGGTGGACCAGCAACACCGCCGACACCGGCCTGGTCGTCAACGGCGACGACGTCAGCATGTACGGCCTGTTCGTCGAGCACTTCCAGAAGTACCAGACCGTCTGGAACGGCAACGGCGGCCGGACGTACTTCTACCAGAACGAGATGCCCTACGACCCGCCCAACCAGGCGGCCTGGATGAACGGCTCGACCCAGGGATACGCGGCCTACAAGGTGGCCGACTCGGTCACCAGTCACCAGGTGTACGGGCTGGGCAGCTACTGCTACTTCAACGTCAACCCGGGCGTGGTCGCGGCGCACGCCGTCGAGGCACCCAACAACGCGGGCGTCCGCTTCACCAGCCTGGTGACGGTCTCCCTCGGCGGCACCGGCACCATCAGCCATGTCGTCAACAACACGGGCGGACCGTCGAACTCGTCGAACAACGTGGCGAACCTGAAGTCGTACCCGTGACCTGAACGGCCGTGGGGCGGGGCGGCGGGCCACCCCCCGACCCGCCCCCCGGCCGGGTGCGCCGCCCGGGCGCACCCGACCCCATGCCGGGGGGCGGCCGGGCGGCCCGCCGGGCCCTGGTGGC
>NZ_JBIAYD010000001.1:0-141060 GCF_042897315.1 Streptomyces sp. NPDC001068 | reverse complement strand
AAACCCCGGGGGGCCCCTTATAAGTTCACCAACTCGGTGCAAACCTTTCGCGCTCCCGGGTAACGTCCGGGGGGGGGGCGGGTTGGGGGGTCCCCCCCCGCCCCCCCCCCACGGCCCGTTTCCGCGGCCGGCGCGAACGCTACGACTTCGCGGAGGGCGTCCGGGCGGCCGGCTTGTCCTTGTTCTCCGGCCGCTCCTGGACGGGGCGGTGACTGCCGCGCAGGGCGGAGGCCACGGCGGAGACCAGGGCCATGCCCGCGGCCACGCCGAACACGACGGCCAGGCCGTCGTGGAACGGACCGGAGACCAGCTGCGGGAAGAAGGTGTGGCCGGTCAGGACGGCCCGCTGGGCGCTGGTCACATGGTTCAGGACACCCTCGGCGGAGAGCAGGTGCTCGATCGGGTTGTTGCCGAGGAACGTCGCGAACAGCGTGCTCACCGGCGGCAGCGAGGCGGCGTGCGCGGCGGAGGCGGCCGGCACGCCGTGTGCCGTCAGCCCGCTCTTGAGCGTGTCGGGGAGCGAGGAGGCGAGGCCGGAGACCATCAGCGAGAAGAAGACGCCGATGGACAGCGCCGTACCGGAGTTCTGGAAGGTGGAGCGCATCCCCGAGGCGACTCCACGGTACTCGGCCGGGACGCTGCCCATGATCGACGACGTGTTCGGCGCCGAGAACATGCCCTGGCCGAGCCCGTTGAGCAGCAGCAGCGCCGCGAACAGCCCGTAGTCGAAGTCGACGGGCAGCGCGAGCAGGCCGAGGAAGGACAGCGTCACGACCACCAGGCCCGCGGTGGAGAAGAACCGGGCGCCGAACCGGTCCGACAGGTAGCCGGAGACCGGGCCCGCGACCAGGAAACCGAGCGTGAGCGGCAGCATGAAGATGCCGGCCCACAGCGGGGTGTCCTCGAAGTCGTAGCCGTGCAGCGGGAGCCAGATGCCCTGGAGCCAGATGATGAGCATGAACTGCAGGCCGCCGCGCGCGACCGAGGTCAGCAGGGCGGCGATGTTGCCCGCCGCGAACGCCCTGTTCCGGAAGAGCGCCAGGTTGAACATGGGATCGGCGACCCGTGTCTCGACGGCGCAGAAGGCCAGCAGCAGGGCGACACCGCCGATCAGTCCGCTCAGCACCCACGGACTGCCCCAGCCGGTGGCGCTGTCGCCGTACGGCTGGATCCCGTAGGTGATGCCGGCCAGCAGGATGCCGGCGCCGGCGGCGAAGGTGATGTTGCCCAGCCAGTCGATCCGGCCGGGCCGGCCCGTCGAGGTCTCGCGCAGGCTCAGGTACGACCAGACCGTGCCGGTGATGCTGACCGGGACGCTCACCCAGAACACGGCACGCCAGTCGACGGCGGCGAGCAGCCCGCCCGCGAGCAGACCGAGGAACTGGCCCGCCAGCGCGGTGATCTGGTTGATGCCGAGGGCCATGCCGCGCTGCCGGGCCGGGAAGGCGTCGGTGAGGATGGCGGCCGAGTTGGCGGTGAGCATGGACCCGCCGAAGGCCTGCACGATCCGCCACAGGATCAGCCACATCGCGCCCGCTCCGGCGCGGAACGGATCGAGCGACAGCGCGACCGACGCACAGGCGAAGATCAGGAAGCCGAGGTTGTAGATCTTCACTCGCCCGAACATGTCGCCGAGCCGCCCGAGCACGACGACCAGGACGGCGGAGACCAGCAGGTACCCGAGGATCATCCAGAGCAGATAGCCGATGTTGCCCGGGGCGAGCGGGTCCAGGCCGATACCGCGGAAGATGGCCGGCAGCGAGATGATCACGATCGACGCGTCCATCGTCGCGATCAGCACACCGAGCGTGGTGTTGGAGAGCGCGACCCACTTGTAGCCCGGGCCGGGCGGGGTCTCCTTGTCGCGGGCCGAACGCAGCAGCGGGCCGGACCGGCCGGGCGCGCTCACAGCCGTTCCGCCAGCCGCGCGAGGAGCGGCACGGCCGCCCCGAGGGTCTCGCGTTCCCCGGCGGAGAACGTGGCGAGGACGTCCGCGAGCCGCCGCACCGACTCGGAGCGCCGCTCGGCCAGCATGGTCCGCCCCTCGTCGGTGACGGCCGCGATGCTCCGCCGGCCGTCCGCGGCGTCGGGGGTACGACGGATGAGGCCGCGCTGTTCGAGCTGGGCCAGGGTGGTGGCCATGGCCTGGGGCCGCACGCGTTCCATCTCGGCGAGCGAGGTGGGGGAGTCGGGTCCGTCGGCGGCGAGCCGCGCGAGCACGGAGACGCCCGAGAGGGAGACGTCCCCGACCGCATGGGCCTGGCGCAGCCGCCGTGTCATACGGCCCACCGCGAGCCGGAGCTCGGCGGCGAGGACGGAGGCATCGCTCGGATCTCGGGTGTCGCCGGCATCGGAGGCTATGTCTGTCTTCACATGTACTAATACTAGGTTTATCAGTCTGGACTGTTCAATCGGTCATAAGTAAAAAGCAGCCCCGCGCGAAAACGACGGAGCCGGACCGGGCCCGGTGCGGGTCG
The DNA here is from genome assembly GCF_042897315.1 of Streptomyces sp. NPDC001068. Taxonomy (NCBI): domain Bacteria; kingdom Bacillati; phylum Actinomycetota; class Actinomycetes; order Kitasatosporales; family Streptomycetaceae; genus Streptomyces; species Streptomyces sp. NPDC001068. The sequence continues at coordinate 138,583 of NZ_JBIAYD010000001.1, read as the reverse complement.
GTCCGGCTCCGTCCGGCTCGCGGAGACCTCAGGTGCAGGTGAGCTTGCGTGCCGACGCCTTGGCGGTGAGGACGCGGTGCACGGAAGCGGCGACCTTGGTGCGGAAGGAGGCGTCCGTCGCCATCTTGGCCTGGACGCCCTGCACCATCGCCGGAATGGCCGACGCCTTGACCGTGAGGACCATGTCACCGCCGGCGGACAGGAAGTTCACCGCACGCTGCGCCGGGGTGTAGGAGCGGACCGCGACCGCCTGGCCGAGGTCGTCGGAGATGACGACTCCCTTGAAGCCGAACTTGGTGCGCAGCAGCGAGTTGATCACGGTCGGCGAGAACGCGGCCAGGTGCTTCGAGTCGATCTTGGTGTACTTCGCCGAGGAGATCATCACGAACGGCGAGCCCGCGGTGATCGCGCTGCGGAAGGGCGCCAGGCTCGCGCTGGTCGGCGTGGTCACCGAGTCGACCACGTTCGCGGTGGTGTCGGTGTTGCCGATCACCTGGCCGAGGCCCGGGAAGTGCTTGACGGTCGTCAGGACCCCGGCCTTGTAGAACCCGGCGGCGAACGCGCCGCTGTGCGAGGTGACGACCGACGGGGTGTGGCCGTACTCGCGGTAGTAGCGGCCGATGGGCGCGTTGCGGGTGCCCAGGCTCGCGGGCACCACGTCGGCGACCGGCGCGAGGTTGAGATCCAGACCCGCCGCCTTCAGCTGCTTCGCCCAGGTCTCAGCCCTCGAGCGCAGGGTGGCCGTGCTCCAGCTGCCCTGGGTCAGGGCGTTGGGCATCACCGAGAAACCCGGTCCGCTGAGCACCTGGACCTGCCCGCCCTCCTGGTCGGTGGAGACGAGCAGTCCGACCCGCTTCCCGGCGACCGTGTCCGCCTGCGCGCGCGCCCCGTCGACGACCTTCTTCGTCGCCGCGGTACCCGCGGAGCTGCGGCCGGTGAGCATCACGGACCCCACGTGATACGTGCGCAGGGTGCGCAGGTCCGTGCTGCTGGGGTGGGTCGCGGCGATCCCGCCCATGAAGAGCTGGCCGACCCGCTGCGCCTGCGTCATGCCCGTGTAGACCCTGTCGGCGCAGGCGGCGTTGGTCTCGCGGTGGGCTTCCTCCCCGGCCGCCGTCGCGCCGCAGGCGCCCACGGCGAGCAGGGTCGTGGCGAGCCCGACGGCGGTGCGCCGGGCACCGGGGCCGCGGCCCGCGGGCCGGCGGACAGGTGTCGCCATGGTGCGCTCCTGATTCGTGAGAGATCCAGGCCACAGGAGCGGACCTACGCACGGCATCGGTGCCCTGCGTGGCTCGAAGCCGCCCCCAGCGCCTCACGTTACGCCGAACAGGTGCGGTGCGCGCTGCGGCCGGCCGCGACGGGCCGCAGCGCGCACCGTCCGGACCCGTACACCGGTGGGTGCCGGCGCGCCGGGACCGGTGAGCCTCAGTCGAAGAGCGGGAGCCGGGCGATGACGCGCTTGCCGACGGGTTCCGGCCGGGCCTCGAAGCCGCGCACCACCGCGAGCACGATCTCCAGGCCGTGCCCGCCGACCCGCCCCACGTCCGCCGCCCGGGCCAGCGGAAGGGTCGGATCGCTGTCCCACACCTCGATCTCCACCATGCCGTCGGCGGCGCTCAGGTGCAGGAGTATCGGGCCCGGCGCGTACTTCAGCGCGTTGGTGACGAGCTCACTGACCACCAGCCGGGCCAGCTCCAGGGTGCGGGCGGGCACCGGCAGCCCCCGTGCGGCCCCGGCACGCGCCAGGAGGTCCAGTGTCCGGGCGCGGGCGTCGGCGATACAGCCGTGCGCGCCGTCCAGGGCGACGGTCGACTCGACAGGCGCGGCATCCGTCGTCCGGGACCACTCCTCGGGCGGGACGGACTCCCCGCCGGCGATCCGCGATACCCCGTTCATGGGCGCGCGTCTACCCGGCGATCCGCCGTCGTACTCCCGCGCCGCCCGTATCGGATGTCCCCTCCCGTGCATCGCACTCCCCTTCCCTGGGCACGTTGGGTGCAGACATGGTGGCGCGGCTCGGGCCGAGAGGGTGCGGAGGACCCAGGTGGCAGACGAACACAAGGCGATGAAGCACGGCGGACTGTCCGTCATCAGGACCGACGTCGACGGCGTCACCGTGCTCGGCGTCCACGGTGAGATCGACTACGAGACGGTGGGCACGCTGGGCCGGGCCATGCCTCCGGCCGACCCCACCGCCGGCCCGCGGATCGTCGTCGACCTGAGCGGGGTCACCTTCATGGACTCCAGCGGGATCAACGCCCTGATCGCCGCGCACCAGGCGACCCGGACCGCGCAGGGGTGGCTGCGCCTCGCCGGAGTCGGGGACTCCGTCCTGCGGACCGTGCAGCTGGTGGGACTCGACACCCTCGCCACCTGTCACCCGACCGTCCGGGCCGCCATCACGGCATGAGGCCGGAGCGGCCGCTCCCACACGCCACCGCCCCCGGCGGAGCCGCGTCGAGTACCCCGGAGCGGCCGCGGCATGGCGTCCTTCGCGCCCCCCGATTCCGTACGCGGTGATACTCACGCCATACTTTGGTTGTCGGCCGACAACTGAGTTAACCTGCGACCGATTGCCCGTCGGAGGGGACCGTCGAACACGGGATCGCCGCTGGTGGACGGAGCTCTACGGCTCCGGCAGGTTCCGGGTCCTCGGGGTGGGGACCCTGGGGAGCGGAACGAGGGTTGCATGAGCGGCACGTCGGTGGACGCCCAGGTCCAGGGGCCGGGCGAACAGGAGCTGCGGCAGCTGCTGGCCGGTCTCACAGCGGTACGCGACGGTGACTTCGGCACCCGGCTGCCCTCCGACGGCGAGGGCCTGCTCGGCGACATCGCCACGGTCTTCAACGGCATGGTCGACCAGCTGTCCCTGTTCACCTCGGAAGTGACGCGCGTGGCCCGCGAGGTGGGCACCGAGGGCACGCTGGGCGGCCAGGCGCAGGTCCCCGGGGTCTCCGGCACCTGGGCGGACCTGACCGACTCGGTCAACGCCATGGCGGGCAACCTGACCACCCAGGTCCGTGACATCGCCCAGGTGGCCACCGCGGTCGCGAAGGGCGACCTGTCCCAGAAGATCGACGTGCCCGCGCGCGGCGAGATCCTGCAGCTGAAGGAGACCGTCAACACGATGGTCGACCAGCTGTCCGCGTTCGCCGACGAGGTCACCCGCGTCGCCCGCGAGGTGGGCAGCGAGGGCCGCCTCGGCGGCCAGGCGCAGGTCCCCGGCGTCGGCGGCGTCTGGCGCGACCTGACCGATTCGGTCAACTTCATGGCCGGGAACCTCACCTCCCAGGTCCGCAACGTCGCCCAGGTGACCACCGCGGTGGCGCAGGGCGACCTGTCGCAGAAGATCACGGTGGACGCCCGGGGCGAGATCCTGGAGCTGAAGAACACCATCAACACGATGGTCGACCAGCTGTCCGCGTTCGCCGACGAGGTCACCCGCGTCGCCCGCGAGGTCGGCACCGACGGCAGGCTCGGCGGCCAGGCCGACGTCAAGGGGGTCAAGGGCACCTGGCGGGACCTGACGGACTCCGTGAACTTCATGGGCGGCAACCTCACCGCCCAGGTCCGCAACGTCGCCCAGGTGGCCACGGCGGTGGCGCAGGGCGACCTGTCGCAGAAGATCACGGTGGACGCCCGGGGCGAGATCCTGGAGCTGAAGAACACCATCAACACGATGGTCGACCAGCTGTCCGCGTTCGCCGACGAGGTCACCCGCGTCGCCCGCGAGGTCGGCACCGAGGGCAACCTCGGCGGCCAGGCGATCGTGCCCGGTGTGTCCGGGACCTGGAAGGACCTCACCGACAACGTCAACGTGATGGCGTCCAACCTGACCGGTCAGGTCCGGTCCATCGCCCAGGTCGCCACCGCGGTCGCGCGCGGCGACCTGTCGCAGAAGATCACCGTGGAGGCCAAGGGCGAGGTCGCCGCGCTCGCCGACGTCATCAACACCATGGTCGACACCCTCTCGGCCTTCGCCGACGAGGTCACCCGGGTGGCCCGCGAGGTCGGCACCGAGGGCCGGCTCGGCGGCCAGGCCCACGTACCGAACGTGGCCGGGACCTGGAAGGACCTCACCGACAACGTCAACTCCATGGCCAACAACCTCACCGGGCAGGTGCGCAACATCGCCCTGGTGACGACCGCGGTGGCGGGCGGCGACCTGTCCAAGAAGATCGACGTCGACGCCCGGGGCGAGATCCTGGAACTGAAGACCACCATCAACACGATGGTCGACCAGCTCTCGTCGTTCGCCGCCGAGGTCACCCGCGTCGCCCGCGAGGTCGGCAGCGAGGGCCGGCTCGGCGGCCAGGCCGAGGTGGAGGGCGTCGAGGGCACCTGGAAGCGGCTCACGGAGAACGTCAACGAACTCGCCGGGAACCTCACCCGGCAGGTCCGCGCGATCGCCGAGGTCACCAGTGCCGTCGCGGAGGGCGACCTGACCCGCTCCATCACCGTGGTGGCGTCCGGCGAGGTCGCCGACCTCAAGGACAACATCAACTCCATGGTGGAGTCCCTGCGCGAGACCACCCGGGCCAACCAGGAACAGGACTGGCTCAAGACCAACCTCGCCCGCATCTCCGGCCTGATGCAGGGCCACCGCGACCTGCCCGTGGTCGCCGAACTCATCATGGACGAGCTGACCCCGCTGGTGTCGGCCCAGTTCGGCGCCTTCTACCTGGCGGAGGACACCGAACGCGGCCACGAACTGCGCCTGGTGGGCTCGTACGGATATCCCGACGACACCGAACGGCCCACCCGGATCCCGGTCGGGCGCTCCCTCGTCGGGCAGGCCGCACGCAACCGCCGCGTCATCATCGTCGAGGAACTGCCGGCGGGCTACGTCACCATCTCCTCCGGACTCGGACAGGCCGCGCCCAGTGCCCTGGTGGTCCTGCCCATCGTGGTCGAGGAACAGGTCCTCGGTGTCATCGAGCTGGCCTCGCTGACCCGCTTCACCCAGATCCACCAGGACCTCCTCACCCAGCTGGTGCCCACCATCGGCGTCAACCTCAACACCATCGTGGCCAACGCCCGCACCGACGAGCTGCTCGGCGAGTCCCAGCGGCTGACCTCCGAACTGCAGGCCAGGTCCGAGGAGTTGCAGGTCCAGCAGGACGAGCTGCAGCGCTCCAACGCCGAACTGGAGGAGAAGGCCTCCCTGCTGGCCTCGCAGAACCGCGACATCGAGGCGAAGAACCTGCAGATCGAGCAGGCGAGGCAGGAACTGGAGACCCGCGCCCAGCAGCTGGCGCTCGCCTCCAAGTACAAGTCGGAGTTCCTGGCCAACATGAGCCACGAGCTGCGCACCCCGCTCAACAGCCTGCTGATCCTGGCCCAGTTGCTGGCCCAGAACCCCTCGCGCAACCTCACCCCGAAGCAGGTCGAGTACGCGGGCATCATCCACTCGGCGGGCTCGGACCTGCTGCAGCTGATCAACGACATCCTCGACCTCTCCAAGGTGGAGGCCGGCAAGATGGACGTGGCGCCCGAACGGGTCCCGCTGCGCCAGCTGCTGGAGTACGTCGAGGCCACGTTCCGGCCGATGACCACTCAGAAGAGCCTCGAATTCACCGTGGCCACGGCGCCCGGCACACCCGCCGACCTGCTCACCGACGACTCCCGGCTGCGCCAGATCCTGCGCAACCTGCTCTCCAACGCGGTGAAGTTCACCGAACAGGGCGGCGTCGAGCTGCGGATCGAGCCGGCCGCCGACCGCGAGGTGCCGGCGGGCGTGCTGCGCGGTGGCCCGGTCGTGGCCTTCCGGGTCGTCGACACCGGTATCGGCATCCCGCACCAGCAGCTGGAGACGATCTTCGGCGCCTTCCAGCAGGCCGACGGGACCACCAGCCGCAAGTACGGCGGCACCGGCCTCGGCCTGTCCATCACCCGCGAGATCGCCCACCTGCTCGGCGGCGCGGTCACCGTCGACAGCACACCGGGGCAGGGCAGCACGTTCACGCTGTATCTGCCGGTCGCGCGCGCCGACTTCGAGGACCTGCTGGAGAGCGGCGGCCGGCCGGTGGAGCAGCCCCGCGCCCTCGACGCCTCGGAGCGGTCCCCGGCGCCCCGGCAGCTCCCCGCCGCCGCGCCGGCTCCCGAGCACCGAAGGCGCCGCCTCCTCGTGATCGAGGAGCGCCCGCGCGGCCTGCTCACCCTGGTCGCCGAGCGGGCCGTGGCGGACCTCGCGGACTCCGGCGACCCGCACGGGGCGATCGACCTCATCACCGCCGTGGGGGCCCAGGAGGCGGCGAGCACGCTGGCGGCCGAACCCTGCCACTGCGTCGTCCTCGAACTGGGCATGCCCGGCAAGGAGGGCGCGGACTTCCTGGAGGCCATGCGCGGCGACTCCGCGCTGGCCAGCGTGCCCGTCCTGGTGCACACCGGACACCGGGTCGATCTCGCGCAGGAGCAGGCGCTGCGCGCCCTCGCGGGCGGCCGGCCGCTGGACTTCCTGTCCAGCCTGGACGATCTGCGCGAGCGCATCACCCTGCACCTGTCCGCCGAACAGCCCGGCGACGTGTTGTCGCTGGTGCGCGCCGAGGAGCCGCACCGGCCGGCCGCGCAGGTCGTGGACGACGCCTTCCGCGGCCGGACGGTCCTGGTGGTCGACGACGACGCGCGCAACCTGTTCGCCCTCAGCGGCGTACTCGAACTGCACGGCTTCCAGGTCCTGCACGCCGACAACGGCCGCAAGGGCATCGAGATGCTGCTGGCCCACCCGGACGTCTGCCTGGTGCTGATGGACGTGATGATGCCGGAGATGGACGGTTACTCCGCCACCGCGGAGATCCGCGCCATGCCCCAGTACGCGGAGCTGCCCATCATCGCCGTCACCGCGAAGGCCATGCCGGGCGACCAGGAGAAGAGCCTCGCCTCGGGGGCCAACGACTACATCACCAAGCCCGTCGACACCAACGACCTCATCGCCCGCGTCCGCCGCTGGCTGGCCGTGTGACCACACGCCGGCGCCACGGCGTCCACCAGCAGGCCGCGTAACGCCCAGGGGCGTCCCAGCCGAGAAACAGGCCCACCGTGAGTGAACTCCGTCCATCGCCCGAACGCCCCGAGCCGCCCGGCTCCGACGACCCGGAAGGCGTACCGGGCACGCCGCGGGACGTCGTCCCGGTGGACACCGGGCCCCCCGGCGCCGACGACACGCCGGAGGCCCCTGCCGACGGGCTCGGCGGGCCCGACGGGCCGTCCCCGCTCGGCAGGCTGGCGGCGACCGTGGAACGGCTGCGCCGCGAGGTGCGGGAGGCACACGCCGAGGCCGACGGGCGGGCCCTGATCGAGCTGGCCAAGGGCATCCTCGTGGAACGGCTGGGCTACGGCCCGGCGCAGGCGGCCCGGCAGCTCGCCGAACTCGCCGAGCAGGCCCGGGTGACCCCCCTGGAGTTCGCGGTCGACGTCATCAACCAGGCCGCACGGGACCGGCTGTCGGAGGTGACCGCCGCGTTCCTCGCGGCCACCGCGGCCGGGACCGAGACCGTCGACCCCGCCGACACCCACTTCTCCCCGGTACGGCTGCGGGCCGCCGAGAGCGGTGCGCTGGCCGCCCAGGACACCCAGGCCGTGGCCGAGTCCCTGCTGGAGCACGCGCTGGCCCCGCTGGGCGCGGAGGCCGTCGCCATCTGGGCCCTGGGCGCGGACGGCTCGCTCACCCTGGCGGGCCACGCCGGATTCTCCGTCGCGGAGGCCGGACGCTGGCGGCACGTGCCACCGGGGGTGGCGACGGTGGGCCGCCGCGGCCTCACCGAACGCTCCGGCCACTGGATCCGCAGCCTGGCCGAGACCGGGCTGCCCTCCATCGGCCAGCACCACCATCCCGAGGGCGGCCGGGTCGCCGTCGCGGCCGGCACCGGCGGGCGCATCCACGGCGTGCTGGAGATCGTCTGGGCCGTGCCGCTGGACACACCGCCCGCGCCGGTCGTCCGGCAGGTCGAGGCGCTGGCCGAACTGTGCGCGCACACCCTGGACACCGGATCCCCCGACCAGGACCACGGCGGCACCGGCCGGCCCCTCCTGCCCGGCGTCACCGAACTGACGGACCTGGCCGACGGGCTGCACGACCCCGCCCTGGTGCTCGTACCGCACCTGGGCGCCGACGGCGACCTCGTGGACTTCCGCATCCACCACGTCAACGGCCGCTTCCTGGACCCCGGCGGCAGACCCCGGGCCGTCATCAACGGCGCCCTGGTGCTGGAGGCCTATCCGATGGCCGCCGGCCACAGCGAGCTCTTCGAGCGGATCGAGCGCGTCTACGCCACCGGCGAGCCCTACCGCGCCCACCGCATGCGGCTCACCGCGGTGGTCGACGAGGTCCCGCTGGCCGCGGTCGCCGACATCAACATCAGCCGGCACGGCGACTGCGTCCTGCTCATCTGGCGCATCGAGGACGACACCGCCCGGCTGGCCAGCCTGCTCCAGCACGCGCAGCGCCTCGGCCGCATCGGCGGCTTCGAGGAGAACCTCCTCACCGGCGAGATCACCTGGAACGGCCAGCTGTTCCACCTGTACGGCAAGCCGGACTCCGACACCCCGGTGCCGCTGCAGGACCTGGCGGGCCACGCCCATCCGGACGACGCGGTGACCATCGGCCGTTTCCTGCGCACCCTGCTCCACCACCGCAGGCCCGCGTCCACCGCCTTCCGGCTGCAGCGCCCGGACGGGGTCACCCGCCACATCCGGGTGGTGGCGGAACCGGTCCTCGACTCCGGCGGGCAGCCGTACGTCGTACGCGGCGCCTACCAGGACATCTCCGCGCACCACTGGACCGAGGTCGCGCTCGCCGCGACCCGCGACCAGCTCGCCCACACCGAGCAGCAGGCCAGCGAACGCAACCGGCTCACCCTCCAGCTCCAGCACGCCATCATGCCGCCCGCCCAGACCCCGCTGGCGGTTCCGGGACTGGACCTGGCCGTGCGCTACCGGCCCGCGGAGACCCAGCATCTGGTCGGCGGCGACTGGTACGACGCGGTCCTGCTGCCGTCCGGGCTGGTGCTGGTGTGCGTGGGGGACGTCGCCGGGCACGGCATCGCGGCCGCCACCAGCATGGTCGTCCTGCGCAACGCGCTGCGCGGACTGGCCGTGACCGGCGCGGGACCGGGGCAGCTGCTGTCCTGGCTGAACATGGTCACCCACCACCTGACCGGTGCCGTCACCGCCACCGCGGTGTGCGGCCTCTACGACCCCGACCGCCACACCCTGCGCTGGGCGCGGGCCGGCCATCTGCCGCCCGTACTGGTGCGCGACGGTGAGGCGGAGGCGCTGCCCCTGGTGAAGGGGTTGCTGCTGGGCGCCGTACCGGAGGCCGGGTACCTGGAACACGAGGTGCAGCTCGCGGTGGGGGACACGCTGCTGATGTACACGGACGGTCTGATCGAACGCCGTGACCGCTCCGTGGAGGAGTCCCTGGCGCAGCTGCTGACGACCGCGCGCACGGTTCCGCCGACCCTGGACCAGCAACTGGACCGCCTGCTGACGCACAGCCGCTCCGACACGGACGACGACACCTGCCTCGTGGGCATCCGGGTGGCGTCGCGCTGACGCGGCCGGGGACGGGGAACCTCTACGGCGTCAACCGTGCGATCAGGGGTACCCGTCCTCGCGGAGGTGTCTGATGTTCGAAGCAGGTGATATCCGGGAGTGGCGCGGTCACGACGTGATCGACACCTCGGGGCACAAGGTCGGCGTCCTGGAATCGGTCTACGTCGACACCGCGACCGACCTGCCCTGCTACGCGACCGTGACGGTCGGGCTGCCCACCCGCCGTCGGCTGGTGTTCGTGCCCCTCGCGGACGCGACCGTCGGTCCGGGCTATCTGAAGGTCGCCTACGACAAGGACACGGTCAAGAAGGCCCCCGCGATCGACACGGACGGCGAACTGCCGGCCGAGCAGGAGCCGGCGGTCTTCGCGCACTACGCACTCGAGTACACACCGGGCGCCGGCGGCGAACGCCGCCTGGCCCGCCGCTGACCCCGGCGCAGCCGACGGCCGACAGGAGAGTCCGATGAGTCTGTTCCTGCTGATGATCCTCGTGGCCCTGGTCCTGGGCATCATCGGGTTCACCGCCCACGGACTGTTCTATCTGCTGGTCATCGGCGCGGTGGTGCTGCTCGCAGATCTCGTCTACGCCGCGCTCAGGATCCGGCACGCGGGGCGGCGGCGCGTGGTCCGCTGACCGTCACCCGTCGGCCTCGGTGACCGTGAACAGCCGGAGGGCACCGGTGATCGTCAGGAGCCGGGTGACGGCGGGCCGCAGTGGGCCGACGAGCACCAGGCCGCGCCCGGAGGTCTGATGGCGCAGGCGCGCTTGGACGAGGGCGTTGAGAAGCATGCTGTCGGCGAAGGTGACCTCTCGCAGGTCGACCGCGGTCACGGGCATCGCCGCCCGGTCGGCCGCGTCCCAGGCCTGTTCGAAGCCCTCCAGCGCGGCGTAGTCCACGTCGCCGCGCACGCTGATCACGAAGGTCTGACCGTCGTGGTCGATACGCGCGCTCAGTTCGGAAGCCGCAGGCATCGGGCCGTCCCTGTGTCAACTCTCGGTTCCGGGATCCACGAGACATAGCACACATCCGACGCGGATCGCCGCAAAATAGGGGTAGTCGAAGGGAGGTAAGAGAGACATCGGGAGTGACGTCGAGAACTGTTGTCGTTTGACAATAATGGCCATGAGGCAAGAGAGTAGCCGAGTCGGACGTACACGGGGAAGGACCTGGAATGTTCCGGTGGACAGGGACCGTCCCCGACACCGGCCGCCATCGTCATGGAGCGGTGGTGGCACCGGTTCCGTGAGCGTTGTTCAGGCGGTCCGGCTGCCGGACTCGGGAGCCTCGTCGGGTATCTGCGTCGCCGCGGTGGCACAGAACGCCTCGAGCCCTTCCAGGAGAGCGACACGCTTGGCGGCGGGCATGTCCGCCAGCACCTTCCGCAACTCGTTCTCCCGGCGGGCACGCAGATCGGCAAGGAAGGAGCGGCCCGGGCCGCTGAGGTGCAGCCGCACCTCGCGCCGGTCCTCCGCGCCCACCACGCGCTCGATGAACCCCGCGGCCTGCAACCGGTCGCACAGTCGGCTCGTGGACGGCGGGGTGGAGGCGAGGGACTCGGCGAGAGTGCGCAGGTTGATGCCGTCGTGGTGCTCGAGGATGTGCAGCACCCGCAACTGCGAGGCGGAGGTGGGCGCGGTCGAGGCACGGCCCCACACGACTTCCAGCAGCTCGACGGCCTTCGTGGTCACACGTGCGACCTCATCGGGCTCTGGGCGGCGGCGGAAGGCAGTCACGATCACACTCTCGCAGGCACTGGGGCTTCTTTCAGCCTACTAGGAGCCCCAGCCCCCACGGACACCCCTCGGAACGACCGACGCGGCTCGTCGCGAGGCCCCGCCTCCTCGGCCGGGCCCGCACGCTGCCGGCAGAAAGAATGGTGCATTCCACATCGTGAACAGATTCCAGACCGCTGAGCGCGCCGTGCGCACAGCGGCTCCCCACGAGTTGCTCGACGCCGTCCGCGTCGTGCTGACCGAGCAGTACGGTGCGCAGGCCGTCGAGCTCTTCATGGCCGACTACGGCCTGACGGCGCTGCAGCCGGTGTCGGTGCGGCCTCACAACCTGGAGGCGGTACCGGTGCACGGCAGTCCCGCCGGGCGCGCCTTCGGCTCGCAGGAGCCCTACTGCGAGGACGGCCAGGACGGGGGGACGCGCGTGCACCTGCCGGTCAGCGTGCGCGGCGACCGGCTCGGGGTGCTGTCCCTGACGCTGCCCGGCGACGAGGCCGCGCGCGGATACGTCTCCGAACTGGCCGAGATCGCCGACGTGCTGGCCCACGAGGTGCTGGTGGCCGAGCGCGACACGGACCTGTATCTCCAGGCGCGGCGCAAGGACCGGCTCACCCTGGCGGCCGAGATGCAGTGGCAGCTGCTGCCCGGCCGATCCTGCACCCGCCCCGAGTACGACCTCGGCGGTCAGCTGGAGCCCGCGTACGCCGTCTTCGGGGACAACTTCGACTGGTCCGCCACCGCCGACCACCTGATGCTCTACGTCACGAACGGCATGGGCGAGGGCATAGAGGCGGCGCTCCTGACCAGCCTCGCCATCAACGCCCTGCGCAACGCGCGCCGCGCCGGCATCTCCCTCGCCGACCAGGCGGCCCTCGCCGACCAGGCCGTCTACGCCCACTACCGGGGCCGCAGCTACCTGTCGGTCCTCATGCTCGACTTCGACCTGGACTCCGGGCGGGTGAGCGTCGTGGACGCCGGTTCACCGCAGCTCCTGCGACTGCGCGGCAGCACCGTGGAACGCATCCCGTTCGAGGCGCAACTGCCCCTCGGCATGTTCGAGGAGACGGACTACGTGGCGCAGGACTTCGAGGTCGAGCCGGGAGACCGCCTCGTCTTCGTCAGCGACGGCGTCCACGCGGTGTACTCCCCGAAGGGCGAGGCGTACGGCGACCGCGCACTGGCCCGGGCCATGCACTCCACCCGGCTGCTGCCCGCGGCGGAGGTGCCCCGCGCCATACTGCGCGAACTGGCGGTGCACCGCGGCGAGTCCGTCCTCGCGACGGACGACGCCCTGGTCGTCTGCGTGGACTGGCGAGGCCGCCCCGACCCGACCTGACCCGAACCGCGCCCCGGGGAGGGTCCCGGCCGCGGTGATTTCCGCTGCCAGGGGGCGGGGTTGCTTCCGGCCGCAGCGGTCCGCCGCTGTCACCGCCCGGGGTTGCTTCCGGCAGCCGTGATCCGCCGCTGTCACCGTCCGGGGTTGTTTCCGGCCGCCGTGGTCCGCCGTTGACACGGCCAGGTGCCCGCACCCGGCCGTGCGAACGTCCGGCCGACCGCGGGGGACCGCCCACGCCGAGCGGGACGCCCGATGGCGTCAGGGACCGGCGCTCCGCCGGACCGGCCCGGCCCGTCGACGACCGGGCCGCCCGCGCCGGCCCGCGCGGTCGGGGAGTCAGGGACCGGGACCGCTGTCCCGGCGGCCCTCGGAGGTGCGGCCGTGGGCCGTGAGAAACCCCTGGAGCCCCTCCGCGATGGCCTCCCGCTCCGTCGGCTCCATGGCCTCGAGCACGACGGCCAGGGCGTGCGCTCTGCGCGAGGCCACCTCGTCGAGGATCCGGCGCCCCTGCCCCGTCAGGGACAGCCGCACCTCGCGCCGCTTGTGCGGATGCAGCACGCGCTCCAGCAGGCCCGCCGCCTCCAGCCGGTCGCACAGCCGGCTGGCGGTCGGCAGCCCGATTTTCATGCCCACCGCGAGCGCCGTGAGGTTGAGGCCGGGCTCCTCACCCAGTATCCGCAGGCCCCGCAGCTGGTGCGGGGACAGGCGCAGGCTCGCGCCCTGCGCGGCGTCCGACCACAGGTGGGCCAGACAGTCCACGGCGTCGGCAAGCGCCGAGGCGAGAGGGACGGGACCGTCGCGCGGTCCGCCTGATCGGTCGTCCCGAGAACCACTCAGACCAGTCACCGAGGCATCGCTCTCCGAATCCCGCCGTCATTGCAGGTATCACCTATGCAAACGCCGTACCCGAAGAGCCGCCCTGCAAGCACGTCAGGTGCGCCTCATCCGTCAGGACAGCCTGCTCCAGACCAGTTCGGCCGTGCGATCCGCGCCCCACAGGCGGGTGGGGGAGGCGATCCCGAGGGTGAGGAGCGGGCCGTCGAACCTCACCTGCCGCACCTGTGACCGCCCGATCCAGTTCGGGAAGAGGCTGACGGTGACGTGGTGCTCGACGGTGGCGGGACCGACGACCTCGAACGGGCCGCCGTAGGAGAGGTAGCCGGCCGCCGCCCTGGCCAGCTCCTCGTCGGCCGCCTCCTCCAGCCGTGCCGACCGCAGCGGCGGGCGGTCACCGCGGCCCAGCTGGGCGGACATGTATCCCCCGGCGGTGTAGACGATCAGGCCGTACGGCCTGGCGCCGAGCGGTCTGACGACCTCCCCGCCGGTGCTCGTGGCGGTGTACGACTCCAGTCGCCACGCACCGAGCAGCCTGTCGCGGACCACGTCACGCGCCGCGCGCTCACCGCCCTCCGCTGTCGTCGGGTCGCAGCACTGCGCTGTCGTCGGATCGTCGATGGACACGGCGGGGCCGCCTTTCGTCGAGGAGGGCACGGGAGCCCGCTCGCAGAGGGGGAACGGGTCCGTGCGGATGGTCAGTGCCGGCCGGGTTCGCCGTCGACGAGCCGCCACAGGTGCAGCGGGTTCGCCTCGCGCAGGGGCTCCGGCAGCAGGTCGTCCGGGAAGTTCTGGTACGTCACCGGGCGGACGAACCGCTCGATCGCGCCCATGCCCACGGAGGTGAACCGGCTGTCGGAGGTCGCCGGGAACGGGCCGCCGTGCGTGGTGGCGTGGGAGACCTCCTGCGGGATCGAGAAGGCGTTGAACACGATGCGGCCGGTCCGCCGCTCCAGGATCGGCAGGAGCCGTTCGGCCGCGTCGCGGTCGGCGCCGTCGGCCTGCACGGTGGCCGAGAGCTGTCCGCGGAAGGCGCGGGCCACCTCGAACAACTGCTCCACACCGGTCAGCCGCACCAGCAGCACCGCGGGGCCGAAGGTCTCCTCACGGAGGGCGGGCTCGGCCAGCAGACGCTCGCCGGTGACCTCGAACAGCAGGGCCTGGCCGTCCCCGGCGCGGACCGGGTCCGTTCCCGCGCCGATCAGCGTGGCCCCGCCGTCCTCCGTACGCCGCGTGCCCCGGGTGTAGGCGTCGTGGATGCCGGGGGTGAGCATGGTCCGGGCGGCCGCCCTGCGGATCTCGGCGGCCGCGGCGTCGCGCAGGTCCCCGAAGCCCGGCCCGTCGACGGCGAGCAGGACGGCCGGCTTCAGACAGGCCTGCCCGACGTTGTACATGGCGCGCTGCACCAGGCCCGCGCCGATCTCCGCACCGCGGGCGGCCAGCGCCGCGGGCAGGACGAAGGTCGGGTTCACGCTGGTCATCTCGGTGAACACGGGGACGGGGTCGGGCCGGCGCTGGGCCCGGCGGTACAGGGCCATGCCGCCTGCCTCGGAGCCGGTGAAGGTGACCGCCCGGACCAGCGGGTGATCGACCAGGGCCTCGCCGATCTCGTTGCCGGCGCCGCGGACGAGGGAGAAGACGCCTTCGGGGAGCCCGGACTCGGCGACCGCCTGCCGGATGACCCGGCCCTGGATCTCCGAGGCGCCGGGGTGGGCGTTGTGGGCCTTCACCACGACGGGACAGCCGGCCGCCAGAGCGGAGGCGGTGTCGCCGCCCAGCACGGAGTAGGAGATCGGGAAGTTGCTGGCGCCGAAGACCACCACCGGGCCCAGGGCCACCTTCTGCAGCCGGTGGTCCATGCGGGCTGCCGGCAGGCGGTCCGGCTGCGCGGTGTCCACGGACACCTGGAGGAAGCGGCCCGCGCGGACGACGTCGGCGAACCCGCGGAACACCCCGGCGGTGCGCACCGCCTCGCTCTCCAGCTGGGCCGCGGGCAGGCCGGTCTCCAGTGCGGCACGGGCGGCGAGTTCGTCCTTGGCCGCCTCCAGCTTGTCCGCGACGAGGTCGAGGAACGCGGCCCGCCCGGCGAGCGAGGTGTGGCTGTAGGCGTCGAAGGCGTCGTCCGCGAGGCGGAGCGCGCGGTCGATCTCGGCCGCGCCCCCGAAGGCGAACTCGGGCTCGAGGAACTCCCCGGTGGCGGGGTCGAGCGCCTTCATGGTCCCGGCGGTGGCGGCGACCCCGGCCGCGCCGATCAGCAGTTCTCCGGTCAGGTTCATGCGTGTGCTCATGCGTGTGCTCCCTCGAACGCGGCGGTCAGCTCGTCCGTGGTGGTGATGGCGTGGGCGTAGGTGGGGCCGTTCAGCTCGTGCGCGGCGTGCATCATCGCGGGCTGGAAGGCGGCCGTGGCGTCGCGCACCAGCGTCACGTGGTAGCCGAGCTCCATGGCGTACCGGCCGGTGGACTCGATGCAGGTGTTCGCGAGGAGACCGATCAGTACGACGTGGGTGATGCCGTGCTGCTTGAGCTGGAAGTCGAGGTCGGTGTTGGCGAACCCGCTCTGCGCCCAGTGCTCCTGGATCACGATGTCGTCGGATCGCGGCTGGAAGTCGGGGTGGAACTCCCCGCCCCAGGTGCCGCGGGCGAAGCTGTGCCGCTCCATGACGCTGAGCTGGGTGGGGTTGGGGTGGGCCCACGTCGCGTAGTCGCCCGGCTCCCAGCGGCGGTGCGGGACGAACACCACGCGGACGCCTGCCTCGCGGGCGGAGCCGACGACGGATCGCAGGTGGTCGAGCAGGCCGATCTCCTGGGCCATGGACTCCAGGCGCGGCCATATCTGGCCGCCCTCGGACAGGAAGTCGTTGTACGGATCGACGAGCAGGACGGCCGTGTGACGGGGGTCGTAGGTGGGGGACATGTCGAACTCCAATCTGGATTATGGCTCACATCCACATCCACATTCAGGATTACTTCCGTCATCCTGAAAGTCAAACGTGTGCCGGCCGTCGAACCCGGAGGGGCTGAGGATGATGAACGTCATCCAGCTGAGTGATGAGTGAACGGGGAGCCACGCCCGCACAGGGGAAGAGAACCCGGCGAGCCGCCGGTGGGTTCGCTGACGGACGGGCAGACGGGCGGACAGGCGAGCGGGCGGTCCGGAGCCGGAGTCGAAGTCGGAGGCGCGGCGCGAACCCGCTGCGGAAGACCGGACCCGGACGGGACGCCCCCTACGGGCACGTCGCGTCACGCGACGGCCCCGCGCCCCCGGCGACGGCTGGCGCACCCCGGGCGGCGGCCGGCGCCGTCACGGCCCGGGGCGCGTGCGGGGTGCTACGCCGAGGTGGGGTGCGCGCGGAGTGTTACGCCGAGGTGGGCGCGTGCGGGGAGCGGAGCACGAGCAGGGTGATCTCGCTGGGGGCGAAGACGCGGAAGGGCGGCCCCCAGAAGCCGGTGCCGCGGCTGGTGTAGAGGAGGGTGCGCGTGCCGTGCCGGCTGAGGCCTGCCAGGGCGGGCTGGTCGATGCGGACCAGGTGGTGGAAGGGCCAGATCTGGCCGCCGTGGGTGTGGCCGGAGAGCTGGAGGTCGATGCCGGCGGCCGCCGCCCGGTCGACGAACTTGGGCTGATGGGCCAGGAGCAGGACGGGCAGGTCGGGATCGGCCCCGTCCAGGGCTCCGGCGAGGTGCGCGCGGTGGCCCGCCAGACCGGACGACTCGGCGGTGACGTCGTCCACACCGGCGACCACGAGCGTGTCGCCGCCGCGCTCCAGCAACAGGTGCCGGTTGCGCAGCGGCTCCCAGCCCAGCTCGTCCATCAGGTCGACCCAGCCCTGCGCCTCGCTGTAGTACTCGTGGTTGCCGGTGACGTACACGCGGGCCCGGGTGGCCCGTACGGTGCCCAGCGGCTCGGCCTGGGCCCGGCGGCGTTCGGCGGTGCCGTCCGCGATGTCCCCGGTGTGGCAGACCACGTCTGCCTCCAGGCCGTTCACCGTCTCGCACACCCGCGCCGACCAGCGGGCGCGATCGAGCGGGCCGTAGTGGGTGTCGGTGATCAGGGCGACGCGGAGACCGTCCAACCCGGCGCCCAGACGGGGGAGTTGCAGGTCGAGTCGGCGTACCCGGGGCACGCGGCGCGCCTCGGCGTACCCCCAGGCGAGCAGCGTGGCGCTCACGCCGAGGACGGCCCAGGCGACGATCCGGGCCCGCTCCTGGCCCGTGCCGATCCCGGCCACGGTCAGGGCCGCCCGCAACAGGACCCCGAGCAGAACGGACCAGGTGAAGAGAACCCAACTGGTGCCCAGCAGGGTGTCACCGACGATCGCCGCCGGGTCCTGCTGACGCCGGCCGTGCCCGCGGGCCATCGCGAACGGCATGCCGACGAGGCCGAGAACGAACAGCACGGTGCCGGCGAGCGTGACGGGCGGCGGCCAGTGCTGCCCCCCGTACAGAAGCACCCAGCAGGGCACGGCCCACAGCAGCACGGGAGCGATCAGGGGGAGGTAACGCATCAGGCGGTGCAGCAGGCTCGGCCGCGGCGCCTGAGCCTCACCCTCGACGGTACGGGTGTTGCCGGTGTCGGTCACGCTTGCCCTCCCTGACCAGGCTGCAGTCACGCGCACTGTATCCGGTCGTCCTCGCGGCGACCGGACCGGCGGTCACGCCGAACGTCCCGTCCGCGTACCGCACCGCCCGGACCCGGTACACCGGGTCCGGGTCCTGGGCCCGGCACGTCGGCGGCCGCCAGACCTCCGGACGCACGGGACGGCCCGACCGCACGGTCGCCCGCGTGCCGCCGAGCGCCGGCAGCCACGGACCTGAGCACGGCGGCCCGCCCCCCCGGACAAGGGGTGGCGGGCCGCCGCGTGTGGAACCGTGGCGGGCCAGTGGACCGGCGTGGTCGGCACCCTCGCCGTCGACGGCTATGGCGCCTACAAGGTGGCCAGCGGCGGAATCAAGGCCGTCAAGGCGGTCAAAACCGCGATGCCGGAAGGCGAGGACCTCGTGCTAAATGGACAGCCCTTGACCTGCACAAAGCAGGCAGGGAGCGAATTTCGGGAGTGCTGAATGCTGCGCACCATGTTCGAGTCCAAGATCTAACATCTGGGCGTCTGTGCAGGTCAGAGGCGTAGTGGGGCCGTTCAGGTCAGCAATTGGCCAGCATCGTGTGCGAGGGCGTCCTGGCTTGCTGGCCTGCTTGCGGCCAACCAGGCCCGCGATGACCGTTTCCTGCTCGCGATGCGGGTGAACGGCGCCGACCTGTCACCCGACCACGGCTTTCCGGCGCGCGTGATCATCCCGGGCGCTTCGGGGGTGCACAACACCGAATGGGTCAGTCGCCCCACCTTCGGGGAGCATGCATGAAGCGCGCCGTGAAGCGTTTCACCGTCGTCTTCCGCAGCCGCTACGCGGCTTCCCCCTTCATCTGCTCCTTGTCCTCGCCTCCTTCGCGATCGCCCTCTACGCAGGGATTCGCCTGCTGAAGGGGGACACCCTGGGGGTGGTGGTGCGGTTCGTGGGTGCCGCCCTGCTGCACGACCTGGTCCTGCTGCCCTGCTACTCGCTCACCGACCGCGCCGTCCGGTCGCTGTCTCGGGCTGGACGGGTACCGGACGAAAGCGCACACACGCAGAGCGTCAACCACCTACGGGTGCCGGCGTTCGTCTCAGGGCTCCTGTTCCTGGTGCGGTGGCCGCTGATCCTGAGTCAGGGCGGCCACTGCACAGCCGATACCGGCCTGTCCACTGACGGGTTCCTGGCTCGTTGGCTGCTGATCACCGCTGCCTTGTTCGTGGCCTCTGCCATGGTTCGGGTGGTGCGTACCTGGCTGCGCCCGCGGCCGCAGCGCAGGACGAGTCGGGCTCAGGCGCGGGCGCGCAGAGCGACGAAGTGACGTTCCGTCGAAGGGGTGGTCCACTGCTCGGCGACCGTCCAGCCCGACATCTGGGCGTACCGGATCAGGGCGGGAGAGCCGATGGTCGCCCACGAGAAGAAGGGCCCGACGGGCCGCTGCCCGGCGTGCATGCGGACACGGCGGCACTCGTCCACGTCGCTCTCGACGCACTCCACGATGAGCAGTCCCTGACCGTGGACGAGGCCCCGGATGCGCCGCAGAAGCATGCGGGGCGCGCCACCGATCCCGATGTTCCCGTCGATCAGCAGCGCCGTGTCCCACGAGCCCTCCTTCGGCAGGGGACCGAACACCGACCCGCTGCGTGCCGCGCCACCGCGCAGCAAGGTGGAGGCCACCGCCGAGGGCGACACGTCGATCCCGAGCACCTCGTTCCCGCATGACGCCAGCGCCTCGACGAGCCGGCCGCCGCCGCAGCCGATGTCCAGCACCCGGCCCACGCACCGTGCCACGACCGACCGGTCCCCGGCGTCCGCCCGCCCTGTCCACCGCCTGACATCGAGAGGCAGACTCCAGCCTTCCCTGTCCCGCAGCGACAGGTCGCCCGCCCCCGCACTGACCGCCTGTCCGTAGGCGGGGCCTGTCCAGGGGTCCGGGAAGTCGGCCTCCGGTGATCCGGCGGTGGTCACACACACTCCCCGTGGTCGTGAGTTCCTCTCCTGGCCGGAACGGCCGCGCACGACGTTAGTGAGTCCTGCGCCGGCCCGCCTTCCGGGAGCGTCGGACGGGCGTGCGGACGGCGACGCGGACTCCGTCCACCAGAGCGGTGCCCGTGCACCATGCGCACAAGTCGCTTGCTGCGCCTTTCGGGTGAATACGGGCCGAGAGACCCGTCCTTGGGCGATGCGGGCCCGGATTACCGCCGTCCGAGGCGAACAGCGCGTCGGACGGCGGTGGGATCCGCCGATGCCGGCTCTGTGAAGGAGAAGAACATGATGTCTCGTGTGATGCGCGGTGCTGCCCTGCTGGTCGCGGGCGGCGCCGTGGTGCTGGGTGGTGCCGCCGTGGCGTCCGCCGACGCGGGCGCCCAGGGGGCCGCGGTGGGATCTCCGGGCGTGCTGTCCGGCAACGTCATTCAGATCCCGGTGCACGTCCCCGTCAACGCCTGCGGCAACTCGGTCGACGTGATCGCTCTGCTCAACCCCGCCTTCGGGAACACCTGCGCGAACCTCGGTCGGGGCATGTGACCGGCTGACCCCGCCGGCAGCCGGCGCCTCCCGGGATCCGGGTGCGCCGGCGGCCGCTTCCCGCCGATCGCCGTACCTACAGGAGGATCGGCTCAGGGGACAGGCAACTCGCGGCGGCCCGGCCCGTGAGCTGCCCGCTCGGCTGCAGGAGGTCGCCCACGAGTTCGGCCACGGTCCGGTGCCAGAGGGGGGAGCGACGGAGCATGGCGTGGTCCCCTCGGCGAATGAGAATGATGCCGGCGCGGGTCTGCGGCGTCCGTACCCGACGGACGTAATCGGTGGACGCCTCCGCACTGGTGATCCGGTCGCGCGTGCCGTGCAGTACGACAGCGCGTTTGCCCCGCAGGTGCCTGGTGGGCTCGCCGGGCGGCAGCCAGGGCGCCAGTGCGACGACTCCGCGGACGTGCGGATGGGATGCGGCTCGCAGTGCTGCCCGGCCTCCCATGGAGTGGCCGATGAGGAGGGTCGGCACTGGTCCCGCGAGCTGGTCCAGCTCGTCGAGCGCGCGGTAGGTGTCCTGGAGTGGATCACCCTGGTTCCATCCCCTGTGGCGGTAACGCACCTGTGCCAGTACGGCGTCGTGCAGGGAGACGGCCGACGCCGCCGAGCGGAGCACGGGGCGCATCCTCAGCGCCGCCAGATGCCAGGGCTGCGATGTCTGGTAACTGTCCACCCGCCCGCCGTGCAGGGTGATGATCGCCACCCGCGGCCGCCGCGGACAGTGCCGAACCCAAAGAGCTGACGTGTCCGGCTTTCCGCCGTGGCCTCGCAGCATCTGCATGACGCCTCTTTCCCGGAAATCTGTATCCAGCGATTTCTCGCGGTGATAATCCGTGGCTGTCGCCGGAACGGCTTGGTGCGTTCTGCTGCCCGAGGCCAGTCCGTGCCCTGTTCGGCGAGCGAGGCGTGCGCCGTCCTCCGTCGCGGGCATCCGGCCGAGGGAACGGAGTCGTCCGGCGGAGGTGGGTCCCTGCTGGCTGTGGTTGATTCCTGAGGGTGTGTATCCGTAGCAGGTCCGGGTGCGGATTGGTCTGAGAAGAAGTTTCATCAGATCGGGCGGACGGCCAATCCGAGGAGCCCGCGGATCCGGATTACCCACGTGGCCGACGAAGAGATCGACGACCCCGTCGAAGGCAGCGGATTCCGCAGTCCGGAATGCAGACGATGCGCGTGAACTCCCAGCCGGCCCATTTGACTCCGAACGACTTTCCTCATCCCCGTCTGCACGCGGCACGCGCCGTATGAACAACAGGAGAAACACCGTGAGCACCCGTATCCGCCGTACTGCCGTCGTCCTTGCGGCAGCCGCCGTGCTTCCGCTGGCCCTGAGTGCCTGCTCCGACGACAGCGGCGACTCCGCGAAGTCCAACACCTCGGACAAGGCGTCCGCCTCCGGCGGCAGCATGAACAGCGGCGACGCCACCACGGCGGACCAGCCGTTCGGTCCGGCCTGTTCCGGCGTGCCGAAGAGCGGCGCCGGTTCCTTCGACGGCATGGCCAAGGACCCGGTCGCCACGGCCGCCTCCAACAACCCGGCACTGTCCACCCTGGTGACCGCCGTGAAGAAGGCCGGCCTGGTCGACACCCTCAACAACGCCCAGGGAATCACGGTGTTCGCGCCGACCAACGACGCCTTCGCCAAGATCCCGAAGGCCACCCTCGACAAGGTCCTCGCCGACAAGGCCCAGCTGACCAAGATCCTGACCTACCACGTCGTGGGCCAGCCGCTGAAGCCCGCGGACTTGGACAAGGGCTCCTTCGACACGTTGGAGAAGGACAAGGTGACCACCTCCGGCTCCGGCGAGTCCTACACCGTCAACGACTCCGCCAAGGTCGTCTGCGGCGACGTCAAGACCGCCAACGCCAACGTCTACATCATCGACACCGTCCTGATGCCGACCAGCTGACGATCCAACAGCACAGCCGGGTGCCTGGTACCACGGCATCCGGCTCCCGACTCCTGTGACGGGGAGAAGGGTGAGGGGCGGGGCGCTTGCCCCGCCCCTCACGGGTGTACCCGGACCGGCCCCGCCTGGCCGGCGAAAAGAGATGACGGAGCACAACACATGTCGGCGCTCTTCCGCGTCCGCGTCCTCGCCGTCTGCGACACACGCCTGTGGTGCGCGGCCGCCGGTCCGCTGACCGCGGGCACCACCCACGCCCTGCGCACCGAGCTGACCGCCCGGTGCGCAGGCGCGACGGTGGTCGCCCTCGACCTGCGCCAGCTCACCTGCACCTCAGCCGGGATACTGCCGTCCGCACCTTGGCCGGACGGCCCTCACACGGTCCATGTACTGGCGGGCGAGCCGTTGCGCTCCCGCACACCCGCGGACGGACGCCTGCACTGGCATGCCGACCTCTCAGCCGCCTGGCATGCATGGTCCTCGCCCTCACCGTGAGCCCCGACGCCGGCCCGGAACCGCGGATCCCCGCCCTTCTGCTCAGGCGGACCGCCTGACATGATCCCTACTCGACAGTAGCTTGAGGTTTCCGGTGAGAGGCAGTGCAGTGACCCGAGTGTTCACCGTGAGCGGCAGCATCGTCATCGACGTCCCGCCAGAAGCCGCCTACCAGGCCGTGAGCCGTCCCGGCGACATGGGGCGCTGGAGTCCGGAGAACCTGGGCACGATCTCCGGGGCGACCGGCGAGGATGCCACGCCGGGCACCACGTTCGTCGGCCGCAACAAGCGGGGCCGGTTCCGCTGGGTCACGCGCTGCACGGTCACGGCGGCCGATCCGGGCCGCCGGTTCGCCTTTCGCGTCCACGCCATCGGCCGCACCCGTCCGCGCCTGCGCGGCCCGATCGCCACCTGGGAGTACCGCTTCGAGCCGACGGGGACGAGTACCCGGGTCACGGAGAGCTGGACCGACGACCGGCGCGCGTGGCCGGCGCTCCTGGCCGGCGCCTTCGACCGGCTCGTCACCCCGGGCAGGACCTTCGCCGAGTTCCAGGTCCGCAACATCGACACGACCCTGTGCAACCTCAAGCGGGAGCTGGAACGCGACCGCACCGCGTGAACGCCGCCCGCCCCGGGCGCCTGAAGCGCCCGGGGCGAGAAGGCCGCTCAGCGGGCCGGCGTCATCCGAAGGTGAAGGAATACGCCTGGATGCCGGCTGTGAACCGGAGTTCGAGACGCGCGGTGCGGGCCGTGCCCTCGTCCACCAGCCGGTGCAGGGTGGGCGTTCCCTCCACCGGGATCCTCTCAGTACGACCTTGCCGCGCTCCTGCTTCAGGTCGACCGGCTGTCCGCCGGGGGGTGTTGAGCCACTTCGCGATGCCGGCGATCGGGGGCGCCTGCCCACACGAGCGCAGTTCGTCCACGCCGTCCTCGCAGCGCGAGAGTTCCTTGTTGGAGTCGTCGAACAGGCCGGACAGCTTCTGCCGGGCCACATCACTGTCCTCGATCTTCTTCTGCGCCGCCGATGTGTAGTCGGGCAGGGCCCGCTGGATCGCGTCGGTCACATTGGAGGTCAGCGCCAGTGCGAGCGCCGTCATCAGACAGCCCGCCACGATCCGCAGTCCCCTGGCCGCCTGCGGAAGGCGCTCACCCGCTGTGCCACCCGCCGTCCCGCGAGCGCGAACACCAGCAGCGCCAGAGCCGTGCCCACCGCGAGGGAGACCGTCAACGCCACGATTTCCAGGCTCAGTTCACCCCGGGCGCCCGCAACGGTGATGGCCGCCGGCACGGGCCCGGCGCACGGCACATGAGCAGACCGAGACCGAGGCCCAGCGCGAACGCGCTGCCCTCCTTGTTGACCTGCCGCTGCGGAATCCGCGCGAAGGGCTTCTCCAGCAGCCGCTCCACCGGCGGGAAGATCAGCCCCAGTGCGATCAGGACCAGCAAGGCCGGCCCGACGTAGCGCAGGATGTCATCGGGCAGCCCGAGCGCGGAGATGATCGTCACGCCGAGCAGGGTGAAGAAGCTGAAACTCAGCACCAGGCCGACGACGACGGCGTACGGTCGCCGGTTGCGCGGAGACGCCGAGGGCGGCGGACCAGCCGCCAGGACGTCACCGTCGCTCTCTTTGGGCAGCGGGACGGCCCCGCCACCGCTCGCCCGGCCGCTCCGTCCGCCCTCGGGTGCCGTCGTACCGCCCGGCGGACCCTCATCCGCGCTGCCGCCCGGCCCGCCCGCCAGGAACACCACCGGAAGCACCGGCAGGATGCACGGCGACACGGCCGTGATCAGCCCTCCCGGCAACCCGATCAGGACCAGGCTGATCATGCGATGCAGCCTCCGGCGTACAAGTCGGCCTTCCCGGCCGGCTCCCCCTGATGCGAGACCACCCGCCCCTCCGGATTGGTCGCGTATCCGCCCCTGCGCCGCGCAGGGCCAGGACCGAGCCGTCGTCAATGGCCCCATCGCCCGCCCGTCATCCCGTCAGGCGCAGCGCGGATGCCGCACACCGGTGTCCTGACCGCACGACGGTCGTCGACGGCCCCGTCACCGGATCGAGGAGCCTGGGCGAGCTGCCAAGAAGTGGAGACAGGAGTCAGGCGGGAGACATATCGTCACTCTTCAGGGTGAAGCATGCCGAACCCGCCAATCTGTCCGGCGGCCTGCTCCGGATCCCCCACTGAAAGGCGCCCGTGATCGAGCGTGGACGCCGTGACAGACGAGGAATGGGGCGTGATGGGCGTAAACCGAATCGATGAACGGCTGTTGAGGCAGCTGACCGAGGAGTCGCAGGACCTCAACAGCAGTGCCGTGGGTTTGGCCGGAACAGAATTCGGCCAGTTGGACGGGCGGACCTCGCGCAACGACATCATGGCGTTGCAGACGGCGGCGTCGCTGGAGAACCTGGCCGTCGACGTGTACCGCACGGCAGCGGGCCTGCCCTTCATCCGGCACGGCAACAAAACGGTGGCCGCCTTCATCGGCACCACCATCAGCCAGCACTCCGCGCACGCACGCGCGTTCAACGCGGCGGTCACACGGGCGGGCGGGCGGGCACAGCACTCGCCCGACCCCAGGTACGCCGCCGTCGTCCGGCAGGCACTGCCCAAGATCAAGGGTCCTGCCGATGTGGTCGCGCTGGCGATCACTCTGGAGGACGTCGCCGCGCAGACGTACACCAAGAACACCGGGCAGGTACGCGACGCCCGGCTGCGGACACTGTTCGCCTCGATCGCGCCGGTCGAAGCCCAGCACCGGGCGGTCCTGCTGGCCGTACAAGCGCTTCTCAAAGCCGGGAAGCCGCAGTTGGTCGCCCTGCCGACCCGCATCTCCGCGCTGCCCGCGGCAGCGGGCACGATCGGGTTCCCGAGCGCCTTCTACCCCGTCAAGAACGCATCTCCGATCACTGAGGGAGCCGTCAGGTGACCATCACCGAGCAGAGCTGGGAGCTGGGAATCAGCGAGGAGCAACTCGTGCGCCTCACCAGCGAAATGGAGGAAGCACACCAGGAGTCCATGCCCGCGATGCGCGCAGGCGTCGATGCGCTCACCGCGGAGGTGCGGGCCAATGACGTCGACCGCCGCCGTTTCCTCGCGGGCGCCGGAGCCGCCGTCGCCGTAGCGTCGGTTGCGGTCGCGGCGGGCGCCGGGGCAAGGCCCGCCTTCGCCGCCGAGGGGGCGTCCGCGCCGGCCGCGAAGGGCAGCCCCTACACCGGAGACCTGCGGGTCGTCGCTCTCGCCGTGGCCTTGGAGCACCAGGCGGTCGGAGCGTACGACTCGGCCCTGAAAGCGGCCCGGGCGGGCAGGCTCGGCGCGGTGCCCCCCGCAGTGGGCGCCTTCGCGACGGTAGCGATGAAACAGCACGCTGAGCATGCCAGGGCGTGGAACGCGGCGCTGACCGGCGCTGGGCGCCCCGCGGTGCAAGGAGTGCCGCTGTCCAACCAGCCCGCCACACTCAAAGCGCTCGGCCGGGCCAGGAACGTCGGCGAGGTCGCACGGCTCGCTCTCTCGCTGGAGGACCAGGCCGCACAGACCTATCTCTTCGCAGCCGGCCACGTCAGCAGCCACGCGGGGATCACTACCGCGGCGAGCATCGCCCCGGTCGAGGCCATGCACGCCGCCATCCTGCACTTCGTGCTCGGCCAGTATCCGGTCCCGGACGCGTTTCTTCAGACGGACCGCGCGGCGAAACCCGCACTGCTGACCGTGTGACATCTCGGCTGACCGGCCGCACCACTGCCTGATGCTCCGGTCATGGACGCCTGCCCGCCCGGCGGCCCGTGCTTCACGAAACTCGCGCTCTCGCCCATGAGCCTGACGCGACGAGCCGCCGGCGCGGGTGACCGCTGGACCGCGCAGATTCCGACTCAGCCGTCAAGCGAGCGCGACCGCCCGCCCCGCGCATCCCGAAAGGTCCACCATGCCTGTCTCCCGCTCCACCGAGTTCGCACCCTGGACAGCGATGACTCGTACCGCTCTGGCCGTACTGGTTCTCTCGGCGGCCTGCATGGCACCCACGAACGCATATTCGGCGTCGGCTTCGCGGGCGGGGACAGCCCGCATCGTGATCGAGGACTTCGGGTTCAGCCCGGACCCACTGAAGGTGACTGCCGGCGCAGTCGTCACCGTCGTCAACAAGGACACCGACCCCCACACGGTGACCGCGAGCGGCTCCGCCAGTTTCGACACCGGACGCATCGCCCCGGGCGGCACCACGCGCTTCACCGCGCCCCGTACTCACGGTGGCCACCCCTACCGGTGCGACTTCCACCAGTTCATGTCCGGTACCCTCACCGTCCGCTGACCGGCGATGAACTGCGCAGGCGCGACGGGTACGCCGCTGCGCGGTGCAGCCGATCGGGTGATCCGGGCCGTCTTGACCAGTCCGCGCCCACGGGGGCAGCGGATTGGGGATGTCCGGTCGCGAAATGCGGCCGGTCGGCGGCGGCTGCCGTCGCAACGCGGAAATCGGGAAGCGAACATGACGTATCTGCGATCTCAGGTGATGCGGAGCGCGGGTCCGGTCGCTGCCGCGGGCGCGGTGGTGCTCGGTGGCGCGGCGGTCGCGTCAGCCGACATCGGCGCGCAGGACGCGGCGGTCGGTTCGCCGGGCGTGCTGTCCGGCAACGTGGTTCAGATTCCGATCAACATCCCGGTCAACGCCTGCGGCAACACCGTGGACGTGATCGGCCTGCTGAACCCGGCCTTCGGCAACGTCTGCGTCAACGCGGGGGCACGCGCGGGTATGTGACCCCTCAGGCGTCACCGCAGCGGGCCTGTCCGCGGGCGTTTGGGCTGCTGGCCTGGCAGGCTCGGGCAGGCTGTCGCCCCGAACCCCGGTGCAGCAGAGACGGCGATGTCCGTCGGCGTGCAACCGGGTAATCCGTTGCGGAATGCATGGTGGATTGGTCCGAGATCTCTTTTCACCTGATCAGGGTCCAGGACCAATCCGGCCGCCGGGCAGAACCGGATTCCCTGCGTGAGGAACGAAGAGAAGGATCAGCGAGTACGGCCGGGTTGGCCCCGTCTGGCGCTGGGTGCGCTGAGCGGTGCGCTGGCCGGCTTCGCGGCGCTGTCGGTGGCCGAACTGGTCGCGGCGGCGGTGCGTCCGCAGTCCAGTCCGGTCATCGCGGTGGGCGGCGCGTCCATCGACGCGACGCCCGCTCCGGTCAAGGACTGGGCCATCCGTCACTTCGGCACCAACGACAAGCTCGTACTGCAGCTCGGCATCCTTGCCGTGCTCGCCGTGCTGGCCCTGGTGCTGGGTGCGCTGGCGGTGCGGTTCCGGCGGGTCGGAGCCGCCGGGGTTCTTCTCTTCGGGGTCGTCGGTGCAGCGGCCGCGGTCGCCCGCCCAGACTCGACCAGCCTCACCGACGCACTGCCATCCGTCGCCGGAGCCGTCGCAGGGGCTCTGCTTCTGTACTTCCTGGTGGGCCGCTTGACGGCGCCCCGCCTGGTGACCGAGGAAGCGGGAGCCGGGCAGCCGGCGTCCGAGGGATGGGACCGGCGGGGATTCGTCCTCGCGGCCGCGTCTGCCGCGGCGGCCTCGGCCGCGGCGGGCGCGGTCGGCCGGTCACTGAACGCCTCTCAGGGCAAGAACGCGATCGCCTCACGTGACAACGTCGTGCTGCCGACGCCCGGGTCGCCGGCGCGACCGGTACCGAAGAGGGCCGGACTGCGGATCGACGGGATCAGCCCCTTCGTCACCCCCAACAAGGACTTCTACCGGGTGGACACCGCGCTGGTGGTGCCCAAGGTGGACGCCACCACTTGGCGGCTGCGCATCCACGGCAAGGGTGTGCCCCGCCCGGCCAGTTACTCCTACGACGACCTGCTCCACAGGGAGCTGATCGAGCGGGACATCACTTTGACCTGCGTCTCCAATGAGGTCGGTGGTCCGTATGCGGGCAACGCCCGCTGGACCGGTGTGCGGCTGGCCGATCTGCTGGACGAGTGTGGTGTGAAGCCTCCGTCCCGAGGCGGCCGGTCGGACCAGTTGGTGTCCCGATCGGTGGATGGCATGACGATCGGCAGCCCGGTCGAGGACGTCATGGACGGCCGGGACGCGATGCTCGCGCTCGGTATGAACGGAGAGCCGCTTCCCTTCGAACACGGCTTCCCGGTCCGGATGGTCGTGCCGGGCTTGTATGGCTTCGTCTCTGCCTGCAAGTGGATCCAGGACATCGAGCTCACCACCTTCGATTCCTACGACCCGTACTGGGTCAAGCGCGGCTGGGCCCGCAGAGCTCCGATCAAGACCGAGTCCCGTATCGACACGCCCAAGCCGTTCGCCCGGCCCACGGCCGGCACGGTGATGGTCGCCGGCGTCGCCTGGGCCCAGCACCGCGGCATCGACAAGGTCGAAGTCCGTATCGACGACGGCCCGTGGCAGGAAGCCCACCTGGCCGGCGAGGACACCCGCGACACCTGGCGCCAGTGGTCGCTTCCCTGGCGGGCCACCAAGGGCGGCCACACGCTCACAGTCCGTGCCACCGACCGCACCGGCACCGTGCAGACCGACAGACGCACCCGCACGATCCCCGACGGCGCCGCCGGATGGCACTCCGTCGTCGTGACCGTCGACTGACCCCCTGACCAAGGGCCCTGTGCCCTTTGCGAACCACCTTTCCGAAGCACCCCCCGGACGCAGCGGTCCGCTGCGCGTCGAACAGGAGAACATGATGAACGCCCGTATCCGCCGCTCCGCCGGTCTCCTCGCCGCTGCTGCCGTGCTGCCCCTGGCCCTGACTGCCTGCTCCAGCGGCAGCAGCGACTCGAGCAAGTCCGACTCGTCCGACAAGGCGTCGGCTCCGGCCGCCAAGAGCAGCGACGACATGGGCGGCTCGGGCAGCAGCGCGAGCAGCATGGACCAACCCTTCGGCCCGGCTTGTTCGGCCGTGCCGCAGAACGGTGCCGGCTCCTTCGACGGCATGGCCAAGGATCCGGTGGCCACCGCCGCCTCCAACAACCCGGCCCTGTCCACACTCGTGACGGCGGTGAAGAAGGCCGGCCTGGTCGACACCCTCAACAGCGCCCAGAACATCACCGTGTTCGCGCCGACCAACGACGCCTTCGCGAAGATCCCGAAGGCGACCCTGGACAAGGTCCTCAACGACAAGGCGATGCTGACGAACATCCTCACCTACCACGTCGTCGGCCAGAAGCTGGCCCCGAAGGACCTGGCGAACGGCTCCTTCGACACGCTGGAGAAGTCCAAGGTGACCACCTCGGGCTCGGGCCAGTCCTACAGGGTCAACGGCTCCGCCAAGGTGGTCTGCGGCAACGTCAAGACCGCCAACGCCAACGTCTACATCATCGACACCGTCCTGATGCCGAAGAGCTGACACCTCCGCGGGCCGAGGACGCGCACCCCGTCCGGTTGCCATGACGGGAGCGACCGGCCGACGCGCGTCCTTCGAGCCGGGGCATCCGCCGGCGCCCGACCGGCAGGGCCTGCCGGATGCCCCTTCCGGAGGGCTGGTCCGCGGACCGCAACGCCTGCAGACCAGCCCTCCGCCGTTCACATTCGTCCGTCCGGGGGCGGAGCGGTGCATTCCGCGCTTCTGGTGTGCCGGCCGGCCGCTGTTGACGGGGTGGTGCGGAGCCGGACAACTCCTGCCGGGCGGCCCCGCCGACAGTGCCACTGTGGGAGCAGACCGCCGGGGGCGGTGGAGGATCGGTGAGGAGTCCGCCTTCGCAGGCGGCGCGGGTGCTCTTCGAAGGATGAGGGCCGGCTTGACGAGGTTGCGGGGGGTGGACAGGCCCCTCGTGGGGGACGGGTCCTTCGAGCCTCGACGGCCGCCGAGAGGGTGCCGAGGTGAGGCTCCACCCCGGACTTGCGGCCCGCTGGAGCTGACCTGTGCGGAGGCGACCTCGCAAAGGCAGGTGCTAGGGGAAGGTGTCTCGGGCCGGATGGGATGCGGTTTGCGCGTCTCGGATGGCGCGGGCCGCGTTGATGAGGCCGATGTGGCTGAAGGCTTGCGGAAAGTTCCCGAGGGCTTCGCCGGTGCGGGTGTCCACTTCTTCGGGGAGGAGGCCGACGTCGTTGGCGTGGCTGAGTGCGTTTTCGAAGACGTGGAGGGCGCGTGTGGTCTGGCCGGTCCGGGCGAGGGCCTGGGCGAGCCAGAAGGTGCAGAGCAGGAAGGTGCCCTCGTCGTTGTCGATGTCGTCCTGGAGGTAGCGCCGTACCAGGCCCCGGGAATCCGTCAGGTCTCGTGCGATCGCCTCGACGGTGGAGCGTACGCGGGGGTCCGTTGCCGGGAGGAATCCGACGAGGGGCACCATCAGCGCGGAGGCATCGAGCTGCGGGCTGCCGAATGCCTGGGTGAACGCGTCGGTCCGGTGGTCGAATCCCTGGTTCTCGATGGCCTCGCGGATCTGTTCGCGAATACGCTGCCAGTCGGTGACGTGGTCTTGGGCGTTCAGGGCGGGGGCCAGGTCGATGGCGCGGTCCAGCGCGACCCAGCACATGAGTTTGGAGTGCAGGAAGTGGCGGGCCGGTCCGCGCCCCTCCCAGATGCCCTGGTCGGGGTCGGCCCAGTGGTGAGCTGCTGCTTCGGCGCACTGGCGCAGGAAGGAGCGGACGGCCGGGTCGAGTGGTACCTCGTGCGGCAGGGTCTGGTGGGCCGCGTCCAGCAGTTCCCCGTAGACATCGAGTTGGCACTGGCGCCATGCGTCGTTGCCGACGCGCACCGGGGCGCTGCCGCGCCAGCCGGACAGGTGCGGCAGCGCGCGCTCGCTCAGGTCTCGCTCTCCTCCGATGCCGTACATGACCTGGAGGTCGCCACCCCCGTCGAGTCGTGTGGCGGCGGCTTGGGCGAGGAAGGCGAAGAAGTCGACCTTCTCCTGCTTGCAGGCGGCGGTGGCCAGGGCCTGGAGGGTGAGGCTGGCGTCGCGCACCCAGGTGTAGCGGTAGTCCCAGTTACGGGTGCCACCGATACTCTCCGGCAGCGAGGTGGTCGGCGCCGCGACGATGGCTCCGCTCGGCACGTAGGTCAGCGCACGCAGCACGCGGCCGCTGTGGCGGACGTGTTCCTGCCAGGGGCCTGTGTAGGCGTCGTGGAGCGTGGACCAGGAACGCCAGCCGGCACCGGTGTCGCTCAGCCGGCGGCGGATGCGCCTTCCGGGCCACGGCTTGGGGTCCTGTCCCCACGCGGGCGTCGCGCTCAGCGCGAGGTCTAGGCGGTCCCCGGCTCGCAGGGTGGCTTCGCCGTGGGCCGTGGATCTCTCGACCCGCAGGGTGAGGCCGGTGGACAGCAGGAGGACATGCGCGCCGCCGCGTGCCATCAGACCGCCGCGCACCGGCGTCATGACGGGCTGGATCAGCCCGAACTCCGGGCGCGGGGCGTATTCGACGGCGATGTCCACCTGTCCCTGAGTGCAGGTGATCTGGCGCAGTAGCACTCCGGGCGAGGAGCCTCCCATGGCGTGGCCGCGTTCGCGCTTGCCCAGGGCGAGCGCGTCGAGCAGCACCGCCGTCCCGGTGGGCGTACGAAAGGTTGTCTCCAGGACGAGGGTGTGGGGAAGGTAGCGGCGGCTCGCCTCGGTCGCCCCGACGGGGTGGATCGACCAGTGGCCCGCGTCCTGGTCCAGCAGCCGTGCGAAGACCGCCGGACCGTCGAAACGCGGGAGGCACAGCCAGTCCACGGAACCGGCGCCACTGATCAGTGCCGCTGACCGGCAGTCCGCGAGTACGGCGTAGTCACCGATGGCCCGATCACTCACGTATGCGCTTCCCTTCAGCGGCTCAGCCCCGCGGCTACGGGGGCGCCGACGCCGCCGGCGGCTGTGGCGGTGGTCCGTACCTCATGATGGGCTCTCGGATCCGCCCGTCGGCGCGTGACACGAGCCGGGGCCCGTCCCGTGTCATTGCCACCACGCGGCACCGGGGCGGCCCGCGTCGCCTTTCGACGGCCCGGCTGTGGCATCACCGCCTTCGCTGAGAGGGAGGTGCTGGGCGTCGTACGCCCTTTGCTGTCAGCCGGTCGCAGTACACCCGGGGCCCGGGTGAATCCCCGGCGCATGAGATTCGTCCAGGATGTGAAGGAGCGGCACGACTCGTTGTTCGGGGGCGCCGGCAACGACCGGTCTGAACGTACAAGGAGCGTCTATGAGCACCGCCGGTTCAGAGGAGGCGAGCCCTCAGGAGCCCTGGGGCAGCGGTCCTTATGCGGAGGCGGTCGGGGCGCGGGAGGGTGATCTGTCGCTGCGTGACGGGGAGGGCTGGTGCATGTATCTGGAGGTCGGGCGGTGGTCTCGGGGTGCGGATACCGGGGACCGGTCGGTTGTGGAGCGGTGCGTGGGTCGTGTGCTGGACATCGGCTGCGGGGCCGGGCGGCTCGTCGAAGCCGTGATTCTGCGTGGGCACAAGGCGCTCGGGATCGACGTGTGTCCCACGGCCGTGGTCGCCACGGTGTGCCGGGGCGGCGCCGCGCGCAGCGGATCGGTGTTCGATCCGCTGCCGGAGGAGGGCAGGTGGGACACGGCGCTGCTCATCGACGGGAACATCGGCATCGGCGGTGACGCCCGCCTGCTCCTGCGCCGGGTTCGGGAACTCGTGCATGATCAGGGGCTGCTGATCGTCGAGACCTCACCCGCCGAGGTGGACGAGCGTCGCCGTGTCCGCATCCACATCGGGCAGCGGCCTGCGAGCCCCGTCTTTCCCTGGGCCGTCGTCGGCACCCACGCCCTGATTCGGCACGCCCGGCTGTCGGGCTGGACGGCCGCTGAACGGTGGACCACCACTTCGGCGGAGCGTCACTTCGTCGCCCTGCGCGCCCGCGCCTGATCCCGTCTCCTCCTGCGCTGCGGCCGCAGACGCAGCCAGGTCCGCACGATCAGGACGATGGCCGAGATGAGGAACAGGGCGGCGGTGACGAGGAGCCAGCGGGCCAGGAATCCGTCCGCGGACAGGCTGGTGTCGGCGGTGTACCGGCCGCCCTGGCGCAGGATCAGCGGCCACCACACCAGGAGCAGGACTCCCGCGACGAACGCCGGCACCCGCAGGTAGTTCACGCTCGGCCGGTCCGTGCCTGCGTCCGGATCCCGGCTTCCGCGGAGCATCCGCTGAGCGGCGCGGTCGGTCACGGAGTAGAAGGGCAGCAGAACCAGGTCGTGAAGAAGCGCGGCCCCGACGAACCAGATGACCACGCCCATGGTGTTCCCCGTCAGCAGCCGGATGCCGGCGTAGACGGCGAGGGCGAAAGAGCAGAGAACGAGCAGCAGATGAAGAGGCGAAGCCCCGTAACGGCTGCGGAAGGTCACGGCGGGGCCGCTCGCCGGGCTCACGCGGGCTCTCCGAAGGTCAGACGGGTGACCCACTTGGTGTTGTGCACCCCTGGGGCACCCGGGATGATCACACGAGCCGGATAGCCGTGGTCGGGCGACAGCTCCGCTCCGTTGACCTTCAACGCGAGCAAGGACCGCTGATCGCGGACCTGGTTGGTGGCCAGCACCACCGAGGAGAACGCTCCGCCGCGCTGAACCGACTCGACCAGTACCGGCGGGGTTCGGGTGCCGAGTCCGACGAGGGCGGCGAGATCCGCGAGGCGGATGCCGCTCCAGTGCTGGTCGGGGGTGGACCAGCCCTCGACGCAGGCGATCGGCAGCGCCGAGTGGCTCTGGGGCATCGCGAGGAGCGCGTCGTGGGTCAGGACGACCTGCCGTGCACCGCCGCGGACGGTCAGCCGCCAGGCGGGGCCGATGTCACCGGGACGGATCCCGACCGAGGCGGCGGTCTTGTTGATCTGGAAGCCGTTGGGCCCCGTGCCGGGGTCCCGGCCGTGCGGGGCGAGCAGGGCGGTCCTGCGCCACCAGCCGCCGATGCTCTGTCCGGCCGTCACCGCCAGCAGGGCGAGCGACCCCGCTCCGACCATGGCGACCGCGCCCCGACGGGAGATCGTCGGGGCTGCCGGATTCGGTGATACGAGCCCCGCTGCCTCCTCCGACTCAGGGGCAGGCTGGACCCCGCGGCCTGCCCGCACCGCGCGCACCGCGCGGGGAAACCGGAAGGCGACATGGACGATGAAGGCACCGATGAACACCCATGCGGCGTAGAAGTGCAGGGGGTAGAACGACCCGGGAAAGATGTAGTTCAGCTGGATGTTCAGAATCCCGGTGGCGAAGGTGAAACCGGCGCCGCCCACCAGGAGGAGCAGCGACAGTCGCTCAAGGGCGTGAGCGGCCGAGCGGACGGGCGGCCATTCGAACAGTTTCGGGATGACCGACCACAGTTTCGCCAGGAGCACCGGCACCAGCACCACACCGAGAACGGTGTGCGTGCCCTGTGTCAGCCTGTAGAGCCAGTACGGCGACGTCGGCCAGGTGAACAGGTAGAAGCCCAGCCAGCCCTTGTCCGGCGTCGGGTCGTTGCGCGGGGCCAGGTCCGGGTTGTAGGCCGCGTAGGACAACAGCCCGGTCACGAACAGGACCGTGACCCCGACCAGCAGGACCAGCCCGAACACCCCGGTCAGCCACGGCCCTCGCAACGGACTGCGCCAGAATGCCGGACGCGCCGGTCCCGGGGGCGGACCCGCGGACCGGGCCCGGTCCGCGACGGCACGCAGCCGGTCGAGCAGCCTCGCGCTTGGTGGGGGCGGCGGAGCAACGGCCGGCGGCCGCGAGGATCCGTCGTCCGGCCGGTCCGGCCTGCCGTCGCTCGCCTCCATCCAAGACACCTCCGTCACGCAAACATGAATAAATGCCGACAAAACACTGAGAAGAACATGCCGTACCAAGCACTTGGACCACTCCCGCGACACGCCGCCGTCTGTTCCGGCCGCGCCACCCACCGGCTCTGCTGATGCCCGGCCGCGAGCAGGGCGAGGGAGAAGAAGGCGAGGCCGATCGAGTGCCACGTCATGGGCGTGAGGACGCTTGTGGTCGGGGAGCGCCCAAGCGGCGTTCGTATAGCTGGGCCCTTCTCGCCCTCTACACCGTCGCTCCCTCGACACGATCCCGCGCCTTGCCGAGGCCCCGTCTGATCATCTTGGTGGCTACGGCCGCTGCGGGTGTCCTTGCCGCAGAGGGCTGCACGTACGCGGCTTTGGTCCGGGCCGGGCCACGGATGTCACCCCGTGACCGGCGAGCCGTGCCTGTGGCGCCTCGCCGTCCCGCTCATCGTCCGGTGGAGGCTGACCGCCCTCCTCCTCTGGCTGCCGGGCAGGGCGCTCGACCAGCCCGCCTCGCTCGCGCAGTGCGTCGGCTCTTCCGTCCTTCTCGTCGCCCTGGAGAGACTTACGCCTGGCTCCGGCGACGCGGGACGGCCAGCCGGATCCGCGGAAGTGCGCGTATGCGTTCTGTCAAAGACGCATCAAGAACAGGTAGGGTGCCCAGTGGTGTGCCGGGAAGCCTGGTCGGCGAACAGAGGTGTTCTCTCTTCCGATCGAGGTGTGACCGGTGGCACTCGTCGCCGTCTTCGGGGTGGCGCTACTGATCGCGGTGCTGCTGTCCGGGCTCGCCGCCCGGGTCGTGCTGTCCACCTCCCTCCCCTTCCTCGTCGGCGGGGCGCTGGTCGGTGACGGTTTCCTCGTGCTGATCCACATCACGGGTGCCGTGCTCGTCTCCGTCTCCCCGGAGGTGAAGGAGGCATTCGAGCCGCTGGGCGAGGCGCTGTCGGAGCCGGCGAAGTTCGCCGCACCGCTGGTGTTCGGGGCGCTGCTGACGCCGGGACTGTTCGGGGACCTGCCGTGGCAGGGATACGTGGCGGTGGCGCTGGCGATCGTGCTGATCCGCCCGGCTTCGCTGCCGATCTCGCTGACCGGCACCCGGTTCGGGTGGCGGGAGAAGCTCACCGCGCCTGGTCCGGGCCCAAGGGCTTCGCCGCGGTGGTGTACGGGCTGCTGTTGCTCCAGTCCGGCATCCCGCACGCCGAGGAGGCGTACACGTTGATCGCGGTGTGCATCGCCTTCTCGATCGTGGCGCACTCCAGCACCGACGTGCCCATCGCGCACATGTTCGACGTCGAGGACCTGGTGGGCATCCCCGACGACGAGCCCGACCACGCAGACCCGTCGGCCGCAATGGAGAGAAAGACCGCCGTATGAGTGATTGGCAGAGCTGGGCGGCCGTGGCCGTCTTCGTGGGCGCGTACGTACTGATCATCAGCGAGCGCGTCCACCGGACGGCCGCGGCTCTCGGCGGCGCCGGACTGATGCTCGTGATCAACGCGACGGACGACAAGGCGGCGTTCTACTCCGAGCACACCGGCATCGACTGGAACGTGATCTTCCTGCTGCTCGGGATGATGGCGATCGTCGGCGTGCTCCGGCAGACCGGCCTGTTCGAGTACCTGGCGATCTGGTCGGTCAAGCGGGCCCGGGGCCGACCGTTCCGGGTGATGGCGATGCTGATCCTCATCACGTCGGCGGCGTCCGCGCTCCTCGACAACGTCACCACCGTGTTGCTGGTCGCCCCGGTCACCCTGCTGGTGTGCGAGCGTCTCGCGCTGCCCGCCGCGCCGTTCCTGATCGCCGAGGTGTTCGCCTCCAACATCGGCGGCACCGCGACGCTGGTCGGCGACCCGCCCAACATCATCATCGCCAGCCGGGCCGGACTGACCTTCAACGACTTCCTGGTCCATCTGGCCCCGATCGCCGCGGTCCTGACGGTGGTGCTGCTGGCGCTGTGCCGGGTGATGTTCCGCAAGGCGTTCGTGTACGACGAGGAGCGCGCCGAGCAGGTCATGACACTGACGGAACGTGAGGCGATCCGGGATCCACGGCTGCTGTGGCAGGGGCTGGCCGTCCTCGCGCTCGTCGTCGCCGGCTTCGTCCTGCACCCGGTGCTGCACTACGAGCCGAGCGTGGTCGCCCTGCTCGGCGCCGGTCTGCTGGTCGCCGTGTCGAAGGTGGACACCCGGGACGTCCTGGCCGAGGTGGAGTGGCCCACCCTCGCCTTCTTCGCCGGCCTGTTCGTGATGGTCGGCGCCCTGATCGAGACCGGAGTGATCGGAGACCTGTCCCGGGCCCTCGCGGACGCCACCGGCGGGCGCGAACTCGGCGCCACGCTCACCCTGCTCGGCGGCTCGGCGGTGCTGTCCGGCGTCGTCGACAACATCCCCTACGTGGCCACCATGGCGCCGATCACCGCCGACCTGGTCAAGGACATGGGCGGCGCGGCAGACGGCCACCACGTGCTGTGGTGGGCCCTGGCCCTGGGCGCCGACCTGGGCGGCAACGCCACCGCGATCGGTGCCAGCGCCAACGTCGTCGTCCTCGGCATCGCCGAACGCAACCGGCAGCCCATCTCTTTCTGGCAGTTCACCAAGTACGGCCTCGTCGTCACGGCCGTGACCGTGGCGATCAGCGCCCTGTACCTGTGGCTGCGCTACTTCGCCCTGGCCTGAGCCCGTGCCGGTGAGGCCGTTCAGGCACGCGGCGTACTCGCCGTGCCCGCCTTGCCCAGGAGCTCGTGCAGCAGGTGCGAGGCGGTGACCACCCCGAGCAGATGGGTGCCGGCCTTGTCCTTCGTGGCCACGGCGACCAGGGGGCTGCGCACCCGCGCCATCAGTGCGGCGACCTCCAGCGCGGTGTCGTCCGGGTCGGCGATCGGCGGCGCGGCGACGGAGCCGGACAGGCAGTCGCCGACGCGGCGCCCGGCCAACGCCTGGCAGAGCCGGTCGGCGTGCTGCTCGTCCACCACCGCCGCCAGGGAGGGATCCTCGACGACATACGCCGGGACCAGCACCTTGACCATCTGCGAGGCCGGCAGGATCGCCTTCGGCTCCCCGCGCTCGTCCAGCACGAGCAGCGCCGGCAGCTTCTGCTCGGCCATCAGCCGTGCCGCCTCCAGAGCGTCGCTGTCGACGCTCACCGACTCGTACTCCACCGCCAGGTCACGTGCGCGCACGGCCGGCTCCCGTCTTCCCGAAACGTTCCTGTGCCCAGATTCGTACCCGGCCCGCCCGGCGCGCCAGCTCATCGGGCAGAAACATACGCAACCCGAACACCCTCACGGGGGTCCGACGTCCCGCCTCTCCGGACCGGTCGGCGAGAAGCGCGTCAAGGGAGCATCAATTCGCTGGTCACAGGCCATACTTCACGGGTGGGGGACCGACCGGGCCCTCAGCGGTCCGGTGCGGGGAGGCGACATCCGGTGAGCAGCGTCGGCGAGGGGCTCGGCAAGGTCGAGGTACGGCTGAAATGGGACCCGAGTCCTTTCGGGGAGCCGCCCCGGCACCTCGACATCGTCGCCGCGACCTACTCGGCGGACGATCTCCACGGGCGGCCTGCGTACGTCGTCCACTACGACAGCCGGTCACCCGACGGCACGATCAACATGACCCGGCACAGCCAGACCGGCCAGGGCTTCGGTTACGTCGAGGTGATGGTGCTGGAGTTCGACCGCCTCGCGGCCGCCTACGGGCGGGTC
Organism: Streptomyces sp. NPDC001068; assembly: GCF_042897315.1. Classification (NCBI taxonomy): domain Bacteria; kingdom Bacillati; phylum Actinomycetota; class Actinomycetes; order Kitasatosporales; family Streptomycetaceae; genus Streptomyces; species Streptomyces sp. NPDC001068. Next base: position 99,273 of record NZ_JBIAYD010000001.1, on the reverse strand, counting down.
GTGGTGGGGGTGGTCATCCACCAGGACGGCGGACGCCGGACCTTCGGTGACATCCACAACGCCGGGGTGCTGGTCGTCCAGCGCTACATCGAACTGCTCGCGGACGACTTCACGCAGGTCGCCGATTCCACCGCCACCACCGTGGCCGAGTTCGTCCGAGACGGCTCCGGCGTGTGGGAGATGCACGCGATGGTCCGGGGATCCGACAGCGACCCGATGCCGTTCACCCTGGAGATGGGCGGCAGGCCCTGGCCCTCCCGTGGCCACGCTCCGGAGGAACGTCCAGCCGGGACGGTGTGAAGGCGCCGATCAGGATTCGCCTTGCTGGATCGTCAGCACGCGGGTGAGGCCGACCTGGTCCAGGATCGACCGGGCCCGTTCGTCGGCGTGCGTGACGACCGGCCGGGTGCCGGGGGTGCGAGCGGCACGGGCCGCGACGAACATCGCTGTACAGCCGTCCGGACTGAGATACGTCATCGCGCCGAGATCGATCTCCAGGATCTGCGGTCCCGCGCCGATCAGCCGGGCCAGGCGCCTGCCGATCGCCTTGGTGCTGCGGGCGTCGAGCTCACCGTGCAGTCGGACGACCTCACGCGCTGACGTGCCGCGTCCGACGGGCCGTCGGAAACGCGAGCGGAAGAGGTGCATCGGTGGCTCCGGGGCAGCGGAAGGCGTCTGCCGGCCGTCTTCCCGGCACACCTGCTCCGAACCGAATCGGGGATGAAGGCTGAGCGCCCGTTCTCGACCGCGTGGCGCGCCGAGCGCCACCGCAGTACGCATCCGGGAGGGTGATGCGCCCGCGGGAGCATGCGCCGTCTCGACCCGGCCTCCCACACCGCTACCGGATACCGTCGCCCAGGCACTTCCGACCGGGACCGGTCATTACGCTCTTCCGGCTCAGTGGCCGTGTCACCCGGTTTTTCAGTCTCCGGGGCTGTCGGCACGTGCCGGATCCGCTTTGCCTGACCTTCGTCCAACGCCATCACGTGCCGCCTTCGCGATCGGTGAGCCGGCGTTCGAGATCGCGCAGTCGCCGAGAGGAGATCGGACCTGGCATGGCGTCAGGGGTTCGGCCGGCCGACGCGGGCCACCGGGGCCGCCGCGAACACGGATACCGGTCAGGGTCCCGCCCGGATGGGACTCGAAGGAGGAGGTGCCGTGCACGGGCATGGGAGCGCCCGATGCGCCCATGCCCAGCAGCCTCGGCGGATCGTCCCCGTTCATCGGCAGGCCCCCGGCTCAGTTCTGCAGTGCGGATGCCCAGGGTCCACTCGGCCCCGTGACGCCAGTCCATGGCATACCCGGCGACCCGGTCGGGTGGCAGCGGGAGCACCTGTCGCTCTGTCCCGTCGATTGCCGGGCGCCCAGCCACTGCCGGATCGTCACGGTCTTCTCCTCGGTGACCTGGTCGTTGTCGGAGACGCGGACGGTCGCCTTCATGGTCCGGGTCCCGGCCGGTTCGCACCGGTGAACGGCTGACCTGGACCTCGCCGCGCCCGACAAGAGTGTTCGTACCGGTGTCGTACGGGTTCAGGGTAAGGGCGCCGGCACGGGCGGCGGGCGGCACGTGCAGGTCCGCCTGTCGCCAGTGGCGTCAGGACATCGCGTCTGTGTCAGCGGTGGACCGGGCGATGCCCGAACAGGTGCCATCGCCCGTGATTCCCGTCGCCCTGGCGTGCGTCGCCGAGGGCCTGATCGCTCCCGTCTGCTCCGGCCGCGTGCTGGACGATCAGATCGTCGCGGTCTTTGCTGATGGCTGCCGTCCTACGCCGGGATTCATCGAGTCCGCGACGTGCGGCACGGCCGCGACGTGCGGTGCGGCCGTAGCCGGTCAGCAACAGGCCCAGCCCGATCATGGCGGCTGCCCCGACGACAACGCCGGACAGGAACAGCGTGCCTGTGGAACCAGTGACGTGGTAGCCGAACACCGTGAAGCCCTGTGAAGCAAGCTCATGACCGCTGCCGGTGTTGCCGAGCACACCGGCTATACCCACGACCACTGCGGCCACGAGGATGATGAGGCCAATAATGACGAACATGGCACCCTCCAAATTTCCTATGCCGTATCTACGGCGAATGTCTCGAACGGATGGCGTCCAGTTGGGGCTTCCTGTGAAAGCCCTCCTGAGGTGGTACCGAGCGATCTGGCGCGTCCGGCAGGGCGGATCGCCCTCGCCCCGTGGCGCCAGACCGGGATGCAAAGTGTCTTTGTCATCAGCCGCCTCCAGCAGTGCACAGCACCCGGGGGAAGCCGGGGTGGCACTGACCTCGGCAAGATCACCGGTCTGGTCACTGCGACCAGGCAGGAAAGCCGCCGTGGCCCACTCCGAGATCGAATCCGCCGCTGAGGCCGGCACGTCGTAAGCCCGTCGAAGGACCGAAGAAGATGTCCATGACCCGGCCGATGGCCTTTTCTGCAGGGGTGACCACTGGTTTCTCGGCGATCTCGCCGGCTCGCATGTACACGGTCCCGACTGTCGCCCTCCTGAGTCCCCAAGGTGTCCACCGAGGGTGATGACTCAACCCCCAGCGACTCCGAGCCCGAGCGAGACGACGGGAGCAGCGACGGACACCAAGACCGCGGGAGCGACGACGAGCCAGGTCCACCATTTCAGCTGTGAACATCCTTTGTTCCAACGCATCCCAAGTACCCCTTTAGCGGCATTTCCACCTAGAGGATGGGCGCCGCATGGGCCGTGCGGTAGACCGTTGCGAGGCGGATGAGCCCGTCGCCGGTGCGCTGCTCCCAGCGCCCGAGCCGTTCGTTCCCGGTGGCAGGGCGCAAGACATGGCACGCCAATGTGGCATCAGGTCTGGCGCGGCGGTCACGGCGCCCCTGCTTCGTCGGAGTGATGGCGGAGGGGCCCCGCAGGGCGGGTAGGACAGCCGACACTGTGATCCGGCGGGCAACAGCGTCGGACGACGCCCCTGTGGCCGCGAGCGGGTGACTGCCTCGGTCATCTTGCAGAGGAGTCCCCGCCATCGTTGTTCCAACTGGTTCGAGGCGGGAAAACACGGTGGCCAGGAGCGCTGAGCCGAGCCGTCCACAACCGGAGGAGCCCGCCGCCTGTGGGGCCGCCGGCCGTGTCGAACTCGGGTACCGGGTTCCGGTGCATGCCCACGTCGGTGCCGGGCCGGAGTGGGCACTGAGCCCATTGCCGCTGTATTCGGCTCGCCGGCCGTCGGCGTTTCTCCGCCGGTGCACGCTCGGACACGGTCACGGCGATCGATGCTGACCGCCTTGGAAGCGCTGGGGGCCGTCCCGGCGGAGCTCGGAGCCGGAAGTGGCGCCGTCGAGACCGCAACGGGACGCGCCTAATGCGTCGGCTCCCTGTCCGCGTCACGCACCGTCTTTCACTGGGGTGACGGATGGAGGGGGGCGTCACAGCTCGACGACGGCAAGAGGCGGGCTGGTCGGCCGGCGTGAGCCGCCCGCGGGCTCGGCGGTGATACCGACCGCCGTCGCACGACCGAGGGCGCCCAACAGCACGCGGGCCTGCTGTCCGCCCGATCCGGCGAGCAGTCCCGCCGGCCGGTACACACCGTTGTCGGCGTACCACAGCTGGTACACCTTCTCCTGGCCGAGAGCCGGGAGACCCGACGCGATGAAGGCCGTCTTTTCTTCCTGTCGGGAGACGATCACGCTGGCTTGGGCGCCGTTGCTCAGCGCACCGCTTCGTAGCGTGGCGTCAGGAGCCGTGAGCACTTCGGTCAGCGCGGCGGTGCGCTGCTGCTCGCGGAGCGCCGTGTGCTCCGCGTTCTGCGTTTCCTGACGTTGCCACCAGGCAGTCGTGCCACCCGCGGCGGCTGCCGCGACACATGCGGCGAGTGCCCAGGGCAGCAGCCGGTGCCCACGCCGTGCCGGAGCGGGGGGTGTCTCCTGGTACGTGTGGTGGATCTCTTCGAGGACGCGAGAGCGCGACGGGTCGTACGGGGGGAGCGCGCCGGCCTCGGCGAGCCCGACGACCGCATCCATGAGCTGTTCGGCTTCTCCTCGACAGGCGGCACAGGTAGCCAGATGGTTTTCGAATGCGGCCCGTTCGCCGGGTGGAAGGGCGTCGAGCACGTAGGCGCCCACGGCTTCGTGGAGGTCGGGTTCGGGCTTCATTCCCCGGCCTCCAGGCACTTGCGCAGACGGTGCAGACCGGTGCGCATCCTGGTTTTCACGGTGCCTGCCGGTTTGCACAAGGCCCGGGCGACTTCCTCGTAGGTGAGACCTTCGTAGTAGGCCAGCACCAGTGGGACTCTCAGTTCGCGGCCGAGGGCCGCCAGGCAGCGATACAGCCTGAGTTGCTCGTCGCGGCCTTCCACCAGCTCGGCCACCATGTCGAAGGGGCGCTCGATGTTGCACAGGGCTGCCTTGCGCTCACGCTCGGAGGCCGCTTGCGCGGAACGCACCCGGTCCACCGCCCGATGATGCGCCAAGGCGAACACCCACGTCTTGGCCGACGCACGCTCGGGGTGGAAACGGGCCGCGGTCCGCCAGACTTCGATCATGACCTCCTGTGCGACCTCCTCAGCCTGGGACGCGTCGCGGACCACACGCAGGGCCAGCCCCCGCACCGAGCCGGACAAGCCGTCGTACAGCTTGGCGAACGCCTCCTCGCTGCCGTGCGCGGTCTCGGTCAGGTACCTGTCGAGCCGCTCGTCGGCAGCGGACCTGTGCCTGGGCATCCGTGTCGGTCCTCTCCCGCCGTCGCGTCTTCCGCCCCGACTTTCGCCTTCAGCCTGGTCTCCTGACTGCCTCCCCGCACCCGCTGGACACGGGAATGCCGGAGAGTCCGTCCGTTCGGCCCTGTATCCGATAGGTCCTTGCCTGTCAGAAAGGGAGCCGGGCACGTCGGCGGGGGTGCGGTCTTCCGCAGCAGGATCGGGTCACGAGCATGGTCTGGCAGGTCACCTGGTCACGCTGTTGCCGTCACTGACGCAAAGATCTGCCCACACCATGTGCCCCTCTCGTGTCGGTCGCTCGCCCCATCGGCTGGACAGGGCATCGACCAGGTACAGGCCCCGGCCGGACTCTTCAAGCGTGTAAGACGGGTGCCTCCACCTGGCCCGCTGCTTCCTGCTGTCGAAACTCGGACCTGTGTCCATGACCTCCACCCTCAAGGCGGGGCGCCGACGGAACTGGCGTCGGAGCGCGCATTGGACGTGCACGGGTGGACGGCCGTGGCGAAGGGCATTCGACAGCAGCTCACTGACGACCACGGTGGCGTCGTCCGCGAGTTCCTCCATCTGCCAGCGCGCCAGACAGGTGCGAAGGTTTTCACGCAGCACAGCGGTGGAGTCGGCCGAGGCGCAGCGGAGTCGGTAGGAATCGAGATTCATGGCGAACACCTTCAAGGGGCTTGAAGGGAATTCGTTACGGACAGCCCTGCGGATGCCGTTTCGAGTCGGCAGTGGGGCAGGACGCAGGTCCTGTGACGGCCGCCGGGGCGTGACCGTGTCCGTATGAGGATTCGGCTCAGGCAGCTGTGTGCCTGGTCCTGCGGGCGATGAGACCGCTCCTGCGCCCCGGACGATGTCGGCGTCAGTCCCCTCACGCATACAGTTCGCGAACGCCGCCGCGTGTGCTCCCAGTTCCCGTGGAGAGGGGAGGCCGACCCTGGCGCGGAGGGCGCAGGCCCTGTGTGAACGACGGCGAAGGTGACGCGGCGACAACGATAAAATCGCAAAGCGGGTCAAACCGTGACGTCTCCGGTTCCGAATCACAGACATGGATTCCCTGAGATTCGGAAGGAGATGTACGCGATGCGTCCACTGACGTTGAAGAGGCTGGCCGTCCTGGCGGCAACGGGTGCGATGCTGGCCGGTGGCGCCGCCATCGGCACGGCGGGCACTGCCGTGGCATCCACACCCGCCTCCGCGCCCGCCTCACTCAGCCAGCAGCACAGCGATCGAGGCGGGGGCCATCACGATGGCTACCGGAATGATCACTGGCGTGGCGACCGGCAGCACAACTGGTACCACGACGGGTACGGCTACTCCCACCACCGCTGGCATGACGGCTGGTGGAGCAACGGTTGCTGGCACTCCGGATACTGGTACTGATCCGGCATACCGTCGAGTACTCGCGAGGGCGGCCACCGTCATCAGAGGTGGCGGCCCTCGCCGTGAGAGCGCACTGATGTCGGTCGGCGCCGGTCTTTGACGTGCTCCTTCAGGCAGCAGGAGGAACGGAGCGCGGTGCCCGCGGAGGGCCCAATGCGCCGTCACAACCTGACGAGCGCTTCTCGGACCAGGGGACCTCATATCGACTTCGGCCGTGCCAATTCTGTTCGGGACTTGCGTGAAGTGTGACCGTTTCGGAGACGGAGACGGAAACGGCAATACGTCAGGTACAGGTGATGCGGGCCGCGTGTCAGGCGCGGCGCGGAGACATTGCCTGGACGTGAATCGGATGGACCGGGCGCTTCGCCGGTCGTGCGGTAAATCGGATCCGCTCGATGCCCAGAATACGGCGCGAGCTGTGTTGAGCGGGCGGGCCCGCGCCCGAGTGTGGAACTTCACGTAATTCCCCAATGGCTGCGTCAACTTCCCCACTCAAACGTACGAACCAGACGCCCTCGCAACGACTCTGTCAGCCTCTTCTGTCAGCATGCTGCCGTGACAACCACATCACCCGATCAACGCCCTGACGAGGCCATCCTGGAGTTCCTGCGCTCCCCATTCGAGCCGGAGTGGCGCGAGCCGGCGCTCGGAGACGATGCCGTCTCGGTGTGGGAATCCGAGAACAGGGTCGTCCTCCCGGAGCCGTACCGGAGCCTGGTTGCCGAGATCGCCAACGGCTCATCGCTTGGGCCACCGGAAGACGGCGGCCTCCTGCCCCTCGGCTGGCTCCCTCCGGACTGGCCCGACCTGGGCGACCGGGATCCGGCCGCCCTGTTCCCGCTCCAGGGCACCTGGGCCTGGGAAGGCGAACCCCTCGCCGAAGACCACCACGAGCGTGTCGCCGCCGTCTACAACCACGGTTCTGTCGTGCTGGGCACCGACGACGGACTTTCCTACTGGGTCCTCGTCGTGACCGGTCCCCAACGAGGCAAGGTCTGGCTCGTCACCGACGTCGGCGCGTACCCGTATCCCATGCCGAATGCGCTCGGCTTCCTGGCGTGGGTGCAGCGCTGGCACGCCGGCCACGGCTGGTGGGACTGACCGCAACCTGCACGGAGCCCGGCGCACCGCAAGGGAGCCGGGCTCGAACGCTTGAGTGGGGAAGCTGACGCTGCCGTTGGGGAAATACGTGACCGGATCCCCAGTGTCGGGCTGTCAGCGGCCGATCCGGGCCGACGCCCACGGGATGCTCCGGCCGGTGGTCGCCGCCAGTTCCGCATGGTGGCGCCTTGGACGGCGCGCTCGCGCAGCCAGAGGGTGATGTCTGCCTGATGAGGCGTCAGGCAAGCCGGCATCCACTCAGCGTCAGGCCCGCACGATTTTCCTAGAGGTCTTCGAGCTGAAGACATGCCGGTATACAGTGAGGGACGCCCCTGACCTGCAAGAAGCTGGCGGGGAGCCGTCTTCCAGGAGTCCAAAGTGCTGCGTACTCTATTCAAGTCCAAGATCCACCGGGCCACGGTCACCCAGGCCGACCTGCACTACGTGGGATCGGTGACCATCGACTCCGACCTCCTCGACGCCGCCGACCTGCTACCCGGCGAGCTGGTCCACATCGTCGACATCACCAACGGTGCCCGGCTGGAGACGTACGTCATCGAGGGCGAGCGGGGTTCCGGCGTCGTCGGGATCAACGGGGCGGCCGCCCACCTCGTCCACCCCGGGGACCTGGTGATCATCATCAGTTACGCTCAGGTCACCGACGCCGAGGCACGTACGCTTCGGCCGCGGGTCGTGCACGTGGACCACGACAACCGCGTCGTGGCCCTCGGCGCCGACCCGTCCGAGCCGGTACCCGGCTCTGACCAGGAGCGCAGCCCGCAGGCCGTGTCGGCCTGACCGGCGGACCAGGAGGGCGACATGAGCGACATCGAGATCCGCGACGACCGGGCGGCGGGCCGCCTGGAGGCGGTCGCCGGCGACGAAGTCGTCGGCCACGTCGAGTACTTCGTGCTGGAGTCGCCCTCCCGGGCCCTGGTGCCGGTCCACACCATCGTGGAACCGGAGCACGAGGGCAGGGGTATCGCCGGCTCCCTCGCCCGTGAGCTGTACGCGATCGCCGAGCGCGAGGGCACCCCGGTGGCCCCGCTCTGCCCGTACGTCGTCAGGTGGGCCGAGCGTCACCCCGAGACTGCTCCGGCCGCCGACCCCGAGCTGCTGCGCGCGGCGAAGGAGTGGCTGGTCGCCCACCCCGGCCGGTTCTGAGGAACCACGGGTGCTCGCTCTCCTCCACACGTCGCCGCTGCACATCCCCGTCTTCGACGCCCTGCGCGACGAGGACCACCCGGGCCTGGAGCTACGGCACCTCGTGGCGCCGGAACTCCTGGCCCGAGCCCGCAGGGAGGGCCCCGAGGCGGTGGCACCACAGGTCACGGCGGCGCTGGAGGATGCGGCGGCGGACGGCGTACGGGCCGTGCTCTGCACCTGCTCGACGATCGGCGAGGTGGCGGAACGGGCCGCCGGCGGGGTCGGTGTCCCGATCGTCCGGGGCGACCGCCCGATGGCGGCGGAAGCAGTCACGGCGGGCTCCCGCGTCACGGTCCTGGCGACGGTCGAGAGCACCCTGGCCCCGACCCTCGCCCTGATCGAGGACGAGGCCCGTCGTGCGGGCCGTCCGGTCCGCGCCCGCGCCCAGGTCGTGGCGGACGCCTGGACCCGCTTCGAGGCCGGTGACGTCGAGGGATGCGCTCGCCTGGTGGCAGCCGCCGCGGACGCCGTGACCGACGCCGACGTGATCGTCCTCGCCCAGGCGTCGATGACCTCGGCGCAGCGGCTGACGACCACGACCGTGCCGGTCCTCTCCAGCCCCCGCCCCGGCCTCGCGGCGGCGGCGCGGGCGGCCGGGTGAGTGCGGGAGCCCCGTTCGGGTACGTGGGGAGTACACCCCAGAGGTGAAGTCGAGCCACTGGCCGGAGGACACCATGACGAACCCACAGCCCACCCCGGTACCCCCTGCCCCGCAGCCTCCGGACCCCTACCCCTCCCCGGTCCCCACCCCCGAACCACCCCCGGCCCCGGCCCCCGTCCCCACCCCGACCCCGCCGGTCCCCACACCACCCCCCGTCCCGCCGAACCCGGACCCCACCCCCACCCCGGAACCAGGCCCACCCCTCACCTGACCCCACACCCAGAAAACCCCCCAACACCGCGCACCCACCGACCCAGGGGCGCGGGGAACCGCGCAAACCCCGAGCGAACCCGCACCCACCCACCGGCCTCAGCGCCCACCCACCCCGGGGGCGCGGGGAACCGCGCAACCCCCGAGCGAACCCGCACCCACCCACAGGCCTCAGCGCCCACCCACCCCGGGGGCGCGGGGAACTGCGCAACCCCCGAACGGACCCGCACTCACCCACGCGCCTCAGCGCCCACCCACCCCGGGGGCGCGGGGAACTGCGCAACCCCCGAACGGACCCGCACTCACCCACGCGCCTCAGCGCCCACCCACCCCAGGGGCGCGGGGAACTGCGCAAACCCCCCAGCGGACCCGCACCCACCCACCGGCCCCGGCCACCCCGCAGGGGGACGCGGGGAACTGCGCAACCCACAGCTCACCCGCGCCCACCAGCCGTTTCCCTACGCGTCGACCTCGCTGCGGTCCCCGCCCCACAGCGTGTGGAACGCGCCCTCCCGGTCCACCCTCCGGTACGTGTGCGCCCCGAAGAAGTCCCGCTGCCCCTGCGTGAGCGCCGCCGGCAGCCGCTCGGCGCGCAGCGCGTCGTAGTACGCCAGCGCCGCCGAGAAACCGGGCACCGCGACACCCTCGCGCGTCGCCGCGATGACGACCTCGCGCCAGTCGTCCTGCGCCCCGGCGATCTCCCGCGCGAACGTCTCGTCGGACAGCAGGCTCGGCAGGTCCGCCCGCGCGTCGTACGCCGCCCGGATCCGGTCCAGGAAAGCCGCCCGGATGATGCAGCCGCCGCGCCAGATCGAGGACACCGCGCCGAGGTCGACGTCCCAGCCGTACTCGTCGCTGCCCGCCTGGATCTCGTGGAAGCCCTGCGTGTAGGACACGATCTTCGACGCGTACAGCGCCTGCTCCACCCGGTCGGCGAACGCGGCCGCCTCCGCCTCGGGCAGCGGCGTCGGCTTCGGGCCGGCCAGATCCCGGGAGGCGGCCCGCAGACCGGCGTGACCGGACAGCGACCGCGCGAAGACCGCCTCGGCGATCCCCGACACCGGTACACCCAGGTCGAGCGCGATCTGGACGGTCCAGCGGCCGGTGCCCTTCTGCTCGGCCTGGTCCACCACCACGTCCACGAACGGCTTGCCGGTCGCCGCGTCCACGTGCGCCAGCACTTCCGCGGTGATCTCGATCAGGTACGAGTCGAGCCGGCCCGTGTTCCAGGTCCGGAAGACGTCCGCGATCTGCGCGGGGGAGTACCCGGCGACGTCCCGCAGCAGTTGGTAGGCCTCACCGATCAGCTGCATGTCGGCGTACTCGATGCCGTTGTGGACCATCTTCACGAAGTGCCCGGCGCCGTCGGGACCGATGTGCGTGACGCACGGCGCGCCGTCGGCCGCCTTCGCCGAGATCTTCTCCAGCATCGGGCCCAGCGAGTCGTACGACTCCTTCGGCCCGCCCGGCATGATGCTCGGCCCGTGCAGCGCGCCCTCCTCGCCGCCGGACACGCCCATGCCGACGAAGTGGATGCCCTGCTCGCGCAGCGCCTTCTCCCGGCGCCTGGTGTCCGCGAAGTGCGCGTTGCCTCCGTCGATGATCATGTCGCCGGGCTCCAGGAGCGGCGCGAACTCCTCGATCACCGCGTCCGTCGGGTCACCGGCCTTGACCATGATGACCAGTCGGCGGGGCCGCTCCAGGGCCGCCACGAACTCCTTGGCGGTCTCGGCCGCGATGAAGTCGCCCTCGTCCCCGAAGTTCTCCACCAGCTCGCGTGTCTTGGACACCGTGCGGTTGTGCAACGCCACCGTGTAGCCGTTGCGCGCGAAGTTCCGGGCGAGGTTGCGGCCCATGACCGCGAGACCCGTGACGCCGATCTGCGCCGAAGTGCTCATACCGCCTGCTCCTCAAAGATCAAGTCGATCCCGTAGAACGTGCAAGGGATGCTGCCGCCGCTCATGCCCGCCAGTATTGCCCAAAGGCCATCCTGACCCGCCGTTCGACCGGCCGCACTTGCAGATACGGACCACAGCCGCCGACGCCTCAGTAGCCTCGCGGGACACTTCGCGGGCCCGTCACCCGGCGCCTCGCGCTGACCGCCACTCAAGTCGCCTCCGGCCCGGCCCGGTTCTCCGCGTGACGGCAGGGCCGCCGGGTGCGAGAGGCGGCTGATTGCTGTCTTGTCATGGCCTGTTCGCGGCACTTACTTTTGGCCTTCCTGACGCGCGTGGCGAGGGGGCTCTCAGACATGGCCGAACGCGGACGGCACCGCCGGTACCAGCCGAACAGGATCAACCGCGCCTCGCTCACCGTCACGGCGGGCGGCGCCGGGCTGGCGCTTCCGCTGGCCGCGGCCGGGAGCGCGGACGCGGCCTCCGTGTCCACCTGGGACAAGGTCGCCGCCTGCGAGTCCAGTGGCGACTGGCACATCAACACCGGCAACGGCTATTACGGCGGGCTCCAGTTCACCCAGTCCACCTGGGAGGCCTACGGCGGCACCCGGTACGCGCCGCGCGCCGACCTCGCCACCAGGGACCAGCAGATAGCCGTGGCCGAGAAGGTCCTGGGCGGGCAGGGTCCGGGAGCCTGGCCGGTCTGCTCGGTCCAGGCCGGTCTCAGCCGGGGCGGCGCCACGCCGGAGGTGCACACCGAGAGCGCCGCCACCCGCCAGGCCACCCGCCCGGCCAAGAGTTCGGTACGGGACGTACAGCCGCAGACCACACCGCAGTCCCGGGCCGGCAAGGCCGAGATGTACACCGTGGTGCACGGCGACACGCTCTCCGGGATCGCCGAGGAGCAGGACGTCACCGGCGGCTGGCACCGGCTGTACGCGGCCAACCGTGCGACGGTCGGCTCCGACCCCGACCTGATCCTGCCCGGCCAGCGGCTGACCCTGACCGGTCACGGAAGCGGCCCCTCGGCGAAGAAGGCGCCGGCCAGGACGTCGAGGCCGGCCCGGACGAGGACCAAGCCCGCGACCAGGCCCAAGACCAAGCCGGAGGCCGGGACCGAGAAGTCCTCCTCGCACAGCGGCCATTCCCTGGTCGCCCCGGTCGACGCGGCCATCGGTACGCCGTACCACGCGTCGGGCTCGCACTGGTCGAAGGGCTACCACACGGGCGTCGACTTCCTGGCTCCGACCGGCACCACCGTCAAGGCGGTCGAGACCGGGGAGGTCGCCACGGCCGGCTGGGGCGGCTCGTACGGCTATCAGGTGGTCATCCGGCACGCCGACGGCCGCTACACGCAGTACGGCCACCTTTCGGCCATCTCCGTGCGGGCCGGACAGCACGTGTCCACGGGGCAGCGGATCGGCCGTTCGGGGTCCACCGGGAACGCCACGGGCCCGCATCTGCACTTCGAGGTGCGGACGGGGCCCGGTTTCGGCTCGGACATCGACCCGGTCGCCTATCTCCGGGCCGGCGGAGTCAGAATCTGACCCGCGTCCGGCGACGGTCGGCCGCGGGGGCCGGCACGTGGCCGACGGCGGGCAGCACCACGTCCGGCACGGAGGAGGTGCGCTGCCGGGGCATCTCGGGCAGCGCCGGGAGCGCGTCGGCCTCCGCCGCGGGCCCACCGGAGCCCACGCCGCCGCCGTCGTCGTCCGGGATCCGGATTCCGACCGCGTCCGGCCCCACCTCGTCCGGACCGACTTCATCCGGCCCGGCGCAGTGCGCCCCGGCCGCCGAGAGACCGGCGAACGCCGAGTCCATCGCGAAGGCCGCGAGCGGCGGGAGACCCGCGTCCACCGTGAGTGCCGTGTCCACCGCGGGCGCCGTCTCCGGCGGTCCGGCCGCCGCGAGGCCCGCCCGCGCAGGGGCCACCTCCGCCGCGTGGGCGTCCACGAGATCCGCGACGGTCGTACGGGCGCCCACGGCGTCCTTCGTCGTACGGGCCCCCGCCGGACCCGCCTCGGCCAGTTCCACCAGCGCCTCGAGCAGCGGCTCGGGTGACGTCTCGGGCTCCGGGGCGGTGCCCACGGGGTGCGGCGTGCTCTCGATGCGTTCGGTCGTGAGCAGGATCAGGCCGCCCATCGCCACCACACCGCAGGCCGGCGCCAGCAGGGTGCCGGTCGTGCCGTAGCGGAAGCTCTCGTCGAACATCGTGATGCCGACCGCCGCGGCCAGCACCGGGTTGACCACCGTCAGGGTGGCCAACGGCGCGGCCAGGCCGCCGCCGCGGTACGCGGTCTGCGAGATCATCACGCCGGCGACGGCGTAGACCCCGATCACCGCCAGCCAGAGCAGGTCGGACACGGCGATCCCGCCGTCCCAGTCGATCGCCACGACCTTGGTGAAGACCGAGGACATGCCGAAGGCGATGCCGGACGCGACGGCGAGCAGCACGCTGCGCACCGCCGGGTGCCGGTGCGCGGCCCGGCCCGCGGCCATCAGCGCGACGATCGCACCGCCGGTCACGACCGCGACCCCGGTCCGGCCGGCCGCGTCCAGGCTGTGCGAGTCGGAGGTGCCCACCAGGGAGAGCAGACCGGCCAGTCCGACGGTGGCCATGATCGCGCCCCGCCAGGCCGTCGACCCGGCCCTGCGGCCCACGAGCAGGGCCGCCATGGGCAGCGCGAACACGATGGTGAGCGCGCCCAGAGGCTGGACCAGGCTGAGCGGGCCGTAGGCCAGCGCCACGACGTGCAGCAGGCCGCCGAGGCCGTTCAGCGCCATCGCTCCCCACCAGCTGGGCCGGCGCACCGGCGCGTACTGCTCGTCGGGGGAGGAGACGGCGACCTGCTCCTGCACGATCGCTCCGCCCGCGTAGGCGACGGCGGAGACGAAGGACAGCACCACGGACAACGCGAGGGAACTCATGCGGGGCTCCTCAGCGTCTGGCGGATCCGCCGGGCGGTCCCGCACGGTGAACGGTCGGCTTCCATGAGCAACACTCTGCCCGCCCGATCGCCTCCCGTCGTCGTACCTGAGCACCCAATGGCTCGTACTGCCGATGGAGTAGGGGAGGTCTCTGATCATCCCCAGGGTGGGCGACGGCGGGTGGAGAACCCCGACGCCGGTGTAGGGGGAAGCCTGGTACTACTGCTCTTCGTGGACCTCGACCCCGATCTCGCCGCGCTCCGCCCGCTCGGCGGCTTCTTCGTGCTGCGCACCCTCCGATCGGCGGCCGGAGACACGGAGGCGGCAAGGATCAAGGAACTGTCAAGCCTCGGAAAAGCCTATAAAAAAGACACGTCGGATGTTTATCGAGATGTCCTTACTTTCCGTGTCGGGCTGGTGGCCGACCGTCTCCGCACCCGTGAGCCCCGGGTCGCCGCCTCCATCGCCCAGCAGGGACTGGCCGCCCGGCTCTGGTCGGTCACCCTCGGCTGCGCCGTCCGCTACGGCCGCCTCCCCGACCTGGATCCCCGGCTGCTGCGCTGGGACGCCGGTGCGGGCGCCCCGGACGACCTTTGGCTGACCGAGGTCCGCGCGCTGCCCGGGGGCGCGGGACCGGACACGCTCGCGGACGCCGTCGTAGGGGGGCACCTCGAACCTCTCGCGGCGGCCCTGCGGGACCGCTACGGCGTCGCCGCCGGCCTGCTGTGGGGCAACGCCGGCTCCGCGCTGGCCGGCGCCGGCCGCGAACTGGAGCGGTGGGCCCTTGCCGGCGGCCGTACCGAGGCCGTGGGCCGGACCCGCGCCCTCGTCGACGCGCTCTTCGCGCACCCCCTGCTGAGTACCACGGGCGTCCGTACCGGCCCGGCCTACCGGCGGCGCAGCTGCTGCCTCTACTACCGGGTGCCGGGCGGCGGGGTCTGCGGTGACTGTTGTTTCACACAACCACCGTGCTCTTCCGCGGGCGCCCCATCTGGGTGACCATGGAACAACCGGCCGTGGAGATCAGGGGGTTGCGGGTGCGAGTGGGACTGCTGACCCGGGAGTACCCTCCGGACGTCTACGGCGGCGCGGGTGTTCATGTGGAGTTCCTCGCCCGGGAGTTGCGGCCCCTGGTCGACCTGGAGGTGCACTGCTGGGGCGAGGGCCGCGGGGTCGGCGTCGTCCGGCACCGCCCCTGGTCCGCGCTCGACACCGCCAACGACGCGTTGCGCACCTTCTCCGTGGACCTCGCCATGGCCGCCGGCCTGGAAGGCCGCGAACTCGTGCACTCGCACACCTGGTACGCCAACCTGGCCGGGCACGTGGCCAAGATGCTGTACGGCGTCCCGCACGTGGTGACCGCGCACTCGCTGGAGCCGCTGCGCCCCTGGAAGGCCGAGCAACTCGGCGGCGGATACGCCCTGTCGAGCTGGGCGGAGCGCAGCGCGGTCGAGGCCGCCGACGCGGTGGTCGCGGTCTCCGGTGCGATGCGCGCGGACATCCTGGACTGCTACCCCGCCCTGGACCCGGCGAAGGTCCACGTCGTGCACAACGGCATCGACACCGCCCTGTACCGGCCGGACCACGGCACCGACGTCCTCGCCAGGACCGGCATCGACGCGAGCCGGCCCTACGTGCTGTTCGTCGGCCGCATCACCCGCCAGAAGGGCGTGCCCCATCTGCTGCGCGCCGTACGGGACATCGACCCCGGGGTGCAGGTGGTGCTGTGCGCCGGAGCGCCCGACACCCCCGAGATCGACCGGGAGTTCCGCGAACTCTTCGAGGAGCTGCGCCGGGTCCGTGAGGGCGTGCACTGGATCCCGCAGATGCTGCCGCGCCCGGACGTCATCCAACTCCTCACCCATGCGGCGGTGTTCGTCTGCCCCTCGGTCTACGAGCCGCTCGGCATCGTCAATCTGGAGGCGATGGCCTGCGGCACGCCCGTGGTGGCGTCCCGGGTCGGTGGGATCCCGGAGGTCGTCGAGGACGGCAGAACCGGGCTGCTGGTCGATCTGGACGACGACTTCGAGGCGGGCCTGGCCCGGGCACTGGACGCGGTCGCCGGCGACCGGGAGACGGCCCGGCGGATGGGCGAGGCCGGACGGGAACGCGCCGTGGGGGAGTTCGGCTGGGACGCCGTGGCACGGCGCACGGTCCGGCTCTACGAGGAGATCCTCAAGCCGTCGTAGAGGAGATCCTCAAACAGTCGTAACTGGCAGGCCGCTTGTTCGACGCGATCCGGGTACAGGCTTAGCGGGAGTGCTCCGAGGGCAGGCATGGAGCACCAGGGTGAGGGGAGCGGCCATGCGTCGTGGTGGGCCTTCGGTACTCGGGATCGTGCTCGCGGGCGGGGAAGGCAAGCGCCTGATGCCCCTGACCGCCGACCGCGCCAAACCAGCTGTCACGTTCGGCGGGACGTACCGTCTCGTCGACTTCGTGCTGTCCAACCTCGTCAACGCGGACGTGCTGCGCATCTGCGTGCTGACCCAGTACAAGTCCCACTCGCTGGACCGGCACATCACCACCACCTGGCGGATGTCCAGTCTGCTCGGCAACTACGTCACCCCGGTCCCGGCCCAGCAGCGGCTCGGCCCGCGCTGGTACCTGGGCAGCGCCGACGCCATCCTCCAGTCGCTCAACCTCGTCCACGACGAACAGCCCGAGTACGTCGCGGTGTTCGGCGCCGACCACGTCTACCGGATGGACCCCCGGCAGATGCTGCAGCAGCACATCGACAGCGGAGCCGGGGTCACGGTTGCGGGCATCCGCGTCCCGCGCGCGGAGTCCTCGTCGTTCGGTGTGATCACCCCGCGCACGGACGGGCAGACGATCGACACCTTCCTGGAGAAGCCCGCCGACCCGCCGGGGCTGCCGGACGCGCCCGACACGGTCCTCGCCTCCATGGGCAACTACATCTTCACCACCAAGGCCCTCGTCGAGTCCCTGCACCGGGACGCCGAGGACGACGACTCCGTGCACGACATGGGCGGTTCGATACTGCCGCAGCTCACCGCCCGCGGCGAGGCGCACCTCTACGACTTCGGCACCAACCACATCCCCGGCGAGACCAGCCGCGACCGCGGCTACTGGCGGGACGTCGGAACCGTCGACGCGTACTACGACGCCCACATGGACCTGATCGCCGAGCGGCCCGCGTTCAACCTGTTCAACCGCAGCTGGCCCATCTACACGCACTCCAACCAGCTCTCCCCGGCCCGGTTCAACGCCGGCGGCATGGCGAGCGAGTCCATCATCAGCGCCGGCTGCCTGATCCGCGGCCAGGTCACCCGGTCCGTGCTGTCGCCCGGCGTGCGTGTCGACCCGGGTGCGGTGGTCCAGGGGTCGATCCTGCACGACAACGTGGTGGTGGGCCGGGGCGCCGTGGTGCGCGGCGCGGTCCTCGACAAGAACGTCGAGGTGCCGCCCGGCGCCACCATCGGCGTCAACCCGGACCGGGACGCGGAGCTGTACACGGTCTCCAAGGGCGGGGTGATCGCCCTCGGCAAGGGGCAGCTGGTCTCGTAACCCCTTCGGCTTCACCCGGGCCCGGCGCCGTCCCCGCGCCGGGCCCGGTTCGTTGTCCGGCCCGGGACGGCCGGCGCGCGACGCGCTGCACGTGAAAAGCCCTATGTGCCGGGCTTTGCGGCCTTTCCCCCTCACGATGCAGGCAACGACGTCGAACCTTCGGAGGTCTTCCGACATGAGAGGGACCCGGCGCACACGGCTGTGCCTGGCCGGGGTGCTGACAGCGTCCGCGCTGCTCAGCGCCCCCGGCGCAGGGGCCGCCGAGCCGACCGACGGCCACCTCACCGACCTGGTGAACCCCTTCATCGGGACCCAGGACGAGGGCAACACCTTCCCCGGCGCGGCCGTGCCCTTCGGCATGGTGCAGCTCTCCCCGGACACCGGGCACAGCACCGGCTACGACTACGCGCAGCACCGGATCCGCGGCTTCTCCCTGGTCCACCTCTCGGGCGTCGGCTGCCGCATCGGCGGCGACCTGCCGGTCCTGCCCACCACCGGGGACGTCACGCGGACGGACTACGCCGCGTACGCGGCCGGGTTCGACCACGCCGACGAGGCGGCGAGCCCCGGCTACTACCGCGTCGCCCTGGACTCCGGCGTCCGTGCCGAGCTGACCGCGACCGCCCGCACCGGCGTCCAGCGCTACACCTTCCCGGCCACCGACAAGGCCAACGTGCTGATCAACGCGGGCCAGGCGCTGCACAAGCCGGCCGGCAGCCAGGTCGAGATCCTCGACGACCACACCGTCCGCACGAAGATCACCGGCCACGGCTTCTGCCGGGAGACCGCCCCCTACACGGTGTACACGGTCACCCGCTTCAACCGCCCCTTCACCGCCCACGGCACCTGGGACGGCGCAGCGGTCACCCCCGGTGCCCGCACCGGGGCCGACGGCGCCTACGTCCGCTTCGACACCACCCGGAACCGTAGCGTCGAGGCGACCACGGCGCTGTCGTACGTCGACGCGAACGGCGCCGAGGTCAATCTGCGCGCCGAGGGCGGCCGTTCCTTCGACACGGTACGACGGCAGGCCCGGGACGCCTGGGAGCGGCGGCTCGCCGGCATCCGGGTCCAGGGCGGCTCCACGACCCTGCGCCGCACGTTCTACTCGTCCCTGTACCGCGCCTTCCTCGCGCCCAACGTCGGAGAGGACGCGGACGGCCGCTACACCGGCTGGGACCGCCGGATCCACCGCTCGGCGGGCTTCACCTACTACCAGAACTGGTCGCTCTGGGACACCTACCGCACCCAGGCCCAGTTGCTCGCCCTGCTCGCGCCCCGCGAGGCCCGGGACATGGCGCTGTCGGTGCTGAAGGTCGACGAGGACGGCGGCTGGCTGCCCAAGTGGGGCTACGGCCCGGTCGAGACGAACATCATGACCGGCGACCCGGTCACCCCGTTCCTGACCACCGCCTACCAGGCGGGCCTGCTCAGGGGGCACGAGGAGCGGGCCTACCGGGCGCTGCGGCGGAACGCCGACGGCGTGCCCCCGGCCGCCAACCCGGGCGTCGGCCGCGAGGCCAACGCCGAGTACCTCACGGGCGGTTTCGCGCCCTACGTCAAGGGCCGCCCGCACACCAAGGTCGGCGACTCGGACTACGACCACGGCGCCTCGGTCACCCTCGAGTACGCGCTGTCCGACGCGATGCTCGCCCAGATGGCCCGTGACCTCGGCCACGGCGCGGACGCCGCGCGCTACGCCACCCGGGCGCAGAACTACCGGAACGTGTTCGACCCCTCCACCGGCTTCTTCCGCGCCCGGGACGCCTCCGGCGCCTTCACCGGCGACCCCGACCCGGCCCGCGGCATCGGCTTCCACGAGGGCACCGCCTGGCAGTACCAGTGGCTCGTCCCGCAGGACCTGCCCGGGGTGATCTCCCTGATCGGCGGCAAGGAAGCCGCCAACCGGCGGCTCGACTCCTTCTTCGCCTACGACAGGCTGCTCGCCGACCCGGCGGGGACCGCCCGCGAGGTGTGGGTGCACGGCAACGCCTACGACTACTACCGGGCGGCCGTCTACAACCCGATGAACGAGCCCGACCTGATCGCCCCGTACACCTACCTGTCCACCGGCCGGCCCTGGCAGACCACCGACGTGGTGCACGCGGCGCTCACCCTCTTCACCGACGGGCCGTCCGGGATGACCGGCAACGACGACCTCGGCACCATGTCCGCCTGGAACGTGCTGTCGTCGATCGGCCTCTTCCCCGTCCAGCCGGGATACGGCACGTGGGGTCTGTCGACGCCGGTCTTCGACCGGGTCCAGCTCCGCCTGGACCGCCGCTACTGGCCGAACGGCGGGTTCACGGTGACCGCACCGGGCACCTCGGCCGCCGACCGGTACGTCCAGACCGCCCGGGTCGACGGATCGGAGTACGGCCGGACCTATCTGACGAACGGTTCACTGCGCACTCTGCGCTCGCTGGCGTTCACGGTCGGCCCGCGCCCGTCAGAGTGGGGTACGTCACCCCAGGCGGCGCCACCGGCGCTGAGGTGACCTCAGGTTTCCCATGAGTCCCGCCTCTTTCGGGGGAGGCGGGACTTAATCTGCTGTTAACTGTGTGTAGCGTGATCGTACTTGACCGTAATCAGGTGTCGGCGTTTGACTGCTGATTCCCCCTCCGTCGACGCGAGGCACCCTTCTTGATGACTGTGACCGCTGACCTCCTGGCCCCCCTCGATCTGGCGTTCTGGAACATCGAGTCCGACCGGCACCCGATGCACCTCGGTGCGCTGGGCGTCTTCTCGGCGCACTCGCCGACCGCCGGCGCCCACGCGGCCGACCTGCTCGCGGCCCGGGCCGCCGCCGTGCCCGGACTGCGCATGCGCATCAGGGACGTCTGGCAGCCGCACGGCTTCGGCGGCGCCGCCCGTGAGCCCGCACCGGACTTCGATCCCCTCGACCACGTGCGGCTGCACGCCCCGACCGACGACTTCCACGCCGCCGCCGGCCGGCTGATGCAACGCCCGCTGGAGCGCGGGCGGCCGCCGTGGGAGGCGCACGTGCTGCCCGGCGAGGACGGCGTGTCCTTCGCGGTGCTGTTCAAGTTCCACCACGCCCTGGCCGACGGGCTGCGCGCCCTCAAGCTGGCCGCCGGCGTCATGGACCCGCTCGACCTGCCCGAGCGCGCGCCCCGCCCCATCGAGGCGCCGCCCGCGCGGCTCGCGCTGCCGGACGTGCGCCGGGTGCCGGAGCTGGTGCGCGGCGCGCTCTCGGACGTGGGCCGGGCCCTGGACATCGGTGCCTCCGTCGCGCTGTCCGCGCTCGGGGTGAGCTCGTCGGCCGCGCTGCGCTCCGAGCCCTCCGGCACCCGCAGCATCGCCGGCGTGGACCTGGACATCGACGACGTGCACCGGGTCCGCAAGGCCGTCGGCGGCACCGTCAACGACGTCCTCATCGCGGTCATCGCCGGCGCGCTGCGCCGCTGGCTTGAGGAGCGGGGCGTGTCCACCGAGGGCGTCGCCCCGCGTGCCCTGATCCCGGTCTCCAGGCGCCGCCCGCGCACCGTCACCCCACAGGGCAACCGGCTCTCCGGTTACCTGATACGGCTTCCGGTCGACAACCCCGACCCGCTCGCCCGCCTCGACCGCGTCCGCACGGCGATGGTCCGCAACAAGGACGCCGGCCCCAACCGGGGCGCCGGTGCCGTCGCGCTGCTCGCCGACCACGTGCCCGCCCTCGGGCACCGGATCGGCGGACCGCTCGTCGGCCAGGCGGCCCGGCTGTGGTTCGACATCCTGGTCACCAGCGTCCCGCTGCCCGGCATCGGGCTGCGCCTGGGCGGACAGCCACTGACGGCCGTCTACCCGCTGGCCCCGCTGGCGCCCGGTCAGTCCCTGGCGGTCGCCATCTCCACCTACCGCAACCAGGTGCACTACGGCCTCGTCGCGGACGCGGCCGCCGTCCCCGACCTCGACGTGCTCGCCCGCGCGGTGACCGACGAGGTCGACTCGCTGATCTCGGTCTGCGATCCATGATGCGGTCGGGTTTGGAGGAAGGGCCGGGCGATCCGTAAAATCCCCTTTTCGAAAGCGGGCGCGAGTCGGAGCGCCGCTGGTGGATCAGGGAAACGGCAGCGCGATGACGGTGACACAGGACGGCCCGACGGCCGAGGACCAGGTGGTCTACGGCCCGGGCATCGACCCGGAGCGGCTCGCCGTCTGCCTCAGCGTGCTAGACGAGCTGGACGGGCTCGAGGTCGACCACCCGGACGCCATCGCGGTGCGCCGGGCCACGGCCGGTGTCTACCGCACGGTCAAGCAGCGCCGCCGCCAGGAGCGCCGGGCAGCCAAGACCGCGCACGACAAGTCGGTCACCGAGTCCACCGCGACCGGCTCCGCCCAGCGCATCGACGACGAGACCGAGGGCCTGCTGCCCTCCTCGCGGACCGAGGAGGGCAGGATCGCCGGGATACTCCAGCGCCCGCGCTCCTGCTACACCTGCAAGAGCCGCTACGTCGAGGTCGACTACTTCTACCACCAGCTCTGCCCGGACTGCGCGGCCCTGAACCGGGCCAAGCGGGACGTCCGCGCCGACCTGACCGGCAAGCGCGCCCTGCTCACCGGCGGCCGTGCCAAGATCGGCATGTACATCGCGCTGCGGCTGCTGCGGGACGGCGCGCACACCACGATCACCACCCGGTTCCCGAAGGACGCCATCCGCCGCTTCAAGGCGATGGAGGACTCCGCGGACTGGCTGCACCGCCTGGAGGTCGTCGGCATCGACCTGCGCGACCCGGCCCAGGCGGTCGCCCTCGCGGAGCAGGTCGCCGCCGCGGGTCCGCTCGACATCCTGATCAACAACGCCACCCAGACGGTACGGCGGCTGCCCTCGGCCTACGCGGCCCTGGTCGAGGGGGAGAGCGCCCCGCTGCCCGCCGGTGAGCTCCCCGCCCACCAGGTCATCGGCGCCTTCAACTCGGGTGCCGTGGACGGCCTCGCCGCGCTTCCGCTCGGCACCAGCGGACTCGACGCCCAGCAGGTCGCCGACCTGGCGCTGGTCGCGGGCAACGCGAGCGTCGCCCGGCACCTCGACGGCACCGCCATCGACGCGGGCGGTCTCGTCCCGGACGTGGTCGACTCCAACACCTGGGTGCAGACCATCGACCAGATCTCCCCGGTCGAGCTCCTGGAGACCCAGCTCTGCAACTACACCTCGCCGTTCATCCTGATCAGCGCGCTGCGGCCGGCCATGGCCGCGGCCGCGAAGCGGGCGGCGCGCGGACGGGCGTACGTCGTGAACGTCTCGGCGATGGAGGGTGTCTTCGGCCGCGGCTACAAGGGCGCCGGGCACCCGAACACCAACGCGGCCAAGGCTGCCATGAACATGGTCACACGGACCAGCGCGGTGGAGATGTTCGAGACCGACTCCATCCTCATGACCTCCGTGGACACCGGCTGGATCACCGACGAGCGCCCGCACTACGACAAGCTGCGCCTGGCCGAGGCCGGCTTCCACGCACCCCTCGACCTGGTCGACGGCGCGGCCCGCGTCTACGACCCGGTGGTGCGCGGCGAGCAGGGCGAGGACGTGTACGGGGTCTTCCTGAAGGACTACGAGCCCGGCAAGTGGTAGATCCCGCCTGATCGTCACCGGCTCCCCGCGGCGAGGCCGCGAGGGGCCGGGTCGTGGCGGGGCGGGCGTCCGGGGGACTTCTCCGCGCGGTTCCTCCCCCAGCCTCAGGCCGGAGGGCCGGGGTGCCGGGGTGCCCCGGCAACCCCCTCACCTGGGGACACGCGCCGCCCGTACCCGGGTGCCGCCGTCGACCACCAGGTCCGCTCCGGTCACCCACCCCGCGGCGTCCGAGCACAGCCACAGCACGGCCCCGGCCACGTCCGCAGGCTCCCCGATCCGCCCGAGCGGGAGGCCGGCGGCGATCTCCGCCTCCCTCGGTTCCCACATGAACCGGGCCATCTCCGTGCGCACGAGCCCGGGCGACACCGAGTTCACCCGCACCCCGGGTGCCAGTTCCCCCGCCAGCTGCCGGGTCAGATGCAGCAGCGCCGCCTTGCTGGTGCCGTACGCGCCCACGTCCGGGCCGACATGCGCGGCGCCCTCCGTGCAGATGTTGACCACCGAGCCGCCGTGCTCGCGCATCCAGCCCCGCCACGCGCACTGCGTCAGCCGCAGCGGTCCCTCGACGTTGACCGTGAACGCGTCCCGCCACACGCCGAGATCGGCGTCCATGAGCGGTCCGTAGGGGCGATTGGTCGCCGCGTTGTTGACCAGGATGTCGAGACGGCCGAACTCGTCGAGCGCCAGCCGGGTCAGCTCCCGGGCGTGCTCCGGCTCGGCGACGCTGCCGGCCAGCCCGGTCCCGCCCAGCTCCGCGGCCGTACGCCGGACCTCGTCCGCGTCCCGCGCGCTCACGCACACCAGCGCCCCGGCCGCCGTGAGCGCCTCGGCGACCGCCCGCCCGATCCCACGCGTGCCGCCGGTGACGACGGCCGCCCTGCCCCTGAGCCCGTACGACGACGTCATCGCCGTACCGTCTCATGACGAACCGTCAGTCAACAGCCCCGAGGCGGGAGTTGCGCGTGGCGACCAGTTCCAGGACGGTCCGCCAGTCCTCCAGGACGCCGGCGTCGAACCCCGCGGCGCGGCTCTCCTCGTCGGCCTGCCGGAGTCGCAGCACGTCGTCGTCGGCGGGGGCGCCGTCCCCGCGCACCAGGCGGTACACCCGCTCGCCGAGCAGGTGCCGTACCGCGCGCGCGGCGCCGTCGGCGGGACCCAGCAGTTCCTCGATGCCGTGCACCAGGCCCGCGACCTGGAGTTCCTTGTCGGCGGGGCGGCTGCGGCGCAGCAGGGCCGCGGTACGCAGCGCGCGCTGGTGCCGGCAGCCGTACAGCAGATCCATCAGCTCCTCGACGCTGCGCAGCTCCATGCGTCAGTCCTTCCGCGAGACAGCCGTTGTCCTGGGCCATCGGATCATGCCGAGTTTTCGACCCGGCCAACGCAACCTGAACTGCACAGCCTGTGAGAGAGCGAGGCCGTGCTATTCGTGTATTCGTGCAAGTGTTCGGAAGTCTGCTCGTGCGGGTGGAGCGCAAACAGGGCAGAATGTTACAAAAGTATGTATTAAGGGGCGCCTGTGGTGTGCTCCGACTCGCGATAGTTACACCTTGTTTGCACTCCCTATCGAGCGGGGCTGCGCTCATTTGGTTAATCTGTAGTGGACGGGCAGCAACAAGGGGTCCCACCCACACCCACGGTCCGTCCCGGGAAAGCCGGTCGACAACGGCCTGCTCTCTTCCGAGGTACCGGCGCCACCGCGTCCGAACTTGCCTTCCACACAGACCCGAGCGGGCGCCGGGCGCCGAGCACCGGAACGCAGACCGTCCGGTACGCCCCGAGGGTGACCGACTCATAAGGAGTGCGCGGTGACACCGGAGAAGACGAACATCGAGCAGCGCCCCAAGGAACGCACGGAGCGCTCGGGCCGCCGGCCCGGACAACTCGGCAGCCTCGACGTGTGGGCGCGGTCCGCCCCGATCCGGCTGGCGGGCTACGAGGACGACCTTGCCGAGCCCCACATCCTGCCGAGTGTGGACTGACCACCGGCTGGTGATCCGCGATCGCCGACGCATGGGCGTGCGGGACTCACGCCCATGCTGATCAGAGCAGCAACCGCGGCCGACTGGCCGCAGATCTGGCCCTTCTGGCACCGGATCGTCGCCGCCGCCGAGACGTACGGCTGGGACCCCGACACCTCCGAGGAGGCGGCCCGCGCCCTGTGGATGAGTCCCGCGAAACGTGTGTACGTCGCCGAGGACCCCACCGGAACCGTCGTGGGCTCGGCCTACCTCACCGCCAACTACGGCGGTCCCGCCGCGGGCGTCGCCAACGCCGGCTTCATGGTCGACCCCGACCGGAGCGGCCAGGGCGTCGGGCGGGCCCTCGCCGGGCACGTCCTGGCCGAGGCCCGGGCGCACGGCTACCGGGCCATGGTCTTCAACGCCGTCGTCGAGACCAACCCCGCGGTCGCCCTGTGGGCCTCCCTCGGTTTCACGATCCTCGGCACGGTCCCGGCGGCCTTCGACCACCCCCGGCACGGGGCGGTCGGCCTGCACATCATGTACCGCGCCCTGTGAGGGCCCCCTACTCGACGGGTGCCGTCCGCCGCCAGGGCCGCAGGGTCTCCAGGGTCCGGGCCACCGACAGCAGGACCGCCTCCGAGCCCGGCCGCCCCACCAGCTGGACGGCGCACGGCGCGCCGGAGGGCAGCTCGCCGAGCGGCACCGACATCGCCGGCCAGCCGGTGAGGTTCCACGCCGGGGTCAACGGCGAGTAGTTGGAGCCGGCCAGCGCGTTGCGCAGCCAGCCGCGCTCGTGCCAGGCGGCGGCCTCCGGGGCGCGGCGCGCCAGCGCCGGGGTGAGCAGCACGTCGTACTCGGCGAAGAACGGGGTGAGCCGGTCGCGCAGCCGGTCCCGGGAGTCGCTCACCCGGACCCCGCTCAGGAACCGGCGGCCGATCGCCGCGTGCACCCGGGTCCGCCGGGTCAGCAGCGCCGGATCGAGGTCGGCCGCGTCCACGGCCGTCCCCGCGGTCCAGTGCCGGAGCGCGGTGAGGCCGATCGACGCCGGGTACGGCGGCTCGGCCCGCCGCACCCGGTGTCCGGCGCCTTCGAGCAGCCCGGCCGCCTGTGCCACCGCGTTCGTATACGGCCTGCTCACCGCCGTCCCGACCAGCGGACTGCGCCGTGAGACGGCGATCTTCAGGCCGGTGGCCGCCGTGCTCCGCGCGAACTCCTTTCCGGCCAGGACCGAGAGCACCAGCCGGGCGTCCTCGACGGTGGTGGCCAGCGGCCCGTTCTCCGACATGCCGAACCAGTCGCCGTGGCCGATCCCGGCCGGCACCACTCCGAAGCCCGGCTTGATCGTGACCAGCCCGCAGTTGGCCGCAGGAATGCGCAACGAGCCCATGCCGTCGTTGCCGAGGGCGATCGGCGCCAGCGCGGCGGCGACCGCGGCCGCGCTGCCGCCCGAGGAACCGCCCGCGCTGCGCCGCGTGTCCCACGGGTTGCGGGCGATGCCGTGGATCCCGTCGGTGGTACCGAAGACGCAGAGTTCCGGCACGTTCGTCAGCCCCACGACCACCGCGCCCGCCGCCCGCATCCTGGCCACGGTGGCGTGGTCGGTGTCGGCGGGCGTGTCCGGCGTCGCCGCCGACCCGTCCAGGTGTGCCTCGCCGCGCACCGCCAGATTGTCCTTGACGGCCAACGGCACGCCCGCCAGCGGGAGTCCGGCCAGGTCGGCGCGGGACGCGACCTCGTCGGCCTCGGCGAGCGCCGCCTCGGCCCGGACCTTGCGGAACGCGCCGATCCGCCCGTCGAGCCGCGCGATCCGCTCCAGGTGCTCTGCCACCACCTGACGGGGAGTGACCCGGCCCTCGCGTACGGCGGCGGCGATGTCTGCGGCGGTCCGGCCGGCCCAGTTGGTCACGGGCGCTCCTCAGGGTGCGGGAAACAGGCTTACTCGTCGGTACGGAACGGCACTCTGCCGCGCGGCGGGCGCCGCGTCGAGAGCATCCGCGCCGGGTCCGCCGACGGAGTGGGCCGTCATGTGCCGCGGGCCGCCCGCCGATGTCCGCCCGGCCCCTACGGGTCATCCGACCACTGTCTCAACTCACGCTCCCGCACACCCCATTGACAGGATTCTGGGCCCGCTCAATCATCAGACATCCGATGAATGGAGCCGCGCATGAGCATGTCTCCCCTTCCAAGACGCCAGGTTCTGGGCACCGCCGCGGGTGCCGTCACGGCGGCCGCCCTGCCGCTCGCCGCGACCACCCCGGCCCATGCCGCCGAAGCGGCCGGTCCACGTCCCGGCACGCCCGCCGCGGCGGACGCAGCCACGCCGTGGGCTCCCGTGCCCGCCGCGGTCCCCGTGCCCCTCGACGCCCTCTACGACAACGACGGCATCGACACCGCCGACGCCCCGGGCGGTGACTTCGACGGCTCCGGCTACACCTTCCCCGGCGAGGAACTCCCGGCCGGCCGGGTCGAGGTCGACGGCGTCCCCTTCGACTTCCCCGCCGCCGCGGCGGGCGCCGGGAACAACGTTGTCGCGCTCGGCCAGCGCGTCGACCTCCCCGAGGGCCACTACCTGTCGGCCGTCTTCCTCACCGCAGGCAGCTACGGAAACGCCGCCGGCCGGGCCACCGTCCACTACGCCGACGGCACGACCACCACCGCCGGTCTGAGCGGCGGCGACTGGTACGCCGTCGGCGGCTCCCTGGCGGCGCCGTACCGCTACCTGCCCGGCGGCGGCAAGGACCAGCACGGCGTCGGCATCGGCACCTCGGAGGTGTGGATCGACCCGCGGCGCGAGGCCGTCGGCATCACCCTGCCGGTCACCAACCCGGCCGAGGCCGGCAGGACCGCCCTGCACGTCTTCGCGCTCTCCCTCCAGCCCGTCGCCCAGGGGCGCGCGCTGGCCCTGCGCGACGCCCGCTCGACCGCCTCCCTGCTGGACGCCACCGGGGCCCAGAGCGTCGAGGCCACCGTCGTCAACGCGGGCACCGTCGCCGTCCTGGCCCGCGACGCGGTGTCCGTCCGCGTCGACGTCCCCGGCGCCCGTACCGTGGAGCCCGCCCGCATCCGCCGCCTGGACCCCGGTGAACAGGCCCGGGTGCGGATCGGCATCCGCGGCCGCGCCGGCACCGCGCCCGGCACCGTGCGGGACGGCACGGTCAGCGTCCACGGACGCGGCACACAAGTGGTCGCCAGCCGCCGCCCGTTGACGCTGGGCACCGCCGACTACCAGCCCACCGAGGGATCGTTGGCCGGTCACCGGGCTCCGTACTGGTTCAACGAGGCCAAGTTCGGCATCTTCATCCACTGGGGCGTGTACTCGGTGCCCGCGTGGGCGCCGGTCGGGGTGCAGTACGCCGAGTGGTACTGGGACCAGATGCAGGACCCGGGAAACCCCACCTACGCCTACCACCGGGACACCTACGGCGAGGACTTCGCCTACGACGACTTCATCCCGCGGTTCACCGCCGAGAAGTTCGACCCGCGGGCGTGGGTGGAGCTGTTCCGGGACGCGGGTGCCCAGTACCACGTGCTGACCTCCAAGCACCACGAGGGCTTCGCCCTGTGGGACACCAAGGTCTCCGACCGCAACTCCGTGCGCATGGGGCCGAGGCGGGACCTGGTCGGGGAGCTGTTCCAGGCCTCCCGCCGGTACACGCCCGAACTCCACCGCGGCCTGTACTTCTCCATGCCCGAGTGGTTCAACCCCGACAGCCCCTGGATGGGGCACGCCCCGCGCAACCCGTACACGCTGGAGCCGCTGCCGTACACCGGATACACCTCCGGCAAGGACTACGTGCGCGACCTCCAGGCCCCGCAGATGCTCGAACTGATCCACGGCTACGACCCGGAGATCATCTGGTGCGACATCGGCGGCGACAACGACAGCGTCCACGTCCTCGCCGAGTACTTCAACCACGCCAAGAACCGGGCCCGTCCCGTCGACGTGACCGTCAACGACCGCTCGGGCATCGGCTTCCACGACTTCACCACGCCCGAGTACGCGACGTACGCCGACACGGTCGTCGCCAAGTGGGAGGCCAGCCGCGGTCTGGACCCGCGCAGCTACGGCTACAACCGGGCCACCCCGGACGACGCCTACATGAGCACCGAGGAGGTGGTGCACACCCTGGTCGACATCGTCTCCAAGAACGGCAACTTCCTGCTCGACATCGGTCCGCGCGCCGACGGCACCATCCCGGAGATCATGCAGACCCGGCTGCGGGAGACCGGCGCCTGGCTCGCGGTCAACGGCGAGGCGATCTACGGCACCACCTACTGGTCGCGCACCGCCCAGCTCGGCGAGGACCTCCGGTTCACCGTCCGCCCCGACGAGGCCTTCTACATCCACTCCCTGACCCGGCCCGGCGCCAGGCTCACCGTCGAGGCGCCGATACCGGTCCGGGCCGGCGACAAGGTGACCATGCTCGGTCACCACCGGCCGCTGACCTGGACCGTCTCGGGCGGAGCCCTGGTGATCGACGTACCCGAAGCGGCCCGGCGGGCGGGACGGCACGCCTGGGTCTTCAAGGTGGAGTGGCAGCGCTGAGGCGGCGACCGCACCGGCGGCGTTCGCGGCGCTCCCGCCGGTCACAGCACTAGGAACGGGCCGCGGGTGCCGTGCTGCCCCGTACCGTGAGCCGGGGCACCGGCACCCGCACCGCCCGGGCCGCACCGCCGTCCAGCAGGGCCGTGAGTTCACGCGCGGCCACCCGGCCGAACTCGGCGCTGTCCCGGGACAGCGCCGACAGCCACGGCTTGACCATGCGGCACAGGGCCGAGTCCTCCCAGGAGACCACCGAGACGTCGGCCGGGACCGAGCGGCCGAGTTCGGCGGCGGCCGCGACCCCGGCCACCGCCATCACGTCGTTGTCGTAGATCAGGGCCGTCGGCGGCTCGGCCGCCCGCAGGACCCGGCGGGTGACGGCCGCGCCCTCGGCGTCGGAGTAGTCGGTGGTGACCGAGCGGACCTCGGACAGGCCCCGGCCGTCCGCTTCGGCGCGCAGCGTGCGGATCCGCCGCTGGGTGTGGGCGAGGCCGGGCAAGCCCGCGATGTGCACGATCCTGCGGTGGCCCAGCGCCGTCAGCTCGTCGACCACGGACGCCATAGCGGCCGCGTCGTCCGCCCACACCGTCGACAGACCGGGATGGCGTTCGTCGGGGGCACCGCCGATCACCACGGCGGGCAGGCCGAGTTCGTCCAGCAGGCCGGGGCGGGGATCCTCGGCGCGCGGGTCCACCACCAGGATGCCGTCCACGCGGTGCTCCGCCCACCAGCGGCGGTACACCGCGCACTCGTCGGCCACGTCCTCCGCCATCTGGAAGAGCAGGCCGAGATGGCGTTCGGCGAGCACCTCCTGGATGCCGGAGACCAGTTGGAGGAAGAAGGAGTCCACGCCCAGCGAGTGCGCGGGACGGGCCAGGACGAAGCCGACCGTGGCCGCGCCCTCCCCGGACAGGGCGCGGGCGGCCGTGCTGGGCCGCCAGCCGAGTTCCTCGGCGACCCGGTGCACCCGGGCCCTGGTGGTCTCCGAGACCCCCGGGCGGTCGTTGAGCGCGAAGGAGACCGCGCTCTCGGAGACCCCGGACCTGCGCGCGATGTCCTTCATCGTCGGCCGGCGCGCGGGGCGGGGCTTCTCCGCCAACTCGTCTCCTCGATCGGTGGGGGCGGCGATCTGCTAATGCGCTTGAGTTCGAACACCCTAAAGCGCATTAGCGATCGCCCGCAATACCCTCACAACACCCGACTGAGCAGGGGTTTTGAGCCACTAATGACTTTAGCTCCGCCGAATCCATTGACGCGTCGCCAAATCGGCGTGCAAGGTCTGGCCCGGCACCTTCGGCCGCCCCGCTGCAAAGGAGCAACGGACCATGCGCATCTCCCGCAGAGCCCTCGCCATCGCCGCTGCCGCCGTCCTAGCCCTGCCGCTGAGCGCCTGCGGTTCCGGGGCGGACGGCGGCGGTTCCACCGACGCCTCCGGCAAGGTCGAGGGCGACATCACCTTCCAGACCTGGAACCTGCGCGCGAACTTCAAGCCCTACTTCGAGGGCCTGGTCGCGGACTTCGAGAAGAAGTACCCGGACACCCACGTGAAGTGGATCGACCAGCCCGCCGAGGGCTACGCCGACAAGATCAGCGCGGACGCGGCCGGCGGCACCCTGCCCGACGTCGTCAACGTCTCCCCGGACCTCGTCGCCCCGCTGGCCAAGGCGGGCCTCGCGCTCGACCTCGACAAGGCCGCGGCCAAGTACAGGTCCGAGTACCTGGACGGGGCCTGGGCCGGCCACCGGATACCGGGGATGAGCGGCACGTACGCCTTCCCCTGGTACCTCAACACCGGGCCGCTCTTCTACAACAAGGCGCTGTTCCAGCAGGCCGGCCTCGACCCCGCGCAGCCGCCGAAGACCTACGACGACCTCTTCGCCGACGCCCTGACGATGGCGCACAAGAGCGACGGCAAGGTCGCCACCCTCGCCAACGTCCCCACCATCGAGGACTTCGGACGCTACGGCGTCGAGCTGATGGACGAGAAGGGCACCCGGTTCGCCTTCAACGACGCCAAGGGGGTCGACATGCTCACCAAGTACAAGGAGCTGTACGACGCCAAGGCGCTCGACCCGCAGGCGCTCACCGCCACCCCGGAGTCCTCGGGCAAGAAGTTCCTCACCGAGGCCGTCGCCATGAACCCCGGCAGCGCCCTCGACCTCGACAACTTCAAGAAGCAGGCGCCGAACCTGTACAAGAACATCGGCATCACCGACCAGATCACCAGCACCGGACACGCCAACATGTACGTGATGGGCGTGATGGTCAACTCCCGGACCAGGCACACCGCCGCCTCCGTCGCCTTCGCGCACTTCGTGACCGACGCCCAGAACCAGATGACCTTCGCCAAGCAGGTCGCCATCTTCCCCAGCACCGCCGGCTCCCTGGACGACCCGTACTTCACCAAGGAGGACGGCACCGACGAGACCCGGGTGCGGATCGCCGCCGCCAAGTCCCTGAAGACGGCCGTCAACTACACGCCGGTGCTGTTCAGCGACCAGATGAAGACCGCCCTGCGCAACGAGGTGGCCAAGGCCCTCCAGGGCAAGGAGAGCCCCAAGGCGGCTCTGGACAACGCTGTCAAGGCCTGCGACCAGCTGCTCCGGCAGCAGGGCTGAGGGGCGGGCCGTGGCCGGCGTGTCCCGCGTGCGGCGTCAGCTGCCCACCAGTCCCTGGCTGTTCGCCGCTCCCGGGCTGCTGGTCGTCGGCGCCTTCGTGCTCTACCCGTTCGTCTCCACGGTGGTCAACTCCTTCACCGACCGCCGCACCCTGATCCCCGGCCGGTTCGTCGGCCTCGCCAACTTCCAAGAGCTGATCCACGACGACATGTTCTGGACCGGCCTGCGCAACAGCACCCTCTACGTCGTCGTGGTCGTGCCCGCCCTCGTCCTGCTGCCGCTGCTGCTCGCGCTGCTGGTGCAGAAGAACATCCCGGGCATCACCTTCTTCCGGTCCGCCTTCTACACCCCGGTCGTCGCCTCGATCGTCGTGGTCGGGCTCGTCTGGGTCTGGCTGCTCGACGAACGCGGCCTGGTCAACTCGCTGCTGGAGACGGTCGGGATCGGCCGGATCGGCTTCCTCAGCGACCAGTGGCTGCTCCTGCTGAGCGCGATGGCGGTCACGGTCTGGAAGGGCCTCGGCTACTACATGATCATCTATCTCGCGGCGCTGGCCAACGTCCCACGCGAACTGCACGAGGCCGCCGCCGTGGACGGCGCGGGTCCGGTGCGCCGCTTCCTCTCCGTCACCGTGCCCGCCGTGCGCTCCACGATGGTGCTGGTGGCCGCACTCTCCTCGGTCGCCGCCTTCAAGGTGTTCTCCGAGGTGTACCTGATGGCGGGTCCGGACGGCGGCCCGGCCGGCGAGGACACCACGCTGGTGATGCTCGTGCAGCGCACCGGCACCGGACTCACCGGCCGGGTGGGCTACGCATCGGCGCTCTCCGTGGTCGTCTTCGCCGTCACCGTCGCGCTGATGCTGCTCGTGCTGCGCGCCGACCGGAGGGACCGCCCGTGAACGCCACCCGGGGCCGCCTCACCGACGAGCACGGCCATCGCATCGGCGTCGGCGAACTGGTGCTGCGCTACCTCCTGTTGCTGCTCGTGCTGGCGGTCACCGTCGGGCCCTTCCTGTGGCAGCTGTCCACCTCGCTCAAGGGGCCGACCGAGAACATCTTCAGCTCGCCCCCGAGCTTCCTGCCCGAGCACCCCACCCTGCACAACTACCAGCGGGTCGCCGACACCATCCCCGTGTGGGACTACGCCCTCAACTCGCTGAAGGTGGCGAGCGCCAGCGTCGTCACCAACTGCGTCGGCTCCGCGCTCGCCGGGTACGCGCTGGCCCGGCTGCGCTACCGGGGCCGCCGCGCGGCCACCCTGGTCTTCGTCCTCGCGATGCTCGTGCCGGTGGAGGGGATCATCATCGCCCAGTTCACCACCATGCGGGAACTCGGCCTCAACAACACCCTGATCGGTGTCGTCCTGCCCGGCTCCATCGGCGCCCTGAACGTCCTGCTGATGCGCAACGCGTTCCTCAACCTGCCCTACGAGATCGAGGAGGCGGCCTACGTCGACGGCGCCGACGTCTGGCAGCGGTTCTGGCGGATCGCCCTGCCCTCGGTCAAGGGCACCGTCGCCGTCGTCGCGATCTTCGCCTTCATGGGCGCCTGGGACGACTTCCTCTGGCCCCTGATCGTGCTCAGCGACCCATCAAGGTTCACGCTCACCATCGGCCTCAACTACCTGCACGGCACCTTCGCCAACGACGAACGCCTCGTCGCCGCCGGCACCGTGATCGCCGTGGCCCCGCTCATCGCCCTGTTCGCCTGCCTGCAGCGGTACTTCTTCCGCGGGGTCGGCGAAGGCGCCGTCAAGGGCTGAACCCCCGTTCCCGCAAGGAGACCGCATGCCCCCGGCCGTGCGCTTCGGCGTCAACTACACCCCCAGCGAAGGTTGGTTCCACCACTGGCTCGACTTCGACCTGGACTCCGTACGCGCCGACCTCGACTCCATCGCCACCCTCGGACTCGACCACATCCGGGTCTTCCCGCTGTGGCCCTACTTCCAGCCCGACCGCACCCTGATCCGGCCGCGCGCGGTCGAGCAGCTGGTCGCGCTGGCCGACGCGGCCGCCGAACGCGGACTCGACGTCAACGTGGACGGCCTGCAGGGGCACTTGAGCAGCTTCGACTTCCTGCCGGCCTGGACCCGGACCTGGCACCGGCGCAACCTCTTCACCGACCCGGACGTCGTGGCGGGAGAGGCCGCCTACCTGCGCGCCCTCGCCGCGGCCCTCGCGGACCGGCCCAACTTCATCGGGATGACCATCGGCAACGAGGTCAACCAGTTCGCCGCGGGCCCGCATCCGGACCCCGACCGGGCCACCGAGGAGGAGGCCGGGCGCTGGCTGACCCGGCTGCTGGCCGCCTGCGCCGAGGCCGCCCCCGGCAAACTGCACCTGCACGCCTCCTACGACGCCGCCTGGTACCAGGACGACCAGCCCTTCACCCCCGCCCACTCGGCCCGGCTCGGCGACCTCACCGCCGTGCACTCCTGGGTGTTCGACGGCACCGCCCAGCGGCACGGCCGCAGCGCCCCGCAGACCGAGCAGCACGCCGCCTACCTGGTGGAGCTGAGCAAGGCCTGGGCCGAGGAACCGCACCGGCCGGTATGGCTCCAGGAGGTGGGCGCGCCCGCGCCGCTGATCCCCGCCGAGCACGCCGCCGCGTTCACCGAGGCGACCCTCACCGCCGTACTGGACTGCCCCGACCTGTGGGGCGTCACCTGGTGGTGCTCGCACGACGTCAGCCGCAGCCTCGCCGACTTCCCCGAACTCGAATACGGGCTCGGCCTGTTCACCAACGACCGCAAACCCAAGGACCTGGCCCACGTCCTCGCGGCCGCCGAGCCGACGACGCCAGGCACGCGCGGCACGGCACTCGTCGTGCCCTCCGACCGGGCCCGGCGCTCCCGGTCCGCGCCCGGCGGGCCCGTCTTCGACGCCTGGTTCCGGCTCGCCGCGGACGGCGCCCGCCCCACCACCGTCCTCGACACCCGCGCGCAGGACCGGGACCACCTCACCGCGCGCGGCATCACCGAGGTCGTCACTCCCGATCAGGTACTCCCCACCCCACCCGGAGGCACCCGCTCGTGAACCCCCGCACAGCCCCGAGGCGACGGCACGGTTCGAAGCGCGTGCGGTAGGGGAGCAGTAGACCTCGGCGGCCCCCGTGACCGTCACGCACACCTTCGGCAACCGGTAACGAACAAACGGAGCACCCGCATGCATGACGACCGCAGCTTGGTGGAAGCCCGCCTCAGGCGCGTCCTCGACGAGCGCATCCGCCCCGCCGTGTACCCCGAGTCCGTGCCGCTCGACGTCGCCGTGTGGCACGCGCCCGGCGAACCCGTCCCGGTCGCCGAGGGGCTCGCCGCCGAGCCCGGGCCGATCGAGGTCGGCGCGCGGTGGGGTGCTCCGTGGGGCACCAGCTGGTTCCGGGTGACCGGGACCGTCCCCGAGGAGTGGGCGGGCCGGACCGTGGAGGCCCTGCTCGACCTCGGCTTCGACGAGAACATGCCCGGCTTCCAGTGCGAGGGCCTGGTCTACCGGCCCGACGGCACCCCCGTGAAGGGCCTCAACCCCCGCAACCAGTGGGTCAGGATCGGCGCCCCGGTGGCGGGCGGCGAACAGGTGCGGCTGCACGTCGAGGCCGCCTCCAACCCCGTCATCCTCGACTACCACCCCTTCCGGCCCACCCGGCTGGGCGACAAGGACACCGCCGGACACGAGCCGCAGTACACACTCACCCGGATGGACCTCGCCGTCTTCGACGAGACCGTGTGGAACCTGGTGATCGACCTGGAGGTGCTCGGCGAGCTGATGGCCGAACTCCCGGCGGACGGCCCGCGCCGCTGGGAGATCCTGCGGGCGGTCGAGGCGGCCCTGGACGCGGTCGATCTCCAGGACGTCAACGGCACCGCGGAGTCCGCGCGTTCCCGGCTCGCCGGCGTCCTGTCCGTCCCCGCCGCGCCGTCCGCGCACCGGATCAGCGCGGTCGGCCACGCGCACATCGACTCGGCGTGGCTGTGGCCGCTGCGCGAGACGGTCCGCAAGGTGGCCCGCACCACCGCCAACATGACCGCCCTCATCGAGGACGAGCCCGACTTCGTGTTCGCCATGTCCCAGGCGCAGCAGTGGGCGTGGGTGAAGGACCACCGGCCCGAGGTGTGGGCGCGGGTCAAGAAGGCGGTCGCGGACGGCAGGTTCGTGCCGGCCGGCGGGATGTGGGTGGAGTCGGACACCAACATGCCGGGATCGGAGGCGATGGCCCGTCAGTTCGTGCACGGGAAACGCTTCTTCCTGGACGAGTTCGGCATCGAGAACGACGAGGCGTGGCTGCCGGACACCTTCGGCTTCGCCGCCGGGCTCCCGCAGATCATCCGGGCGGCGGGCGCCTCCCGGCTCCTCACCCAGAAGATCTCCTGGTCCCGGACGAACAAGTTCCCCCACCACACCTTCCAGTGGGAGGGCATCGACGGCACCCGGATCTTCACCCACTTCCCGCCCGTCGACACCTACAACTGCTCCATGAAGGGCAGCGAACTCGCCCACGCCACCCGCAACTTCAAGGACAAGGGCCGGGCCCGGCACTCGCTCGCCCCGACCGGCTGGGGCGACGGCGGGGGCGGCACGACCCGGGAGATGGTCGCGAAGGCGGCCCGGGTACGGGACCTGGAGGGCTCGCCCGCGGTCGTCTGGGAGACGCCTCGGGAGTTCTTCGAGAAGGCGGAGGCCGACTATCCGGACCCGCCCGTCTGGGTGGGCGAGCTCTACCTCGAACTGCACCGCGCCACCCTCACCAGCCAGGCGCAGACCAAGCAGGGCAACCGGCGCAGCGAACACCTCCTGAGGGAGGCCGAGCTGTGGGCGGCGACGGCCGCGGTGCGCACCGGATTCGTCTACCCCTACGAGGAGTTGGACCGGATCTGGAAGACGGTCCTGCTCCACCAGTTCCACGACATCCTGCCCGGTTCGTCGATCGCCTGGGTGCACCGCGAGGCCCGCGCCACCTACCGGCGGCTCGCCGCCGAACTCGACGCGATCATCGAGGCGGCCCAGCGCGCCCTGGCGGGCGAGGGCGACCGCCCGCTCCTGTTCAACGCGGCGCCGCACGCCCGCGACGGCGTGCCGGCCCTGGGCGCGGGCGCGGCGGCGCCGGCCGGCGAGGTGACGGTCTCGGAGCGCCCGGAGGGCGGCCGGACCCTCTCCAACGGTCTGCTCCGGATCGAGATCGACGCCCGGGGCCTGGTGGTGTCCGCGTACGACCTCGTCGTCGGCCGTGAGACCGTCGCCCCCGGCACGGCCGCCAACCTGCTCCAGCTCCACCCGGACTTCCCGAACATGTGGGACGCCTGGGACGTCGACGCGTTCTACCGCAACGCGGTCACGGACCTCACCGGCATCGACGAGCTGACGGCCGGCACGGACGGCCGCTCGGTCCGGATCACCCGGTCCTTCGGCTCCTCCCGCGTCACCCAGGTGCTGTCGCTGTCGCCGGGGGAGCGGCGCCTGGTGATCGACACGGAGGTGGACTGGCACGAGACGGAGAAGTTCCTGAAACTGGCCTTCCCGCTGGACCTGCACGCCGAACGCTACGCGTCGGAGACCCAGTTCGGCCACTTCCACCGGCCCACCCACACCAACACCTCATGGGAGGCGGCGAAGTTCGAGGCCTGCAACCACCGCTTCGTCCACCTGGAGGAGCCCGGCTGGGGCGTGGCGGTCGTCAACGACTCGACGTACGGACACGACGTGACCCGCGCGGTCCGCACGGACGGCGACCGGGGCACGACGACCACGGTCCGCGTCTCCCTGCTGCGCGCCCCGCGCTTCCCCGACCCCGAGACAGACCAGGGCGTGCACCGCTTCCGGCACGCACTGGTCCCGGGCGCGGGCATCGCGGACGCGGTGCGCGAGGGCTGGCGGATCAACCTGCCGGAGCGCCGGGTGACGGGCGGCCAGGAGGTGGCCCCGCTGGTCACCGTCGACGACGACGCGGTGGTCGTCACCGCCGTGAAGCTGGCGGACGACGGCAGCGGCGACGTGGTCGTCCGCTTCCACGAGGCCCACGGCGGCCGGGCCCACGCGACACTGACGGCGGACTTCGAGGTCGCGGGCGTCAGCGCGACGGACCTGCTGGAGCGGCCGTTGCCGGAGCGGGTGGAACTCGTGGGCGGCAGCGTGAAGCTGCGACTCCGTCCGTTCGAACTGAAGACGCTGCGCTTCACGCCCCTTTAGGGGCGCGAGGAACTGCGCGCCCAACCCCCACTCGGGCGCGCTCGCCGTACAGCGCTAATCCCCGAGCTGTGTGCGCAGCCACTCCTCCACCTCACCCACATGCGCCGCCGCCGCGGCCCTCGCCGCCTCCGGGTCACGGGCGACGAGGGCCCGGTGGATGGCGGCGTGCTCGCGCCGTGTCCGGGCGAACGCCCCCTCCTCCTCGTAGCCCCGCCACACCCGTGCCCGGAAGGTCCGCGACGACAGGCCCTCCAGGATCGCGGCCATCGTGTCGTTGCCGGCCGCCCCGGCGATCACGCGGTGGAACGCGAGGTCGTGCGCGAGGATCTCCTCGGGATCGTCCGTCGCGTTCATCGCCGTCAGGTGCTTCTCCACCTCGGCCAGCTGGTCCGCCGTGATCCGTGCGGCGGCCAGCGCGGTGGCCGTCGACTCCAGGACCCGCCGTACCTCCAGCAGCTCCACCAGCTGCGGCCCGCGGGACAGGTCGGCGACCACCCCGAACGTCTCCAGCAGGTCGCCCGCCTCCAGCTGGGTGACGTAGATGCCGGAGCCGTGCCGGGCCTCCAGCACGCCGAGGACGGTCAGGGCGCGGATCGCCTCCCGCATCGAGCTGCGGGACATGCCCAGTTGCGCGGCGAGGTCCCGTTCGGTCGGCAGTCGCTGGCCCGGCTCCAGGCGGCCCTCGCCGATCATCTCCTTGATCCGCTCGATGGCGCGCTGCGTCACCGTGCCCTTCTGAGGGGCCGCCTCGTCCACACCGCTCGCGTCCACGCCGTTCCTCCTGTCGCCGGTGCGCCGCAGTCTAATCAGCGATGTGGTCCGACCACTACGGCTTGATTCACGGAAAAACCGTGTTCGGAGGGTGTTGAAAGCGCCGAGTGGTCTGATAAGTATGCGGGCATCTGCTCGAACACGCTCGATGAGGAGCTGCCAGATGCCCGGCAGAACACTGAGGAAGCGGAACAGGTCCCGGATCATCGGCGCGACGGCCGTGGCCGTCGGCGCCTCGCTCGCGCTCGCCGCGTGCGGCAGCACGAAGGACACCGGCAGCGGCAGCGCCGGAGGCGGCGGAACCGGCAAGGTGGGGGTGATCCTGCCCCTGCTGACCTCGCCGTTCTGGCAGTCGTACAACGACTACGTACCCAAGATGGCGACGTCGGAGGGCGTCGAGGCGCTGAAGACGGTGAACTCCAACAGCGACCCGTCGCAGCAGATCACCGACATCAACAACGAGCTGAACCAGGGCGTGAAGGGGCTCGTCGTCGCCCCGCTGGACAGCGCGGCCATCGAGGCCGGACTCGACCAGGCCGAACGCAAGGGCGTGCCGGTGGTCGCCGTGGACGTGGCGCCCGACAAGGGCAAGGTCGCCATGGTGGTGCGCGCCGACAACGTGGCCTACGGCACCAAGGCCTGCGAGTACCTCGGCCAGCACGTCACCAGCGGCAAGGTCGTGCAGATCATGGGCGACCTCGCCTCGGTCAACGGCCGGGACCGCTCCGAGGCGTTCCGCACCTGCGTGAAGACGAAGTACCCGAAGCTCAAGGTGCTGGAGATCCCCGCCAAGTGGGAGTCCGACACCGCCGCCTCCAAGCTGGACACCCTGCTGAACGCCAACCCCGACATCAAGGGCATCTACATGCAGGCCGGCGGTGTCTACCTGGCGCCGACCCTGCAGACCCTGAAGTCCAAGGGCATGCTCAGGACGGCCGGGCAGAGCGGGCACATAGCGATCGTCTCCAACGACGGCATCCCGCAGGAGTTCGACGCCATCCGCAAGGGCGAGATCGACGCGACCGTCTCCCAGCCCGCCGACGCCTACGCCAAGTACGGCATGTACTACATCAAGGCGGCGATGGAGGGGAAGACGTTCAAGCCCGGTCCGACCGACCACGACTCCACGATCGTCAAGCTGCCCAGCGGCATCCTGGAGGACCAGCTGCCCGCGCCGCTCGTCACCAAGGACAACGTGGACGACCCGAAGCTGTGGGGCAACACGGTCAAATGAGCACGCCACTCGTAGAGGCCCGGGACATCGTCAAGCGGTACGGCCCCACCGTCGCCCTCGCCGACGGCCGGCTCACCGTGCTGCCCGGCGAGTCCCACGCCCTCGTCGGCCGCAACGGCGCCGGCAAGTCCACCCTGGTCACCGTCCTCACCGGCCTCCAGGCCCCGGACGAGGGCACGGTCCGCTTCGACGGCGAACCCGCGCCCCCGCTCACCGACCGGGACGCCTGGCGGAGCAAGGTCGCCTGCGTCTACCAGAAGCCGACCGTCGTACCGGAGCTGACGGTCGCCGAGAACCTGTTCATCAAC
This sequence comes from Streptomyces sp. NPDC001068, assembly GCF_042897315.1. Taxonomy (NCBI): domain Bacteria; kingdom Bacillati; phylum Actinomycetota; class Actinomycetes; order Kitasatosporales; family Streptomycetaceae; genus Streptomyces; species Streptomyces sp. NPDC001068. Next base: position 58,508 of record NZ_JBIAYD010000001.1, on the reverse strand, counting down.
CGGCAGCCGCTGCACCGGGGTCTCATCGGCTGGCGGCGGCTGCGGCGCGAGGCGGCCGAACTCCTCGACACCTGGGACGTCCGCGTCGACCCCGAGGCGCGGACCGCCGACCTCAAGGTCGAGGACCGCCAGATGGTCGAGATCGCGCGGGCGCTGAGCTTCGGCGCCCGGTTCATCGTGCTCGACGAGCCGACCGCCCAGCTCGACAACCGGGAGATCGAGCGGCTGTTCAGCCGGATGCGGGCGCTCCAGGACTCGGGCGTCACCTTCCTGTTCATCTCCCACCACCTCCAGGAGGTCTACGAGGTCTGCCAGACCGTCACCGTGCTGCGCGACGCCCGCTGGATCACCACCGCGCCCGTCGCCGATCTCCCGCGCCGGGCCCTGGTGGAGGCCATGGCGGGGGAGTCGATCGCCGAACAGGACCACGGCCGCGACGCGGTGGCGGACGGGTCGCCCGTGGTGCTGGACGCGCGCGGGCTGACCTCGCCGTCGTACCGGGACATCGACCTGACCGTGCGCCGGGGCGAGGTCGTGGGGATCGCCGGGTCCAGCGGCAGCGGCAAGATCGAGCTGGCCGAGTCCTTCGCCGGGCTGTACACGCCGACCGGGGGCTCCGCGCGACTCGACGGTGAGCCGCTGCCGTTCGGCGACGTGCGGGCCGCGCTGCAGGCCGGTGTCGGCTGCGTGCCGCGGGACCGGCACGGACAGGGGCTGGTCTTCGGGATGAGCATCGGCGACAACGCCACCATGAGCGTCCTGGACCGGCTCGGCCGCTTCGGGTTCGTCGCCCGCGACCGCAGGCGCCGCTTCGCCGAGGAGCTGATCGAACGCCTCGACATCCACGCCGAGGGACCCGAGCAGCCCGTCTCCGACCTGTCCGGCGGCAACGCGCAGAAGGTCGTCATGGCCCGCGCCCTGGCCTCCGACCCCCGGCTGCTCGTGCTCATCAACCCCACCGCGGGCGTCGACGTGAAGTCCAAGCAGTCGCTGCTCGCCCGCATGGACAACGCACGCGAGGACGGCACGGCGGTCCTGGTCGTCTCCGACGAACTCGACGACCTGCGCCGCTGCGACCGCGTCCTCGTCCTCTTCCACGGTCGCGTCGTCGCCGAGCACCCGGCCGGCTGGCGTGACCACGAGCTGATCGCCTCCATAGAAGGAGTGGACTCGATGCCCGCAGGAGCCGGCTCCCCGGCCGAAGGAGTGGACCATGGCTGACACGAAGGCCCCGTCGGCCTCGACGGCCGGTCCCCTGCGCGTCCCCGACGCCCGCGCCGCCAAGACCGTGCTGCTCCGCAGGGTCCGCGAACTCGCCCTCGTTCCAGCGCTGCTGGTGCTGCTGATCCTCGGTGCGATCGTCAACGACTCGTTCCTCACCGAGCGGAACCTGATCTCCATCCTGGGCGCCTCGGCGGCCCTGGCCATGGTGGTCCTCGCCGAGTCGCTGATCCTGATCACCGGAAAGATCGACCTGTCCCTGGAGTCGGTGGTCGGCATCGCGCCCGCCGTCGGCGCCCTGCTGGTGCTGCCGAGCGCGGAGTCCGGGTGGGGCACCGGATGGCCGGCCGGACTCGCGCTCCTCGCCGTCCTCGTCGTCGGCGGGGTGATCGGCGCCTTCAACGGGATCCTGGTGGTGAAGTTCAAGCTCAACGCCTTCATCGTCACCCTCGCCATGCTGATCGTCCTGCGCGGGCTGCTCGTCGGCGCCACCAAGGGCAAGACACTGTTCGGAATGCCCGACGCGTTCTTCTCCCTGGCCACCTCCACCTTCCTGCGGGTCCCGCTGTCGGTGTGGCTGGCCGCGGTCGCCTTCGGCGTGGCCGGACTGGTCCTGAGGTACCACCGGGTCGGCCGCGCCCTGTACGCCATCGGCGGCAACGCGGAGGCGGCCCGCGCGGCCGGTATCCGCGTCGACCGGGTGGTGCTCGGTGTCTCCGTCGTCGCGGGCGTCCTCGCCTCCGTCGGCGGGATCATGCAGACGGGCTACGTCGGCGCGATCAGCGCCAACCAGGGCAACAACATGATCTTCACGGTGATGGCGGCGGCGGTCATCGGCGGCATCAGCCTGGACGGCGGCAAGGGCACCATGTTCGGCGCCCTGACCGGCGTGCTCCTGCTGGGTGTCGTACAGAACCTGCTCACCCTGGCGCAGGTTCCCTCGTTCTGGATCCAGGCCATCTACGGCGGCATCATCCTCGTCGCCCTGATGATCGCCCGCGTCACCACGGGACGAGCGCAGGACTGAACGGCCCGCGTCCCGAACTCCCCCCGACGGAAAGGCAATCCGTGTCCCCGAGCCCCGGCCCCTCCGCTCGCGTCACCGCGGTCGACACCTACGACATCCGCTTCCCCACCTCGCGCGAGCTGGACGGCTCCGACGCGATGAACCCCGACCCCGACTACTCGGCGGCCTACGTCGTACTGCGCACCGACGCGGCCGACGGGCACGAGGGGCACGGGTTCACGTTCACCATCGGGCGGGGCAACGACGTCCAGGTCGCCGCGATCGACGCGCTGCGGAACCATGTGCTCGGCCGCCAGGTCGACGAGATCTGCGACGACCCCGCAACCCTCTTCCGGGACCTGATCGGCGACAGCCAACTGCGCTGGCTCGGCCCCGAGAAGGGGGTGATGCACATGGCGATCGGCGCGGTCACCAACGCGGTGTGGGACCTGGCCGCCCGCCGGGCCGGGAAGCCGCTGTGGCAGCTGCTCGCCGACGCCGAACCCGAGTGGATCGTCCGCCAGATCGACTTCCGGTACCTCACCGACGCCCTCACCCCCGAGGAGGCCCTCGGCATCCTCCGGCGCGCCCGCGAAGGCGCCGGCGAGCGCCGGGCCCGGCTCCTGGAACGCGGCTTCCCCGCCTACACCACCTCGGCCGGCTGGCTCGGCTACGACGACGAGAAGCTCACCCGGCTCGCGGCCCAGGCGGTCGCCGACGGCTTCCGGCAGATCAAGCTGAAGGTCGGCGCCGACCTCGAGGACGACATCCGGCGCTGCCGGGTGGCCCGTTCGGTCGTCGGCCCGGACATCCGGCTGGCCGTCGACGCCAACCAGCGCTGGAACGTCGACGAGGCGATCCGCTGGACCAAGGCGCTCGCCGAGTTCGACCCGTACTGGATCGAGGAGCCCACCAGCCCCGACGACATCCTCGGCCACGCCGCCGTCCGCCGGGCGGTGAACCCGGTCAAGGTCGCCACCGGCGAACACGTGCAGAACCGGATCGTCTTCAAGCAGCTGCTCCAGGCCGGCGCCATCGACATCGTCCAGATCGACGCGGCCCGGGTGGCCGGCGTCAACGAGAACCTCGCCGTCCTGCTGCTCGCCGCCAAGTTCGGCGTGCCCGTCTGCCCGCACGCGGGCGGCGTCGGACTGTGCGAACTCGTCCAGCACCTCTCGATGTTCGACTACCTCGCGGTCGCCGGCACCACCGAGGACCGGGTCATCGAGTACGTCGACCATCTGCACGAGCACTTCCGCGACCCGGTGGTCGTCCGGGAGGGTCACTACACGGCACCCACGGCACCTGGGTACTCGGCCGCCATGCGACCGGAGTCCGTCGCGCGGTACACCTACCCGGGCGGCAGCTTCTGGGCCGCCGACGAACAGACACAGGCACAGCTGCGCGCGCAGGAGAAGCAGCGGAAGGGACAGGCGGCATGACCGACTTCGAGGGCATCAGGGCCCTGGTCACCGGCGGCGCCTCCGGGATCGGGCGGGCCACCGCCGAACTCCTCGCCGAACGCGGCGCCCAGGTCGCCGTCCTCGACCTGGACCCGTCCGGCGTCGGGAAACCCCTGCTCGGCTTCCGGGCCGACGTCACCGACGACGCCTCGGTGCGTGCGGCCGTGGAGGGGGCGGCCGAGGCCCTCGGCGGCCTCGACGTACTGGTCAACAACGCCGGGATCGGTGCCCAGGGCACGATCGAGGACAACGCCGACGACGAATGGCACCGAGTCTTCGACGTCAACGTCCTCGGCATGGTCCGCACCGCCCGCGCGGCCCTGACCCACCTGCGCCGCTCGCGGAACGCGGCGATCGTGAACACCTGCTCCATCGCCGCCACCGCGGGGCTGCCGCAACGCGCCCTGTACAGCGCCACCAAGGGCGCCGTGTACTCCCTCACCCTCGCCATGGCCGCCGACCACCTCCGCGAGGGCGTCCGGGTCAACTGCGTCAACCCCGGTACGGCGGACACCCCGTGGGTCGGCCGCCTCCTGGACAACGCCCCCGACCCGGCCGCCGAGCGCGTCGCCCTGGAGGCCCGTCAGCCCTCCGGCCGGCTGGTCTCGGCCGCCGAGGTCGCGGGTGCCGTCGCCTACCTGGCGAGCCCCCTGTCCGGCGCCACCACCGGCACCTCGCTCGCCGTCGACGGCGGCATGCAGGGCCTCAGGCTCCGCCCGGAGGGCCGGTGAACACCCTCGGCCGAAGCGGCGTTCGGGTCAGCCCGCTGGGCCTCGGCACCGCGGCGATCGGCAACCTCTACACCGAAGTCCCCGACCGGCAGGCCCACGACACGGTCACCGCCGCCTGGGAGCAGGGCGTCCGCTACTTCGACACCGCCCCGCACTACGGCCTCGGCCTGTCCGAGCGGCGCCTCGGCGAGGCCCTGCGGGAACACGACCGGGACGCCTGCACCCTCTCCACCAAGGTCGGGCGCCGCCTGGAGCCCGGCCCCGGCGACGGTGACGACCTGGTCAACGGCTTCGCCGTGGCCGACTCCCACCGCCGGGTCTGGGACTTCACCGCCGACGGCGTCCGCCGCACCCTGGAGGCGAGTCTGGAACGGCTCGGCCTCGACCGGATCGACGTCGTCTATCTCCACGACCCCGACGACCACGCCGAACAGGCCTTCCGCGAGGGCTATCCGGCGTTGGAGAAGCTGCGCTCCGAGGGGGTGGTCGGTGCCATCGGCGCCGGCATGAACCAGACGGCGATGCTCACCCGGTTCGTCCGCGACACCGACGTCGACGTGGTGCTGTGCGCGGGCCGCTACACCCTCCTCGACCAGAGCGCCCTGGCCGATCTGCTGCCGGCCGCCGAGGAACGCGGCGCCTCGGTGGTGATCGGCGGGGCCTTCAACTCCGGCCTGCTGGCCGACCCGAGGCCCGACGCCACCTACGACTACGCGCGGGCCCCGCGGGAGCTGCTCGCCCGCGCGCTGCGGCTCAAGACGCTCGCCGAACGGCACGGCACCACGCTCAGGGCGGCGGCCCTCGCCTTCTGCGCCGCCCACCCGGCCGTGGCGAGCGTGCTGGTCGGCGCCCGCTCGGCGGCGGAGATCCAGGACGGGGCACGGCAGTTCGCCGCCCCGGTGCCCGCCGCCTTCTGGCAGGAACTGCGCGACAGCGGGCTGGTGGCCGCCGGCGCCCCGCTGCCCACGGAGAAGCCGGAGAAGACGGCGAGCACAGGAGACCCGGTGAGCACAGGAGACCCGGCGAGCACAGAAGACCCGGCGAACACGGAGGAGACGGCATGAGGGTCGCCCTGCACACCAAGGTCCGCCCGGACCGCGTCGCCGCGTACGAGGCCGCCCACCGCGAGGTCCCCGCCGAACTCACCGAGGCCATCCGTGCGGCCGGCGCCACCTCCTGGACCATCTGGCGCAGCGGCACCGACCTCTTCCACGTGCTGGACTGCGCGGACTACGGCGCACTCCTCGCCGAGCTGGACAAGCTGCCGGTGAACATCGCCTGGCAGGCCCGGATGGCCGAACTGCTCGACGTCGTCCACGACTACTCCGAGGCGGGCTCGGACGCCGGTCTGCCCGTCGTGTGGGAGCTGCCGTGACGGTCGACGCCCACCACCATGTCTGGGACCTCTCGGTACGGGACCAGGAGTGGCTCACCGCGGACGAACTCCGGCCGCTGAGGCGCAACTTCGGCGTCGAGGACCTGGAACCGGAGGCCCGGGCGGCCGGCGTCACCCGCACGGTCCTGGTGCAGACGGTCACCGTGCCGGAGGAGACCCCCGAGTTCCTCGCCCTCGCCGACACCCACGACCTGGTCGCCGGGGTCGTCGGCTGGACCGACCTGACCGACCCGGCGATCGCCGGTGAACTCGCCCGCCTCCGCGAACTCCCCGGCGGCGCCCACCTGAAGGGCATCCGCCACCAGGTGCAGGCCGAACCGGACCCGGAGTGGCTGCTGCGCCCCGACGTCCACCGCGGCCTGGCCGCGATCGCCGACGCCGGCCTCGTCTACGACCTGGTCGTACGGGCCCACCAGCTGCCGGCCGCCGTCAAGGCCGCCGATGCCCACCCGGACCTCACCTTCGTCCTGGACCACCTCGGCAAACCGCCGATCGCCGCCGGTGCCCCCGAACCGTGGGCCGGCGCGGTGCGTGCCCTGGCCGCCCTGCCGAACACCGTCTGCAAACTCTCCGGCATGGTCACGGAGGCCGACCCCGCCTCCTGGACGGTCGAGGACCTGCGCCCGTACGCGGAGACGGTGCTGGACGCCTTCGGCCCTGACCGCCTGATGTTCGGCTCCGACTGGCCGGTGTGCGTCCTGGCCGCGACCTACGCCGAAGTCCTGGACGCGGCCGAGCAGTTGATCGGCCCGAGCGAACGCACCCAGGTCTTCGAGACCACCGCCACCCGCGTCTACGGCCTCTGAGCGGCCCTCGACAGCCGGGTGGGCGGCATGAACTCCCGTACGTAGGAACGCTGCCAGCACGCGCCCCTCTCCCGCAGCTCCCGCCAGTCGGTGTACCGGTAGCGGAAGAGGCGGGCGCGGACGAAGCGCGGGGGCCGGTCGGGCGGGAAGGGGGAGCGGCGCAGCAGCCGCAGCGTGTCGCGGTCGTTCTCCAGGAGGCGTTCCAGCAGGCCGCCGAACCAGGGTTCGGCGTACGCGGGGGAGAGGGCGGCGAACCACATCAGCCAGTCCAGGCGGAGGTGGTAGGGCGCGAACTGGCGGGGCCAGTGGCGTGGATCGCCGGGCTTCCCCCTGAACTCGTACTCCCGCCAGTCGGCGTCCTCGCGCGGTGACTCGTCCAGGGTGCCCTCGACCACCACCTCGTACCGCAGCCTGCTGACGCTGCCGAAGGCACCGTAGGTGTTGACCAGGTGGAGCGGGTCGAAGGAGCGGTTCATCACCTGGCGGCGGGAGACCATGTTCAGCACCGGGCGGTGGCTGAGGAAGAGCAGCAGCGCGGCCACGGCGAGGACGACGGTCTCGTACCAGAGCGGCGCGCCGGGCGCGGCGGCGTGGCCGGCGGGCAGCCGCAGCGCGGACAGGGCCAGCACGATGGTGATCCAGTTCAGCCAGGAGAAGTTGCCGGAGGCCACCAGCCACAGCTGGGTCAGGATCATCAGCGACGCGGCCGCCGTCGCGACGGGCTGGGGCGTGAACAGCATGACGGGCACGACGAGCTGGGTGAGGTGGTTGGCGGCCACCTCCACCCGGTGCACCGGGCGGGGCAGGTGGTGGAAGAACCAGCTCAGCGGTCCCGGCATCGGCTGGGTCTCGTGGTGGTAGTCGAGACAGGTCAGCCTGCGCCAGCAGGCGTCCCCGCGCATCTTGATCAGACCCGCCCCGAACTCGACCCGGAACAGGATCCAGCGCAGCAGGAACAGGACGACGACCGGCGGCGCCACCTCGTCGTTGCCGAGGAGGGCGGCGAGGAAGCCGACCTCCAGGAGCAGCGACTCCCAGCCGAACGCGTACCAGGTCTGGCCGACGTTGACGATCGACAGGTACAGGGCCCAGGGGACCAGCCACAGCACCATCGCGGCCCACAGCGGAAGCAGGGAGTCCAGCCCGGCCAGCAGCGCCGCCGACACCGCGCAGCCCGCCCAGGCGCAGGCGGCGAAGAAGCGGTCCGAGTAGTGCAGGTGGAAGAGGCTCGGCGCCCTGCGGAAGGGGACCCGGGCGACGAACTCCGGGATCGGCAGCATCCCGCGCTCGCCCAGCAGGGCCCGGAACTGGAGCGCCGCCGCCAGGAACGCGACCAGGTACACGCCGGCCAGCGCCCGCTGGAAGACCAGCCGGCTCAGCCAGTACCCGGGTGCGGTGAACCAGTCCACGGCCGTGCGCCCCTGCCTCTCTGCGGCCTGCGGCCCGGTGTCGGGACGGGGCCTGTCACCCTGTGTACCGCGTGCCCCGGGTCTCGTAACCCGGGCGGGTGAAGTGGCGTAAATGGGATGAATTGCCCGGTCCCGGTTCCCCTGGCAAGGTGGCCCCATGGCTGATCGGGGAGCGAGCGCTCCGTCTCTCCCGGACGACTGGCCCGCCCACCCGGACCACCCGATCCTGGCGCTCAACCGGCTGGGCACCTTCGACTGGGACCTGGACGCCGGTCTGTTCCACATGGACGCCCAGGCGTACCAGGTCTTCGACCTGACCCCCGAGGAGTACGACGGACGCCCGGAGAGCCTCTCCGTCCGGGTACCCCTGACGGAGGGGAGCCGGCTGGACGCGGTGGTCTCGCAGGCCATCAAGGACGGCAGCGAGAACTACGGCGCGTACTTCCGCATCCGGCGCCGCGACGGCACCCCGCGCTGGACCCACACCCAGGGCTACATCCGGCGCGACGAGACCGGCCGGCCGCGCCGCGTCGTCGGCGTGGTCCGGGACGCCACCCAGGAGCTGGAGGACAGCGAGGCACGCAGTCTGCGGGCCGCCCAGGACCACGCGCTGCGCCGGCAGACCGGTGTCGTCCAGGTGGTCACCGCGGCCCTGGCGCACGCCCGCAGCGTCCAGGACGTCATCGACGCCCTCAAGGACACCCAGGGCATCCCCAACCTGGGCGCCACCAGCCTGGTGATGGGCCTGGTGGAGGCCGGCCGGATCCGGCTGGTAGCGGAGGGCCCGGTGGGCAGCTTCGTACCGGGCACCCGGATCACCCGGACGGACGAGCCCTATCCGATGAGCGAGGTGGTGCGGACCCTCGGCCCGCGGTTCATCGAGTCGCCGGAGGAGTTCGCCGAGGGCTACCCGATCCTGTGGCCGCACATCACCGAGCTGCACATCACCTCGGCCGCCTACCTCCCGCTGATCGCCCAGGCCCGCCCGATCGGTGCCATGGGCCTGCTCTACAACGACCGGCTCGGCTTCTCCGCCGAGGAACGCGCCGTCCTGGTCGCCCTCGGCAGCAGCATCGCGCAGAGCCTGCAGCGGGCCATGCTCTACGAGCAGGAGAAGGACCTCGCCCAAGGGCTCCAGCAGGCGATGCTGCCGCGCACCATCCCCAGCGTGCGCGGCGCCGACGTGGCGGTCCGCTACCGCTCCGCGTCCGCCGGGGGCGGCGCGCTGGGCCGGGACATCGGCGGCGACTGGTACGACCTGATCCCGCTGCCGGGCGGCCGGGTCGGGGCGGTCATCGGGGACGTCCAGGGGCACGACACGCACGCGGCGGCCGTCATGGGCCAGCTGCGGATCGTGCTGCGCGCCTACGCCGCCGAGGGCCACGCCCCGGCGACCGTGATGGCCCGCGCCTCGGTCTTCCTGGACGAGCTCGACACGGACCGCTTCGCGACCTGCCTGTACGCCGAGGCCGACCTGTCCACCGGCGTCGTCCAGGTGGTCCGCGCCGGGCACATCGACCCGCTGGTCCGCGCGGCCGACGGAAGCTGCCGGAAGGTCCACGTGGCGGGCGGGCTGCCGCTCGGCCTGTCCGCCGAGTTCAAGAGCCTCGAGTACCCGGTGTCCACGCTGGAGCTCAACTCCGGCGAGACGCTGCTGCTGTGCACCGACGGGCTGGTCGAACAGCCCGGCACGGACCTCGGGGACGGGATGCGATGCCTGATGCGGCAGGTCGCCGCGGGTCCTGAGGACGTGCGCGCGCTCGCCGACCGGCTGATCGAGGTCGCCGAGGACCGGGGCGGCGACGACGACGTGGCTCTGCTCCTGCTGCGCCGCGGCCCGGACAGCGCGCAGGCGGTGGGCCGCCTGCGGCAGCACGTGGCCCCGGGCGACCCGGAGGCGCTCACCCTGGCCCGGCACCTGGTCCGGGCCGCGGTCCGCGCCTGGGGCGCCGGGGACCGCGCCGACGAGATCGAGCTGGTCACCGACGAACTGATCACCAACGCGCTGATGCACACCGAGGGCTCGGCGATCGTCACCCTCTGGGTGCTGGGTGGCGGCGGCGACCGGCGGTTGCGCGTCGAGGTCGAGGACTCCTCCAGCGCCCTGCCGCGCAGGCGCGAGGCGGGCGAGGACGGGGTGTCCGGGCGGGGCCTGCTGCTGGTCGACGAGATCACCGACGTGTGGGGTGTGGAGGCGCGCGGCGGCGGCAAGGCGGTGTGGTGCGAGTTCCGGATGCCCGGGCCCGCCTGACCCCGGGGGCCGCGGGTGGCACCCTGGACGCATGCCCGAACTGCCCGAGGTCGAAGCGCTCAGGGAATTCCTGACCGAGAACCTGGTCGGTCACGAGGTGGTGCGCGTCCTGCCGGCCGCCATCAGCGTGCTGAAGACGTACGACCCTCCCCTCGGGGCCTTCGAGGGCAGCGAGGTCGTCGCCGTGCACCGGCACGGCAAGTTCCTGGACATCGAGGGCGACGGAGGCCTGCGGTTCGTCACCCATCTGGCCCGCGCGGGCTGGCTGCACTGGAAGGACCGGCTGCCGGACGGCCCGCCCCGTCCCGGCAAGGGCCCGCTGGCGCTGCGGGTGGCCCTGGAGACCGGCGCGGGCTTCGACCTCACCGAGGCGGGCACCCAGAAGAAGCTCGCCGTGTACATCGTCCGCGACCCGGCCGAGGTGCCCGGCATCGCGCGGCTCGGTCCCGACCCGCTGGCCGCCGACTTCGACGAGGACCGGTTCGCCGCGCTGCTCGCGGGCGAGCGGCGGCAGCTCAAGGGTGCCCTGCGTGACCAGGGCCTGATCGCCGGGGTGGGCAACGCCTACAGCGACGAGATCCTGCACGCGGCGAGGATGTCCCCGTTCAAGCTCGCCGCCTCCCTGACGCCCGAGGAGGTCCACGGGCTGTACCGGGCGCTGCGCACCACCCTCACCGAAGCGGTGGAGCGCTCCCACGGCCTGGCGGCGGGCCGGCTCAAGTCGGAGAAGAAGAGCGGGCTGCGGGTCCACGGCCGGACCGGCGAGCCCTGCCCGGTGTGCGGCGACACCATTCGCGAGGTCTCCTTCAGCGACTCCTCGCTGCAGTACTGCCCGACCTGCCAGACGGGCGGCAAGCCGCTCGCGGACCGCCGGATGTCCCGGCTGCTCAAGTGACCGGCCCTCACTGGGGGTCCAGGGTGACCAGGCGCTGCCCGTCGGCGTTGCGCACCTCGTAGCGGTCGATCTCGTCGGGGTGCATCGAGGAACCGCCCGTCATGGTGGACACCCGGTCGTCGTGGTCCCGTTCCGCCCAGGTGGTCACGATCTGCTCGGAGCCGTCCCGGCCGACCGCGACCAGCCGGCAGGAGCGCGGTCCGCCGGAGTCCTTGACCCGGAGTTCGATCGCGCTGCCGGAGTCCGTGTCCTCGGACTTCACCTGTGCCCACACGCCCGACCGGGTGTCGGTGGACGCGGTGACGTGGACGGCCGGCGGCGCGTCGTGACCGCTGTACGCCACGATGCCGGGGCCGACGACCGCGAACACCACCGAGGCGGCGAGGCCGTAGAGGACCCTGCGCCTTTTGACCCGGTGCCGGCTGGCGACCTCCGTGAGCAGCCGGTCGAGCAGCCGGGGTGCCGGCTGGGCCATGGGGTGCACGAAGCGCGGTGTGGCCCGGCGGTACAGCATCAACTGCCGTGCCGCGGGGCCGAACTCGGTCACGTGTGCCGTGCAGCTGGGGCACTCCATGAGATGGTCCTCGAAGCGGAAGGCCTCCGCCTCGTCCAGCACGCCGAGCGCGTACGCGCCGACGTCGCGATGCCTTTCCAGGGACCTCATGCCGAATCCTCGTGCCGTGAGTGCGGGTGGGGGTTACTCATTGCTCCTTGCTCCCACCCGTACGCAGTCGGCCGCCGTTTCACTCAAGGCACGTACAGAATCGTAATCAACGGATTCGGAGCGGCCGGGCCCGCGGATTGGTGCCGATTCAAAAAAGATGGATGGCGAGATGTCCGAGGGGCAGACCGAGCCGCCAGGCGGGGGTCCACACCTTGGGTCCGTCGTCCTCGCCGAACACCGAGCCGCCGCCCGGCACCGCGTCCAGGTCGGGCGCGAGCAGCTCGGTCTCCTCCAGCCAGCGCCAGGCCTCCGTGGCCAGATCCAGGTCGGGCGAGGGCCCGCCCGACTCCGTCGCCTCGGCGGACAGCCAGGCGATGCGGTCACCCACCCAGTCCTGCCACGGCTGGTCGTACGCCGTCAGTGAAAGCCAGTTCTCCAACTGGGACACGACCCGGATGCCCGACAGTTCGCCGTCCGTGTCGGAGAGGAAGATCGTCAACGCCAGCGCGTCCCGGCCGGCCCGGAACTCGAAGGACGTCGGCGGCATGAGATCGCCGGTGCGCAGCAGCTCGTCGGCGATGTACTCGGCGTACAGCCAGGCCATCGGGATCGCCAGGTCCCCGCTCCCGGCCCCGTCCGTGCTCTCTTGACCTCTGTGCAGCATCCCGTCCTGCCTTCCTCCGGTGCGCGCGTGGCCCCGACTCCGGGTCCGTCCCTCTCCCGGTGCGGAACACGGATGAAGACAGCTGATTGCTCAAACATGGTCCTCAGCAAGGCGCTTTACCGAGGTTTGACCTGGCTTGCGGTTTCAGCCCAGGTCGGGTGCATAACCGGGGAGAACCCGGCGCAGGGCCCGCAGCGCGTAGTACGCCCGCGATTTCACGGTACCGGGTGGAATGCCGAGGGTCTCGGCGGCCTCCGCCACACTCGCCCCCTGGAAATACACCAGCACCAGGACGTCACGGTGTTCCGGGGTGAGAGTCTTCACAGCCTCCCGCACGTCCAGCGCCGCGGCGGCGCGTTCGGCGTGGTCGCCGACGGCCCGGGTGTTCTCCAGGACGGCGTCGTGCACCTCGGGCGGCCGCGCCTGCCGGGCCCGGCGCGCGTCGATGGCGAGCCGCCGGCCGACCGTCAGCAGCCAGGGCAGCACGGAGTCGAAGTCGTCGGCGCGCAGCGCCTCGGGATGCTGCCAGGCGCGCACGAGGGTCTCCTGCACGAGGTCCTCGGCCCGTTGCCGGTCGCCGTCGCTGAGCCGCAGCAGCAGCGCGAAGAGCGGGCGGCCGTGCTCGCGCTGCAGTGCGGCGAGCTCGTGCTCGGCGGTCGTCGTCCCGTCGGGAAGGGTGGTTCCGGCCGTCATGGCCGTATGGCACCGCAGGGCCGGGCGGGGGGACAGGGCGTGCGCGGGGATGTGCGGCGGACGGTCGATCGGGTCGGCGAACGGTGCGACGAACGGTCCGTCACCCCCCTTACCCCACCCGGATGGGTCAATCGGGGCGCCTGAGTTGTTTGCGACCCGGTCCGGCTTCGTACCCATTGATCTGTAAATCGGACAAGGCTTGCGACTCTGGGGTGCTCCTGATGATCAATCGCAGACGCCAGGTGGCCCTGGCCCTGACCGCCCTGCTCGCCACCGCAGCCGCCTGCCAGAACCACGCACGGCAGGAGAACGCCGCCCCGTCCGGCCGGCCGGCACCCTCGGTGCCCGCCCCCGGCGGCGGCTTCACCCTCGTGGCCTCGGGCGACGTGATGCCGCAGAAGTCGGCGCTGGACCACGCGAACCTCGACGCCAACGGCAACGGGTACGACTTCCGCCCGATGCTCTCCGGTGTCGAACCCGTCGTCGCGCACGCGGATCTGGCGCTCTGCCACCTGGCGGCCGTGACCGAGGCGGGCGACGCGGGCGGCGGGGAGCCCGACCCGAACGCGGTCACCGCCCCGCCGCAGCTCCCCGAGGGGCTCGCGGCCATCGGGTACGACAGCTGCTCCACCGCCTCCGACCGCGCTCTCGACGGGGGCGCCGACGGAATCCAGCGCACCCTCACCGACCTGGACCGGACGGGCCTGCGGCACACGGGCACCGCCCGCACCCAGGCCGAGGCGGCCACCGTCACCCTGCTCGACGCGGGGCGCACCAGGGTCGCGCACCTCTCCTACACCTTCGACGTCAACGGCAACGCCCTGCCGTCCGGGCAGCCCTGGGCGGTCAACCTCCTGGACGAGAACCGCGTCCTCGCCGACGCGCGCGCCGCCCGGCAGGCCGGCGCCGACGTGGTTGTCCTCTCCGTGCACTGGGGCACCGACGGCGAGGACGCGCCCGACGAGCAGCAGCTCACCCTGGCCAAGCGGCTCACCGCGGCCCGGACCGGCGGCCGCCCCGACATCGACCTGATCCTCGGCACCCACGCCCACATCCCGCAGGCGTACGAGAAGGTCAACGGCACCTGGGTCGTCTACAGCCTCGGCGACCAGATCGCCGGCGAGCTCAACAACCGCCAGGGCAAACAGGACCCGCGCGGCAACCAGTCCACCCTCGCCCGCTTCACCTTCACCCCGCCGGCCGGTCCCGGCGGCCGCTGGGAGGTGGCCAAGGCCGAGTTCATCCCCCAGCTGTACGACATCGACTCGGGCCGGGTCGTCGACCTGAACGCGGCCATCGCCCAGGGGGCCGACTACACCGCCGTGCGGGACGGCATCCGGGACGTCGTGCTCGGCCGCGGCGCGGCCAAGGACGGACTGGTGATGGGGGAGTAGCCGGTCCTCACTCCACGTCGACGTGGTCGAACGTCCGCAGCAGTTCCCTCAGCACCCGTACGCAGGCCGTGATGTCGGCGTCGGTCAGACCGCCGCCGACCTGCCGGTTCACCGCGTGTTCGCGGGCGAGGATCGCGGTGATCACGGTCCGGCCCTCGTCCGTGAGCCGGATCAGGGAGGAGCGCTGGTGCGCCGGGTTGGGGACGGCCTCGGCCCAGCCGTGCGCCACCGCCTCGTTCACCGTGCGCTGCACGAACTGCCGGCTCAGCGCCATGATCCGGCCCATCTGGGGCACGGTCATCGGCTCGAAGCGGTGCAGCAGGTCCAGTACGGAGCGCACGCCGACCGAGGCCCCCTCGACCTGCTCGCCCAGTTCGATCTTGCGGAAGGCGCGCCGGTAGAGCGGACCGACGAGGTCGTACACCTCGGTGATGCGCTCGCCCAGCTCGTCGGGGGCGAGGGGCCTGTCGATGTCGTTCACCCGGCCATCATGCACCGGGCCGCGGTGACACCCCGGGTGTCACAGTCGTCATGACAACCCAGTTGTCAAAATCCCCCGAAGATGACACCTTGGTTGTCATGAATGGTGCTGCGGACGTCCGCCTCTTCCCGTCCTCCGACGGCGACCTCGCCTACCTCGACACCGGCTCCGGCGACCCGGTGGTCCTGCTCCACTCCGGATACGTCGACCACCGCTTCTGGTCCGGGCAGATCCCGGCGCTCGCCGCCGGGTACCGGGTCATCGCCCCCGACGTCCGTGGGCACGGGGCCTCCGCCAACGCGAGCAAGCCCTTCCGCTGGGCCGACGACCTCGCCGCACTGCTGCGCCACCTCGACACCGGGCCGGCCGTCCTCGTCGGCGTGTCGATGGGCGGGGTGATCGCCACCGACACCGTGCTGGAACACCCCGGGCTGGTCCGCGCGGTGGTCACCTGCGGGGCCGTCACCGGCGACTTCCAGTACACGGACCCCTGGCACACGGCGCTCCGGGCCGAGTACGCCCGCACTCTGGGCGCCGGTGACGTCGAGGGCTGGCTCGACGCCTTCGTGCGGGGGGTGGCGGGCGAACACCGCGACCTCGACGCACTGGACCCCGAGATCCCGCGCCGGCTCCGCGAGATGGCCGCGCACACCCTCTCCAAGCACGCTCCCGGCGAGCCGGACCTGCACGTGCCGGTGACCGGCTCCTGGTCCCGGCTCCCGAAGATCGACGTCCCGGTCCTCGCCGTCAACGGGAGCCTGGAACCGGCCGGTCTGCTCGCGGCCGCCGAACGCCTCGCACGGGAGGTGCCCGACGGCCGCGCCGAGATCGTCGAGGGCGCCGACCACTACCCGAACCTGGAACGGCCGGACCTCTTCGACGAGCTCCTGCTCGGCTTCCTGCGCTCGCTCTAACGCCCGGCCAGCCGCGACCTCTTGTACGAGTAGCCGAAGTAGATCACGCACCCGATCGCGAACCAGACCGCGAACCGCACCCAGGTCTCCCAGGCGAGGAACGTGATCAGCCAGACCGAGAAGACGACACCCAGCGCCGGCACGAACGGCATCCACGGGGTGCGGAAGGCACGCGGCAGGTCCGGCTGCCGGTAGCGCAGCACGATCACCGCCACGCACACCACCACGAACGCCAGCAGGATGCCGATGTTGGTGAGTTCGGCCGCCTCGCCGATCGGCACGAACCCGGCGAGCAGCGCCGAGGCCACCCCGACGATCCAGGTCACCCGGGTCGGCACGTGCCGCGTCGGGTGCGTCTTCGCGAACCACCCGGGCAGCAGCCCGTCCCGGGACATCGAGAACCAGACCCGGGTCACACCCAGCATGAAGGTGAACATCACGGTGAGGATGCCGATGATCGCCCCCACCGCGATCACGTCCGCGAGCCCGCTCAGCCCCACCGACTTGAACGCCGTGGAGAAGCCGCTCTCCGGGTCGATGTGCCTGTAGTCCTGCATGCCCGTCAGGACCAGACAGGCCGCCACGTACAGCACCATGGAGATCGCCAGCGAGTAGATGATCGCCTTCGGCATGTGCCGCTGCGCGTCCTTCGACTCCTCGGCCGCCGTCGACATCGCGTCGTACCCGAAGACCGCGAAGAACACCGTGGCCGCACCCGTGAACGCCCCGCCGGCACCGAACGGGAAGAAGGGGTGGTAGTTCCCGGAGCTGATGTGGAACACCCCGACGCCGATCACCAGCAGCACCACCAGCACCTTGAGCACCACCACGACCATCTCGAAGCGGGCCGCGCTGCGGATGCCCAGGTTGAGGAGATAGGCGATCAGCAGGCAGAGCAGAGCCGCGAACAGGTCGAACCGGTGACCCGCCCCGGTGCCGGGCGCGCCCAGCATCCACCGCGGCAGCTCCGCGCCCATCTCCTCGACCAGGAAGCCGAAGTACCCCGAGATGCCGATCGCGACCACCGCCACGATCGCCGTGTACTCCAGGAGCAGGTCCCAGCCGATGAACCAGCCCGCGAACTCCCCGAGCACCGCGTAGCCGTACGTGTACGCCGAACCCGCCTTCGGGATCATCCCGGCGAACTCGGCGTAGGACAGGGCGGCGCAGGCGCTCGCCAGACCGGCGATCAGGAAGGAGAGCAGCACGGCCGGGCCCGCCGTCTCGTTGGCGACCGTGCCGGCGAGGGTGAAGATGCCCGCGCCGATGATGCCGCCCACGCCGATGGCGGTCAGCTGCCAGAGGCCCAGCGATCTGTCCAGCCGGGGTCCCTCACCGGTCTCGGCCTCCTCGATGTGTTCGATGGGTTTGCGGCGGAGAATTCCTTCGCCCGTACGGAGCTTGGCCATCTGCCCCACCTCTCGCCGATCGCGAACGGCTGACGGCGGATCATGATGGCTCAGGGGCGTCACGGACGGAAGACGCCACGCACGCTCTCGGCCCAGCCGGGCACCCAGGTCCCGGCCGCGGGCCGGGGCGGCCGGGCGTCGCCCAGATGGGCGCGCAGGACGGCCAGCGCCGGGTGCGGATTGGCGGCCGTCCACACCAGGGAGTGCGGATAGACGGGGGTGGGGTCCGCCAGGGGGATGCGGCGCAGGTCGTAGCCCTGTGGCCAGACCAGCCGGGTCCGCTCGCTGACCAGCGTCGCCAGGGTGCCGGACCCGGCCACCGCCTCCTGCACCGCCCCGCTGAAGTTGGGGCCCGAGGAGTCGATGGTCAGGCCGAACTCGGCGGCGAGGGAGGCGTAGTAGGCGGCCCACTCGGTGCCCTCGACGATGCCCGGCATCCAGATCCGGTGCCCGGCCAGCTCCCCGGGCGAGACCGTGTCCCGGTCGGCGAGGGCGTGCCCCGGGCCGGTGAGCAGCTGCACCGGCTCGTCGTACACCCGTGCCGCCTCGACACCCCGGGGGAGCGGACGGCCCGGCATGGCGACGGCCCGGAAGGACGCGTCGACCGCGCCCGAGCGCAGGGCGGTGAGCGCCGAGTCGACGTCGAAGAGCGTGACGACGTCCAGGGCGATCTCCGGGTGCGCCTCGTGGAATCCGCGCAGCAGCGCCGCCGGGGCGAGCCGCGATCCGACCACGTCGACCCGCAGCGGCCGCCGACCCGACCGCACGGAGGCCCTCGCCCGCTCCTCGGCGAGCAGCAGCTCGCGGGCGGGCGGCAGGAAGGTCCGGCCGTCCACGGTCAGCTCGGCGCCCCGGGGCGTCCGGGTGAACAGCCGCACCCCCAGCTCCCTCTCCAGCGCCGCGATCCGCTTGGAGACGGCCTGCTGGGTGACCGCGAGGACGGCGGCGGCCTCCTGGAACTGACCCGCGTCGGCGACGGCGACGAAGGTGCGCACGGCGGTCAGGTCCACGCCCCCACCGTACAACCGCTGGTTGTGACACACGCCCGGGGAGTTGTTTGATTCGACGGCCACCTGCACGTTTTCATGTCCCGGGTCAACGGGAGGTTGTGCATGGGGCGGCGGTTCGGGTGGCTGTGGGCCGCGTACTCGGTCAGCGTGCTGGGGACCTGGCTCGCGTTCGACGCGTTCCCGCTGATCGCGGTCCTGGTCCTGCACGCGGGCGCGGCCCAGGTGGCGCTGCTCGCCGCGACCGGGCCCGCGGTGGGCGCCCTGCTGGCGGTGCCGCTCGGGCCCTGGGTCGAGTTCCGGCGCAAGCGGCCGGTGATGGCCGGGACGGACCTCGTCCGGTGCGGCGCGCTGCTGAGCGTCCCCGCCGCCTACGCGCTCGGCGTCCTCGACATCGCCCAGCTGACGGTGGTCTCCGTGGTGGTCGCCGCCGCCGACATCACCTTCAACGCGGCCTCCGGAGCCTTCCTGAAGTCACTCGTGCCGCGCGACCGGCTGCTGACCGCGAACGCCCGCTTCGAGTCCACGATGTGGACCGCCACCGTCCTCGGCCCCCCGCTCGGCGGTGCCGCGATCGGCGTGTTCGGCCCGATCGTGACGGTGGTCGCGAACGCGGTCAGCTTCCTGCTGTCGGCCCTGGGCGTCCGCGCCGTGGGCGGCGGCGAACCGGAGCCCCCGCGCAAGGGGACCGGACGTCCGCGGGCCGCGGACCTGCTCGACGGCTGGCGGCACATCCTCACCAGCCCCGAGCTGCGGCCCGTCTTCCTCAACGTGGCCCTGGTCAACGGCCTGATCATGGCCACCGCGCCGCTGCTGGCCGTCCTGATGCTCGGCCCCCTCGGGTTCCCGCCCTGGGAGTACGGCCTCGCCTTCGCCGTGCCCTGTCTGGGCGGCCTCGTCGGCTCCCGCCTGGCCCGTCCTCTCGTCGCCCGGTACGGGCAGCGCCGGGTCCTGCTCACCTCCGGCGTGCTGCGCGCCCTGTGGTCCCTCGGCCTGGCCTTCGTCGGGCCGGGGCTGCCCGGGCTGCTGCTGATCATGGTCACCGAGTTCGGTCTCATACTCTGCGCCGGAGTCTTCAACCCGGTGCTGGCCACCCACCGCCTCGACCACACCCCGGACGACCGCGTCGCCCGCACCCTGTCCGCCTGGTCGGTCGGCACCAAGGCGTCCATCGCCACCCTGACCGCCCTGTGGGGAGCGCTGGCGAGTCTCACCGGTACGCGCACCGCGATCGCCGCGGCCGGGATCCTGCTGCTCGCGACCCCGGCACTGCTCCCGCGCACCGGTGACCGGGCTACGGCACCACCGTCACCGGCCACCGTCCCGCCTTCACCAGACGGATCGCCACCGAACCGATGAACCGGTGGCCGGCCTGCTCGGAGGCGCCCACCACGACCGCGTCCGCCTTCAGTTCGTCGGCCGCCTTCACCAGGCCGCCGTAGGGGTCGCCGCGGAAGGTGTGGAACTCCCAGCGCACCTCGAATATCCCCTTGAGCCGCTCGGCCGCGTCCCGGATCTGGGCGACCAGGTCCTCCGCGATCTCGTCGGTCGTCTCCGCCACCGGCGCCCCCAGCGCGGCACCGGCCGCCAGCACCGGCTGCACGTACACGACGGCGAGCAGCGCGCGCTGCCGCCGGGCCAGACCGGCGGCGTAGGAGGCCGCGCGCCACGACGAGTCCGAGCCGTCCACACCGGCCACGATGACCTTGGGGCCGTCCGTGCCCCGCTCGAACTGGTGTTGTTCCGCCACGCCCCGAGGCTATCGGAATTCACCGGTCCGGTGAGTGCCCGGGGTGGCCCGCCGCGCGTCGTGGGAGTGCGGGTCTGTGGAGGCCGGTCGCGCGGCTGCCCGCGCCCTTCCGGGACATGCACACGGCGCTGCCCAAAGGGGCGCCGGGCACCGCGCGAGCAGCCACCCACCGGCCCGCGGCCGTCCTTCGGGCTCAGGCCGCTCGACGGGCGTATCCGGCGGGCGCTTCCTACAGTCGGAGCATGAGTGCCGCCGTCGAACCCGCCCCGGGCAAGGAGACCGCGGGGCCGCCGCGCCCGTCCCGCGGCGGGCGGCTCACCTGGGTGCCCGAGGCCTTCGGGACCTTCTTCGGCGTCCTCGCCCTGCTGTGCGCCCTGCTCGCCGTCATCGCCCCGTTGCGCGTCCAGCTCCGCCCGGTCGTGCACTTCCTCAACGCCGTCGTCGTGCCCGTCAGCCCCAACCTGGCCTACGCCGTCTTCCTGTTCCTGCTCGGCGGTGCAACCGCCGCCCGCAAGAAGGTCGCCTGGTGGCTGGTGGTGCTCTACCTCGGCCTCCTGGTGCTGGCGGACGTCCTGACGGTCGCCTTCGGCTTCGACTGGTACTCCTTCAGCTCACTGCTCGTCTGCGGACTCGCACTCGCGCTGCTGATCGTGGCCAGACGCGAGTTCTACGCCGCCTCCCGCCGGGCCGCCGTACGCCGCGCCCTCGGCGTGCTCCTCGCCGGCCTGGTCCTGGCGATCCTGGCCGGCTGGGGCCTCGTCTCGCTCTTCCCCGGCTCGCTCCCGCACGGCCAGCACCTGGCCTGGGCGGCCGACCGGGTCTGCGGCGGCCTGGTCGACGGCGGCAGCTACGGCGGGCGACCACCCCGGATCGTCGCCTTCGTCCTCGGCCTCCTCGGCGCCCTCGCCCTGCTCAACGCCGCCGCCACGCTGTTCCGTTCACAACGCCTGGAAGCGGCCCTGCACGGCGACGAGGAGTCCCGGATCCGCGCGCTGCTGAAGACCTACGGCGAGCGGGACTCCCTCGGCTACTTCGCCACCCGGCGCGACAAGGCCGTGGTCTTCTCGCCCAGCGGCAAGGCCGCCGTCACCTACCGGGTCGAGGCCGGCGTCTGCCTGGCCAGCGGCGATCCCGTCGGCGACCCGGAGGCCTGGCCGCACGCCGTCGCCGCCTGGCTGGACACGGCCCGCCGGCACGCCTGGGTGCCCGCGGTGATGGGCGCCTCGGAGGACGGCGCCAGAGCGTACGTGCGCGCCGGACTCGGCGCCCTGCAACTCGGTGACGAGGCGATCCTGCACGTCCCCGGCTTCGACCTCGGCGGCCGCGAGATGCGCGTCACCCGGCAGGCCGTCAACCGGGTCCGGCGCTCCGGCGCCACCACCCGGGTGCGCCGTCACGCCACCCTCACCGAGGCGGAGACGGAGGAGGTCGTCGACAAGGCCGACGCCTGGCGGGACACCGAGACCGAGCGCGGCTTCTCCATGGCCCTCGACCGGCTCGGCGACCCCGCCGACGGCGACTGCCTGCTCGTCGAGGCCCTCGCCGAGGACGGCCGGCTGCTCGCCCTGCTCTCCTTCGTGCCCTGGGGCGACGACGGAGTCTCCCTCGACCTGATGCGCCGTGACCGCGCCGCCCCCAACGGGGTCATGGAGTTCATGGTCGCCGACCTGTGCGCGGCCGCCCCCAAGCTGGGCGTGCGCCGGATCTCCCTGAACTTCGCCGTCTTCCGCTCGGTCTTCGAGGAGGGCGCCCGCATCGGCGCGGGCCCGGTGCTGCGTCTGTGGCGCCGGCTGCTGCTGTTCTTCTCCCGCTGGTGGCAACTGGAGGCCCTGTACCGCTCCAACGCCAAGTACCGCCCCGAGTGGTACCCGCGCTTCATCTGCTACGGCGAGACCGGCTCCCTCGCCCGGATCGGGGTCGCCTCCGGAATCGCCGAGGGCTTCGTCTCCGTACCTTCCCTGCGCAAACTCTGGGGAAAGGGGCACCCGAAGACCGGACCGCGACCCCTCGACGCGCAGCGGTCCTCACCGGTGCCCGGTCTCGACGGAGGGGACGAGGCCGGGCCCGGCGCTCCGGAGCCCGGCCTGCCGGACCAGTTCCGTGTCCGGCGCGGCAAGCTGGACCGACTGCGCGCGGCGGGCACCGACCCCTACCCGGTGTCGGTCCACCGGCCCACCCGCGCCCTCGCCGACGTCCAGGACGGGGAGACGGCCACCGTCGCCGGGCGGGTCATGCTCGTCCGCGACTTCGGCGGCATCGTCTTCGTGACGCTGCGCGACTGGTCCGGCGACCGCCAACTCGCGCTCACCCGCGCCGGTTCCGGTTCCGCCCTGGACCGCTTCACCGCCGACACCGACATCGGCGACCAGATCACCGCCACCGGCCGGGCCGGCCTCAGCGACAAGGGCGAGCCCACCCTCTTCGTCTCCGACTGGCAGCTCACCGCCAAGTGCCTGCGGCCGCTGCCCGACAAGCGCCGGGGTCTCGCCGACCCCGAGGCCAGGGTGCGCCGCCGCTACCTCGACCTGGCCACCAGCCCCGCCGCCCGCGCCGTCGTCCGCACCCGCTCGGCCGCCGTGCAGGCGCTGCGCCAGGGCCTCCTGGACCGCGGCTACCTGGAGGTCGAGACGCCGATGCTCCAGCGTATCCACGGCGGCGCCAACGCCCGTCCCTTCACCACCCACATCAACGCCTACGACCTCGACCTGTACCTGCGCATCGCCCCCGAGCTGTACCTGAAGCGGCTGTGCGTGGGCGGGCTGGAGAAGGTGTTCGAACTCGGCCGCACATTCCGCAACGAGGGCGTCTCCCACAAGCACAACCCCGAGTTCACGATGCTGGAGGCCTACCAGGCGTACGCCGACTACGACGTGATGCTCGACCTGGCCCGCGAACTGGTCCAGGGCGCCGCCACCGCCGCCTTCGGCGCCCCGGTGGCCCGCCGGGACGGCCGGGAGTACGACATCTCGGGGAGCTGGCCGGTGAAGACCGTGTACGGGGCGATCTCCGAGGCGCTGGGGGAGGAGATCGGACCCGGCACCGAACTGCTGCGGCTGCACCGGCACTGCGACCGGACCGGGGTGCCGTACACCGCCGACGACGGGCCCGCGGACGTCGTCCTGGAGATGTACGAACGCCTCGTGGAGGAGCGGACCCAGCTGCCCACCTTCTACCGGGACTTCCCGACCGACGTCTCCCCGCTCACCCGGCAGCACCGCCACGACCCGCGGCTCGCCGAGCGCTGGGACCTGGTCGCCTTCGGCACCGAACTCGGCACCGCCTACTCCGAGCTGACCGACCCCGTCGAACAGCGCCGCCGGCTGACCGCCCAGTCGCTGCTCGCGGCCGGCGGGGACCCGGAGGCGATGGAGCTGGACGAGGACTTCCTGGACGCCCTCGAGTACGCGATGCCGCCCACCGGCGGTCTCGGCCTCGGTGTCGACCGGCTGGTCATGTTCCTCACCGGCCTGACGATCCGCGAGACGCTGCCCTTCCCGCTCGTCCGGCGCCGCTGAGCCCTCCCGGACCCCCCGACCCGCCCTCGGCCCGGCCTACTTGACCATTTCTTTTCGAAACCTCCCGGCGCTGGTCCGTGCGGGTGTTTTCGGGCGCCGCACCGGTGTCTATGTGGTGCGCCCGAGCCCGCTCGGGCGACTGATGAGTCATGCAGAAGGATCAGTTGTTCACCCGACGCCGGCTGCTCCTCGCCGGCGGGGCCGCTCTGGGGGCCGCGGGTACCGCGGGAATGGTGCTGGCGAGCGACACCGAGGAGGCGGCGGGCACCGTCGCCCCGGCCGCCGGACCACCGGCCCGACAGGCGCCCAGGTCATCCGCGTTCCGGCTCCAGCCGCTCACCGGATACGGACCGCCGCCCACCGCGCCGCGCAAGCTCAAGGTCCGCAAGGAGCCCATCCTGCGGATCCCCGGGAGCGGCCGGCGCATGATGCTCACCTTCGACGACGGACCCAACCCGGCCTACACCCCGCACATCCTGGACACCCTCGCCAGATACGACGTGCGCGCGATGTTCTTCCTGTGCGGGGAGTGCATCGTCGAGAACCGCGAACTGGTGGCCCGGATGGCCGCCGAGGGCCATGTGGTGGGCAACCACACCTGGACGCATCCGCTGCTGACCACCCTGAACCGCCGTGAGATCCGGGACGAGATGGAGAGCACCAGCGACGCCATCGAGGACACCTACGGCGAACGCCCGCAGTGGTTCCGCGCCCCCTACGGCGCCTGGAACCGCGCGGCCTTCCAACTGGGGGCCGAGATGGGCATGGAGCCCATGGCCTGGACCGTCGACAGCACCGACTGGACCACCCCGGGCACCCGCACCATCGTGGACACGATCGAGAAGGGCGCCGCCCCCGGTGTCGTGGTCCTCTCCCACGACGCCGGGGGCGACCGCTCGCAGAGCGTCCAGGCCCTGCGCGAGTACCTGCCCTACCTGCTGGACAACGGCTACCACCTGACGGTGCCGCGCCGCCGGACCTGAGCCGGATCCGGCCCGCCGCCGACGGGCCCCGGCCCGTCCGGCCGGGCCCGCGTCAGCGGGCCTCGACCAGGCGGGCGAAGACCACCACGTTCCCGTCGTAGCCGTTCTGCTTCGTGAAGCCGCCGCCGCAGGTGATGACCCTCAACTCCGCTGTGCCCTTGGAGCCGTAGACCCGGTCGCCCGGGAACGCGGCCTTCGCGAAGACCTCGATGCCGTAGATCTCGAACACCGCGGTCTTCCCGTCGGTGCGGTCGATCTCGATCCGGTTGCCCTTCTTGAGGGACCCGAGGCCGTAGAACACCGCCGGTCCCTTGGTGTTGTCGACGTGGCCGACGACGACGGACGTGCCCTTCTCGCCGGGCGAGACACCCCCGGTGAACCAGCCGGCCAGGTTCGGGTCGTCCGGCGGCGGAGCCGCGACCGAGCCGTCCGCGTCCAGACCCACCGGCATCACGGGCGCGTCGACGCGGATCGCGGGGACCCTGATCCGGTTCGCCGTCGAGTACGGCAGCGAGGCGGGTGCGGTGGCGAAGGTGTCCGGGAACGTGCTACGGCTGTCCGGGGCGGCGGCCGAGGCCGGCTGCGGCGGACCGACGTCGAACTCCCCGGAGCCGTTGCGGATGAGCGCGAGGCCGGTCAGCAGGACGAGCGCTATCACGCCCCAGGGGGCACGCTTTCGCCGCCGCTCCTCCTCTTCGGCCAGCTCGGAAAGTTCGGACGCAGACATTCGCCATCCCCTCTCGACACGGCCGCGGCGACTTCATCCGTGGCGCGCAGGTCCGCAGCGCGCTCGGGAAAACGCTAAGTCCCGCGCGTGGGTGCGGCGACGGGACGACGGGCGAACGGGTGGTCCGCGCGCGCTCCGGTGCGCCATCCGAGTTGCCGTTCCCAGGATTTTTCTGACGGTCCGTGACCTGCGGCAATATCCGATTGTGTGCTTTTCGCTCGGCGTGTCCCCTCACCAGGACGGCCCATTCTCGAAATGCGGGCGTGTTCACGGCATCTGAGGGTCTATGCGGGAGGTGCTTTCTCGCCGATCTACCGGGGACGGTTCCCGGGGCGCCTTCCGCGGAGGAAGAGATGCGAAACTCACGTGCGCTGGCGGCCGCGTGCACCGTGGTCGCCGTTCTGAGCGCCGCCACCCCCGTGGCCGTCGCCGACGGCATGGGCAACCCCGGCGGCCCGCCCAACACTCAAGCCCCGGTGGTCGGTGGGACCGGCGTCGCCCCCGGAGTGGGCGGGGTCGGCGGTGTCGGTGGCGTCGGCGGGGTCGGCGGGGTCGGCGGGGTCGGGGTGGCCCCTGGCGTCGGCGGGGTCGGGGTGGCCCCCGGGGTCGGGGTCGTCCCCGGCGTGGCGGTCCCCGGTGTCGTCGTTCCCGGATACGGCTTCGGAGGGGGCGGCAGGGGCGGCAGGGGCGGCTTCGGCGGTGGACGGGGCTGCGAGGGGTTCGGCGGGCGGGGCGGTGACGACTGGGGCGGCCGGGGCGGCGACGGCGGCGGGCGGGGCGAAGGTGGCGGGCGCGGCGACGGTGGCGGGCGCGGCGACGGTGGCCGGGGCGGCGACGGCGGCGGGCGGGGCGACGACGGGTTCGGCGGGCGCGGCGGCGACGGGTTCGACGACGGGTTCGGCGGCCGAGGGGGCGACGGGCGGGGCGACGGCGGGTTCGGCTGCGGGGGCGAAGGGGCGCGGAACATCGTCGCCCAGCCCCGGGCGATCACCAGCGGCGCCCGTCTCACCGTCACCGTCAACGGCTGCCGCAGCGGCGTCATGTACTCGCGCGCCTTCCGCTCGACCTCGCTGTTCCCGTTCGGCGGCGACATGGCGCGCGGCGTCGCCACCATCGAGCGGGACGCCCGCCCCGGCCCGTACGACCTGACCGTCCGCTGCGACGGGCGGACGTTCACCCGGTCGTCCGCGTTCTACGTGCTCGGCGGCGTCAGGGGCGGCCTCGGCGGCAGCGTCTCCAGCGGGGCCACCCCGGCCGACATGGCGATCGGCGGTGGGCTGGTGGGCGCGGCCGTGCTCGCGGGCTGCGGGTTCTGGCTGCGCCGTCGGCACGAGAAGCGGTTCTGAACCCTGCGGGCCGTCCTCGCCCCGGCCCCCGCGCGGGTGCGGGGCGAGGACCCGTGGGGCCGCCCGGGAGGCCGGGAGGTGAGCCGCGCGGCGGGCCGGAAGGCGGTCAGGCACCGTCCGCGCCGTCCCGCCGCCGCGCGATGCGGTACGCCGTACCGACCGAGCCCACGACGAA
Source organism: Streptomyces sp. NPDC001068 (assembly GCF_042897315.1). Classification (NCBI taxonomy): domain Bacteria; kingdom Bacillati; phylum Actinomycetota; class Actinomycetes; order Kitasatosporales; family Streptomycetaceae; genus Streptomyces; species Streptomyces sp. NPDC001068. The sequence continues at coordinate 31,608 of NZ_JBIAYD010000001.1, read as the reverse complement.
CACGGCGCCGAGGCCGATCTCCTGGAGGTCGAATCCGTCGACGCTGCCGCCCGTACCGGCCTGTACGCCCCGGTCGGGGAGGGGCTGCCGGCCGAGGCCCGACTGCCCGTCGTCGTCGCCGTCGGTGTCGCCGTCGGCGCCACCGTCCGCCACGCCGTCGGACAGGTCGCCGCCGGCGTCGGTCCTGCCATCGGAGCGGCCGCCCGTGCCGCCGTCCTCGCGTCCCGCCGACTGACTGCCGGCGATGCTGAACTCGGTCGACCCCGTCGTCCCGTCGCAGTCGACCGTCACCCGGTACGAGGTCTGCGACCTGGCGTTGCGGTCGATCGTGGCCGCCGCCGAGTCCCGCCCCTCGGGGATCCGGACGGTGCCGAACGCGTCCGAGGTGACGGTCGCCGCGCCCCGGCACCGCTCGTCGCGGTCCACCTGCAGGCTGACCCGGCCGCCGGCCGAGACGGTGGACGGCGTGACGTGGACGCCGAAGGAGGCCTCGCGGCCGCCGTCCCGGCCTCCGTCGCCCTGATCGTCCGTGAGGGCGGCCGGAGCGCCCAGGACGAGCGCCCCGATGCCGAGCAGTGCGGCCGAAGCCAGGCGTATCGCGTGCATGCTGGTTCCTCCGGTCCCCGAGGGGCGGTCCGCGGCGGATCCGTTCCGCTCGTGCCGGAAATGCGCCTCGTTGAGGGGAACGCTAGGAACATCCGTACAGGCGCGCGAACGCAGTAGCGCGAACGGGGGATGCCGGTGGGCCGTAGGGGTGACGCGGCCGCGGCACCCGGGGGACGGCCACGGCGTGTCGCCGCGATGTCCCCCGGGTGCCGCGGGCGTCCGGGTCCCGGCTAGCCGCCCAGGTGCGGGAAGAGGTTCAGGAAGGGCTGTGCCGTCGCCGTGATGCCCCGGCTGTACGGTTCGTCGAAGTCCCAGATCAGGAAGAGCATGAAGGCGATCGTCGCGGAGAACAGCCCCGCGAGGACGAGTTCGCGGCGGGTGCGCCTGATCTGCAGCGCGAAGACCATGCCGACGGTGACCACGGCTCCGGCCAGCAGCCCGACCCACACCACGCTCGGCATGGTCGCCCCCGTCGAGTCGGCCCGGGCGCTGCGGGACTGGTCGACGGCGGCCACCTGGTCCACCAGCGGCTGGTAGGCCTGTGCCTGGAAGTCGGTCTTCGGCTGGTAGTCGGTGACGTCCTGACGGATCGTCGCGAGCAGGTCCGCACCCTGCGGGGTGAGCCGGCCGTGGTCCGCCATCTCCTTCCACTCCTTGTCGACGACCTGTCGGGTGTAGGCCTCGACGTCGGCCCGGATCCGGTCCCGGGCGTCGGGCGGGTACACCCGTACCCGCTCATAGATCTCGTGCAGAGCCTGCGCCTCCGCCTGCACATGGTCCTGGGCGGCGCTGCGTGCCTCCCACACCCCGGCGACCGCCAGGCCGAGGACGATGGCGTAGATGACGCCGATCCACATCGTCATGTACTCGATGACGTCCGGCGTCTCGGAGGGATCCTCGTCCTCCGCCGCCCTCTTGTGCCGTACGAGGGTGATGACGACCACCACGGCACAGGCCGCGAGGATCGCGAGGACGAGAACAAGCCAATCCGGCAACGGAAGCCTCCAGAAATCAGTGGGCCGGCCGTCAGCGCGCGCGGAACGCGGCGATGGCGACGATGGCGGGTACGGCGATGAGCAGCACGTAGGTGACCGGTGAGGTGCGGTTGGGGGCCGCCGCCTGGGTCGACTGGATGTGGTACGGCGGGTAGGTCACCGGGGTCGGTGAGGGCCGCGGGGTGGGCTTCGGGGGCGGTGTCGGGGTCGGCGTCGGCCTGGGCGGTGCGGGCCGGGCGGCCGGCGGCGGGGTGGGCGCGGGCTTGGGGACCGGCGGGGGCGGCGGTGGTGGCGCCGGTGCCCGCGGGGTGGGGCGCGGTGGCGAGGGGATGGGTTTCGGCGTCGGTTCGGGCTTGGGCGGGGGAGTCGGTTTCGGGGGCGGGGTCGGCGTGGGCGTCGGGGTCGGCGTGGGTGTGGGGCAGGGCGGCGGTGGGGGCGGCGGGCAGGGCGGTGGCTCGGAGGGCAGGCAGGGCGGCGGATCCGGCCAGGAGTCGCCGGCCACGGCCACCGCCTGGACGCCGTCCGGGCCCGCGGAGGCGTAGGCGCAGGCGTCGGCCGACGCCGTGCCGACCGGGCAGCCCACCAGGGTCCAGGTCAGTGCCAGCAGGGCCAACACCTTGGGGACGGGCGCGAGTCGGGTCGCTTGGGGTGCGTGCACGACCGAGATCATGAGGCGTCGGGTGCCGTCGTACGCCGGAGTGTGGAGGGATTGGCCCGAACGGGGGACAGGTGGCGTAAACCGGTTTGAATCACACCGTGTGCCGACTGGCTCGAACCGTATGTCAGTGCGGGGCGTGCGCCGGAGGCGCGGTGGCGCGGAAGAAATTTGTGCGGCCGTTGAACACTTCGGCCCCCGGCATCCGTACCTGGTGTCGTGCGGCGGCGCACAGGCGCTGCAATATCCAGGCGATTATGGGGAGTTGAAGATGAAGACCTCCTGGAGGAGCGCCTCTTTGGTGGCCACGGCCGCAGGCGTACTGGCTCTGACGACGGGTTGTGGTCAGGACAATGTGACCACTCCGTCCTCGGCGGCCCAGAACGTGGGAGCGACGGCCCCGGCCGGCGTCGGCAACGTCGGCAGTGTGACCAGCCCCTCCACCGGTGCCGGCAACGGTTACGGCGCGGACGGCAGCCAGGCCTCCGGCGCGCCGGCCGCGGTCGCGCCCGCGGGCAAGCTGAGCGTCGCCGGCAACCCCGATCTGGGCAAGGTCCTGACCGACGGCAGCGGTCTGACCCTCTACCGATTCGACGCCGACACCGCCAACCCCCCCAAGTCGAACTGCGACGGCGACTGCGCCACCGCCTGGCCGCCGGTCCCCGCCGACGACGCCACCGCCGGTTCGGGCATCGACAAGGCGCTGCTCGGCGAGGTCACCCGTGCCGACGGCACCAAGCAGCTGACCGTGGGCGGCTGGCCGATGTACCGCTACGCCAAGGATGTCAACGCCGGTGACGTGAACGGCCAGGGAGTGGGCGGCAAGTGGTTCGCCACGGCTCCCGACGGCAAGAAGGCCACCCTGGCCGACCTGCCCGGTCTGTCGGTCCGCAAGGACGCCAAGCTCGGTGACATCGTCGTCGACAAGAACGGCATGACGGTCTACCGCTTCATCAAGGACAAGGCGTGGCCCAAGTCCGTCTCGAACTGCACCGGTGACTGCCTCGCCAAGTGGCCGGCCGTCGCGGAGGTCGACGCCTCCGACACCAAGGGTGTCGAGAAGAAGGGCCTGATGGGCTTCACCCGGCCCGACAACGGCCAGAAGCAGATGACGGTCGACTGCTGGCCCATCTACACCTTCTCCGGTGACGCGAAGGCCGGGGACACCAACGGCCAGGGCGTCGGCGGCACGTGGTACGCCGTCTCGCCGGAGGGCAAGCTGGTCGGCGCGCCGGGCAAGTAGGCCTCCGCGGTCCCGCACGGACGACACGACGACGCACGACCGCCCGCCCCCTCCCGACCGAACGGAGGGGGCGGGCGGTCGTGTGCCGTCGTGTCGCACCCGGATGCGGCGCAGGGCCCGAACACCCCGGAAGGGCATGCGGAATTCCCAGGTGATGACCGGGAACGGACGGTCAATTTCCGGTTCCACTCGCCCAGTTCGCAGGCGATCAGTAGCCTCTGCTCGAACAACGGATCGCCTCAGCCTTGGAGAGATACATGGAGCGTCCCGCCTGGGCCCCACGAAGCATCGACATCTCGGTGCCGAGCGTTTCGCGTATCTACGACTACTACCTGGGCGGTTCGCACAATTTCGAGGTCGACCGGGAGGCGGCCCGCAGGGCGATGACGCACATGCCGGGCCTGCCGAAGATCATGCAGGCCAACCGTGCCTTCATGCGCCGCGCCGTCCGCCACGCCGTGGGCACGGGCATCGAGCAGTTCCTGGACATCGGCTCCGGCATCCCCACCTTCGGCAACGTCCACGAGGTGGCGCAGGCGGCGCACCCCGGCGCGCGCGTGGTGTACGTCGACCACGACCCGGTGGCCGTCGCCCACAGCCAGGCCGTACTCGCGGGCAACGAGGGGGCGGACGTGGTCGCCGCCGACCTCCGCAAGCCCCAGGAGATCCTGTCGAGCCCTCAGGTGGAGCGCCTGATCGACCTGAATCGGCCAGTCGCCCTGCTCCTCGTTGCCATACTTCACTTCGTGGAAGACGCGGACGACCCGTACGGGACAGTGGCGCGGCTGCGTGAAACACTCGCGCCCGGCAGCCTGCTGATCCTCACGCATGCCTCGTACGAGGGAATCCCGCTGTCACCCGAGCGGGCCGAGAGCGCGGTGGACGTGTACAAGGACATCCGCAACCCGCTCATCATGCGCTCGCGCGACGAGATCGCCAGGTTCTTCGAGGGGTACGACATGGTGGAGCCCGGACTGGTGCCGATGCCGCACTGGCGGCCGGAGTCGGCGCCGGAGGACGAGGATCCCTACGCCTTCGCCGGATTCGCCGGCGTGGGGATCGCGGAGTGACCGCGGAACCGGACGGCCCGGAGGACAGACTGCGCCGATTCGCGACGATCTGGAGCCGGGCGGTGTTCCCGGTGACCTCGACCTCCCTGACCCGGCCGGAGTTCGAGGAGGAACTCCTGCCGCTGGCCCGCCGGTTGAGCGAGGTGCTGCGGGCGCACGGATTCGAGGCCGAGGAGGCCCGGCAGGTGGGGGCCGCGCTGATCGACGCGCACTGCACCGACCCCGAGGCGCTCACCCGCACCCTGGACTGCGTCGACGCCTATCTGGCCCTCTACTGCGGCGGGGACGGCCCCCAGGACGAGCTGCGGATGCGTTCCTCGCGGATCCAGCACGCGATGGCCGCCGGGTACGCCCAGGCCCTGCGCGAGCGCACGCTCGCCGAGCAGGAGGCCATCGCCCAGGCGGCGCTGCGGGCCCAGGGCGTGGTCGCCCAGGCGCTGCACGCCAGTGAGGCGCGCTTCCGGGCCGTCTTCGAGGGCGCGGCGATAGGAATCGGCATCGCCGACCTGGAGGGCAACGTCCTCCAGATCAACGGGGCGCTGCTGCGCATGTTCGGCGGCTCCGAGCAGACCCTGCGCGGCCGCAAGGTCATGGAGTGGGCGCACCCCGAGGACGCGCCCCAGACCTGGCGCCTCTACGAGGAGCTGGTCCGCGGCGACCGCGAGCACTACCACGTCGAAAAGGCGTTCAACCGCTCCGACGGCACGGTCCTGTGGACCAACCTGACCGTCTCCCTCCTCCGGGACGCGGACGGCGAACCGCAGTACCAGCTGGCCCTCATGGAGGACACCACCGAGCGCCGCCTGCTCAACCTGCGGCTGCGCTACGAGGCGACCCACGACGCGCTCACCGGCCTGCCCAACCGGACGCTGTTCTTCGAGCGCCTGGAGAAGGCCCTGGCCGCCGGTGAGGGCCAGCGCTTCGGGCTGTGCTACCTCGACCTGGACGGTTTCAAGACCATCAACGACAGCCTCGGCCACTCGGCCGGCGACCGGCTGCTGGTGGAGGTCGCCGACCGGCTCCAGTCCTGCGCGACCGCGCCCGGCGAGATGGTCGCCAGGCTCGGCGGTGACGAGTTCGTGGCGCTGACCACGGGGCCGGCCACCCAGCGCGAGGTCGACGACCTCGCCGACCGCATCATGAACGCCCTGATCACCCCGATCAGCATCGACGGCCGTGAACTCATGGTGCGCGGCTCCATCGGCATCGTGGAGGGCCCGGCGGGCGAGCGCACCCCGGCCGAGGTGCTGCGCAGCGCCGACATCACGATGTACCGGGCCAAGTCGGCGGGCGGCAACCGCTTCGAGCTGGCCGACCCGGAGGCCGACGCGCGTGCCATCACCCGGCACGGCCTGACCACCGCGCTCCCCGCGGCCCTGGACCGGGGCGAGTTCTTCATCGAGTACCAGCCGCTGGTGCACCTCGGCGACGGCAGCGTGCGCGGCGCCGAGGCGCTGGTGCGCTGGCTGCATCCGCAGCACGGCGTCCTCGGCCCCGACCGGTTCATCCCGCTCGCCGAACACACCGGTCTGATCGTGCCGTTGGGCCGCTGGGTGCTGGAGGAGTCGATCCGCCAGGCCCGTGAGTGGCGGGAGCGCTACGGGGAGGAGCCCGGCGCGGGTCCACTGCGGATCAACGTCAACCTGTCCCCGTGCCAGCTCACCCATCCCGGCCTGGTCCAGGACACGGTGGACATCCTGGAGCGGGCCGGGGTCACCCCCGACGCCCTGTGCCTGGAGGTCACCGAGTCGGCGCTGATCGGTGCCGACGACGATCTCCTCAAGCCGCTGCGCCGGCTCGCCGAGATGGGCGTCGACATCGCCCTGGACGACTTCGGCACGGGCTACTCCAACCTCGCCAACCTCCGCCGTCTGCCGGTGAGCATCCTCAAGCTGGACCGCTCCTTCACCCAGAGCATGCAGCAGTTCCCCGCGGACCCGGTCGACCTCAAGATCGTGGAGGGCATCGTCTCCCTGGCCCACAGCCTGGACCTGGCGGTCACCGTGGAGGGCGTGGAGACGGGGGCCCAGGCCGAGCAGCTGCGGATACTGGGCTGCGACACGGCCCAGGGCTGGTACTACGCCCGCCCGGGCCCGCCGGAGCGCCTGCACGACCTCGCCCTGGTGGACGCGACGGGCTGAGCGACCCCGCCACCGGGGACCGGCCGCACGGCGCTCCCGAAGGTGCTGCCGGACCTGCCCGTTGGTGCGGACCCGCGGCGCAGCACGGGCGCGGACCCGTCTCCGGTCGGCATGATCGCCGTACCGAGGAGAACGGGCAGGGGACCCGGCACCTTCCGTCGGTGCGCGAGGCCGGCGCCGGCGGGGGAGTGCGCGGGAGCCCCGAGTCAGCTGATAGGAGAGGTAGTTGCCATGAGTACCATCCTCCTGGTCCACGGTGCCATCGCGGACGGATCGTCCTGGAGCGAGGTCGTCCCGCTCCTGCAGGCCGCCGGTCACGACGTCGTGGCCGTCCAGCAGCCGCTGTCGTCGATCCCCGACGACGTGGCCAAGGTCCGCAGCGTGCTGGACGAACTGGAGGGGCCGGTCGTCGTCGTGGGCCACTCCTTCGGCGGTGTCGTCATCACCCAGGCCGCGCACGACGCCCCGAACGTGAGCGCCCTGGTCTACGTCGCGGCCTTCGCCCCCGACGAGGGGGAGAGCGCGCAGAGTCTCGGCGAGCCCTTCGGGCAGCTGGAGTCCGCGTCCCACTTCGTCGTGGACAAGCAGGGCAGGTTCACGCTGCCGCAGGATCTCTTCCCCGGGTACTTCTGCCCTGACGTCGACCCGGCGCGGGCGAGGGTGCTGGCCGCGGTGCAGGGGGCGAGCGACGTGGCCCGCTTCGGTTTCGTCTCCGGACCGCCGGCCTGGCGCGAGCACCCGACCCACTTCGTGGTCGCCGGGAACGACCGGATCATCCCGCCGGCCCTGGAGCGCTTCGTGGCCGAGCGCATGAACGCCAGGACCACCGTCGCCGAGAGCGCCGGTCACCTGGTGATGGTCTCCCAGCCTCAGGTGGTGGCGCAGGCGGTCCTGGAGGCGGCGCGCTGACGCACCGCGCCCGGGCCTCACGGGGTGTACGCGCCTCGGGGTGCGGGGTCCCGCGTGACCGTCACGCGGGACCCCGCACCCCGGCCGGTGACCGACCACGCCGTGGGTGGCCGGCGCCTCACCTCTCCAGCAGCATCCGCTGCAGCTCGCGTGCGGCCCGCGGCGGAGCGACGTCGCTGCGGTGCGCCAGCGCGATCGTCCGGTGCAGTCCCGGCCGGGCCAGCGGGGTGACGCGCAGTCCCCGGCCGGACCGGGCGGCGACCATCCGGGGCACCACGGCCACCCCCAGCCCCGCCCGCACGAACCCCAGCACCGCGTCCATCTCACCGCCTTCGACGGCGAACTCCGGCTCGAACCCGGCGGAGCGGCAGGCCGCCACGGTCAGCTCCCGCAGGTCGTACCCGTGCCGGAACATGACCAGCCGCTCTCCTTCGAGGTCGGAGATCTCGACCCCGCCCCGTCCGCGCCCGGGCACCGTCGCCTCCGGCGAGGACACCACCACCAGGTCCTCCCGCAGCAGCTCCACCGTGGTCAGCGCGGGGGAGGCCGGCGGCAGCGGCAGCACGATCAGCGCCAGGTCCAGCGCCCCGCGCGCCAGCTCCCGTACCAGGTCGTGGGAGCCGCTCTCCTCGATGAGGAGCTGGATGCCGGGATAGCGGTCGTGGAAGGCGCGCAGCACGTCCGGCAGCAACCCGGTGCACAGACTCGGGGTCGCCCCGAGCCGCACCCGCCCGCTGCGCAGCTGCACCAGTTCCTGCACCTCGTGCCGTGCGGTGTCGGCGTCCGCGAGGATCCGCCGGGCCAGCGGCAGCAGCGCCTCGCCGGCGTCGGTGAGCGTGATGTTGCCCCGGGCCCGCAGGAACAGGTCCGCCCCGAGCTCCCGCTCCAGCGCCTTGATCTGCTGGGACAGCGAGGGCTGGGCGACATGGACCAGTTCGGCGGCGCGGGTGAAGTGGCGGGTCTCCGCGACGGCGACGAAGTAGTGAAGCTGTTGGAACTGCATGATTACACGATAGCTCCGGGCTATGGAATCAAGCCGGTCCATGTCTTGGACCGATCAGGTGGGCAGGCTCTAGCGTCTCCTGCATGGCTCTGGCAACGCGGACGGACCGACGACCGTCCATGGCACGCACGATGTGGGACAGCTCCGTCGGCAAGAAGACCGTGATGGCCGTCAGCGGCGTGGTCATGCTGCTGTACCTGGTCGCGCACGTGATCGGGAACCTGAAGATCTTCTTCGGGGCGGGCGAGTTCAACCACTACGCCCACTGGCTGCGGACCGTCGGCGAACCGTTCATGCACTACGAGTGGACGCTCTGGCTCATCCGGATCGCCCTGGTCGTCGCCGTGGTCGCGCACGCCACGTCCGCGTACCAGCTCAGCCGCCGGGACATCAGGGCGCGGCCCACCAAGTACGTGCACAGCAGGCCCCGGGCCAGTTACGCCACCCGGACCATGCGCTGGGGCGGGATCATCCTCGCCCTCTTCATCGTCTGGCACATCCTCGACCTGACCACCGGCACCGTGCACTCCGGCGGCTTCCAGGAGGGCCACCCCTACCAGAACGTCGTGGACACCTTCTCCACCTGGTACGGGAACGTCATCTACATCGTCGCGATGCTCGCGCTGGGCCTGCACGTCCGGCACGGCTTCTGGAGCGCGGCCCAGACCCTCGGCGTCGGCAGCCGCACCCGCGACCGCGCCCTGAAGGCCACGGCCGACGTCCTCGCGCTGCTGCTCACGGCCGGTTTCATCGCCGTACCCGTGGGTGTCATGACCGGAGTGGTGAGCTGAACATGACCGACTACACGAACTACACGACCGGCGAGGCAGTCACCGACGGCAAGGCCCCCTCCGGCCCCGTCAACGAGCGCTGGGACAAGCGCCGTTTCGAGGCCAAGCTGGTCAACCCCGCCAACCGGCGCAAGCACACGGTGATCGTCGTCGGCACCGGGCTCGCGGGTGGCTCCGCCGGCGCCACCCTCGCCGAACAGGGCTACCACGTCGTCCAGTTCTGCTACCAGGACTCACCGCGCCGCGCCCACTCCATCGCCGCCCAGGGCGGCATCAACGCGGCGAAGAACTACCGCAACGACGGCGACTCCGTCCACCGGCTGTTCTACGACACCGTCAAGGGCGGCGACTTCCGGGCCCGGGAGTCCAACGTCCACCGGCTCGCCCAGATCTCCGTCGAGATCATCGACCAGTGCGTGGCCCAGGGCGTGCCCTTCGCGCGGGAGTACGGCGGTCTGCTCGACACCCGCTCCTTCGGCGGCGTCCAGGTCTCCCGGACCTTCTACGCCCGCGGCCAGACGGGGCAGCAGCTGCTGCTCGGCGCCTACCAGGCGCTGAGCCGGCAGATCGCGGCCGGGAACGTGGAGATGCATCCGCGCACCGAGATGCTCGACGTGATCGTGGTCGACGGACGGGCCCGCGGGATCGTGGCCCGGGACCTGATCACCGGGAAGATCGACACCTACTTCGCGGACGCCGTCGTCCTGGCCAGCGGCGGCTACGGCAACGTCTTCTACCTGTCGACGAACGCCATGAACTCCAACGCCACCGCCGTCTGGCGGGCGCACCGGCGCGGCGCGTACTTCGCCAACCCCTGCTTCACCCAGATCCACCCCACCTGCATCCCGCGCACCGGCGACCACCAGTCCAAGCTCACCCTGATGAGCGAGTCGCTGCGCAACGACGGCCGCATCTGGGTACCGAAGGCCAAGGGCGACACCCGGCCCGCGAACCAGATCCCCGAGGACGAGCGCGACTACTACCTGGAGCGCATCTACCCGTCCTTCGGCAACCTGGTCCCGCGCGACATCGCCTCCCGCGCCGCGAAGAACGTCTGCGACGAGGGACGGGGCGTCGGCCCCGGCGGGCAGGGCGTCTACCTCGACTTCGCCGACGCCATCGCCCGGATGGGACGCAAGGCGGTCGAGGCCAGGTACGGCAACCTCTTCGACATGTACCAGCGGATCACCGACGAGGACCCCTACCAGGTACCCATGCGGATCTACCCCGCCGTGCACTACACGATGGGCGGCCTGTGGGTCGACTACGACCTCCAGACCACCGTGCCCGGGCTGTTCGCGGTCGGCGAGGCCAACTTCTCCGACCACGGCGCCAACCGGCTCGGCGCGAGCGCGCTGATGCAGGGCCTGGCCGACGGCTACTTCGTGCTGCCGGCCACCATCAACGACTACCTCGCCCGCAACCCCCACCAGGACGCGGTGACCGACGAACACCCCGTCGTCCAGGAGGTGCTCGCCGAGACAGAGGACCGGCTGAACCTGCTGCTCTCCGTCGACGGCGACCGCACCCCCGACTCCTTCCACCGCGAACTCGGCGAACTGATGTGGGAGTTCTGCGGCATGGCCCGCACCGACGCGGGGCTGCGCAAGGCACTGGAGCGCATCCCGCAGATCCGCGAGGAGTTCTGGCGCCGGATCAAGGTGCCGGGTACCGGCGAGGAGTTCAACCAGTCCTTGGAGAAGGCCAACCGCATCGTCGACTACCTGGAACTGGCCGAGCTGATGTGCCTCGACGCGCTGCACCGCGCCGAGTCCTGCGGCGGCCACTTCCGGGAGGAGTCCCAGACCCCGGACGGCGAGGCCGCCCGCCGGGACGACGAGTTCTCCTACGCGGCCGCCTGGGAGTTCACCGGCACCGGGGACGCCCCCGTGCTGCACAGGGAAGACCTGGTCTTCGAGTACGTCCACCCCACCCAGCGGAGCTACGCATGAGGCTCACCCTGCGCGTCTGGCGGCAGAAGAACGCCGACGCCGACGGCGCGATGTCCACCTACGAGGTGGACGGCATCTCGTCGGACATGTCCTTCCTGGAGATGCTCGACACGCTCAACGAGGAACTCATCCTCAAGGGCGAGGACCCGGTCGCCTTCGACCACGACTGCCGCGAGGGGATCTGCGGCGCCTGCTCCCTGGTGATCAACGGGGACGCGCACGGCCCGGAGCGCACCACCACCTGCCAGCTGCACATGCGGTCCTTCCAGGACGGCGACACGATCGACGTCGAGCCCTGGCGGGCCGCCGCCTTCCCGGTGGTCAAGGACCTGGTGGTGGACCGGTCCGCGTTCGACCGGATCATCCAGGCCGGCGGCTACATCACCGCGCCCACCGGCGCGGCGCCCGAGGCGCACGCCACGGCGGTGCCGAAGGCCGACGCCGACTTCGCCTTCGAGCACGCGGAGTGCATCGGCTGCGGCGCCTGCGTGGCGGCCTGCCCCAACGGGGCCGCGATGCTGTTCACCTCCGCCAAGGTCAACCACCTGAACGTGCTGCCCCAGGGCGCGCCGGAGCGGGAGACGCGGGTGCTGGACATGGTGGCGCAGATGGACGAGGAGGGCTTCGGCGGCTGCACGCTGACCGGGGAGTGCGCGACGGCCTGCCCGAAGGGCATTCCGCTGGTGTCCATCACGAGCATGAACAAGGAGTGGCTGCGGGCCACCCGGAAGGCCGGGAAGCGGTAGCGCCGCCGGAGGCGCACGAGTGAACGTTCGCCGACAAGTGCGGACGAGCGGGGCCGGGGCTGGTGCTCCCCGGCCCCGTTTCGCCGTTCACCGACCGTGGTGACACGGGCGCGCAACGGCCCGTCCGGGTCACGGTAACGTTGCTTCGGCGCGTCCATCAGGACACGCGCAGGGGTGAGTCGGCCCCCGAATCCCGGCATTCAGCAGCCGCACATCCACGGGTCCCGCGCACGTCACGCCGAGTCCAGCCTGCCAAGGAAGAAAGCAGGTGCAGATTTCCTCAGCTTCCGCTCGGCGCAGGAGACCTCCATGACCGCCATGCCCGCCTCACCCCCTGCTCTCGCCGCCCCGACCGGGGACTCCGGCTACCTGGTACAGCTCGCCCGCGACGAGGACGACGTCCGCGCCGCGCAGCGACTGCGCTACCAGGTGTTCGCCGGAGAGATGGGCGCCCGGCTCGACGGGCCGGAACCGGGTCTGGACGTGGACGCCTTCGACGCGTTCTGCGACCACCTCCTGATTCGGGAAGCCCTGACCGGCGAGGTCGTCGGCACCTACCGACTGCTGCCGCCCGAGCGTGCCGCGGTCGCCGGCCGCCTCTACTCCGAAGGCGAGTTCGACCTCGGCCCGCTCGCCGACATCCGGCCCAACCTGGTCGAGGTCGGCCGCTCCTGTGTGCACCCCGCGCACCGCGACGGCGCCGTGATCGGCCTCATCTGGGCCGGCATAGCCCGCTACATGGTCGACCGCGGCCACGAGTGGCTGGCCGGCTGCTGCTCCGTCCCGCTCGCCGACGGCGGCGCCCTCGCGGCCGGAGCCTGGGAACGGGTGCGGGCCAAGCACCTGGCCCCCGAGGAGCTGCGGGTACGACCGCTGCGCCCGTGGGTGCCCCAGGGGCCGGCCCCGGAGGGCCGTGCCGAACTGCCCGCGCTGCTCCGCGGCTACCTGCGGCTCGGTGCCTGGGTCTGCGGCGAGCCCGCCCACGACCCCGACTTCGGGGTCGCCGACATGTACGTCCTGCTGTCGATGCGCCGGGTCAACGCGCGCTATCTGCGGCACTTCCTCTCGCTCGTCCCGGCCTGATGAGCGTCTGGCTGCCCAGCGCGCCGTGCACGCCCGGCGCCTGCGTCGAGTCCGCCAGGTCCCTCGCGGTCCTGCCCCGCGCCGTGCTGCGGTTCACCGCCGTCCTGGCGCTGATCGTCGTCGCGGTCGTGCTGCTCCCGCTCGGCGGCCGGATCCCCACCGCGTGGGTGCGGCGGTTCTCCCGGCTGGTCGTCCTGGCCGCCGGGGTGCGGATCCGGACCACCGGCAGCGCCCCGGCCACCGGTGGGGTGCTGCTCGTCGCCAACCACATCTCCTGGATGGACATCCCGCTGCTCGCGGCCGTACGGCCCGCGCGGATGCTCGCCAAGAAGGAGATCCGGGAGTGGCCGGTGGCCGGCGCGCTGGTGGCCGGCGCCGGAGCGCTGTTCATCGACCGGGACCGGCTGCGCGCGCTGCCGGACACGGTGAGCCGGATCTCCGGCGCGCTCGGGGAGGGCGCCGCGGTGGTCGCCTTCCCCGAGGGCAGCACCTGGTGCGGCCGGGCCCAGGGCCGGTTCCGCCGGGCCGTGTTCCAGGCCGCCCTGGACGCCGGCGCGCCCGTGCAGCCGGTGCGGCTGCACTACCGGCTGGAAGCGGGCGAGGCCAGCACCGTGCCGGCCTACGTCGGCGAGGACACGCTGCTCGCCTCCGTGTGGCGCGTGGTGTCGACGCGCGGCCTGGTCGCGGAGGTGGACATCCGGCCGCTGATACCGGCCGGCAGCCACCCGGACCGGCGGGCCCTGGCCCGGGCCGCCCAGCCGGTGACCCATGAGCCGGGCTGGACGCACGCGGCCCTGGTGAGCCCCGGCAAGGGGTCGCAGCGGCACGTCTCCCAGCTGAGCCTGAGCAAGGCGACGCCGTAGCCGCCGCGGACGGGACGCGTGCCCCCGGGCTCCGGGGGCCGCGAACCACCGCCGAGGGACGTCAGGTGAGGGACCGGGACAGGTAGGGCGCGGTGACACTGCCGCCGGTCCGGGCGACCTCGTCGGGCGGGCCCGCCGCGACGATCCGGCCGCCCCGGTCCCCGCCGCCCGGCCCCAGGTCGATCACCCAGTCCGCGCCCGCCACCACGGCCATGTCGTGCTCGACCACCACCACCGTGTGTCCGGCGTCCACCAGGCCGTGCAGCTGGCGCATCAGCACCTCGACGTCCGCCGGATGCAGGCCCGTGGTCGGTTCGTCGAGGAGGTAGAGGGTGTGCCCGCGCCGCCCGCGCTGCAGCTCGTTGGCGAGTTTGATCCGCTGGGCCTCGCCGCCGGACAGCTCCGTGGCGGGCTGCCCCAGGCGCAGATAGCCGAGTCCGACGTCGAGCAGGGTGGTGAGACTGCGCGCAACCGCGGGGACGTCCGCGAAGAACTCCGCCGCGTGCTCCACGGTCAGGTCCAGCACCTCGGCGATGTTCCGCCCCCGGTAGGGCACTTGGAGGGTCTCCGGGTTGTAGCGGGCCCCGCCGCAGTCCGGGCAGGGCGCGTAGGTGCTGGGCAGGAACAGCAGTTCGACGCTGATGAATCCCTCGCCCTGACAGGTCTCGCAGCGGCCACCGGCCACGTTGAAGGAGAACCGTCCCGCGCCGTAACCGCGTTCCCGGGCCCGGTCGGTGGCCGCGAACACCTTCCGTACGACGTCGAACAGACCGGTGTAGGTGGCCAGGTTGGAGCGGGGGGTGCGGCCGATCGGCTTCTGGTCGACGCAGACCAGACGGCCGACCCCGTCGAGTTCCCCGGTGATCTCGCCGATCAGCGTGGACTTGCCCGAGCCGGAGACGCCGGTGACGGCGGTGAGGACACCGAGCGGGAACTCGGCTGTGACCGCACGCAGGTTGTGCCGGGTGACCGGGCCGACCCTCAACCATCCCGCGGGGGAGCGCGGCGGGCCGGCCGGGGCGGGTCCCGCCGCGAACAGGTAGCGGGCGGTGGCGGACTCCGCGACCTCGGCCAGCCGTGCCACCGGCCCGCTGTACAGCACCCGGCCGCCGTGCTCGCCGGCGCCCGGCCCGACCTCGACCAGCCAGTCGGCGCCGCGCACCACGTCCAGGTGGTGCTCCACGACGAACACCGAGTTCCCGGCCTCCTTCAGCCGCGCCAGCACCGTCAGCAGTGCCGCGGTGTCCGCCGGGTGCAGTCCGGCCGACGGTTCGTCCAGCACGTAGACGACACCGAACAGGCCGGAGCGCAACTGCGTGGCCAGGCGCAGCCGTTGGAGTTCACCGGCCGAGAGCGTGGGCGCCGCCCGGTCCAGGCTCAGGTAGCCGAGGCCGAGTTCGACGACCGGGGCGATGCGGGCCGTGAGGTCGTCGGTGAGCACCCGCGCGGTCTCCGAGGAGGGGCCGTCGAGCAGGCCGGCCAGCTCGGTCAGGGGCACGGCCGCCAGCTCGGCGATCGTCCGGCCGGCGAAGGTCACGGCGAGTGCCTCGGGCCGCAGCCTGGTGCCACCGCACACCGGGCAGGGCGCGCTCGTCAGGAACCGCTCCGCCCGCGCCCGCAGCGCCGGGCTCCGGGAGTCCGAGAAGGTCTTCATGACGTACCGGCGGGCGCTCATGTACGTGCCCTGGTAGGGCCGTTGGATGCGGTCGGCGTCCCGGACCGGGTGCACGGTGACCACCGGCTGCTCGTCCGTGAACAGGATCCACTCCCGCTCCTCGGCGGGCAGCTCGCGCCAGGGCCGGTCCACGTCGTGACCGAGGGCGTCCAGCACGTCCCGCAGGTTCTTGCCCTGCCAGGCACCGGGCCAGGCGGCGATCGCCCCGTCGCGGATCGACAGCGACGGGTCGGGGACCAGCAGTTCCTCGGTCGTGCGGTGGACGAGTCCGAGGCCGTGGCACTCGGGGCAGGCGCCCACCACCGTGTTGGGGGAGAACGCGTCGGAGTCGAGCCGAGCCGCGCCGGGCGGGTAGTTCCCGGCTCGGGAGAAGAGCATCCGCAGCGAGTTGGAGAGGCTGGTGATCGTCCCGACCGAGGAACGGGAGGTCGGGGCCGAACGGCGCTGCTGGAGCGAGACCGCCGGCGGCAGCCCGCTGATCTCCCCCACCTTCGGCGCCCCCACCTGGTGGATCAGCCTGCGCGCGTACGGGGCCACCGACTCGAAGTAGCGTCGCTGGGCCTCGGCGTAGATCGTGCCGAACGCCAGCGACGACTTCCCCGAGCCGGACACACCGGTGAAGACCGCGAGCACGTCCCGGGGAATGTCCACGTCGACGCCCCGGAGGTTGTGCTCACGGGCGCCGCGGACGCGGACGTGGGGATCGTGGGGGCTGTGCATCGGTGAGGACTCCGTACGGACGACTCGCCGGGCAGGTGTCCGCCCCGCGAGTCCGGTCCGTGCGGGCCGTCAGGGCTGCGGAGGGTTGTTCCGGTTCCGCTCCTGGTCAATGTAGTCGGACGCCTTCCGCTGGCCCGTGTCGACCTGGGACTGGTACTTGTTGCCGGTCCGCTGGTCGATCATGTCGCCGCCCTTTTCGACGCCCTGTCTGGCCTGGTCCTCGTGGCCCTTGAGCATCCCCTTGAGCTTGTCCAGCATGGACATGGCAGCCCTCCTCGCTGGTTGAGGCTTCCCCACCAGCGTCACCGGCCCCGGCCCGGTCCGCATCTCGGCAGGCGTCCCCGTGCGGGCCCGACCCGCCTGTGCGAGGTTGGAAGATGCGGAATCCCGCCGACCGCAGAGCTGACCCAGAAAGGCCCGGGCCCCATGAGCACTCCCGGTTTCGGATACGGACGCAGTCCCTTCGAGGACTTCGACGAACTGATGTCCCGCTTCTTCGGTGGACCGGGACCGGGCGCACCGGCCCGCCGTCCGCAGCGCGTCGACATCGGAAGCCTGCTCTCCGAGCGGGCCCGCGAGCTGGTGGCCGAGGCCCGCGAGCTCGCCGGCAGCGAGGGCAACGACGAGCTGGACGCCAGACATCTGCTGGCGGCGGCCACGACGCACGACTCCACCCGGCGGCTTCTCGCCGAGGCCGGTGCGGATCCCGACCAGCTGCGCGAGCGGCTCACCGCCGGCCACGGCGGCGGCGACCAGGCGGAGCCCACCACGCTCACCCCGGCCGCCAAGCGCGCCCTGCTGGACGCCTACCAGATCTCACGGGCCGAGGGTTCCTCCTACATCGGTCCCGAGCACCTGCTGCGCGCGCTCGCCGCGAACCCGGAGTCGACCGCCGGCCGCGCGCTCGCCGAGAGCGGCTGGGAGCCGACCCGGATGCCGGCCGAGGGCACCACGGAGCGGAAGGCGCCGAGCACCACGCCGACCGTCGACGAGTACGGCCGTGATCTCACCGAGGACGCCCGGGCCGGCCGCCTGGACCCGGTGATCGGGCGGGACGACGAGGTCGAGCAGACCATCGAGGTGCTCTCCCGGCGCGGCAAGAACAACCCCGTCCTGATCGGAGACCCCGGCGTCGGCAAGACCGCCATTGTCGAGGGCATCGCCCAGCGGATCGTCACCGGCGACGTGCCCAAGACCCTGGAGGGCAAGCGGCTCGTCTCCCTCGACCTCGCCGGCATGGTGGCCGGCACCAAGTACCGGGGCGAGTTCGAGGAGCGGCTGAAGAAGCTCCTCGACGAGGTCCGCGAGCACAGCGACCAACTGGTGCTGTTCCTCGACGAGTTGCACACCGTGGTGGGAGCCGGCGGAGGCGGTGACGGCTCCCTGGACGCCGGCAACATCCTCAAGCCCGCCCTCGCCCGCGGGGAACTGCACCTGATCGGCGCGACCACGATCGACGAGTACCGCAAGCACATCGAGAAGGACGCCGCCCTGGAACGCCGCTTCGCGCCCATCCTGGTCGGTGAGCCCAGCGTCGACGACACCATCGAGATCCTGCGCGGGCTGCGCGACCGCTACGAGGCCCACCACCAGGTCCGGATCACCGACGAGGCGGTGGTCGCGGCGGCCGAGCTCTCCGACCGGTACATCACCTCGCGCTTCCTGCCGGACAAGGCGATCGATCTTATGGACCAGGCCGCCGCCCGGGTCCGGCTGCGTTCGAAGACGCCGCCCACCGACACCCGGGACATCGAGGACCGGATCGCCGCCCTGAGCCGGGAGAAGGACCAGGCCGTCGCCGACGAGGAGTACGAGCGCGCCAAGGAACTCCGCGACCGGATCAAGGAGACCGAGGCCGAGCTGCAGCATGAGGGCACGGCCGACGAACACGCGCCCAAGGTCACCGCCGAGGACATCGCCGAGGTCGTCTCGCGCACCACCGGCATCCCGGTCGCCCAGCTCACCGAGGAGGAGCGGGAGCGGCTGATCAAGCTGGAGGAGCACCTGCACGAGCGGGTCGTCGGCCAGGACGAGGCGATCACCGCCGTGGCCCGCGCGGTCCGCCGCGCCCGGGCCGGCATGAGCGACCCCAATCGCCCGGTCGGCAGCTTCCTCTTCCTCGGTCCGACCGGTGTCGGCAAGACCGAACTGGCCCGCGCCCTGGCCGCCGCCCTCTTCGGCGACGAGAACCGCATGATCCGCCTCGACATGAGCGAGTTCCAGGAACGCCACACGGTCTCCCGTCTGGTCGGCGCCCCGCCCGGATACGTCGGCCACGAGGAGGCCGGCCAGCTCACCGAGGCGGTACGCAGGCAGCCGTACGCCGTGCTGCTGCTGGACGAGGTGGAGAAGGCGCACCCGGACGTCTTCAACACCCTGCTGCAGCTGCTGGACGACGGCCGGCTCACCGACGCCCAGGGCCGCACCGTCGACTTCAAGAACACCGTCGTGATCATGACGTCGAACATCGGCGCCGACCGCATCCTGGCCGCCGGCACCGAGGACTACACGAAGGTCCGCGAGGCCGTGATGCCCGCCCTCCAGCAGCACTTCCGGCCGGAGTTCCTCAACCGCATCGACGAGATCATCGTCTTCCGCGGCCTGGACCGCACCCAACTGCGGCAGATCGTGAACCTGTTGCTGGAACACACCCGGCGCCGCCTGCACGCGCAGGAGGTCGGCCTCGAAGTCACCGACGCGGCCGCGGAGCTGCTCGCCAACCTCGGCCACGAACCCGACTTCGGCGCCCGCCCGCTGCGCCGCACCATCCAGCGCGAGGTGGACGACCGCCTCGCCGACCTGCTGCTGTCCGGACAGCTCACGGCGGGCGACCGGGCGGTGGTGGACGCGGCGGACGGCGCGATCGTGATCCGCTCCGACCACCCGGCGGAGGTCTGATCAGGGATTCAGGATCGCGGCCAGCCGCCGGTAGGAGTCCAGCAGGGCGGAACGGTCGTACGTACTGGTGGTGACCAGGACCTCGTCGGCGGCGGTCTCCTTCAGGACCGCCGCCAGCGCGTCCGCGACCAGCTCCGCGGTACCGGCGAGGTGTCCGCCGAGACCGGACTCGTACAGGCCGCGCTCCTTCGCGGTCATCTCCCGGCCCTCGACCGTCCCGGCCGGGGGCAGCGGCGGGAACGTTCCGTGGGTACGGGCGTAAGCCATCGACCAGGCTTCCGGGACGAGCAGCCGGCGGGCCGCCTCGGCGGTGTCGGCGACGGCGACGGTCCCGGAGATCACGACGTACGGTTCGGTCGCCCAGGGGGAGGGACGGAATCGGTCGCGGTAGCGGTCGACGCCCCGGAGCATCCGCTCCCGGTCGCGCAGGTCGCCGATGACCATCGGCAGCCCGGCGCGGGCCGCGATGTCCGCGCCCTCGCCCATCGCGAGCACGAACGGCGGCACCCGAAGACCCTCGGAGGGGCGGGCCCGCACCCCGGTCGGCGAGGTGCCCTCGAACCAGCCGAGCAGCTCGTCGAGCTGCGCCGCGAAGTCCTCGGCGTCGTCCTTGTCCCGCCCGAGCGCCCTGCGGACCCCGTCGGTGAAACCCACCGACCGGCCGAGCCCCATGTCGATCCGTCCGGGAAACAGCGACTCCAGCACCCCGAACTGCTCGGCCACGACCAGGGGACGGTGGTTCGGCAGCATGACACCGCCGGTGCCGACCCGGACGGTGCGGGTCGCGGCGGCGACGGCGGCGGCCAGCACGGTGGGCGCCGAACCGGCCACCCCGGGCACCCCGTGGTGCTCCGACACCCAGAACCGGTGGTAGCCGAGCGCCTCCACCTCCCGCGCCAGCGCCACGGTGTCCCGCAGGGCCTCGGCCGGGGAGTGGCCCTCCCTGGTGCGCGAGCGGTCGAGGACGGAGAACCGGGTCCGGGCGATCAGTGCGTTCACAGTGGGTTCAACAGCGCGGCGGCCCCAGGATTCCCGCCGCGGGCCGGCGCCGCCGGGGTCCGGCCAGTGCTGTGACCGGGAAGGTTTGCCGGAAGGCTCGCGGCGTCCGGTGCGGTGCGTCGCAAGGCGGAGCATCGCCCGCGTACTGGATGTAGCGGAGCATCGCCCGCGTACTGGATGTACTCGGGTGGTGCGACAACGCGGCGAGGTGCCGTGCCGGGCGTCGCGAGCCGGTGAACCTTCCCGGTCGCAGCACTAGGGTTGCCGGGTGACCGAGAGCAGCAAGCGTCCCATCGCGGTGTTCGACATCGACAACACCCTCGCCGACACCGCGCACCGGCAGCGGTTCCTGGAGCGCGGGCCGCGCGACTGGGACGCGTTCTTCGCGGCGGCGCCGGACGATCCGCCGCTCGCGGAGGGGGTCGCACGGGCCCTCGCGAGCGCGGCGGAATGCGAGATCGTCTATCTCACCGGGCGGCCCGAGCGGTGCCGCCGCGACACGCTGGACTGGCTGGCCGCCCACGGGCTGCCCGAAGGGCGGCTGCACATGCGGCGCGGTGGCGACCGCAGACCCGCCCGGCAGACCAAGCTGGAGATCCTGGGCCGCCTCGCCGAACGCCGTGAGGTGCGCGTCCTGGTCGACGACGACGAGCTGGTGTGCGACGCCGCCGAACGCGCCGGGTTCGCGGTGGTGCGGGCCCGCTGGGCCGACCGGTCGGCCGCGCTGGAGCAGGCCCAGGAGGGGGAGGGGCGGACCTGAGCGCGGCGCGGCCGACCGGGCTCAGCCCTCTTCGTCGATGCGGAAGCCCACTTTGAGGCCCACCTGGTAGTGCTCGATCTGTCCGTTCTCGATCTGGCCCCTGACCTGGGTCACCTCGAACCAGTCCAGGTTGCGCAGGGTCTGGTCGGCGCGTGCGACACCGTTGCGGATGGCCTGGTCGATGCCCTCGGTGGAGGTGCCGACGATCTCGGTGACCCGGTAGGTGTGGTTCGGCATCGCGATGCTCCTCTCGTCGTCACTCCACGGTGCCGCATCCGGACGCGGAGCGCGAGGCGTCGGTCATCGCGCCCCGGCCGCGCCCGCCCCCGCGGCGAAGGGGCCGCCGGCGCCGAAGGCGAGCCGGGCGAAGTTCTCGGCGATGCGCCGGTGTCCCGCCGGATCGGGGTGGACGCCGTCGGGCAGCGGGAACTCCGCGTGGTCCCGTTCGCCGTACAGGTCACGGCCGTCGAGGTGGTGGAGGTTCGGGTCGTCGGCCGCCCGCCGTTCGACGAGGCGGGCGAGTTCGGCGCGGATGACGTTGAGCGTCAGGCGCCCGGCCGCTCGCTCGGCCGGGTCGCCGGTGGCCCGGAACCGCAGGGTGCCGCCTTCGAGGTCGGGCGCGAGCGGGCCGGGGGTGTCCTCCTGGACCGGGCACAGCAGGGCCGACACGACCAGCAGCGGGGTGGTCGGATGTCCCTCGCGCAGGGTGTCGAGGAAGCCGTCCACGGCGGGGGTGAAGGCGCGCAGGCGCATCGCGTCGGTGTTGACGACGTTGATGCCGATCTTCAGGCTGATCAGGTCCGCCGGAGTGTCCCGCATCGCGCGCGCGGTGAACGGGTCCAGCAGCGCACCGCCCCCGAACCCCAGGTTCACCAGGTCCACTTCGCTGCGGGCGGCCACCAGGGCGGGCCAGGTGCCGGTGGGATGCGTGGCGTTGGAGCCGTGGCTGATGGAACTGCCGTGGTGCAGCCACACCCTGCGTCCGCTGTCCGGTACCCGTTCGACCGGGGCGTCGGTGCGCAGCGCGATCAGTTCGGTGACCTCGGTGTGCGGCAGCCAGATCTCGACGTGCTTGTCACCGGCGGGCAGCGCGGTGAACCGGGCGGTGCCGGACGGCCCTTCGGCCAGCTCGGCGGACTGGGTGAACATGTCGGTGATCGTGTGGGTGTTGCCGCCGGGCACCGTGGCCTGGGCCGTGAGGCGGCCGTCGACCAGCAGGTCGTACACCCCGTCGGGCGGGGCCGGGAAGCCCCGGTACACCCGCTTGGTGGGCCGGGTGTCCAGTTCGACGGCGGTGGCCCGGGTGCGGAAGACCAGCCGTACGCCGGAGGGCTGGGCCTCGGCCAGGGCCAGTTGCTCGTCCGGGATCTGCCGGCGGGCCCGGGCGGGCAGCCGGTGCGGCAGCAGACCGTCCGCGGTCGCTTCCAGGTCGAGGAAGCCGCGCAGCAGGTCCGCGGTGACGGGGGTGGTGATCCAGTGGTGTGCGGTGGGTCCGGTGTTCATCGCCTCAGCCTGTCGACGTGCGGGTGCGGGTGGTGTGGCCGCGCAGCAGGGCGTCGAGGGAGTCGACGATCCACGCCCACGACTCCCGCGCGTCGGGGGTGCTGTGCTCGAAGCCTCCGGCCAGTTCCAGGCTGACGTAGCCGTGGAAGACGCTGCCCAGCATGCGGACCGCGTGGGTCTGGTCCGGCTCCGTCAGGTCGTAGCCGCGCAGGATCGCCCGTGTCATCTGGGCGTGCCGCACCCCGGCGCCGGCGGCCGCCGTCTCGGGATCGAGCCGGAGCCGGGCGGCGTCGTACCGGCCGGGGTGTTCCCGCGCGTAGTCGCGGTAGGCGTTCGCGAAGGCGGCCAGGGCGTCCTTGCCGGCCCGTCCCGCGAGGGCGTCGGAGACCCGGTCGGCGAGTTCCTCCAGTGCGAACAGGGCGATCCTGGTCTTCAGCTCCTGGGAGTTCCTCAGGTGCGAGTACAGACTCGCGACCTTGACGTCGAAGCGCCGGGCGAGCGCCGAGACGGTCACCTGGCCGAAGCCGACCTCGTCGGCCAGCTCCGCTCCCGCCATGGTCAGTCGCTCGGGGGTCAGCCCCACTCTGGCCATAACCTGCCTCCTTCCTGGCGATGACAATAATGCGTTTGCCTAAACCATTTAGGCAAATTAGCCTGCGACTCATGAGACCACTGACCGAGCGGGAGATCCGCACCGCCTTCGTGAACTGCACAAAGGGCGAGGCCAAGCGCCTGTTCGTCCCCCACGACCTGGCCGACCGGCCCTGGGACGACCTGGACTTCCTCGGCTGGCGCGATCCCCAGGCGCCCGACCGGGCCTACCTGGCCGTCGAGGCGGACGGCGGTCCGGTGGCCCTGGCCCTGCGCTCCTCGGGTGCCGCCTCCTGGCAGGCCCGGCGCAGCATGTGCTCGATATGCCTGACCGCGCACACCGGGGGCGTGTCGCTGATGGTCGCCGCGAAGGCGGGCAAGGCGGGGCAGCAGGGGAACTCCGTCGGCGTCTACATCTGCGACGACCTCGCGTGTCCCCTGTACGTCCGGGGCAGGAAGGACGCCGGCCCCGGGGCCCGGCTGCCCGAGTCGCTCACCCTGGAGGAGAAGGTCCGGCGGACCGTCGCCAACCTGACGGCCTTCGTCGCCAGGGTCACGGCGTGAAGCCGCGTTCCGCTTACGGGCCTTGACCCTGCGTATTGGTCTGTACCAAAATCCCGTACACCCGTACGAGTCACTGTGCTCGTTCCCCCACGTCGGGCCATTTCCCCTGTCCGCCAGACAGAACTGGACCCCCCTCGTGAGACGTCGTCGCCCGCTTGCCCTCGTCTGTGTGTCCGCCGCGCTGCTGAGCGCCTGTGGTGTCCTGCCGGGCGGGTCGGGCGGACGGCACACCGTCACGGTGTGGCTGATGCAGAACAGCGCGTCCCCGGAGTTCCTGCGCCGGTTCACCGACGACTTCGAACGCACCCACGACGACATCCGCCTGGACATCCGCATCCAGCAGTGGACCGGGATCGTGGACAAGGTGCAGGCGGCTCTCAGGTCCGACTCCGCGGACGCCCCCGACGTCATCGAGGTCGGCAACACCCAGGTCCCGCAGTACGTCGAGGGCGGCCGGCTCACCGACCTCACCCTGGAGTCCATGCGGGACTGGGGCAAGGAGCACTGGCTGCCCGGCCTCGCCGAACCGGGCCGGGACGACTCCCGCCAGTACGGCATCCCCTGGTACGCGGCCAACCGCGTGGTCATCTACCGCAAGGACCTCTTCGAGAAGGCCGGCATCACCTCCCCGCCCAGGACCCGCGACGAGTGGCTGGCCGACACCGGAAAGCTCGACTCGGACGGCAACCAGGGGATCTACCTCGCCGGACAGGACTGGTACACGCTCTCCGGGTTCGTCTGGGACGAGGGCGGCGACCTCGCCGTGCAGACGGACGCGGGCTGGAAGGGCGCCCTGGACACCCCGGCCGCGCTGCGCGGGATGGACTTCTACCGGCGGCTCCAGGCCCTTGGCGACGGTCCCGCCGACGCCGACGAGGAACACCCGCCCCAGGCCCGGGTGTTCGCGGGAGGCAGGGTCGCACAGGTCATCGCGGTGCCCGGCCTCGCCCAGTCCATCGTGCAGGACAACCCCGAACTCAAGGACTCGATCGGCTACTTCCCGGTGCCGGGCCGCACCGCCGGCCACCCCGGTGCCGTCTTCACCGGCGGCTCCGACCTCGTCGTACCGCAGAACACCGACCGGCCCTACGACGCGACCGCCGTCGTCGGCGCCCTGACCGGTGCCAAGTGGGACGCCGACCTGGCCCGCACCATGAACTACGTGCCCAACAAGACCACGCTGGCGGGGGCGGTCGCCGGGTCGGAGGGGGTCGCCGCCATGGCGGCGGGGGCCGCCCGGGGACGGGCGACCCCCCACTCGCCGGACTGGCCGGCGGTCGAGGCCGACAACCCGATCAAGGGCTACATGAGCAAGGTGCTCGGCGGGGCGGACCCCGAGGCCGAGGCCCGCCGCGCCTCCCGCGAGATCACCGAACTGCTCGACCCGAACCTCGGGTGAGCCGACGGGTCAGCGGGCCACGCTCAGGGAGAGCGCGAAGCGGCCCTCCGCGTCGGTCCACCACTCGGTCAGGGCGAGTCCCGCGGCCGCCAGTTCGGCGGTCACCCCGTCCCGCCGGAACTTCGCCGAGACCTCGGTGCGCAGCTCCTCGCCCGCCGCGAAGTCCACGGCCAGGTCGAGCGCCGGCACCTTCACGGTCTGCGCCACACGCGAACGCAGCCGCATCTCGATCCACTCCTCGTCCGCGTCCCACAGGGCGACGTGGTCGAAGGCCGACGGATCGAAGTCGGCGTCCAGCTCCCGGTCGACGACGGCCAGGACGTTCTTGTTGAACTCGGCCGTCACCCCGGCCGCGTCGTCGTACGCCCGGACCAGCGTCTCCTCGTCCTTGACCAGGTCGGTGCCGAGGAGCAGCGCGTCACCCGGCGCGAGCAGCGCCCGCACCGAGGCCAGGAACCGGGCCCGCTCGGCGGGCAGCAGGTTCCCGATCGTGCCGCCGAGGAACGCCACCAGCCGCGGCCCCGGCGTCTCGGGCAGGGTCATCCGGCCGGTGAAGTCGGCGATCAGGGCGTGCACGGACAGCGCCGGCCGCTCCGCCACGAGCGCCTGCCCGGCCTGGGTCAGCGCGCTCTCGCTGACGTCGACCGGCACGTACACCTCCAGGGAGGTGAGCGCGTCGATCAGCAGACGCGTCTTCTCCGAGGAGCCGGAGCCCAGCTCCACCAGGGTGCGGGCACCGCTCGCGGCGGCGATCTCACCGGACCGGGCGAGCAGGATCTCCCGTTCGGCCCGGGTCGGGTAGTACTCGGGCAGCTCGGTGATCCGCTCGAACAACTCGCTGCCCCGGGCGTCGTAGAACCACTTCGGCGGCAGCGTCTTGGGGGTGGCGGTGAGGCCGTTGAGGACATCGGCGCGCAGCGCGGCGTCCGTCGCGTCCTCGGGAAGGGTGCGGGTGACACGGAAGGGACTCACGTACAGGGCTCCTTCGGGGATGCGGATGCCGGGGCCTCGACCGCGTTCCCGGCCAGGTTCTCGACCGGTTCCCCGACCGGGGCGTGGGTGACGCCCCGGTCGGTCGCGACGAGCAGGCTGCGGTCGGGGACCTCCCGCCAGCGCGGGTCGTCGTCGTACGGTTCGGAGGCGACGACGGTGCGGCCGGGTTCCGAGAGGTGCCAGAGGCTGTCGCCCCAGGCGGTGGCCGCGATGGTCGCGCCGTCGGTGAGCAGCAGGTTCAGCCGGGCGGCCGGGGCCGCCTCGGCGATCTGAAGAACCGTTTCGGCGAGGGCGGTGCCCGGCGGAGCGCCGGACCGCAGCCGGTGCAGTACCAGCGCCCAGACGAACGCCGAGTCGGTGCGTGCCTCCATCGACAGCAGGTCGGCGGCCGGCAGCAGCGGGACCAGGGACGTCACGGCCTGCGGCCAGCCGGGGACCGACCCGTTGTGGCTGAACAGCCAGCGGCCCGCGGCGAACGGCGCCGCCGCGGCCTCCCCGTCCGCACCCGCGAGCGTGGCGTCCCGTACGGCCGCCAGCAGCGCGCCGGTGCGCACCACCCGGGCCAGGTCGGCGAAGGACCGGTCGGCCCAGATCGGCCCGGCCCGCCGGTAGCGGGCCGGCTGCGGATCCTCGCGGGCGTACCAGCCGACGCCGAAACCGTCGGCGTTGACCGTCCCGTGCCGCTGCCGCCGGGGTGCCCACGACTGGCGGTACAGGGAGTGTCCGGGGTCCACCAGGAGCCGGCCGAGCGGTTCCTCGGGTCCCAGATAGGCCAGGTGGCGGCACATCAGGCGCGCTCCGCGTCACGGGCGGTGCGGAAGCCGGAGAAGATCTGCCGCCGGATCGGGTAGTCCCAGTTGCGGAACGTCCCCCGGCAGGCCACCGAGTCCACGGCGAACGAACCGCCGCGCAGCACCTTGTACTCGGGGCCGAAGAACACCTCCGAGTACTCCTTGTACGGGAAGGCGGTGAAGCCGGGATAGGGGAGGAGGTCGCTGGACGTCCACTCCCAGACGTCACCGATCAACTGCCGTATGCCGAGCGGTGACTCGCCCTCCGGATAGCTGCCCGCCGGGGCGGGGCGCAGGTGACGCTGGCCCAGGTTGGCGTGGGCCGGCGCCGGTTCGGCGTCGCCCCAGGGGTAGCGCCGTGACCGGTTCTCGCCGGGGTCGTGCCGGGCGGCCTTCTCCCACTCGGCCTCGGTGGGCAGCCGGCGCCCGGCCCAGCGGGCGTAGGCGTCCGCCTCGTACCAGCAGACGTGCAGCACCGGCTCCTCGGGCGGCACCACCTCGGTCGCCCCGAACCGGCGGCGCAGCCACTGGCCGCCCTCCCGGTGCCAGAACTGCGGGGCCTTGATCGAGTGCTGCCGGATGTGCGCCCAGCCCTCGGGCGTCCACCAGCGCTCGTTCTCGTAGCCGCCGTCCTCCATGAACGCCAGGTACCGGCCGTTGGTCACCGGGGTGGTGTCCATCCAGAAGGACGCGACCTCCCGCCGGTGCGCGGGGCGCTCGTTGTCCAGCGCCCACGGCTCGGTGGAGGTGCCCATGGTGAACGGGCCGCCGGGGACCAGGACTTCGGACGGCCCGGCGAATGGCGGGGCCGGGTCCGGGTCCGGGGCGGTCAGGGCCTGGGGGCCCCTGCGCAGCTGATGGGTGATCAGCATCGTCTCGTCGTGCTGCTGTTCGTGCTGGGCGATCATCCCGAAGGCGAAACCCGCCTCCGTCAGCCGGGTGCCACCGCTGAACGCCGAGCCCTCCAGCAGGTCCAGAGCCCGGCCGCGCACCTCCGCCGCGTAGCGCCTGGCCTCCTCGGGCGGCAGCAGCGGCAGCGTGGGACGTTCCGAGCGCGGGTGCTCGAAGGCGTCGTAGAGACTGTCGATCTCGGGGCGCATCGCCTCCCGGCCGCCGACGTTGCGCAGCAGCCAGAGTTCCTCCTGGTTGCCGATGTGCGCCAGGTCCCAGACCAGCGGGGACATCAGCGGGGAGTGCTGTGCGGTGAGGTCGGGTCCCTCCACACAGCTGGTCAGGAGCGTGGTGCGGTCCCGGGCCGCGGTCAGGGACTTCAGGGCCCGGTCCCGCAGGGTCTCGATGTCGATGTCCGTCTCGGGGGCCGTCATGCGGGGATGTCCTTCCCGTGGGCGCGGCTCGGTGTGCCGCGCAGGGGGTCCAGCAGGTCGTCGGCCGGGCAGCGGCCGCGGCGGACGTACCGGTCGGTGTACTCCGCCACGGCGGCCACGACCGCGGGGGCCGCGCCGAGGCGGGGCAGGGCCTCCAGCGCCGCCGCGAAACAGGCGACGGCGGCCTCGTGGAGCTCCGGGTCGCCGAGGCCGGTACGGGCCGCGTCGATCCACAGCGCGTTGAACGGGGCGACCCGCGCCCGGCCCCGTTCGGCCAGCGGTTTCACCGTCCGGTACGCGGTCTCGGCGGCCTCCGGGTCGTCGAACAGCGCCGTCGTCACCGCCAGCGGCACGATCCAGCCATCGTCGCCCGGCTGCGCGTCGATCATGCGCAGCTCCAGGTGACCGCGCGGCCGGACCGGCGGGAACAGCGTGGTGAGGTGATAGGCCAGGTCGGCCCTGGTGGGCGACCCGGACCGGGTCCACTCCCGGAAGGTGAGGCCCTCGGGCACCTCCCAGGGGCCGCCGTCCCGGCGCAGGCACATCACGGGTGCGTCCAGCACGTGCCGGGCCCAGGCCGCGCGCGGGTCGCCGGTCAGCGGGGGCGCTCCCGCGCGGCCCGCGCCGATCTCCATCCACAGCAGCTGGCGGGTGGAGACCCAGCCGGTGGGGCGGCCTCCCACCAGGGGGGAGTTCGCGAAGGCGGCGACCAGGACCGGGCCCAGCTGGTGGGCCAGCCACCAGCGCCGGGTGTGTCCCAGCGGACCGGGCTCCTCGTGACCGGCGTCCAGGCAGACCTGTACGGAGGCCGAGGAGCACATCATGTGGCGGCCCGCCGGACCGGTGCGGTCCAGGCATCTCTCCATCGCCTCGTAGCGCGGTTCGCGCAGGAAGCGGCGGGGGGTGTGCCAGGGTTCGTGACCTGCGCCGACGAGGCCGAGGCCCTGCCGGGCGAGGACCGCACGTACGGCGTCCAGGTCGGCGGAGACGGTGCCGATGCACTCCGTCAGGGAGGCGGCGGGCGGCGAGCTGAGCTCCAGCTGACCGCCGGGTTCGACGGTGAGCGCCGACCCCAGGGGCACCGTGCGCAGTGCGGCGTAGGCCGCTTCGAGTCGTTCGGGTGTCACGCGGAGCCGCGGTCGCCGCAGCTCCTGGACCAGCCATTCCACTTCGACCCCGACCGTGCGGGGCGGGCCGGTCTTGAAGCAGATGCCCTTGACCAGGGCCTCCACCTCGGCCTCGGTGACAGCGGTGCGGTCGTCCGAGAAGTCGGTCTTCACCGACCCGTCGGTACAGTCGCCGCCGTCGGATATCGAGTCGGACATGTAGGGATCCTCCTGAGATTCCACCATGCCGCCGGCCCGGTCGTGGATGGGGCCGGGACGGCATCGTCCGTCCCACCCAAGACCTTCGCGCCGATTCGCACAAGGGCACCTATCGGGACGTTCTAGATCGGTAACCTCTGCTTCCTCGCAGGTTCCGGCACCGTTTCGGGCGCGGGAAACTCCGTTGCACCGGATTACCAGCATCGCCCAGGATGGCCGTATGAGCACGACGGGGGAGATCGCGCGGGCCGCGGCCATGGCGTCCACGGGGGTGGCGCCATGAGCGCGCGCCTGCGCGGGATCGCCCAGGAGACCGAACGGATCGTGGCTTCCGGGGCCTACCTGACGCCCGACGGCCGCGAGGTTCCGCTGGCGGCGGACATCGCCGCCGCACAGGCCGGGACACGGATCCACGGCCCGGAACCGGTGCCGGTTCCGGCGGCGGCCGCGGTACGGACGGCCGTCGAGGTCACCGGCGAGAGCAGCCTGGAGGCCGCCCGCCGGCTGGCCGACGCCCCGGTCGCGGTCCTGAACTTCGCCTCGGCCCGCAACCCGGGCGGCGGATATCTGAACGGCGCCCAGGCGCAGGAGGAGGCCCTGTGCCGCGCCTCCGCCCTGTACGCCTGCCAGTTGCACGCCCGTGCCTTCTACGACCACCACCGGGACCACCGCGATCCGTTCTACTCGGACCGGGTGATCCACTCCCCGGCGGTGCCGGTCTTCCGGGACGACCGCGGCGCTCTCCTCGCGGAGCCCTACCGGGCCGGCTTCCTGACGTCCGCGGCGCCCAACGCGGGCGTGATCCGCCGTACGGCGCCGGAGCGCGCCGGTGAACTGCCGGGCGCCCTCGCCGGACGCGCCGAGCGGGTCCTGGAGGTGGCCGCCGCGCACGGCTACCGACGGCTGGTGCTCGGCGCCTGGGGCTGCGGTGTCTTCCAGAACGACCCGCGGCAGGTCGCCGGGGCTTTCCTGGGGCTGCTGGGGGCCGGCGGACGGTTCGCGGTGACCTTCGAGCACGTGGTGTTCGGGATCCTGGACCGTACGCCGGGGTCGGCGGTCCGGGCCGCCTTCACCGAGGCGTTCTCGCAGACCGCCGCCCTCGGCGGCTAGTGCTGGCGACCTGAAGGGTCTGCCGGAGGTCGCAGCACCGGCGGCTCACTGCCAGCCGTAGCGTTCGTGCAGTCGGTTGCGTACGAGGTTGAAGCGGCCCCGGTCCAGTGCGCACGCCTCCCGGCGCATGCCGTCCTCGTGCAGCCTCAGCACGCGGTCCACGTCTATCCAGGAGTCGCGTCCCGACCGGTCCCAGGGGCCGCTGCCGATCGCCACCCACTCACGGTCGTTGTCGTGCCGCTTGCTCGACAGCTGCACGGCGAGCAGCGTGCCGGCCGCCTCCCGGGCGACGACGAGCACCGGACGGTCCTTGCCGCGCCCGTCGTTCTCCTCGAAGGGCACCCAGGTCCACACGATCTCACCGGGATCGGGGTCGCCGTCGTGGGCGGGGGAGTATTCGGTGCGCACCCTGCCGACCTGGCGCGGGTCGGCCTCGGTGGTCGCGGTCGGGCCGTAGCGGCCGGGGATGTTCTCGTCGTCGGTAAGCGAAGTCACGAAGGCACCCTAAGGGGCCTCGGCCTGCGAGAACACGCGGGGTGCCGGTTCGGCGCGGCCCCGTCTCGATCAACTCGGCCGTGACGTCGGCACATTCCGTGCGTCGGAGGCGGCCGGTACGTGAACCGGCTCGGACCGGTCCCGGGGGGAAGGCCTTCGGACGGGCGGCGGGCGGGTCCGCCGGGTCGCCCCGACGGCGGCGGAACGGACCGCCCTGCCGGAGTTGCTGCGGCGGCTCGACGAACAGGAGCGGACACGCGGATGCCCCCGGACCGCTTGAGTTCTAGTGGTCGTTGCAACACCCCAGCTCAGGGGATGCAATGGACTTCGAGATCCGGGAGAACCGGGGGCCCGGAGGCGGGCGAAGGATGACCCGCGAGCGGGCCGCATACTTCCAGCTCAT